>NZ_JAJJBU010000023.1 GCF_020905375.1 Arthrobacter cryoconiti
GGATGGCACACACAACCCCACCCCAACCCACACACCACCAACACCGTCAACACCAATGCCACCAATGCCACCAATGCCACCAATGCCACCAATGCCAGGGCCTACACCACCATCACCACACCAACCGGCCACCACTACACAACAACACCCCCACCCCTACCAGGCACACCCCACTGACCGAGTCAGGTGGGAGGAGGTGGCATAGCGAACCGGCTTCCGCGTATACCGAGACGCACGCTGTTCTAGCTGATTTGAACAGGCGCCTGACTCATTCCGGTCCAGCCATGTCGCCCCAGTGAACAACGGCTCACACCACGACATTGAAGTATGGGTCAGAATCCACGTGACTGGCAGGAGACAGATCGTTTTCTGAGCCGTAAAAGCGACGTGTAAGGGCCCACCGTGACTAGCGCCTTGAATTCTTGACGTTGCCTCCTTGCAAAGTTACCTGATTGCTCAAAACGGCGTTCACGCATTCGTCGAATTACCAGTCATGCACGAGCGCCCGCTTCGCACCCGATACTCGCTACCGTCGTCCGCGGGAACCCCGAAGAAGGGAAGTCCTGAACAGTCCCAAGCCATATCGCCCACGGTAGTATCATCGATGAAATTGCGGGCCGTTTGACTGTTAAGGCAATGATTTTGCTTCGACAAATATCTAAAGCATAATCAAAGAACTGACCCAATCGGAGCCGCGAAACTTGCCAGCGATCCCGGGACGTGATCGGTGGCCACAGCAGAGTCATAATATGAGGGGTCGGCCGCGAAGACTTCGAACTTGCTCATTTCCAGTCGTAAGGCTCATCTTGTCCAAAGACACCGCTATAGACCCGGCAGCATCCACACAGCATTCGACGAATAGCTCTGCCGAGAAGCTGTCCCCTAAATCCGTCATCGTGATTGGCACGCTATTGGCCGCCACGTTTGTCGTGTTCCTCAACGAGACCATACTCAATGTTGCGCTGCCCCGCCTGATTACTGAGCTCAACGTCAATTCCAGCACCGTTCAATGGCTATCGACCGGGTTCATGCTGACCATGGCAATCGTCATTCCTACAACCGGTTTTATCCTCGAAAAGCTCACAACTCGTCAAGCGTTCCTGATATCAATGGGCCTATTTACACTAGGTACAAGCCTTGCCGCCGTAGCACCCGGATTTGGTGTTCTGCTCGCTGCCCGCATTATCCAAGCCTGCGGCACTGCCATAGTGCTGCCGCTGCTTATGACGACTATCTTGACATTGGTCCCTGTTTCTAAACGCGGCCTCGTCATGGGAAACGTCACTATTGCCATTTCCGTTGCCCCCGCCTTGGGCCCCACGGTCTCCGGCTTCATCCTTGAACACTTCAGCTGGCGTTTCATGTTCATTTTTGTGCTCCCTATTACGCTGCTTGTCATCGGGATTGGTTTCAAATTTCTGACCAACGTTGGAAAACGAGGCAGCCAACGACTAGACGTAGCCTCCGTCATCCTGACAGTTCCAGCCTTTGGTGGGATCGTCTATGGCCTGAGCCAAATTGGCGTTAAAACCACCGGAGACGGCCCCAACGTGGCCGCCATCTTGGCTCTCGCGGCCGGTTTTTCGGCAATGGCATTATTCGTCAATCGCCAGCTCAAGCTACAGCGAAGCAACGCGCCATTGTTGGACTTACGCGCCTTCACCTACAAGTTGTTCACCATTTCCACACTGCTGTTGATGGTGGCCATGATGGCATTGTTTGGCGGCGTGCTGCTACTGCCCATCTATCTACAGTCAGTCCTAGACGTCAGTGCACAGCAGACAGGACTAATTCTGCTCCCCGGTGGACTGGTCATGGGTATTACCGGACCTATAGTCGGGCGCTTGTTCGATAAAATTGGTCCCCTGCCGCTGACACTGACCGGCGCTCTCCTGATGGTGCTATGCCTCTTTCAGTACTCCCAACTCACTGCGCACACACCTGTGTGGTGGATAGTTGTAGTCCAAACCACCCTCAGCCTGGGCCTGGCCATGCTATTCACCCCGGCTATCACCACCGGGCTCAACCCATTGCCACCGAAACTATATACACACGGTTCTGCGATCATGAGCACCCTACAGCAGGTAGCAGGCGCAGCAGGCACCGCCCTGTTAGTCTCCATCTTCGCGCTGGTCTCGGCCAACGGCGATCTCGTTGCGGGCATGCGCGCCGCATTCTCCACAGCAACACTGATGGCACTCATCGCTCTAGTGCTCGCCGCCTTGATGCGCCGCACCCTACCCTCTGACGCCGGACAAGACCAAGAGAGCGTCAAGCAAGAAAGCGCTTAGAATAGGGCTACTCGTGCTGTGGACGGGAAGATCTCATCAAGTCTGGCAAGATCCTCCTCCGTCGGCTTCCAAGAAGCCGCTAAAGCATTCTCGCTCACCTGTTCGGGTCGGGTGGCTCCGGCAATGACACTCGCGACTGACGGTTGCGCGGCAAGCCACGAGAACGCCACCTGTACCTCCGTCAGCCCCCTATCAGCGGCAAAGGTACCCAGTTGGTGCAGCTGGGCCAGATCGGCTCCGGCCAGCATGTGCTCACGGGTATACGTCAGGCGGCTACCTTCTGGCGCCTTTCCAGAGCTGTATTTCCCAGTCAACAGCCCGTTTGCCAATGGGTAGTAAGGCATCACGCCCAGCCCAAACGCCTCAGCGGCCGCAGTGACCTCTAATTCAGCCCGCCGGTCTAATAAGTTGTAGTGGTTTTGGCTGGCAACAAAGCGATTTCCACCCGCCATGCGGGCCGTGAATTCTGCCTGAGAAATCTGCCAACCTGCCATGTTTGAGTGCCC
This sequence comes from Arthrobacter cryoconiti, assembly GCF_020905375.1. GTDB lineage: Bacteria > Actinomycetota > Actinomycetes > Actinomycetales > Micrococcaceae > Specibacter > Specibacter cryoconiti. The sequence goes on from NZ_JAJJBU010000023.1 coordinate 2,798, forward strand.
CAGGTAGCGAACTTTGCCCGCTGTCACTAGCTCATCCATGGTTGCAAGCGTTTCAGCAATGGACGTTAGCGGATCCGGCGAATGATAATAGTACAGGTCTATGTAGTCTGTGCCCAAGCGGCGCAGGGATGCTTCTACCGATTGCAAAATATATTTTCGCGAACCCCGCCGGCCCCAATCAACACCGTTGGCTCCGCCAGCGTCCAATCCAAACTTAGTGGCAACAATGACGTTTTCCCGTTCGTTTCCCAACGCCTTCGCCAGCATGGTCTCGCTCTGGCCAGGAAATGAGCCGTACATGTCAGCCACATCAAAGAGCGTGATGCCCGCATCTAGCGCTGCATGGACGACGGCGTCGCTGCCCTCCTGAGTCGCCGTCACCGATCCAGTGCGGCCCAGGTTATTGCACCCAAGCCCGACGGTTGAAACGGTCAGTCCGGACATTCCCACTTGGCGGTATTCAGTCATGCGTCCACTCTAGCGAACAGTCGACTGTCTAAAGACTGAAGACAGTCCCGCCAGAGGGTGAATGCTTGGCCTTGATCGCCAAAAGATCATTGGCCGGGGCAACACCGATACTCAGTTTGGTGAAATCGAGCTTTTCCTCACGGATGCACACCTTGATATTGGCGACGGCCCGTGCCGCATCAGGGGCCAAAATATAGATATTGAGTTTTCCAGTGGAGTGCGGCCCTTCCACAATTTCGGACTTTTCTACAATTCCGCTTCCTCTCCACGCAAGGTGGGCAGTAATCGCTTCAACCGCCTTTTCTTGCAAGTATTTGTCCCGATCAGTGGCACGCGCGTTTTTCAGCGCGAACTGCGCCACCACCACAACTTGAGCCTCGCGGTCAAGAACCGCATAACCGTCCTGCGTGCACTGGGCTTTGAAGGCATCAAGCAGTCCACGCGCTTCGTCTTCGTTATCCACCGAAGACTCCTTGGACGTACTCTGATGCCCCACCACACCATGGTTGAGGACAAAGTAGTTTTCTTCCTTATCAGTTTCGCCGGCATCAACCCAAGCTTCTCGAAAGACGAGCGCGCCTTCATCGTCCTTCTTGTACATCCGCACAATGTTGATATCGACAGAAATGTCCTCGGTCTCGCTCATGGCATTGTCCTTCCCAGGGTGAACCAGGCCGTCTCGCGGCCGTCAAAGGGCGCCTGGCGGGTCGCAACGGACTCCATCAGGACTTTGGAAGCCGATTCCATGCGGATGCACAGTTCGGCTGGGTAATTCATTTTCACGCGATGTTCTAAAAACTCGTCCTCGTCATCAACGAACAGGCCCCCTCCACTACTGCGGATCACATCCAAATCCATATCTACCATATGGAATTCAATAACCCCGGCGCGGATGCGGTGCCACGAAAAGTCGCAGGCCAAATCTATGTAAAGTTCGACGCCGGCGGGATGGGCTTCGTCGTAAAACGTCGCCACCCAGTCACCCTCGTGAGGGACAAGCAAGACGGCGTCAGACTCGGTATAGAGGGCCGCCCCCGGCCGAGAAATGAACTCTCCAGTACCTTGGAAGATCCAGTGTCCGTGCTCATCAGAGCCTAGATAACGTCCCGGCACGACCCAGTGGGCTGTGCCGTCAAACTTTCGGTTTCGTGAGACTATGAGGTCCCCGGTGCACAGGCCGGGCACGCTCACAGAATGGGCAGCTGACCGGTACGGGGGGCCTCCTGGCCAGGTAGCGGCCGAGCAAACGGAACCTTCGTACCTAGAACCTGTTCCACCACATCCTGCGATACCCGTTGAGCCGTCAGCCCAACGCGTTCGAGTACCTGCGCACGTGTGCCATGGTCCAAAAATTCTACCGGTAACCCCACTTCATTCAGGGCAGTATCAACTCCGGCGGCACGCAACTCCTGCCGGATTCGTGAACCAACCCCACCGGACCGAACCCCGTCCTCGATGACAATCACTATGCGGTGATGAGAAGCCAACTGGATGATCGATCGCGGCACTGGCAATACCCAGCGCGGGTCCACCACCGTGGAGGTGATGCCTTGGGCGCTAATACGGGTTGCCACGTCCAGAGCAAGCTCGCTCATGGCGCCAACACTGACTATCAACACATCTGTCTGCGGGTCCTGCCCCGCATCCGGCATGTCGTGGCTAATGCGGGCCAACACATCCACCCCGTCATACAGGCGTTCAATCGCCTTAACCTCGGGCCCCACCGTTCCTTTTGAATAACGAAGAACACTCGGTGCATTTTCGATGGCCAAGGCTTCGCGTAGTTCCTCACGCAGACGTTCAGCGTCCCGTGGTGCGGCAAGATGTATCCCCGGCACGACCTGCAAGATCGATAGGTCCCACATGCCGTGGTGACTTGCACCATCTGGCCCCGTGACACCCGCCCGGTCCAACACCAAAGTCACGCCAGCTTTATGCAAGGCGACATCCATGAGTAGTTGGTCAAAGGCGCGGTTGAGGAACGTAGCGTAAATTGCGACAACGGGGTGGAGACCACCGAACGCGAGTCCAGCCGCCATAGTGACGGCGTGCTGTTCCGCAATTCCCACATCTACTACGCGTTGCGGGTACTTGTCGGCGAACTTTTGCAGGCCCACGGGAATCAACATAGCTCCGGTGACCGCGACGACGTCGTCACGCTCATCAGCAATCTGAGCAATTTCTTCGCCAAAGACGCCGGTCCAGGATTTTCCGCTCGGAGTATCAACTGAGATGCCCGTCTCAGGGTCAATGACTCCCACCGCATGGAACTGGTCTGCTTTGTGCGCGCGTGCCGGCGCATAACCGCGACCCTTTTCCGTAAACGCATGCACAATGACCGGTCCGCCATAGTTCTTGGCAGCAGTAAGCGCCGTCTCCATTGCTTTTTCATTGTGGCCGTCCACGGGACCTACGTATTTCAGCCCCAAATCATCAAAGAGACCTTGAGGTGTCCACCAGTCTTTGATGCCCTTCTTCGCAGCATGCAATCCCTTGTAAACAAACTGTCCAGCAGCGTTGCTATCTTGGAGTAGTTTTTTGCCCCAAGACATCGAAGCCTCGTACTTTTGATGAGTACGCACGTGATCAATCGCCGGGCGCAAAGATGCTAAATAATCTGCCAGTCCACCCACGGTTGGTGCGTAGGAGCGGCCATTATCATTGACCACGATCACCACTTTGCGGTCTTTGTCCGCCGCAATGTTGTTCAGGGCTTCCCACGTCATTCCCCCAGTGAGGGCGCCATCGCCAACAACAGCAACTACGTGGCGGTCGTTCTCCCCATTGATCTTGCGGGCACGGGAAATCCCGTCAGCCCAGGAAAGTGAGGAAGACGCGTGGGAACTTTCTACGATGTCATGGACGGATTCGGCTCGCGAGGGGTACCCGGACATGCCACCTTGTTGGCGCAAAGTGGAAAAGTCTTGACGACCCGTCAGCAGTTTGTGCACATACGATTGGTGCCCGGTATCGAAGACAATGCTGTCGCGAGGCGAATCGAAAACCCGATGAATAGCCAAGGTCAGCTCCACGACGCCTAGATTCGGACCAAGATGCCCGCCAGTCTGAGAGACGTTTGAGATCAAAAAATCGCGTATCTCTTGGGCCAATGACACCATTTGGGCGTCACTTAGCTTGTTAAGATCTCGCGGATGCGCGATGCTTTCCAAAATTCCCACTGGTACCTCCCTGGTGCCCTGACAAGATCTAACAATATCGCGTTCAGACCCGGTCAAAGACAAAGACTCGAGACTCGCCACTTAAAAGCTGCTGGGTGGGACCCCGGTCCCCCGGAAACCCACCCAGCAAAATACTCTTGATGCTTTAGGAAGATGCAGCGATCTGGCGCAGCACGTACTGCAAGATGCCACCATTTCGGTAGTAGTCTGCCTCACCTGGTGTGTCGATGCGCAACACCGCGTCAAAGCTGACAGTGTTTCCATCCTCAGCGACAGCAGTGACCTTCAGCGTCTTGGGAGTGGTGCCGTTGTTCAATCCGGTCACGCCTTCGACCGCGAATGTTTCGGTGCCGTTAAGGCCCAATGACTCCGCAGTCACACCAGCTGGGTACTGCAGGGGAAGCACTCCCATGCCGATCAGGTTTGAGCGGTGGATGCGTTCGTAGCTCTCAGCCACAACAGCTTTCACGCCCAGCAGCGCGGTACCCTTAGCCGCCCAGTCACGGGAGGATCCGGATCCGTATTCCTTGCCTGCCAAAACGACCAGCGGGATGCCAGCGTTCTGATAGTTGACCGAAGCATCATAAACAAACGCCTGCGGGGCCCCATCGACGGTGAAGTCGCGGGTGAAGCCACCTTCAACGTTGTCCAAGAGCTCGTTGCGAATACGGATATTCGCGAACGTTCCACGAATCATGACCTCATGATTGCCACGGCGTGAACCGTAGGAGTTGAAGTCCTTGCGTTCCACCCCATTGGCCAGCAAGTACGCTCCAGCGGGGGTGTCAGACTTGAAGGAACCTGCCGGGCTGATGTGGTCAGTGGTGACCGAATCGCCGAGTTTGAGCAGAACCCGCGCTCCGGTGATGTCCTCCACCGGCTCAACGTCTGCGCTCATCCCATCAAAGTACGGAGGCTTGCGAACATACGTTGACTTCGGGTCCCACTCGAAGATGTTGCCTTCGGGGGTAGACAGTGACTTCCAACGCTCGTCGCCATCAAAGATCGTGGCGTAGGAGCTCGTAAACATCTCACGGTCGATCGAGGCATCCATGACCTCTTGGACCTCAACCGGGTTCGGCCAGATATCTGCAAGGAAAACATCGGTGCCGTCGGCATCCTGGCCCAAGGAATCTTTTTCGAAGTCGAAGTCCATGGAGCCAGCCAGTGCGTACGCGATGACCAAGGGCGGGGAAGCCAAATAGTTCATCTTCACGTCTGGGTTGATGCGGCCTTCAAAGTTGCGGTTACCCGAGAGGACAGCCGTCACTGAAAGATCGTTCTCAGCGATGGCCGCTGAGATCTCCGTGTCCAACGGTCCGGAGTTACCAATGCAAGTGGTGCAGCCGTAGCCGACGGTGTAGAAGCCCAACTTCTCCAAGTACGGAACCAACCCGGACTTTTCGTAGTAGTCAGTGACGACCTTCGAGCCGGGAGCAACTGAGGTCTTGACCCACGGCTTGGAGACCAAGCCCTTGTTGACGGCGTTGCGGGCCAGCACTGCTGCTGCCAGCATGACCGAGGGGTTGGACGTGTTGGTGCAAGAGGTGATCGAGGCGATGGAAACTGCACCATGGTCAAGTTCAAATTCGACGCCGGATTCGTTCTTCACATGGATCGGTGCTGAAGGTCGTCCTTCTGCCCCGGTCGCAGCGGAAACAACTGGCCGCTCGGTGTCATGCTGGTGACTACCCGGATGAGTAAACGACGGAGCGTCTGAGGCTGGGAAGGATTCTTCCAAGCACTCATCCACTGTGTTGCCATCAGCATTGGCGTCAGTAGCGACGTAGTTCTTCAGGTCAGAGCGGAACTGGTTCTTGGAATTTGTCAGCTCAATGCGATCCTGCGGGCGCTTAGGTCCGGAAATGGAAGGCACCACTGTGGAAAGGTCAAGACCTAGGTACTCGGAGAACGCAATCTCAACGGAAGGATCGTGCCAGAGGCCCTGCTCCTTGGCGTAAGCCTCGACGAGCGCTACTTGCTCATCGCTACGACCGGTTAGACGCAAATAGTCTAGTGTGACGTCATCAATGGGGAAGATTGCGGCCGTGGATCCGAATTCCGGGCTCATGTTACCGATCGTGGCACGGTTCGCCAGCGGCACTGCAGCGACACCTTCTCCGTAGAACTCCACGAACTTGCCCACCACGCCATGCTTGCGCAACTGCTCGGTGATCGTTAGCACGACGTCGGTTGCTGTGGCACCTGCCGGGATGGACCCGGTTAGCTTGAAGCCCACGACGCGCGGGATCAACATCGAGATGGGCTGACCAAGCATGGCGGCTTCAGCTTCGATGCCACCAACGCCCCAGCCAAGAACACCCAGACCGTTGACCATGGTGGTGTGCGAGTCGGTACCAACAAGGGTATCCGGGTAGGCACGGAGCACACCGTCCACCTCGCGGGTCATGACAGTCCGAGCCAGGTACTCAATGTTTACCTGGTGGACAATTCCCATTCCCGGAGGGACGACTTTAAAGTCTTCAAACGCGCTCTGCCCCCAACGCAGGAACTGGTAGCGCTCACGGTTGCGCTGGTACTCGATATCCATGTTGCGCTCGATCGCGCCGGAGTTTCCGAACACATCAATCTGTACAGAGTGGTCAATCACCATCTCAGCGGGCGCCAGCGGATTCACGCGGGTGGGGTCGCCACCGAGTTCCTTGACGGCTTCGCGCATGGTGGCCAAGTCAACGATGCAAGGCACTCCGGTGAAGTCCTGCATGATGACGCGCGCTGGCGTGAATTGAATTTCCGTGTCGGGCTCCGCATTGGGATCCCAACCTGCCAAGGCACGAACGTGGCCGGCAGTAATATTTGCACCATCTTCGGTGCGCAGAAGGTTCTCCAGCAATACCTTAAGGCTGAACGGAAGGCTCTTCGCGCCTTCAACCGAGTTCAGCCGGAAAATCTCGTATTCGGTACCGGCTACATTAAGTACGCCTTTGGAACCGAAGCTGTCCACATTAGTCATGGATGGACTCCTCTCGCCACTACTTTTATCTTGGTCACGCAAGGGGGTCTGATGCCAGTTAGGCATGCCTTACTCACGTTCGGATACCGCGCCACGTTTCTTTAGAAATCTATATAAAAGTTCGACGGCGAGGCAGCCCATTGCAGTTACTCCAATGGTAGCCGCTAACAGTGCTCCTGACGGGATGTCAAGAGCAAAGAAGTTCCGCGAAAACGGCACGGCCATGATGAGAGCCAGAGTTGCCACCAAAGCTGAGACCAACAATGTGCGCCAGAAATCGAACGGTCGAGCCAGCGCGCCGAGTACCCACAGGGCCACCAAGAGCACTGTCAGGGTGGTCGCTGTCTGTGCCGCCGTCGTAGCTTCCGCTTCCCCCAGCGCAGGGTTAGGGAAGGCCCGGGCAAAGGAATAGACCGCCATGATACAGCCGGCCATGATGGCGCCTGCCGGGATAGAGAACATCAACGCGCGCCGCAAAAAACCCGGCTTATAGCGTCGGCTGTTGGGCAACAGGGCTAGAAAGAATGCTGGGATACCAATCGTCATGGAACTGACGACTGAAAGCTGGCGTGGCAGGAACGGATAAGGCCACAGCAAGATGCCGATCACAATGGAAATGATGATCGCATAGACAGTTTTGCTCAAGAAAAGGTTGGCCACACGCTCCACGTTGGCAATGACGCGCCGGCCTTCAGCCACCACAGACGGGAGGTGGGAAAATTGGCCGTCGAGTAGCACCAGGCGAGAAACTGCCTTGGTCGCTGCTGCCCCGCTGCCCATGGCAATTCCGATGTCGGCGTACTTTAGCGCCAGCGCGTCGTTAACGCCGTCACCGGTCATGGCGACCACGTGGTCGCGGCTTTGCAAGGCCAAGACGATGGCTTTCTTCTGCTCCGGGGTGACCCTGCCAAGCACGCTCTCACGCTCGAGTACCTCGGCCATGGCGTGCTGGTCCTGCGGAAGATGACGGGCGTCGTAACCGTCGCCAGCAAAGTCGAACCCGACGTCACGGGCCACGGCGGCCACTGTGCGCGGGTTATCTCCGGAGATGATTTTCAAGGCGACACCCTGCTCGCGGAAATACGCCAAAGTCGCCGCCGCATCCGGCCGTACTTTTTCACGGAAGACCACCAGGGCCACGGGTATTAATCCCGTCAGAGAATAGTTTTCCTCTGGGGCGCTGCTAACCGATTCGACACGGTGCGCGAGAATGATTGCGCGAAGTCCGCGTCCTGCCGCTTCGTGGGAGAGTTTCAAAGCCGCCTGCGCCTCTGGGGTGCCGGCCGTCGCCAACACCACCTCTGGCGCCCCGATGACCCACGTTCCAGCTGCGGTACCTGCGCCGAAGGTGACGGCGCTGAACTTACGGGCACTGCTAAACGCCACGACGTCCAGCGGCTCCAACGCCAGCACCACGGCATACTGCCCCGCCATGGCTGCCGCCGTCGCATTTGCGTTAGGATCCGCAGCAGTCCAAGCCAGGGCGCTCTCCCACCCAAGGACGGGATTGAGCACAGCGGTACTTGCCCATTCCATCCGCCCCTCGGTCAGGGTTCCGGTCTTGTCCAGACAGACCATGTCCACCCGTGCCAGTCCCTCCACTGCGGGCAGCTCTTGGACCAAAACATTGCGTCTGGCCAGAGAAATGGCCGCCATCCCGAATGAAATGCTCGTCAGCAGCACCAACCCCTCAGGGATCATTGCCACAATACTGGCGACGGCACTGACGACAGCTACTTTCCACTGCCCCGACGCAATCGACGCCGCCCAGCCACCATAGGCATTCATCTGCCCATTCACTACCAAGGCGATAATCGGGATCAGTGCCCACGCAATGTAGACGATGATGCGGTTGATCGAATTGCGAATCTCCGAATTCACCAATGAAAACCTGCGGGCCTCGGCTGTCAGAGCGCTCGCGTAGGAGTCTGTGCCCACCCCATGGACTCGTGCTGCACCGTGTCCGGCCACAACAGCAGATCCGGAAAGCGCCTTATCCCCCGCAGCCTTCGTGACAGGCTCTGATTCACCAGTGAGTAGCGACTCATCAACTTCCAAGGACTCGCAGAAAAGAACTGTGGCGTCAGCGGGAATCTGATCTCCCGTCCGCAAGAGCAGAAGATCGTCATAGAGAACCTCGCCCACGGAAACCTCGGCTTCAAGACCATCCCGGCGCACCAATGCCTTCGGCGCGTGTAACACCGCCAATTTGTCGAGGGTCCGCTTGGACCGATATTCCTGGACCACGCCGATGGCTGCGTTGGCCACCACGATAAAACCGAATAGGGCATCCCGGGGGTCGCCCACCAACAGAACCAAAACTAGTGCGCTGCCCAGCACTGCGTTGAACAGGGTAAAAACGTTCGAACGAACGATGGCCCAGATACTGCGGCTGCTCTCATGCGCTACGTTGTTATCGAGTTCTAACACTCGGCGCTCATGGACCTGCGCTTGCGTTAGCCCATCGCGTTCCAGTGCTGCCGAGTCCACGGGTAGTAGTTTGCTGCGCGCTAACGCTAAAGCTGCACGTTTATGCTCGTCCCGGCGTTCAGCAACAAGCGTGCTCTTGGGTTTACTACGGGTCAGATCCCGCGACCCCGCCTTTCCGTGCGTCCCTTTATCGCTCAAGAGCGGCCCAGATCAGTCTTCTTTGACGGAGTTACCTTGGTCAGCCGTACCACCGTTTCCACATGATGGGTGTGCGGATAGAGATCGAAGGCTGTGATCCGATCTACCTGCCAACCAGCATTGGCAAAGTACTTCACGTCTCTGGCAAGTGAGGCCGGATCGCAAGAGACGTAAACAATAGCGGACGGCCGTTGTGCTACCAGAGAGCGCACCACCGACTTTCCAGCTCCGGCACGTGGCGGGTCAAGCACGACGGCGGAAAGGCCGCGACGTTCCCCTCCCATGACCTGCTCAACGCGGCTCTGGACAATCTCCACCTGAGCGGCGGAATGCAGGTTCTTGCGCGCATCACGACTGGTGCCCGGTGCGGCTTCTACGGACAATACGCTCCCCTGCGGACCCACCGCGTCAGCCAGTGGGGCGCTAAACAGGCCTGCACCGGCATACAGATCAGCTACGTGGGCACCATCATTGAGATATCCACCTTCAAGTAGTGCGCCAAGAGCCGCATCGGTAAGAATCTTGGGGGCATTGCGGTGGATCTGCCAGAAGCCGTCGCCCGTTACTCTAAACTCATGATCTGCCGTGGTTTCCCTGACCCAACCTCGGCCGCTTTGGACTTCAATAGCCCCGGATTCAAAATTCCACCGAGCCACCGACGGAGGAGTTTGGCATCCCGCCAAAGAGCGCGCAACCCGTTTCACGGCAGCACCGGCAGCTTTTTCACTCAGTCCAGCGGCCGGCGCCACGAGCACGAGCACGCCAGAGCCGTTGGCTGGCGCCGCCACTTCAACTCGTTCAATTCCCGTGAAGTCATGCTCCCATAGCCGCAGATCGTTCACTGCGGGAAGGGCCAGAGGCATTTCCTCGATGGGAATAATTGTGTGCGAGCGGTGAGAGTGCATGCCCACCTTGCCCGAAGGGGTAACGGCAAAGCCTACTCGTGTACGCCAGCCCAGCCCGTTCGCTTGCTCGAGTGTGCCTGAGGAGTCCACGTCTTGAACACCGTCGCTGAATAACTCGTCCAAAATTTCCGCTGAGAGTCCACCAAGCCGTTGCAGTTGCTCACGGACAACGGCGGTCTTGAGCGCTCGTTGCCTAGGCCGGGAAACGTGACCAAACTCAGCACCACCAACGGGGATGCTCTGACGGCTGGCGGCACGCAAGGCGTCAGCTTCCGGCCAGAAATGCTGCACCCGATCCGCTGACGCTTCCAGTACTCGTGTGACGTCCGCGCGCCAAAACTTGGCGTCGGCGTCGTGCTCTGTTAAAGCAATCTCGACGATCTCCCCGGGGATAGCGTGGCGAACAAAGATCACACGTCCCTCATGACGGGCAACGCAATGACCGCCGTGGGCAATCGGTCCGACCGTGACGATCAGGCCGGGTGTGCTGGTGGACTCGCTCATGGTTTCTATTCCTGATATTTCTGTGCGTCGGCGGAGGACTTAAGTTGCCATGGCACGCTCGCCACGATAACTCCTGGTTCAAAGTGCAACCGCGTCTTAATGCGCAGGGCCGTCTGGTTGTGAACCAGTTGTTCCCACCATTTGCCCACCACGTATTCCGGGATGTACACCACTATCAAGTCCCGCGGGGAATCCCGGCGCATGGCCTTGATGTGGCTGATCAGCGGCGTCAGCGTTTCCCTGTAAGGGCTCGCCAACACAGTCAACGGTACCGGGATGTCCAGCCGGTCCCAATCCGCTATGGTTTGTTCGGTTTCCACCGGGTCCAGGTCCACGGTGATCGCCTCCAGCGAAGACGGCCGCGATGCGCGGGCAAATGCCAACGCCCGCATGACCGGCTTGCGGACGTGGGAGACAAGAATCACGGCATGGATTCGTGCAGGCAGGGCCCTTGTTGCCGAATTTGTCTCCACAGCTAGTTCCTTGGCCACGTTCGCGTAATGATTGTGGATACTCCACATGACCGCAAACAGAACGGCCATGGCCAGGAGAGCAATCCAGGCACCTTGCTCAAATTTGGTGATCAACACGATGATCAGCACTGTCAGCGTCATGCAAAAACCAACAGTGTTGATGACCCGTGAGCGCTTCATCCGGAAGCGGATGGGACGGTCCTTGACTGTGCGAAGTTGGTGCGTCCAGTGCCGCACCATGCCCAACTGGCTGGCCGTGAAGGAGATAAAAACGCCCACAATGTAGAGCTGGATCAACTTGGTGACGTCAGCGTTGAACGCGACGATCAGCACCAACGCACCCGCAGCAAGCAGGATCACTCCGTTGCTAAAGGCAAGACGGTCTCCGCGGGTGCGCAGTTGGCGGGGTAGGTATCCGTCGCGAGCCAGAATTGACGCCAGCACCGGGAAGCCATTGAAGGCGGTGTTGGAGGCAAAGACCAAGATGACTCCGGTCGCTGCCACAACAATGAAGAATGGGATCGAGCCATTACCAAAAATTGTTGAGCCAATTTGGCTAATAGAGGGGTTTTGCACGTAATCGGCGGTCGGCGGGACGCCGTTCACGAGGAACTCCGTGGCGGGGTCACCCACAATGTGAACGCCCGTCGCATTGGCCAAGAACAAGATTCCCGCCATCATCCCGGCCGCTATTGCACCAAGAAGCAGCAAGGTGGTTGCGGCATTTTTACTCTTGGGCTTGCGGAAGTTCGGCACACCGTTGCTGATGGCTTCCACACCCGTCAAGGCAGCGGCACCAGAGGAGAACGCCCGCAACAGCAGGAAGGCACCGCCCAAGCCCATCAGGCCCTGGTTAAACGCCGCTTCGGGAATGATCACAAAGTCAGCAGACGGTGCGCGCCCCAGTGTTCCCGTCGCCGCTTGGAACAGGCCAATCGCGGTCATGGAGAAGATACAAAACATGAAGATGTATGTTGGCACGGCAAATACGCTGCCGGCCTCCCTGATGCCTCGCAGGTTCACCAGGGCCAGAACTATCACCCCGATGACCGCGACGACCGTTTGGGTGCCATGCCAGCCCGGGACGGCCGTAGCTAAGTAGTTTGCCGCCGAGGACATCGACACGGCCACGGTCAGTACGTAGTCAACCATCAAGGCCGATGCCACCGTCAGTCCTGCCGTTTTACCCAAATTGACGTTGGCGATCTCATAGTCACCGCCACCAGAGGGGTAAGCGTGCACGTTCTGTCGGTAAGAGGCCACCACTGTAAGCAGCACCACCATGACGGCCAAGCCGACCCAAGGGGCCAAAGCAACAGACGCCACGCCCGCCAGAGCCAAGGTCAGTAGAATCTCGTCGGGGGCATAGGCTACCGAGGAGAGAGCGTCAGAGGCGAAAACTGGAAGCGCAATCCGCTTCGGAAGCAGCGTATGCGCCAGTTTGTCGTTTCGATAAGGCCTGCCAACAAGGACGCGTTTGATGGCGTTGAAGAAATTCAGCACGCGGGTAACGCTAGTCGCTTGACGGGCTAAAGTCATGACAGACACTGGCCATGACACACTTTGTAGGTGGACATTGACCTGGATCAACTTGACCGGGCTGCCCCCCACCCGTCAGATTAGTAGCTGAACTGCGTTGCAGTGCACATCAAGAGGAGCATCAATGGCGCACTTTGTGATCATGGGTTGCGGTCGCGTGGGCGCCACCCTGGCCCATACCTTGGAAGACTCTGGGCACTCTGTGGCCATCATCGATCAGGATGAACGTGCTTTTCGTCGGCTGCGAACGGGCTTTGGTGGGCGCAAAATTACCGGCGTCGGCTTTGACCAGGACACCCTTCGCCAAGCCGACATCGAGAACGCCTACGCATTTGCCGCCGTATCCAGTGGCGACAACTCGAATATCCTCGCCACCCGCGTGGCACGGGAGACGTTCCATGTAGAACACGTCGTTGCGCGGATCTATGATCCTGGCCGGGCAGAGATCTATCAGCGTCTTGGCATTGCCACGGTGGCTGCAGTTCGATGGAGCGCTGACCAGGTGCTGCGACGGATACTTCCTGAGACCTCCATTAAGGGCGATTTCCGTGAACCTTCCGGTCGTCTGATTCTGGCTGAGATTTCCTTGAACCCGGAGTGGATTGGCCGAGGTATCAAAGAGATAGAACAGGCAGCCTCGATCCGTGTGGCTTACCTAACCCGATTCGGCGAAGGCATGCTGCCGGGATCTGGGACCAGTTATCAAGACGGCGACACCGTTCACGCGATGGTTACGGGCAAGGACACAGCTGAAGTGACACGAATTTTGGCGGCACCGCCCGTAAAGGAAGGCTGAGATGCTTGTAGTGATTGTAGGTGCAGGCAGCGTTGGCTGCTCTATTGCCCGCGAACTCCTGTCCCACGGCCACGAGTTGCTGTTGATCGATCCCAAACCTGAAGTCATCGGTAAGAGTGGTTTGCGGGGGGCGCGTTGGCTCGTTGGCGATGCGTGCGAAATCAGCACCCTACGCGAAGCTAAGCTTCAAGAAGCTGATGTGGTGGTCTCGGCTACCGGCGATGACAAAGTGAATTTGGTAGTCTCTCTACTCGCTAAGACTGAATTTGGGGTGGGTCGGACGGTGGGCCGCGTCAATAACCCCAAGAACGATTGGATGTTTGATGACTCCTGGGGTGTGGACGTCGCCGTCAACACCCCACGTCTGATGACAGCCCTCGTCGAAGAAGCCGTAGAGATCGGCGATCTGGTCCGCCTCCTGACTCTCCAGGCGGGAGTAGCTTCCCTGGTTGAGTTCACCGTCCCGGAAGAATCACACATCATCGGCCTGACGGTTGGTTCCGTGGACTGGCCCCAGGATGCAACTCTCGTAGCCATTCTGCGCGATGAAGCACCCATCACGCCCAGTAAAGATGACGTGATGGAATCCCGCGATGAACTCTTCTTCATCTCCACGATCGCCGCGGAAGACGAACTGCGGGCGTTGCTGTCAACGCCCAAGGGAAGCTAAGACATGGGCTCCGGCTCCGGACGCTCGGCTACTATGGCCGTAGCGTCCGCTGCCAGTGTGTCCCCTGCCGCTCCGCCATCTGCGATATCGTCTTCTGATACAGGCCGGCTAATCAACCAGGCTATCCACAAGCCCAGGACGTAAAGCGGTAACCCCATGAGTAGACGCATGGCGCCCAGAGCATCGATCTGCGCCGTGAAGTACAGGGGTAGCTGAACAGCTAACCTGAACGCCATTACGCCCACCATTATCCACGTAGCAACCCGGTATGCTCGGAGCCGCTCAGGCTTCTTGCGCCAACGGAGCCCCTCATTGCGAGCGTAGCCAAACACCACACCGAGCACTGGCCAGCGGAAGGCGATCGATAGGACCATCGCGGCCAGATAGATCGCATTCGTGTAGAAACCGATGGTATAAAAGTCCTCAGCCTTGCCAGTTTTCAGGGCCAGAATGGCTGAAAGAGCAACCCCAGCTATCCCAGCCAAGGACTGCGTAAGTGAGGTTCGCTGAAACAAGCGCACGATCACGAAAAGCGCTGCAATGACCACGGACCCGATCAGGGAGACCATTAGCTCACGGGTAAGGGTGAAAGTCACCAAAAAAACTAGGCCTGGCAGAACGCTTTCCACGATGCCACGGATACCGCCGGCAGCAGCTAGAAGGTCAATATGGCCGTTTTCCTTGCGCACCAAAGGTGACGCAGACGCCAGTCCGTTGGCTAGATTGGCGAAAGAGTTGGGTTGGGCCTTCGGATCGCTCTCGAGGGGATCGGACGTGTTCTCGTTCAACTAGCTCTCCTGCGTTCCCATGATTTCGTAGCGTGGATTGTACATAGTGGGCAGTCCGTCTCGCAGGGAGACCATGCCTTCAACCCATACCCGAGTACCCGGGTAGATACCTGGCACTCGTCGCCGCCCGAGCCAGACGAGTCGAAGCCGGTGACTACCACCATCGACGACAGCGCGGTGAAACTCTCGATCCGTGAGAATTGCTGTGTAGCGCGGATATTCGCACGCTGGAACAATGCTCACCTGATCAATGACCCCTGCACATATTGCGCGACCGCGCGGACGCAGCTCGTTAATAGGGGAAGGTGTAGGTGGACCTGTATCTTTTAGGTGCACCAACTTAGCCGATGGCCGTGATTTCAGGTCCTCGGCGCAACGGTTCGCCACCTTGTGCGGGGGCTGTTTGGTCACCCGGTAGTTCACCGCCTGCTGCGGCCGATGCGTCCTTGGGCAAGCGCAGCACCAGCAAGTCGCGGGGCGGCAGGGGGGTCTCGCCTCGGACCACCACAACTCCCCGGAACAACTCTTCAAGCTCTTTCGCAGCCTCGGGATCGACCGCGGCATCACCACCAAGAACCCCGCGCAAGAACCAGCGCGGACCGTCCACGCCAACGAATCGGGCCACGCGGAAGCCCTTGCTTCCGTCAGTGGTTTGGGCCGGAACTTTCGCGAGGACTTCTGGCCCGAAAGTACCATCGAGGACTTCGACTTCCCCGCCCTGTGAGCCTACAGAAACGCCGATTTGCTCGCGGATATCACGCCACAACTGCTCGGAACGAGATGCCGCGAACGCCTGCAACTGCAAGCTCGAGCCGTTTAAATCCAAGGTGACGGCAATGACACGAGAGGTACTTTCTTCCACTTCCAACCGCAGGGACAAGCCCACACGTGGAGTGATGAGCAGTGCTCCGAGGTCTACGTAGCCGTCAGTATCGGTGATCTCGTCCGCGTCTAGTGGCCCGTGAATTTTCCGCTCATAGGCGGTGTCGGTGGGATCTGGCGGCAACGCCAGCCCTCCCTCTTGCGTGGAAGCGTCGTCAGCGTTGGCCGCCGGAGCTGTGCCCGCCGCGTCCTCGTTCTTCGATTTTTTCTTGCCAAGCCCAAAAGCCATGGGGTGGAAACTCCTTGTAAGTAGTGGCCGGTCAAGCGTTAGGGAGTTACGGTTGAGAATCCGCCAGTGGATCCAAATCCGTCGGTTCCGCGCACCGATTCCGGCAGTTCTGCTACCAACTCAAACGCTGCCTGCTCTACGCGTTGAATCACTAGTTGTGCAATTCTATCGCCACGGGACAGGGATAGTGCCTGATGGCTGTCCGTATTGAGCAGGGTGACAGCAATTTCGCCCCTGTAGCCTGCATCCACCGTGCCCGGGCTGTTGACAATGCTCAGGCCGTGTTTCGTGGCAAGCCCGGAGCGAGGATGTATCAGGGCAACGTAGCCAAATGGCAGCGCTAGCGAGACTCCTGTTGGTACGAGTGCCCGTTCGCCGGGAGCGAGCATCACGTCAATTCTGGTCCGCAGATCCGCCCCTGCGTCGCCCGGATGGGCGTAGCGAGGTGGCTCGATACCGTCGTCGAGCATGTGCAGTTGCACGCTCAGGGTGGGAACCGCAGCAGCGGCGTCGGGCAGCTCATGGGAAGTCTGATTCGTCACAGAAGCCCACTCTATCCCGAAGCTGCGGCTTGGCTCCCACCGTCGGCATCAGAGCAGAACAGGAGACGAATATGAATAACCGCGCAAAAGGTGAAAAGCTTGGCTCATGTCTTCAGAGCAGGCGCTCAACGCCACCCCCGTCTCCACAGCCCGTTACACCGAAAAATTGTGGCCCAACTTTTGGGCGTGGGTCATTGTGGTCGGGCTTTCCGCCGCCGGGATCTTGATTTTCATCCCGATCAGTAAATTTGCAGGGATGACAGCCTTCTTTGGCATGTTGGTCATCCAATCCTTGCTCCTAGTGCTTTCCACCCCGAAAATCGAGGTCACCGAACAAACCCTGCAGGTTGGCCGTGCAGTCATTGAACACGGCGATATTGGTGCGGTCACCGTTTTCCACGGCGACGATGCCACCGCCCAAAGGGGCGTCAAACTCAACGGTTTGGCTTATCTTTGCATCCGTGGGTGGATTAAACCCGTGGTGAAAATCGAGGTCACCGATCCGGCAGATAGGACCCCCTACTGGCTAACGTCCTCGCGGAACCCCGAGCGACTAGCTGCTGCTCTTCTGGCGCAGAAGCACAGCTAGGAACAACTCGGTTATAGCTAAGCGCCTCCGAGCTTGCCTGTTATCGGCATTCCGTTCACGCCACGCCTAGGCCGGTAGTAGGATTTGGCACCGTTGCGTGGCAAAGTTTTGAAGTGACACACAATGACTTTGGAGGGCTCTATGACGGATCTACGTTTGGTGGGTGTGCATGAAGACGGCGAACACCTACTTCTCAGTGGAACCGGCGGGGAGATATTTTCGCTGCCCATCGATGAGGCCCTGCGACTGGCCACGATAAGGTCCCCGCACCGCCCGTCACAGTCCACCGGCACAGGCATACGCTTGTCCCCGCGTGAGATCCAAGCCCAGATTCGCAGTGGTGCTTCAGCTAGCGATGTTGCGGAGCATGCTGGGCTTTCCCTGGAGCAGGTTCGCCGTTATGAAGGCCCGGTTTTAGCTGAGCGCGAACATGTAGCTCAACTAGCTCGCAAAGTGATTGTGGCCCCGGCCGCTACCGGCCGCGACGGCTATCTGTCGGTCTTCGGCGACAGCCCCGTCAGCCTTGGCGAAATGGTCATGCACCGCCTGAACGCCTTCGGCATAGACACCTCAACCCTTCGATGGGACGCCTGGCGAGTTCACGATGGCTCATGGACCGTTACCGCTGACTTTGAACCCGGCACGGACCGCCCAGCAAGCAGCATCGGCGAACCCGCCCCCGCACGGTGGACTTTTCACACGGGACGCAAAACGCTTTTCAACGCCAACCGCTGGGCCCAGCAGCTAAGCGAACTGGAACCCCTTGACGGACCAGTCCCGGAACGTCGCTTGAGTGCGGTCGTCGACAGGCCTTTTGACGTTGAAGCTGACACCCCGCAAGAAAATTCCTCTGGCAAAGACACAGATGTTGCAAGCGCTGCGGAGACGCCAGGAGGCGTCGTTTCGGACGGCGAAGCCCCGGCGGCCGACGCCAAATATCCAGGCAATGGCCTACTTGACATGCTGCGTTCCAAGCGCGGCCAGCGACTTGGCCTCGATGAGGACGGCGACGATGAATTGGCGGCCATGCTCGGTGGCCAGCCAGAGGCGATGGGCAAGAACGAAACAGAAACCTCCTCCCTCCTCGACGACGACAGCTCGCACAACGCTGCGGAGGACTCACCTGCCGCCCGCGGAAAAAAACATCTTCGGGCGATCCCTTTCTTGACGCTGGCTCCTAGCGTGCACGGCGAGGGCGAGCCCCCTGTTGTGGGGGTGGGCGAAGTTAGCCCCACAACACGCGAAATTACCGTCTCAGGAGCTCCCTCTGTGCGGCACCCAGCCAGCGGACAGCAGACGTCCACGGGCAACATCGGGCTCTCGCAGTCAGGCAATAATGGGCAGCCCACACTACCAAAACTGGGCATCGATGGCAGCGCCGGAGAGCAGCAAGATCAATCGGACATAGAAGTGGCGGCACGGCTTGAACGCAAAGCTACGGCCAAACCAAAACGATCAAGCGTGCCCAGCTGGGACGAGATCGTGTTTGGTACCAAAGGCGACTAAGCGCGCTTCAGCGGCGTTTGCGCAATTTTTGCGTCCCGCCTGCACGTTGCGTTACGGGTATTCGCAGTAGCGGCACTTCACGTTCAGCCTTAGTGATGGACCCGTGCTGTCCAACCACCTCGATCGCTTGCGGGCGTACCCTGCGCAGATCGTAAAATGCAATGCTATCCCGGGCGATGACCAAAACGTCGCCGATGCGGCTGGCAGCTTCGGGGCGAACCTCACCAAACAATCCTGCGTCTATCGCCTGATTGCGCGTGAGCACCCATGCTTTGTTGGCAAAACGCTCCAGCCATGCGGCTATCAATTTATCGCGGACGGATTCTGTGGAGTCAGGCTCCAGATACAACTGCACCATGCGAGGCTCCCCCGCGGTATGGCGTACTCCAGCCACCAACTCCGGAAACTGCGAATAATCAATCCGCGCATTCCGCGGCACATCCACCATGCCGTGATCAGCCGTGAGCAAGATCAACGTGTCCGCTGGCACTGTAGCGGCCAGGCGCTTCATGGCAGCGTCCAGTTCCTCAAGCTGGTGCTCCCACTGCGGAGAGTCGGCCCCGTAGGAGTGTCCTGCTTTATCCAGTTCGCCCCAGTACAGGTACATGAGCATTTGTGGGTGGGCAGCCAACGTCTGTGCAGCTAGCTCAACCCGAGCCTGTGGGGAGGTCGCCCCTAAGAACGTGCTGCCCCGTAAGGCCGCCGCCGTCATGGGCGAGTGCGCAAATTTGGGTAGGCTCACAGTCGCCGTCGGAATACGCCCTTGAAGCTGTTCAAATACTGTGGGGAAGGGCTGCCATTGCTGGGGGTCCACGCCGTCATCCCAGTTGCCGAGCAGGTTCACTACTTTGTCTTGGTCCGGGTCTAGAACGTCATAGCCGAGCATGCCATGGAGCCCAGGTACGACGCCGGTTCCCAGACTGCTAAGTGACGTCGCCGTCGTACTGGGGAAAGCTGCGTGCAGGGTCCGCGGATGCTCCCCAGCAGTATCAGCTGCCACGACTGAGCGAAGAAAAGGCGCATGAGCACCCTTCTGTTTGAGCAAAGACTTGCCCAGGCCATCGACCAACACCACACAGATGCGCTTGGCAGCGGGTAGGTGCAGCACATTGGCAAAGTCATCGTCGCCCATGGCGGCCGCCGCACTTGTGAAGACGTCTGCCACAGAAGCTGAACCATAGGCAGGTGCCGGGGGAAGAGGCGCTTGTCCTGTCAGCGCAAGGGGCGAAGGGAGGCCTTGTTCAGCGCTGAAGCCAGAGACTGACTCGGTGGGCTTGATGTCTGCCACCTCGCTCAACGCCGGTAGTGGTTGCGGCCCAGACGTTGGCCAAGGACAGGGAATTTGGGTCCCTGCGCGGGCGTTCCTGGGTGGTTAGCTACTCCGGAACCAGTGTTCACGCTTCGCAGCGCACGGGCAAAGGCTTTGGCGTCCGCCACTGCTGCCAATCCGTCAGCTTCTGCGCTGATACGCAAGGCAATATCCTCTTGGGCGATCGATCCCGTGTAGCCATGATCTGCGTCGCACGCGGGGTCTCCGCAGGACGCGGGTCCCATATCGAGTCGCTGTCCACCCGACCAGGCTATGGAGACTGTCAGCTCGCGGGCCGGATCAGATGGCTTGTAGTCCTGAGGCTGCGCATAGGTGTAACTGAGCACCACTGAACGTATCTGATCCACCGGGACGGACTCCGTGGAGACCTGAGCCACCACCTGCTCGCCGGCGTCGTCAAGTTGCTGATCATCCACATGGGTGACCACCAACATTTCTTCGGTCAGTACCAGAACGGTGATGTGACGGTGTACTTCGGTGCGGTCAAAATGTGTTTCTAGGTGTATCAGGTGCGCCAGTGGGTTAGCACCGTCCAATGCGTCACTAACAACGTCCTGTACCAAGCGCGGATAAAACCCAGACCGTTGCAGGGCCGATTCAAGATCGCGGTCCGTGGTCCTCGCCGAGGGTCCGGCTCCAAAGCTGTTCATTGACCTATTTTCGCACTTTGGCACAGACTAAAGCGAACCCATCAGGAAATCATGGCCCGTCGGGCGCTATCGGTACGCTGGGCCGGGTTGCCGATGCGCAGATCTGCGGCCAAGACGCTCACTTTGTTGGGTCCCACCAGAACCGGGTTCAATTCAAGCCAGGCAATGTCCGGGTGCTCGTCCTTGAGCAGTGCCACACGAGCCACCAGATCCTCAAGTGCAGCCACGTTACCGGCCGGCAAACCTTCATAACCAAAGAGCTTCACTGACGCACGAGGCCCCCTGACTAGTTCTTCCACATCCCGGGTGGAGAGCGGAGGTACCCGGTGTGACCAATCGTTGAGTAAGTTCACGGCATCGCCGGAAAGGCCAAAAGAGACAACGGGTCCCAGCAAGGGGTCCTCGATGGCACGCAGGGTGCACGACTGCCCCACTTCCGCCATGCTTTGTACTTCAAATTCCGTACTGCCGTAAGGTTCCAGTAGCTTGCGCATCTGGGCGATGTTGCGACGCAACGATTGAGCGTTTTCAATGTTGATGCGCACGCCGCCTAGATCCAAGCGGTGCCGCAAAGTCGCGTCAAGGGTCTTGATGGCGACCGGCCAACCAAGCCGTTCGGCTGCGGCCACGGCCTCGTCTTCGCTAGAGAACGGAACGGACTCAAGCACTTCAATCCCATAATGAGCCAGTAGCTCCGCTGTCCGGAGAGGATCAAGAGTGAGAAGCTCATTGCCCAGGACGTCTTCCCTCCAGCGCTCCAGGATCTGCGCTGCCGCTTGAGGAGCCACACCACGGGGCGGATCAAAGCTGGGTGTTTCCAGCGTCAGCCATTGCGCATAAGAGGTCACAGCTGCGAGCGCCGCAATTGCTGCTCCGGGGCTGGAATAGGCTGGCAGCCCATCCCCCAGCTGCCGGTTTACATGGATACGCACGTCGACGATCCCGGTGAAGACGGCCACCACGGGTTTGCCAGCCTGTTCGGAGCACTTTTTGAGTGTCTCCGCGATGACATCAACTCTGAGCCCGACGACCGGCAGCAAGGTGACGATAGCCTGATCTACGTCTGGACGCGCCAGCACTTGTGACAAGGTGCGTTGGAGCAGCGGGAGTGCCACAGATTGGCCTGTGTCCAACTTCAGATCAGCGATGATTCCGGCCACACGTAAACCTTCTTGCTCGGCGGCGTCGGCCACCACCTTGCCCAAGGCCAGCGAGTTGCTCAGGATGGCTAAGCCCGGCCCCTTGGGTAACGGCTGACTCACCAGAATCTGAGCGACGTCGGCCAACTGTTCAATGGTGTCAACCCTGATGACGCCGGACTGGCGAAGCATGGAATCCAGGGCTCCGCTGGGGGCCTGCGTGGTTCGTACTGCATGCCCCGGGGGTAAACGAAGGCCCATGGTGTCAGATTTCGCCACAATGACAGGCTTACGCCGGGCTAATCGCCGGGAGATTCGGGAGAATTTGCGTGGGTTTCCGATGGATTCCAGGTAGAGGGCGCACACTGTGGTGTTGGGATCGTCCTCCCAAAACTGCATCAGGTCATTTCCTGAGACGTCAGCTCGGTTGCCGGCTGAAAGGACGGTGGAAAGTCCCACTTCGCGTCGGCTCAACGACGCGTACAAGGACACTCCGATGGCCGCAGACTGGGTAAAAATGCCCAGTCCCCCGCGTCGGAGCGGAACTGGTGCCATCGACGCGTTCAAGGACACTGCTGGATCGGTGTTGGCCAATCCCAGGGACGCCGGACCCACTAGCCGCATGCCATTGGCCCGGGCTTGGCGCACTAAGGTGCGCTGGAGCGCCATGCCCCGTTCGCCGTCGTCGGCAAACCCTGCTGTTGCCACCACCAGCCCCTTGACACCTGCGGCACCGCATTGTTGGACCACAGAGAGCAGTTGCTCATACGGGACGGCAATGACGGCCAAGTCAACGGGGCCCGGAACTTCGCCAATAGTGGCGTAGGGCATCATGCCGGAGACTTCCAGAGCTTCCTGGTTGACCGCATACAGTGCCCCCGTGAATCCGTCCTCAACCACGTGCTCCAGTAATTGCTGCCCAACGCTGCCCCACGCCCGGCTGGCCCCGATGACGGCTACGGAGCGCGGTGCTACCAACCCCGTCACACTGAGGGCCTCGGCACGGTGTTCACGCGATTCCATGACTGCCCGCGATTTTTCGGTGGGATCAATATTGAAGGCCAATGAGACCACTCCGTCATCAAAGTGCCGATGGACCTCGTAGCCGGCGTCGGAGAAGACCTGCATCATCTTCCGGTTTTCCGGCAAGACTTCCGCGGTAAATTTACCGATCCCGTTTTCCCTGGCAGCCGCAGCAAGGTGCTCCAGAAGGATCGAGCCAAGCCCGCGCCCCTGATTCGCATCCGAGACGTTGAACGCCACCTCGGCCTCTGCAGGGTTGTCCAAACGGTCGTAGCGGCCAATCCCTATGATCTCCACACCATGGGTGATGACAAACGCCACCCGATCCCTGTAGTCCAGTTCCGTGAACCGGCGCAGTTCTTTGGGAGTCAGCTGTGACTTGTAGGTAAAGAAGCGCAAATAGATAGAATTCTGGGACTGCGCCATGTGAAACGCTTGGACAGCGTCGGCATCGTCGGCTCTCATGGGACGTAAATGTCCCGTCCCGCCGTCTCGCAGGACGACGTCTGCCTCCCAATATGCCGGATATACGGGTACGGACTCTGGCTTCACCATAGAATCACTGTACCGACATGTTTGCATTACTAGGCCAATGTCCGGCAGTAACATCCGCAGCACAGAATAGGAACCCCCGCCACCATGGCCAAGCGCCAACCGCCAGTAGACGATGACTTCACCGAGAACATTGTTGATATAGACGTCTCCAGCGAAATGGAAGGCTCCTTCCTGGAGTATGCCTACTCGGTGATTTACTCCCGCGCGCTCCCTGATGCCAGAGACGGCCTCAAGCCTGTGCAGCGCCGCATCCTCTACATGATGGCGGATATGGGCCTTACCCCGGATAAGGCGCACGTCAAGAGTGCTCGCGTGGTGGGCGAGGTCATGGGCAAGTTGCACCCACATGGTGACTCTGCCATCTACGACACCATGGTGCGTATGGCCCAATCGTGGACCCTGCGCCTGCCGCTCATTGACGGGCATGGCAACTTCGGTTCGCTCGATGACGGCCCCGCGGCATCCCGTTACACGGAAGCCAGACTCGCCGCACCGGCTCTGGCCTTGACGGGCAACCTCGGCGAGGACGTGGTGGACTTCGTGCCCAACTACGACGGCCAAATTATGCAGCCTTCGGTGCTCCCTGCGGCGTACCCCAACCTTTTGGTCAATGGCGCCACCGGCATTGCCGTGGGAATGGCGACCAATATGGCACCGCACAACCTCGGTGAGGTCATTGCAGCCACTCAACATTTGATCGCCAACCCCGATGCCACTCTCGAAGACATTATGGCGTACATCCCGGGCCCGGACCTGCCCTCCGGAGGCCGGATTGTAGGCCTTGCCGGCATTCGGGACGCCTACGCCACTGGCCGGGGGTCGTTCAAGACACGGGCCAAGATCGCTGTCGAACAGCTCTCGCCTCGCCGCGTTGGATTGGTCGTCACCGAACTGCCATACCTGATCGGACCTGAAAAGGTTGTTGAGAAGGTCAAAGACGCGATCAACGCCAAGAAACTTGTGGGTATTTCGGATCTCGTCGATCTGACGGACCGCAAACACGGACTGCGTTTGGTCGTGGAAATCAAGAATGGTTTCAATCCCGCCGCTGTCATGGCCCAGTTGTACCGATACACCCCCATGGAAGACTCATTCGGCATTAATAACGTGTGTCTGGTGGACGGACAGCCCCAGACTCTTGGTCTGGTGGAACTGCTCAAGGTCTTCCTCACTCATCGGATTGACGTGGTCCGGCGCCGGACAGCTTTTCGCCTGGGAAAAAAGCAAGACCGCCTGCATCTGGTAGAAGGCCTGCTCATCGCGATCGTCGAAATTGACGAGGTGATTGCGATCATCCGCACCTCCGATGAGGTGGCGTCTGCGCGTCAACGTCTCATGGACATTTACGACCTCACCGAAGTCCAAGCCGACTACATCCTGGCTCTTCGTCTGCGTCAACTCACTCGGTTCTCCCTAGTGGAGTTGGAGAGCGAACGCGATGAGCTGCACCGGGAAATTGCCGAACTTCTTGCGATCCTTGAATCCCGGGAAATTCTCCATCAGCTGGTCTCGGACGAGTTGGGCGAGGTTGCAGCCAAATACGCTACGCCACGGCGCACAGTTTTGCTGGAGTCCGAGGCAATGGCCCCATCAGTGGCTAAGGCTCTTGCCGCGGCCGGGCCGGCTGGGAATGGAAAACTGGCTCCACTGGCGTTGGAAATAGCCGATGACCCCTGTTGGGTGGTGCTCAGCGCAACTGGACAAATTGCCCGCACGTCCACAGCTGACACATTTACCGACAACGGTGCCAGAAGCAAGCACGACGTGTTCGCCTCGATTGTGCGCACCAGTGCCCGCTCCGAGGTGGGCGCGCTGACGTCACTGGGCAGGATGGTGAGGCTACAGGTGGTTGATATGCCCGCGCTTCCCCCAACCAATGCCCTTCCGAACTTGGCTGGTGGAGTAGCCGCCAAAGAATTCATTACCCTGACCAAGGGCGAAACTCTGATCGGGTTTGTCCCGCTCAACGAGGTCTTCGCTGTGGGCACAGCTGCCGGAGTCGTCAAACGCATCATGCCCGAGTACCCGTTGAACCGGGATGAGTGGGACTTCATTGCCTTGAAGCCCAAGGACCGTGTGGTCGGCGCCGCAGTAGCCCCGGACGACGCCGATCTGGTGTTTATCTCCGCCCAAGCCCAACTGCTGCGGTACAGTGCCGCGAACGTTCGCCCGCAAGGCCGCTCCGCTGGCGGTATGGCTGGAATGAAACTAAGCGCCGGTGACTACGTTATTAGCTTTGCTGTGGTTTCCCCGTCCGACGAAGACGCAGTGGTAGTTACTGTGGCCGGGGGGCAGGAGGCTCTGCCCGGGACGCCTTCGGGCAGCGCGAAGGTCACAGCTTTTGCTGAATATCCCACCAAAGGACGGGCCACGGGCGGTGTCCGCGCCCACCGGTTCGTCAAGGGCGAGGACAGGCTCACACTGGCTTGGGCTGGCCACGGTCCAGCTAAGGCGTCCACGTCCTCTGGGGTGGCCCGGGCGCTACCCGTCGAGCACGGGCATCGAGATGGCTCAGGCGTTGCATTGTCTGCTGTCATTGATTTACTCGGGCCCAACTTGACGGCACCCAACACTCCGGTGCCCAGTCCAACTCCCAACAGCGCAGATGCGGCTAGCAGCACGGAGCCAACACCCCGAGAGCTGTCCGCGCCGTCGGCTCATCCCACTCCCGTCCCGGATGCGTTGCAGGAGGCGTTTGATCTCCCCACTGACTAGAGCCCGGAGCAGTTTGCTGTCCACGGCGTAAAAATGGCAAGCATCGTAACCCGGGAACACCATAGACTGGCCACATGCCTATCATTGCCGATAATAAAGACTGGACCTGGGTACTTGCGAGGGCTTGCCCGGACTGTGGTTTTGACGCCTCCAGCACCACTCCGGCCACACTGGCGACAACCATTCCCGCCTTGCTACCGCGATGGCAGCAAGCACTCAAGAGGGCTGACGTGGAGCAGCGTCCCAACGATTCGACGTGGTCGGTACTCGAATACGCCGCGCACATCCGGGACGTTTTTGACCTCTTTGCGGGGCGACTAGAGGCAATGCTTGCCACAAACAACCCAACTTTTGCCGACTGGGATCAAGACCAGGCTGCTTTGAATGGTAACTACGATTCCCTTGAGCCCTCAGAAGTCTCCGGAGAGCTTGTCCAATGTGGTCAAGATGCTGCCGAGGCCTTTGGCGCTGTCAACAGTGAGCTTTGGGAACGACGTGGCCTTCGCAGCAATGGCACAGAATTCACCATTTTGACACTATCTGGCTATTTTCTGCACGAATTGATCCATCACCTGCACGATGTGGACGCCTGAGCAGTCCCGCGTCAGCATCGTTTTCGGCTTCGCCGCCGCCTAGTTCCAGATGGGAATCGCCACTGCTAGCCAGAGCGGGGTCATGCGTCACCAGCACCACGGCCGCTTGAGAGAGGGCCGCACGGAGCTCCACAATCAGCGTGGCGGCCTCGTCCACACCTAGATGTGCAGTTGGTTCGTCAAGAAGTACGACGCCGGCACCTGCCACGAGTGTTCTGGCCACTGACAAGCGAGTCCGCTGCCCACCGGAAAGGTGATGTCCGCCAGGTCCAACACGCGTCGACAACCCATCCGGCAAGCCGCAATACCAAGTTTTAAGACCCACGGTTTCAATGACCCGTTCCAGTTCGTCATCCTGCGGCGCATCCACCGCCGGACGTGCTAGCGCTAAATTGGCTCGCAGAGAGGAGTTGAACAAGTACGACTCCTGCGGACACCAAGCCACCCGTCCTAGCGCAGCGAGCGTCGGCGGCTTTTCGTTGAGCGTATAGCTCCCCTGAACTGGCTTGAGAAAACCTAGTAAAACAGCAAGCAGCGTTGATTTTCCCGACCCGGACGGCCCACTCACGGTCCACCACCTACCCCGCATCGTGCTGCCACTGACGCCGCTAAACACTTGCTGGCGCATCCCTGGGTAGCGGGCCGTGATGTTTTCCACCTTCACATCTGTGATCGTCAACCCACGAGCATCTGCAGGTACATCGTCGGGCTTGAACGCACTAGTTTCCACCGTCGTTGCGGAATCGAGCAACGGCATCGTCCGTGCCATCATGGCTGACAATACGGGCAACTGTTCCACCGCTTCGATGTACTGGCCCAAGGGTTCTGCCAACGCCAGCATCAACAGGGCAACCACGGCGGCAGCCCGGGGGTCGGTCCCGGCTCCAACACATACTGCTGCCACCGCCACCGCGGCGAGAGACGTCAGCAGCGAAACAGCTGATTGGCCCAAGCCGTTGGCCCACGCCATGCGGCGCAGGGGTGCGGCAACGCCAGAATCGCTGACAGCAAACGCATCAGCTTGGACAGCACCTACACCATTGGCCCGTAGTTGCTCCGCTGCCCCCAAGAGTGTGGTGGCTCGAGAGGCCAGCCAGGACCGATGCAGGGCTGCCGCTGCGGCGGAATTCCTCTGCGCCCGGTACACAATCACTGGCAATGCCACCATGGCCAACACTCCAAGGATCACTACGACCGTAGCTGCAGGGGGCACCAGCAAGACTGTCGCCGCCAGCACGCCAAGATAAGAGAGCACAGCTGCGGGAATCGGCACAACCACTCGAGGAAGTGCGTCTCGGAGCTCGTCAACGTCGGCGATCAGCGTGCCAAGAGCACCGCCGGAACGTGTGAGCTTCCCCCAATGGCGCACATCCGTACCCAAGGCATCCCACAGGTCCAGCCGCAGCCTCGCCGCCCATCGGAACACCGCATCATGAGTAAGTAGCCGTTCAGAGTAGCGCAGCACCGAACGAGCGATCCCAAAAGTCCGAACTCCCACAATGAGCGTCATAAGATACATGATGGGTGGCGCGGATGCCGCCCAGACAATCAACCAGCCCGATATTCCAGCGAGCGCGGCGGCACTGAGCGTGGCCAACGCAGCAACCAACACGCCGGCGATGAAGCGTGGCGACCGCAGCGGCAAATGTCGCAGCCAGCTCCATTGAAAGCTTGGAGCGATGGACCCTTCGGGCAGATCTGCGCTGTTCGTCGTAGCAGCGTTGGCGCGCAGTGTTTCAGCGCCAACAGCGTCTGACGTACCAAGGTTTGGTCTACAAAAGTCTGGCTCGCCAACGTCTGACGTACCAACGGCGACGGCCTCCAGGGCCGCATGGTCTCCAGTTCCCCGCAAAAGCGCCGCAAGTAAGGTGTCATGCGTGGCTACAACCAGGGCAAGAGAGCCTGCAAGTGCCGCGATGGCGACCCTCACACAGCGTGCTGAGACGGGGTCAAGGTGAGCTGTTGGTTCATCGAACAGGGCTAGTTCCACGGCTGGATCAACAGCAATCCGAGCCAGCGCACGAGCCACCGCCACGCGGCGCAACTCACCGGGGCTGCACTGTAATGGTGCGCGCCCCCCAAGGTGAAGAGCGTTCACCGATGCTAAAGCCCTCTGCACGACTGCCGGTGACACCGGTATTCTAGCCGGGCCACCAGCATAAAGCGCTACTTCCTTGGCCACGGTTTCCTCGGTAAAGAGGGGGTGCTGCGCTATCCAGATCACGGCGTTGCGGGGCGGGGTACGTAAAGAACCCGTCAGCTCCAGAACACGGGGAATTTTCCCCTGGTCCACTGCCTTATTCCCGGTTGGCCCACTGACATCGCCCAGCAGACCAGCCATCGCTGCAAGAGCGGTTGACTTTCCGGTTCCGCTGGCGCCATCCAGCACAAGCACCCCGCCGGGTTCCACTGACGCCGTGAAGGAGTCTAGGGCGGCTTCCGTCCTTCCTGGATACATCACGGTGAACGCCCTAGCATGCACTGCCAGCCCCACCGGATCGCCTGAAGCGGTGGCCACGACGTTGGACCTTGTTGTTGGGCAATCATCTGCGCCCGCACCGGCCTCCAGAATTTCGTTTACACGCCGCAAAGCTTCAACGCCGTCTTCACTGCCATGATGAGCAGCACCGATGTCGCGTAGGGGACGGAAACACTCCGGGGCAAGCATTAGTGCCAGCAATCCAGCATCGAGTGAGAACTGCCCCGTCACCAGGCGGACACCTATGAACACCGCAACCAGTGCCACCGAGATGGTACTGATCAGCTCCAACGCCATTGCTGAGAGAAACGCTGTACGCAAGGTGGCCATTGTGGATATGCGGTACTTTTCAGAAACGTCGGCTAATGCTTGACGCTGCGCTCCAGCTCTCCGCAGGCCAACCAAGACGGGCAGTCCGCGGGCTAGTTCGAGTAGATGATTGGACAAACGATCCAAGCCTTGGGCCGCCAAGTGCACGCGATCCTGTGTGTGGAAGCCAATCAAAATCATGAACACGGGCACCAGAGGGATTGTCAGCGCAACGATGAGAGCGCTGACCCAATCGGTAACGAGGATCGTCAGCCCGATCAGTAGTGGCAGAACGGCACAAGTGACCAACGCCGGCAGATAGGCCGTGAAATAGTTGTCCAAACCATCCAGTCCACGGCTGGCCAGCATCCCTTCAGCGCCGGTCCCCTCTTCGGAACTGCTACCGCCGACACCGCCATTGCCACTGAGGCGATGCACCATCAGACGTGCTCGCAGCTCCTCCTTTGTACCTAGCGCTGCACGGCGAGCCAGGATCTTTTGGCCCCACACAGTCCCTGCCAATAGCAGCGCACCTAGAGAACCCTGAATGCTCAGTCGCGCAAGGTCGGGCTGCGTTCCGCCTGCCCATCCGGCAAGAGCATGCGCCAAGGCACTCATGAGTAGCACGAGGGCTACGGCTTTCAGCGCTGCGAGCCCCCCGAGCCCGGCGAGTGCAAGACGGGTGTGCTGGCCGGACGGAAGAACAGGACGCGGGCTCATTTTATGCTTTCACATCGGCATTGCGAGGTGTTGAATGGGTGTCCGGTCCAACAGCCGGCTCAAAGTCATGAGGTTCGGGCAGGTGTGCAACACTGATGCGTTTACGGAAAATCCAGTAAGTCCACGCCTGGTAGGCCAGCACGAGAGGTACCCCCACTGCTGCCACGATCGTCATCAGTCGCAAGGTATAGGCGGACGAGGAGGCGTTGGTGACGGTCAGGTTCCATACGGGGTTCAGGGTGGACGGGAGCACCACAGGGAAGGCAGCGCTGAAAATGGCACTACTTCCCAGAATCAGAAAAGTTCCCAGTGCCAAGAAGCTGGTGCCTTCCCGACCTTTCCCATTAGCGAGCCACCCAACCACCGCGGCTAGCACTGCCACAGCTATCAGTACCCAGCTAAACCACTTGCCATTCATCAATGCCACGGCTATGACCCAGCCGGCAAGCGGTAGTAGGCACACTGGCAGCCATCGGCTTACTAGACGGCGGGCGCGATGACGGACGTCGCCGTCGGTCTTCAGGGCCAGGAACGCAGCAGCCTGGATGAGGCAGAACCCCACAAGAGCGAGCCCGCCCAGTACCGCGTACCACGTGAACCAGGCAAACGGGCCACCCACGCGGTCGCCGTTTTCATTCAACGGCAGGCCGGTGGTGGTCAAGGCCAGCATGGCACCGATGCCAAAAGCGGCAACAAAGGATCCAACGGCAATAGCCCAGTCCCAAGCGCGACGCCAAGAATCACGATGGATCTTGCCACGGTATTCAAAAGCAACCGCCCGGAAAATCAAGGCCAAGAGGACAAAGACCAGAGGGATGTAAAGCGCTGAAAACAAGGACGCATACCAGAACGGAAAGGCGGCAAAAGTGGCTCCGCCAGCCGTAATGAGCCAGACCTCGTTGCCATCCCAGACCGGACCTACCGTGTTCAGGAGCAGCCGGCGCTCCTTTTCGTCGCGGGCGAACGTCTTCATCAGCATGCCAACGCCCAGATCGAAGCCCTCTAAGAACAGGTACCCGGTCCAGAGCACAGCAATGAGAATAAACCATAGTGTGGGGAGGAAATCCATTGAATGAATCCTTAGCTTAGGTTGGTCGACGCGGGAGTGGCGAAGCGGGTGCGCGAGTCGGCGCTCGTAGGTGAGTGCGCCGGCAGGCTAATAGGCGAATGCAAGAACATCTTCGCTATCTTTCCCACCCGTATGGTCGCCGCCGCCACCTTCGCCTGTGTCATCGAAGTGCCCCAGCTCTGGCATGGCGGACGCTACGCCGCCACGAATGTATTTGGTGAGCAGAACCACTTCAACCACCAACAACACCGCGTACACCGCGCCGAGTGCCACGAGCGAAAAGATCAGCTCCCCCGCCGAGACACCTGGAGAAACGGCTGCTGCCGTGAACATGAAAACCTGGTCCACGCCGGACACAGAAGGGTTGGGGGCCACAACGAAAGGCTGCCGGCCCAACTCCGTAAAGATCCAGCCTGCGGCGTTGGCGCCGAACGGCGCCAAGATGCCCACCAGGGCCAGACGCATCAACCATTTCGCCTGCGGTACCGTTCCCTTGCGTGCAATCCACAGGGCCAGTCCCGAAGCCATGGCGGCGAGGGCGCCGAAGCCGATCATCATCCGGAATCCCCAGTACGTCACCGCCATGACGGGCACGTAGTTGATAGCTTGGCCAGCTCGGTCACCGTATAGGGGATTATCCGGCAAAGTGGAGCCGTATTTCGCCTGGTATTCCGGTACCAGCGTATTGACGCCCTTGATATCAGTGGTGAAGTCGTTGTGCGCCAAGAATGAGAGCAGTCCTGGAATCTCCATCACGGCCACTACTTTGGAGCAGTCTTTGCTGCTCAGATCCCCGACCGAAAGAATGGAGAAGCTGGTGCCGTCGTGGCAGGCAGCCTCTGCTGCCGCCATCTTCATAGGTTGTTGTTCGAACATGAGCTTGCCCGACATGTCTCCAGATACTGCAGATCCGGCAAAAGCGATCATTGCCACCACCGCACCGAAACGTAGGGATTTGATCCATACTGAGTGATCCGTCTTATCCCGTCCCGGTATGGTTTTCGATTCTCCCACCACCACACGGCCCATTGCATCGACGGTGTCGATTCCGTCACGCCGACGCCGCCAGAGGTGGTACCAGGAAATGCCTAGCAAAAAACCTCCAGCCACAGCCAAGGCACCAGTCATGGTGTGGAAAAAGGCGACTAGCGCGGTGTTATTGGTAAACACGGCCCACGCGTCCACCATCTGCGGGTAACCATCAACTAACTGAACGCCCACGGGATGCTGCATCCACGAATTGGCCACCAAGATGAAATAGGCGGAGACGATGGACCCAGAGACGGCAACCCACAAGCAGGCCAGATGAATCTTGGCAGGTAGCTTTTTCCAGCCAAAAATCCACAAGCCCAAGAAGGTCGACTCCACAAAGAACGCCAGTAATGATTCCATGGCTAGGGGCGCACCAAAGACGTCTCCCACAAAACGGCTGTACTCGCTCCACGCCATGCCGAATTGGAACTCCTGCACAATTCCAGTGGCGACACCCATTATGAAGTTGATCAGGAACAGCTTGCCCCAGAACTTTGTGGCTCGGAGGTATTCTTCCCTTCCGGTCCGGTGCCAGGATGTCTGTAAAATTGCGACCAACAGTCCAAGTCCGATGGTCAATGGGACCATCAAAAAGTGATAAACGGTGACAATCCCGAACTGCCATCGGGCAATGTCCAGAGCTTCCATCAATAACCCTCGATCTACAAAAAGCGCGAACTGCACCAATATTTCTACACGTTGTAGAACTTCAAGTTCTACCCTGTGTAGAACATTGCTGTCAAAACCTGTACATTTACTTCTGTAGACATGAAAGTCCACCAGGGTCCGCTTGGGCCGCAAACACGAACATAGAGGTATCTTGCATGGCAACACTTGGAGATCTTGAGCGCGCGGTTATGGATCTTCTATGGGAGCACCCGGAAGCAATCACGGCCAACTCCCTACGCGACCTCCTCTCAGGGCGCCCCTCGGCCACAGACACCCGGCCACTGGCCGTCACGACGGTCCTGACGGTGCTTTCCCGCCTAGAAAAAAAGGCATTGGTAGAGCGGGAACGCTCCTCACGCCCGCACCGTTACCGCGCTGTCACCAGCCGCGCCGAGCACACGGCCGAACTCATGCTCGAGGTATTGGGCTCGGCACCAGACCGCGAAGCCGTTCTAGCACGTTTCATCGGCACCGTGAGCGAGGGCGAAGCCGCAACACTTCGTAAGTTACTCGGGCACGACTGAGTTCATCCGCGCGGAGCGTAGCTCCGGACCCCGACCCGAGACGGTAGTTTTGTAAAACATGTTCTGGACCTCGTGGCTCTTGGCGGGCCTTGCCATCGCCTTGGCTTGGCCTGTTCCCGTCTTCCTTTCGCGCGCCAGCTGGCCCGCCAGAGCGCCCTTCGCTGCCATGGTCCTGTGGCAGGCCATTGCCCTTGCCGGTGGGCTGTCCATGATCGGAGCCATGCTGTTCTGGGGGCTGCTGCCACTGGGCGGCAATTTGGGGGAAGGCCTAGAGGGTCTAAGGCGGATAATCCTCGGCCAAGAATCCCTTGACCGCTTGGGCTTTATTCATACCTTCGCGCTCTCAGCGGCAGGACTGCTCACCGTCCATCTACTCTTCACCCTCTGGTTGACATATTTCCGCATCAACCGCCAACGGCGCCATCACCGCGATTTGTTGCACTTGCTCAGCTTTCCGGATGCCGAGCGCCCGGACACGCTGGTCATCAACCACAAAGCCCCGGTCGCCTACTGCCTGCCAGGTGGTTCGCGCTCCGTAACCGTGCTCTCCGACGGACTCATGGCTTTGCTTTCGCCCGAAGAACTGCGTGCTGTCCTCCTCCACGAGCAAACGCACTTGGCCCAACGCCACCACCTTTTACTGTGGGCGTTTGCCGCCTGGCGCGCGGCCTTGCCATGGCTGCCTACCTCCAAATTGGCTCAGCGCGCAGTTTCGTCACTCATTGAGATCATGGCCGACGACGTCGCCCTGCGCCACGTCACGAAATCGACACTTGTTGCCGCGATCGCTCTAGTGGCCAGTGGCTCCTCGGAGCTCCCGGCAGCCGCCTTGGTCGGGGGCTCCGGAGAGAAAATTGACACTCCCGCCACGACCTCAGCCAGACTGAGCAGGCTTCTGACTCCGGAGCCCGCGCTAGGAACCGGAGCACAAGTCCTAATTTTGAGTGGAGCGCTTCTACTCCTGGCAGCTCCCACGGCACTGCTGACGGTGCCCGGGCTACTGCACTAAAACTCCTTGACGGCAGCCGCGTCTTCTCCCTCAAGCTGTCCTGCGGACAACTGCTCTCCGGACAGCTAGGCGTCGATCCGCTCGACGTCTAGGTGCTCACTTCCGGCAACAATAAATTCCTTGCGCGGAGCAACTTCGGAGCCCATCAGCAGCTCAAATGTCCGCTCTGCGCGATCCGCATCGATGCTAGTTACCCGGCGCAACATTCGGTGACGGGGGTCCATTGTGGTCTCAGCCAATTGCTCCGCATCCATCTCGCCGAGACCCTTGTAACGCTGGATGGGCTTTTTATAATTTTTGCCCGCCTTCTCCAACTTGGACTGCAACGCATGCAGTTCCCTCTCCGAGTACGTGTACACCATCTCGTTAGGCTTGGAGCCGGAATGGACGATCTCTACCCGATGCAAAGGCGGGACTGCCGCGTACACGTTGCCGGCGTCGATCATGGGGCGCATATATCTAAAGAAAAGCGTCAAGAGTAATGTGCGGATGTGGGCACCGTCGACGTCGGCATCCGTCATGAGGATGACCTTGCCGTAGCGGGCGGACTCAAGGTCAAAGCTGCGGCCAGAGCCCGCGCCGACGACCTGGATGAGGGCTGCGCATTCGGCATTCGCCAGCATGTCGCCCACCGACGCTTTTTGCACGTTCAGAATTTTGCCTCGAATCGGAAGCAGAGCCTGAAAGTCGGAGGAGCGGGCCAGCTTGGCAGTACCCAGGGCGCTGTCTCCCTCGACTATGAACAGCTCACTTCTCTTAACGTCGTTGCTACGGCAATCTGCCAGCTTGGTGGGCAATGACGAGGTCTCGAGGGCGTTCTTGCGGCGTTGGGTCTCCTTATGCACACGAGCAGAGATCCTCGATTTCATTTCCGAGACGACCTTCTCCAACAGCGTCGCAGACTGAATCTTCTCGCCACGGGCACTAGATTCCAGCTTGGCCTTGAGCTCCCGTTCTACCACTTTCGCCACGATGCCCTTGACGGCAGCCGTGCCTAGAATCTCCTTCGTCTGGCCCTCAAACTGCGGTTCTGCCAGACGAACCGTCAGTACGGCTGTCATGCCCGCCATCACGTCGTCTTTTTCGATTTTGTCGTTCCCGGCCTTGAGTTTGCGCGCGTTGGACTCAATAACTTTGCGGAACGTCTTCAACAAGGCCTGTTCAAAGCCTTCTTGGTGCCGGCCGCCCTTCGGGGTGGCAATGATATTGACGAAACTACGCATAGTGGTTTCGTATCCAACACCCCAACGCAGGGCAATATCCACTTCACAGTCCCGTTCAACGGCAGTGCTCTCTAGATGGCCCTCGGCGTTGAGCACCGGCACAGTCTCAGTGAATGATCCACCACCTTGTAGACGCCAAATGTCGGTGACCTGTCCACCGACAGAAAGAAAGTCAACGAATTCTGAAATGCCGCCGTCGTGGTGAAAAAGCTCCTCGTGGGAGGCGAACTCGCCCGGCGTACCGGCCATGCGCCGTTCATCGCAGACTGTGATTTTTAAGCCCGGCACCAAAAAGGAAGTCTGACGTGCACGGGCAACTAGTTCTTCGTAAGAGAATTTCGCGTCTGCAGTAAAGATCTGCCGGTCGGCCCAATATCGAATCCGGGTTCCCGTGACCCCACGCTTGGTAGTGCCCACAATATCCACGCTGGACTTCTCAACGAACGGCTCAAAGGAAACATCCGGGCTCAGAGTCCGCCCAGTGTCCATGAAGTGGCCGGGCTCCCCACGCCGGAAGCTCATTTGGTGAGTCTTACCCCCACGGTCAACCTGGGCGTCCATGCGCGCAGAAAGTGCGTTGACCACACTGGCACCAACACCATGCAGGCCACCTGAAGCCGCGTAGGAACTACCTCCAAACTTGCCTCCGGCATGGAGTTTAGTCAGTACGACCTCGAGCCCACTCAGGCCTGTTTTCGGCTCGATGTCCACGGGAATGCCACGGCCTTCGTCATGCACCTCAACGGAATTGTCCCTATGCAAGATGACCTTGATGTTCTGTCCGTAGCCAGCAAGAGCCTCATCGACCGAATTATCGATTATTTCCCACAAGCAATGCATCAGCCCGCGTGAGTCTGTGGAGCCAATGTACATACCGGGTCGTTTCCGCACGGCTTCAAGGCCCTCCAGCACGGAAAGGTGGCGGGCACTGTAATCGGAACTCATTCGTGCCACTGCGGCATACTCCTTGTGACGGTTGAGGCAGGCGATGATCGGAACTAAGCAGGGCACCTGGGCCCTTATCAAGGTTAACGTCTCTTGAGCCCGGAGCTGAACAGGCATGCCGATACGCACGCCTTGAGCTACGCGGTAAGCGAAAGTAGGCCGTGGCGGGCATGGTATTGGCCCCCTTGGTGGTTGTATGAAGTACAAGATCTTTTGAAGGAGGCCATCATGACTACCACCGCCATTGCCAGCCGAGAGCTGAACACGATGGATCGCTGCGACCGATGCGGGGCACAAGCTTACGTCCGCGTAGTGCTGGAATCCTCGGGCGGCGAACTACTTTTCTGTGGGCACCATGCCCGTTCGGTGGAGAGTACCCTTCGCCCACTAGCCTCAGAATGGCACGACGAGACCAGCCGGCTCAACGAGAAGACACCCGTCTCTGTCGATTAGAAACAAAGCGTCGATTAGAAACAAAGCCAAAGGGCTCCAAGAATGAACGGATCCCCGGAAGCTGGGCTCGGTAGCTAAGAGTCTGCGAAGAGAGTGTCTGAGCCCGAAATTTCATTGGGCTCAGACACTCTCTTCGTTAACGAGATGGTGTTGGAGTTGTATCCGTGGAGACAGTCGGCACACTCGCTGGGAACTTATAGGACAAGCGCGAGAAGAAAAAACTCCCCGAAAGTATCGGATCTGAATTATTCAGTCCAACTTCCGGGGAGGATTTCAAGACCCTCGGCGCTTCTTAGCTTTGCCGCAGGACTCTCGCCGCAGGACTTAGCCGCGGCGGCAGATTTAGGCTTAGTCCAGGTAGTCGCGAAGAACTTGCGAGCGGGACGGGTGACGCAATTTGGACATTGTCTTGGACTCAATCTGGCGGATCCGCTCGCGGGTAACACCATAGACCTTGCCAATTTCATCCAAAGTCTTCGGCTGTCCATCCGTGAGGCCAAAACGCATGGCAACTACGCCCGCCTCCCGCTCCGAGAGGGTGTCCAGAACGGAATGCAGTTGTTCTTGCAATAACGTGAAGGAAACGGCATCCGCCGGTACAACAGCTTCGGAGTCTTCAATCAAGTCACCGAACTCTGAGTCGCCGTCTTCGCCCAACGGTGTGTGCAAGGAAATGGGCTCACGACCGTACTTCTGGACCTCAACAACTTTTTCCGGAGTCATGTCCAATTCTTTGGCCAACTCTTCGGGTGTGGGTTCCCGGCCAAGATCTTGGAGCATCTGGCGCTGGACGCGGGCCAACTTGTTAATGACTTCCACCATATGCACCGGGATACGGATGGTACGTGCCTGGTCTGCCATGGCACGAGTGATCGCCTGGCGAATCCACCACGTCGCATAGGTCGAGAACTTGAAGCCCTTGGTGTAATCAAATTTTTCTACAGCACGGATCAAACCAAGGTTGCCTTCCTGGATCAAGTCCAGGAACAACATGCCACGTCCCGTATATCGCTTGGCTAGCGAGACAACCAGACGGAGGTTGGCCTCCAACAGGTGGTTCTTTGCGCGCTTGCCGTCGTGGACAATCCGCTGCAAATCCCTGGTGAGCTGGGCATCCATGGCGCCGTCGTCGGCCGCAAGTTTTTCATGCGCAAACAAACCAGCCTCAATACGCAGTGCAAGGTCAACTTCCTGCTCCGCATTCAGCAGAGCCACCTTACCGATCTGCTTAAGGTAGTCCTTAACAGGATCCGCCGTAGCTCCTGCGGACATGACCTGCTGAACGGGGGCGTCGTCGTCGTCGGAATCCGAATAGACAAAGCCGGTACCTGTCGGCAACGGCTTCTGCGCCTTGTCGGACTCTTCGTGATCGTCATCTTCGGCAGTGGGCGCCTCTGCCGGCGCTTCGGCAGCAGCTTTAGCGCGGGACTTACGGGGAGCCGGAGCCTTCTTGGCCGCGCTGGGTGCACTTTCCCCGGCAGCGTCTGCTGCAGCTTTTTTGGCAGCTATCGTGGCGGCACGCTTCTGCGCCGGCGTCAATGGCGCGGCAGCAGCGTCAACAAGCTCGTTCGTTGTGGAGTCTTTGCTCTTGGCAGTAGCAGACACAGAAAACCTTTCTTACGGCGGTCTGTGGAGTTACCGTCGGGCAACACCACTATGACCCTGTCAAGTCCGTGAGGCTTTTACGCGTCACCGCAACTTGGAGGGTCAGACTGTACAACTCCCCGCAACGCCACAATGTTCCCATTGTCACCATCACGAATAATTTCAGAAAAACGCCTACACGCTGTGCCGCACAAAACACGGACCCAACCGGGTCTCAGCCTCCATTCTCTCACGAAAACAACTCCGGTTTTGTCCACAGCGAGCCCCACGCCAGTTCAGCTGGTACTTGCCCCCTGCCGGTATCCTGGCCAAGCTGTGGTTTGGTTTTTAGCCCAAGCAGCTATACATCCAGCATCCAGTAACTTCTCCAAAAGAAAGGCCAGGCGGTACCCGGGCTGGCACTCTTGCGACTGCTGAAAATAGACGCCAGCCCAGCTACCTCGGCCTCTGCACCACTGGATCCAGCCAAGCATGCACAGCACAGGGGCCCGCTTTGAACCAGTCATGGAGCGCGCCAAGAACAGCAGCACTTCCTCTGCCAGGTCTATCCGCCGCCAGTTCGGCGCTTCGATCAGCTCTTCTCCCTCGGAGCTGCCCCCCCAACAAAATTGCATTAAAGTACGCAATCGCCGCATTGTTTTCGATATCCGATGCATCGAAGATATCCACAATTTTTCCGTCGCCTTGGCCGCCGCTATCCCCCTCCCGTGGCACCCTCACCTGCGTGATGTTGGCGAGAACACATCCGGAGCCTGTGGCGCCAGCCAGGGCCTGCTGTGGTGTTGATGCTATGGACGCCAGCACAGTGTCCCGGACGGAGGACTCCTCGAGGCAGGCCATAAGAAATCCACTCACGGAAGAGCCGGGAGGTTCAGGCCAGCGTGCCAACACCCGTTCCCAGACAGCGAGAGTTGCAGAGAGTTGATTTTCGGCCATACCGTGACCCTGCAAATTCTTTGCGAACATGACAGCGGAATCGGCCACACGCTGGGAAAAATTCGCGTCCCTGACGGCTATTAATTCCGGTACTCGCTCCCGAGGATTTCCCGCTACCGAACTACCCCGATAGATGAGCTCAGCGTTCACGAAACTTGCAGTGATTTTCGTATTGGTTCTACCGGGCCACGGACAGCACTCCGGATTGTTGCAGTCGATGCTTCGCCAATGCTCC
Organism: Arthrobacter cryoconiti; assembly: GCF_020905375.1. GTDB lineage: Bacteria > Actinomycetota > Actinomycetes > Actinomycetales > Micrococcaceae > Specibacter > Specibacter cryoconiti. The sequence goes on from NZ_JAJJBU010000023.1 coordinate 42,683, forward strand.
TTCCCGACGTACCACGCATCCCGAACGGGCATCCCGTGACTGGCGAGTGCCTGCGTCAGTGCATCGTAAAGTTTCTGATGGACGAAGTGTTCGGGATTGTTCCAATCACTCGATCCGAAAAAGGCTATCAACGCCCCGTCGGCTTGCCGATCAGCGGAGAGTTGTCCAGCCACGAGGGTGGAAAATCTCTCGGTATCCACGGCGCTGCCTGGCGGATAGTCAAGACGAATCGTTGCCCGCAGCGTTTTGCCGAGCATGCCAATGCAGACCACGCTGTTCTCCGGCCAATAGCCAATGATGTGAGGTATGAACGCCAAAAGGTCTTCACCGGAGCTGACTTTAATCTTGTCTATATTTTCCATAACTCAAGGCTGGTCCGAAGGCTGCCGGAGCAAAAGAGAGCCAACCATAAACAGGCAATTTTGTGGAAAACAGGGGCATAGTTCCCACTCCCCCGACGAACCTGCATGGGAATCTCGCAGGACGCCCGCGCACGCCCGGTGCACTAGGTGTACTAACAGTCCTCCGGTCCGGACGGAGTCGGCTGGTCTGAAAAAGGCGAGGCTAAGTGACTCTCACCCGACGTCATCTTTGCTGCGTCGTTGTTGACGCTCTTCGCGCAGTTCGGTCTTGTATTGTGTGCGTCTGCGTCGACTATCGGTGAAGACCACACGCCACGAGAGTACTGCCTCACCAGTCATTGCCATGCGCCGACGGACCTCCCTGCGGACACTGATAACCGCTCCAATGCCTATGGCAAAAACGACAAATTGGAACGATAATGCAATTCGGAATGAGTCTAGAGAATAAAGATCGCCACCGGAAAAGCCGCTGTTGTGCAGCAAGTCAAGTATCAATCCCACCACGTACATGGTGACCAAGGCAGCACAAAAGCCGCCGATGTTAACAATGCCGGTGGCCGTTCCAATGCGGTGGGAAGGGTTGAAAGTGCGGGCAAAGTCAAAGCCAATCATCGATGCAGGCCCGCCCAGTGCAAGCGCCAGAACTAGAACGACTAACAGCCACAGCGGCGATGGCCCAGAATGAAGGATCACGGCTAGCCATGCCGCCGTGATCACACTGGTGACAGCCAGAACCATGGTGGATCGGCGCATGGGATGCCGGCCTACCCAAGTACCCAGCCATGGCCCACACACCAACCCGACCACCACGAACAGGCTCAGCAGCAGGCTCGCTTCCGCCGGGGGGAGACCCTCTCCGGACACTAAGAAGGGGTAACCCCAGGTCAGAACGAAGACATTTCCGGAGAACTGAGTCGCGAAGTGACTCCACATCCCCAAGCGAGTCCCAGGTTGCTTCCACGCTTTCGCAAGGTCCCCGGCAGTTTCCCTGAAACTGGCTAGGACCGGAGGCTCCGCGTCGGACTCCGGTACATTTCGCAATAGGGCAACGGAAAGGATGCACGCAAGCAATCCCAGGGCTGCCAAAGATAGAAACGCCGGGCTCCAGCCCCACACGGTAAGTGCCACGGCGAAAGGAGCAATGGAAATCAGCTGCCCGAGCTGCCCTAGCTGGCCAGTTAGTTGAGTCAGCACTGGGACGCGGCGAGAGGGGAACCATGCCGGGATCAGTCGGATCACCGAAATGAACGTCATAGCGTCCCCGGCTCCGACCAGTACCCTGCCCACTACGCCGCCCGGAACGGAAGTGGCCGCTGCAAGTTGAATTTGACCAATAGTCATCAATGCCGCACCAGAGGCAATCATGAGCCGGGGGCCGAATCTATCAACCAAGACACCGACGGGGATTTGCAACACTGCGTAGACCAATAGCTGAATGACAGTGAAGGCGGATAGTGCCGCCGCAGTTGCGTTGAATCGTTCCGTGGCCTCAAGGCCGGCAATACCAAAAGAGGTTCGCTGAGTCACTGCAATGAGGTAGGCGAAAACGCCGGTTCCCCAAACTATCCACGCGCGTTTACTATCCACCGCCCAAGCTTATGCCTGGAGAGAGTAATGCTGGGGATAGCTGGGGCAGGATATTTCTCACACCCACGGCTAGGGTGTGGTCGTGCCGTTATCTCCCGGAGATCCGGCGTCGCGGCTTGCCAGGTAGGCCTCCACTGCAGCGCCGAGTTCGTCGGCATCGGGCAGTTCATCATTTTCATCAGCCAGCAAGGACCGACGCGCGCTCACGTCGGAATGCTCGTCGTACTGTTTTTCCAAGTTCGATACCACAGCGGCTACATCCGTGGATGCCTGGACTTGTTCGTTGATTTGACGTTCCACAGCCCGTCCGGCCTCACGCAGGCGCTCACTGGGCAGCATCAGGGATGCCGCGGCCCCCAAATATTCTAGACCGGCGACGGCGGCCGGCGGGTATTCGGCGTCGGCCAAGTAGTGCGGGACATGGATTGCATAGCCCACTACGTTGCGACCCTCGGCAGCCAGCCGGTATTCCAACACGTGTCCGATGGCGGCCGGGAGTTCTAACGTGGTCCGCCAGGCCGAAATACCCTCGATCAGCTCCGGACGGTTACCGTGTACCGTTGCCCCGATGGGGCGGGTATGCGGAACCGGCATAGGCACCGAATGCACCCAAGCCGTGAGATTCACATCCAAGCTGCGGACTAGTTCCAGCACAGCCAGCGTAAAGCGTTCCCACTGTAGATCAGGTTCGCTGCCGGTGAGGTACAAAAATGGTTTGCCCAGCGCATCAATCATGCGGTACAGCACCAGGGACGGCGGCACATAGTCGCTGAGGTGGTCTTCAGTAAATGTCATGCGGGGGCGGCGCGAGCGGTAGTCGATCAGCTGATCAATATCGAACACGGCCACTGTTTCGCCAGCTAAGTGATCGGTGAGCTCCCCATTGATCTGTGTGACCACGTGGCCAGCGTCCGCGAAGCCAGTAAAGGACATTAACAGGTTCAGCCCGCGCAAATCTTCAGAGGCTAGCAGCCCCTCATTGAGGGAATACAGGCTTCTTGGATCCTGAAAAGGTGAGCTTGTTGTCTCGGTCATAGTCTTCCTAACACTAACGCCTCTATGCATCACAACGCTGCGGGTGCCCGGTTACATTCCAGACACCTACCGTTTGTTTGCTGTGGTCATTCGTTGGCGGCCGTAGCGGTCCGTCGCCGCCGTATTTTCGTTTGAGACGCTCACCTACACGCGGGGCTTCACCACCGCAGTGCGCACGTCCACGTGACTCACTCTCTAAACGGTACCGCAGGTATCGGGGAGCCACCTCAGCGACTCATTGGAGGGCGGCCCCTGCCGGCCGAAAAGAGTTACGCTCTTTAGGAGCATGACCTCTACAACCATCCCAACGTGAGGAATTTCTAAAGTGAGTGCGAACCACCCCATCTCCTTCAGCGTGATCAGTGCGAATCTGAAAAAGACCACTGCTGATGCTCTAGTCATCGGAGTCGGCAAAGGCGCCGACGGGCCCGTCCTGCTGGACTCTCCATTGTCGGCCTCAGCCGTGAACTCATTGAAAGCTTCCTTGGAAGCTTTGGGCGTCAGCGGCGCCGCTGACCAGTTGGTACGCCTGCCTGGCCTGCCGGATTCGGACACCAAGGTCTTGGTACTGGCTGGCGTCGGCAAATTATCGGGCTCCGAGATCACCCAGGAGGCACTGCGCCGCGCCGCCGGTTCCGCCATCCGCCAGCTCGCCGGGCTCAAGCACGTGATCCTGGCACTGCCGACGACGGCGGTGGCCCAGGTTTCCGCGATCGCCGAAGGCGCAGCACTTGGCGCCTACCAGTATGCTTCCCTGCACTCAGATACCGCAGGGAAGAAGGCGCCAGTAGCCAAGGTCACCATTTTCACTTCGCTGGCTAAGGATCCCGTGTTAGCCGGCGTACTAGAACGCGCCGCTGTTCTGGCCCAAGCAGTGAACGCCACGCGTACGCTCGTCAACGAACCTCCGAGCCGGCTCTTCCCAGCCACGTTTGCTGATGCCGCCAAAGACTTGGCCAAGGGCCTTCCGGTCAAGGTGACCGTTATGGATGAAAAGCGGCTCGCCAAAGACGGTTACGGCGGCATCGTCGGGGTTGGCCAAGGCTCTTCACGCCCACCGCGTCTGGTCAAGCTCGAATATAAGTCGGAGAAGGCGGTGGCCGATCTAGCTTTGGTAGGTAAGGGCATCACCTTTGACTCCGGTGGTATCTCCATCAAGCCGGGCGCCGGAATGATCACCATGAAATGTGACATGGCCGGTGCTGCGGCTGTCCTGAACACGGTCCTGGCTGTGGCCAAGCTTGGCCTCGCAGTGAACGTCACGGGCTGGCTCTGCATAGCAGAAAATATGCCTTCTGGCACGGCAATCCGTCCTTCCGACGTGCTGACCATGTTTGGCGGCAAAACCGTTGAGGTTCTCAATACCGACGCCGAGGGCCGCTTGGTCATGGCCGATGGCCTCGTCGCGGCATCACAGGAGTTCCCGGATGTCATCATCGATGTGGCAACGCTTACGGGCGCCCAGGTAGTCGCCCTGGGCCACCGCACGGCCGGTGTCATGGGAGACGAGGGTGTCACTGCCGCTTTGAAGGCTGCAGCCGACCGCGCCGGCGAATTGATCTGGCCCATGCCGTTGCCGGAGGAATTGCGTCCGTCGCTGGACTCCCCCGTAGCCGATATGGCTAACATCGGAGAACGCATGGGAGGGATGATGGTGGCAGCGGTGTTCTTGCAGGAGTTTATTGGCAAGGATAAGTCCGGACAAACCATTCCGTGGGCTCACCTGGATATCGCTGGCCCCGCGTTCAACGAAAGTGCACCTTACGGCTATACGCCTAAGCAGGGCACTGGTATGGCTGTACGCACACTCGTCACCTACATTGAAGACGTGGTCGCACGTAGCCTCTAACGGTGACTAAAAGCATAGTGACTATGACCACAAAAGGGTGTTCTGTGACATCCTCGTAGTGGAGCATGGGACAACTGACAGCTAAGGTGAGTGCTGAAAGCTTTTTGACTAATTCGTGTATTCGTTAGATACGGGTGCATGTCTTGGGCGGCATTTATTTTGCACATGGCAGGGCTGCACGCTTCGGGGAGTAGCTCTGCCACAACAATTGATGAGATGGCGTGCGGAACCCGCGCGCCACCCGAACGCGAGGGAGCGTCTAAGTGGCCGAACAGGCAGCTGGGCAAGAATTCGACATCCTGATTCTCGGTGGTGGCAGTGGCGGTTACGCCACAGCATTGCGTGCCACCCAATTGGGCATGAGTGTTGGCTTGGTGGAAAAGAACAAGTTGGGCGGCACCTGCCTGCACAACGGCTGTATCCCCACCAAAGCACTTCTACATTCAGCAGAAGTTGCGGACCATGCACGCGAGGGCGCCAAGGTTGGCGTCAACGTTGAACTGAAGTCAATCGACATGACAGCCGTCAACGCGTATAAAGACGGCATCGTTGCTGGTAAGTACAAGGGTCTGCAGGGTCTCATCAAGGGCAAGGGCATCACCGTCATTGACGGCGAAGGCAAGCTCACCGCTGCGAACACCATCACGGTCAACGGAGTGAACTACACGGGCAAAAACATCGTGCTAGCCACGGGATCCTATTCCCGCAGCTTGCCTGGACTTGAAATCGGCGGCCGGGTCATCACTTCGGACCAAGCACTGACGATGGACTACGTGCCCAAGAGTGTGATCGTTCTTGGCGGCGGCGTAATCGGTGTTGAATTCGCTTCTGTTTGGAAGTCATTTGGCGTAGACGTCAGCATCATTGAAGGCATGGCCTCATTGGTACCCAACGAAGACCCCGCCATCATCAAGGTCTTGGAGCGCACGTTCCGCAAGCGCGGCATCAAGTTCAACACCGGCACTTTTTTCCAGGGTGTTGAACAGAGTGCCGACGGCGTCAAAGCCACCTTGGTAGACGGAAAGACTTTTGAGGCTGAGATCATGCTCGTGGCAGTGGGTCGCGGCCCTTCCACTGCAGGTCTGGGCTACGAGGAAGCTGGAGTCACCATCGATCGCGGCTTCGTGATCACCAACGAACGCCTCCACACTGGCGTCGGAAATATTTACGCTGTGGGCGACATCGTTCCGGGAGTCCAATTGGCTCATCGCGGTTTCCAGCAGGGCATTTTCGTCGCCGAGGAAATCGCTGGTTTGAAGCCCGTCGTGGTCGAGGACATCAACGTCCCCAAGGTCACCTACTGCGATCCTGAGATCGCCTCGGTTGGCTTGAATGAGCCTCAGGCTAAGGCCAAGTTTGGCGAAGACAACGTCGAAACCACTGAATATAATCTTGCCGGTAACGGTAAGAGCGCCATTCTGGGTACCGGCGGCATCATCAAGTTCGTTCGGGAAAAGGACGGCCCCGTAGTGGGCGTTCACATGATCGGCACCCGCGTGGGAGAGCAGATCGGTGAAGCACAGCTCATTGTGAACTGGGAAGCCTACCCCGAGGACGTTGCGAGCTTGATTCACGCGCACCCCACTCAGAACGAAGCCCTGGGCGAGGCTGCCATGGCACTAGCCGGGCGTCCGCTGCACGGATAGCAAAGCATTTCCTTAGTGCACCCGGCTCCTGCGCCGGGTGCACTAAACTCGAATACAAATAATCATTACTCATGAATTTCATGTCCAGTGCACGGATATGCACTAGACAAAAAGGAGAACGGGGACGAAATGTCTGAATCCGTGAACTTGCCCGCCTTGGGTGAAAGCGTCACCGAAGGAACCGTCACACGATGGCTCAAGCAGGTCGGCGAGCGTGTCGAAGTGGACGAGCCCCTGCTAGAGGTCTCCACCGACAAGGTCGACACCGAGATCCCTTCGCCGTTTGCTGGCATCTTAGAGCAGATCTTGGTTCCCGAAGACGAGACCGCCGAGGTCGGAGCAACGCTGGCCATCATTGGTTCCGGGGACAGCAATGAGTCCTCAACGGCCACGGCTGAATCAGCCCCCGCAGCCGAAGCTGCCGCTGAGCCTGCCCCCGTAGCCGAAGCTGCCGCTGAGCCTGCCCCGGCAGAGCCACAAGCATCGGCTGCACCCGCCACCGCTTCGACTGGCGACTCCTTTGAAGTGAAACTCCCTGCCTTAGGCGAGTCAGTCACTGAAGGAACTGTCACTCGCTGGCTCAAGGCTGTTGGCGATAGCGTAGAAGTGGACGAACCGCTGCTCGAGGTCTCCACCGACAAAGTGGACACAGAGATTCCCTCCCCCGTTGCCGGGACCCTCCTGGAAATTCGCGTCCCCGAAGACGAGACAGCGGAGGTCGGCGGTATTTTGGCGATCATTGGTTCCGAAGCCACTGCGGCTCCGGCAGCCCAGACACCAGAAGCTCCGGCACCCGCCGCCGCTCCCGCACCGGTCTCAGCACCTGCTCCGGCAGCTCCGGCACCCGCCGCCGCTCCCGCACCGGTCTCAGCACCTGCTCCGGCAGCTCCGGCACCCGCCGCCGCTCCCGCACCGGTCTCAGCACCTGCTCCGGCAGCTCCGGCACCCGCCGCCGCTCCCGCACCGGTCTCAGCACCTGCTCCGGCAGCTCCGGCACCCGCCGCCGCTCCCGCACCGGTCTCAGCACCTGCTCCGGCAGCTCCGGCACCCGCCGCCGCTCCCGCACCGGTCTCAGCACCTGCTCCGGCAGCTCCGGCACCCGCCGCCGCTCCCGCACCGGTCTCAGCACCTGCTCCGGCAGCTCCGGCACCCGCCGCCGCTCCCGCACCGGTCTCAGCACCTGCTCCGGCAGCTCCGGCACCCGCCGCCGCTCCCGCACCGGTCTCAGCACCTGCTCCGGCAGCTCCGGCACCCGCCGCCGCTCCCGCACCGGTCTCAGCACCTGCTCCGGCAGCTCCGGCACCCGCCGCCGCTCCCGCACCGGTCTCAGCACCTGCTCCGGCAGCTCCGGCACCCGCCGCCGCTCCCGCACCGGTCTCAGCACCTGCTCCGGCAGCTCCGGCACCCGCCGCCGCTCCCGCACCGGTCTCAGCACCTGCTCCGGCAGCTCCGGCACCCGCCGCCGCTCCCGCACCGGTCTCAGCACCTGCTCCGGCAGCTCCGGCACCCGCCGCCGCTCCCGCACCGGTCTCAGCACCTGCTCCGGCAGCTCCGGCACCCGCCGCCGCTCCCGCACCGGTCTCAGCACCTGCTCCGGCAGCTCCGGCACCCGCCGCCGCTCCCGCACCGGTCTCAGCACCTGCTCCGGCAGCTCCGGCACCCGCCGCCGCTCCCGCACCGGTCTCAGCACCTGCTCCGGCAGCTGCTCCGTCCGGATCAGAGTCAAACTACGTGACTCCCCTGGTGCGAAAGCTCGCTAACCAGCAGGGCGTGGACATCACGACTGTTTCCGGCACCGGTGTTGGCGGACGTGTTCGCAAGCAGGACGTACTAGCCGCAGCGGAGGCAGCAAAGGCTGCCGCCGTACCTGCTGCTTCTGCTACCTCTGCAGCGTCTGCGCCCAAGGCTTCCGCGGCCGCCGTCGTCCCGTCATCCCTGCGTGGCACCACTGTCAAGGCCCCACGAATTCGCCAGGTCATTGCCCGACGCATGCGAGAGTCCCTTGATGCCTCCACTCAGCTCACACAGGTCCACGAGGTCGATATGACTCGCATTGTGAAGCTGCGCAATCAGGCTAAGAATGCCTTCGCGGCAACCAACGGTGCCAAGCTGACTTTCCTGCCGTTCATTGCCAAGGCTGTCACCGAAGCTCTAAAGGTGCACCCCAAGGTCAATGGGGAGTACAACGAGGAAACCCAGGAGATCACCTACCACAATGCGGAGCACCTGGCGATCGCCGTTGACACGGACAAGGGTCTGCTCGTTCCCGTGATCGCTAACGCAGGGGATCTCAATCTGGCTGGTTTGGCTGGCAAGATCGCTGATGTTGCTGCACGGACCCGTAGTGGCAAGATTGGCCCTGACGAGCTCTCCGGAGGCACGTTCTCCATCACAAACATTGGTTCCGTCGGTGCACTGTTTGACACCCCGATCATCAACCAGCCAAATGTTGCCATTCTGGGTACCGGCGCTATCGTCAAGCGGGCAATGGTTGTGGCCGACGCTGATGGGGATGACACCATCGCCATCCGTCACATGATGTACCTGTGCCTGACATACGACCACCGTTTGGTGGACGGTGCAGACGCCGGCCGCTTCCTGCAGACCTTGAAGGCGCGCTTGGAAGAGGGAGCATTTGAGGCTGATTTAGGCCTGTAGTTTCCATCTGAACAATGTACGACGGCGGTGCTGTGGCTTGGGATTTCAAGTCTGCGCACCGCCGTTGTTCTTTTTTAGACACTGTGTCACCAAGTTGCGTAAACTAGCGTCATGACTTTAGTTATTAACATCCTCATTTTCCTTCACGTACTCGGTGCAGCCGCCATTGTTGGTGGCTGGTTTGCAACGTTCAAGAAGCCAACCGTCCTGCCTATCCAGCTGTGGGGCGCCATTGCCCAGCTCGCTACGGGTCTAGCTTTGATCGGTATATTCGGCTCTCAGCATGAGGATGTGAACTACATTAAGTTCGGCATCAAGCTCCTCATTGCAGTTGCCGTCCTCATACCCGCCATCATCGGCTACCGCAAGGCTAAGACCGGCAAGCCGGTCCCGACGGGCCTAGCCCACGCCGTCGGCGGTATGGCACTGATCAACATCGCCGTGGCAACTCTGTGGAACTGATAGTTTTTACCCCGGTACTAGTTCGTCACTATATGACCGATCATTGCCCACCGCAGCGCTCCACGGCATAAGCTGAAGATGTCTGTCAATCGAATTATTGGCAGCAAGCGTCTTATTCTTTAGAAGGAGTGAACATGGCTACTACACGTAACGCCCACGCTGGATGGATTGGCGATCTGCCCACAGGTGCTGGACAGGTGTCTCTTGACAGCTCAGGCGCAGGAAGCTTCGACGTCACCTGGAAGGCACGCGCCGAGGCCGCCGAAGGCAAGACCAGCCCCGAGGAACTCATCGCAGCAGCCCACGCATCCTGTTTCGCCATGGCATTCTCCAACGAGCTCAGCGAAGCCGGCCATGCTGCCGACTACGTCAACACCAGCGCAGCAGTCACCTTCGTTCCAGGCACCGGAATCACGACCAGCCACTTGACCCTAGCTACCAGGATTCCCGGAATAAGCCAGGAAGACTTTGAGCGGATCGCTAACGGGGCCAAGGCAGGGTGCCCGGTCTCCGCAGCTCTGGCCGGCATAGAGATCACCTTGGAGGCCACGCTGGACGCGTAGCCACCACTGCTGCTAGGTAGCACTCGAGAGAGTCTTCGCTCCCCCAGGGGCAAGGAAGACTATTTTGGGTGCTACCTAGCTTTTTTATGGCCTCGGTGGGAGTGGCGACGGCGCCAAGTTGCGGTAGCCGGAAAGCTGCGGCGCGTGCACCGTGGAGATTTCCTGCTGCATTTCCAGCAGCACTCCGATTGCTGCCTCCAGCTGGGGGTCGTTGCCGGCAGCATAATCATGCGGCGGGAATGGCACCTCAATATCAGGGTCTACACCGTAGTTTTCTACACCGAATCCCAACCCATCCCGGAACCAGTAGGCGTACCTGGGCTGGGTGACGGCAGTGCCGTCAGCTAGCGTAAATCGGCCGTCAATCCCGACTACGCCACCCCACGTCCGCATGCCTACCACCGGGCCAATCCCGCGCAGTTTCGCTACCGCAGTAAGGATGTCACCGTCAGAGCCGGCAAATTCATCGGTAAGGACCACCACGGGTCCCCTGGGTGACCTGGACGGGTAAATCCTCGGAGTCGCCCCCCTCACCATGGTCCAGGCATCCATGCGCCGCCCGATGATCTCCGCCACGAGCTGAGAGGTGTGCCCCCCACGGTTCCGCCGGACGTCCACGACAAGCGCATCGCTAGCAGTCTCCGTATCCAGGTCCCGATGCAGCTGAGCCCACCCGCGTGGCATCATATCCGGAACATGGAGGTAGCCAAAGGTCCCGTTGGAGGCTTGGCGGACTGTGGCACGGTTGCCCGCCACCCACTGTTGGTAGCGCAGGCGTTCTTCGCTCTTCAGAGGTACGACGGCGACCCTCCTGCGCGCGGGAGCTGCACCTTGGTCGGTGGGTAGGCTCAGCAAGGATAGCTCCACGATCCGGCCGGCGGTACCCACCAGCACCGAAGCTGGGCCTTGTTCAGGAATGGCGATGCCGTTAACTGCCTCAAGGATTTCTCCACGCTGTACTGCAACACCCGGTGCGGCGAGGGGGGAGAAAGCTTGGGGATCAGATGATTCGCCACCCATGATCTCTGTAACGGCCCAGCCGTGGGCGGTTTTCTCAAACGCGGCGCCCAGGTGGCCCTGCGCGCCTACTCCGGCTTCCACCACTGGCGCTGGTGTGACATAGGCGTGAGAGGTGCCCAATTCGCCATGTAGCTCCCACAGGAGGTCCACCAGATCGTCGTGTCCACCAAGGCGTTCCACGATCGGCCGATACCTGGCATAGACCGAATCCCAGTCAACACCGGCCATATCTGCGGTGTAGAAGAAATCACGTTGGAGCCGCCACGCCTCATCGAACGCCTGCCCCCATACCTTCGGAGGATCCATCATGACCAGGATCCGGTCTAAGTCGACGCCGGTTCCGGTATTCTCATCCGTACCCGCAGGCGTGCTCGAATAGACTTTCACTTCCTCACCCAGAACGGTGAGAATCCATTTTCCGTCAGCACTAATTCTGAACTGGTCCAGTTCTGGCACAAGCTGGGTCGTCTTTTTACTGGCCAGCTCAAATCGCTCAAGACTGGCCGGCGCTGACTGCGCCGACGCTGTTGCAAGACCGTCACCCGTAGCCCCCCCTGCATGGTCCACCTGCCACAACAGTGCGCCGTCGACGGCAGCAAGTGCGGTGTAACTGCCTTGGGCTACGGGAACGCCAATAATGCGTGCGGCCAGTCCTTCCACATCAACCACAACCTGGGCCGGTTCGGTAGATGTCCCAGCGCTAGCGGACTTCTGGCTGGCAGCAGCGAGCCCTGCATGCGGGGCGCCTTCTTGATACGGGCCAAAAGGTGACTGGGTGTTCCTTGACAACGCCATCAGAAACGGTTTCGTTGACATCGGAAACGAAAGGTCAAATGAGTGGGTGTCATAGACCGGATCAAAACTGCGACGTGACAGAAACGCGACGAACTTGCCATCCGGGGTGAAAGCTGGGCTGTGGTCGGCAAAGCGCCCGTCTGTCAGCTCGACGATGCGAGTTTCTCCTTCGCCACGCACGGCCGCCATTCGCAACCGAGTTCGGGGCTCATCAGATTCCAGGGGTTCGCTCCAAAGAAGCCACGCTGAATCAGGGCTGAACACTAATTCTTCAACCGCGCCTGCCGATGATTGGGAAAGCAATTCCATACTGCCAGCCGTCACATCAACCAAGTACACCTGCCCGAACTCGGTGCCAATAGCAATCCACCCCCCATCGGGGCTACCCACGGCTTCGGCCGCCCGAGTGCGTTCCGGGAAATCGATACGGCGAGCCTGTTCAAAGCCCGTAGTGGAACCGAGCACTTCCCCACGACCAGCTCCTTCCCCGTCCGGGGTTGGGACCGGCGCAGCATCTCCGCGCTGGGCCAACTCATCTCTGGGGGCCGTGGTGCGCTCCATGCCAGGGGCAGCAACGCGGAATGTATCGTTGTTGACGCTCTGCGCCGAGACAGGATGTGGCAACCCGGCCTCCCCGCTGTCAACGGCTCTTACTTCCTGGTCTAGCTCTGTGCCTGCGGAAGTGTCCGTGGGAGCGCTTTCACCGCTATCAGAACCGTGTTGGGCGCTGCCGACGCCGTTCGTATCACTAGTGGATCCAACCGCGCAGGCCCCCTCAGGGGTATCCGCGAGTTTACGGATGTAGAGAGCTTCCTCACCACCATTGTCAGCGATATGAAAAATGTGTCCGCTGCCTAGCGGACGAGCCAACCGGGCTCTAACCCCGGCTTCACAAACAATAACCCGGGCGGGGCCGTCGCTATGCGTGAGTAAGTGCAGCGTTCCGTGCGATTCCACTACGCTGCTCCGCCCGTCTGGGAGAGGCACTACATCACCCAAGTGTTCAGCCACTTTCAACAGCCGTGGCGTGCGAGCCTGTACTGTGGCACCGAGCTTAATGTCCAACTGCACGGCGTCGCTACCCCGGCTAAGTGTCCCGTCTAGCTTCTTGGATCCCTCGAGCTCACTGATGAGGAACAAGTTCCCCGCGGATTCGAAAACAATCCTTGTTCCATCCGTACTGGCATGGCGTACATAGAAGCCCTCGAAATCAGTATGCCGGCGCAGATTTGAGCCGTCGGGAAGCACTGAATACAGATTGCCGTGGCCCTCGTGGTCCGAGAGGAAGGCCACCCGCCCACCGACCCACATGGGGTCGCAGAGGTTACCGTCAAGTTCAGGAGCGAGGCGGGAAAACTCCCCCGATCCATCCCGGTCAATCCACAGCTTGCCACTGGTGCCGCCACGGTAGCGTTTCCAGGCAGATGGCTCGCGAGACAGGACAGAGGAAACGACGACGGGACGTTCGTCGCCGACTACCGGTCCATACGCGGCACTATTCACCGGCCCATAGTTCAAGGCAGTACTTCGACCGTCGGCAAGGCGGAGCCCATAGGCCCAGCTCAAACGTGCATCCGGCTGCTCAAAAGCGCTCGTCACCAACACGCTGCCATCTGCGGCGAAGCCCTTGACTGTGGTGGAGGGGTGCCCCCAGTACGTGAGCTGGCGAACCGGTCCGCCGTCGACGGGGGCGGTGACCACTTCCGGAGACTCCCCCCGAGGGAGAGTCCACACTAGATGCTTGCCGTCGGGGGTGAATCGTGGGTTTCGAGGTGGCAGCCCTTCGGAGGACACCCGCCAGGCCCGCCCTCCGGATAGCGGGGCGACCCAGACGTCGTCTTGGGCCACAAACGTAAGCGTGTCCTGGTATAGATGTGGGTAGCGCAGATAGCTCGAGGAAGTCATGAACGTATCTTAGTCAATCGGGATCAAGGTCCCGCGTTGATTTCCTGAATCATCCACCGTCCGCTGACACTAACCAGCACTATCACCAACTCTTGCTGCTGTTCTCGCTCATGGAGATTGATGGTGCTCCCGCGCGCGTCGAGCTCGGCGAAAGCAGTTGTGGTGATGGTGGCAGCCACCGTCGAACTCATCGTGGGGTTTTCAGATCCGCCACGGATCAATCCGCTGGCCACCACCTTGGCCTGAGACACTCCCGTTTCCAACCCGGCGAAGGAATGCTGGCTCGTTTCCAATGCCTGAACCACAGCGCTGTCAGCGATCATGGCCGGTGAACCCACTGCGTTGACGCTTGCCATCAACGCGAACTGTCCGCTGGAGAGTGCGTAGTTGCGCACCCACGCCAGCGCCGGCAAGGCCACTTCAGGTTGGGTAGATGCCAGGCCCCGACGGATCTCCTCCGGTAAGGGCCGCGCATCAGCAGGACTCACTGAGGAGCTTGCGAACGTGGCGTCACCGGACGAATCTACGCCGGCTGGCACGGACGACCCCTGCCACCCGGCCGCTGCGATTCCCGCCACAGCCATGAGTATGCCCAGCCACAACCACAGCCGGGTACTTCGAAAAGGGGCATTCCCGACGGCGCCCGCGGGAGGAAACCTGTGTTGTCGCGGCCGGTTTACGTCTTTCACATGGTTTGGTTTCGCCAGGCCACCGTGCCGCCAAAAGCGTTTGCTGGGACCACGCTGGGCTCGCCTGGTCAAGAGTTGTGGGAGCACACTCGGGTGAACCGACTCCGCCAAGGCCAACGACTCGGCACGTGCACTGCGAAAGATCGATTGGGCCATGGCCGCGGCGGTCGGGCGCTGGCCCGCGTCCTCAGCCAGTCCTGCCTCGAGTGCCGCCGCCAATTCTCCTGGAACTCCGGGCACGAGCAAGGAGAGGGGTAGACGCTCTTTTGTTTCCGGTGGAGGCCAGCCCGTCAACGCAAACCACCCAAGAGCAGCCATGGAGTACACGTCTGATGCGGCACTTTTTCCAGAGTCAAAGCTGCTGAAGAATCCGGGGGTGCCGGAGCCGGGCAGCGGAGGCTGTCCAGCCAACATTGCGAAGCCGAGATCGCCCAAAACCGGCTTTCCGTGTGCCGTAAAAAGAACATTGCCCGGTGAAACGTCGCCATGAATGACACCGTTACCGTGGAGAAATGAAAGTACCTGCCCCAGAGGAGTCAGCACAGTGACCGTCTCCCCTACGGAAAGGGGTCCTCGGGCTGCCACCAGATCCTGCAAAGATCCGCCCGCTGCGTAATCTGTGAGAAGCGCCCTTCCACCGCACCATTGCCCCTCCAACGCCTCCACACCACGCATGGACAGGAGATGTTCGTGGTCATAATTGGCCATAACGCGCCATTCACGTGTGATCTCGCTTTCATTATGAAGTGCCGACCCCGTTCCAGATTCGAAGCTATCATCGGCGGGAGCGGATATGGACACGCCCTCCGGCATGAAACATTTCGCGGCTAACAGAGTCGGACTCCCGTGTGGTTGCACCAGCCACACTGTGGCTTGCGCCCCACTGCCAAGGCATCGGAGCACGTCATAACCGCTGATCACCGGCGTTTGCGCAGCCCCAATGCCGGCCTCTTTTCCCTCCATATTTGTCTCCATATGACAGTCATAGACCTTTTTTGTCCGTTTCGCTCAGAGTTATCCACAGGGCATAGGGTTCCCGTGCTGGTTTTCGGATTTAGGCGAAGTTACTTCGTCGCCTAAAGTGTCCTACATGACTGTTGAGTTCACAGAGGTCGGTTTTGCCCCGGATTTTGTCGACTACAGCAGCGCCTGGGACCAACAACG
Source organism: Arthrobacter cryoconiti (assembly GCF_020905375.1). Classification (GTDB taxonomy): domain Bacteria; phylum Actinomycetota; class Actinomycetes; order Actinomycetales; family Micrococcaceae; genus Specibacter; species Specibacter cryoconiti. The sequence continues at coordinate 58,418 of NZ_JAJJBU010000023.1, forward strand.
CACAGTGCACGACGCCGTCGTCGCTCACACTGTGGGAAACAGCGTGCTGCTACTCGAACATTCCGCTGTCTATACGGCCGGAAAACGCACGGAAGCCCATGAACGTCCCTTCGATGGCACGCCCGTCGTAAACGTTGACCGCGGTGGCAAACTGACCTGGCATGGACCCGGTCAGCTTGTCATGTACCCGATCGTTCGTTTGAAAGACGCCCACGGCATCCGAGAATACGTATACGCACTTGAAGAGATCATCATTGAGACACTGGCAGCCTTCGGTGTTTCCGGGGTCCGAGTGGATGGCCGAGCCGGAATCTGGCTCCTGGCGGATGCCACAAACGTGGAACGCAAAATTGCGGCCATCGGCATCCGGGTTCACGATGGCGTCACTATGCACGGTATCGCCATCAACGCCAACAACGATCTCTCACCCTACGCACAAATCATTGCGTGCGGTATTACTGACGCCGGCACCACCACAATTGCGGCGGAGACCGGCAACGACGTCGACCCTATAGCTTTGGTTCCCGTTCTAAAGGCTGCAACCAACCGCTTTCTAGGACCCCTTCTTGAGGACCCCGCCACCGCAGGTACCTCCCCCGAAAGCGAAATAACCGGTGCCGCGCTGACGCAGGCGCCGGTGGAAGGAGCATTGGCATGACCTTGGTACCTGAGGGGCGCAAGTTACTCCGAATTGAGCAGCGCAACGCTGCTGTGCCCGTAGAACGCAAGCCCGAGTGGATGAAAGCAAAGGTCACTATGGGGCCCGAGTACATCGCGATGAAGAACCTGGTCAAAGGTGAGGGCTTACACACTGTCTGCGAAGAAGCAGGCTGCCCGAATATTTTTGAGTGCTGGGAAGACCGTGAGGCCACGTTCCTGATCGGCGGCTCTGAGTGCACCAGACGCTGCGACTTTTGCCAGATCGATACTGGCAAACCGTCCCCGATCGACATGTTCGAACCCACCAAGGTGGCTCGTTCCGTAGTCAAAATGAACCTTCGCTACGCCACAGTTACAGGAGTTGCCCGCGACGATCTAGCTGACGAGGGCGTCTGGCTCTATGCAGAAACTGTGCGCAAGATTCACGAATTGAATCCCAATACGGGTGTAGAGCTGTTGATACCTGACTTTTCCGGCAAGCCAGAGCACATTAGCGCGATCTGCGAATCAGCTCCGGAAGTTTTTGCACACAATGTTGAGACAGTCCCACGAATCTTCAAACGCATCCGTCCCGCCTTCCGCTACGATCGCTCCTTGGATGTCATCTCCCAAGGCCGCGACCAGGGGATGGTGACCAAGTCCAATCTCATCTTGGGCATGGGTGAAACGCGCGAAGAAATCTCTCAAGCTCTGGCGGACCTTCACGGCGCTGGGACTGACTTGATCACCATTACTCAATACTTGCGCCCCTCGGAGCGGCACCTCCCAGTGGACCGTTGGGTCAAGCCGCAAGAGTTCGTCGAGCTCTCCCAAGAAGCTGAAGAAATCGGCTTTCTCGGAGTTATGTCAGGACCACTGGTGCGTTCTTCCTACCGTGCTGGACGACTGTGGGCCACTGCCATGCGCAAGAAGGGTCGGGACATCCCTGAGCACCTAGCCCACATTGCTGAGGGTATCGAGGATTCAGGCCACACGCGCCAGGAAGCAGCCTCACTCATCCCTGCCTCATGATCACCACGTGCACGCTTCGCCGGTGTCTTTTTTCCGGCCAAGCGTGCACGCAGTCATTTTCATCCAACACCCGCTAGAATTGAATTACTATGGCCAAAACCACTGACTCCACACACATTGACGACGATAAACCGAAGCGCTCACTCTTTAAGCGCACGCCAAAAGAAGGCGCCCCGAAGAAGGTAAAAAAGCCCAGTCGGATCAAGCAAATGGTGGACATCTTCAAGATGACCCGCCGCCACGACCCTATGGTCACGTGGTACATGCTTGGCACCTTCTTCGCGCTGGTCCTCGTCGCCGTCGTGGTGTCCTTGTTGATCCCGCCGCATTCCTGGATCAACGGGCTGCTCATCGGTTTGCCGCTGGGGCTGTTGGGCGCATTACTGATCATGTCCCGGCGTGCCGAACGCGCCGCTTACGCACAAATCGAGGGTAAGCCTGGTGCCGCAGGTGCGGCTCTAAGCTCGCTGAAGAAGGGCTGGATTTTTGAGGAACAACCAGTCTCCGTCAACCCTCGAACGCAGGATGTTGTCTTCCGCGCTATTGGGAAGGCCGGAATCGTCCTCGTCACTGAGGGACCGTCCTCGCGCGTGAAGGGGCTGGTGGACGCCGAGAGACGCCGTCTGAACCGCATTTTGCCCAACGTAGCCGTGATAGTCATCGAAACCGGCAAAGGCGACGGTCAGGTGCCGATCGCCAAGGTCACTAAGAAGATGAACAAGCTCAAGGGCGAGCTGACCAAGGTTGAAATTGGTGCTGTTAATAAGCGCATCACTTCCATGGGTAACAAGCTACCCATACCCAAGGGAATCGACCCCTACAAGGCACGCCCCGACCGCAAGGCCGCACGCGGACGCTAAAGACGAACCAAAATAGTTGGCCCCGGAGGGATTTCCCACCGGGGCCAACTTTTTTTAATTATTCGCTTTTCTATCTAACGGCGAACCAAGAGCGTTTTCATGGCTTTGTCGTGGAGGCCGCGGTGGTCGGCATCGACAATGATGACTGGTATTAGCAGACATATCAGCACCGCTCGGACGACTCCAGCGAGAAGCCCTACAGGGGCGCTGTCCAGGCGTCGAACCCGGATTCCGCTCACGCGATGGCCAATGCTGAAACCGAGGGTGCCGACTAGTACCATTTGTTCCAGTGCAAAAACGGCCAAAATTGCCATCGAATTTCCGCCGAAGAAGGCAATTGCTATCAGGTAGCTCAGGCCCCAGTCGATGCAAATTGCCAGGATGCGTCGGCCTGCACGCGCCATCGAGCCACGCCCAGATTCGGGTAACCCTAAACGCTCGCCCGGGTAATTGGATATATTAGAGGTATCCGGCCCGCTGAGCCAGGATCCAATGTCTTTACGATCTACCACAGCACAAGCTTACCGGTGCTTGGCATACGCCCACCCATCGGTGCGAAATTGGTTGTGGTTGTAACGTGCTGGAAACATTTCCGACACCGTTGAGTAATGGCGTCACCGTAGTCTTATTTCAGTTGTAGAAGCACCCATGGCCGGAATCCACCCGGCCGGAACCCAAGCGCCAAGGAGCTTAGATGTTCAAGAACGCGGACGAAGTCCTCAAGTTCATCAAAGACGAAGATGTGAAATTCGTCGATATCCGATTCACCGATCTTCCCGGCGTGCAGCAGCACTTCAATGTCCCGGCAAAGACCGTGGATGCCGACTTCTTCATCAATGGACAGCTGTTCGACGGTTCTTCCATCCGAGGCTTTCAGGGCATCGCAGAATCCGACATGCAGCTGATCCCGGATCCCACCACAGCGTTTGTTGACACGTTCCGTCTGGAGAAGACGTTGGCATTGAACTTCTCAATCGTCAACCCTCGTACCGGAGACCCGTACCACCGTGACCCTCGGGGCGTAGCCGAGAAGGCTGAAGCATACTTGGCGTCTACCGGAATTGCGGACACAGCTTTCTTTGGCGCCGAAGCCGAGTTCTTTGTCTTTGACAACGTCCAGTACGAGTCCTCGCCGCAGGGGTCCTTCTATAAGATCGACTCCGAGGAAGCCAACTGGAACACCGGCCGCAAGGAAGAGGGCGGAAACCTCGGTTACAAGACGCCCGTCAAGGGCGGATACTTCCCAGTAGCGCCCGTAGACCATCAGGCCGATCTTCGCGACGCCATGTGCATCGAACTGGACAACGCCGGTCTTGCCGTGGAACGTTCGCACCACGAGGTGGGCGCTGCCGGTCAGGCAGAAATCAACTACACGTTCAACACGCTAGTTCACTCCGCCGATGACCTGCAGAAGTTCAAATACGTCATCAAGAACACGGCTTGGGCCTGGGGCAAGTCCGTCACGTTCATGCCCAAACCAGTTTTTGGCGACAACGGCTCGGGCATGCACTGCCACCAGTCGTTGTGGAGCAACGGTAAGCCGCTCTTTTACGATGAAAAAGGTTATGCCGGCCTGTCTGACCTTGCCCGATGGTACATCGGAGGCCTGCTCAAGCACTCATCTGCGGTCCTCGCCTTCACCAACCCGACGGTGAACTCCTACCGCCGCCTGGTCAAGGGCTTCGAGGCACCGGTGAACATGGTGTACTCGCAGGGGAACCGTTCCGCTGGTATTCGGATCCCAATCACCGGCTCGAACCCGAAAGCGAAGCGTCTTGAGTTCAGGGCACCGGATCCCTCCTCCAACCCGTATCTGGCGTTCTCTGCCCAGCTGATGGCCGGCCTAGACGGGATTAAGAATCGGATTGAACCGCCAGCGCCGATCGACAAGGACCTCTACGAGCTTCCTCCTGAAGAGGCGAAGGACATTCCGAAGGCTCCGGAGTCACTGGACGAAGCTTTGATCGCTTTGGAGAACGACAACGATTTCTTGCAGGCTGGCGGTGTCTTTACGCAGGATCTGATCGACACTTGGATCGATTACAAGCGCGAATACGAGATTAAGCCGCTGCAACTGCGTCCCAACCCCTATGAGTTCGAGCTCTACTACGGCTGCTGATTCTTAGATGAGCGACGGCGGTCCCTGGGCGAGTGTTTCTACTCGCGCAGGGACCGCCGTCGCACTTTAGTCTCCTGCAGCGTTAGAAGATCGACCAACCTGTCCGGGTGGTGAATTCGTCCAGTGCCGCAATACCGGCCACCGAGTTTCCGTTCGGTCCCAAGGATGGGCCCCAGACAGCAACTGAGCACCGTCCGGGCACTACTGCGATGATTCCACCACCCACACCGCTCTTGCCCGGCAACCCGACCCGATACGCGAACTCGCCAGCGGCGTCGTACGTTCCACAAGTAAGCATGACCGCATTGATGCGTTTGCTCTGATTCGGGCTCAGGAACGGCGTTCCACCCGCGGAGACACCGTGTCGAGCCAGGAAAAGTGAAGCTTTGGCAAGGTCTTCTGTGGATATTTCTAGGGCACACTGGTCAAAGTAGTTTTCCATGACCAACTCCACCGGATTCTCCAGATTTCCGTAACTTGCCAAAAAATGTGCCATGGCCGCGTTACGGTGACCATGCTGCGCCTCAGAGGCTGCCACCGCCCGGTCCACGTCCACGCTCGGGTTTCCGGACTCGGAGCGTAATAGCCCACGGATTGAATGCGCTGCATCACCCGTGAGCGTCAACAAACGATCAGTGACCACCAACGCTCCGGCATTGATAAATGGATTACGCGGAATTCCCTGATCTGCTTCAAGCTGGACCATGGAGTTGAAGGCGGAGCCTGACGGTTCACGAGAAACGCGTCGCCAAATGGAGTCATAGTCGTAGGACATCACGAGCGCCAGGGAAAAGACTTTGGAAATACTCTGTATCGAGAACTGGGTATGCCAGTCCCCCGCTCCGAATACCTCTCCGTCCGACATCGCCACACACATACCAAATTTGTCGGGGGAAACATTCGCCAGCCCGGGAATGTAGGAAGCTACATCGCCCCGGCGCAGGAGCGGTCGCACAGTCGCCACGATCTCTTCCACTGTGCTCTGCATATCCATGAGACAACCTTCCCTAAATTATGTTCCGCCATCGGTCCATTCCGTGGAGACCCTAGAGCGGAACGGGTACGGGCGGCCAGCCAAAGAGGCCGGCCACCCGAGAAAATATACGCTTAGAGAACCTTGGCGAGGAACTCTTGGAGACGAGGCTGCTGAGCATTGGAGAAGATTTCCTCCGGAGTACCTTGCTCGCAGATTACCCCACCGTCCATAAAGATGACCCGGTCTGCAACTTCACGGGCGAAGCCCATCTCGTGGGTCACCACGACCATTGTCATTCCTTCAGCAGCTAGATCACGAATCACTTGGAGCACTTCCCCGACCATCTCGGGATCCAAGGCACTCGTGGCCTCGTCAAAGAGCATGATCCCTGGACTCATGGCCAGAGCCCGGGCAATGGCCACACGTTGCTTCTGGCCTCCGGACAGTGAGGCCGGGCGCGCATCAGCCTTCTCAGCAAGATCCACTCGTTTCAAGAGGTCCATGCCCTGAGCACGTGCTCCGGCTTTGTCCAACTTCTTCAATTCCACCGGTGCCAACATAATGTTTTGCAAAGCGCTCATGTGCGGGAACAGATTGAAATGCTGGAATACCATGCCAATGTGCTGGCGCACGGCATTGAGATCAACGGTGGGGTCTGTGAGGTCGTAGCCGTCCACCGTGACGGATCCTGCTGTGATGTCCTCTAATTTGTTCAGGCAACGCAGAAAGGTTGATTTGCCGGAACCGGATGGCCCGATCACGCAAACAACCTCACCCTCAGCAATCTCAACGTTAATGCCTTTCAGGACCTCGTTGGCACCGAAGGACTTCTTCAGGTCGCGCACTATGATTTTTGCTGGTGCGTCGTTTTCTGTGGTGGCGCTCATTTGTTGAACTTCCTATCCAGAACGTTGGAGAGTTGTGTCAAAACGAAGATCACGATGAAGTACAGGGCAGCCACGATCAGCAATGTCTCACCGGTACGGAAGTTGGCCGCGTAAATCTGCTGGCCTTGGTACGTCAGTTCTGCAAAGCCAATGACCGCTAGCAAGGAAGTGTCCTTAAGGGTGATGACGAACTGGTTGATGAAAGACGGCGTCATGATCTTGATGGCTTGTGGTACTACCACCCGGCGCATGGAAGTGACATACCCTAGACCCAAACTGCGGCTAGCTTCCAGCTGGCCCGGGTCCACTGACTGGATTCCACCGCGGACTATCTCCGTCATGTAGGCGCCAGCATTCAAGCTCAGTGTGATGACACCCGCGGAGAGCACGTCAAGCGGCTGACCCGTTAGCTGGGGAAGACCAAAATAGAAGAAGAATGCCTGCACCAGCAGAGGTGTTCCCCGGAATATTTCTACGTAAATACTGGCAACAATCCGAAGTATCCGACTCTCACCGACTTTGAAGAATCCAAAGACGACGCCCAAGACCAACGCGATTATCAGCGACAACCCAGTGGCCAGCAGCGTCATGCCCAGGCCCTTCATAAGGGCCGGAAAACTGTTCACCAGGAGATCAAAGAAGCTTGTTTGTTTGGCTGTTTCCGGTGCAGAGAGGTACTTATCGAGGATTTTCTGATAGTCCCCGTTAGCCTTCAGATTAGCCAGTCCCGCGTCGAACGCGGCGAGAAGGTCGCTATTTTGCGCCTTGTTGACTGCGAATCCGTAGGAACTTCCCGCTTCTTTGGGAGTGACAATCTTCAAACCATTATTTTGGCTGACACCGTAGGCCAACACCGGGTAGTCGTCAAAGACTGCCACCGAATTTCCAGCCTTGACATCGTCATAGATCGTGGCGGAGTCGGCAAGTGCTTTGACAGTAAACCCATTTGCATCCTTGATGGAGTTAGCAAAGGTTTCGCCTTCGGTGCCTCTCTTTACGGCAACCGTTTTCCCTTTAAGATCCGCGTAGGTTTTGACCGTCTCGTTGTCCTTGGCCACAGCCATCTGTACGCCGGAGTCGAAATAGGGGTCTGAGAAGTCAAAAATGAGCTTGCGCTTATCCGTGATGGACATGCCCGCGATCACGCCTTGCACCTGGTTGGATTGCAGCGCCTGCAGTGCAGCATCGAATCCAAGGGACTTGATGTCTACGCTGAAGCCTTGATTCTCGGCAATAGCGTGCAAGAGATCCATGTCGATTCCGACAAGGTCACCACCGCCATTACGAAACTCAAACGGGGCAAAAGTGGTGTCCGTAGCCACAGCAAAAGTTTTCCCTTTGACGTCGGTGGCGGCGGCCACCGCCATTGGCACCTCCACACCTTTGACAGACTGGGTAGAGGAGGCGGCAGGCATCACGGCGGCAGAGGCCGTGCCGGCACCTAGGAAAAGGGCCACGATGGTCAAGGTGGCGCCGAGCGCCGCCCTCCCACGCCTTGTGGCCAAACGGTAAACGTTCAAGATCTTCGAACCATCCTTAGATTTTTTCGTTCAAACTGTAGGTGGCCACGTGCCGGAGCACCGTGTGCGTATATTCCAGAGGGCGCGCCGAAGTCGCACGCAATCAAACGGGACGCGGCCATTTGCAAGTATGTCAGTACTAGATTCTATGCGCTACGCCGGACGTTGCCGTCCCCTGCATATGCGTAAGCCGTTAGGCGAGTACTTGGACCTTGGAACAAGAAATGGTCAGCCGCAATTGCGACTGACCATTTCTTTGTAACTATTTCAACCACTTACCGGACAAAACCCAAGTAGGTGCAAATTTCTATGCTTTACCCATCGTGCTCGTTGACACGGAGTAAGGCCAGATCCACGGCACCAACTGAGACTTAGCCTGCGTCGGAGCAGAGTAAGGCCAGATCCACGGCACCAACTGAGACTTAGCCTGCGTCGGAGCAGAGTAAGGCCAGATCCACGGCACCAACTGAGACTTAGCCTGCGTCGGAGCAGAGTAAGGCCAGATCCACGGCACCAACTGAGACTTAGCCTGCGTCGGAGCAGAGTAAGGCCAGATCCACGGCACCAACTGAGACTTAGCCTGCGTCGGAGCAGAGTAAGGCCAGATCCACGGCACCAACTGAGACTTAGCCTGCGTCGGAGCAGAGTAAGGCCAGATCCACGGCACCAACTGAGACTTAGCCTGCGTCGGAGCAGAGTAAGGCCAGATCCACGGCACCAACTGAGACTTAGCCTGCGTCGGAGCAGAGTAAGGCCAGATCCACGGCACCAACTGAGACTTAGCCTGCGTCGGAGCAGAGTAAGGCCAGATCCACGGCACCAACTGAGACTTAGCCTGCGTCGGAGCAGAGTAAGGCCAGATCCACGGCACCAACTGAGACTTAGCCTGCGTCGGAGCAGAGTAAGGCCAGATCCACGGCACCAACTGAGACTTAGCCTGCGTCGGAGCAGAGTAAGGCCAGATCCACGGCACCAACTGAGACTTAGCCTGCGTCGGAGCAGAGTAAGGCCAGATCCACGGCACCAACTGAGACTTAGCCTGCGTCGGAGCAGAGTAAGGCCAGATCCACGGCACCAACTGAGACTTAGCCTGCGTCGGAGCAGAGTAAGGCCAGATCCACGGCACCAACTGAGACTTAGCCTGCGTCGGAGCAGAGTAAGGCCAGATCCACGGCACCAACTGAGACTTAGCCTGCGTCGGAGCAGAGTAAGGCCAGATCCACGGCACCAACTGTGACTCTGTCCGCGACTGCGCCGGAGCGGAGTAAGGCCAGATCCACGGCACCAACTGTGACTCTGTCCGCGACTGCGCAGCTGTCTGGTCGATAGTGACAGCCGAAACAGTTGTTTGGGACGAAGCCGAAGCGCCGCCCACTCCGACGAACATTGCCAAAATGGCCAATACTGCGCCGAAGACAGAAACGGTACTTACGTGTTTGCCAATCGTTGTCTTGCTAAATTGCTTCATATTTTCCCCAGGGAAGTAGGTAACCACAGGTTCGGTCCATAAGTCTGTGGTCTGATTGCACATTGATGATCAACGAAACACGGAACCGTGCATTGGTTCTCTTATTTTGACTCCAAAACACCTCCGTGTCTATCAACTATGGCCCACGGTTGCCATGTTTTTCAGCACTACATAACTCGTCTATTGTTATATGCGCACAGGCTGCGTTCAGCTGCCCTGTCACTAGCGACCTAACCGTAAAACAACCGCTCAAAAACTGCCCGTGCCCGCCGGGTAAGACCCAAATAGTCTTCCTCGAAGGCGGCCGCATTTCCTGGCTCGTAACCGCACCATCTAGCTACCGCCTCGAGGTCTCCACGAGCCGACGGTAAAAGGTCCGATGACTTCCCGGTCCAGATGACATTGGCATTGCGCACTTTGCCCGCCAGTCGCCAAGCCGCCTCCAATAATTCGGCGTCGTCTTCCTCCACCAAGCCCAAGTCACGGGCCACGTGCAGCGCCTGCATCGTGGACTGAGTTTGCAGTCCAACGTGATCATGGGCGTGCTGAAGCTGCCATAGTTGTACCAACCACTCCACATCGCTGAGTCCGCCGCGTCCCAGCTTTACATGGCGGGCGGGGTCCGCGCCGCGGGGTAGGCGTTCAGACTCCATCCTCGCTTTCAGACGCTTAATCTCCCGAAGGTCGCTCTCAGAGATGAACGTCGGGTACCGCACCGGATTAGCCATCGTCACAAAGTCAGCAGCCAAATCATCGGATCCGGCCAGGGGGCGGGCTCGGAGAAGAGCCTGTGCCTCCCATGCAGAGGACCATCTCGCGTAATACTCCCGGTACGCGTCCAAGGAACGGACCAGTGGTCCGTTCTTACCTTCGGGGCGCAAGTCCGCATCGACGCTCAGAACACGTTCGGCAACGATTGCGGGGCGGACCGGCTGTGTCAGCATGGCAGTCAGTTTTGCCACGATTGCGCGGGCCTGCTGGGTAGCAGCATCCGACGCCGGCGCACCATCTTCAAAAACCCCTTCTGATGACTCGATCTGGCGATGGACGAACAAGACGTCCGCATCAGATCCATAGCCGATCTCGCGTCCACCTTGGCGCCCCATAGCCACCACTAGAACACGAGCCAGCGGAGGTTCGTCGGCATAAACTTCCGCCTCCGCTACCAGGAGGGCCCCCAGGATGGCGGCCCTATCGGCATCGCTTAAGGCTGCTGAGACTTGGTCTTGCGTCAACAATCCCGAACAATCCGCAATGGCAATACGCAAAATCTCACGCTGACGGATCAACCTGATCAACCGGATGGCATCCCCCGATTGTGGGTGACGTGACATCTTTGATTGAATTTCGGCCCACTGTGCATCAAACGTCAGCGGCACCAATTCCTTGTCACTCCCAAACCAAGCCGTCGCTTCTGGCGATACGACTAACAGGTCCGTGACCAAACGGGAGCTGGAGAGGACGTGGCAGAGACGTTCCGCAGCCGCCTGGTGATCTCGAAGCATGCCCAGGTACCAATGCGAAGTTCCCAGAGCCTCGCTCACACGACGGAACGCGAGCAGTCCGGCGTCGGGGTCCACTCCGTCGGCCAACCAGCCCAGTAGCACGGGCAGTAGCTGCCGCTGCAAGGCAGCCCGCCGGCTTACGCCTGCGGTAAGGGCTTCAATATGACGTTGCGCACCTACCGTGTCCCGGTAGCCCAATGCGGCCAACCGGGCCCGGGCAGTATCCGTGGTCAGTGCGAGGTCCGCTGCACTCAAGTGGGCAGCTGTGGCCAGAATAGGCCGGTAGAAAATACGCTCATGCAAGGCAGTGACCTCGCGCTTCACTTTCCCCCAATCCTTCAGAAGAGCCTCAGCGCTGGGCCGCTTTATACTCAGAGGGCCAGCCACCGCACTGGCCAACGCACGCAATTGCTCCGGCGCAGTTGGCATGACATGGGTACGGCGCATATGGACCAGTTGGATCCTATGCTCCAGGACTCTCAAATACCGGTAGTCCGCGTCAAGTGCCCCAGCATCGCTCCGACCAATGAAGCCGGCTTTCATGAGCGCAGCGATGGCTCCTGTGGTGGACTTAACCCGGATCGATTCGTCATTCTTAGCGTGCACTAGCTGCAGAAGCTGTACAGAGAACTCCACGTCGCGCAGCCCTCCTTTCCCCAGTTTAAGCTGGCGACCAGCCTCTTCCTGGCGAATGTTGGAGGTGACGCGGCGGCGCATCGCCTGCACAGATGCCACAAACCCGTCCCGCTCACTGCAGGCCCAGATCAGCGGCGCCACCCCGCGTTCGAACCGCTCCCCCAATTCTGCGTCCCCAGCAATGCAACGGGCCTTTAGAAGTGCCTGAAATTCCCAGTCGTGGGCCCAACGGTGGTAGTAGCGCAAAAAAGAGTCCAAGGTGCGCACCAAGGGCCCGTCTTTTCCTTCGGGACGCAAATTGGCATCAACTTCCCACAGCCCGGGTTCACGTTCCGGCGAATAAATGGTCTGGGAGATAGCCGAGGCAAGAGCGTTGCCTATAGTTACAGCCTTTGCCTCGTCCACCTCAAAACGTTCTCCGACGACTTCCGTGTCAGCTTCTTGCCCCGCCGTGTCAATGACATATATGACGTCGACGTCGGAAATGTAGTTCAGTTCGCGAGCCCCACATTTGCCCATACCGATGACTGCTAATTTGATAGCGGCCACTTCTTCAGGCGGAAATTGTTCAGCGATTTCTGCCCTGGCCACGGACAATGCTGCTTCAAGAGCCGCCGCTGCGAGATCCGCCAACTCTGCACCCACTAGAGGCATGACGTCTTCCGGTGACGCCGCACAAAGGTCCCGAATGGCCAGCTGTGCTAAGTGACGCCGGTAGCGGGTACGCAACGCGATCCGCGCTTCCGTGCCTTTCAAGGCTGCCACGGGAGTATCCGAAGACGGGTCAGCGCCCACCGATTCCAACAGCGAGTCCCGCAGGGCCCGTGCAGGCGTTGCCAACGGCTCCGCCGCAATCGTCACGTCAAGAACGTCAAGATGTTCAGGATGTCGGATTAAAAACTCAGCCAGAGCTTCCGATGCACCCAGAAGCCGAAACAAGGCTTCATTAGGGAGTTGTTCGCCCGGGGCGGAGCCAAGTACCGCAAGTTTTTCCCTCGCTTCGGGAACCGCACTAAGAAGTCTGACCAGCGACTGAACGGCTAGATCTGGGTCGTTGGCGAGCTTCATGGCCTGCAAAAGCCAGGTTTGGTCGAGTCCTGACAGCTCCCGAAAGCCTAGGAATCTTTCACTCTTTTCCAGGTCAGAGAAACCATTGCTAATCAGAATTCGAGTCAAGGAACTCATGGGTGGCCTTAGAGCACCCCCAAGTATCGGTTGATTTCAAATGGCGTGACCTCTAGCCGATAGTCCTGCCATTCAGCGCGCTTGTTGCGCAGAAAATGTTCAAACACCTGCTCGCCCAGGATTTCTGGCAAAAGCTCAGACTCCTCCATTTGGCGGATCGCGTCATGCAGGCTGGACGGCAGCGGATCATGGCCCAGGGCGCGACGCTCGCCACTGCTGAGTGCGCCAATGTCCTCTACCGCGGCCGGCGGGAGTTCATAGCCTTCTTCGATACCTTTAAGCCCTGCTCCCAGGAGCACCGCAAATGCGAGGTACGGATTTGCGGCTGAATCGATTCCGCGATATTCCAACCGCGCGGCTTGGCCCTTGCCCGGCTTGTACAACGGCACCCGCATCAAAGCCGAGCGGTTGTTGTGGCCCCACGAGAGGTAGCTAGGAGCTTCTCCGCCTCCCCAAAGCCGCTTATACGAGTTCACGAATTGATTAGTGACGGCGGTGAATTCTGGTGCATGGTGGAGAATCCCAGCCATGAACTGCCGCGCTGTCTTGGAGAGTTGAAACTCAGCACCCGGCTCGTAGAACGCATTGGTGTCGCCTTCAAAGAGGGAAAAATGCGTGTGCATGCCAGAGCCCGGATGATTGGAGAACGGTTTAGGCATAAACGTGGCATAAGTTCCCTGCTGAATGGCAACTTCACGAATGACTGTGCGGAACGTCATGATGTTATCGGCCGTCTGGAGCGCATCCGCGTAGCGCAAATCGATCTCGTTTTGACCTGGTCCACCTTCATGATGGCTAAACTCCACAGAGATGCCCACATCTTCAAGCATGGTCACTGCGGTGCGCCGGAAGTCCTGCGCAACACCTCCGGGAACATGGTCGAAGTAACCGGCTTGATCGACTGGAATAGGGATTCCGTCAGGTCCTGGCTTGTCGCTCTTGAGAAGGTAAAACTCTATCTCCGGATGCGTATAGCAGGTAAAACCCATGTCGGCGGCTTTGGCCAAGGTGCGTTTGAGGACGTTGCGGGAGTCCGCGGCTGAGGGTTCCCCATCAGGGGTGAGGATGTCGCAAAACATACGCGACGTCTGTTCGGTCTTCCCACGCCACGGCAGGATTTGGAATGTTGACGGGTCAGGTTGAGCCAGCATGTCCGATTCAAAAACCCGAGCTAGGCCCTCAATAGCGGAGCCGTCAAAGCCCAGGCCTTCCTCAAAAGCACCTTCAACCTCGGCTGGCGCCAGAGCGACAGATTTCAAACTGCCCACCACATCGGTGAACCAGAGACGGACGAACCTCACATCACGCTCTTCAATGGTGCGCAACACAAACTCTTGCTGACGGTCCATCGGTGCCTCTTTCCCGTTGACGATTCGGCTCGCTTACCCACCTACGAATCAGGGTCCCCGACACTGGCTCTCGCCACCATTTTTGGCCCTGCACCCAATACTCTACTAAGGAGTTGGGGAGTGCATGAACGAATTTAGTGACGGAGTCGTAATAAGCTCTATCTATGGCAACACTCAACTCCTCGAATCCCGTCGAGCCCGAATCCCGTCCGTCCTCAGCAACCGGAGTGCCGGATGAGGTAGCCGCCCCTTATGGTTCGGCCATACCCGTGACGACCGGCAAAATTCGTACCCATCACCTGCAAGGCGCAAAACTCAACGGCCAAAAGTTCGCCATGCTCACCGCATATGACCAATACACTGCACAAATCTTTGATGAGGCAGGCATTGAAGTTTTGCTAGTGGGCGATTCTGCTTCGAACAATGTCTTGGGCAATGAGACTTCACTGCCGATCACCCTCGATGAAATGATCATTTTCTCCCGTGCGGTGACCTCCGGCGCAAAGCGCGCCCTGGTCGTTGCCGACCTGCCGTTCGGCAGCTACGAGCAGTCTGCCGAACAGGCCATCGCTTCCTCAGTACGTCTCATGAAGGAAGGCCTTGTTCACGCCGTCAAGTTAGAAGGCGGCGCCTACTACGCCCCCACGGTTCGAGCCCTCACCCAAGCTGGCGTCCCCGTGATGGCGCATATTGGTTTCACACCACAAAGTGAGCACATGCTCGGCGGCTACCGTGTTCAGGGTCGCGGCGATGCCGCCCAAGGTCTCGTTGAAGATGCTGTTGCCTTGGCGAATGCCGGAGCATTCTGTGTGCTTATGGAAATGGTACCGGCCAGCACCGCCGAGGCTGTTGACGCGGCACTCACTGTTCCCACAGTCGGCATTGGCGCTGGCAAGAGCACCACGGGCCAAGTTCTTGTGTGGCAGGACATGGCGGGGCTTCGAACAGGGAAAATTGCCAAGTTCGTCAAACAGTACGCATCGCTGCGCACCGTCCTGAGCGATGCCGCAAAAGAATACGGTCAGGAAGTGCGAACCGGTGTCTTCCCGGGTGCGGAGCACACCTTCTGAGTCCTAGTCATCGTCCTCATCCAGGGCGTCAGCCACGTCATTGCGTTGGCGCACCTTATCCAAGGCGCTCTCGGCTTCTTCATGACTGTCATAGGGCCCGATCAACTCTTTCCAGCCTGACTGGGCGTCCTTCTCCACTTGGTTCGTTGTGACGTTGTACCAATACTGTGTCATTATTCCTCCGTTAGATCCGTTCGGTTCCTGCCATCTTAGGCCCACCAGCAGATCGATCCTCTGACGGAACATTGCTTATAGGATGTTGCTATGTCTTCGATTGCACAAACTGCACCTGTTGGAACATTACGCCCCGGCGTTGTCAGTGCGCTGCGTCCTGTTCCGCTCGCCATCCCCCGCCCCGAGTACGTGGGCAATGCTGGCCCTGCCCCTTTTACCGGCTCAGAGGTCAAAGACGCAGCGACTTTGGAAAAAATCCGCATCGCTTCAAAGATTGCTGCACAAGCAATAGTGGAAGTCGGCAAACACATCATCCCTGGTGTCACGACCGATGAATTGGACCGGGTAGGCCACGAATTTCTTCTTGACCACCAGGCGTACCCCTCAACGTTGGGCTACCGCGGTTTCCCGAAGTCATTGTGTTCATCGATCAACGAGGTGATTTGTCACGGCATTCCCGACACCACGGTGGTTCAGGACGGGGACATCATCAACATTGACATCACGGCGTTCAAAAATGGAGTTCACGGCGACACCAACTTCACCTTCCTTTCTGGTGACGTTGACGAAGAATCCAAGTTACTCGTGGAACGGACGCAAGAGTCTTTGAACCGTGCCATCAGGGCGGTGGCACCGGGTCGGGAGATCAACGTGATCGGACGCACCATCTCCTCCTACGCGAAGCGTTTTGGTTACGGGGTGGTCCGGGATTTCACGGGCCACGGTGTGGGCGAGGCCTTCCACACGGGCTTGATCATTCCGCATTATGACGCGGCACCGGCATACAACACTGTCATCGAGGAAGGCATGGTTTTCACGATTGAACCCATGCTCACGCTCGGCGGCGTTGAATGGGATATGTGGGAAGACGACTGGACAGTACTGACCCGCGATCGCAAACGAACCGCACAATTTGAGCACACAATGGTAGTGACCTCCACCGGCGCGCAAGTGCTCACACTTCCCTGAGCCCACCGAGCATCATCGGCTTACCCTCAAACTTTTCCGTTGCCCACACCTACCTTTGGAGCACTGCATGTCCAAGAAGCACCCGTCACCCCACACCGTCATAGGCATCGACATTGGTGGTACCGGAATCAAAGGTGGAATTGTCAATCTAGCCACTGGCGAGATCGAGGGTGAACGATACCGGATCAGCACCCCGCAACCCTCAACGCCCCAAGCAGTTGCAAAGGTTGTTAAAGAGATCGTGGCCGAATTAATGACCCGGGATCATGCCCCCGCCAAAGACGCCCCGGTCGGCATCACCTTTCCGGCTATCATCTCTCACGGAATAGCCCGCTCCGCAGCGAACGTTGACCAATCATGGATCGACGCCGACGTGGACAAAATCTTCAGCAAAGAATTGGGCCGTGACGTTCAGGTTATGAACGACGCCGACGCAGCTGGACTGGCCGAGGCCCGCTATGGCGCCGGGCAAGGAGTCAAGGGCACCGTCTTGGTTATCACACTTGGCACGGGAATCGGTTCAGCTTTTATCCATGATGGAAAACTCATTCCCAACGTCGAACTTGGTCACCTCGAAATCGACGGCGTGGACGCCGAGTCCAAGGCCTCCGCAACTGCGAGGGAACGCGACGGCCTAGATTGGGACCAGTATGCGGTTCGACTCCAGCGCTACTTCTCGCACGTGGAGTTTTTGTTCTCCCCAGAACTCTTCATCGTTGGGGGCGGGATTTCCAAACGCAGTGAAGACTATTTACCGCAATTGAAGTTGCGGACCAAAATCATTCCCGCCGAACTGGCCAACAATGCTGGCATTGTTGGCGGCGCCCTGCAGGCTGCTGTCCACTTCAAGCTCACAAAGTAGCAGGTGCGTTCCGGGCTTCCCCTTCAAACCAGTGCCAAGCCAAACGATTACCGGGCCTAGTGACTCTTCGGGTCCGGCTTTCCAGCCGGGTATTCACGGCGAAGTTCTTTGATGGACTTTTCAAAGTCATCCAAAGATTCAAAAGCCTGGTAGACGCTGGCAAAACGCAAGTAAGCTACCAAGTCCAGGCGCTGCAGGGGCGCTAGAATCGCCAGCCCGACGTCGTTAGCGTCAATCTCCGCTGCACCGCTGGCTCGAATGGATTCTTCCACTTCTTGAGCGAGCATGGCCAAGTTATCATCAGTTACTGGACGCCCCTGGCAGGCCTTACGCACGCCACTGATGACCTTACTGCGGCTAAACGGCTCCGCTACTCCGGATCGTTTTGTCACCGACAGACTGGCCGTTTCCGCAGTACTAAACCGGCGTCCGCATTCGGTGCACTGGCGACGTCGTCGAATAGAAGAGCCATCGTCAGACAACCTAGAATCGACCACGCGGGAGTCAGGATTGCGGCAAAACGGGCAATACATCCAGATCCCTTCGGCTAGTTTTCATCACCAGTCTATGGTCACATTTTAGGAAACTACAATCAGGTAACTTTTACCGGGTCTCACTCGGCGATTGCAGGCGAGGCTACCTCAACAAAAAAATTGTGCCTAGGAAAATCGCACGGCAACGGCGTCTCCATGGGCCGGTAGGCCTTCGGCCTTTGACAACGTCACCACGTGGTCGGCCACCTGCGCCAATGCAGCCTTGGTGTATCGAATGAACTGGACCGCACGCAAGAACGTCGTGACGTTCAGTCCCGAGGAGAAAGCCGCCGTCCCAGACGTTGGAAGTACATGGTTGGAGCCAGCACAGTAGTCCCCCAGGCTTACTGGGCTGTACTCTCCGATAAAAACGGCACCCGCGCTGGTAATCTGAGCTGCCACTTCCTCGGCATTTTCCGTTACGATCTCCAAGTGCTCTGCAGCATAGGCATTGCATACAGCGATCCCTGACGCGATGTCATCCACTAACACGACACCAGACTGCGGGCCCGAAAGAGCAGTTTCCACGCGCTGACGATGCCGTGTGGCGGCCACCTGAATAACCAATTCGGCATCAACGGCTTGTGCGAGTTCTTCCGAAGTGGTCACCAAGACGGACGCCGCATTGGGGTCATGCTCAGCCTGACTAATGAGGTCTGCTGCAACAAAAACAGGGTTGGCACTCTGGTCAGCTAGTACAGCAATCTCTGTAGCTCCAGCCTCAGAATCGATCCCGACTACGCCTTTGACAAGGCGCTTGGCCGTGGCCACAAATATATTGCCGGGCCCGGTGAGCACGTCTACGGGGTCCAGCGCCGCGCCGTCGTTGCTCGAAGTCGTGCCGGCAGGCACACCGTAGGTAAAAGCAGCGATGGCCTGCGCTCCCCCCATCGCATACACCTCGTCTATTCCTAGTAGCGCCGCAGCCGCTAGGACCGTCATATCCGGCAAGCCGCCAAACTCCTTCTGGGGCGGCGAGGCAAGAGCCACTGACTGGACGCCAGCTGCAAGCGCAGGCACCACGTTCATAATCACCGAAGACGGGTAGGCTGCCAGACCTCCTGGCACGTAAAGGCCCACGCGCCGGACAGGGATCCAGTGCTGGGAGACAACAGCGCCGTCGGCAATGTCTAAGTCCACATTGCTCGGCAACTGGGCCGCCGCAAAGGCTTTGGCACGGGCAATTGATTCTTCCAAGGCTGCACGGACCGAAGGATCAAGCGTCGCCAGTGCTTCTGCAAGTGCCGAGGCAGGCACGCGCGGATGAACTAAAGAAACACCGTCGAATTTGTGCGCCAGCTCGGCCAAGGCGACGAAGCCACGGGACCGGACGTCGGCGATGATGTCTTTGACGGCCGCCTCTGCTGTGGTGAGAGTGCTGGTCTGCGTTCGAGGCACGGCCGCCTTGAGCTCTGCCAGAGTCAAGGTGCGCCCGCGCAGGTCCGTGCGGGAAAACTCAAAATGGCCAGCTGTTTCTTGCGTAGCGGCAGCGAGCTTGGACGAGGAAATTTCGGGGGTGTTCACGTGATCAAGTTTAGCGTGTGAGAGATGGAAACCGATCCGTTGCCGTCACAGTCCAGACACTGGCACCGGCACCGATTCATTAGTTGAGACTGGAACAAGGGCGTAGCGAACGCATGCGTGGACGAATACTACAAAAGCTACAGCCAGCGGCCATAGGAAAAGTACAGATGCGGCGCGGAGCGAAAAAACCATACTAGGATTCGCCATATTCGCCGGGGGAACGTGAAAGAGGTCCCCAGCAAAAACACCCATCCGCCAGGCCAGCACCGAGCCGAGCAAACTCCCGACGATTGTGGCCACAAACTTGGTCCTCAGCCGAGCATCTCCTCTTCGGTTACTACGGAGTAACAGCACAGCTGTGGCGATGCCAGCAACTACGCACAGTGCACCGAGGGCTAGATCTCGGGCTGGCCAGGTGGCGTAGTCCGTGACATCGCCATAAAACGCTCCTCCTGGGGCCAGCAGCCACCACGCCACGCCGACACCTAGTCCGCCGACCCCTGTGAGGATGACCCAAGGCAGCCCCAGGGCTCTAACCATCGAACGGCGACGCAGCGTTTTTCTCATGGCCCCACCCTAACGCGCCACGCCGGCTCAGATTAGCCTTCTAAGCATGCTGGCCCCAATAAAACTTTCAAATCCCCAAATAGGGCCGGTGTCGGGTTCACCCTGTGATGCAGCGGCAGCTTCATGATTTTCACGCTACGAGTCCCGCTCAGATGCATCTTGATCTCAGTGTTTCCCCGGTGGGTGCCCAGCACATCCTTCAACGAAAGGAGCACGGATTCGGTGGCTTTATGTTCTGGCATATGAATGACAAGGGGGCCGTTCATACCCTCGCTGAGGTCCGGGACCGTGAGTTCCATGGCGTTCAAGGTGATGGCGCCGTCGTCACGTTTTTGCAAGCGTCCCTTGATAACGACGATCAGGTCTTCAGCGAGAATATTCGCTATTGGCCCATACACCTGGCCAAAGAACATGACTTCAACGGATCCGCCGAGGTCTTCTACCTCACAGCGTGCATAGGGATTACCAGAGCTCTTCGCGATGCGGCGCTGCAGGCTGGTAATCATGCCCGAAATCGTGATGATATGCCCGTCCGAAGGGCCTTCATCGGAGAGCACTTGGGTGATGGACATGTCTGCGTTCTGGCTCAGGATACCTTCTAAGCCCTGGAGAGGATGGTCCGAAACGTAGAGACCCAGCATGTCGCGTTCAAAAGCAAGTTTGTCTTTCTTCTCCCACTCAGGAAGGTCAGGAATCTCGGTGATGAGCGCGGAATCTGACTCCATATCCGCATCTCCCAATCCAGCGAAGAGATCGAACTGTCCCACGGCTTCGTTGCGCTTGAGCGTGATGACGGAGTCGATCGCCTCCTCATGGATCATGGCGAGGGCCCTGCGGTGGTGACCCAAGGAGTCAAAGGCCCCGGCTTTGATCAAAGACTCGATCGTGCGCTTGTTGCACACCACAGCTGGGACCTTCATGAGGAAGTCTGAGAAACTCTCAAAGTTCCCCCTGTCCTTACGTGACTCCACCAAGGAGTTCACCACGTTGGAGCCGACGTTACGGATGGCTCCCATGCCGAATCGAATATCCGATCCGACAGGGGTGAAATTCAATGCGGATTCGTTGACATCCGGGGCTAGGACGGTAATACCCATATGCCGGCATTCGTTGAGGTAGAGGGCAGACTTGTCTTTGTCATCACCCACAGACGTCAGCAACGCCGCCATGTACTCGGCGGGGTAATGAGCCTTCAGGTATGCGGTCCAGTAGCTGACCACGCCATAGGCGGCAGAGTGAGCCTTATTGAACGCGTAGTCGGAGAACGGCAGCAGAATATCCCACAATGTGGTGACCGCTGCGTCGGAGTAGCCGTTATCCAACATGCCTTGGTGGAAGCCTGCGTACTGCTTATCCAGTTCAGACTTCTTCTTCTTGCCCATGGCCCGGCGCAGGATATCTGCCCGTCCCAAGGAATAGCCGGCCAGCTTTTGGGCAATCGACATCACCTGTTCCTGGTAGACGATCAATCCATAAGTCCCACCAAGGATCTCGGCAAGTGGCTCCTCCAGCTCCGGGTGGATAGGCGTGATGGGCTGAAGACCATTTTTGCGAAGGGCATAATTTGTGTGTGAGTCAGCGCCCATCGGGCCCGGACGGTACAGCGCCAAGACGGCCGAAATATCCTCAAAGTTATCCGGGCGCATGAGCTTGAGCAAGCCGCGCATGGGGCCGCCGTCGAGCTGGAAAACCCCCAGCGTGTCCCCGCGAGCCATGAGCTCGTAGGATTGTGAATCGTCTAAAGGAAGATGTTCTAGGTCCAAGTCAATGTCTTGGTTGGCCTTGATGTTCTCCAGTGCGTCTGTGATGATCGTGAGGTTTCGCAACCCCAAGAAGTCCATCTTGATCAGGCCCA
Source organism: Arthrobacter cryoconiti (assembly GCF_020905375.1). GTDB lineage: Bacteria > Actinomycetota > Actinomycetes > Actinomycetales > Micrococcaceae > Specibacter > Specibacter cryoconiti. The sequence continues at coordinate 80,148 of NZ_JAJJBU010000023.1, forward strand.
GACCCTCAGCGGTTGGGTAGTCAAACTGCGTGATGACCTGCCCATCCTGAAAACGGCGCATAACCGGGATGACGTCGATGATGGGGTCAGAACTCATGATCACGCCTGCGGCATGGACGCCCCACTGTCGCTTGAGCCCTTCTAGACCCTTGGCCGTCTCAAAGACCTTGGCAGCCTCGGGGTCGCTGAGGAGTAACTGGCGAAAGTCGTTAGCCTCCCCGTAGCGCTTGGCTTTGGGATCCTCAATGTCCGCCAGAGAGATATCTTTAGCCATGACGGCAGGTGGCAAGGCTTTGGTCAGAGACTCCCCCATACTAAACGGATAGCCAAGGACTCGCGAGGAGTCTTTAAGCGCCTGTTTAGTCTTGATACTGCCGTAGGTAACGATCATGGCGACACGCTCATCACCATACTTTTCGGTCACATACTTAATGACCTCATGACGGCGACGATCATCGAAATCCACGTCAAAGTCGGGCATGGAGACGCGTTCCGGGTTCAGGAAACGTTCAAAAATGAGCCCGTGTTGGAGTGGGTCCAAGTCGGTGATTCGCATGGCGTAGGCAACCATGGACCCTGCCCCAGATCCGCGCCCTGGCCCCACTCGGATGCCGTGGTCCTTGGACCAGTTAATAAAATCTGCCACCACCAAAAAGTAGCCAGGGAATCCCATTTTGATAATGACATCGAGCTCATAATCAGCTCGGGCCCGGACGTCGTCTGGGATGCCCAGAGGGTAACGGTAGGCCAGTCCGACGTCGACCTCTTTGACCAGCCACGACGTTTCGTCATCTCCGGGCGGGCATGGGAACTTCGGCATGTAGTTGGCTTCGGTGTTGAATGAAACCTCACACCGTTCAGCGATCAAAAGCGTGTTGTCGCAGGCTTGCGGGAGTTCAGCGAACAGCTGGCGCATCTCTGCCGGTGATTTGAGGTAGTAGCCACTGCCGTTGAATGCGAACCGGGATCCGCCGTTGTCATACGTGGGCTCCAGCAGCGTCGAACCCGACTGCAGTGCCAGAAGGGCCTCGTGCGCCTTGGCATCGTGCTCGTGCGTGTAATGCAAGTCGTTGGTGGCCACCAGAGGAATGTCCAGTTCACGCGCCAATTTCAGAAGGTCTTTAGTCACGCGACGTTCGATGTCCAGGCCGTGGTCCATCAGTTCGCAGAAATAGTTCTCCTTGCCAAAAATGTCCTGGAACTCTGCTGCGGCAGTCTTGGCCTCGTTGTAAAGTCCAAGCCGCAGCTTTGTCTGTACCTCCCCGGATGGACAGCCAGTGGTGGCGATCAAGCCGGGGTGGTACTCGTTGAGCAATTCCCGATCAAGTCGCGGATATTTTCCGAACACCGCGTCCAGAGAACCGATTGAGGAGGCGCGGAACAAGTTGCGCATGCCTTGGTTGTTGTAGCTAAGCAGTGTCATATGCGTGTAGGCACCGCCGCCGGAGACATCGTCCTTTTTTTGGCTCTCATCAGTGCGCCATTTCACGCGTGTCTTGTCTGTTCGGGAGGTCCCGGGTGTGACATACGCCTCAATGCCGATGATCGGCTTAACACCAGCTTCCGTGGCTTTTTTCCAAAAGTCGAAAGCACCGAACAAGTAACCATGGTCCGTGGTTGCCAACGCCGGCATTTTGAGCCGGTTGGTCTCTTCGAAAAGCTCACTCAGACGTGCCGCGCCGTCCAGCATGGAGTATTCGGTATGTGTATGAAGATGAACAAAACTGTCAGTCGATGAGCTAGCCACCAAATCATTCTACGTGGTGAAGGACAGGACGGCTGGGCTCGACACCTGGCCGGGTCCAGCCTCCCCCTCCGCACACAGGAGGCCTAGTAGCCTTCGCGCAAGTGCTCCAGCGCGTACCTCAGATCAGCTGGGTAGCCGCTGGTCACTTCTACCCATTCGCCTGATGTCGGGTGGGTAAAACCCAGCTTGTGAGCGTGCAACCATTGTCTGGTCAAACCCAACTCAGCCGCCAGCTTCGGGTCTGCTCCGTAGGTTAGATCCCCAGCGCACGGATGCCGCAGCGCGGAGAAGTGAACACGGATCTGGTGGGTGCGTCCAGTCTCCAGGTGGACTTCCAACAGGGAGGCTTTACCGAATGCCTCCAATACCTCGTAATGCGTTATTGATGGGCGGCCGTCTTCGATGACGGCAAAGCGCCAGTCGTAGCCGGGGTGGCGTCCTATCGGAGCGTCAATGGTCCCCTGCAGCGGATCAGGAAGGCCCTGAACCACGGTGTGGTAAATCTTTTTCACGCTCCGGGTCCGGAACGCATCCTTCAACACCGTGTAGGCGTGCTCAGTTTTGGCAACCACCATAGCTCCGGAGGTACCTACGTCCAGACGATGCACAATTCCCGTGCGTTCGGCAGCTCCGGATGTTGAAATGCGGTATCCCGCCGCGGCCAGGCCACCCACCACCGTGGGGCCTACCCACCCTGGCGATGGGTGAGCTGCCACTCCTACGGGTTTGTCGATGACCACGAAATCGTCATCATCGAGAAGAATTTCCAGCCCCTCCACCGGTTCTACGATCACGGCTAGTGGGTCGCGGCGTTCGGGAATAGTCACCGCAATGCTGGCTCCGGCTCGAAGTTTGTCGGACTTTCCGCACACCACGCCGTTTTGGAGCACATTGCCTTCGCTGCACAATAAGGCAACGGCCGTTCGTGTAATACCCAATAAAGAGGCCAGAGCGGCATCGATGCGCCGTCCGACAGCATCCTCGGGAACAAGGAAAGTTTCAGTCATCGTGCGGACTTTGCGCAGAGACGATCGGGGAAATGGCGACTTTTCCGCCCAATGGAATGCCTATCAAAGTGAGAATACAAATGGTAATGACACCACCCACAACACCCATGTCCGCCATATTAAAGATGGCAAAGTGCGGGAAGGAGATGAAATCCACTACGTGGCCCATGCCAAAAGACGGCTCACGAAAAAGACGGTCAGTGAGATTACCGAGCGCACCGCCCAACAGCAAGCCCAGACCTATCCCCCACCAGATTGAACCAATACGGCGCGACAAGACAATGATAAATACGGCAACGCCCGCCATCACCAAGGTGAAGAACCACGTGAAGTTCTCACCAATAGAGAATGCGGCCCCAGAATTACGGATGTAGTACCACTGAAGTATGCCCGGAATTACAGGCGTACTATGCCCTTCGGTCATCGTAGTCACGACCCAGATTTTGCTCAGCTGATCCAAGACATAAGTCAGTAAAGCAAAACCAAGCCAAAACGCGATGAAGGTACGCCGCCGAATGCGCCGGATGGGGGTAGGTCCGGCATTCAGCGGAGCCGTCGCATGTGCGCCATCTCCTGCAGGATCTGGACTGGGAAGTTGTAAGGAGTCGTCGCTCATAATACTTTCGTTTCGCAGGCGGAACTGGTGCATAAACACCGTGCGGGCGCAGACAAACAACCACCGCACACCCTAATCATAGGTGCCCTGCAGCAAGAGTGAGCGGTGGGTGAAATCGACGTTAACGCCAAGAAACCGGCGGACAGGAATCCCCGCACCGCCGGTTTCTTGTGTGTTGCTAGGACTCTGAGCTGCCTTCGGAGAAATCCGGGGAAGCAACTGAACCACGAGCGTCCAAGTCGCGTAGCTGACCTTCGATGTAGGTCTTCAGACGAGAGCGGTAGTCACGCTCAAAGCCGCGCAACTGTTCGACCTTGCGCTCCAGAACCGAGCGCTGCTGCTCGAGAGCGCCTAGGGTCTTGCGGCTCTTTTCCTGTGCGTCGTTAACCAGGGAGCTTGCCTCGATCTGAGCCTCGGCAATGATCTTGTCGCGTTGTTCAACACCTGCATTGACATACTCGTCGTGAAGCTTCTGAGCCATGGCGAGGACGCCCGCAGCAGATTCCACGCCAGAGATGCTCGGTGCGGCAGCAGCAGGGGTAGCTGGAGCTGCCGGAGCGGCCTCAACTACGGGAGCAGACTCAACGACAGGCTCGGGAGCCGCCTTTTCCGCAGGTGGCGCCGGAACGGGCTCAACTACCTGAGCGACTTTCGCCGCTGCTGGCACAGTAGCCGCCGGAGCAGTCTGTGGGTTCTCGCCAGAATCAGCGAGCTTCTTGCGCAAGTCGTCATTTTCTTGGTGTAGCCGACGAAGTTCAACGACGATCTCGTCTAGAAAGTCGTCGACTTCGTCCTGGTCGTAGCCTTCACGAAATTTCGTCGGCTGGAACCGTTTGTTGACAACGTCTTCTGGCGTAAGCGCCATCTGGTCACCTCATTGGTCTTAGTGAGTTCGGGTTGGGCCTAAGCCTTCCGAACTACGGTACCGAATGTAAATCAATGGATCTACACTTGGGTTCTATCTTTTTTAGAGTATATCTTTTCAGCGATGAAAACTAACGACGTGGGGCTAAACTACCAAATTCCGTGTCACGCTCATCCCAATTCCGACCCCCACCAGGAGCAAAAGGAAGCCGATGTCCAGAGACACGTTGCCGATTCTAAGCGGCGGAATCAGTGCCCTGAGCTTGCGCAGAGGCGGATCTGTTAGACGGTAGATAATGGAGGCACCAAGAAGAGCCAACCCGCGGGGCCGCCAGTCACGGGCAAATACCTGAATCCAGTCGAATACTAGCCTCAGCATTAGCGCTAGGAAGTAGAGCAGGAGCAAAAGGTAAAGAAGGCCGAAAACAATTGACACGTACGTGTTCACATTCCGTAGTCGGAGGATGGGACAAAAACCAGACAAAACTAAACTTGCGCATCAGCAATTGAGCCAACACCTTATATAACGCATTGCCCGGACACTTTGTGCCCGGGCAATGGAAGTTTGAGTTTCGTAGGGCTACGGTATCTAGCTCTGGTTGAAGAAGCTGGCTTGAGTATCTGAGAGTTTTTTGTCGTCACCCAGCACTTCGATGTACGAAGGTGAGAGCAAGAACACCTTATTGGTGACTCGTTCGATCGAGCCACGCAAGCCAAAGACCAAGCCAGCAGAGAAGTCAACGAGGCGCTTCGCGTCGGCCTCTCCCATATCCGTCACGTTCATAATGACGGGAATGCCATCACGAAAGCTCTCGCCAATGATCTTTGCATCATTGTAAGAGCGGGGATGAACAGTGGTGATTTGACGCAAACTGGCGGCCTCTTCCCGATTCGATGCGGCACGCTTGATCGGGGTGACCGGTGCCCGGTATTCTTCTTCGCTTGCTCTAGCTTCATCAGGATCGCTAGTTGGCACCGAAGTCGGCGCGGATTCACGGCCAAAGTCCGAGGAGTCGGCATCAGCCTTATGGAGCGCAGGGGCTTGCTCGGCGTCGTAGTGCTCGTCACCGTCGGCGAGACCAAGGTAGATCATTGTCTTGCGCAGGGCGCCAGCCATGGTTAGCTCCTCATTTATCTGCTAGCTGCGGGTGAAACTTCGCAAAAGTGAACGCTGTTGCGAACACTTAAAACGCTACAGTATGCCAGGACGCGGGCCGAGTATATCCGAACCGACACGCAGGTGTGTCGCGCCGGCTGTGATAGCCGCTTCCAGGTCGTTGCTCATTCCCGCGGAGATCCCCGTAGCCCCGGGATACTGCGCAACAAGCTCATCCGAGTAGCGCGCCAAGCATTCAAACGCTGGAGCCGGGTCAACCCCAAGAGGAGCCACAGCCATGAGCCCCGCCAGGCGAAGTCCGGCCGTCTGCGCTATGAGGAATGCCAGCTCCGGGATGAGCGACGGCGCCGCGCCTCCTCTGCCGCCGGTGCTGGCGTCAGGGTCGCACGCGGCCGGCCCCGCGGATAGATCCACTTGGATATAGCATTCCAACGGCGCTCGCCCGTTCACGTCGGCCTGTGCACGCACAGCCCGGTCGAGCGCGGGAACCAGCGATTTTCTGTCGATCGAATGTACCGAATGGGCGTAGGCACTAACGCTCTTCGCCTTGTTCTTTTGCAGCTGACCAATAAAGTGCCAGCGGAGGGAACTCTGTGCAACCTCGATCGCCTTGGCGCCAGCTTCCTGGTCGCGGTTTTCACCGACGTCGCGCACTCCCAGTTCCATGAGACGGCGAACGTCCTTTGCCGGATGGAACTTCGTGACAACTATCAGGGTGGGTGGCTTCCGTCCCGCGGCATCACTGGCTATGGATATCCGTTCCCTGACTCCCTTTAGGTTATCGGCCAGCTGCTTGGTTCGTGCATCCAAAGTGTTCATGCGCAAGCTTTCTAAAAAGAAGGTGAGGTTAGGGTGACAAAGCCAATAAAACGTCCTTCTTCCTCACCATCGCGGAGTGCACGTCGGTGGGAAAAGAATTCAGGATGTTCCAACGTACACACGCCGACATTGTCCACAAGAACATCCAGACTCCGGAGTTGGGCAGTCACCGCAGCGGGAAGATCAAGCGATGGCGTGCCCCAGCTGGTGGTCGCAAAGGCTGTCGCCTCCACCGCGGCCACCGCACTGCGCATAGCGTGCGGAACCTCATAACAGCGTCCGCAGACACTGGGCCCTATCCAGGCCTGAATCTTCACGGCCCCAGCAGCGCGAAGTTGCCGAACAATTGCTGCTATGACTTTCTTCTCTACGCCGGGACGCCCGGCATGCGCGACCGCGAGCACGGCGCGCCCGGCGATGTCACTTCCTACCAACACCACGGGAACACAGTCTGCAACCATCACCGCAAGGCTCGTGGACCGTGAGAGCATGGCGTCCGCCGTCGGACCAGTTGGAACCCCAGATACAGTCTCCTGCGTAGGAGTACCATCAACAATTGCCACGGCGCTGCCGTGTACTTGGTTCATGTACGCCAGCGTCACCGGCTCCGTCGAACCGGACAACACTGCCAAATCATTTTCAAGAGCTGCCCGGTTGCTGGAGACTCGCAGCGGATCATCGTTTACGTGAAAGGCCAGATTGCCATGGGTGGTATCAGTGAACCCTACCCAAACACCTGGGAGAGCTTCATAGGAGAACCACGGTATGGACAAGCTGGCCTTTCAGTAACCCCGTGGGGTAGGGCTCTACTTTAGAAAGTCAGGGACGTCCAAATCATCTGAACGGTGACCAGTCAGGTCCGGTTCCACTATGGCTGGCAGCTCTACGTCAAAGCCGCCGTCCGGTGAAACGTGTGAGGTGGACTGCTGCCCCCATTCGTTCAGTTTCGTAACAGAGGCTCCCGAAGAAGGTGCGCCTGCTGGCGCGGGCGGAGTCGCTGGAGTGGCAGCCGGCTCATTCGAGGAGAGAATGTTATCCGGAGTGTCGAAGCCAGCTGCAATGACAGTAACCCGGGCTTCGTCTCCCAAGGCATCGTCAATGACGGCACCGAAGATGATATTTGCCTCTGGGTGAGCAACTTCCTGGACCAGGCGGGCCGCCTCATTGATCTCGAACAGGCCAAGATCAGAGCCGCCCTGGATGGAGAGGAGCACGCCGTGCGCACCATCGATGGAGGCTTCCAGAAGGGGCGAGGCGATAGCCAACTCGGCAGCCTTGACTGCGCGGTCTTCCCCACGCGCAGAGCCGATACCCATCAGCGCGGACCCGGCACCTTGCATGACGGACTTAACATCTGCGAAGTCAAGGTTGATCAGCCCAGGAGTTGTAATGAGGTCGGTGATTCCCTGGACACCGGAGAGAAGCACCTGGTCGGCCGAGCGGAAGGCATCTAGGACAGAGACATTGCGGTCGCTGATGGACAGCAGACGGTCGTTGGGAATCACGATCAGAGTATCTACTTCGTCGCGCAGCGCCTCGATGCCGTTGTCAGCACTCGTGGCTCGTCGGCGCCCTTCGAAGGTGAAGGGCCGTGTCACAACGCCGATGGTGAGCGCACCCAAAGTGCGGGCGATCCTGGCAACAACTGGGGCTCCACCGGTTCCCGTGCCGCCACCTTCTCCAGCGGTGACAAAGACCATGTCGGCTCCGCGGAGTACCTCTTCAATCTCTTCCTGATGATCCTCCGCCGCCTGGCGTCCCACGTCAGGATTCGCACCGGCACCAAGACCCCGTGTGAGCTCCCGTCCGACGTCAAGCTTGACGTCGGCGTCGGACATCAACAGCGCCTGAGCATCCGTGTTGATGGCAATGAACTCAACGCCACGCAGGCCAACGTCAATCATGCGGTTCACTGCATTTACGCCGCCACCGCCGATGCCGACGACCTTGATGACTGCCAGGTAATTCTGGGGTGCTGCCACGTTACGTGTCCCTTGTTCGTTGCTTGCTAAAAGTTCAATGGGTGCTGCTGTCGCCACGGAGGTTCAAGGACTGCTTGAACCCTAGTAGCTTAACCTTCAACTTGAAGGTTATAGTTATGTCAACTAACTCTTGTCTGTGACGCTATGGTGCATCTGCGCCTCATGCAATAACCGCCCCCGCGTGTCGCGTGAATCCGCAGAAAAAACCTGCGATTTGTCCCCAATTGACACCTCTAGCGTGTCACAGGATGACGGGGTGCGCTGACGTCATATACCTGCACCGGTCCTGGCGCGGGTTTTCCCCGCTCCGGTACTGGTGGTGGGGCGGCGAGCAGCGCCCCCAGGACTTGAGCCTTCAAATTCATGTCCGTAGCATTTCCCCACACCACGGTCTTGCCGTCTATCAATTGCAGTTCGACGGCGTCCGGCGACTTTGCGGAGGCGCTAGCCAGTTTGCTCAACACGGACGCCGGCAAAGTGGCAAGGACTGCCGTCATGGCTTTGAAGGTGTCCTCTCCAATGGCATCCTTGCCGCCGTTTATCAGAGGCAGTGGAACAGAATCTGGTTTGTCCGTGGTGCCAAGTTGCACGCCGTCCTTATCCACTAGTAGGTAGGAGTCGGCGTTCTTCAACAACGCCACGGGCACCCTCTCCACGACATGCACCAGTAGGGTGGACGGCGGTACGGCCTGAATCCAGAAGCTCTTTACTTGCGGCACGCTCGCTAATAAGGCACCTACATCTGTTTGGGTGACTTGTGGCAGCGGGCGATTGATTATGGGCTTTAAGGCCGATTGCAGCGCATTTTCGGGTACCAATTTGCGCCCGTCGAACGTAATGGTTTTGACGGCAAGTGCGGGCGAAAATAGTGCAGTCGCCATGACAAGCGCCAGCACAGCAACAACAGCACCCGTCCAGATCCATACGCCCCGCCTCAACCGGCGACGGGCGCGAATGGGAAACTCCAGAACCGTGGCACCGGAACCGTTTCCGTGAATCGAATCCTGGATCGGAGCTGCTGCCACAGAGTGCGGCTTAGCCTCATTCTTTGCTCTCGCTTTACTGGCCCGTGAGGACCAAGCAAGGTGGCCTAATAGTCCCTTGGTGAACGTGCTGCTGCGCGTGGTCACACTTTCGGGTGCGGCGCTTTCTGCGCTTGCGCTTAGGGAGTTGGCACTTTCGGGTACGTCACTTTCGGAGCTGAGCGGGGATTCCGGGTGCACCTCATCCAGCACGTGCACGGGCATGAGCGTTACCTTGCCACTTGTCACGCGAATAGTGGAACTTGCTGCGCCTACTGCGCCGGCAGACGCGTCATTTCCGCTTGGAGTTACTGCCGGTGAATTCACCTTCTTGGGTTCTTCGCCTCTTTTGCTTCGTTTTCTGTTACGCAGAGACTGCTTGCCATTTTCCGTCGATATCGCGTTCCCAGTGGAAGCCGTTTCCTCGGCAACGGCCCTTGCAGGTGGCATCTTTGCGCCCGATTCCACAGCATGTTCCGGTGCAGCGCCCGGACGGGAGCGAATCACGCGGGGACGACGTGGCTCAGCCATGGGTATCCTCCTGCGGGTGCCCATCTGCGCAGCTCACCGGGATCACATCGCAGACCTGGGATGCAGCCTGCTGCGGTCTGCCCGGATCGGACGGCTCTGGGTCAGCTTGTGGCTCTGGCTTTGCTTGAAGCGCGGCCAAGATCTGCGAACCGAAGCCTGTTACGTCGCCGGCACCGACAGTGAGGATGACGTCCCCGGATTCGGCTGCCGCAGTCAGCGTTGATATCGCGGCAGCCGCGTCGGGTTGGTATGCGCCTACTTCGACCAAATGATCCGTGATCAACGTGCTGTTCACCCCAGCGATGGGTTCCTCTCGGGCAGGGTAAATATCCAGCACCGCCACGGTATCCGCCAGGGCCAGGGCGTGGGCAAATTCTGTTGCAAACGCGCGTGTTCGTGAGAATAAATGCGGTTGGAACAGGACATGAACCCGGTGTATACCGGCCACGGTCCTGGCCGCTTTCAATGCCGCGGTGACCTCAGTCGGGTGGTGCGCATAATCGTCAAAGACACGCACGCCCCGCACTTCACCCTTCGCCTCGAAGCGACGCGCTGCGCCCTTGAACGAGCCGAGAGCACTCAGGGCCGCATCAATATCGACGCCCAGCTCGCACGCGACGGCCACCGCGGCTGCCGCGTTGGAGATGTTGTGATCGCCGGGGACCTGCAAGTGGAGCTTGAACGAACCAGCCGGACGACCCGAATCGGCGGGGAGTTCCAAAAGCGTGTCAGTGGTGAGCCCCTCCCCCGTGCTACGCAGAATGCGCAACTCGGAGGCAGCATCGAAACCATAGGTAAGAGTGCGTTTGCCCGCAGCGCCCGCCAGTGCGGCTAAACGCGCTGATCCGACGTCGTCAGCGCAGGCAATGAGCACACCGTCGGCAGGGAGCAGAGAAACAAAGTCTTCGAATGCGGCAAAGACAGCTTCAGCCGTGCCGTAGTGATCCAGATGATCCGCTTCCAGGTTCGTCACGACGGCAATCGTCGGACGATAGTTCAGAAACGATGCATCGGATTCGTCCGCTTCGGCCACGAAAACTCCGGAACTCCCATGAGCCGCATTGACGCCAAGGCCCTGTACTGTTCCTCCGACGGCGAAGGACGCATCCACCCCGGCGCCGCGCAACATCACGGTGATCATGGAGGTGGTAGTAGTTTTTCCGTGTGTGCCGGCCACCGCTACCACCGTGTCGGTGGACATGGAAGCAGCTAGCGCCTGGGATCGATGCAGCACGCGGAGGCCACCGCTTTGGGCAGCCAGCAGCTCCGGATTATCGGGACGAATCGCAGAAGAAACGACGACGGTGTTGGCAGCAGCCACATTCCCGGCGGCGTGGCCAACATGGACCACGGCCCCTAGTCCTTCCAGTTCCGCCAGAGCGGGGGAAGCCTTGGCATCGGAACCACTCACCGGGACGCCTTGGCTAAGCATGATGCGGGCTATGGCGGACATGCCGGCGCCTCCCATGCCAACAAAATGGACACGGCCCAGTTGCTCGAGGGTAGGCGCCACATAGGGCGTGGGGCCAACTGTGTCAGTCACTGTATTTATTTCACTTTCCACTTGCCACAAAAACCATCTCCGCCATACGTGTGGCGGCGTCTCTAATACCTAGCTTGGCTGCTCGCGCGGACATCTCCGCGAGACGTTGGGGATCTTTGGCCAGTGGGACAACGGTGTCTCGTATCCAGGCGGCGTCCAACGTCGCGTCTTGGACCAGTAGTGCCGCATTAGCGGCCACGAGTTGCTCTGCATTGCGGGCCTGCTCACCATTGCCCACGGGTAGCGGAACGAACACCGCTGGAAGTCCGACGGCGGCTACCTCGGAGACCGTTCCAGCCCCTGAACGGCATAGCAGCACGTCAGCTGCCGCGTAAACGTCTTCCATGGCATCCACGTACTCAACTTGGCGGTACAGCGGGGAGGCAAGTTTGGCGCCGTCGTCCGTGGTCAGCGCCTTGCCGATCCCGGTGATGTGCAGGGTTTGAATTCCCGCGAAGGCAATATCATCCAAGGCTCCGGCTACTGCCCTGTTCAGTCGTACTGCCCCTAGCGAGCCTCCGGTAACAATCAGCACTGGCCTGTGCGCGTCAAGGCCAAGTCGTTGCCTTGCTCCGTCGCGGGCGCTAGTTCTATCCAATCCGGCAATAGCTGCCCGCATGGGCATGCCCACCAACTGGGCGTTGCGGATCTGAGTGGCCGCAAACGCTGTCCCCACGTAGCTCGTGAAACGGGCTCCCAACTTGTTAGCCAGACCCGCTTTGGTATTCGCCTCGTGGATAACTATCGGGATACCCAACGATTTGGCCGCCAAATACATGGGCGTGCACACGTAGCCACCTACTCCCACCAGCACGTGTGCCCCGTGAGCGTTCAAAATCTTCTTAGCATCCGCCACCGCCCGCTGCATGCGTATGGGCAGCCGGATCAGATCCATGGACGGCTTGCGGGGAAGGGGAATCCGAGCAATGGTTTCCAACTCAAAACCGGCTTCCGGCACTAGCTTGGTTTCCAGCCCGTCCGCCGTACCAACAGCCACAATCGAAGCACCTGGCTCACTAGCTCGGATAGACGCTGCAATGGCCAGCAGCGGGCTGAGATGGCCAGCGGATCCACCACCGGCCAACACCACCGAAAGGGACTGAGCGCTACGGGGTCCGGGAACGTTGTTCCTCACATTCCTCATGGGTTTATCGAAGTACTTTCTACGTCGGGATCATTCTGTGGTGAGGTACGGGCAAATGAAAGCACCACACCTAAGGCGGCCAGGGTCACTACCAGCGCACTACCACCGTAGGAGATTAGGGGCAAAGGGACTCCGATGACGGGCAGAATCCCGACCACCATGGCGATGTTGACGAATGCCTGACCAATGATCCAGGTGAGGATGGAACCACACACCACGCGGGCGAAGGTGTCGTTGCGCCGCATGACTACTCGGAATATGGCAAACGCTAGGACGCTATATAGACCAATGATGACCAAGGTTCCTAGCAGTCCCAGTTCTTCCCCAATAATCGCAAAAATGAAGTCGTTGTGCGCCTCGGGAATCCAACTCCATTTTTGTCGGCTCTGTCCCAGGCCCACTCCAAACCAGCCACCAGACGCTAATGCGTACAGCCCATTTTGAGCTTGGTCACAGAGGTCCTGTCCATCATTGCAATTACCTAACCAGGCAGAGAGCCTTGCTGTCCTATTGCCGCTGAAGGCAGCGAGTAAGACTGCGGCACCCACACCGCCGCCTATGGCTGTCAGCAGGACCCGCTTGCTCCCGCCACCAAAGAACAGCCCAGCCCCAAGAACTGCCATGGCAATTACCGCCGTGCCAAGGTCGTGGCCCAGCAAGATCAGTCCAATCAAAACGACGCCCACGGGCACCACGGGGAGCAGTGTGTGGCGCCAGTTCGCCACGAGCCGGCCTTTGCGCGAAAGCACCAGCCCCATCCATAGCGCCATAGCCAATTTCGCGGCTTCGGAAGGCTGAAAACTAAACGACTCGCCCAGGTTGATCCAATTCCTGTTTCCGCCCACCTCTTTCCCCAGAGGACTAAAAACGAGCACCAGCAAGATCAGGGCAAGGCCAAGCACCGGCCATGCAAGCTTTTTCAGGCCCGACGGCGGCACAAAGGAAAGCGCCATCATCAGCACCAGCCCGAATACGGCAAACAGTGATTCCTTGATGAACAAAAAATAGGGATCTTGTCCTGCCGAAATCGATTCGGCGGCTGAGGCAGAAAGCACCGTGATGAGACCGATGCTGGTCAGAGCCACCGTGGCACCAATGATCCAGTAGTAGTGGACTCCCGGCAGGCCCGCTCGCTCATTGAGATTGCGGCGAAGGCGGGAGAGCCGACTCCCTGACACGTGATCTTGGGCAGGGGCACTGCGTTTGGGCTCGCGAACGGTCGTCTTTAGTGTCATGGCCTGTGGCCGCTTTAATGTCGGCACGGTTTTTGACGCCTTGGCCTGGGCCTTAGCGGTTTGTCCTGGCAGTGCAGGCGTCCTGGCCATTATGACTCCTTATTGGCGCTCGCCCGTCGATCCAACAACTCCCGCACCGCGTTGATGAACGATTCCCCACGATGCGCGTAAGAGGAAAACTGATCCATGGAAGCGGAGGCTGGGGCCATCAGGACAGTGTCTCCTGATTCCGCAATCTCCGCCGAAGCCGCCACAGCCGCCGCCATAACCGCATCTCCACTGCCAGTCTGGCCCCCCTCGAGGTGGATGAGCGGGACCTTTGGGGCGTGTCGGAGCAGGGCACCGGCCAAGGCGGAACTCTCAGCGCCGATGATCACGACAGCTTTCAGCCTCGCGGCATGCGTTTGAACTAGTGCGTCGTACTCCACTCCCTTGGACAAACCCCCAGCGATCCAGATAACGGGGTTGAAGGCGGACAAAGACGCCGACGCAGCATGTGGGTTGGTCGCTTTCGAGTCATTGACCCAAAGCACGCCGTCGATGGTGGCAACCGGCGCAATTCTGTGATCCCCGTCTGAATAAGCGCGAAGCCCGTTCCGGACATCTTCGGGTGTGAGTCCGGCGGCCCGCACCAACGCTGCCGCCGCAGCCGCATTGGCCACAAGGTGTCGAGGCACTAGTTCGGAGATGTCGCTACAATGAGCCAGTTCGACGGCGGAGTCCGCACGCTCGGCGATGAAGGCCCTGTCCACGATCAACCCTTCGACCACACCGATCATGCTGATGGCCGGCAGTCCCGTGGTGAAGCCAACGGCACGGCACCCTTCTTGAACGTCGGCGTCTTGGACCATACGTTCCGTTTCGATCTGTTCCGCGTTGTAGACGCACACCGACTTAGTATGGGCGTAGACCTTTGCTTTATCGGCGGCATACGCGGCAAAGCTGCCATGCCAGTCCACATGATCTTCTGCCAAGTTCAGACAAACACTTGCCAACGGCTCCAGGGAATCAGACCAGTGCAATTGAAAAGAAGAAAGCTCCACCGCCAGAACGTCGTAGCCTTCAGGGTCACGCACCGCGTCAAGGATAGGCGTCCCGATGTTCCCCACAGCGATCGCGCGCAGCCCGGCAGCCTGAAGCATCCCTTCCACCATGGTGGTGGTGGTGGTTTTCCCGTTGGTGCCGGTGATTGTCAACCACTTCGCCGTCTTGCGGCCCGCCTTGACCTGCACGCGCCAGGCCAGCTCCACGTCCCCCCAGATGGGAATGTCCGCATCCGCGGCACTGAGAAGGAGAGGGTGCGAGGGCCGATATCCGGGACTTGTCACCACCAGCTCTGCCTGTTCCCCATCAACCAACGGCAGCAGAGTAGAAGTGTCCTGACCAAGGATCACCTCGGTAACTCCCACAATCTTGAGGGTGTCGGCGGCACGGCGGGAATCCTCGTCATCGGATCCGGCCACAACCACCACACGGGCACCCAGCTCGGCCAAGGTGTCAGCTACCGAGAACCCCGTCTTAGTGATCCCAGTCACAACTACTTTCAGGCCTGCCCAATCGGCATCCCAGCTTGTGAGAGCCGACAGACGATCAGAACTACGCCTTGGCTCGTCTCTCACAATCGGACAATCCATTCCGCGTAGAACGCGCCCAGTCCCACGGCCACCATCAAGCCGCCTAAGATCCAGAATCTCACCACGACCGTCACTTCAGCCCAACCTTTAAGTTCAAAGTGGTGCTGTAACGGGGCCATCAAAAATACCCGTTTACCCTTGGAAAGCTTGAAGAATCCCACTTGAATGATGACCGAAAGTGTGATGAGTACAAACAGCCCACCGATGATAAACAACAGGATTTCTGTGCGGGACAAGATTGCGAAGCCTGCAATGGCTCCCCCGATCGCCAACGATCCGGTGTCGCCCATGAAAATCTTTGCCGGGGAAGTGTTCCACCACAGAAAACCGATCAGCGCTGCAAACATGATGACTGAAAGCAGGGACAAATCCAACGGATCCCGAACTTCATAACAGACGGTCTCTGAGGGAACTTTACGGGATCCACAGCCCTGACTTGACTGCCACAATCCAATGAGAGTGTAGGCGCCGAAGACAAGGATCGCCGCACCGGTAGCCAACCCGTCCAAGCCATCCGTTAGGTTCACGCCATTGGTGGCACCGGCAATGATCAGATTGGACCAGAGCACGAAGAGAACTACGCCCAACCCGGCACCAGCAAAGGCAAGGTTGAGTGTGGGAATATCTCTGGCAAAGGATATGAACGTGCTGGCAGGTGTTCTACCCTGACTATCTGGGAAACCTAAAGCCATGACGGCAAAAGCAATTCCCACAACAGCTTGACCCGCAAGCTTCCCCTTAGCATCCAAGCCCAGGCTGCGCTGGTTGGAGATCTTCAAGAAATCATCCAGGAAGCCAACAAGGCCTTGACCAACCATCAGGAAGATCATCAACAGCCCAGAGGCCGTCGGCCCCCCTGATGCGGGGTTGATAAGCCAAATGATCAGGTGCGTGATGAAGTAGGCGGCAACGACCGCCCCCACCACCACGGTGCCACCCATGGTGGGTGTGCCGCGCTTAACCTGGTGAGTGGTCGGGCCGTCTTCTCGGACAATCTGCCCATATCCTTTTTTCACCAGGAACCGGATGAACAACGGCGTACCGACCATGGCAAAGGACAGGGCAAGGCCGGTACCAATAAGTAATGTGATCAAGACTGCTGGTTCCTTTCGCCTGAGTTAGACCCTGTCGGGTTACCGTGTTCGGTCTGTAAATCTAAGGGTGTTTCTGTGACGTTCGTGAATAATGCTATCCGATCATCTACCAGTTGGTCCCCGAGAAAACGCAGACCAGCGCCATTTGAAGACTTCACCAGCACCACATCTCCTGCCCCGAGTTCCTGTTTGAGGATCTGATGTGCCGCGTCCATATCAGCAACAAACATTGACTCGTTGCCCCAAGAACCTTCCATAACAGCGCCCACATGCATTGCCCGAGCAGGAGTTCCCACCACTATCAGCCGGGAGATGTTCAACCTCACGGCTACCCGGCCTACGGCGTCGTGTTCTAAGACGGAGTCTTCACCAAGTTCACGCATCTCCCCCAGTACGGCCCAGGTCCGCCGCGCTCCGCTGCCACCTAGTTCTGCCAGCGTTCGCAGGGCTGCCCGCATAGATTCGGGATTGGCGTTGTAGGCGTCATTGATGATCGTGACACCATCGGGCCGGTCGGTGAGTTCCATACGGTATCGACTCGCTGGGCCCTGTGCGTTCAAGGACGCGGCAATTGTGGCGGCAGGGACACCCACTGCGTTGGCGGCTGCGGCAGCAGCTAGCAGATTCGTCACGTGGTGCAACCCCAATAACTGACTGTGAACCGGAAGGGCTTCGGTCTCCCCCTGAAACAACAGACCGAAGGATGGCCGCCCATCCGTGGTGCGTACGTTGCTGGCGTTGACGACGACGGCCGGCCCTCCATGAGTATCTTCACTTGCCTCCGCGCTACTAAAGAACATCACAGGCGCTTGAGTACGGCTAGCCATTGACCGCACACGGGCGTCGTCGTAGTTCAAGATGGCGGTACCGGCTGCGGATAGTGCCTCCACCAGCTCGCCTTTGGCCATAGCAATGTTAGCGATGGAGCCAAATTCACCTGCATGAGCCGTGCCCACGCAAAGCACAACGCCAACGTCCGGATTGACGATCGAGCACAGATAGCGAATATTGCCGATCTTCGTTGCGCCCATTTCAATCACCAGATACCGGGTGCTCTCCACAGCCCGGAATACCGTCAGGGGAACGCCCACTTCACCGTTATAGGATCCAACAGGTGAGACGGTTTCCCCCACGGTGGCCAAGATTCCTGCCAACAAGTCTTTGGTGGTGGTCTTCCCTGCCGAACCAGTAATTGCGATAACAGAAAGCGGGGAATGCTCCCGAATTCGGCGCACCACCTCTGCCGCGATCATCCCCATAGCAAGAACGGCGTCGACAACGACTACGGCCGGGAAAACGCCCACCCCGGCTGGCAGAGGCACATCGCGTTCGCTTAAGGCCAGTACCGCACCAGCGGTAAACGCTGCCTCTAGAAAATCATGGCCGTCCAGGTTTTCACCAGATTTTGCCACGTACAGACTTCCTGGTGCGACGTCTCTAGAGTCAGTGGACGTCAACGCCACGTCGATGAGTAGATTTGGGTCGGTACCATCGGCGAGTCGGCCATTACAAATGGCGGCCAGCTGGGCCGCTGAAAATTCAATCATGTCAGTTTAAGACCTTATCGTGCCGGCATTGGTGACGGGGAATCCATGGTGAGCGAGTGCGGCCCGCAATTCGACCCTGTCGTCGAGGGAGATGTTCACGCCGCGTACCTCCTGAAAGATCTCATGTCCGCGTCCGGCCACCAAGATGGTATCCGCAGCGCCGGCCAGCTCCACAGCCCGCCCGATGGCCTTGGCGCGGCTGGTGCTTTCCTCAATAACAGTGGAGAGCCCGTTCCGTTCGCGGGCCTCAAGCGCCCCCGCCAATACGCCGGCACGGATTGCTGCCGGGTCCTCATCATGCGGATCATCATCGGTGACCAACACCACGTCAGCATGTAGTGCCGCGATCGCCCCCATAATGGGCCGTTTACTTTGATCACGTTCCCCGGTTGCGCCAAAGACAACGATGACACGGGATCCTTCAACGGGAGAGCGAACAGCATCCAATGCACGTTCCAGCGCGTCAGGGTTGTGGGCAAAATCCACCACGGCCACGGGTGCTGTGCCGACCAGTTGCATGCGTCCGGGCACATCTACAGTGAACGGGTCATCTCGATCCAGAGCGTCTTGGAGCCTGGCTGCCACCTGGGCGTCGTCGAGTGTAGGAGTGTTGTCCAGCAAGGCATCAGCCACCATTGCAAGCGCTAAGGCCGCGTTGGAAACATTGAATCCTCCAGGCAGCCCTGTTTGAACGCGCAAGACCATGCCGCGGCCGTGCAGCTCAAAAGCTGATCCGATACCCTGGCGCCGCGTTCCACGCACCTTCCAATCAGCGCCCGAAAACTCTGGCGTTGCGCCGGGCGAACCCATCGCGCCCTTCTCTGCAGTCAGCAGAGTAGAAACGGGAATCGTGGCCTTCGCAGCCATTTCCCGGCCCCAGAGGTCATCGATGGTGACGACGGCAGCCCGGGAGTGCGCGGGGGTGAAGAGTTCGGCCTTGGTGGCAAAATAGGCTTCCATGTCCCCGTGCAGGTCCAGGTGGTCCTGGGTAAGATTCGTAAACCCTGCCACATCAAAGACGACTCCGTCGACTCTGCCAAAGGCCAGCGCATGGGAGGAGACTTCCATGGAGGCCGCGTCCAAGCCACGCTCCGCCATGACAGCGAGCAATGCATGGACATCGGTGGACTCGGGGGTGGTCAGCTTACTCGGGATAGGCTCATCCCCGGCCAGAATCTCGATGGTGCCAATCAGACCAGTGGAATTGCCAAGCGCCCGTAACAGCGAATTCAAGAAGTAAGTCGTAGTGGTTTTGCCATTGGTGCCCGTCACGGCAAACAGCTCCACTCCACCAAGTCCTGTGTTCGCAGCCGTACCGTAGACCAACGCTGCGATCTCGCCGGCGACACCACGAGGATCCGGGCAGCTCAAGACCGGCAGGTCGACGTGCTTCGCCAAAGCTTGGGCGCCGGCGTCGTCCGTCAAAATGGCGACGGCACCGGCAGTAGCCGCCGCAGCCCCAAATTGGTGCCCATGGACGTGCGCCCCCGGTAGGGCTATGTAGAGATCCCCCGGCACCACGCTGCGGGAGTCCGAAGTCACTCCACGCACCGTTTGCTCAACGCTGGCCGCTAATCCACGGGCACCGGCAATAGCAGCAACACGTTTCAGTGTCACCGGATTTACGTGTGTGGGCCGCATCGTCGCGATTCCCCGGAGAGGAGCTGGCGCCTGGCCGGAAGGGGGCTGTTCCACGTGATGGATGTCTTTCATGTTGTGTTGGGCTGCCTAAGGCTATTCATAGAACTTGGGCAGCATGACGCTGGGAGTGGTGGACGGAGGAACGTCAAAAGTCCGCAGAACCTGTCCCATCACCTGATTAAACGTATACCCCTGGGTAACTCCGTAAATGCTGCCCTGCGGCCGTTGAACAGTGATTGCTACCACGTATTGGGGGTCTTCCATGGGGGCCATGCCGATGAACGAGGACGTATAGCCGTCAAAGCCCACCCCGTTGTCAGCTGGTGCTTCCGCTGTCCCTGTCTTACCACCCACGCGGTAACCGGGTACGTTGACTACCTTGTAATCCGCCATAGTCACCACGCCTTCGAGCATGTCGCGCATGTCTTGGGCGGTCTTATTGTCTAGCACCTCAATCCCAGCGGCCTGCTGGACTTTTTCGACACTGCCGTCCGCAGCGGTGAAGGAATCGACGATTTGGGGCTTAAGCCTGGTGCCATTGTTAGCCACAGTCTGAAACACGAATGCTGTTTGCAGAGGTGTCTGGGCTACGCCCTGGCCAAATAGCACAGTGTACTGCTGTCGTCCGTCCCACTTCTGCCACGGGGCAAGAATGCCGGGACTTTCGCCCGGTAACTCAATCCCGGTCTTTTGGCCGACCCCGAACTTGTGGAACCAGTTATATCGCTGTTCGGGCGTGAGCTTGGAGCCCGCCAGGACCGTTCCGGTGTTCATAGAGTCCGAAATGATGCCAGCCAAGGTCCGCTTCTCGGTGCCGTGGACGAAAGCATCCGAGAACGTCTGACCGTCGATGCTCAACGTTGGCGGAACCAGGAACTGACTCAAGGGCGTAGCCAGACCCTCCGCCATGACAGCCGAAGCTGTGATGGTTTTATCCGTGGAACCCGGTTCGACAATGGAGCTCACCGTGCGTGAACCGATGTCTTTGGTCGCCGAGGCACCGGGATCGTTGGGATTATAGGAATCACTGTCAGCGACGGCCGCGAGTTTACCCGTCTTCGATTCCAGCACTGTGATACTCACCCACTGGGCGCTGTACTGTTCTTTTTGCTGCTGCGCCGCTTGCTGAGCGTAATACTGAATATCCTGATTTATGGTCAGGGTGACGCTCGCTCCGTCCACCGATGGCACTGTTTTCACCGGCGCCGTGGGAATAATTATTCCGTTCTTGCCTGCTTGGTACGTCCTGGAGCCATCGGTACCGGTCAACTTCTCATTGAACGTCTGTTCGATGCCAGCCAATCCTTTGCCATCGGATCCAAGGAATCCAACGATTGGTCCACCCACGGAACCCATCGGATACACCCTTTTGGTCTGCGGCTCCGAGTAAATTCCCGGCACACCCAGCGCCGCGACCTGACTTTCCATGGCAGGGCTAACATCGCGAACAATATAGTTGAAAGCCTTTTCCCCGGTGGCGTTCGCCTTCACCTGCTCAAACGGTAAGCCAAGAACCGTGGCAAGCTTCATCAGTCCTTGTTCGCGAGTAAATGATTCCACGTCGCCAGAAATAGCATCACGGTGCTTGTACTGTGGATAAAGGGCACTATTGATCTGGGAAACAGTGATGTCGTAGCGGATGATGCTCTCTGCCAAAACATGGCCGTTGGAATCAACTATCTTCCCGCGCACAGCCGGAAGTTTTTGCACGACAGTTCGCTGAGTTTCTGCGGCTTCAGCCATGTTTCCGACGTCGAGGCCTTGAATCATGACGAGCTTGCCAGCAATGACCAGCAGGAATACCAGCATGAGCGTGAAGCCGATTCGCATCCGGCCGCGCCCAATTTTGTCAGCCAGACGCGCAGCTGCACCTTGTGCCGTGTGCGGAGAATTGTGTGCCACTGCGTGTCCTTGCTGCCAGTTTGTCGTGCTGCCTCAGCGACGGGGGCCCTGCTGGACTCCGACGATGTTCACACCTTAGCTGCCCTTTTGGGCCGGTGCCGGGATGGTGCCTCCGTTGAGATCTGGAGCCGCAGGCTCCGGCGCAGCCGGAACTATTGGGGCCATCTCTTTCCCTGGAGTGCTCTGACCAGGAGCCGTTGTCCCGCCCGAGTCCTTCGCCGCGGGACTCAGCGGCGACGCGCCAGCTTGATCTTTGGACTTGTTGACGTCAGCGGCCGGGATGGAGACCAATCCCTTGGTATCTAAGGTTGCGGGCAGTGGATTGCCGGAAACCTTTTGGCTGCGGACATCAATTTGTCCTGTCGAGGCTGCCGGCACCATGCCCATGCCCGTGGCGCGGCTGACAAGACTTTGTGGTGCGCGTTGCGCACTCAGGTCAAGTTCGAGTGCCTGGTTGGACTTCTCCAAATTGCTTTGTGCCGTCTTCAAATCCACCAGCTTGTACTGTCCCTGCGAAAGTGAAACGCTCATGACCAACACTGCCGCTAGTGCAGCGGATGCCAGCAGCAGCACCAAAACTATCAAGGGCTTCCAATTGCGCCGGGGCACGGTGACCACCAAGGACAGCGGTGTTCGTGCCTTGGAGTCTGCAGAGTCTGGCGCCGACGTTGGGTTGCCGGACTTATCCGGGGCAACAGGGACCAACTTCCGTGCGGTATTGCCCACAATGTCCTGTGCACCACCGGGGAAAAAACTACTCACAGCCCGCTCCTGACTCTCACTTTTTCCACTGCCCGCAACCGAGCCGAGGCAGCCCTGGGGTTCTCCGCTATTTCTTGCGCTGTCGGCGTTTCAGTTCCCTTGGTCAAGCGCTTCAAGGTTGCTTTGTGCTCTTCAAGCTCCACGGGGAAGCCAGCCGGCGCACTAGAACGCGAGCCCGCGGCAAAGACGCCTTTGACTATTTTGTCTTCGAGCGAGTGATACGACATGACCACTGCCCGTCCGTGGAGAACCAGGGCCTCCACTGCTGCGGGGACGGCGCGTTCAAGCACATTCAATTCTTCGTTGACTTCGATTCGTAGCGCTTGGAACGTACGTTTGGCAGGGTGTCCACCAGTGCGCGCAGCACTAGCCGGAACCACGTTGCGGATGATCTCCACGAGTTCGCCCGTGTGTGTGATCGGGGCACGATCCCGCGCAGCCACAATATGGTTGGCTATGCGGCCAGCAAATTTCTCCTCGCCCCATTTACGGATGATCCGCACCAGTTCTTCTTCGGAATATCCATTGACGACGTCGGCGGCAGTAGCACCGCGACTTGTGTCCATGCGCATATCCAGCGGCGCATCAAATGAATAGGCAAATCCACGTTCACGCTCGTCAAGTTGCAAAGAGGAAACACCTAAGTCCATCAAGATGCCATCAACTTTTGCAATCCCGAGCTCGCTAAGCACGCTCGGAATCTCGTCATACACTGCATGAACCAAGCTGGCGCGTGTGGCAAAGCGGGCAAGCCGTTCTCCAGCAAGCCCTAGCGCCTCGGTGTCTCTGTCAATACCCACAAGGCGCAAATCGGGATTGCGTTCTAGCATCGCCTCGCTGTGTCCGCCCATCCCCAGCGTGGCATCAATGACAATGGGTGCCCGCCCGCTCTGGCGTGCCGCATCAAAGGCAGGGGCTAGAAGATTGATGCACCGATCTTTCAGCACCGGAGTGTGGCGCTCGGACGTGGGTGGCGTGGAATTCTCCGACGTCATCACGCCTCCATTTCCTTGGATCAAACGACTAGTGCCGATTACTGGGTGGATCTTTCACTCAAGCGAGGTATGGTTCGAATCTTGTTGAATCAGATCCCCCTCCGCGCCGATCCATGTCCAGCCTGGCTCCGGGGAAGGGAAGCCAGGATTGACACTGACGGGCGGCTGGAGATCTCATCCAAAAGGACGTAACCCACGTGGTAATTCCGCTCTGAAACTGTTGTGTTGCTTTTACTGCACGGCTCCCGGAACGGAATCCTCATCCATTTCCGCAAAAGCCTTTTCCTGCTGTATCAAATACTCACTCCAAGCTGCGGCGTCCCAAATCTCGGCACGGTTGCCTGCGCCGATCACCACCAACTCACGGTCAAGTCCTGCATAAGCCCGCAACGTGGGCGGAATGGTTACTCGTCCCTGCTTGTCAGGAACCTCATCTGACGCCCCCGAAAGAAGGATTCGGCCGTAGTCGCGAGCTTGTCGATTTTGCATGGGCGCACCGACCATGTCCGCGTGGACCTTCTCAAACTCCCTGGCACTAAAAACGTAAATGCAGTGCTCTTGCCCCTTGGTTAGGACAAGCCCGCCAGCAAGTTCCTCCCGGAACTTGGCAGGAAGGATAATCCGGCCCTTCTCATCAAGACGCGGGGAGTGTGTTCCAAGAAACATGCCCCACCGCCTCAGTTGTTGAGTCCATTAATGCCGAATGTCACCTTTTCCCGCTTATGCGCTCCACATTACTCCACAATCCTCCACCGTCAATGACACAGGAGCGTCATCGTCAGGCGTGTCGGCCAGAATTCGTTGCCAATTCAGGGAAGTTTTAGCAATTGGATAGTGGAGGGATATTTTTCATGTAGCGCTTTTACGCTGGCAGAACCACGTTCGGTTCGCTTCAAATCACGAGGATGGCAGCAAACACACCCACTAATCCCCCGATCAAGGGCTTCCTCTGGAACACCGTGGGGGAAAGTGGAGGACTCTGGTTACTTCTGCGGCACCTCACGCCGTTTTAGCGCAGACGTGGTGAGTTCAATCGTTTGTATTTTGCCGCTACGTCTTTGAAATAACGTCCTTAAACACAAAAAGGCCCGGGACTGGGGCCTAAAACAGCGACTCTGATTGAGCGCGAGACTTCGATTTCTAAAATTTTGATCGCTACACCAGCGACGCTCGGACAACTGCAGGGGAGCTTACATGGCTAATATGCCATCCACGTCCAGCCACCGTCCACGCCCGTCCACCAAGGGAATCTCGAATGGCTGATCCATCCGGACGCGCTGGAAAAATGTTCAAGCTCGATGAGGCCCTGAGCCCACCCCGAACTTATCAGCGCCGTCTTGCGCTCTAAGAAATCACTGTTCGCGGCGGCGCTCTTCCCAGCGTTCTTCAAGATTGTTCATGAAACCACTCTTTTGTTTCGAGGCCGTTTTGACCCCGGGTGTGGGTTGGCTCGTGAACTTGGGTCGAGACGTAGCAAAGTACACGCCTGCGCCCATGATGAGGAACCCCAAGACTCCCACCACGATCCCGGCCGCAACAGTATTTTGGGAGACGGCAACGCCACCCAATAAGACTAGAATGCCGACGATCAAGACGAGGACGCCGATCACAATGTGACGGGTGGAAAGCGAACGGACCGGGTCCGATGCCAGAGCATTGGCAAACTTAGGATCTTCCGCGTGCAACTGCTGCTCCAATTGGTCAAGCAGTCTTTGCTCGTGCTCAGAGAGTGGCATGACGACCTCCTTCAGTTCAGGGCCATGGGCGTCTTTTCCAGTCAACGTTTCCAAGGCCTTGTTTAGTTCCCGAAGACAGGTCCACCGATTTTAGTTTCGGTTGCCGCCGAGGTTCCATCAAGTTCCGGAGCCGTTGCCAAGAGAACTCCTACTACTAACAATAGGCGTGATTGAGCATAACTGAAACCCGCAAAGCCACAGGCTTGACTAAAGATCGGTGCGCTCCGTGCTGGCAGTCTGGACACAGCCAATTGCCGCGCGGGAAAAAGGGCCCCGACCACTATCAGGGAGTTCCCGCAGTTCCCTGTTGCGGCTTGTCTGCCAGCAATCTAGCGGGCACGATGAGGGCTGCGCCAAACTTGGCCGCAATGGCATCGGAGGCGACCTCTGCGCTGCGGCCGTTACCCTCACGTCTATCTAAGCTGAACTGCAATGGCACTGAGCCGACCGACTCTAACGCTTCCATTCGCACACCGATCAGGCGCACGCTCTGAGGACGGCGACCCAACATCCGCAGCAGTCCAACCGCGCCGTCGTAGATCGCTCCCGCGCTATCGACGCCGGCCACCAACGACTTGGAGCGGCTGATCGTGGCAAAGTCCGAGTACTTGATTTTCAATACGATTGTGCGTCCTGTCAGCGCAGCCCCCCGAAGTCGGGCTGCCACTTTGTGAGCTAGGCGCAGCAGTTCCCTCGTCAGGACTTCGTCACTGTAGGTATCGACGGCAAAAGTCTCCTCAGCACCAATGCTCTTCTCCGTGCGAGTCGGAGTTACTGGCCGAGGGTCCCGTCCCCAGGAGAGCTCATACAACACCCTCCCTCCTGATCCGAGCCTTTTTTGCAAGGCTGTAACTGGCGTGGCGGCGAGGTCGGCCACACTAAAGATACCCAGCCGGTTCAATGACTCCAGTGTTTTAGCTCCCACACCCCACAAAGCCTGAACCGGAAGAGCATGCAGGTACTCGACCGTGCGGTCTTTTTCAATAAGTAGCATGCCATCCGGTTTACATCTGGTGGAAGCGATCTTCGCAACGAATTTCGAGGCGGCAATACCCACTGAGGCTGTGATCCCCAGTTCGGCGGCCACTCGTCGGCGTACCAGCGCACCGATCTCCAGCGGAGACCCTAATCGCCTGAGGGCACCGCTGATATCAAGAAATGCCTCGTCAACGCTGAGTGGTTCCACAATGTCCGTGATGGAGTTGAATAGAGACATCACTTCTTTGGAGACTTCACGGTAAAGTTCGTGCCGCGGATTGATCACGACGGCGGTTGGTGCCATTCGCAGAGCAGACACCATGGGCATCGCGGAGCGGACCCCAAACTTTCTCGCCTCATAAGAGGCCGAAAGCACGACGGAGCGTCCCTCCGGAAATCCAACAATGACCGGTTTGCCACGCAACTGCGGATGATCACGTAATTCCACTGTCACAAAAAACGCATCCATATCAACGTGCATGATGGTGCAATCGGTCTGGTCAAGGACCCTGCCAAATTGTTCTCGACGTAGTTCTTCCTCACGCATGCCCGCCTTGGCAGGTAATGGGCGCTGAAGTATGCGTCGGGGCTGTTGTTCCACCCCTCAAGTCTAATGACAGCCTCTGACACCACTGGGATCGGGAATTATGCCCTGGCAAGTAGGTAAACTGGGATCAGCCCACTGCACCGGCAGCGAAGGAACCCACGATGATCCGCTCAAATGCTCACCATTCACCCCTCAAGCCTGGCCCACGCGGGTACGTCGTGGCGGCGTCGGTGATCTCCGCTGTCATAGTCCTCTCCGGATGTTCGGGTGGAACTGTTTCCACGCCTTCTCGTACTCCGCTAAGTTCTAGTGCCTCCAGCAGTGCCAGTGCAACGTCGGCCACCTCTTCGGCAGCGACCAGTGCCGCCGCGTCGGCCCAAGCGACTGCAGAAACAGCTGTCAAGGAGCTAGTCGCTGGCTTCCCTGCCACGTTAATTCCGCTCATGCCCGGCGCACAGGTTCAAGGTTCCACCCTCCAGCGCAGCACACCTCTCTCCGCGGCGTCAATGACGGCCACGATCACCGCCACGCCCGCCGAGGTCCTGGCCTACTACAGCCAAGTGTTCCAAGCTCAAGGTTTCACGGCGCAACCAGGTGACACCGTCGATGGAGTCCCGCTGAAAACGTTCGTTCGTGCTGCCGGACAAGAGATCGTGATCGTCTCAGTGGTGCAAACCGGCGACAGTGCCACCGTCACCGTCGGTGCCACTGTCCTGCCAGGGTCCTTAAAGTAACTCAAGCCCCAACTGCACAACCGTATGAGCGCTCCAGCCCTTAGCCTTCCGAACCCGAGCCGCCCACCAAAAACAAGGAATCAACAATCATGAGTGCATCTCTTGCCACTTCGGAGGATCCATCCGCTGCCGAACAAGCTGCTTTTGTCACAGCAGTTGCGCAGAGACTGGCAACATTCATGGCGGAGAAACGCACGTTTTTGGCGGAAATTTCACCGGAGTCGTTGGTTCTAGTTGATTCCATCAGGGATCTGGTCACTGGCGGCAAGCGCATGCGAGCAATCCTTTGCTATTGGGGCTGGCGAGGCGCAGGTGGCGCGGATAGCTCGGAAGCGATTGTCACCGCTGGTGCTGCACTAGAACTTTTTCAGGCCGCAGCCCTCATTCATGATGACATCATCGACCGTTCAGATACCCGCCGTGGGGGCCCCAGTGTCCACCGCCGGTTCAGCGCTCTCCATGCGCAGAACGGATGGGCGCTTGACGAAGAGCGTTTCGGGAACGCAGCCGCAATTCTCACCGGTGACCTCTGTCTGTCCTTTAGTGAGGAGATGTTCGCGAACCTTGGCAACACCGCGAGCAGCCACGCTCGGTGGGTTTTCAACACCATGCGCACTGAGGTTATGGCCGGACAGTATCTCGATATCCTCGAGGAAGTTTCCGGCCCCGGGAAACCGCACGAGACTGCTGTGGCCCGAGCAGCAGCAATCATCCGGTATAAAAGTGCCAAATACTCCTCCGAGCATCCGCTAGTTCTAGGTGGCGCCCTTGCTGGGGCACCGCAGAAATTGTTGAACGGCTACAGTGCCTTTGCTCTACCGCTGGGAGAGGCGTTCCAGTTGCGCGACGACGTTCTGGGAGTATTTGGTGATCCTGCTAAAACAGGTAAGCCCGCCGGCGACGATCTACGTGAGGGGAAGCGGACCGTCCTGATAGGTTTGACGATCGAAGCCGCAGGGAAAGCGGACCGCGACTTCGTGGACTCGAATCTAGGACGTTCGGACATGAGTGAAGCGGACATTGAAAGAATCTGTGCCATTATCTTTTCTTCCCAAGCATTGGCGCGCACCGAGGAAATGATCGATTCCTTGAGCGGATCCGCATTTTCGGCTCTGGCTGAGCTCCCTATCGCCAACGACGTCAGCTATGCCCTTTCACTCTTGGGTCAGGGTGCGGTCTCGCGGACGGCTTAGCGACGGCGGAAATGAAATTAGTAACGCCGATAAATAAGGCCAGCCCACACGAGAGGGCTGGCCTTGAACGTTGTGGCCGGAGAGGTCACGGTGGGATTATCTAACGCTGGGCTACCAGCCCAAGGCAGCGGCCCTGCGACGAATCTCAGTTTTTCTTCCGGCGTGCAGTGCATCAATCGGGCGGCCCGGCAGCGATTCATCTGCTGTGAATAGCCACACAATTGCTTCCTCGTCACCGAAGCCAGCGTCGTGAAGAACCGTAATGGTGCCTCGGAGGCTTTCTATAATGTGGTCGTCCATAAACAACCCAGCCGGCACGGCCCTGATATTCCGCTCGCCTATGCGGGCAGCTAACAAGGATCCATCCTTGATAAGCGCATGGACTTTGGTGACCGAAACATCAAGCTTTTCTGCGACGTCAGGCAGGGGCAACCATTCACTGACGACATTTTCAACATTACTCACCCCACAAGGTTCCCACAAAGTTGTGGGAGCCGCACACTTGTGCGAGGGCACACCGACGGTACTTCTTGCCGCAAAGGACTATTTTTCCTCCACCGGAGTACTCATAAAGCTGATTGTTTGATCCATGTGGTGTAAATTCACATTATCCACATCAGTATCATCATCATCACTAGCACCATCCCTACCGGAACCTAGAGGACGGCCCCATGACTTCCCCCACCACGTCGAGGACTGGATCGGCCACGAGTAAGCAACTGGCCGCCGTCGCCACCGCCGCAATCCCCGTGATTATGCTCTCTTCGCTGGCTATGGCCCAGCCAGCAGCCGCAACGGCCCCAACGGGACCTAAGGTGCTTCCAACGGCAGTCACCCATGGAGGGCTGGCGACGGCACTCACCAGAGCCCCGGCAGTGGCCGGAATTTCGACATCTGTGGTTGCCGGGACTTTGCCAGCTGGCATAATTCCACAGGCGCCTGCTTCCCCCGCCAACTACACTGTGGTGGATGGGGACACCGTCTCCGGTATCTGCGCAGCACTGGGTTTATCAACGGTCGAAGTACTCGCTTTGAACAAGCTAAGTGCTGAGACAGTCATCCACCCAGGCCAAATTCTGGCGCTCGGCCCCAATGCCGCGGCACCCGCAGCCGCACCCGCACAGACGCCGCATGAGGGCGCTTCGGACTACATAGTTGTCGGGGGGGATACCATCAGCTCGATCGCCGCACACCACGGATTGAGTACTGCTGACCTACTCGCCACCAATGGCATGAATGCCATCAGCAATACCATCTATCCGGGTCAAAAAATCAAGCTCAGCGCGCAAGCGTCCGCTTCAAGCCAAGCGCCGACGTCCGTTGCGCCGACACCTGTCGCATCGCAAGCAACACCCGCATCAACGGGCAGCTACGTAATTTCAGCAGGAGACACCCTCTCTTCGATCGCAGCCCACCATGGTGTGAGCGCTGGCGCACTTGCCGCAGCAAACGGCATTGCCGACAACGGAACCATCTACGCCGGGAAGTCGTTATCCATCCCTGGAGTCACTTCTGCTGCCAGCAGCGTCGAGCCCATAGGCACCAGCGCATTGACCGCCGACCAGGCTGTTCCTAGCACATTCTTGCACTACACATACCCGCAAGCTGTAGTGGCAGATGCCAACAAGAACAAGGCCGCCCTCCTGGCAGCTCCTGCTCCTTCCACTGCACAGATGAAAGAACTAGTGGTCCGCACGGCAGCAAGTATGGGCGTCGACCCGGCTCTGGCGCTGGCCTTTGCACAGCAGGAATCCGGATTCCGTCATCAGGTCGTCTCCCCCGCCAATGCCATTGGGACAATGCAAGTGATTCCCGACGCCGGCGAATGGGCCGCAGGGCTGGTTGGCCATCCACTGAACTTGCTAGACCCACAAGACAACGTCACGGCCGGTGTCGCCATCATTCGGGCACTTCTACGCGATGCTCCCACCGAAGACGAGGGAATCGCTGGCTACTACCAGGGACAATACTCCGTCTCCCTTTATGGCATGTATCCCGACACCGTGAACTATGTTGCTGGCGTAAAGGCCAAGCGGGACTTGTTCCGTTAACCATCCATTGGCGCTACTGGTGAATGTGCACAGCAGTTGAAGGCCTCGGCGAGTGATGCCGGGGCCTTCCGCTTTCACCGCCTAAGATCGAAGAGTGCAAGATGTACCCCATGACCCCCTGATCGGGTCCACAGTTGATAATCGCTACCTAGTATTGTCCAAGGTGGCACGCGGCGGCATGTCCACCGTCTATCTAGCTACTGACATTCGACTCAACCGAAACATCGCGTTGAAAATCCTGCATCCACATCTCGCTATGGACGATGCGTTCATTGAACGTCTCAAGCGTGAGGCTTGGAGTGCAGCGAGCCTTTCCCATCCCCATGTAGTGCAAATCCACGATCATGGCGTCAGCACCGAACACGCCTATCTGGTCCTGGAATATATCCACGGCCAGACGCTCCGTGACCTCATTAATGCACGTGGCCCCATGACACCCCGGCAGGCTCTACAACTTCTAGACCCCATTGTGGAGGGCTTGGCAGCAGCACATGGCGCAGGTTTGGTGCACCGGGATGTTAAACCGGAAAATGTGCTCCTCGATACCAATAACTGGGTAAAGATCGGCGATTTTGGTCTCTCCCGAGCCGTGACAACAACCACCAACACGGCGCCGTTGATGGGCACAGTCGGGTACATTGCACCGGAGTTGGTCACGGGCTCTGGCGGCGATGCAAGGAGTGATATCTACTCCGCGGGAATCATACTCTACGAGCTGCTAACAGGCAGCCAGCCATTCGAAGGTGACGTGAGCTTCGCAGTGGCCATGGCCCACGTCCGCGACGAGGTTCCACGCCCGTCAGCTGCAATCCCCGGATTGCCCGCGGAGATGGACGAACTTGTCAGCTACATGTGCGCCAAAGACCCTGATAACCGTCCTGCAAATGGCTCAGCACTCCTGGAAGACTTACGCCACATCCGCAGCACGCTCACTCCGGCTGAGCTAGACTCCGGCGGCGCATTTGCGGAAGGTACCGGAGCGGGATTTGCAGGTCAAGACGGCGCAGAATGCCAGCTTGCCGACTCCGAATATCCGACCACCGTTTTAGACCGCGGCTACGACCATGACGCGACATCAGCGCAAGCTTCATCACGGTCGACATCGGCGGATATGACCACGCTCATTCCAACGCACACCCATCCAACGAGCGTGCTACCAGGTGGCAGGGCGCTGTACGTGGAGGAGCCAGCCGAACCAGCCCCACTGTCTAAACAGCAGAAACGGACAGAAGCCAAGGCTTTGGCGAAGTCAGCTGCCATCCCCGTCAAGAAGCTGGGGCCGGCACATCCGCGCCGGCGCGCAGCCATCTGGATCACAGTAGTTGCAGTGCTCGCAGTGCTGCTCGCATATGCGGGCTGGTTCTTGGCCCTCGGCCCTGGAGCACTGACAACTGTGCCAGAGGTACACAATAAGACAGTCGCCCAGGCGCAGGCCAGTCTCCATGCTGAAGGCTTTGACAAGATCTCCACGACGGATGTTTATGACGAGAGTGTCGCCGTCGGCTTGGTGGTGAACACCGATCCCGCCAACGGTGCGTCCCAGCGTCGGTTTCTTGGTGTGACACTCATGGTCTCCAAAGGGCCGGTCATGTATTCAGTCCCGGACCTTGGCGGGAAGACACTGGCCGACGCAAAGGTTTCTCTCGTTAACGCTCACCTCGACGTTGGCCCTGTCACTGAGGCGTACGACGCTAAGGTTCCCGCCGGGACTGTCGTGAGCCAGGACCCTGCCTCCGGACTGGAATTCCGTGGTGGAACCAAGATCAACTTAGTGGTATCCAAAGGACCGCAACCCATTGCCGTCCCGTCCGTCGTAGGCAAGACCTCAGGTGACGCCCAAGCCGCCATCAAAGCGGTTGGCTTGCTAGCCGTCGTCGCACCTGAACAAGTCAACAGCGCGACTGTTCCAGCGGGCGCTATCGTCGCCCAATCACCAGAATCCGGTGAGCTTCCCCCGGGCAGTTCGATCACTCTCACGGTGTCCAAGGGACCCAAGATGGTAATGGTCCCGGATGTTGTCGGTAAACAAGTAGGCGCGGCGACCGCTCAGCTTAAAGCTCTTGGCTTCGATGTCCAGGTGAAAAACCTGCTGGGCGGCTTCTTCGGAACAGTCCGTTTCCAAGATCCCCAAGGCGTCAACGCGCCGGAAGGAAGTACCGTGACCTTGCAGGTAATCTAGGACTGTCACCACCTGCTTTCACGACAGCTTGCTTTCACACCCCGCTTTGCTTTGCACTGCTTCTTTTATTTGCTTTGGCCTAATGCGCCGGCAACTAAAAATGCCATCTCAAGTGACTGCTTATGGTTCAGACGGGGGTCACAGACAGATTCGTAACCGGTGAGAAACGCTTCCTGATCGACGGGGTCAGCGCCACCGAGGCACTCAGCAACGTCGTCCCCGGTCATCTCCACGTGCAGCCCACCAGGGAAGGTGCCCAGTGCCCGGTGAACTTCAAAGAAGCCACGAACTTCATCGATGACGTCATCGAAATTGCGCGTCTTATAACCGTTGGGGGAAGTAACAGTGTTGCCGTGCATAGGATCCGTCACCCACAGTACCTGCGCTCCGGAAGCCGTGACTTTCTCTACTAAGTTTGGAAGTTTCTCCCGGATGTTCTTAGCACCCATGCGGGTGATGAACGTCAGACGCCCGGGCTCCCGGTTCGGGTCCAGCTTCTCAATGAGGCGCAGAGCGTCGTCAGGAGACGTGGTTGGTCCAAGCTTGACGCCAATAGGGTTACGCACACGCGAGAGGAAGTCCACGTGAGCTTGGTCCAGATCGCGCGTGCGCTCTCCGATCCAGAGGAAGTGCGCGGACGTGTCGTAGGGCAGTCCAGTCCGCGAATCGATGCGCGTCAAGGCTCTTTCGTAGTCCAGTAATAACGCCTCGTGGCTGGCGAAAAACTCAACCCGCTTGAGCGCTTCAAAATCAGCCCCACAAGAGGCCATGAATTTGATCGCGTTATCAATGTCTTTGGCGAGCTTCTCATAGCGGCTGTGAGCAGGATTGGAGGTGAAGCCCCGATTCCATTCATGCACCAGGCGCAGATCCGCGAAGCCACCCTGGGTAAAGGCCCGGATCAAGTTTAAGGTGGACGCTGAGGTATGGTACGCCTTGAGCATCCGGGCCGGGTCATGCCGGCGTGATTCCGAAGTGAACGCGTAGCCATTGACGATGTCCCCGCGGTAGGCGGGTAAAGTCACGCCATCACGTGTTTCATCGTTGGAAGAACGCGGCTTGGCAAATTGGCCCGCCATCCTTCCCATCTTGATCACGGGGAGTTGGGCTCCGTATGTGAGCACGACAGCCATCTGCAAGATCGTCTTGACGCGAGAACTGATTTTATCAGCGGTGGCCGCTTCAAAGGTTTCCGCACAGTCACCGCCCTGGAGCAGAAATGCTTTTCCCTGGGCAGCCTGAGCTAGCCGGGAACGTAGCACGTCAACTTCCCCGGCGAACACCAACGGCGGAAGCGAGGAGAGCTCCGTGACCGTGGGGGCAAAATCCGGAGAGTCCGTCCAAGTGGGCTGCTGTGCCGCAACTAGCTGGCGCCAATCATCCAAGCCGGGATAGACGGCGGCACCTGGGACGGGAATACCTGATGGACGTGCATACGTTGGCGCAGTGGTTTGATCAGTCACCTCTCAAGCGTATCCCGCTATCCCGCCTGCATCACAACCGGTCCAAGTCATGAGATGGCGGCATTGAACCGGGCGGGCGTTGCTTAAGCACCGCCAGAATGGGAGGACATCACTTATGCTCCGGCGTACCTTCGGCAGAGTCCGGGGCGGAGGCCGGCGGAATCTGCGCCGGGTTTGAACCGGAAGTCGCTTCGCTTGGAGCGCCGATAACTGTCACTGTGCCGGGTGCCACGGTCGCGGAAGGCGCCATGCGAACGGCTTCTCCGGCCTTCTTGGGATGCTCCGAACCTTCTTGGTCCTTCGCGGACTTTTTAGCCTTATCCGCAGCGATCTTCTCCTTCACCGTACCGGCGTAGGAATCTACATATTCTTGCCCGGAGAGCCGCATGAGCTCATACATGATCTCATCTGTCACGGACCGTTGGACGAACCGATCATCTTCCAAGCCCTGATACCGGCTAAAGTCCATCGGTTCACCAAAAATAACCCCCAACCGGCGAATATTAGGGATGCGCCTACCGATGGGCTGAACCTTATCCGTACCAATCATGGCAACCGGAATCACCGGTACGTTTGCACTCAGAATCAGTTTCGCTACGCCCACCTTGCCGCGGTACAGACGGCCATCGGGGCTCCGGGTCCCCTCTGGGTAGATGCCCAGCAGCCCCCCTGCCTTGAGGACGTCGACTCCCGTGTTGAGCGAACTAGCGGACGCTGCGCCACCTGAACGGTCCATGGGGAGCTGGTTTGTCAGCTTGAAAAAAGCTGCAGTCAGCCTGCCTTTGATGCCCCGCCCGGTGAAATAGTCACTCTTAGCCAAGAACACAACAGGTCGCGGAACCATCAAGGGCATAAAGATAGAGTCAGAAAATGAAAGGTGGTTGCTGGCGAGAACGGCGGGCCCCTCAAGGGGCAGATTGTCCAAACCCTTGGTCCACGGGCGAAACAACAATTTCAGGACCGGCCCCAAGAAGACCTTCTTTAGCACCCAATAAATCACAGTACGGTTCCTCTCCGGCGCCACGGAACGCAGCTATTATCATCCATGGCGTTACCCCGCCGTGCACGTATCAACAGTAGTCTAGTAAGAGAGGTGCCCGTCGGCAGTCTACGACGCCGCAATACTTCGCCGCCAATGTTCCATATGAGGCAGTAATGGAGGTCCCATGACCACGCCACAGCAGTTCCGTTCTGACGGGCACGGCAGCATGGCCAGAGTTGGTGTCGCGCTCTGCCATGGTTTCACCGGCTCTCCCGTGAGCATGCTCGGCTGGAGCACCTATTTAGCCGATCAAGGATTCGCTGTAAACACGCCGCTCCTCGCAGGCCATGGCACCAGCTGGCAGGAACTTTCTCACACGCCTTGGGAACATTGGTACCGCGACTTCGAAGCAGCCTATCTTGAATTATCAGCCCGGTGCGAGAGTGTCTTCGTCGCTGGGTTATCCATGGGCGGAGCCTTAGCGTTAAGGGTGGCGGCACACCACCCCGTGGCAGGAATCGCCCTCGTCAATCCGGGTTTGACATTTGATGACAAACGAGCGAAATATTCAGGCGTGCTCAAACACGTACTCAAGAGTGTCCCGGCGATCGGTGATGACATCAAGGCGCCCGGCATTACAGAGGGCGCCTATACGCGAACACCCGTAGCGGCCGTCCACCAACTCTCTGCGCTGTTCAATGACACGCTTTCACTTCTTCCGCGCGTCACGGCTCCCACCCTAGTTTTTCGCTCCAGCGTTGACCATGTAGTCCCAGAATCCAGCTTGGACGCCATTCGGGCCAGACTTGGCTCCTCGGAACTCGACGTGGTGCCGCTGAGCAACAGCTACCATGTTGCCACCATGGACAACGACGCCGAACTAATTTTCGCTTCCTCCAACGAATTTTTCCGGAGGCACGCAGGTGCAATCTGATCATGGGCACAGCACGCCCGATGCGAACGGCAACGACGAAGCCGTTTGGGCAGATCTGGTGTCCAGACTCCAAGAGCCCAGCGATGCCTTTATGGACGGCACACTAGGCGGGGACCCTCTAGAAACGGGGATGGCTCCAGAGCAAAAAACCGTCAACGACTTCGATCCCTTGGGTGTGTGGCGTAAACAAAGCGAACCGGCGCCGACTGAACCGTCCTTTGAAGAGCTTTCCTTCAAGGGCGAGAGAACGAGCCAAAAGAACACCGAGTCCGCGATTGGGCAGAGCCCAGATTCCCGAGGACCCCGCGACTACCACGCCGACGAATTCGAAGAGGACTTTGTACCCCCGGAACCGCCCTCCCTGGCCGGCGTGGAACCCATCATTATGCTCTCTTGGATTGGTGCCGTGGGTGGCCCACTTTTCTTGGTCGTTGCCGCCATCTTCTGGCGCGGAATTCCGTTCTTGGCCGTAATCGGGGTCATCATGGCATTTCTCGCCGGCACCGGTTACCTGCTGTTCAAGCTCCCCCACAGCCGCGAGAACGACGACGGCGACGGCGCGGTGGTCTAAAGCCGTCTGCCTAGGCCGGTGCGCCCAACCCTCGCCTTCGTCGGCGTACACCGAGTCGGTTCGACTGGCGAACCCGAGATAGATCCGCAGCCCCTATGAGCCCGGCCGACGGCCCTAGCCCGGCAGCAACGATCTTTGCCTCTTGGCGAAAGCCCCTACCAGTGAGGTTTTTTGAGTACGCACGCCGAGCGGGTTCAAGCAACAGGTCACCAGCCGCAGACAAGCCCCCACCAATGACGAACAACGCCGGATCTAGGGCTGCAGCCAGATTCGCGATACCTAGGCCCAACCATTCCCCCACCTCTTCTACAAGTTCCCGAGAGGTTGCTTCACCGGCCAGCGCAAGTTCGGTCACCACCGTTCCAGTAATGTCCTTGGCCCGGCCGTGGACACTTGCGAGCATTTCTGTGGCCATGGGTGATTTGGCCCGTGCCAGCTCACGAGCTTCCCGTCCCAGCGCGTTACCGGACGCATATTGTTCCCAGCAACCGCGGTTTCCGCATTCGCAGCGGTGCCCACCAGGAACAATCACCTGATGTCCAAATTCACCAGCCAACCCGAAGCTGCCTCGTTCCACCCGGCCGTCCATCACAAGGGCCCCACCGATCCCTGTGCCCAGCGTCAGGCACACCATGCGGTCGTTGCCTCTCCCAGCACCAAAGCGCCATTCCGCCCACCCGGCAGCATCGGCGTCGTTGGCAACTGTGACCGGCCTGTTGAGCAGGCTTTCAAGATTTTCCCGTAAAGGCTCGTTGCGCCAGGCCAGGTGCGGACTGAACATGACGGTGCCTCCGTCAAGATCCATCCATCCAGCAGCCCCGATACCCACGCTGCGAATATTGTGTCGGGCACCAAGCTCGCGGGCAAGATCAGCAATGACGGCCTCGACGGCGCGAGCATCGCGCCCCGGGGTGTCATAGCGTAGTTCCTCTAGGATGACCCCGCTCCCGTTCACCACTCCGGCCGCTACCTTGGTACCGCCAATGTCGATGCCCAGTGCCAAAGAACCTCCCACCGGCGCGCCGCCGACAAAACGAAGGGCTGGCCGGATGGCTGAGGATCT
Organism: Arthrobacter cryoconiti; assembly: GCF_020905375.1. Classification (GTDB taxonomy): domain Bacteria; phylum Actinomycetota; class Actinomycetes; order Actinomycetales; family Micrococcaceae; genus Specibacter; species Specibacter cryoconiti. The sequence continues at coordinate 117,781 of NZ_JAJJBU010000023.1, forward strand.
TAGGGGGTACCGAAGTTGACGCATGCATCGATTCTATCCAGCGTTTCCGACCACAACGTTGTGGTGGAATTGTATGTGTGACCCAAACGACATAAAGTTACTGACGAGTAACATATCCGAAGCTCGACACTTAGTCCGTGCCGGATAGAGTAAGGCCAACCCCTAGTGGCCCCACAGATCGAAGGAGTCAATGTGCGAGAGATAACAGTTCCGGCCAAGGTGGTCAGTCCGCGGACTATGAACACCACTGACTTTGTCCTGCGACAAGCTAAGTTGGAGAGCAACCCGGCGCTGTTTTCCCGTCGAAACGCAGACAACGTTTGGGTAGATATTTCTGCCAAAGAATTCCACGCAGACGTGTGCGCAATAGCGAAGGGCCTCATTGCCAGTGGCATCGAGGTCGGTGATCGCATCGGCATCATGGCGCGTACTAGGTACGAATGGAGCTTGGTGGACTTCGCCATCTGGTTTACCGGAGCAGTCTCTGTTCCGATCTATGAAACCTCCTCGCCGTCGCAGGTGGCCTGGAACTTAGGCGACTCCGGCGCCGTCGCGGTCATTGCTGAGAGCGCAAGCCATGAGAACGTAATCCGACAAGCGGCCCACAGCGAGAACCTTACTGTCCTCAAAGACGTGTGGTTGATGGAAGGCAACGGCCTTGACGCCTTGCGTGAGGCCGGCAAGGACGTTACCGAAGCCGCCTTGGAAGTGCGACGAACCGCCAACGGGCTCGACGACGTCGCGACCATCATTTACACCTCCGGAACCACAGGACGTCCCAAAGGGTGCATGCTCACTCACCACAATTTTGTTGAGCTCAGTGAGAATGCCTTGGCTGTTCTGGCTAAAGACGTGCTTTCATCTGGCTCGCAAACCATCATGTTCTTGCCGTTGGCTCACGTTTTCGCCCGCTACATTTCGGTCCTGGCCGTGGCAGGTGGGGCAAAAGTCGGCCACACCCCGGATATCAAACACCTTCTTGAAGACCTCCAGAGCTTCAAACCCACCTTCATCCTTGCGGTGCCCCGCGTCTTTGAAAAGGTCTATAACTCGGCTGCGCTGAAAGCCGAAGGAGACGGGAAGGGCAAAATCTTTGCAGCAGCCGCCACAACCGCGATCGAGTACTCGCGGGCCAGCCAGGACGGCAAGGTGCCGTTTCTCCTCGGCGCCAAACATGCACTGTTTAACAAGCTGGTATATGGGAAGTTGCGCGCGGCCATGGGTGGACAGGTGCATCATGCTGTCTCCGGCGGCGGGCCCTTGGGCGAACGCCTAGGGCACTTCTTCCAGGGCATCGGCATGCAAATTTTGGAAGGTTATGGGCTGACGGAAACCACAGCACCCATCACGGTGAATCGCCCGGAGCGCATCCGGATAGGCACCGTCGGCGCCCCGTTACCAGGTAACTCCGTCAAGATTGCCGACGACGGAGAGATCCTCGCAAAGGGCGTCTGCGTTATGAAGGGATACTTCGGTCGCGATGATCTCACCGCGGAAGCGTTCGTGGACGGTTGGTTCCGTACCGGGGACATCGGCGAACTGGACGATCAGGGGTTCCTGAAGATCACCGGGCGCAAAAAAGAAATCATCGTTACAGCAAGTGGAAAGAACGTGGTTCCAGCTTTGTTGGAAGACCAAATCCGCGCCGACGCAATAGTTTCCCAATGCTTGGTGGTTGGTGACAACCGTCCCTTCATCGCCGCGTTGGTGACCTTGGACGAAGAGGCTCTTCCCCAATGGGGCAAACAACGCAACTTGCCGGCGGGGCTGAGCGTGGCAGAGGCAGCCAAGAACCCGATCGTCGTTGCCGCCGTTCAAAGTGCCATCGATAAAGCCAATACCAGCGTCTCCCATGCCGAGGCAATCAAGTCATTTAGGATCGTTGATTCAGACTTCACGGAAACCTCCGGTCATTTGACCCCCTCTTTGAAGGTCAAGCGCGGCCAGGTACTCAAGGACTACGAGGCTGTACTGGAAGACATCTACACGGCAAAGAAACCCGCGTAGGCATCCTCCGTAGCCGAACTGGTGAAGGCTAGCTCTTCGCCAGTTCGGCTACCACTAGGGCCGCCAAACTTTTCACGGCACCCCTAGTCGCTGGACGTAGCTTCGCGAGCTCCACGCGCGAGCCTTCTGCCAGATGTTTGTCGTATGGGATCCGGAGAACGTTGTGGACGCGGGATTTGAAGTGTTCCTCAATCTGGTTGATGTCCACTTGAGTTTCTCCCCCGGACATATTGATAACAACTATGGCGTTCGCAACCAGGTCCTTACGGCCGTGGGCTTCCAGCCAAGACAGCGTCTCCGAGGCAAGTCGAGCCTCGTCCACGCTTCCCCCAGACACCAATACCACTGCGTCCGCTTTCTCCAGCGTGCCCTTCATAACAGAGTGCACCATGCCCGTCCCGGAGTCCGTGAGCACAATCGAGTAGTACTTGCTCAAAATATCTGTCACTGCACGGTAGTCGGAATCGTCAAAGGCTTGGGCCACGGCCGGATCGGTATCACTGGCCAAGATGTCTAGACGCGACCCGTCCCGAGCCACGTACTCACACAACTGCGAGAATGTGGTGACATCGAATCTGTCCTTGACCAGGTTGCGCGCTGTATAGTCAGCGCTCCCCGGGGATCGGTCTGAAAGCGTGCCACGGTCAGGGTTGGCATCCATGGCGATGACCCTGTCCTCGCGAATGTCGGCCAGGACCATTCCCAGCAATGTGGTGACGGTCGTCTTTCCGACTCCACCCTTGCGTGAGAGCACCGGGACGTAGCGGGTGTGGTTACCCAACCGTGAAGCAATCAGGTTATCTTGTGCACGCTCCAAACGGACCTTATCCGAATCTCCCACGTTCACGGCCCCAAACGTCACCCTGTACAAGAGTCGGCGCCAACCGTTAACCGGTGCTGCCGCCACCTTGGATAAAAGTCGATCACTCGTTAGTGCTGCGGCCGGCTCTGGGCCGTCCTCACGCTGACGGCGCGGGCTCGTCAATTCTTGAGCCACACCCGTCCCCGGATGCACCACCGAATGCGTCACCGGAGCGAATCCTGGGACTGGCGGAAAAACGGTCGAATCAACCGGCGCTGAGGCATGTTCGGTTGACACAGGCGCAGAGGGCGCCACAGCAGGGACGATGGCATTGACTGCACCGGTGAATGCTGGATCCACTGTGGCCCCTTGAAGGTCAAGACGATCCAGGGTGACGGCAGCGGGACCGGACGTGACCGTCATGACGGGCACGTACGCAGACGCATCTTTGCGCGCTTCCTTGCCACCTTCGCCAGCGCTGTCGAGCTCAGCCTCGCCAGCGTTCTCGCTGGAGGCTTGCAACCCTGCCTTGGCAGAATCTACGAACTTGGCAGAATCAACGAACGTGGCAGAATCAACCGATTCAACAGTTTCGACTTTTTTGTCTTTTTCGACCTTGTCGTCTGTTTCCGCGGTTTCGGCGGCCGCTACGGAATCCGCAGGTGCCTCAAAAGGCGCAGGGGCAGCATCCTCGGGGGTTGCCGGCGTGCTGTTCTTGTTTGCCATGTCTCCACTTGCTGTCGCTTTGTACATCAAATGCCGCCGCGGCCGGAAAAGAATTCCGGCCGCGGGAGCGCGTATTGATTGACAGTTTAGCGTAACGGGCGTTTCACGGCTGCGAATATCCTGGTCCCACTAGGTGGTCTAGGACTCAATGACCACTAGTAAATCGCCACCTTGAACTTGGGCAATGCCATTAACGGCAAGCCGGGAAACAGTGCCGCCCACCGGAACTGTGATAGACGCCTCCATCTTCATGGCCTCGATCGTGGCCACCGTAGCTCCTGCCTCAACCACGTCTCCCACGGCGACCTTGACGCTGACAGCCCCCGCAAACGGAGCAGCAACATGGCCTGGCCTATTTTCGTCAGCCTTTTCCGCAGCCTTGACAGTACTTTCAATACTGCGGTCCCGGACAGTCACAGGGCGACTTTGACCATTGAGCTTGCACAAGACTGTCCGCATGCCCTTCTCATCAGGCTCCGAGACGGCTTCAAGTGCCGCGATCAAGCGCACACCCTTGCCCAATGAGATGTAATGCTCGGTACCTTGCTGCAGGCCGTAGAGGTAGTCGCGGGTATCCAATACGGAAACGTCCCCGTAGCTGTCACGGATCTTGCCGAATTCCGCGGTGGGACCGGCAAAGAGTAGACGGTTCAGCGCCGCCCGGCGGGTTTCGCTATCTGAGGCAAGTTCTGCACTGTCTTCGCGGCTGAGCGTACCGACGCGGTCGACGACGGTGCGTCCCTGAAGCGCTTTGGTGCGGAAGGGTTCAGGCCAGCCTCCCGGAGGCGTGCCAAGTTCTCCGCCCAAGAAACCCACCACGGAATCCGGAATGTCATAGTTTTGCGGATTTTCTTCAAAATCGGCAGGATCTGCTTTTATCCCCACTAAGTGCAAGGCAAGATCACCCACCACCTTCGATGACGGGGTGACCTTGACCAAGTGGCCCAGGATCTTATCCGCAGCGATGTACATGTCTTCAATTTCCTCGAAGCGTTCACCCAAGCCCAGAGCCATGGCCTGCTGGCGCAGATTGGAAAGCTGACCACCGGGGATTTCGTGCTGGTAGACGCGTCCTGTGGGACCGGCCAGACCGGATTCAAACGGAGCGTAGACGCGGCGTACTGCTTCCCAATAAGGCTCCAAAGAGCTGATGGCAGCCAAGTCGATTCCGGTGTCACGTTCTGTGTGCGCCAACGCAGCCACGAGTGCGGAGGCAGAGGGCTGGCTCGTGGTCCCGGCTAGCGATGCCGAAGCAACGTCCACAGCGTCGACTCCGGCGTCTATAGCGGCCATGAGCGTGGCCAACTGTCCACCTGCGGTGTCATGTGTGTGCAGGTGAACCGGTAGATCGAATCGCTCGCGCAGTGCGCGAACCAGCTTTGCTGCCGCGGCCGGTCGGAGCACGCCAGCCATGTCCTTGATGGCCAGGATGTGCGCTCCGGCATCAACTATCCGCTGGGCTAGTTCTAAGTAGTAGTCCAAGGTGTAAATGTTTTCCGCAGGATCCAAAAGGTCCCCTGTGTAGCACAAGGCCACCTCCGCTACGGCAGTTCCGGTTGCGCGCACTGCCTTAATGGCGGGCTCCATCTGGCTGACGTCATTGAGAGCATCAAAGATTCGGAAAATATCAATTCCGCTAGAGGCCGCCTCTTGAACGAAGGCATCGGTGACTTCGCTGGGGTAGGGCGTGTAGCCCACCGTATTACGTCCACGCAGGAGCATCTGCAGGCAGATGTTTGGCAAAGCCTCGCGCAAGGACGCCAAACGCTGCCAAGGGTCCTCGCCCAGAAAACGCAGTGAGACGTCGTAGGTGGCACCTCCCCATGCTTCAACGGAGAGCAGCTGAGGGGTCAGGACCGAAACAGCTGGTCCGGCAGCCACTAAGTCTCGTGTACGCACGCGGGTGGCCAGCAGAGACTGGTGGGCGTCGCGGAACGTGGTGTCCGTGACCGCCACAGCCGTTTGTGCCCGCAGCGCGGCAGCAAAGCCTTCCGGACCAAGTTCCGCTAGCTGGGCCCGGGAACCTGCGGGGGCATTCTCCAGATCCACGTCAGGCAATTTTTTCCCAGGATCCGCGTGGACCTTCAAATCACCATTTGGCTTGTTGACGGTCACATCCGCCAACCATGTCAGCAGCTTGGTTCCGCGGTCAGAGGACACCCTGGAATTGAGCAGCTCGGGCCGTTCGTCGATGAAAGAGGTTGCTACATCCCCCGCGTTGAATGCTGGGTCTTCTAACACGGCTTGCAGGAACGAGATGTTAGTGGAGACACCACGAATGCGGAATTCGGCTAGCGCCCGGCGGGCACGGGCCAGGGCTGCCGGGTAATCGCGGCCTCGGCAAGTAAGTTTGACCAGCATGGAATCAAAGTGGGGGCTAATTTCAGCGCCAGCGTAGATGGTCCCGCCATCAAGCCTGATGCCGGCGCCGCCGGCGGAACGGTACGTGGTGATCGTGCCGACGTCGGGTCGGAAGCCATTGGACGGGTCCTCGGTGGTGATGCGGCATTGAAGTGCAGCACCCTTTACATGCACCGAATCCTGGCTCAAACCGAGGTCAGCTAGAGTTTCCCCGGCAGCGATGCGTAGCTGGGCCTGAACAAGGTCCACATCCGTGATTTCCTCCGTCACGGTGTGCTCCACCTGAATCCGAGGATTCATTTCAATAAACACGTGCTGGCCAGCGCGCTCCCCAACCGTGTCCACAAGGAACTCAACCGTTCCTGCGTTGACGTAGCCCAAGGCCTTCGCGAATTTAACCGCATCAGCGTGTAGGGCCTTACGAATGTTCTCATCCAAGTTTGGCGCCGGAGCAATTTCAATTACTTTTTGGTGGCGACGCTGCAAAGAGCAATCACGCTCAAAGAGGTGAATCACATTGCCTTCGCTATCGGCAAGGATCTGAACCTCGATGTGGCGTGGACGCAATACGGCCTGCTCTAGAAACATTGTTGGATCGCCGAAGGCGGCGTCCGCTTCGCGCATCGCTGACTTCAGTGCTTCCTCAAGATCCTCGCGTTTGTCGACACGACGCATACCCCGACCGCCGCCGCCGGCAACGGCTTTAGCGAAGATGGGGAACCCGATCTCCTCGGCAGCAGCCAGGAGTTCGGTGAGATCCGAGCTCGGCGCACTGGAGTTCAAGACAGGGATGCCAGCCTTTCGGGCGGCAGCCAATGCATGGACCTTGTTCCCTGCCAGTTCTAAGACTTCCGCCGGAGGGCCCACGAACGTGATGCCGGCTTCGGCAGCCGCAGCAGCAAGCGTTGGGTTCTCCGAAAGGAACCCGTACCCGGGATAAATGGCATCCGCGCCGGCTTCCTTGGCGACTCGGATCACCTCATCCACGTCAAGGTAGGCGCGGACTGGGTGGCCTTCCTCGCCAATCAGGTAGGCCTCGTCCGCTTTTTGGCGGTGAATGGAGGCGCGGTCCTCGTATGGGAATACCGCCACTGTCTTCGCGCCGAGCTCATAGCTCGCGCGGAACGCCCGAATGGCAATTTCGCCACGATTGGCAACCAGAATCTTGGAAAACATGTCACTCCTGTGCGAACGCTGGTTTGGTGGTCCGCCGGTCGCTGTGGACGCCGGCTGACGTGTTGAAAAGAAAAAACAGGATTATTGCTCTGTGACGATCCCGCTACCGTGCAATGACGGCACTGAATCTTCGATTTAGAAAAAGCTTAAGCGATGTCAGTTTCACCCCGCTACAGGCTGTGGGCCAAATGGTGTGGCACATCTCACTTGACTCCAGCGTAACAAAAGTAACGCAGTCACAGGTCCACAGCGGTTGCGACCCTACCCCTCAGCGTTCTCTGCAAGCCCTGCGAAACCACACGACGGGAGCAGCGAAGTCGGAGTCGAGCAGTCGCTACCATCTAGCCAGTCCCAAGGCGGCCTTGTTGTCTTTAGTTCTTAGTCGCTGGCATCGTCAACCTGGCCAACACGGCTTATCCGGACACGGCGGCTTGCCGTACGCATCGGTGCAAAATCCGGGGTGCTCAACATATGATGAGAGTGGGGCTGTGCACCAACCCCAATGTGCCGATCACTAAAAGTGCCGCCATGTTGCTGGTTGTATGCTGGCTGTCGATTAAACAATGTGGGGTGTTTGTCAACGAGGTCTCCGCGTCGCGAACGTTCCGCAGCTATTGTATGTGTCACCGGCAACACACAGAGAACAGACAAAACGCCCATATTTGGGTACGCAACGCAAAGGTAATGGTTCATCCGTGCAAGTAGTGAGCATCAGCAGCCTCAAGGGCGGAGTTGGCAAGACCTCCGTCACGCTGGGCCTGGCATCAGCGGCGCTATCCGCTGGCATTCCCACCCTCGTAATCGACCTTGATCCCCACGCAGACGCCACCACCGGGCTCGCCGTTCGAGCAAGCGATGTACTGGATATTGGCCACCTGATCAAGGGTTCTCGCAAGGCCGAGCTAGCGGCAAATGTGGTGCCGTCCGGATGGCTTTCTGCCCACAAGCACGACGGCGGCCCCTTGCCCGTGCTGGACGTCGCCATGGGTTCGGCGTTCAGCGGCATTTACGACCGTCCAGACTTGGGCCGGCGTGACTTACGTAGGCTGGCCACGGTGCTTGCACGTGCTGATCGCGACGGCTCTGCGCCCTACCAGCTGGTACTCATCGACTGCCCACCATCGTTGAACGGTCTAACCCGAATGGCCTGGACGGCCAGTAGCCGGGTGCTCCTTGTGGCAGAGCCCGGGCTGTTCTCCGTTGCCGGAACCCAACGCACACTTCGTGCCATTGAGCTTTTCCGCACAGAGTTCGCCCCGGCCCTGACAGCGGCCGGGATTGTGGCAAACCGGGTGCGGAGCGGTTCCAATGAACACACGTACCGGCTCTCTGAGATGAAGACCCTTTTTGGTGACCTGCTGCTCTCCCCCACCATTCCAGAACAAGCCAACTGGCAGCAGATCCAGGGTGCCGCGCACCCCATTCACCAGTGGCCTGGGGAATCCGCAAAAAGTGCTTCGGCGCTCTTTGACAACCTTCTGGATTCTGTGCTGAATCAAAGCGCCACCAGAAGCCGTCTTTACCGCGGCTAAGGTTGCCTGCCGTGACGAAACGAATAGACGATTAAGCACAGTTAGATAGACAAGGAGACCCGCAGTGACACCTAGAAACTACCTAGGTGTCACTGCGGGTCTCCTTGTTTACTGCTAAGAAGTGTTTACTGCTAAGAAATTTTACGTTCGGCCCGGCGCTTGCTCAACTCGTCATTGGGGAAACTGGTGGCTACCGCGTGTTCACTGGGCAATGCAGCCAGGCTACCTTCAACCTCACGCCATACACGCCCCACTGCGATGCCAAAGACGCCCTGCCCACCTTGGACCAAATCGATGACTTCATCAGCGGATGTGCACTCGTAGACGGAGGCGCCGTCGCTCATCAAAGTGATCTGAGCCAAGTCCTCTACCCCACGTTCACGCAGATGCTCAACCGCGCTCCTGATCTGCTGGAGCGAAACCCCTGTGTCCAAGAGACGTTTGACCACTTTCAAGACCAAGATGTCCCTGAAGCCGTACAAGCGTTGGGATCCGGATCCAGCGGCGCCCCGTACCGCAGGCTCCACTAGCCCCGTGCGGGCCCAGTAGTCCAGCTGGCGGTAGGTGATGCCAGCAGCCTTGCAGGCTGTGGGACCACGGTAGCCAGCGTTCTCATCAAGAACCGGCAAGTCCTCGGTGAACAAAAGTCCCTGGGCACCCGCCGATACACCGGCACCGGGGACTACGGCGGCGAACTGCTCGCCGGCGTCATTCTTGGGACTCACGTGGATCCTCCTATTCACAGTTTCCTTCATGGGAAATGCAAGCGCACGGACCTGACGGCGCCACCTCTCGGCTTGGGCCATTTACCCTAACCTCCAGTGTGAGCCCAGCAGCAACGGCATGCAATGGGAAACTCGTTACTTCAGACGTTAGAGCGGTGGGAGAGCTAGGTCAAAGATGCTTGAATAACAATTTGGTCGTGTCGAAACTTTCAGCCTCTAGTTTAAGGTTAAACGACGACTTTGACCGGTAAGTCTTAGCCTTTAGCTCTGAAAATCTTCAGGTTCAACCCCGTTGAGGAATTCGCGGAACTGGCGAACTTCGCGCTCCTTTGCTTCAGCGTCTTCATCCGGCGTTTCCACAGACGAATGTTCGTCGTGCTCACCTATGATGACACCCGCTTCGGAGACCAACTCCTCCGAGGCCCAAATGCTGCAGTTAACCCGCTGGGCAACGGCAATGGCGTCGGAGGCACGCGAACCGATCGATGTGCCGTCGTCAAAGACCAGTTCCCCGTAAAATACGCCATCTTCTACCTTTGTCAGGTTCACCCGCGTCACCTGATGACCTAGGGCGATCACGACGCCACACAATAGGTCATGAGTCAGCGGCCGCGGCGGCACCACTCCCTGTTCCGCCAGAGCAATTGCTGTCGCTTCAAACGCACCGATCCAAATAGGGATATGGCGCTCACCCAGACACTCCTTCAGGAGTACAAGGGGCTGATTGGAAGGCATTTCAATGCGTACTCCCACAATCTCAACCTCGATCATTGCGACTCCATGGTGGCAATCCGTTCCTGCATCAAAGCACCATGCAGTCCCAGGCAAAGTCCGGCGATTTCACGTGCTTCTTCAACGGCACGGGCGGCCGAGGCGCTCTCTCGCCGCGCCAGCAAAGGCGCCACGGCACGCTCCACCAGACCGAACTCACGATCCGCCGCAACTTGAAAAGGACGCAGGTGGCGAGGTTCCAGCCCATGCGCGGCAAGTTCAGTACACGCTTTGGCTATGCGGAGTGCGTGATCACCAAAAAGACCATCGTGAGCTTCCACAAGGCCATAACTGATCATTGCATCAAGGAGTTCCTCGCTCGCACCACTGTCGCGGCGAAGCTCCGCCGCACTCCGACGCCTAGAACGTCCTCGCATTTCCAACGCCATCTCGTCAGAGACCATGCGCGGGGCTATTGAAACTCCCGGCGGCAGGTTTTGCGGACTCTGACCTTGATCAATGGCCTCTAGATATTCCCGAATGACCTTCAGTGGCAAGTAGTGATCACGCTGAAGGGACAGGACAAAGCGAAGACGCTCGACGTCGGCATCACGGAACTGTCGGTACCCAGCCGGTGTCCGTTGGGGCGTGATCAGGCCTTTTTCCTCGTAAAATCTGATCTTTGACGCCGTCACGTTGGGATGCTCCGCACTCAACTGCGCCAAGACCTCGCCAATATTGAAAATATTGGCCGTTGCGGAGCGCCGGTTAGACGGTTCCAAGTCCTCTAACCGGCGTCCCATGCCATGGTTCGTGCTCACCATGGACGCACTCAGGAATTCGTTGCGGCGTCTGCGGAACTGAAGTAGTACGTCAGACGGAACTTTCCGATCTGGACCTCATTGCCGGTACGAAGCAGTATTGAATCCACCCGGTCACCGTTGACGTACGTGCCGTTCAAGCTTTTGGAGTCGATGATTTCAAACCCTTGGGCAACTTTGAGAAACTGCACATGCCGACGCGACACTGTTACATCGTCAAGGAAGATGTCAGCATCCGGGTGTCTGCCCACGGTGGTGACATTGCTGTCCAAAAGGAAGCGGGCTCCAGCATTGGGGCCTGCGTGGGCGATGAGCAGAGCCGAACCCGCGGGCAGCGAATTCACGGCGTTCTGCTCGTCAGAGGCAAGTGCCGGCGCCGAGGTTGGCGCGGCATGGGTGGGAGGAAGCTGAATCGAGGTGGTGTCTGAGACCCCCGGCTGATCCTGGGAGTCCGCCCGATCATTCACTCCGGCGTCGTTACCCATGTCAACCATTGGTACTCCTCCTGTATGTGGAAAACGGAAATTTGATCTTAAGAACTACCACCCCGAAGGGCTTTGTTCGTTAAGGGATGTTACTGCTCTTAGCCTACCTTTTCCTGATAGTCTCCCGCACTCAGCAACGAGGAGTAGCTAGAGGCGTCGGCAAGGGTGATTTCCATAAGCCAACCAGTCCCGTAGGGGTCAGAGTTAACGGTTCCTGGATTGGTGTCGAGTGTCTCATTACGGGCACTGATGACACCGGTGAGAGGTGCATAGATATCGCTGACACTCTTGGTCGATTCAACTTCGCCAACTACGGTGTCGGCGGTGACATCGCTGCCGGCTTCGGGAACCTGTACGTAAACCACATCACCCAATGCATCCTGGGCAAAGTCCGTAATGCCCACGCGGACCACGCCGTCGGCATTCGGGGCCGTGACCCACTCGTGTTCGGCGGTGTAGGAAAGTTCGGCGGGAATATTGCTCATGGGTCGCACCTTTCAGGTTTCAGCGCTGCGGACGGCATTGCTGCCATAGGGAGAAAAATACAATCACATGCCTGCACGCTTTGAACCTGCTGGCACTGTCCAGTCTTTAGTGTGCGGGCCTTCTTGACAAGTCGGCACTGGATTCACGGCGTTTTGGAGCTATTTGCGCGTTTTTGCTGCCAAAGCTGTGATCTGTGATGACATGATTCAACCATGAGCAATACTCCATCCACCGGAACAGCGCCCTCTTCGGCACAACCAGACGCACCAGGACCCAACAGCGCCCTGCCGGTAGATCCACCACAGGCTCAGGAGTCCTAGATGGTTTCTTCTCCCCCAGTCGTTGCCGGCGTATACCTGGGACAGTCCAGCGCAGTCGTGCTAGAGGCCGCAAGCCTCGCATCGGATTTGGGCGCCGAGCTGGTCTGCGCGTATGTCAATCCCGGCCGGTACGTCGTCGAGGAAAAAGCCGACGGTGCCGTCGTCTCGGCACCGATCGACCCAGATTTCGACGACACCGACGATTCCATCTTCCCCAAGAAACTCGCGGAGGCTCTAGAACGCCAGCTGGCACGTTTTGACATCAATTGGCGCACGCTGCTGCTTGCCGGTGATGTCGCAGAATCTCTGGAGCGCTGCGCCAAGACCATGGACGCTCGCTTCATTGTGGTCGGAACACACGGCGACGCACGCACACCCGTTCGTGAGTTGTTCAAGCATTCCGTGGCTACACGCCTGGTCCGTCGCCAACACAAGACAACGGTAGTGGTCCCCACACACCACATTGACCGAGCCCGAGCACTCCCCCGCCCCGACCACCTGTGAGACGTATCTTGACACCGCATTTTCTTCGCCCCCTCTCAATCGGCTTCGTCGCAATCGGCGGGGCTATCGGTGCGGGCGCCCGTGAGGGGCTGATACTAATTGTTCCCGCTGAGGGACCGCTCCCTTGGGCCGTACTGGCTGCCAACCTGTTAGGCGCATTCCTCCTAGGCCTGCTCTCTGAGGCGCTACTGGATCATCCTGCATTCTCTCCAGGGCGCTCACAACGTCACCAGCGGCTACGACTCCTGCTCGGCACAGGATTCTGCGGCGGTTTCACCACCTACAGCACACTGGCCTTGGGAACAGCGGCTCTCGCTGGCGGCACCGGAGGCGGTCCTCCTGCTTGGAATTGGGCCATCAGCTACGCCGTCGGCACGGTTGTGGTCGGTGCGTTCGCTACGTGGTGCGGAATTCTGCTCGGGAGCATCAGCAGACGCCGAACCCATTTTGAACCCCCGAGACAGGAGCCTGCAGAACTGATCAAACACCCATCCACGCCCCCCGGAGGCGCCTCGTGACGCCCCTACTCTTTGCGGCACTAGCTATAGCCGGAGGTCTCGGTGCGGCCACACGCTACATCTTTGACGGGCTCATACGCAGCAGGATAAAGACAGTATTCCCTTGGGCAACGTTCGCCATCAATGTCAGCGGATCTCTGGCCCTGGGCCTCCTCGCTGCCTGGGCTGCGGGATCCGTTCTATCTGCCCAGTGGAGCCTAGTCCTAGGAACGGGATTCTTAGGCGGCTACACCACGTTCAGCACTGCCAGCCATGAGAGCGTGCGCCTTTTGGCGCAGCGCCGCTACATTGCTTCCCTCGCCAGCATGTTCGCCACCCTGATCGTCTGCGTAGGTGCTGCTGCGCTGGGTTGGTGGGCCGGGACGGGCTGGAGCGGTTAAACCCAGGCGGCACAGTGGCTAGATAACGGTCACGAACCTCGCGATGGCATCCTGAAGTTTATCGAAAAGCCCCTCTTCGTTCTCCATCTGTGCTCTAGCAGCCACAGCGGTGTCCGGATGATCTGTGATGATCCCGTCGACGTTGTCTCGGAGCTTTTGGCGCTGGCCGTCCTGCGAGTTAACAGTCCAAACGAAAATCTCCTTGCCCTTCTTCCAGGCGTCATCGCGCAGTTCCGCGGTGTACGACCATTCCTCAATCACTAAAAAGTCCGCGTCGGTCTGTGGTATCTCCACACCGGCGAAAGGCATGATGTACCCCGCATAGGCTGATGGTTCTAGACGCTTGAGCTCTTCGATGCTCGGCTTATCCAGCGAGTGGAAGATGTTGGAATCGAAAGCGTCCAACGACTTCATCTCAGCCACCAGACGTGGGACTAAATTGGGCGCTTCCCCGCCATGTAACTTTATTTCCACCAAAAGTGGAATTGCTAACTCCTTGGCCCGGAGCAGGTAATCGTGTAGGGACGGTATCAAAGCGGAGTGTCCCAACGCATCATTAACTTCTAAAGCTGTGATCTGAGCCAGAGACAAATTAGCCACCTTGACATCCTTGTTCGCAAGACGTTGGAGGTTGGCATCATGCATAACGACGAACTGGCCGTCTTTTGTTTCCATCACGTCGATCTCCACCAGATCTGCTCCGGCTTGCCCGGCCGCTTCCAAAGCCGGAATTGTGTTCTCCACTCCACCGTCATTGAATCCGCGGTGGCCCAGCACAAGGGTGGTCGGCTTTGTAGACATCGCCTCCATCACAGGCATGTTCACCGTGGTCAGCACCGCCACGGCACACACCGCCACCGCCCCCACGAGGAAACCACCTACCGACAGCCGACGTCGTCGCAGAACAACCACGTCCTGCGCCCTCTGAGCATCGCTGCGTTCACCGGCATCCGTCCTTGCCAAAACAACCGTGGGTGCCAGCACGATGCCTCGCCTGAGCAGTTCCAGGAGCATGGCGCACAGTGCCGCGACTGTCAGTCCCACCAAGAGCAGAACAGCAACTTCAGCGAACCCCAGTCCTGCGGCAGCAATTACGGGCGACGATTGAGGCGAAAGTGAGTCGCTAAGCACAGTTGGCAACGATCCCCCGAAAATCAACGTCAGACCCACGATGTTAATGGCAGCGAAGAGCACGGTCATCGCCGCCACGATCGGCCAGAAGGCGTGCCGGGTGATCCGCCAGCTCACACGGAACGCCGCCATTCCCGACGCATCAGTTAGGGCAAACACAGGAAGGACAAGTGCAAGACGGACATTCACCACGCCAATGAAAACCATGACAATCCCATAGCCAACAGCACCGGACGCTGACTTCATCAGCTCTCCGGAGATGAAATCAGGTACTGCGATGCTGTTACTCAGCGCCGAAAGAAAACCAAACTGAGATAAGGGCAGGACACCGAAGAGATACACCAGAAGCACTACCGAGCGAGGATTCGCCAGCTTACCCAGCAGATGCAACACGTCGGTGCCGAGCCCGTGCAGTGACACAACGCCATCAGTCTTCAGTTGGGCACAGGCGAGCAGCATCACGGCCAGTTGCAGCGACATGACGAAGAGGGCCAGAACCACAAGCATTACCAGCAGGGTGACCGACAGCGGTACCTCGAAGATCGCACCAAAGGTGTTCATATCAAAACCGTGAAGTCCGGCTGAGGATAAGACTTCCCCGAACAGCCACCGGATCACAGGCAGGGCGATCAGGACTGTAGTTCCCTGAAACGCCATGAAGACGGCGATCATGCGCCAGCCCCCGTGGAGAACTGCCCAGCAGGCCTGGCGTAACAACGCAGGAAAGAGAAGTCTAAAATTCAGACCCGCAGCCATGGACTCAAGACGGGTTTTTCGGCTCACTGATGCTCCGCCTTAGCCCTAACCTTGCGGTACGGGTGCGTGTCAACTTTCGTGGTCAGTTCGGTGATGACAGCATCGTATGACGTGCTCTTGCGTGCGGCAACCATCATTCCCCGCGTGGTTTTTGCCGCGCCGCGCAGGTTCATTGGACGCCCGGCAACGCCGTATAACAGCTGCGCCCATTCAGGAAGCAAGGCGATAATCCCATCCTGAATCACAACGCCGGTCCACACTTTCACCGGGTTGCCCCAGAGCGCAGGTTTGCGCAGGTTACGTGAGAGTTCTGCGGCTGGCAGGCTCAATGCCATCCACTCACTTTGTTCTTGGATGTAAGCGTCGAGTTCAGCCCTGCTGGCGGGGATCGTTGAGGCATCCACTCCAGCCAATCTGGCAGCGATGTGTTGCTCTGTAACGAACTGGTCTTGCTCAGCAACACTTAGCTTGGGACCGTACAGGTCAGTGCCACGCAATACTCCATAAACAATGGTGTTGTGAGTCCACGCCAGCCATTCAGGTTTATCCGCAGCGATCACTTCACCAGTGCGCGGATCCGTCCACTTACTGGCAGCGTGCATGCGGCTAATGGCTGCCCCGGCCGCGTCGGCGTGCGCCTTGTCGCCAAAGATCGTGGTATCTACATAACGTCCTGTGCGCTCCGCCCGGCCTACGTTATCCGAGGCATAGCCACTGACCCGATCGAAAAGACGCATGAGCTCAGGGTTCAAAGCTTGAAGCAAAATCGCGGCCACCCCGCCAAGTTTCGATGACGGGTCAGCAAAGACTAGCCAACTGACACTGTCGGGTCCGAAATAGCCGTCGTCTTGGCGATCGCGGGTAGAGGTAACTGGGATTGCGGACAAGGCATCTCATTTCTACGATATGAAGGTAACCAGCTGGCACTACCTCGAATACGTATCCTACGAGACTCCTGTGAATATCAACACCGTTGAAGATAACGTGTGCGAAAACAAAAAGTGCGCACACAACGAAGCAGGGGAAATGAACGCGTCTTAAATAAGTCGACCCGCATGGCAACGGCGAGTTACACATGCGGGCCTAGCCGCCGCTAACTTTGAGAAAAGCGCCTTGGCTACAAAGAACACTACCCGGGCGACTCCACTTCATACCAATCGGGCACGAGCGGGCTCCTGATGGGCAAGAGCGCCCCCAATCCACGGGACAATGTTCGGCCTCTCCTCTTCGGCACCACGTTCAGGCCGCAACCCTGCCTCTGTTAGCCTATGGAACCCGGAAGGTGCGACGGAGACGAAGAATATAGTTGCGCGAGCACTTGAGGTCGATGAGGTAGGCGATTCTGATCCCTGAGCGACCCTGACGACTACTCGTACATCTCCTTGATCAGCTTGCGGGCGATGGAGGTGGCTGGCCCTTGGCCGTCCGCCGCGGGGGCGAGGTTAGCCCAAACCACGAGGGTGACGTCGGCTTCGGGGTCGTAGCCCATAAAGGAGTTGAAACCGGGCAGCTCACCGGTGTGGCCGTAGAATTGTCCGAATTGGCCGAGGTTCCAGCCGTACTTCGGAGCATCCGGATTATCGGATGTGGCGATGGGACTGCTCATGCGAGCCTTCTGCATCTGGGGCTCGAGCAGATTTCCGCTCTTACCACCGAGCGCCTCGACCCACTTGGCGAGGTCGCCGATCGTCGAAATCCCAGATCCGGCCGACCATGCCCACGAGGGGTTATCAAGCGTGCCGTCGGTCGGCAGGAAAGTGCCGGCGTTTACCTTGGCCAGCAGGTCTGGCGGCAGCTTCGATGATGCGAGGGTGTTCACATTGGTCCACCAGTAGTAGCCATCGGAGTAGGGTGCCGGAAGGCTGCTGTCACCGATCGCGGGGAACGACGTTTCGGTGAGCCCTAGTGGCGCAAAGAGTCGGTCGGTGAATATTTGTGCGAGCGGCTTGCCGTCGAGCTTCTCGGCGATGAGCCCGAGCAGGATCGTGTTGGTGTTGGAGTAATGGTACTGCGTTCCGGGCTTGAAATCGGGGGGCAGCGCTAAGCCCATGGCCACTAGCTCTTCGGGCTGCCAGACCCGCTGGGGTTCGGCGTCGAGGGCGGCATTCAACGCGAACGTTTCTGTGTAATTGGCGAGACCGCTGCGCATCATGAGCATCTGTTCGATCGTGATGTTCTCGCCGTTGGGGACATCGGCTCTAAACTTCGACACAGGATCATCGAGGGAGATCTTCCCCTCCTGCACAAGTTGCAAGATGACGGTGCCCGTCCATGTCTTCGTGTTCGATCCAACGCGGATGTGATCGTCAACCGAGACCGGAGTGCTACCACCCGGGCGGGTCACCCCGTAGGTGGCAGTGAACTCGCCTTGGGGTGTGCGGATCAGCAGTGCGGCGCCAGGCTGCCCCAATTCTTTGGCCAGCTTCTCGAAGGTTGAGGTAAGTGCGGCCTTGTCGAGCGGCTTCAGTTTGGGTTGCGCAGCATCGGCGCTTGGCGCGCTGCTGGCCACCGGAGTCGACGGTGGGCTACTCGTGCAGGCTGTCAGTACGACCGCGATGACAAGCGCAGCGGCGGCCACCGTCGTTCTTGTGGTCAGGGTACGTATTACGCGTCTTCTCTGTGTGTTCATCAGTACGCCTGTTGGATCAGCGCGGCAACCTTGCCGACGTCGTCGTTCGCTTCGAAGACGCCTGCAAGGTCCTTGTAGAAGCCGTGATTCACTATGATGGTGAAGGCGAGGTGACGACCCTTCTTGGTGTCCATGACGCCACCTAGTGTCTTCGTCACCAGCCGGAAGCGGCCGTTGAACGCGTCGCTGCCAAGCAGAGTGCCGGTCTTCGCGAACACCTTGCCCGCCGCCTCGCTGCCAGCCTGCACGTCGGCGAGCGAGCCATCGACGCCGAGGATCGGCAGGGTGTCCCGCCACCGTTTCGCATCCGGGCGCTTGGCCATGATCGTCTGGATGTCAACGGCATTCCGTGGAGTGATGAAGTTGCCGTCAAGCCCTGATCCGTCCACCAGTGAGGCACCCAGAGTATCGAGACCCGCAGTGGCCCAAATTGATTGCATGACCGGCAGGCCGTCGTCGCACTTGGATTCTCCGGCATCGGCGGCAAGCCGGCATAGGAGCGCTTGTGCACCGCGGTTGTAGCTGATCTTCATCACGTACTTCACCTCTTCCCCTAGAGGCAACGACACGAGTTCAGCTGCTGAAGACAGCGCGGTAACGGCCGCCCGCGCGGGCAGGGACTGCTCCCGGTTGGGGGCCGTCGGATTCGCCGAAACGGACACTCCGGCGCGCTGCAGCGCCTCGATAAGTGCGGTGCGGGCGAAGGTTGCAGGATCTTCGAGTTCGTAGACCTTCAGGGCGGGCTGGCTGCCGGCCGCGACGGTACCCGATATCAAGATCGTGTTTGGGTCGTCGGGAGAAACTTTAGGATTCGATAGTTCGGTGCTCTTACCCGCGTCCACTGTCTGCACGTCGCTGACCAGCTTCCAGGGAGCCACCGCCGGCGTGAGCGCCGCCGTCGCTGGCTTGCCCTCCGCACCCGGAGTGATCACGATGTCCAGCAGGTTCTGATTGATAATGATCGGCGTGACCGGCTTCTTGTCAAGAGTGCCAGAGAATAAACGGTCATCGACGATCACGTCGCCGTTGACAGCAGTAATGCCCGAGGCCTTGACCTGTGCGGCCAAATTGTTCAAACCGGTGAGCGGGTCCTCAGGGGTGAGGGTCGCGCCGGGCAGCGGGTTCGCGTCATTGTGGTCAAGGTTGGTGAAGTCGACGGTGCCGTCAGCCTTCGTTCGCCCGCCCATCGTCAGATCCCCCTGGCCTACCAGGATGAGGTCGCCCGTGAGCGTGCCATCGGCGACGGTACCTGATTGCTTCACCGGGGTGGTGACCGTGTGATCTGGCCCCCATTTTACCCAAGCGGCACCGGCACTATAGGTTTTCACGAAAGATCCCGGCTCGGCGAGCTTGTCGCCATCGAGGTTGATCAGAGTCTCCCCCGTGTCGAGGTCTTTAGCCGAGATGCTCCAACGACCGCTGGAGAACTGCGGTTGGTTCATCACAGTGAGCGCAGCATCCGGCAGCCCTGGGACGGAGGAGATGCCGGCGGTGGGCGTACTGGTGGTACCGGCAGTGCCACCTACGCAACCAGCTGTCAGAGAGGCGGAAGCCACAATCGCAGCGATTCCTACGCCACGCAGGAGCCCAGTTCGGGCGGGGCGTGCGGTGGTGGTTGGTCTGCTCATTTGCTGGCTCCGCTCGAGAGCACCGCGGCGAGGGCGCGGAAGGCTTGGTCGGCCGGGTGAGATTTGTCGGGCGTGTCCGACTCGTTCATGTAGACCACGATGCTTGCCCCTGTTTCTTTATGATAAAAAGTTGCGGCGGTGAAGCCTACGCCCTCGCCGTTGTGCCCCCACCATCCGTCGGTGGTACCCATCCCCACGGCGTAGAGGTCGTAGGGAGGCTTGGCGATCTTGTGGCCGATCTTGCGCAGCTCCTGAGTTGCCGGCTTCAGCAGCGCACCAGTGCCGAGTGTGGTTGCCCATACACGGCCGTCCTCGAGCGTGGAGAACATCGACCCGGCTGGGCCCAGGATCGAGGAGTTCTCAGTTTTCGCCTGCGCAATACCGTCTTCGACGACGTATCCCACTGGGTGCGGCTTAGACCATTTTGAGGCATCGATCATATAGCTAGTGCCGGTTTGCCCGAGCGGATCGAGGATGCGCTGCGCCAGCACCTTGTCATAAGGCTCGCCGGTCACCTTCTCAATCACGGCACCGAGCAGGTTGATGTTGGAATTGGTGTAGACGTAGTCCGTACCGGGAGCGAATTGAGCTGGCTGACCCAGAGCACCACTGTTGAGCTCATCCAGCGTGAAGATCTTCGCCGGATTCGCCTGCCACTTCGCGAGGAACGCTTCATTGACGTAGTCGGCATTGCCGCTGGACATGTTCGCCAGCTCGAGCAATGTAATCCGATCGCCGTCGGTGACGCCGGGAACGTACTTGTTGAGGGTGTCCTCGAGACTCAGCTTTCCTTCGTCAGCCAGCTGAAGGATCAGAGTGACGGTGTAGGACTTCGTGATGCTGCGGATGGGCCACACCATGTCCGTGGTCACCGGGATTCCTCCGGCGACGTCCGCCACACCGGCGGCCGTGGTCCACGAACCCTGGCCGGGCACCCAGACCCCGACGGCTGCCCCGGGCACGTGGTATTGCGCCATGACCGACTCGAGGGCAGCTTGTAGCTTGACTTGGAGAGCGCTGGGGAGCGCGCCCGTGGGTGCCGCAGGACGGGAGGCCACGGCAGTGGTCGCCGTAGTGGTGCTGCCTGCGTTATTCGTACCGCTCCCAGCAGTCGGCGAAGAGCATGCGCTCAGTAGTAGACCGCCCGCAGCGACGAGACCTGCTGCCCGGATGATCCAGGGAACTCGGCGTAAGCTGCCGTCATAGTTCAAAATGGTCCTGCTCCTTACCATCTGCAATCGGGTGAGCCCTTTGCTCCCATTCCAATAATGCAGACTCGGCGCCCCGGAGACCATAGACCTAGGTCCAGTATGCCGCTGCCATTTTCCTACCAGTCTGGTGAGGGTGCGCCGTTAAACGCCGTTCCAGAACGCTGGTCCAGTCGGTGTTAGCGGCGTGCCAGCTGCTCGCGGACGGTGGTAGCGACCCTTGCCAGCGCTTCGTGAAGGGCCTCTTGCTGCCCGTGCGTCAAAGGATCGAAGACGAGTTGACGGACACGTGCGACGTGCCCGGGGGCGGATTCGACGACCTGCGATAGCCCGGCGTCAGTGAGTGTAGCGAGCGTATAGCGGCCGTTGTGCGGATCCGAAAAACGGTGGACCCATCCGCTGCGTTCGAACCGGACCATGACCTTCGATAGTCTCGGCTGGCTACTATCGCACAGTGCAGCGAGGTCGCTCAATCGCAGGGTTTTATCAGTGGCCATCGAGAGTCGGGCCAGGACGCTGTACTCGAAGTTCGACATGCCCGCATCTTGCTCGAGCTGGCGATCTAGCAAGTTTGGCAGGCCAATGACGATCGTGAGTAGATCCTGCCAGACGTCCTGCTGACTGTTGTCGAGCCACCGGGGGGAAGTTGTCATATAGCCGAGCATATCAACGATTACCCGCCTTGACTTGCCTAGGCAACTGAGTCATGCTTTCTTCAGTTGCCTAGGCAAGTGAGGGAGACTTTCGCTCTGCGGGTAGCTGACTTAAGAACGCCAATTAAAAATCAAAGGAGCACCAGTGAAGGCCATTCGCTACCACGAGTTCGGCAGTACAGAAGTCCTCCAAGAAGAGGAGGTGCAACGACCCACGCCCGCAGCCGACGAAGTGTTGATACGAGTCGTCGCCACGTCCTTCAACCCGGTCGATGACCACATCCGACTAGGCGTGCTGGCAGACGCCATCCCCACGCCACTACCGATTACACCTGGTCTCGATGTCGCAGGTACCGTCGAACAGCTTGGCGAAAACGTCACCACCTTCCAGGTCGGTGACGCGGTGATCGGCATGTTCCCACTGGACGTGCACGGCGGTGCGGCGGAGTATGCAGTGATTGCAGCCAATTTCCTGGCCGCGGCGCCGACAACGCTGCCGCTGGTCGATGCTGCCGCGCTGCCTCTCACCGGCCTCGCCGCACGGCAGGCTGCAGTCGAGCTCGGGCAGGTCGCTAAAGGCCAGACCGTTCTCGTGAACGGCGCGGGTGGCGCCGTTGGCAGTATCGTGGTCCAACTCGCCGCTGACGCTGGTGCCGTAGTGACCGCCGTCGACGGACCGCAGCACGCAGAGCGGCTTCACGCACAAGGAGCGTCAAGCTTCTATGGGCCACTCGATCTTGATGCAGGCCCGCAAGTAATCGGCGGACCATTTGACCTGGTTGTGAACCACGTGCGGTTGTCCGCGGAGGACTTAGCCAAGTTGACGGACTTCGTCGCCGATGGCGGGATCGCGGTGAGTTCCGCCGGAGCGATCCCGAGCAACGAGTCTCGATTTACCCGATCGGCCAACGTGTGGGTTGCCCCGAGCGGCGCGAACTTGGCCGATTTGGTCGCACGCCTCGACGCTGGCCGCATCGAGCTCAATATCGTCGATCGGCGTCCTCTAGACCAGCTGCGCGCGATTCACTCGGAGGCCGCTGCTGGCAAGCTCGCCGGGAAGACCGTCATTACGGTCGGCTAACCCGCAAACCGCGGGTTCAGGTGCTCAAAACTGATCGATCACAGTTTCTGCCAAAAATCGTTGAAAACCACACGGCAAAAACAAATAGCTCGAACCCACGAAACGTGGGTTCGAGCTATTTATTGTCTTGCACTTTCATTTGGTCGGGCTGACAGGATTTGAACCTGCGACCCCCTGACCCCCAGTCAGGTGCGCTACCAAGCTGCGCTACAGCCCGAAAGTTCAACGTCCGGAAGGCATCTCCCGTGGCTGAACCACCTGAAAAAGCTTACCTCATAAAAGAGGTCGTGATGACCATCTAAAGGCTCGCTGTGGGCGGCGTTACTTCTTGCGGCTGCGCTTTTCGCGTACGCGCATGCTGACTTCGATCGGGGTTCCCTCAAAGCCAAAAGTCTCGCGCAAGCGACGGGTGATGAAGCGCCGGTAGCCGGGATCCAAGAAGCCGGTCGTAAACAGAACGAACTTCGGCGGGCGGCTAGAAGCCTGAGTACCAAAGAGAATACGCGGCTGCTTCCCGCCACGAACAGGGTGGGGATGCTCCGAGACCAGCTCACCCAGGAAAGCGTTGAGGCGACCGGTTGGGATACGACGGTCCCAGTTCTCAAGAGCCAAGTCCAAGGCGGGCACCAGCTTATCTTTGTGCCATCCAGTTTTTGCGGAAATATTTACTCGAGGAGCCCAATCCACGTGGGCCAGATCCTGGTCGATTTCCCGCTCCAAGTACTTACGGCGTTCATCGTCAAGGAGGTCCCATTTGTTGAATGCCAGCACAAGTGCACGGCCAGACTCCATGGCCAACTGCAAAATGCGCACGTCCTGTTCGCTGAGTACTTCATCCACAGCAATGAGCACTACGGCTACTTCAGCCTTCTCCAGCGCTGACTGTGTACGCAGTGATGCGTAAAAGTCAGCTCCCTGCGCCATATGCTGACGACGACGAATGCCTGCGGTATCAACGAAACGCCAGGTACGTCCGCCAAGCTCTACGAGCTCATCAACAGGATCACGCGTAGTGCCAGCTACGTTATCAACCACGACCCTGTCAGTTCCGGCCAGCTTGTTCAACAGTGATGATTTGCCGACATTGGGCCGCCCGATCAAAGCTATGCGCCGCGGACCGCCGGAGCGCTCCACCCCCGCAACAGCGGAAAACTCGGGAAGCACATCCATGACCCTGTCCAACATGTCGGCTACGCCGCGGCCGTGCACAGCCGAAACCGGGTAGGGCTCCCCTAGGCCCAAGCCCCACAGCATGGCGTTGTCAGCTTCTTGGACAATGTCATCTACCTTGTTGCCAACCAAGATGATCGGCTTCTTAGCCTTCCGCAACATCCGCACAATGGCCTCATCGGAAGACGTGATACCAACCATCGCATCTACTACTAACAGCACGGCGTCGGCCATTTCCACTGCGATTTCGGCTTGCTCGGCCACCCGCAAATCGATGCCCCGGGCGTTGCTTTCCCAGCCGCCGGTATCCACCAAAGTGAAGTTGCGTCCATTCCAGTCAGCGGTGTACTGCACACGGTCACGGGTTACACCGGGAGTGTCCTCCACGACAGCCTCACGGCGTCCCAAGATGCGGTTAACCAAAGTGGACTTGCCCACGTTGGGACGTCCCACGATGGCAAGCACGGGATCTTGATTCAGCGCCTCCTCGGAGGTGCCGTCGTCGAACCCGCCGGCGAGGAGCGCGGCGTCTTCGTCATCAAGTTCGTAGCTGCCTAGCCCCGCTAAGAGACCTGCGGCGCGAGCTTCGGCGTCCTCATCAGAGATTTCCGCTACCCTCTGGGCAACATGGTCAGTACCCGTGGGCACGTAGTCCTCGTGACTAGAATCACCCTGATCGGGGCGCGTGGCAGACGTGGAGTCGCTCATGGTTACTGTCCTTTATGCTTTGAAGTATGGTGGTCATCCGCAGGTAAATCCTGCCCCGTAATGGCGGCGGCGGCCTCAATGTGGGCTGCCAGCCGAACCCGGATTTTTTCGGTCGCCCTGTCCATTGAAACACGGCCGCTGACCCCAGGCTCACGCTCAATTTTCACGGCCTCCCCAAAAACCACCTGCAATTGGCGGCGTGGGCGCGGAATTGTGTCCCGATGTTCGGTGCCAATGCGTGTTCCCAAAATGGCAACAGGAACCACGGTGGCACCCGAGTTTAGTGCCAGCCAAGCAACACCGCTGTTCATATTCGCGGCATCGCCCGTTCCGCGAGTACCTTCCGGAAGAATACCCACACAATCTCCGCGTTCCAACACGGCTTTGGCGTGTTGGAGAGCAGCACGGTCACCTTCACGATTTACCGGAATCTGGCCGGAGGCGAACAGCACACGGCCCAAAAAACCCTTGAACATGTCATGGCGGACCATGACATGCATGTAACGACTGGCGGCTCCTACCATCACGGGGCCATCAAGGTAGCTGAGGTGATTGGCGGCGAAAATCACCGGACCGGCTGTTGGTATGTTTGTCCGACCCGTCACCGTGGTGCGGTACACGACGTGGTCAAGAACACGTCCGAGTGGCCTGCTCCAGCGTGTTTTCCACCGTGGCGGTGCCGCTGTAAGTTCCAGCAGGACAGGAGTAGATGATCCAGTCTTTGTCATGACGACTGGTCCTTACTCACTGCCCGCCGGACGACGTTGAGAACGGCGTCGACAGTTTGCTCAAAATCTAGCTCGGAGGAGTCCACAGTGAACACGCCGTCCGCGGCCTGTTGAAAATCCACCACCGCGGAGTCTTTGAGATCGCGGGCCAGAACTTGCTCCTCTAGCGCTGCAGCGCTTAGTGTGCCGCCCAATTGCAGTCCGCGGCGGCGCATCCTGGCTTCTTCACTAGCGGTCAAGATCAGGCGAACCTCCGCTTGCGGCGCCACCACCGTGGTGATGTCCCGGCCTTCCACCACCATACGATTTCCAGATTCGGCGATGAGAACCTGCTGGCGGCGAACCAGCTCCGCGCGTGCACCCAGATTTGTGGCCACGGCACTGACAGCTTTGGAAATATCAGGCTCGCGGATGGGACCCGTTACGTTAATCCCGTTTACCTTGACGAAGTCCTTCTCCGGGGTCAGGCTGAGATCGATGTTCAGCGAGCGTGCGGCATGTTCGACGGCGGCAGCGTTTGCAAAACTAATCTGGCCGTTGATGCAATGCCACGTCAGGGCACGGTACATAGCGCCCGTATCCAAAAAGCCCAGACCTAGCCGCTTGGCAACTGCCTTGCTAACACTAGACTTCCCTGAGCCTGAGGGCCCGTCAATGGCCACGACCAAGGTCTTGCCTTCGCGCAGGCGCTCCACCGAAAAAACCGGTTCGGGGAACGTTACGAACATATCCGTCACAGAACTACCTTCCAACCACGATCAGTCAAGTCTTCCACCAAGGCGGTGCGTTTGGACGGCAGGACGGATAGTTCCACCATCCCCACGGCTACACCAGCCGAGTGGTCCAGTCGTAAGTCTTCCACGTTCACGCCAATGTCGCCGATCTCCGTGAGCAACTTTGCAATTTGTCCTGGTTTGTCGTCCACAAGCACCGTCAACCACGAGTACGAGGTTGCAGGTCCGCCATGTTTTCCCGGAATTCGGCTCTGTCCCGCGTTACCCTCAGCCATCAGTTGTGCCAAGTCTAAGCGGGCGCCAGGCGCCGTAGGCGCGCTCAGCGTGGTGATCAACCGGTCCAAATCAGTTTGAACGCCGTGCAGGATCTCCAGCAGTCTCGGAGCGTTGGCCCCAAGAATTTGCACCCATAACGTCGGATCGCTTGCGGCGATCCGGGTCACGTCACGCAAGCCGTTGCCAGCTAGTGAAAGCGCATGCGCTGGCGTTTCCTGAAGACGGCTAGCCACAAGAGAAGACATGACTTGCGGCAAGTGGCTCACCAGAGCCACGGCGGCGTCGTGTTCCTCCGGAGTGAACCGGAACACCACTGCGCCAAGATCGATGGCCAGCGAATGGGCCACTTTCACGGCGTGGTGCGAACTTTGATCGGAGGCACACAGCACCCACGGCATTGAGTTGAACAGCTCTGAACGCGCTGCTACCGGTCCGCTGCGTTCGCGCCCGGCCATGGGATGAGTACCCACATAGCGCGTCAATAGTTCGCTCTTCGCGCCAACTATTGCGGCAAGTTCCGTGGCAATGGCCACTTTGATGCTGGCAATATCAACCACGACGGCGCACGCGTACGTTTCCAGCGCGTGCGCCACCACGCTTGCGCTCACGTCGGGTGGTGCAGCCACGACCACGAGTTCAGGTTCCAGATCCTCGGCGATCCGCAACGCACGCCCAGCACCAATATCTACGGCAACTGCCTGGGCTGACGGGGAAGGGTCAGAGAGCACCACATCAATGCCATGGGCCCGCAGCCCCAGACCGATGCTGGCTCCAAGCAGTCCACTGCCTAGAACCAGGACCGGGCCGGTCAAATGCGTCGGGTTCATCCGCGTCCTACATCCCCACTTCGGCCAGCAAATGACCTACTTCGTGGCGGCCCAGGATACGAACGCTGCCTTGGCGCTGGTCGCCCAAAGCAAGAGGACCGAATTTCACACGGACCAGACGCTCCACTGGGTAACCGACCGCGTCAAACATACGGCGCACGATCCGGTTCTTACCCGAGTGCAAAATGACCTCAGCAAGGACGTGGCCGGGTGTCGAATCGACCAGACGGAAGGAGTCAACCTTGGCCCAGCCGTCTTCCAGTTCCACACCATCTTTTAGCTGGGCTCCGACGCCCTGGGCCATGGGACCGCGCACCTGTGCCAAATACGTCTTTTGTACGCCGTATTTGGGGTGGCTGAGGCGGTTGGAGAGCTCGCCGTCGTTGGTCAGGAGCAACAAGCCCTCAGTGTTGTTGTCGAGTCGACCAACGTGGAACAGGCGTTCGCGAGTCTGTCGCTTCTTGAGGAAGTCACTGATGCAAGGGCGCCCTTCCGGGTCCTCCATAGTGGAGACAACACCTTTGGGTTTGTTGAAGATCATGTAGACCATGGATTCGTTGGTCTGAATGGTCATGCCATCCACCGCAATGTCGGTAGTTTCCGGATCCACACGAAGGCCCAGCTGCGTCACAGTTACGCCGTCGACCTGGACGCGACCTTCTAAAATCATGTCCTCACACAAGCGACGCGAAGCAACGCCAGCCATCGCCATGACTTTTTGCAGGCGCACGCCGTGTGCATTGTGAATATCGACATCGTCGCTGGTCACTTGGGGGCGACGGTTCTGCTCAGTGGGACGGTTCTTTACCGGTCCAAGATTGCGTCCATACTGATCGTTCTTGAACGGGCGGGCGCCTGTCTGAGAGGGCTTGCGCGTTCCGCTCCCACTACCTGCCCGGGCGGCGGCACGTGCGCCGAACCTGGTGGCACCAGAAGTTGCCGAATCCGACTTGGGGTATCCGGGCTTAGACGCGCCGGCACCCTTGTAACCACTGGATTTGGGTGCGCCGGCACCCTTATAACCATCCGATTTGTATCCATCGGACTTGGGTGCGCCGGCACCCTTATAACCATCGGATTTGTATCCACCGGACTTGGGTGCGCCGGCACCCTTGTAACCACCGGATTTTGGGGCGCCAGACCTAGGAGCGCCTGAGCGGGCGTTTCCTCCGCGCGGCTGATTCTGTCCGGAAGAGCTTCCGGAACGGGGCGACGGTGTCATTGGATTGTCCTTAATGCTAAAAAGTTGGTGCGGAAAAGTAAGCGGGGTCCTGAAGTTTTCAGGGATGCAGCGGGTGGGGCACGGGATACTCAGAGTTGGGCATCATCAAAATCGTGAAGGTTTTCCAAACCTGGCAAATGTTGTGCAATTTGCGGCAAATCTTCCACGCTCCCAATCCCCAACCGTTCCAAAAAGTACGCTGTGGTGCGGTACAGGAATGCCCCTGACACTGGATCAGTGCCCACTTCCTCAATCAGGCCGCGCTGTGCCAGCGTCCTCACTACCGAGTCCACGTTCACACCACGGATGGCAGAAACCCGGGCCCGCGAGACAGGCTGACGGTAAGCAATCACCGCCAAGGTCTCCAAGGCCGCCTGCGTGAGCCGGGCCGTTTGGCCGTCCACAACAAACTGTGACACGATCCCGGCATAGGCGGGGCGTGAATAGAACCGCCATCCTCCGGCAAGTTCCCGAAGTTCAAAGCCGCGCACCGGTACAGTGTCACCGGTTCTAGTATAGCCGTCGTACTCCCGTGCCAGTTCGTGGAGTGCGTCACGTACCAAGGCGGCGGGAAGACCCACTACCGCGGCGAGCGATTCCTCGGAGACAGGCTCCTCCACTACCATCAGCACAGCTTCCAACGCCGCATGGACGACGTTGGACTCGGAGCCGTTACTTTCATTCATGGGGCCACCTCCGCGGCGTCATCTTGGTTGAGCTCTTCATCAAAGTCACTCTCGCCTAAAGCCGTGGACCGCACCCCAGCACTCCAATGCACCAACAACTCCCCCAAGGGGCTGGCTTGGTCAAAAGCCACAACGGTATCGCGAAACAACTCCAAGAGGGCCAGGAAGCGCGCGATCACTTCCGTCGAGTCTTTGGCACCGGTGCATAGCATCCGAAAAGACAAGGGTGTGCCGTTCCAGCTGGCCGCATTTGGATCACTGGGGGCTGGCATACCAAAGGTCAGCATGGCTGTGATGATCGCGGCTTGTTCGCGCACGCTGACGGGCT
The DNA here is from genome assembly GCF_020905375.1 of Arthrobacter cryoconiti. Lineage (GTDB taxonomy): Bacteria > Actinomycetota > Actinomycetes > Actinomycetales > Micrococcaceae > Specibacter > Specibacter cryoconiti. The sequence goes on from NZ_JAJJBU010000023.1 coordinate 147,100, forward strand.
GCGAGTGCAAGTGCGCAAGTCCCACTAGCGTGGGTGGTGAATCCTTAGGCGCCAATGCAGTACTAGCCAGTTCGGCGAATTGCTCCGGGGTGTGGCGCCATACGAGTTCTGGGAGGAGCGCAGCGAAGTGCGGTTCCAAGCTCACCAACCGGGGGAACCGCTGAGCTTGGCGTTCGAGTTCACTCCCGAGCAAACCAGCTACTTCCTTGAACGCCTTGTATTGCAAAAGTCGTGCAAACAAAAGGTCGCGCGCTTCCAAAAGCGCTAGATCGTCGTCGTTCTCCACTTCACCGGCTGGAAGCAGACGGGCCGCCTTCAAATCCAGCAAGGTGGCGGCGAGAACCAAAAACTCACTCGCTTCATCCAGCGCCCACGGTCCGCCAAGATCGGTAAGCGCTTTCAAATACGCGATGAACTCGTCGGTGACCGTGGCAATGGCCACATCCGTGATATCGAGCTCATGCTTGGAAATCAGCCCCAGCAGTAGGTCAAAGGGTCCAGTGAAGTTCTCCAACCGCACTTCAAACCGCCCCTTGCCAGCTGCTACGAGGGGCTCATCTAGTTTCAGCTCCAGGAGAGTGCCAGGTTCTGCCGCGATCCCCGCGGCAGCAGTCGACGTAAGCGATTTAGGGTGCGCCGCCACGGGCAATCAGCTCTTTGGCCAGACGGCGGTATGAGTCGGCGCCGGGGTGATTGGCAGCGTAGGTGGTGATGGGTTCTGCCGCCACTGAGGCATCGGCAAATTTGATGGTGCGCTTTATGACGGTTTCAAAGACTTTGTCGCCAAATGCTTCCATGAGACGTGCCAGCACTTCACGGGCATGAAGTGTGCGGGCGTCATACATGGTTGCCAGAACACCGTCCACCTGTAAACCAGGATTTAGCCGGTCCTGAACCTTGTCAATGGTCTCAACCAGTAGAGCTACGGCGCGCAACGCGAAGAACTCGCAGATCAGCGGGATGATGACACCGTGCGCGGCTGTTAGCGCATTGACTGTCAGCAGACCGAGGGAGGGCTGGCAGTCGATCAGAACGACGTCGTAATCGTCTTCAACCTTCCGCAACGCACTAGCCAAAACCTGCTCGCGAGCTACCTCGTTGACCAGTTGCACCTCTGCAGCGGAGAGATCAATGTTTGCCGGGAGGATATCGATATTTTCAATCTCGGTGTGCAAGATGGCATCACGGATATCCACTTTTCGGTCCATAAGTACGTTGTAGACGGTGATGTCGAGTTCGTGCGGGTTAGTGCCCAAACCTGCTGAGAGGGCGCCCTGCGGGTCAAAATCCACCAGCAAAACCCTGCGGCCAGCTTCAGCAAGCGCGGCGCCGAGATTGATGGCCGACGTCGTTTTACCCACGCCGCCTTTTTGGTTCACCATGGCGATAATGCGGGCTGGACCGTGCGTGAGAAGTACGGGAGGTTCCGGGAAATCGGTCAGAGGCCGGCCCGTGGGACCCATGACGGCGTCATCGACGTCCACGCCTTCAAGGGTTGTTGAACCCTGATCGTTGCTCACCTGTCAGTCCACTCTTTCGCTGCTTTGTTGAAATTTCTCTGGCTATCCGCCCTGGCATTTTTCACGTGCCGCCATCATTGTCTTACGTTACCGGTTGAATGGGGCATGTTTTGGACATTTGCACGCCAAGGATTTTGAGCCTTGAGCTTCAACCTGAAGATGAATGTTTGCATCCGCGCATATACTTCGAAGCGATGAGCAAAGCAACTAATTCCCCCCAGAAGTCCCCCGCCCGGCGAGAACCAGCTGTAGTGCGTGCGGATAAACTACAGGCTGGCTACGGCACTACGGCCGTATGCGGTGTGGTCAGCTTCAGCCTCCACGGCGGTCAAGCCATGGCGCTCGTGGGCCCCAACGGGGCTGGCAAGTCCACAGTGGTTAAAACAGTCGTCGGCCAGCTAGAGGCCGTCTCCGGAACCACCCTCATCAACGGGGCAGAAGTAGACGATCGGACCTTAGACTTTCGCCGCGAGGTGGCAGTGGTCTTTGACGACGACGCCTTCTTCCCGGCTCTGACCGTAGAGGAGCACCTGGCTATCGTCTCTGCCGGGCACGGGGTAGAAGACGTTGAGGAAACGATCAGCGCAGAGTTGGAGTTCTTTGGCTTGGCTGCACTGGCCAAATCCCGCCCATATAACCTTTCTTCGGGGCAACGGCGGCGCATGCTGCTGGCTTCCGCATTTGTCCGGCCACGTTCTCTATTAGTGCTCGATGAACCCGAGCAGCGCCTCGATACGGCCATGCGCCACAGACTTGCCACTAGATTGCGGGCCGAGGTAGATGCCGGCTTGGCCTTACTGGTGGTGACGCACGATCCAGATTTCCTCTCCACGGTTGCCACCAAGGCCCTTTTCATTGCCGATACGATCCACACCATGACGCCAACACAAGCGGCCGTGGCCATCGCCAGCGAAAACCCCCACGCGGACTAAACCATGACGACTAACACCAGCCAGCGCTTTAGCGCCAACGAAATTCGTCAGTACACCTTCAAGGTGGGGCTTAGCCGCACCGAGGGCGGCGTCATGGAGCTCATTTCCGAGGCTTACACATTTGTCCTTGGCGGCTTGACATTGCTCACCATGGCAGGCGCCATCATTGTAGGCCTGCGCAATAGTCTGGGAGTGGGCCATGAATCCGCCCTGGTCGCCTCGGCGGTGGCGCCAGGCTTCCACTCCGTCACTCTGCTCCAGGCCAGTGCGACAGTCCTGCTGACACTGGCGGCATCACTGCTGGCAGTGGAAATGACGGTGGGACCCATCACCATGAGCGTTCCGCAAACTGCGTGGTGGCTGGGACTGCCGGTGCGCCGCCGCGGCTTCATCCAGCCCGGGTTCCTGAAATCACTTATTTGGCCTGCCGTTGCTGCCGTGGCCGTTGTCATTCCCATTGCTTTGGGCATGGCATCTAACCCAACACCTGGGCGGATTGCGCTGGCGGTTCTGTGTGGGATGGGGTTGGGCTGGCTCCTATATGGCGTGGCTGCTTGGTGCCAGATAACCAATTCCGGCTCCTGGCTAAAAGTCCTCACAGCGGTCATAACTCTTGTGGCACCGTTGACGTTGGTGGCCACCGCCCTCTACAACAACACCGCCGGCGCGGCCTCGATCACCGGGGCCCAAACCTCATGGATGGAATATCTGCCCACCAGCTGGCCATTGCTAGTGGCCGACGGAGCCATTTGGCCACTGATCATCGTCGTCTTTGCTGTGCTAGTGCTCGGCGCCGTTTACCTGAACCTGGAACGGATCACCACCCGTCAGCTCAAGGCCAGTGCAGCTGCCGGAGCTTATGTGGCCGGCTCTCTTATGTCCATGGATGCCACAGAACTCTCCAAGTCCTTGGGCGGCGGGCCAGCCTCGGGTACCTCACGCGTGCGGTTGCCTCTTATTTTTCATGGTGGAACCGTGTTTTCCCGCAGTGTCAAAACTCTGTTGAGCACTCACACAACCATGATCCTGCGCTCACCCATGTCGCTGCTACGGGTGCTGATGCTGGCCGCCATTCCCGCTTCTCTGGCGGCAGTGGAATTCCTGGGCAATGCTGTGCTTATTGCCGTTGTGCTCTATTTATGCGCACACTTTGCTGCGACAACGTTGGGGGCTACTGCGCGCTTTGCCAATGGCAACCCCGCCGTAGACATGCTCATGCCACTCCCGGCCAAGGTGGTACGCCGCGTCCACTACGTCTTGCCTGCCCTTGGTATGACGGTGTGGACAGCGGTCTGCTTTGGACTCCTGCTAGCCCTCGGAGTGGGATCCCCGGCACTGCTGGTCCTGGCCTTGCTGGCGGGCCCTGGGTTAGGCGCCGCCACGTTGCGGGCGGCCTTCCGGCCAGCCCCCGATTGGAACATGCCAGCCGTGGCTACCGCATCCGGTCCGATCCCCACCGGGGCCGTCAAAGCGTTCCTTGTTGGTCCCGACCTGACACTCATTTCCCTCTTGCCAGTGCTGATTTGCCTCATTGCCGGGGCTGTTCCAGCCGTGGCCTTCCCCGCGCAGCTAACTCTGACCTACGTGGCGTTCCTCTGGGGAACCCACGTACGCAAGCCAAAATCGGCCAAGTCCAAAGGAATGTTCGGCATGCCGCCTGCGCCGGTGGCCAAATAGCACACCGGCGGCATAGGCGTCAGCAAGGAGTGCAAACTTCTTCTAGACGCTGACGCGAACTTTCTCTTCCGCGTCAGGTACGGCCGAATTAAGTAGGTGGGGAGCTTCCTCCGCCATCCCTGCATGCGCGTCCGGTTCCAGAGAGAGCTCGTCGAAGGGGTCCTTCCCAGAGAGTGCGGCCCGCGCTTGGTCTATGTCGAGTTCATGCGTCCACTTTCCCACCAGCAAGGTGGCGACGGCGTTGCCCGTGAAGTTGGTCAGTGCTCGGGCCTCCGACATGAACTTGTCGATTCCCACAATCACTCCCATTCCGTCCAGCAAGACCGGCTTGTGCGCTGCGAGCCCGGCAGCAAGCGTGGCCAGCCCCGCACCTGTGACACCGGCGGCACCCTTGGAAGCGATCACCATGAAGACAAGCAACCCGATCTGCTCACCAAGATTCATCGGCAGGCCCATCGCGGTGGAGATGAAGAGTGCGCTCATGGTCAGGTAGATGGCGGTGCCGTCAAGGTTGAACGAGTATCCGGTGGGTACGGTGATGCCCACTACTGGCTTGGAAACGCCTGCATGTTCCATCTTGGCGATCAGGCGAGGCAGCGCTGATTCGGAGGATGAGGTGGCGAAGATCAGCAGGTATTCCCGGGCGAGGTAACGCATGAGAGCGAAGATGTTCAGTCCGGTGACCAAGCGAAGGATCGAGCCAAGAACGATGATTATGAACAGTGCACAGGTCAGGTAGAAAGCACCCATGAGGATGGCCATGGAGCCGATTGCGGCCCAGCCCGTGGCCCCGACCACTGCTGCGATGGCGCCAAAGGCACCAACTGGGGCTACCCACATGATCATCATCATCAGCTTGAAGACGACCTTTTGAACGTTCGCAACGGCGTTCAGTACGGGCTCTCCGGATTTGCCCATGGACTGCAATGCAAAGCCAACAAGCAGCGCCAAGACAAGCGTCGGCAGAACAGGAATATCGCCGGGAATCATTTCCATCAGGAACTTCACCGTTCCGTTTTCACCTGTTGCAGCCGCATTTTTATAGGGTTGCAGATGTAGGCCAGCGCCGGGGTGGATAATGTTACCCACCACCAGGCCTATCGCCAGCGCCACGGTGGACATTGTCATGAAGTACAGCAGCGCCAGTCCTCCCACCTTGCCCACAGTGGTTGCCTTGGCGATGGATCCAACTCCCAGGACGATAGTGCAGAAAATAATGGGGGCGATGATCATCTTGATCAACGCAATGAACATGGTCCCCAGCGGCTTCAGAGATTTTCCGACCTCCGGAGCCAACAAACCGATTGCTGCACCGGCCACCACAGCTACGATGACTGCTATGTAAAGCCAGTGGGACTTGTCCAACTTGCGGCGCGTACTCTTGGCCGCGGTTCCCGACCCTCGTCGTTGAGAGCTCATCGTCACTCCTAGTGTGTTTAGCATTGATGTGTGCGGGCGCATCGTCCGCTTCACACAAGAGTGCTCGCCAACGTGATTCAACTCACTGTTGCGTTCATATTGGTCGTAAGAAGGGTGGATTATGTTCTGGCGCAGGTGGAGCATCGCCCAGCGGCTGTTCAGCGCTAACCTAGTTTTCGTACTTCTGCTGGCTGTTGGCGTGGCCACGGTGATGGTGTACGAGGCCGGCAACCGAACCTATGAGCAGACACGCGAGCGGGTGCTCTCAATCGCCACAGTCCTCGCCGACTCCCCGGCAGTGCTTGACGCTACTGCGAGCGCTGAGCCGAGCATCCAATTACAGCCGTACGCCTTGGCCGTCATGACGGATGCAAACCTGGATTTTGTCACCATCATGAGCCCTCGTGGAATTCGTTGGACACACCCCAACCCCGCAGAGATCTCTAAGCCCTATGTGGGTTCAATTCGTCAAGCCCAGATGGGCCAGAGCTACACGGAAGTCACTGCCGGCACGCTGGGGCCCTCCGTGCGTGCAATCGTCCCCATCAAGGACAGTGCCGGAACTGTACAGGGAATGGTGGCCGCTGGCGTAAGGGTCAGTAATGTTCAGGTTCTGGTCGCTGCTGGGCTGCCGGGAGTATTGGGGCTGGCTTTTGCATTGCTCATCTCCGGTTCTATGGCAGCTTGGTTCCTGGGCCGGTACCTCAAGCGGGTCACCCTGGGATGGGGCCCGGAAGAGCTTGCGCATTTGTTTGCCTACTATGAATCGGTACTCCACTCGGTTCGTGAGGGACTCGTCTTGGTTGACCCAGAAGGTTCCCTGGTGCTCTATAACGACCACGCCGCGCTGCTTCTGGGAATAGAACCCGCATCCGACGAAGACTCTGCCTCACCTGTCAGCAAGGGCAAGGATGCTAAACGGCGCTCCCGGAAGAGCCCAGGCGACCACGGGTCCGTGCGTTCCCAGCAGTCGCTGCGTTCGCTGCCACTCCCCGATTCTTTGAAAGAACTGCTGCACAGCGGGCGGGTTGCCACCGACGAAGTTCACGTGGCAGGGAAGCGCCTACTGGTAGTGAGTCAACGCCCGGCAATACAAGCGGGCAACAAAGGCTCTGCGGGCAGTGTCGTTACCCTGCGAGACCACACCGAACTGACCAGTTTGGCCGGACACTTGAGCAGTACGCAGACACTCGTGACCGCTCTGCGGTCCCAGACTCATGAACACGCCAACCGCCTCCATGCGATCATCTCTCTGATCGAGCTGGACAGGGCCCGGGAAGCTTTGGATTTCGCTACCTCCGACTTATCAGACACCGTGCGCCTCGGTGAACAATTTGTGGGGACCCTCGATGATCCTTTCCTGACCGCCCTATTACAGGGGAAGGTCTCGCAAGCACAGGAACGCGGGGTACGCCTGGAGCTGAGTGGATCCGGCACGCTCCCCACCGGAATGCTAGATGCCCGTGAGCTGGTGACGATCCTGGGTAACCTAGTGGATAACGGGATTGAAGCCGCTGCGGGGTGTCCGGATGCCACCGTCTGGGCAGACCTGCTTGTGGCTGAGGGAACCTTGACCGTTACCGTTGCAGATAACGGACCAGGGCTTCGTACCACCGCTTTGGATGAGCTGGCACGGATTGGCGTTAGCAGCAAGCAAGGCATCACGGCAGGTGGCCACGGCTTTGGACTGGCGCTGGTGCGGCGTGCTGTAGCCGCCCTGGGGGGTACGCTCAGAGCCGAGAACGACGCCGGTGCCGTGCTGACCGCCGTCGTGCCGCTGACAGATCGGAACACCAATGAACAAGACTGAGCCCATCTTGGTCTTGGTGGTGGACGATGAACCCGTGGCCCTGGCAGCGCACGCAGACTACGTGCGGCGCATGGACGGCTTTGAAGTGGCGGCCACGGCGGGCGGAATGGGAGCGGCCTTGGCCGTGATGAACGATCCCGCCATCCCACGCATCCAGCTGATACTGCTGGATATGAACCTCACCGATGGTCATGGACTGGACTTGCTGCGGCGCATTCATGGGCTGGGACTGGTTCCGGATGTGGTCGCCATTACCGCTGTGCAGGAAATCCAGGTGGTGCGCTCGGCGATCGCCTTAGGCATCACGGCGTATCTAATCAAGCCGTTCACGTTCGCAGCTTTCCGGGAAAAACTAGAAAATTACCAAAATTATCATGCCCTCCTGACAGAGCGTTCCGTCACTACCCAAGACGCGATAGACCGTGCCCTCTCCACGCTGCGGCCCAGCGGCAAGCTGCAGCTCCCCAAGGGGATGCTCAGTGAAACCTTGGGCACTGTTTCGGACTGGCTGCGTTCAGCACCGAATCCCGCTTCCGCAATGGAGGTGGCCACGGGGCTTGCGATCTCCCGTGTCACAGCGCGGCGCTATTTAGACCACCTGGCAGAAACCGGTTCGGCCGTTAAGGCCCCCCGGCACGGCTCCCCCGGCCGGCCTGAACTTGAATACCGCTGGCTGCGCTGAACCCGATTACGGCTTCCCGGGCCGGAGTACTGGAATCAGATATTCAATGACCCCCATGTCTTCAATGGTGGAGGGAACCTTGTAGTCCACCCCGTCAGCTATTTGGCGCATGGTTTTGCGCAGGATCTTCCCGGATCGGGTCTTCGGCAAGGCCTCCACAATCGTTGCATTTTTAAAGTCAGCCACAGGCCCGATCTCTTTGCGCACCAGGGCCACCAGCTCCTTTTGAAGTTGCTCCGCCCCGATCGATACCCCGGTCTTGAGGACCACATATCCGACGGCCTTCTGACCCTTCAGGGCGTCAGCCACCCCTATCACCGCGCACTCAGCCACCGCTGGATGTTTGCCCACCACCTGCTCGATCGATCCCGTGGAGAGTCGGTGACCGGCAACGTTGATGACATCGTCGGTGCGGCCCATAACAAAGACGTATCCGTCCTCATCGCGGTACCCGGAGTCCCCCGTCGCGTAAAAACCTTCAAAGGCCCGCAGATAGGAGTCGATGAAGCGCTGATCGTCGCCCCACAGCGTAGTCAACGTTCCGGGAGGAAGCGGCAGCCCAAGCACGATGTTCCCTTCCTCACCGGTGGCGACCTCCGTCCCCATCCCGTCGACTATTCGCAGGTCGTAGCCTGGCAGGGGAAGAGTTGGTGAGCCGGCCTTGATGGGCAGCGTTGCCATGCCACGCGGATTGCCAACAATCCCCCACCCGGTTTCTGTCTGCCACCAGTGATCCACCACCGGGACCCCCAGAACCTTTCCCGCCCAGTGGAAGGTGTCGGTGTCCAAGCGCTCCCCTGCGGTGAACAGCGTTTCTAAAGAACCGACGTCGTACTTTTCTAGCAGTTGCGCCGCCGGGTCCATCTTGCGGATAGCGCGCAGAGCAGTCGGGGCCGTGAACAGCGCCTTCACCCCGTGTTGCTCTATCACGCGCCAAAACGCACCAGCATCCGGAGTGCCCACGGGCTTGCCCTCATACACGAGCGTGGTGGCCCCGGCCAGTAGCGGCCCGTACACGATGTAGGAATGACCCACCACCCAGCCCACGTCCGAGGCGGTCCACCAGACGTCGCCGGCACCGATACCGTACAGATTTTCCATGGTCCACAAAAGTGCGACGGCGTGCCCACCATTGTCCCGGACCACTCCCTTGGGCGTACCTGTGGTTCCTGATGTGTAGAGGATGTAGAGCGGATCTGTGGCCCTGACTGAAACCGGAGCTGCAGGCTGCGCCTGTTCCATGGCCGCATCCCAATCCACGGTATTCCAGTCAAGGCTCCCCGGTTCCGTGGCAAAACCGTCACGATGCTTGACGATAACTGGGAGAGCCGTAGCTCCCGCGGTGGCAAGCGCTTCATGGACGGTGGGCAGGTATTCAACGTTTCTGTTGGGTTCCAGACCACCAGAGGTGGTGACAATCGCTTTGGGCGAGGCATCCTTGATACGTACGGCAAGCTCGTTGGCGGCGAATCCACCAAAAACGACGGAATGGACCGCGCCTAGGCGGGCTGTGGCCAGCATGGCAATGGCAGCTTCAGGGATCATCGGCAAATAGATCACCACCCGGTCCCCCTTACCCACACCCTGCGCACGCAACACTCCGGCGAAGCGGGCCACCGCCATGGTCAGTTCGCTATAGGTATAGGTGCGCACCGCACCCAGCATGGCTGAGTCATGGATCAGCGCTATTTGTTCTCCCCGGCCCGCAGCAACATGACGGTCCAGTGCGTTGAAGGCGGTATTGAGCTCACCATCTGGGAACCAACGGCTAATCGGGGCGTCCACATCGCTATAGGCACGCGTGGGTGAGACGTCCCAGTCCACCGCGGCCGCCGCATCAAGCCAAAAAGCTTCTGGATTTTCACGGCAATGCGCGTATTCGGAAGAGTAGTTCTTACTGTGCTCGGACATGTGCCTGCTCCAATGAAAGCTAATGTGATGCTTGTCATGTTAGTGCGTGCACAAGCAAAGGAGCAAGCATTTCTGTATACAGAAATACTGATTTACTGGAATATTCTTTACTCAGATTCAAAATTAGCTTATCTTTGTATACACTAAGTGGAAGTACCCCAGCCCGGAGAGTAAGGATAAGGAACTGCGAATGCGAGCCAGCGAGAAGGCATATGCCGCCTTGCGCAGCGACATCCTTTCGTGGCGCCTACCGCCCGGGACGGTCCTGACCGAGGTCGAGCTTTCGGCACGCCTGGGTGTCTCACGCACTCCCGTGCGGGAAGCACTGGCAAAACTCAGTGCAGAAGGCTTGACAGAACCGCAAAGCGGGCGTGGTGTGGTGGTCAGTGAAATCTCCCTGGACCACGTTGATGAACTGTTTGAACTGCGCTCGGCGTTGGAGTGCCGCGCCGCTGAGTTAGCAGCCGTGCGCCGTAATCCTGCTGTTTTCTTCGAGCTACACCGACAGTTAGCGAATGCGGGGGAATTGTTACGAGAGAACGACCCTGCACGTGATAGCTACTACCGCTTGGCAGTCGAACTGGACACCGAGATCGACGGGGCCGCTGGAAACCACTATCTAGCCCAGGCGTTGAAGAGCTTGCGCGTCCATCTGGTGCGTGTGCGACGCCTTTCCAAAGACAACCCAGGAAGACTCCGCGACGCCGCGCGTGAACACGCAGCAATAGCACTGGCCATCGCAAACGGCAACGCGGCAGTGGCCAGTGCCGCCACGACGGTGCATCTGGACAACAGTTTGCGTCACCTCATGGATAGCAGCCTGGTCTCCGTAGCTACCTCCCCCCAGCAAATAGAACACCCGCAAGCCGCACCCTCCGGATCACCCGGGCCACCCGGGCCACCCGGCTTGGCCTCCAAAAACTAGTTTTACATCCCCATTTTTACCGCCGTTCGAAAAGGAATCCACATGGTTATCCAGCACAACGTCCGTGTCTACAAAAGCGAAGAAAAACTGCCCCGTGAGGATCAGCTGGCCTATAAAATCGCGAAGGTTGCCGCCGATCCGGTAGCTGTCACACCTGAAGTAAGCGAAATGATTATCAACCGTGTGATTGACAACGCCTCCGTTGCAATCGCCTCGTTGAACCGCGGACCCATCATTGCCGCACGCGCACAAGCTCTGACCCACGCACCGTCCACGGGTGGGCGCGGATCCTCTGTCTTTGGCATCACGGAGAAGGTCTCCCCTGAGTGGGCCGCTTGGGCGAACGGTGTAGCAGTGCGTGAACTTGACTACCACGACACGTTCCTCGCAGCCGAGTACTCCCACCCCGGCGATAACATCCCGCCGATTCTCGCCGTAGCCCAGCACACTGGCGCCTCAGGCGCGGACCTCATCAGGGCCATCGCCACCGGTTATGAGATCCAGGTGGATCTGGTCAAGGCCATCTGCTTGCATGAACACAAGATTGACCATGTGGCCCACCTCGGCCCGTCCGCGGCGGCCGGCATTGGCACCTTGCTAAACCTTGAGGTAGAAACCATCTTCCAGGCTGTTGGACAGGGCTTGCACACCACCACGGCCACCCGGCAGTCCCGCAAGGGCGAGATTTCCACTTGGAAGGCGCATGCCCCAGCATTTGCCGGCAAAATGGCCGTTGAGGCAGCTGATCGTGCCATGCGCGGGCAGACATCTCCCGTGCCGATCTATGAAGGCGAAGACGGTGTCATTGCCTGGATGCTTGATGGCCCGGACGCGCAGTACACGGTTCCCCTGCCAGCAGATGGCGAAGCCAAACGCGCCATCTTGGATACCTACACTAAGGAGCACTCGGCCGAGTACCAGGCCCAAGCCTGGATCGACTTGGCACGTAAGCTCCACGGGGAACACCCGGAAGCCACGGACCCCGCCAATGTGGCAAGCGTGCTGATCAAGACCAGCCACCATACCCACTACGTCATCGGCTCCGGTGCCAACGACCCCCAGAAGTACGATCCCACGGCTTCTCGCGAGACCCTGGACCACTCAATCCCTTACATCTTCACCGTGGCGTTGCAGGACGGTTCATGGCACCACGTGGATTCCTACTCCCCCGAGCGGGCAGGCCGCGCTGACACCGTAGAGCTGTGGCATAAGGTCACCACGGCAGAGGATGCCGAGTGGACTCGTCGCTATCACTCGTTGGACATCGCCGAGAAGGCCTTTGGCGGAACGGTTGTCATCACCTTGAATGACGGCACCGTTATCACCGACGAAATTGCCGTTGCCGACGCTCACCCGCTCGGGGCCAGGCCCTTCGCCCGCGAGCAGTACATCAACAAGTTCCGCACCTTGGCCAAAGGGCAAGTGGAACCTGCCGAGATCGAGCGCTTTATCGCTGCAGCGCAGAACCTTCCGGCGCTGGCTGCCGGCGAACTGGACCAGTTAAACATCCTGGCGGCTCCCGGCGTCGTGGATCTGGCTGCTGCACCCAAGGGACTGTTCTAATATGCTCTACTCTCACAAGACTGCCCAGCAGAAGCGTTTGGATCTGCGCGCCATGCTCGTCCCAGGTGCTGCCCGCCAATTTCCCGGCGCGTTCAATCCGCTCTCAGCCCGGCTCATTGAAGAAAAGAAGTTCGACGGCGTTTACATCTCCGGCGCGGTTCTTGCCAACGATCTAGGCCTGCCAGACATTGGGATGACCACGTTGACCGAAGTGGCGGCTCGGGGTGGCCAGATTGCGCGCATGACGGACTTGCCCTGCCTCATTGACGCCGACACGGGTTTTGGCGAGCCCATGAATGTGGCCCGTACGATCCAGGAATTGGAAAATGCAGGATTGGCGGGCTGTCATATTGAAGATCAGTTCAATCCAAAGCGCTGCGGGCACCTGGATGGAAAGAACATGGTGGATTTGGACACGGCCGTCAAGCGCATTGCAGCCGCTGCTGACGCTCGGCGTGATCCGAACTTCTTGATCATGGCCCGGACGGATATCCGCGCCGTGGACGGCCTCGACGCCGCCATCAACCGTGCCAAGTCACTCGTTGATGCTGGCGCTGACGCCATCTTCCCGGAAGCCATGAGAGACGTCGCCGAGTTTGCTGCTGTGTGTAATGCCGTTGACGTGCCGGTGCTGGCAAACATGACCGAGTTTGGTAAGAGTGAACTGTTTACCCGGGACGCTCTTGCCAACGCCGGTGTTGCCATGATCATCTATCCGGTGACGCTCCTGCGCAGTGCCATGGGAGCTGCAGCTCGGGTGTTGGATGCCATTTCTGCCGACGGCACCCAAGAATCCGCTGTTGCCGATATGTTGACACGAGCCCGGCTGTATGAATTGGTTGACTACGAGGCGTATAACCAGTTTGATACAGGAATCTTCAATTTCCAGGTTCCAGGCCTGGACATTAGCGATAACAACTCGAATCTTTAGAGACGTTTTACCAAAAAGAAGGAGCAGCAACTGTGAGTGATGAAGACGTACGTAAGGGTCTTGCCGGCGTAGTAGCCGACTACACCGCCATCTCCAAGGTCAATCCTGACTCCAATTCGCTGCTATACCGGGGTTATCCAGTCCAGGAACTCGCAGCTTCTAAGTCCTTCGAGGAAGTAGCACTGCTGCTGTGGACCGGTGAGCTGCCCACTGAGGAAGAGCTGACGGTGTTCGAAGCCTTTGAACGCGCCAACCGTTCCTTGGACGCCAACGTAAAAGCTGCGATTGACCTACTCCCCCTCGATTGCCACCCCATGGATGTGGCTCGGACGGCCGTATCCGTCTTGGGTGCCAATCATGCGCTGGCTGAGGATTCTTCCCCCGAAGCGGAGCTGGAGAAGGCAAAATCACTCTTTGCACACTTCCCAGCCGTTGTGGCCTACGACCAGCGCCGACGTCGCTCCTTGGGAATTGTGGCACCCCGCGATGACCTGGACTACTCCCAGAACTTCCTGTGGATGGCGTTCGGCGAAGAAGCTGTCCCGGAAGTCGTGGACGCGTTTCGGGTGTCAATGGTGCTCTACGCCGAGCACTCTTTCAACGCATCAACGTTCACTGCCCGGGTCATCACCTCAACTCTTTCAGATCTCCACTCGGCCATCACTGGTGCTATTGGTGCCTTGAAAGGCCCGCTACATGGTGGCGCCAACGAAGCCGTTATGCACACCTTCAACGAGATCGGCATCCGCAAGGAGGAGTCCCGCGAGGAGGCGGCCGCCCGTGCCAAGGCATGGATGGAGGACGCGCTTGCACAGAAGAAGAAGGTCATGGGCTTTGGCCACCGCGTTTATAAGCATGGTGACTCCCGCGTACCGACCATGAAGGGTGCGTTGGATAAAATGATTGCGCACTTCGCCCGGCCCGAGATCTTAGGCCTCTACGACGGCCTGGAACAAGCCATGGATGAGGCCAAGGACATCAAACCGAATCTAGATTATCCGGCTGGGCCCACTTACCACCTGATGGGTTTTGATACGGACATGTTCACACCGCTGTTCATCGCCTCACGTATCACTGGTTGGACGGCGCACATCATGGAACAGCGGGGCGCCAATGCACTGATCCGTCCGTTGAGCGCCTACAACGGGGTGGACGAACGCCACCTGGGCTAAGCCGGGAGTTCGCACCGATCCGGGGGTAAGGTGAGGAGCAACACTGCAACAAGAATATCCGCTGACCGTAGGTCCATCGTTACCGCCGTAGGTCCATCGTTACCGCCGTAGGTCCATCGTTATAGGAGCATCGTGGAGAAATCATCACTAACAGCGCTGGCCCGCGAGCTCATGGGGACAGCAAAATCTGGAACCAGCGGACGAAGTGCCCGAACTGTCTACGGCGGACACGAACGCGTCTTGCGACAAACAGTGGTTGCACTCAAGGCCGGATCAAGGCTCGAAGAACACGACAACCCTGGTGAGGCCACCGTCCAAATCCTTAGTGGACGGATCGTGCTTGGCTCTGGCGAGGTGAAGTGGGAAGGGGCTCCTGGGGATCATTTGGTGGTGCCAGTGGCCCGCCACTACGTTGAAGCTCTGGAAGACTCCACGTTCTTGCTCACAGTCGCCAAACCCTAGTCATTGACAGGGCGAAACGTATAAGTGCACGCGATCTCTTGACCGCGTGCACTTATACGTTTCGCCTTTAAAAGGTCTTGTGCCTCGGCGTTCACCAGTAGCTTACAGCGAGTGCGTACTGGAGGCGACGCTCTCGTTATCTGGATTCATCACGATCCGCCATGTGCCGTGCTCGCCGGCTAGAAAAGCCGGGACCCAGTGCGTAGCGTCCGCCCACATCCGATCGTGCGGAAGTTTCTGCACGGGATACCAGTGCGGCAAAATTTCCTCACTTTCCACCGCTTTGCCTACGTAGTCGCGACACAGGTACACGGTAGTAAACATGTCCCACTCCGGTCGCGCCGGAAACACGAACTCCACGGTTCCTGCGGGGATAAGTTGTTCCGTCAAAATGGTGATGCCCACCTCCTCGGCGACTTCACGACAAATTGCTTGGGCAGCGCTCTCACCCTGTTCAAGATGCCCACCTACCCCCACGATCTTTCCGGTGCCAAAGCCTGTTTTTTTCAGCCCCAAAAGCACTTCCTCGGCTCCATCGCTCGCTCGGAGTAGAAAACAAAGAGTTACTTGGGCACCAGTCATACCTCCAGCGTAGGTCACAGCCGCATGACGCCATCGCTCGTGCAAGGCCAACGAAAGGTTACCAACAAGATTCTCGAGTGCTCCTCGAGGAATCTCGCTGGCTTTCAACTACGATTACGGTAATGGTGATGGATCCCACCAGGGCCTTGTGAAGTCCAAACCGCCGTTGTGGCTGATGGTTTCCTACCCCGAGAAACGGGTGGGTGAAAGCTATGTCGAAAACAACGCGGAGCCACGGCAGCGCCAAGTGCCGTAAGGCTATGGCAGGAAGTAAATCTCTGAGCCCATCCCCCACTGCTTCGGCGGGATTGCCTAGACACGGCCCAGCCACGGAGGCGCATACAAAGTGGCTCAACCGCGGAATTATTGGTGTGGGTGCATCGTCGTTCTTCAGTGATTCCGGTCATGAACTGGTTACGTCATTGCTGCCGTCCTTTCTCTCTTCTACCCTGCACGCAGGTCCTGCCGCACTGGGGGCGATAGAAGGAGTATCAGATGCTTTGGTGGGTTTGAGTAAACTTGCCGGTGGCCCGCTATCCATCGATCCTTCCCGCAGGGGCAAGATCGCTTCCGGCGGTTACCTTCTCACTGCTTTGTCAACGGCCCTCATCGGGATCTGCACCGCTGCATGGCAGGTTGCTGGACTTCGAGCATTGGCCTGGGCTGCGCGTGGGGTGCGTTCCCCCGCGCGGGATACCCTACTTGTCTCGATCACACCCAAAGGTGCCTATGGACGTTCAGCTGGCATTGAACGCGCCGGAGATAATGCTGGCGCCATCGTCGGTCCGTTGTTAGCCGCATCATTAGTGGGGTTGCTGGGGATCAGGACGACGATCATGTTCTCTTTTATCCCGGGTGTTTTTGCAGCGATAGCCATCACGCTCGCGGCACGTCAGGCACACCAGATGGTGGCATCCCCTGCTGGCAAACAAAAGCTCCATTTCAACATAGGCCAACTGCGTCGTGTTGGTCTATTGAAGGCATTGGTGCCGGTATCATTTTTCGAATTGGGAAACCTCGCGGCGACACTTTTGATCCTGAGAGCCACGACATTACTGGAAACCAGTGGGTACAGCACTGCGTCGGCGGTAAGTGTGGCGATCCTGATGTTTGCGTGCCACAACGCAGTAGCATCCATCGCCGCCTTCACGGGCGGCCAACTGATCGACAGGATGGGTCCGCGGCGAGTCTTCACTCTGGGCGCAGTCCTGTATGTGGGCGCCTATATAATTTTCGCCGTCACTGCGGGTGGCTGGGTCATATTACTAACGGGATTTGTGCTTGCAGGCGCGGGGATTGGCCTAGTGGAGACGTCAGAGCAAACAGTGGTGGCATTGTTGGTGCCAGATGGTTTACGCGGTAACGGATATGGGCTATTGGGTTTGGTGCAATCGTTTGGCGATCTGGGTGCCACAGTTGTAGCTGGGGCGCTGTGGGCATTATTCTCACCCACGGTGGCGTTTTTGTACGCCGCGTTTTGGATGGTCAGCGCAGTTATTCTCTCCCCGAGACTTTCACAGCGAAAGAAAATCATCGTCCTGCCGTAGAGAGGCTCATCAGAATTCAAATGATAGTTTGGGCCCGGTCTTCCTGCAGGCAGGCGGCGACCCTGCGCTGGTAAATGCTCCGGCTCGCTTCAACTTCCGCATGAGTATCAGGATAGAATAGCGATTCCAGGCGTGTGCGTTGCTTGCCAGTGAGCATATCCGCCCCAGTATTAAGCGTGAGCCTGGCCGAACACAGTGGACCGCCAGCCCGCCGCCGATGTCCACAGCTCTTCTGCTGGACACAGGGCCAGCACGAACCTAGAACCTCTCCGGCCAGCCGGATGACATGGAAGGGGATCAGGTCTGCTCCCTCCCCCGACCAGCTCACCGACCACAGTGTGGATGGCAGCCAGGCCCCAGCTGCTTCTGCCACCGGACCGCCGTCCGGCCATTCAGTCCTGCCCGATCAACATTCTAAGCAAAACTCATGCTATGCCGCCACATCTGATTATCGGTGTCAAAGCAAAAATACTGACTTTCTTGTGGGAGCGTCAGTGTCCTATCGCTCGGAGCGGGGGCTTCCGTGGCCCCTGCGCCTGGTACACCGGCCCGTCCGCCACTGATTCCCCCGGGAGCGCAGCGACGGCCTCGTCGGGGCAATTCGAACTTGGTTGAGAGCATCCGATCGGGAGCGATGCGGCGACCATCACAGAGGCTCGAAGGACGTTGACGAACCGGATTCTGTCACTTCCAGTAGAGTCAAGCAATGAGCGTGCTGACCGAATACATCGAAGCCTGGAAAAGGAACGATACCGAGCGCATCCTTGGCACGGTTACGGCAGATGTGGTGATCACCGAGAGCTTCGGCCCGATCTATCACGGCCGAGACCGCGTTCGTGAGTGGTGCGAGAAGTGGAACGATCAGGGCTCGCGCGTGCGCGACTGGATCGTCACCAACGAGGTTGCCGTCGGGGACACGCTTGTCGCCGAGTGGCGCTTCGACTACCACCAGAACGGTAGGGACCGATCCTTCCTCGGCGCGACGATCGCGACCCTTCGAGACGGCAGGATCGCTGAACTGCGAGAATATGCCATCACCGCTGATCTTTACACGTGGGAAGGCGAATGGAAGTAGTCCGCACTTCCCTGCCGAGGGTCTGCCCAAGAAGGCGGCGGACGAAACACGGATTTACCGATGGATGTCGCCAAGGAACAACGGTAGAGATGGTCCACACGAGGCTCACCACGGCCAGTGTTGAGATATCAGCGGGAACAGTGGCCACGATCAGGGCAGTGAGTGAATGGGCGGACAAATGGATCCCCGCGTTCAAGCACACCTATAGTCTCGAGGTGTTTCGAAGATCCCTTGAATCTAAGCATTGTCGCTACCGGGGAACTTTGTTTCATCGGTTCCCATCACAGCCGCACTCACCAGCTCGCCCGATTGCAAGTGAGGCTGCTCTTACTCGATCAAGCGCCGGATTGAGCAAGTCCAAAGACCTGGTCGTAGAGGTCAGAACCATAGCTTGTGCGCTCAGGTTCACCGGCCACCATCCGATGCGTCCGCTTGCCACCTTCTTCACGCTGCGCCTTAAGGAAGAGCGTATCTGGACGATCTCGCTCGTAAAAACCGTGAGCTAAGTCAAAGAAGTGAGTCACGAAAACGACCCGTATATGAGCCTCCAACAACGCACAAATAATATTCCGCGCAATGGCTGAGCCGTCACGTTCATTGGTGGCGGAGAACGATTCGTTGAAGAGTACAAGTGAATGCGGTGTGAGCGCGTCAACGATGCCGCTCATGCGCTCCAGTTCCTCGTCTAGCTTGCCGCTATTCAACTCTGCGTCTTCTTCACGCTTGTAGTGGGTGTAAACCGAAGTGCTGACACTCGAGCTGAAGTAATGCGCACAAACGAACATCCCACACTGCATCATGAGCACCGCCAATCCAAGACTGCGCAAGAACGTTGATTTGCCACCTTCGTTGGCTCCTGTGACCATGATCAGATCCTTGCCATAGGCATCGAGGTCATTGCCAACCACTGCCTGCGCCCCTGTTAGGGTCAAGGAAAGATCATAGAGCCCACGGGCCCCCATCTCGTCATGGCCGATCCGTTCCGGTTTAGGAAAGCAGATCGGTGCGTCCTGCGCATCCAGGGCACATCGCAGGTTTAGGCATCCGATGTAGAAGGCGAGTTCACCACGCAGCATCGTGAAGAAACTCAGAATGTGGTTATCAGCGAGTTCTAGTGCATGAGCGGCTAAGCTGACACCTTGATTGTGAAGATCTGACAACGCCCGTGCCCCCGATTCGTCCCTCGGGTTGATTTCAAATGAATAGGATTCCGGGGCCCGTTGGTGGAATCGCTTGACCCAGTTACGTTCTTTGGGATGCGCACGTCGAAGCGTGTAATGAGATCCCTTGTTCGCGTATCCTAAGCCAGCGCTGACCATAATGCCGTGGCGGAGCCGCAGCTCTTCCAAGTGTGCTGTGGCGAGCTGGAAATAGCCTTCGTCAAGCTCGCTCGTAATCATGGTGAAAAACCTCGTAAATCCGGGTGAGCTGAACTTCCCTATGCTCTCGTCAGTGATAGTGCGCAAGCGTCTCATCATGCCGATCAGCAGTTCCAGGGATTCGATGGAGCGGCGCAGGACAGCATCCGGGTAGTCGAAGAAATTACTGCGGTAAATCTTCTTTTCCGCGTCGACGGTTTCTTGGGCCAAAGCAAAAAGTGCACGGATGGTGTCCGGTTTTTCTAATGCGTCGATAAGTATCTGCTGGCGGTAGATGATAGCTTCCACCGACGTCAAAGGCCTACATAGGATTTGCTTGGCAGCTTGTTGGAGGTAGGGGTCCGAATCGGACATGGCAGAGCAGAGCCGGTCCAGGTCCAGATCCCTGGCGAGGGCTCTAGACTCGGTGGAACTGGTGTCGGTACCGCCCACGTCGTGGTCCTGGTTTTGGTACATCAGGAAGGCTTTCATGAGGAGATCCTTTCCATAAGTTGGTCGTGAGTGAGTCGGTATTTTTGAGCCAGAACCAAGGCATGAGCGAGCCCATCGGCTTTCTTACGGAGAACCTTAAAAGTCCGGCGGGACGGATCCTCGGCAGCGACGGCGCTAACCATGCTCACGGTGGCTTCGTTGAGGCAGGAGAGCTCATCCACGAACGTCACACAAACACAGACCGGGCCGAGGCTAGCTATTTGGTGCAAGATCTTTCCACCAAGATCTATGGCATCAGCCAAGGTGGTGGACGTAAATATTTCATTAAGGATGACCAGGCTGTCGGGGGTTACGTCCTCGAGAATGTTATGGATGCGGACCAAATCATCCATAAGTTTTCCCCGCAGATCCACCAGATTCTCCCCGCGTTCGAAGTGGGTGAAGATCTTATCCGGGAGGAACAACTCGGCCCGTGTACCAGCAACCGGTAGTCCCAGAGCCGCCAGGTAGTGCAATTGGCCGACAGTTCGGGCGAAGGTGGTCTTGCCACCTTGATTGGGGCCCGAGACGACAAAGATCCGTTCAGGGTCGCGAAGCCAGAAATCGTTGGTGACAACGGGACGATGCTTCGCAGCCAGCACCTCTGCAAGAGCAAGGTCAAAGGTGTTTTCCACTGCCAAGCACTTGGAAGTCGTCACGGTCGGGATACAAAAGTGAACTCCGACACCCTCCAAGGCCGCTATATGGTCCAGATAGGCAAGATAAAACTGGACCTCACGGTCAAAACGAATCATCACCCCATCGGCAAAGCCTTGATGCTCCTGATAGCAACTATCCAAGGCCCCGAAGGCGTCGGGGAACAACCTCGCCACTCTATCTAGAATCAGGGCCTCAACGTGGTCCATATCAACGATCATCCGCCCATTTTTCACCGGGTTCGTCAAAATTCCCTGTTGAAAGCGCTCAAAAGTATCCTGCACTTCTTGCGCTTGGTCAGGCTCACTGGTGTAGCGAGATACCGTCACCTTACTGCCTTTGATCCGGAAGCAATACTGGATATTCGCCAGGCCTGTCAGGACGCCTCGAGCAGCCGTGGCCAGTGTATGAAACGCATGGGAATCAACATACTCGTCGGCATATTCCCTGAAGCCCAAAACCCCAGAAGAGCCGGGATCGGCGTCATCCAAGGCACGGCGCAATTCTTCGACGGCCGAACAGTATTTTTCCAGGGCGAGGACAAAAACGGCCATGCGTTGGTAGGGGTATCGAAGTGTCTGCGCCTGTTTCAGATGTTTGCGCATGTCCGACAAGCTGCGGGCGAACCCGTCGATAGCAGTCCGAATCCCTTCGAGATTCAAATCTGCCAAGACGGCGTGCCGGTAGGTCACCTGCTCGAGAGTCCTCAGTGGGCTGAGAAAGAACGGTTCCAAATCATATTGTTCGCGCCCAGCTATAACCGCGGCAATGATCTGGTTGAGTTGGAGATCAACCAGAGCAACAGATTGCTCATTTCCGGCGTCCGTTATGGGACCATCGCAACGGTCAAAAAGGATGCTCTTGAAGGGCTCAAGCGCTGGCTTCTTTCCTGCAGCTAGCGCTTGAGCAGGTTTTGCATCTGTTTTTCCATCAGGAAGCATGAGGTGTGTCAAGGATCTGGGACAGTTCGTTTTGTTTTTACGGG
>NZ_JAJJBU010000024.1 GCF_020905375.1 Arthrobacter cryoconiti
TTTGTCGTCATTGAGCTCGGCCTCAATGCGCAGCGCTGCAGCACTGGCAGTGCTTGCCTCGCCGCGGACCAGGTTCAACAGGGCCACGAGCTCCGCAAAACCGAAGCCGATGGCGTCAGGGAATCCTTGTTCACTCGCGGCATGTTCCGCAGTGGTTGCTTGAGTCAAAGTCTTATCTCCTTGTTGTTAGAAGCCAAAGAATTGTTGTTAGAAGCCAAAGAACTTGGCGACGTTCTTGGCACCGTCGGATACTGCGTCTCCCACGGCTACTGCACTATCGGCCACGGCACCGCCCACGGCTACTGCGCTATCAGCTATCTTTCCACCGACGTAGTTGACGGAATCGTGGATGACAGGGACGTTGTCATAGAGGAACAGGGCGCCGCTGGCAATTGCGGCTGCCGTGCCCACCGGCGGTGGAGCTAAGCTAACAAGCCCGAGGCCAGCCTTGACGGCGGAGTAGTATCCGTCAGCGGTCTTGCCTTCTGAAAAGGCGTTGAAGCTGTCCAGCGCATCCAGCCCGGCGCCGAAAACACCCAAGCCCTTGCCAGCCACGTTAAAGAATTTGGAGGCCTTGGAGCCTTCAGCCAGGCTGAAGACCTTGTTCCAACTGCCGTCAAAAAGGTCCGAGGACATATTAGCGAACTGGCTGAAGGCGCTACGGGCTTGGAAAGCCTTCCAAGCTTCTTTAGAGAAAAACCCTGCCCGGTTGGCCTTGGTGAGCATCGAGGCCGTGTCGAAAATACCAGCACGCATGTTGGGGATCAGCTTTGCCCAGTTATAGGCATTCCATCCATTTCTGAACGGTGACTTCTCATCTGCCAGCCAATCCGGACCTAGCTGGAAGGCTGGTGTCTTCCCGCCGGAGCCTGGACCGCCTGCGCCTGGGATGCCACCGCCGGGGCCGCCCGCGCTCAAGCTGGCAGAGGAGCTGGCCTGTTTTTGTTCGTCGGCGTTACGGCTGAGGTCTCCGGCTGTTGTTTCCAGCATGAGGGCGGCTCGGGAGATGACGCCGCGCTGTTGACCTCGCCAGTGCTGGGCAAAACGCTGTGCGTCAGGGCCCTGCCAGTAGCGCGGCAACTGGTTTACCGCGCCGTCGATGGTCATTTGCAGCGCCTTGAGTTTCTGGGAATTTCCAGAGAAGTCCTTAGCGAGTGCGCGTAGCTGCTCAACGTCGGCTCCAAGCATTTCAGACATTCTCACTCCGGTGTCTCAGATGGGGGTTGGCGATGCAACCACTATTTTACTTGAGTCTAAACGGGGGCAAGCATGGCGGCCATGGGGTCAACTCCCCATGGCTGACTCCGCTGCCCGAAGTTCGCCGGAACCTTTGGCCCACAGGGTGAAACGGTACTCTGTGCCATTCTTGGATGTGTGCCAGCCTTCGGACGGCGTGGCGCCTCGGAACGTCCACGCCGGGCCCAATGTGGGAGCTTGCGTGTCACCTGGTACATCTGTATTAATAACGGTGATGACGGCAACGTTGCAATCGCCCATGGCCTGCCGAAAGACCTCTCCGCCGCCAAGGACCCATACCTCCTCGCAGCCAGGAGAACGCTGTGCCTCCACGAGCGCTTGGGCTAGATCGGAGTGAACGACGGCGCCAGCCGCGTCAGGGGTACCAGCCCAGTTCTGCTGGCGGGTCACCACAATATTTGTGCGTTGCGGCAACGGGCGGAACCTCTGCGGGAATGATTCCCAGGTCCGCCGGCCCATGACCACTGGGTGGCCCGAAGTGACGCGCTTGAAGTGGGCCATGTCCTCGGGGAGATGCCAGGGCATGCCGCCGTCAGCGCCGATGATTCCCTGAACGGTCTGGGCCCAGATCATACCGACAATTGGTTGGTTGAAACTGTAAAGCTCTGGCACTGGCGTGGAATCACTCATACGGCAATCGGCGCCTTGATGGTGGGGTGATGTTGGTAGTTGACCAACTCGAAGTCCGCAAAGGTGTAATCGAAAATAGAGTCTGGTTTGCGGGAGAAGCGCAGCTGTGGAGACGAGTAGGGCTCGCGGGAAAGTTGCTCGTTGACCTGCCCTACGTGGTCATCATAAATATGTACATCCCCACCGGTCCAGATGAATTCGCCCGGCTCCATATCCAGTTGCTGTGCCATCATCATGGTCAGTAGCGCGTAGGAGGCAATATTGAAGGGAACTCCTAAGAAGGTGTCCGCGGAACGCTGGTAGAGCTGGCAACTGAGCTTGCCGCGGCCGTCTTTGGTGGGAGCCACATAGAACTGGAAGAAAGCATGGCATGGGGGGAGCGCCATGTTTTTCAACTCACCAACATTCCAAGCCGACACAATGTGGCGGCGAGAATCGGGGGATTGCCGCAAAGATTCCATGACCGCAGTGATTTGGTCGATGTGCTGTCCGTCCGGTGTGGGCCATGAGCGCCACTGGACTCCATAGACGGGGCCTAATTCTCCGGCGTCGTCCGCCCAGTCGTTCCAGATCTTCACACCATTTTCCTGGAGCCAGCGCACATTTGAATCGCCGCTCAGGAACCAAAGCAGTTCCATGGCCACGGACTTAAAATGCACTCGTTTGGTGGTGATCAGTGGGAAGCCCAATGCGAGATCGAAGCGAAGCTGGCGGCCAAAAACACTACGTGTGCCGGTCCCTGTGCGGTCCGACTTTTGTAGGCCGTTGGCCAAGACATCGCGGAGCAGGTCCTCATACGGGGTCAAAATAGTCACGCAGATAGTCTAGCGGTGAACTTCACTGCTTTGCCTGCCGGGGAAGCAGTGAGTCAAACGCCGTAGCGCCGCTGAAACAACCCTTGATTGAGACCTAATCCTCGTACGGCTTGTGCCGTTCAAGAGCCACAATTGCACCAGGTTCGGCGATGGAAACATGGGCCACCAAAACTTCGCCCGGAGCTAGATGCGGGTCGGAGAACGGCAATTTTGCCGCCAGCTCAGGGCCCATGTGGGTTGCCAGGGCCGCCAACACTGTGGGCAGCACAGGCCGGTGTGTGCACAGCGCCGCTGCAGTCGACTTGGCTAACAGCCGCTCAACCACGGCGGTAACCTTGGCCGGATTGCGTTTGTGATCCGCCTCAGTCAATGCTGGGACTACCTTCACCTTGGCTTTGGTTGCTTGGGCGTAAGGGGAAATGGTTGCAATGCAGCGCAGCCATCCACTCGTGAGAATCTTTACCGGGTGCCAGGACATCAGCAGCCGTTGCAGAAACAGCGCCTGCCGCTTCCCGGTAGCAGCCAAGGGACGTTCCCCTTCGGCCCGGGTCCAGGCTGATCGAGGCTTGGATTTGGCATGTCTGATGATCAGCAATGGCCAGGTCGCTAGCGTGCCAGCCTCGAACGCCTCCACGAGGAAGTCAAGCGGCTCCACATCCGAAGGATTGGAGAGGAGCCCGCGCGCCTTGTTGGGGCTGCACCAGACGGCCGTGTCCACTTCCTTACCGTCTGGCATGGGTGGCATGTCATCGACGGCAGCGGCCCAATAGTGCACCTCCTTGATCCCGGGCTTGACTGCATAGCGAATAAAGGGCAGCGGAATGCCCAAGGTGATGGGCAGCCCCACCTCCTCACACACTTCCCGTACGGCGCACTCGGCGAGGGTTTCGCCCCTATCCAGCTTGCCTTTGGGCCATGACCAATCGTCGTATCTCTGGCGGTGGATTATGAGTAGCTCGAGCTTCTTCTTTTTCACCCGCCAGCACAGCGCTCCGGCTGCGTACACGGAGACGCCCGTGCCGCCGTCGTCCGCGGTGTCGTCAAGGTGCTCTGTCGTACGCATTACCGGTGCAGGGCAGTGCGCACACGGGAACGGCTGGCCAGCAGCCATGACTGGACGTCCCCCAGTGGATTGCCATCGCTGTCTTGATGGTGGCGGGTCCACTGGCCGTCATTATCTAGGTGCCAGCTGGAGGTTTCGGAGTCAAGGTAGCGCTCAAGCAGATCGTTAATGTCAGCGATGTCGTCCTTGTTGCCCAGCTGCACCAGAGCCTCCACCCTGCGGTCAAGGTTGCGGTGCATCATGTCCGCTGAACCGATGTACACGATTGGATCCCCGGCATTGGCAAAGGTGAAAACCCGTGAGTGCTCCAAGAACCGTCCCAAGATGGAGCGGACTGTGATGTTCTCACTGAGCCCCGGGACGCCCGGACGCAACGAGCAGATGCCGCGGACTATCACTCCCACATCCACACCTGCCTGCGATGCCCGGTACAGGGAATCGATGATCGCTTCATCAACCATGGAGTTGACCTTGATACGTACTTTTGCTGGTATCCCGGCTCGCTGGTTCGCGATTTCCTTGTCGATGCGTTCGATCAGCCCTGAGCGCACGGAGCGTGGTGCCACCAGAAGCCGCTCAAAGTTGGACTTCGGCGCGTACCCGGAAAGTTGGTTAAAGAGTGTTGAAAGGTCCTCGCCCACCTGGTTGTCAGCCGTGAGCAGGCCCAAGTCCTCGTAGTAGCGGGCAGTGCGCGGGTGATAGTTGCCGGTGCCGATGTGGCAATAGCGGCGTAGTCCGTCCTGTTCCTGACGGACGACCAAGGAAACCTTGCAGTGAGTTTTGAGTCCCACGATGCCGTAGACAACGTGCACGCCGGCCTGTTCTAGCTTCCGGGCCCAAGAGATGTTGGCTTGTTCATCAAAACGAGCCTTAATCTCTACCAGCGCCAAGACTTGTTTTCCGGCTTCGGCAGCGTCGACGAGGGCGTCAACGATCGGGGAGTCGCCGGAGGTGCGGTACAGGGTTTGTTTGATGGCCCGGACCTTGGGATCCGCGGCAGCCTGTTCCAAGAAAGCCTGGACGGAGGTGGAGAAGGAATCGTAGGGGTGGTGCAGGAGAATATCCCGGCGTCGCATGGCAGCGAACACATTGGCGGCCTTGGACGTCTCTGATTCATTGAGGAAGCGAGAAGTATGGGCCAGGTGTTTGGGATAGCGCAGGTCGGCACGGTCTATTTGGCCGATGATGGACAGACCCCGCATGTCCAGCGGAGCCGGGAGGGCATAAACCTCTGACTCTTCGATGTCGAGTTCACGCACGAGCAAAGCCAAAATATTTGGGTTGATGTCCGTGGTGACTTCGAGGCGAACTGGCGGGCCAAAGCGCCGTCGCAACAGTTCTTTCTCCAGCGCTTGGAGTAAGTTCTCGGCGTCGTCTTCTTCGACCTCAAGATCCTCGTTGCGGGTAACACGAAAGGTGTGGTGCTCCAGGACTTCCATGCCCGGAAATAACTGGTCAAGGTGCTGTGCAATGACCTCTTCTAGCGGGATGAAGCGCGCTACGCGTCCAGGAACAGTCCCGGCACGGGGGCCATCGACGCTGACCAGCCGGTCCAGTAAGTCCGGTACTTTCAAACGAGCAAAAAGTTCTTTGTCACTCACCGGGTTACGGACTACCACGGCCAGATTCAGCGAGAGCCCCGAAATATAGGGGAAAGGGTGAGCGGGGTCAACAGCAAGTGGGGTGAGTATCGGGAAGATTTTCTCGCCGAACATCCGGCTCAATTGTGCTTTGGCACTTTCGTCAAGCTCGTCCCAGTGAACTAAATGGATATGTTCGTACGCCAACGCGGGGCGAATCTGGTTGGCGAAGGCGTAGGCATGACGGGCCTGAAGTTGATGTGCTGCCTCGCTGATCTGTTCCAGTACCTCAATGGGGCTAAGGCCTGCTGGAGACGGAACGGCGAGTCCAGTGGCAATGCGACGTTTGAGACCGGCCACGCGGACCATGAAAAATTCGTCCAGATTGGAGGCAAAGATAGAGAGAAAGTTCACGCGTTCCAGAAGGTGCGTCTCCGGGTCCTCGGCCAGCTCAAGTACGCGTGCGTTGAATGCCAGCCAGCTCAGTTCCCGGTCCAGGAATCTGTCGGGGCCTATGGGCCCCTCTGGCATGACGTTCGGCTCAAACTCCGGGATTTCGATCCTGTCCTGGGTGGCCCGGGCTGATTGGGCTTCGCCAGTGCCAAAGCGGTCCCGCCCAAAGGGGGCTGAACTGCCGGACTGTCCCGTGTATTCGCGTTTCATCGGTAAATCCTCATGATCGGGGCTGCTTGGGTTCAACATTACAAGCCGGCCCTTATGAGGCGGACATCGGTCCGTACATGACATCCGAATCCCACTTGGTAAAGCCCAAGTTGCGGTACAGAGCGACGGCGGCCTCATTGTCAGCATCGACGTACAACATGATGGAGTGCAAGCCACGACTTTGGAGGTGCTCAATGCCCTGCAAAGTCAACGTTTTGCCCAGGCCCAGCCCCTGTGCTGCCGGAATGACGCCCACAACGTAAACCTCACCCAGGGTGCACTGGCCAGAACGTGCGGGGTGGACCTTGGTCCAGTGGAAGCCGAGGATCTCATCGGCATCATTGACGGCTAAAAAGAATCCGGCCGGATCAAACCATGGCTCATCGATCCGGGCACTTAAATCCGCCAACGTCATGGCGCCCTGTTCGGGGTGATGCGCAAAGGCGGCAGCGTTCGCCGCTAACCATGGTGCCTCGTCCTGGTTCGGGACAAAAGTGCGCAGATGTACGCCCTTAGGCGTTGGCAACGTGTTCCCTTCACGATGAACCTCCGCTCCGGCTGGCCGGACCAGGCGCATGCGCCACAAATCCCGGATGGCACGGTACCCGTAGCTCGCGGCGAGATCTGCGGCGGCTTCATGATCGCCATGAGACCAGGCTTTGATACCTTGCAGGCCGCGCACCTCTAGAAGTTTGTCCACGACCATGGCGCCGACGCCTTCGTTGCGATAGTTGGGGTGGACTACGATCTCCAGCACGCCTTCGCTGCCGTTGAGTACGACGACGGCCACCGCGGCAAGATCTTCGCCTTCAGTGGGAGACTTTTCTTCGGGCGCATGTGTCAGGAGCACGAGGACGTTGTGAGGCCCCGCCGAGTCCGACTTGAGTTCTACGAGAGTCTGCTCGGACAGGGGAGGGTTGCCGTCTTGGTCTTCCGCAGCGTTAACCAGATCTATGATTTCACGCAAGGTATCGGGTTCGGGGGCACCCGTAATTACCGTCACTGGCCAACGTTCGGTCTTTGCTGCACTCATGAGAACAGCCTAGTGGCCCCATGGCTCACAATGCGAGAGACTCGGGGCGAATGGGCATTTGATGCTTCTCTTGCTTAGGCGTCGGCTAATTCGTCGTTGGGCATCTTTGTGATCGTAAGCCGGTAGCCCACATTGCGCACCGTGCTGATGAGGCTTTCATGATCGGACCCCAGCTTGGCGCGTAGGCGCCGCACATGCACGTCCACGGTCCGCGTTCCCCCGTAGTAGTCATAGCCCCAGACCTCGTTGAGTAGTTGGGCTCGGGTGAAGACCCGGCCGGGGTGCTGCGCCAAATACTTCAGTAACTCAAACTCTTTGTATGTCAGGTTCAGCGCTTTGCCGTGTACCCGGACCGTGTAGCTGTCTTCATCAATGACTACACCGGCAGCTTGGATCTCCGTATGGGTCTGCTCATCGCCACCGGCGGCCCTGGTCAGTGCAAGGCGGATGCGGGCTTCGACTTCTGCAGGGGCCGCCGAATCGATGATCACGTCATCTACTGCCCACGACGCCGAAACGGCCGCCATTCCGCCCTCAGTGAGGACCAGAAGCAGCGGGACGCTGATACCGGTCGCGCGGAGAAGTTGTGTTAGGGAGCGGGAACCGATCAGATCTTTGCGCGCGTCAACCATAATGAGCTCGCACGGTCTGGCGTCGAGCAGGGCTGTGGGGACCGCCGGGAGGATGTGCACGCTGTGATTCAACAGGCCCAAAGCAGGCAAAATCTCCACGGAGCTTCCGTGGTTACCGGTCAGCATGAGTATCTGCGACATGACTTCCTCCAAAGTGCGGGATGCGCATCTTTGAGCGACGAACCACAGGGAACCCGCTACTGGCAACGCACCGGCCGCAGGTTGTTTCACAGTGTACAGCGCGGTATAAGGCAGGATTGAAGTGTGAAGTCATCAATTGTAGGACTCGTGGGAATCGTGGCGCTCGCAGCCATCGTGGCAGGGCACTACCTTGGCCTCGGCAGTGTGGTGGTCGTGGTGGTTATTCTGTGCGCCGTGTTTGGCTATGGCTGGCCGCATTATTTGGGCATCCCGGCAAAAAAGACGCTTGGCACGGTCATTGCTGCCACGGGCGCGGGATCTGCCTTGACCGCAGGGCTGAGTGGGAATTCAAACTATTTGGTCTGGACGCCGCTCTTGATCGCTGTCGGGTTTGGCGCTGTGATGGTGGTCCAGATTATCCGTGGAACGGGTCAATCCCACCGGCTTGAGTCCACCCTTGGAGCCGGTGCCGGCGTGGCAGTTGCCGGTTTCGCGGGCGGCTGGGTCGGCTCCTACCGGTTCCTCGGCGACCCAGGCATGACACTGATTACAGCCATCAGTGCCCTGGTGGCCTTGGTCGTTTGTATGCTGCCGTGGCCGGATCGGGTCACATCACTTCTGGCGATGGCGTTGGCAGCGTTGGCTGGTCCCCTTGCGGCGCTGCTCTTTTCGGATCTGCGGATCATCCCGGCCGCTGTATTGGGAGTTCTGGTGGCGGCCGTGATCGCAAGTTTTCGGCGTCTGCGCACACTTTCTGGACCCTTGCGAGGCATGGGCGGTGCCAGCGCGGCCGCATTAGCGCCTGTCCTTGCCCTTGGAGCACTGGTCTATTTCCTGGACAGGCTGCTGTTGACCTGACAGCGCCGCGGATCACGGTAGGATGACACCATGAGCGTACTTGCCTTAGAAATTTTCTTTATCTGCCTACTGGTACTTGCCGGCATCACCATGGCGTGGTTTGCGGCTCTTGTGGTGTGGCGGTTGTTCAAGGGCCAGCAGTAAACTGCCGTGGCCATTGAAATCCCCACAGATCTGACACCCGAGCTCGTCCCGCTGTCATGGTTGCTGGGTACTTGGACCGGTTCTGGCCGGCTGGGGGCTGGTGAGGGTGATGACGAATATTTTTCCCAAACAGCCACGTTTTCCTCCAATGGTCTGCCATATCTGAGGTACACCGCAGAAACTTTTCTTACGGATCAAGACGGCGTAGTTTTGCGCCCACTTTCCGTGGAGACCGGTTTTTGGCAACTGGACCGTACCCTGAACGACGCCGATGGTGGACCGGGATTGACTCCTGCGGACATCGTGCCTGCGTTGCGGACCGCCGACGACGTCGAAGCTCTGCGCAACGCAGATGACGGCTTTGACATCGTTGCCACAATCGTCCATCCAGGCGGTATCTGCGAACTTTATTACGGCAGCATTAAAGGCCCTCAAATTCAATTGTCAACGGACGCCGTCATGCGTGGCGCCGGATCAAAGGACTACAAGGCAGCAACCCGGATCTTCGGCCTGGTTAATGGTGACCTTTTCTGGCGTTGGGATATTGCCGCTGACGGCAAGTCTCTGGCAGCTCACGCCTCTGCTGCTTTACACAAGGTTCGCTAAAACGTTCCCGTTGACTGCAGGCCCTCTCCTTTGCCGATTGCACGGAATACTCCATCCAGTGAAGGTGTTGAACCTGTTATGAGCTATCTGAGTCCCCTGCTATCCCGCCACGGTGCCGTCCAGGCTGGTGGTCTTGATGCCGGAGTGGCTGCCCACTATGGCGACCCGAACCGAGAGCAGAGAGCGCTGGCTGGGTACAACGGACGGCCGGGAACGGCCGTGGTGGATCTTTCCCACAGGGGAGTCGTTACGGTGACCGGAGAAGACCGGCTCAGTTGGCTCAACACACTTTCGTCCCAGAGTCTCACCGGCTTGAAAGCAAATGTCGGGACTGAACTGCTATTTCTCAGCATTCAGGGTCGAATCGATTTTTTGGCGAGGGTCGTAGACGACGGGGCCACCACGTGGTTGCTTGTGGAAACACAAGAGGCACAGCCGCTTGCGCAGTGGCTGAATTCAATGAAGTTCATGCTCCGCGTGGAGATTGCTGACGTTTCTCAAGACTGGGCCGTAGTGGGTTCAGTCAATGAGGTGGAGGGCTGGGATAAATTACTCAAATGGACCGACCCGTGGCCGCACATTGGGGAAGGCGGTTATAGCTACGCAGCCATTGACGAAGCTGAGCATCCGGGACTGGAAAGGCCCTGGCATGAGTATCTTGTGCCTGCAACGCAGTTGGTAGCCATGGTAGGGGATCGTCCGTTGGCGGGTGTATGGGCCGCTGAGGCCTTGCGAATCGCCGCCTGGCGTCCGCGCCTTGGTGCTGAGACAGATGAGAAGACCATTCCGCACGAGCTTGACCTGCTCCGAACAGCTGTGCATTTGTCCAAGGGCTGTTATAAGGGTCAGGAGACGGTGGCCCGTGTCCATAATCTTGGGCATCCGCCCCGTCGGCTCGTCTTTTTGCAGCTAGATGGCTCTCAGCACACCATCCCAGCGCCGGGCAGCGAGGTATTCGCCGGTGATAAGAAGGTGGGTGTCGTGACATCTGTTGCTCAGCATTATGAGATGGGTCCGATCGCACTGGCCCTGATCAAGCGGACCGTACAAACAGATGTTGTCCTGACCGTGAACGATTCCGACGAAAAGTACGTGGCAGCCCAAGAAACGATTGTGGCCACCGACGCTGGACAGGTAGTGGGGCGAGCCAAAGGGTTTCTTCGTGCACCTCGTTGAGCTAACGCGTTCCCCGGCAGTGGTTTCGAGCTAGAAAACTTATTAACAAATATGGTGCGGTTTCTTGCCCCCAAGTAGTCCACCTGGAATAATCCTTTAGGGATAGCGGCTATGTCGGTGGAAGGTGGATGGGTTGGCTCGGGATAAACAGTTGACATCGTTGGGGATGGCTGCGCTTGGTTTGTTGGCTGAGCGTTCCATGCATCCTTACGAGATGTACCAGTTGCTGATTTGTCGTCGTCAGGACCGCCTGGTCAAGGTCAAGCCGGGAACGCTTTACCACACCGTCGGGCGGCTCGCGGAGGCGAATCTGATCCATGCCGTGGGTACGGAGCGGGAAGGAAAGCGGCCAGAGCGGACCAGTTACGCCATCCTCCCGGCGGGTCGTGAGGCTCTGGAACATCGACTCAAGGAATTGCTGGCTCGACGCGCCAGCGAATACCCCAGTTTTCCGCAAGCTGTCGCCGAAGCTCATAACCTGCCATCCGGCGTCGTGGTTGAACTCCTGCACAGCCGCCTGGTGGAGTTGGGAACCTACCTGAACGAATTAGATGGGGACGCCAAAAAAATGCAAGACAAGAGCGTGCCAATGAAATTTTGGATTGAGTCCTCTTATCAGCAAGCCCTGACCCGGGCCGAGATTCGTTGGATCGAGCAGCTTCGCGCTGACATCACCACCGGGGCGCTCCCCTGGCAGCCACACAAGAGCAATGACTTAATGAAACACAGCGAACTTTAAGGAACACAGCATGGAAACCGTGGCAAAACCTTGGCCAGCGCTATGGGCGCTGGTACTAGGCTTCTTCATGATTCTGGTCGATTCAACCATCGTCTCGGTGGCCAATCCGAAGATCATGGAGGGCCTACACACTGATATTAACTCCGTTATCTGGGTGACCAGCGCATATTTGCTGGCCTACGCCGTCCCGTTGTTGGTCACGGGCCGGATGGGTGACAAATACGGTCCGAAGAACCTGTACCTGGTGGGTCTGAGCGTCTTCACGCTATCTTCGCTGTGGTGTGGATTCTCCGGCGATATCGGCATGCTGATCCTTGCCCGTGCCGTGCAAGGGCTTGGTGCGGCCATGATGACGCCGCAGACAATGGCAGTGATCACTCGCATCTTCGCCCCGGATAAGCGCGGCCCCGCCATGGGTCTGTGGGGCGCCACAGCTGGAGTTGCAATGTTGGTCGGACCTATCCTCGGCGGAGTGCTGGTGGACGGCTTGGGCTGGGAATGGATCTTCTTCGTCAACGTACCCGTGGGCATCGTTGCGTTCGCCATGGCCTGGCGCCTAGTGCCCAGTCTAAAAACTCATGATCATAAATTCGATCTGCTCGGTGTTGCTCTCAGTTCCGTTGGTCTGTTCCTACTCGTTTTCGGTATCCAGGAAGGGGAAAAATACAACTGGGGCACTATCGCCGGTCCGCTCTCGGTCTGGTCGATGATCATTGCAGGTGTGGTCTTCCTCATCTTGTTCGTTGTCTGGCAGGCTGTTACCAAGGGTGAAGCGCTGGTGCCGTTGCACTTGTTCAAAGTGCGCAACTTCTCCCTTGCCAACGCGTCCATTACCACCATGGGCTTCAGCGTCACTGCCATGAGCCTGCCGTTGTTCTTCTACTACCAGCTAGTCCGGGGCATGACACCCACGCAGTCGGCCCTGATGATGGTACCCATGGCTCTGTTCTCAGGTGTCTTGGCTCCGTTCGTGGGCAAGCTCGTTGACCGCGTCAATCCCCGATCGGTAGCAGTCGTAGGATTCATTCTTATGTCCGTTTCCTTACTGTGGACGTCGTCGCTGATGAATCCAAGTACCCCTATCTGGTTGTTCCTCCTGCCCAGCGGGCTTTTGGGTATAGCCAGCTCTGGTATTTGGGCTCCGTTGTCCACCACAGCGACACGCAACCTAGGGCCTAGCGAAGCTGGTGCCGGAGCTGGAATCTACAACACCACCCGACAGATCGGTTCCGTGTTGGGCTCGGCTGCCATTGCAGCTTTGATTGCGGCTAGGCTCAGTGCCGAAATGCCAGCTGGTGCCTCTGCAGGTGCTAGCGGAGCGGGCGGACAGCTACCTCAGTTCCTTCAGGCAGGCTTTTCCACGGCTATGGGACAGTCCATGATCTTGCCGGCAGCAGTGGTGCTTCTAGGTGGCGTAGCGGCTGCGTTCTTCGCAAGGCCGCGTGCCGTGGATGCCATATACGCCGGATTTAGTGCCCCGGAAGGTGCGCCAGAGCAACTGAAGTCAGCAAGCCAGCAACACTAAATCCGGTTGAGATCGCGAGGGTGTGGGCTGCGGCGTTGTTGAGGTCAGCTTGCCACTGCAGGACTAGCCCATCTGCGAGGGCCTCGTGGGCGGCGATGTTCGTCGCTAGCAGACCGAATCCTTGACCGCGGTGTTTCGGGGCCACCAAGGTCCTTAGGTGGGCCAGCAATCCCTGGTATTCGGCATAAGCGCTGGTGGCAATTGGTCTGCCGTCGCCGACTGGATCCTCCCCGTCGTGATCGGCTTGGAAGTCCTGTGCGGTGACGTCCATGAGGGTGAACTTGTAAGGTAGGTCCCTGAGCCCGACGTCGTTGACGTCATCTGGTGGGCACAGGGCCTCCAAAGCCACGGCCTCCGGGTTTCCGCGCGAGACCGTGATTGTGCTGGCCGGTTGGCGTAGCGGGAGGTCGTCAGCGTAGTAGAGAGTCTGGGTGCCCCCGCCCCGCCCACCGGAATCCCGGCTCAGGCGCAACATCGTTGCGTGATCACTAAGCTCATCATCCGTGAAAGCCGACGCAGCTTGCAACAAAGGAGCCGGGCCGGTCAGGACGGCTTGGTTCCACAATCTGAGAAAAGTTAGCCCACCGTTCTCTCGCTCCGCCGTGATACGCGCGCTGTCCGTGCCACTGACCAATGCACCCTTGGGCAGGCCCAGGCCGCGTTCCCAAGCTAGGCGGACAATTGGCGCTGCGCTGTAATCGAAACTCATGTACCAACGCTAGTCCCCACGCCCTCCCAGACCGGCGCTGGCGCGCCGGTCTGGGTCCCTCGGGCGTGTGGGCCCACCCGCGTTTGGCTTCCGTGTCTGGCGCTGCTAGCCGAACAGGATGGCTGCCTCGTCATAGCGATGTTGCGGGACGATTTTTAGGTTACCCAAGGCTGCTTCAAAGGGAACATGCTCAATTTCGGTGCCTTTGAGCGAGACCATTGTGCCCCAGCGTTCCTCTACCACGGAGTCCACTGCTGCCATGCCGA
Organism: Arthrobacter cryoconiti; assembly: GCF_020905375.1. GTDB lineage: Bacteria > Actinomycetota > Actinomycetes > Actinomycetales > Micrococcaceae > Specibacter > Specibacter cryoconiti. The sequence continues at coordinate 13,838 of NZ_JAJJBU010000024.1, forward strand.
GACGGGTGGCTAATACGCGATCAAAACTGGAAGGAACACCACCTCTCTGGATGTGGCCAAGGATAGTGGCACGGGTTTCAATGCCGGTGCGGGATTCGAGCTCGGGGGCCAGCTGCTCGCTGATGCCACCCAGACGGGGGCGGCCAAACGTGTCCAGACCGCGTTCGGAGTGTGCCGAGTCTTGGTGGTCGGGGACAAAGCCTTCCGCCACGACCACTAGGGGTGCACGGCCGCGATCGTGGGCCTCACGGACCCACTCGGCGATCTGCTCAATGCTGGTCTTCTGCTCAGGAATTAAGATCGCGTGGGCGCCCGTGGCCATCCCCGCGTGCAACGCAATCCAGCCCACATGACGGCCCATGACTTCAGCGATCATGCAGCGGTGGTGAGATTCGCCGGTCGTGCGCAGCCTGTCGATCGCCTCCGTGGCAATTTGCACTGCGGTGTCAAAACCGAAGGTGTAGTCAGTGGCGTCAAGATCATTGTCAACGGTTTTGGGAACACCTACAATCTTGAGCCCGGCATCTGTGAGGCGTCGAGCCGCAGCAAGAGTGCCTTCACCACCGATCGCGATCAGCGCATCGATGCCCAACCGTTCCATGTGCGCCTTGATGACATCGGGGCCGCCGTTGCCTTCAAAAGGATTGGTGCGGGACGTGCCAAGGATGGTACCGCCCTGTTTGGAGATGCCGCGAACCATTTGGCGTGGCAGATCCATAATGTCGCCTTCGACGACGCCGCGCCAACCATCGCGGAAGCCTACGAATTCATGGCCATAAACCTTAATGCCTTTGAGTACGATGCCGCGGATCACAGCGTTGAGTCCGGGACAATCGCCGCCGCTGGTGAGGATACCAATCTTCATGTGTGGGGATTCCTTCGAGGGAGGGTTCAATGGGTTTCGGGCGCACCATTGAGCTCCGTGTCTACGCCAGTCTAGACGACCATGTGACGGAGGCAACTTTTACACGCATTACTGTTACATGCCTAGCCGCGCATATTACCTTCTTGTCAACAGATGAATCGCACCTCCAACGACCATGGCGACTCCAGCACCAAAAAGGAGCCACATTGCTGTTTGGCCGGGAGGCAGGGAAAGGCCTGTTGCTCTGGACAGAATTACAAGGACACCAAGGATAACGACGACGGCGCCCCAGACGATGGTGCCGACTCGCACCTTATGGGTGGAACCAAGGGGTGTGTTGGTCTTCGGGTCGGGGATGTCGGGGATATTGATGGGCTGTTCGCCAGTACTCATATTCGGCTCCATATTCATTGTTTCGCACCAACCGTGGCTACTGTGACCTTGCCAGCGAATCCGGACAGAGTCACCACCAGCCCGTAGCCCGTAGCTGAGGGGTTAAGATACGTACTGCTACTTTGTTTGACGGAACTGTCGGCGTTGCTTGCCTGGTCTTGGATGTGCACCGATGCGCCGGCTAGATCGCTCTTGATGGTTACTGGAATATCCGTGGGAACGTTGATGAGCACCCGGGAACCAGCCAACTCCAAGGGAATGTTGACGTCCTGAGTAAGGGCGGCTGGATCGCTGATCCCGGTCAGGTCTATGGTGGCGCGTGTCAACACCATGGAGAACCCGTCGTGGGCTGCGCTGACACTGGTGGGAGTCCACGAGTGTTTCGACAAGACGCTCCAAGATCCCGTGGTCGGAGCGACGCTCAGAGCTGTGGCAATCAGGAGGGCGACGACGGCAAAAGCACCCACTCCGCCGGCGCTCCGAGCTCGAAAACCGGAAACCATGATGGCCAACCCCGCGACGATGGCCGCGACGGCTGCTGCTGCGGCCAGGGAGTACCGGTTCAGAGAAAGAATCCCGGACGCATCCAAGATCAGGACCAAGGCACCTGCAACGACGGCAAGACCGACGGAGAGCCAACTGGCGTCCGCCCCCATCCGCGGGACACGCTTGAATGCGGGCTTCATCTCATGCCACGCATCCCGGCTCGGACCAGCAGACCGGTAGGGGCCGGCAGGGGGAGAGGACCAATCCTGGCCTTCCCACGCTTTGCTGCCAGCAGATGGAGCAAAAGCGGGATGTTGCCCTGAGGCTTGGGCGCCCGAGCGTTTTTTTCGGTTGCTGGCCCACACGATAAGCCCCACGATCCCGGCAATCCAGAATAGCGGCCACGGGAGCCAGCCACTGTTGCCATTCCAAGCGCTTTGTCCGGGGCCCACCGTGCCCAAGAAAATGCATAAGGCTGCTCCGGTCATACCCGTGGACCAGTGACCACGGAAGAGCTGTTCAACGTGAATGCGGCCATCAGGTTCGGGCAGGAGGGCCCAGGCCGCGCCGTAGGCAAGGAGGCCGAACCCAAAGAAAAGGGTGAGCACCACGGCCAGTCCACGCAAAATTACCGGGTCGATTCCCCACTTTTCTCCCAGACCACTGCACACTCCGCCTACCCAGCGGTTGTTTCCACGGAGAATCCCTAACGAACGTAACCATACGAAGAACTTCGAGCTGTCTTCGCGCGGGGGCGCCATCCCCGGAGCAAAGTCTTGCTGGTCGGGGGAGTTGGAAGGTGGGGCAAACGGCGGCGGCTGAATTGGGTCGGGATCTGGTGGCTGCTGATCGTGAGGAGTGTCTTTCATGATTCAATCGTGCCGCTTGACGGCGTTCACCGCTATCGGGGTGCACCCTGAATGAACCCTGATATGGGCCAAGAAATCGCGCCGAAGCTCCGCCGTCGTGCTTGGATTGGACCATGAGCCCAAAGATGTACCGGTCCACGGACCGCAGAGTAGCCGGTGTCTGTGCTGGCCTGGCAGAACACCTTGGTCTGCGCGTAGGGCTCGTCCGCGCCATCATGGCAGCTTCGTGCTTCGTCTTTGGTGCCGGGGTGGTCTTCTATGCGTGGCTGTGGATTCTGGTGCCTTTGGAAGGTGAGGAACAATCGCTCGGGACACCGTTGCTGGACGCGGATGGCACCCCCTATCTGAAACTCTTCCGTCCGGCACCAGAATCCTCGTTCATCGCCAATTCCGATACGAGAGAAGCTACGGCTACGCAGGCTGGACGCTCACTTGGTATCCGGGAAATTATGGTGGGAGCGGTCTTGGTTGTCGCTGCCTTCGCCTTGTTTAGCGGGCCACTGATCCGGACCGTCAACGTTGGTACTTTGATTCCGATAACGGTGATAGGCATTGGTGCGGTATTGGCTTGGATGCAACTGGACGCGACCCGACGAGCTGGGCTACTCAACGCAGCCAACATTGGGACGCCTTTGGCAATAGTGAGGTTTAGTGCCGGCATAGGGCTGGTGATTGCCGGGGTGCTGATAGCCGTTAGCGGTTCGGGATCGTGGTCGCTAGCGTGGTCCTCGGCGATGGCGTCGCTTGCAGTGCTGGCTGGTGTGGGGCTCGTTTTGGCGCCGTGGGCATTGAAGTTCTGGAGGGACTTTCAGAAGGAGCGAACGGGACGGATTCGACAGACGGAACGGGCTGAGATTGCGGCTCACCTACACGACTCAGTGCTTCAGACGCTGGCATTGATCCAAAAACGGGCTGATTCCCCGCAAGATGTCACGCGTCTTGCCCGGGCGCAAGAACGTGAACTACGTGAGTGGATTTACCACGACGCCGACGAGACCAGCGGTGCGTTGGTGGCACGCATCAAGTCCGTGTGTGCAGAAATTGAGGACTTGCACGGACTGGCAGTTGAAGTGGTAGCCGTCGGAGATGCGGAACTGACCGAGCAAAGACAGCCGCTGGTTCAGGCAACTCGCGAAGCGGTGCTGAATGGCGTGCGGCACGGGGGCACAACGGTTTCAGTCTATGTTGAGGCCGGAGTCAAGGGTGTGGAAGTGTTTGTGCGGGACCGTGGTTCCGGCTTTGATGTGGAAAGCATGCCTGCCGACAGGCTCGGCGTGCGCGAATCTGTGGTTGGACGCATGCAACGCAATGGTGGCACGGCGGGGATCATGAGTTCATCGGAAGGGACGGAAGTGCGCCTTTATCTGCCTATCGGCGAACCAACCATGGAGGACATGAAGTGAGCGTGCCAGACTCAGCGAACCTGACAGGACCACCGACCGAAGCTGCAGCGGCCATCAGGGTTGTGATTGTGGATGATCATGCCATTTTCCGCTCGGGGCTCAAGGCTGATCTCGACGCTGATATCCAGGTTGTTGCCGAGGCGTCCACCGTAGAAGAAGCCGTGGCGGCCGTTACCGCGCAAGCCCCAGATGTGGTGTTGCTGGACGTGCACTTACCCGGAGGCCGTGGCCAAGGTGGCAGGGAAGTCGTCGCCGGGTGCACTGCACAGTTGGGGCACACTAAATTTTTGGCGCTCAGTGTCTCCGACGCGGCAGAGGACGTGGTCTCCGTGATCCGCGCAGGTGCACGTGGTTACGTCACCAAGTCCATCTCCGGAGCGGAGATTTCGGACGCCGTGCGAAGGGTGGCCGGGGGAGACGCTGTTTTCTCGCCCAGACTAGCTGGTTTTGTGCTGGATGCCTTCGGCACTTCCGAGGTCGCCGTGGAAGATGAGCTGGATAAGCTCTCCGTTCGAGAGTTGGAAGTCATGCGACTTATCGCCCGTGGCTATTCCTACAAAGAAGTGGCGAAAGCGCTATTCATCTCCATCAAGACAGTGGAAACCCATGTTTCCGCGGTCTTGCGAAAACTCCAGCTTTCTTCTCGTCACGAACTGACCCGCTGGGCCGCCGAGCGCCGCTTACTCTAACCCGGTGTCCAGACCAGCGAAATAACTCTGGCCTGGACACCGTGCCGCACACATTATTTGGCGGCTCCCAGGAACTCGGCCAGACGCCCAACACCGGTGGCGAGGTCGTCGTCTCCCAAAGCGTAAGAAAGGCGCAGGTAGCCGCTGGGACCGAAAGCTTCCCCAGGCACTACGGCAACTTCAGTCTTCTCCAAGATCAGCGCCGCGAGTTCAGCAGAGGTTGCTGGACGAATCCCGCCAACCTCGCGTCCTAGTAAGGCACGAACATCTGCATATGCGTAGAACGCGCCGTGCGGGGTGGGGCAGACGACGCCTTCAATGGCGTTGAGCCCGGCCACCATGGCTTTGCGGCGGCGGTCAAACGCCACCTTCATGGTGTCCACGGCGTCCAACGGTCCCTGAACTGCGGCCAAGGCGGCCATCTGTGAGACGTTGGCAACGTTAGAGGTTGCGTGCGACTGCATGTTGGTGGCGGCTTTTGCCACGTCAAGGGGGGCAATCATCCAACCAACCCGCCAGCCGGTCATAGCGTAGGTCTTGGCCACGCCGTTGAGGATGACCACACGATCGCCAAGCTCGGGGGCGGCGGTAGCAATCGAAGTGAACGGTACGCCGTCGTATGTCAAGTGCTCGTAGATCTCGTCCGTGAGGACCCACAAGCCCTTAGAGGCAGCCCACAGTCCGATTTCCCGAGTCTGTTCCGGGGAATACACGGCGCCTGTGGGGTTGGATGGGGAAACAAAGAGCAGAATTTTGGTTCTCGGGGTCAAAGCCGCTTCCAGCTGATCCACCGTGACCAGGTAGTTCTGCGCAGGTCCGGCGAAAACCTCCACGGGAACTCCGCCCGCTAGCCGAATAGCCTCCGGATAAGTGGTCCAGTACGGCGTCGGAATGATGACCTCGTCGCCTGGGTCGAGCAGGGTTGCAAAGGACTCGTAGACGGCTTGCTTGCCGCCGTTGGTGACAACAACCTGCGCGGGATCGACGGCGTAACCGGAATCGCGAAGAGTCTTAACCGCAATGGCGGCCCTTAGTTCGGGGAGTCCCGCAGCCGGAGAGTAGCGGTGAAACTTGGGATTCCGGGCCGCGGCGATGGCGGCCTCGACGATGTAATCGGGGGTGGGAAAGTCCGGCTCCCCGGCGCCAAAGCTGATGACCGGACGGCCGGCGGCCTTAAGAGCCTTGGCTTTGCTGTCTACAGCTAGGGTGGCGGATTCGGCAATGGCGGAGATTCGAGCGCTGATACGGCGCCCGGTGGCGTGGTCAGCTGTTAGTTCGGCAGACATCAAGACACTTTCTTCAAAAGGAGGCGTGAGTGGAGAAACTTCGTCACGCTCCAGCTTAGGCGCTTGCCGGTCTTGGTTCGACGAACAGGACAATGAATGCGTAGAATGGACTCTTGGTGCAAAAACACCATGATGAATCACGCCTTGAAACCGGGCTTCAAGTCCGGCGTCGGTTTGGAATTCGGCGACTCGAGACGGTAGATTGCTCATGGCGTAAAGCGCCGCGAGCTTTCTTGTGAAGCTTCAAAGGGTAGTGGCGCAATTGGTAGCGCAGCGGTCTCCAAAACCGCAGGTTGCAGGTTCGAGTCCTGTCTGCCCTGCGTTTAGGCGTAGAGGGTTTGGTTCAGAGCAAGTAACGAACCAAACCCGTCTCCGTCTGGCGAATAACATGCACGAATAACATGAATAAGGCACGGTATCGGGCTATTTGCCCGGGTGTTTCCCAACAAGTGATGAGTGAGGCAGTGGTGACCGAATCTGCGGCAAGCCGCTCCAAAGGCCGCTCTGGCAAAAAAGCTGGCAAGCCCGGTCTTTTTGCGCGCATAGCGATCTTTCTCCGCCAAGTCATTGGTGAGATGAAAAAGGTTGTGACACCCACTCGCCAGGAGTTGGTCAATTACACGGTCGTTGTACTTGTATTCGTGGCAATCGTAATGGGGATCGTCACCGTCTTGGACTTTGGTTTCGGCAAGGCCGTGCTGTGGGTCTTTGGCGGTAACGTCTCCGTGGAGCAGTAAAAGCTCGACTTTGGCCGGCCCCGTAAAATGAGCATTATCTTCGGGGACGGTTTGAGCCATTTAAGTAACGCACAAGGAAAGCAGGAAATTCGTGTCTGAGCAGGAGCCCGAGACAACTTTCAGTGAGCAGGATCAGGACACTGTGGTTGTTGATGCTGCCATCAGTGCTGACCTTGATGTGCCCGTGGAGGACGTTGTAGCTGACGACTCAACGGAAAATGAGCCTGACCAGGTGCCTGAAACGGATGAGGATGCAGAATCAACTGATGCTGATGCTGATGCTGATGCTGTGTCGACTGAGCCTGAGGTAGATCCCGCCGAGGAATTCAAGGCAATGCTGAGGCGCCAAGAAGGTGACTGGTACGTCATCCATTCTTACGCTGGGTATGAAAATCGCGTCAAGGTCAACCTTGAGTCCCGTAGCTTGTCGCTGAATATGGAAGATTACATCTTCGAAGTTCAGGTCCCCATGGAAGAAGTCGTGGAGATCAAGAACGCGCAGCGCAAGGTCATCAATCGCGTGCGCATCCCCGGCTATGTCCTTGTTCGCATGGACCTGACAGACGCCTCCTGGGGCGTTGTCCGTCACACCCCTGGTGTTACCGGTTTCGTAGGCAACGCGCACAACCCGGTTCCGTTGCGCCTGAGCGAAGTGTTCTCCATGCTTGCCCCCATCTTTGAGGAGCAGCAGGCAGAAGAAAGCGGTATCCCGCTACGTCACGACCCGATCGATGCTGAGATCGACTTTGAGGTTGGTGAGGCCGTCATCGTTAGAGACGGTCCATTCGAGACTCTCTCCGCAACGATCTCCGAGATCAAGCCCGAGTCCTCCCAGCTGGTTGTGCTGGTTTCGATCTTCGAGCGTGAAACCCCCGTCACGCTCGCGTTCAACCAGGTCTCTAAGATCTAGTTGTCCCACTGATTTCGCTGGGCAGCACACAGCTTTTGTACTGCACAGCGTCCGGCCGGACGCCATTCGGCCACCCACCTTGGACGCGCTCCGTCGTCCTAGGAAAAGATATTGAGAGAAGGACCCTACATTGGCTCCCAAGAAGAAGGTCACCGGCCTTATCAAGCTGCAGATCCAGGCAGGCGCCGCTAACCCGGCACCGCCCATCGGTCCCGCGCTTGGTCAGCACGGCGTGAACATCATGGAATTCTGCAAGGCGTACAACGCTGCAACAGAATCCCAGCGCGGAAACGTAGTCCCCGTTGAAATCACGGTTTACGAAGACCGTTCATTTACATTCATCACCAAGACCCCGCCGGCTGCAGAGCTCATCAAAAAGGCTGCAGGCGTCGCCAAGGGTTCAGCTACCCCGCACACCGTCAAGGTTGCTCAGCTGACCAAGGCGCAGGTCACCGAGATCGCCACACAGAAGCTGGTTGACCTCAACGCCACCAGCATTGAAGGCGCCGAGAAGATCATCGCAGGCACAGCCCGCTCCATGGGTATCACCGTCGAAGCGTAAGTCTTTTCATAGCTTTTGCTTTACCGTTCGCAGTGCTCATGCGCCGCGGACATCAATAAAAATCATAAAGAGCGACGCCGGCACGCACAGTTATGTGGCTACCGGCGGCGACAGTGGCAGGGCCCGCGCGGTCCTCACGACCACAACTGCACAAGGAGAACCAAGCAGCATGGCAAAGCGCAGCAAAGCATATGAGGCAGCCCTCGCCAAGATCGATGCGGAGAAAGTATACGCACCGTTCGAGGCCATCAAGCTCGCCAAGGACACCAACCCGTCCAAGTTTGACGCCACAGTAGAGGTCGCCTTCCGTTTGGGAGTTGACCCCCGCAAAGCGGATCAGATGATCCGTGGCACCGTCAACTTGCCGCACGGCACCGGCAAGACCGCCCGCGTCCTCGTTTTCGCAACGGGTGAGCGTGCCGAAGCTGCTCTCGCAGCCGGCGCTGACTTCGTGGGTACAGACGACCTGATCGAAAAGATCCAGGGCGGCTGGACCGACTTCGACTCAGCCGTTGCTACCCCGGACCTCATGGGTAAGGTGGGGCGCTTGGGCAAGATCTTGGGCCCGCGTAACCTCATGCCGAACCCGAAGACTGGCACCGTGACCAACGACGTGGCCAAGGCCGTGAATGACATCAAGGGCGGCAAGATCGACTTCCGCGTTGATAAGCACTCCAACCTGCATTTCATCATCGGCAAGGTGTCTTTTGACGCTCTGAAGCTGGCCGAGAACTACGGGGCTGCTCTGGAAGAGGTTCTTCGCTTGAAGCCCTCTGCTTCCAAGGGCCGTTACGTGCAGAAGGCTACCGTCACCACGACGTTCGGCCCGGGTATCTCGATTGATCCCGCAGCAACCAAAGTTGTTACCGAGGTTTAAGTTAGAAACCTGACTTACGTGAGGGGCTGGTGTAGCGCATAGCTACACCAGCCCCTCGCTTTTTGCTTAGAGTTGATCACGAACCGAGGTCAACACTCCAAGAACAGCGGACCTGGTGACTATCAGGGCTAAGGGCTCACGGGGAGAGACAATGAGCGAGATTCGTATTGAGCAACTACGCGTTCCAGACGCGTTGGACAGCGAGAGCGCTGGAGATTTTCGCAGTGCCGTCGAGGTTTCCCGGGCAGTCCGGATCGAGACCTGGGGCAACGATGACCTTGCCTACACTGCCGAGGAGATGCTGGCCCTGTGCCACGATCCCTACGAGTGGTACGTGGCTTTGATCGCCCGTTTGGACGGGGAAATCGTTGCCCGTGCAGGAATTGCCATGCCGTTGGACGAGGAAACTGACCTGGCCCACGTGACACTGGACGTGCTCCCGTCAGCGCAGGGACACGGACTAGGTCGGGAGCTCCTTGAGGCGGCAGAAGTTTTTGTGCGCGGGGAAAACCGAAGGATCGTCATGGTGGAGACCAACCATGCGGCAACTTGGCTAGGGCACGTCGATGAAGACGCGCTTCCGGCTGCCAGTGGGGTTGGATCGTTGCCTGTCAGCAGTAGGGAAGCAAGATTTGCGCACAACGCCGGCTATGGGCTCGAACGGGTGGAACAGTTCAGTTCCTGCGCTGTTCCGCTGGATTCTGCCGGAGCGAAGAAGCTGAGTGAGTGGGCCAGAGAAGCCAACGGCGGCGGATATGCACTCCACCAATGGACGGACCGTTGTCCGAAGCGCTGGGCGGCAGACTTTGTCCGCTTGGAGAACTCAACGGGTAACAATGGTGAAGCGGGTGAAATCTGGGATGAGACCAAGTTGCGCGAGTCTGAGGAGTTGTCGCTACAGACTGGACGCCACACACTGGTCAGTGCGGCCGAATGCCTCGCGACGGGACATTTAGTGGCGTTCACCTCTATCTCTGTCTTGGGTGCCCGTGCTGACATCGCGTTTCAAGATGAGACTGTGGTCCAGCTTGATCACCGCGGGCGCGAACTCGGCCTTGACATTAAGGTGGCCAACTTGGAACTCTTGGCGCGAGAATTTCCAGGCGTCGGCACTGTGTATACCTGGAACGCGGCGGACAACGAATACATGCTTTCCGTCAATGCAAAGCTGGGATTTGCCCCAGCGGGGATCACCGGTCAATGGCAAAAGAACTTGGAGAACGTGCTGTAGTTTCCCCGATTTGGAACCAGCGGCTCATTGGATCTACACTGGAATAACCAAAGACCGTCGGTCGATGGAAACCATCCCCATGTAACAGGCACAGCGTGTGCCCTGTGACATGGATCAGGAGAAGTTTTCATTCGAAAGTCCTCATGCAGGACGGCCAACGCAGGTGCACAAAGCTTACGCAACGTGGAACGACGGAAGAAAATCCGTCGATACGCTGCGGATAACGCCCCGTACATCTGTGCGGGGCGTTTTGTTTGTCCTGATTCGCTTCCCTTTGTGGAGGCTACAGGGCAGGGCCGAACAGACCGGCACCAATTCCCGGAAGGAGGGTTATGGCAACGCCAACAAAAGTGGCAGCAGTTGCGGAGCTCAAAGCAGATTTTGCAGACTCCAACGCAGCAGTCCTAACCGAATACCGTGGGCTCACCGTCGCTCAGCTCAAGGAGCTGCGCGTTTCTCTCGGCCAGGACACCAAGTTCGCGGTCGTTAAGAACACTCTGACTGCCATCGCGGCCAAGGAAGCTGGTGTTGATGCTTTCGACGGTCAGCTCTCCGGCCCCACCGCGATTGCATTCATCAAGGGTGACGCTGTTGCGGCAGCAAAGAGCCTGACGGATTTTGCAAAGAACAACAAAGCGCTGGTTATCAAGACCGGTTTCTTTGAAGGCAAATCCATGGATGCTTCCCAGGTTGCCGCACTGGCTGCCTTGGAATCCCGCGAGCTGCAGCTGGCCAAGGTTGCCGGCATCCTCAAGGCTCCGATGGCCGCCGTCGCGCGCACCATCGAGGCCCTGCGAGTCAAGCTTGCCGAAGACGCCCCTGTTGAAGAGGCTCCCGCGGAAGTTGCTGCCCCTGTTGACGAGGCTCCGGCCGCAGAAACAGCAGCAACCGAGGCTTAGTCTCTACCCCATAGTTTTACCCCGGGTCCAGCAGGACAAGGGATATTAGATTTGGCCCCGATAGGGCCAAGAATACAGAAGGAGCGCCACCCATGGCTAAGCTCACCAATGACGAGCTCATCGCAGCTTTCAAAGAACTGACCATCATCGAGCTCTCCGAGTTCGTCAAGCTCTTCGAAGAGACCTTTGAAGTAACCGCTGCTGCTGTTGCAGTTTCCGGCCCCGCCGGCGGCGCCGCTGAAGCCGAAGAGGAGCAGACGGAATTCGACGTCGTCCTCGAAGCTGCAGGCGACAAGAAGATCGCAGTGATCAAGGAAGTTCGCGCCCTGACGTCCCTCGGACTGAAGGAAGCCAAGGACGTTGTTGACTCCGCTCCCAAGGCTGTTCTGGAAGGCGTCACCAAGGAAGCCGCAGAGAAGGCAAAGGACGCTCTCGAAGCTGCCGGCGCCACGGTTACCGTCAAGTAATCTTCTCGCTTTTTTCAAAGAAGCCCCGCACCGATTGGTGCGGGGCTTCTTTGTGTCCGGCGGGGTATCTGACGCGGTACCGGACAGGCTTTCACCGGCATTTTTCCGGCGTCTATCCGACGCGCCGGCCGCCTGGGGCCTTTAGCGTCTCCTTTACGTCGCCTACAAAAGATGCCGGCCGAACGTTCTCGGTCATCCTGCGGTGGCGCCGGTATTCCCTCGGTCGCTATCCGACTGACGGCCGCAGGCGGCCTTACAGTCTCCTTTACGCGACCTACGGAAACACCGGCGCCACCGCAGACCGCCAACAGCCCTGCTAGTCGAGCACCGAGATATCGGCCACTGTGGCACCCAAGGCTTCAATAAGGGAATCAGCATCTACGAACATGCTGTAACCGTGTTCCCCTGCACCCATGGCGACCCGACGCCCACGAATCGTTTCGTCAGCGAACACGGGCCACGGCGTCGTACTCCCCAAGGGGGTGATGGTGCCGCGCTCATAACCTGTAGCATCACGGGCCGCCTGGGGTGCCGGTAGTTGGAGCTTGTTCACACCCACCACAGCACGCAGTTTCGGCCAGGAGATGGCCCGCCCACCCGGGATCAGCGCAAAGAGGAACGATCCGTCGCTGCGTTTGACCACAAGAGATTTGAGGATCTGTTTGGGTTCGATCCCCAGCACCGCAGCGGCCTCGATGAGTGAGTCCGCGGGCGGACGCGCAAGAATCTCCACCTTTAGCCCTTTGTCACGGGCATCAGCCAGAACGCGGGCGTGTCCGTGGAGTTCTATGCTCACTCGGCGTCGCGGAAGAGCAGAAGCGCTTCGCCTTGACCGCCACCGCCGCACAGAGAGACAGCAGCCTTACCGGAGCCACGGCGCTGTAGTTCGAAGGCCGCGTGGAGTGCCAGTCGTGCACCTGAAGCTCCGATTGGGTGCCCCAGGGCTATGGCGCCGCCATGAATGTTGCACTTCTCCAACGGGTAGTCCAAATCGCGAAGGGACTGCACTGCCACAGACGCGAAAGCTTCGTTGATTTCGATGAAGTCCAGCTCCTGCGCTGTCCACCCAGCCCGTGTCAGCGCAGCCGTTATGGCGTGCGAGGGCTGAGAGTGAAGTGAATTATCGGGTCCAGCGACTTGCCCGGGTGCGCCCACTACGGCTAGCCAGCTCAGGCCGTGTTCATCCGCGTAGGCACGTGAAGTGAGTACCAGCGCGGATGCGCCGTCGGAAAGGGGGGAGGAGTTTCCAGCCGTGATGGCTCCGTCAGCAGAAAACGCTGGGCGTAGGGGGGCGAGTGTCTCCGCGGTGGTTCCGGCCCGTACGCCCTCGTCCTGTGTCAGTATCAGGGGTTCACCTTTGCGCTGAGGGACTGTGACGGGGACGATCTCGGCGTCAAAAACCCCGGCTTCATGGGCTGCTGCGGCACGCTGATGTGACGCGGCTGCCACCTCGTCCTGTGCGGAGCGGGTCAAATTCAACCTAATATTGCCTCGTTCCGTAGAGAGGCCCATAGATTCACCGTCAAAGGCGTCTGTGAGCCCGTCTCTGGCAGCGGCGTCCAGTGCCTGTACAGAACCATAGGTCCAGCCCTGGCGGGACCCTGGCAGCAAATGGGGGGCCCGAGTCATCGATTCCTGCCCACCGGCTACCACCACGCGGGCGTCACCGCTGCGGATCATCCGAGCAGCATCAATGACGGCAGTCAAACCGGAGAGGCAGACCTTATTGATGGTCACGGCTGGCACGTTCCAACCGATGCCTGCCCCAATGGAACTTTGGCGTGCCGGATTCTGGCCAGCACCGGCTTGGAGTACATGCCCCATGATCACGTGGTCTACGTCGCGGGCGTCGACTCCTGAGCGATCCAAGGCCGCCGAAATTGCCTTGGCTCCAAGTTCTACACCGGTGAAAGCCGACAATTGCCCGTTCAAGCGTCCTTGTGGAGTGCGGGCTCCGGAGAGAATTACCACATCGTTTGCTTGTGCCCTCATGTTGGCGCTCCTTAGCAGTTTGTTAGCACCAGTCATCGTTGACTAGAGGCGCTTTCTCTATTGAATCTAACAGTAGGGGAGGTGTCGAATTATTCGTTTTTTGCGGAGGCGCGGTTTGTGCGGGCGTGGCTCCCGGAGTTGAGTCAGCAAAGATCAATACTTGCGCAATCTCGTAACGTGGGGTAGACACGCGGGCAATATTGGTTGTAGAGTAGATCTTTGCGTATCCCTCTAAACCTTAAGCCTTCATATAGCGGTGGGCTTTGCTCGGACAAGAGTTGAGATCTTGCACATCCCTAGGGTAGCCACTTTAGGCCTCTGGGTGTGCAAGATGGAGCTTTCTTGGCCAGCGATCGCGGTGGTTTGATGACCACCGTCGAATCGGGTGAGGGTTCACAAGAACAAGCCTGCAGGTCTGTGGAAGGATCCCTCTTGGTCGCCTCGAGCACCTCTAATATAAATAACGCTGCAACCGCTATCGATTCAAACAGCACGGACGGTGCTAAGAGTCGCCTCTCATTCGCAAAGATTCACGAGCCGCTTGACGTCCCGAATCTGCTTGCGCTCCAGACCGAGAGCTTTGACTGGCTCGTCGGCAACGGACGCTGGCAGGACCGGATGGAAGCTGCCGTCAATACTGGCGATGACAGTGTGGCTGTTACGTCCGGTCTGTCCGACATCTTCGAGGAAATCTCCCCGATTGAGGATTTCCAGGGCACGATGTCCCTGTCCTTCACGGAGCCGGAGTTCTCCGACCCCAAGTTCACAGTTGACGAATGCAAGGACCGCGACGCCACGTTCGCCGCTCCGCTGTACGTCAAGGCTGAGTTCATGAACAACCTCACGGGCGAAATAAAGCAACAGACTGTCTTCATGGGTGATTTCCCGCTCATGACAGATAAGGGAACATTCGTCATCAACGGCACTGAGCGCGTTGTTGTCTCCCAGCTGGTGCGCTCTCCAGGTGCCTATTTTGAGCGCACAGCAGATAAGACCAGTGACAAGGAAATCTTCACCGCCAAGATCATCCCCTCGCGTGGTGCTTGGTTTGAGCTGGAGATCGACAAGCGCGATCAGGTCGGTGTCCGCCTTGACCGTAAGCGCAAGCAGTCAGTGACGGTTCTGCTCAAGGCCCTCGGCTGGAGCGAAAGCCAGATCCTGGAGGAATTCGGCGAGTTCGATTCCATCCGTGCCACATTGGAGAAAGATGCAACCACCGGGCGTGAAGACGCCTTGCTGGACATCTACCGCAAGCTGCGTCCGGGCGAGCCGCCCACCGTTGATGCAGCCGATGCTCTGCTGAACAATCTGTACTTCAACCCCAAGCGCTACGACTTGGCAAAGGTTGGCCGCTACAAGATCAACCGCAAGCTCGGGATCGATTTGCCCTTGAGCGACGAGAAGGCTTCAGTGCTGAGCGTGGATGACATCGTCGCCATGATCAAGTACTTGGTCACCTTGCACGCTGGTGGCAAGACCACCAAGGGCCAGCGCGACGGCGTCGAAGTTGACCTGCGCGTTGACGTCGATGACATCGACCACTTCGGCAACCGTCGTATCCGCGCCGTAGGTGAGCTCATCGAAAACCAGATCCGCACGGGTCTTTCCCGTATGGAGCGTGTTGTGCGGGAGCGCATGACCACCCAGGACGTGGAGGCGATCACGCCGCAGACGTTGATCAACATCCGTCCCGTGGTTGCTGCGATCAAGGAATTCTTCGGAACCTCCCAGCTTTCGCAGTTCATGGACCAGAACAACCCACTTGCTGGCCTCACACACAAGCG
The DNA here is from genome assembly GCF_020905375.1 of Arthrobacter cryoconiti. Lineage (GTDB taxonomy): Bacteria > Actinomycetota > Actinomycetes > Actinomycetales > Micrococcaceae > Specibacter > Specibacter cryoconiti. The sequence continues at coordinate 29,288 of NZ_JAJJBU010000024.1, forward strand.
TCGCTTGTCCGCTCTGGGCCCGGGCGGTTTGTCCCGTGACCGTGCAGGCATGGAAGTTCGTGACGTTCACCCGTCCCACTATGGCCGCATGTGCCCCATTGAAACTCCTGAAGGCCCCAACATTGGTCTGATTGGTTCGTTGGCTTCCTACGGTCGAATCAACCCCTTCGGTTTCATCGAGACCCCGTACCGTCGTGTGAAAGACGGCGTCGTCTCAGATCAGGTGGACTATCTGACAGCAGATGACGAGGTTGACGTGGTGATCGCCCAGGCGAACGCGCCCTTGGACGATAACAACCACTTCACCGAAGACTCCGTTCTGGTTCGCCAGCGCGGTGGTGGTGGCGAGCCCGTCCTAATCCCAGCCGATGAGGTTGAGTACATGGACGTTTCCCCGCGCCAGATGGTGTCCGTGGCCACTGCCCTGATCCCGTTCCTCGAGCATGACGATGCCAACCGTGCCCTCATGGGTGCGAACATGCAGCGTCAGGCAGTGCCGCTGGTCCAGTCCGAAGCTCCCTTTGTGGGCACCGGTATGGAGCGCGCAACGGCTGTTGACGCCGGCGACGTCGTCATTGCCAAGAAGGCTGGCGTGGTTTCCGAGGTGTCCGCTGACATCGTTGTCATGCTCAATGATGACGGCACCGAGACGAACTACCCGATTGCCAAGTACCAGCGTTCCAACCAGGGCACCGCCTACAACCAGCGCGTTCTAGCCTCCGAGGGCCAGCGACTGGAAGTTGGCGGCATCATTGCCGACGGTCCCGCAACGGACATGGGCGAGCTTGCCTTGGGTAAGAACCTCCTGGTTGCCTTCATGTCCTGGGAAGGCTACAACTACGAGGACGCGATCATCCTCTCGCAGCGCATTGTTGCCGAAGATGTGTTGTCCTCGATCCACATTGAAGAGCACGAGATCGATGCTCGCGACACCAAGCTTGGTGCCGAGGAAATCACGCGGGACATCCCCAACGTTTCTGAGGAAATCCTTGCTGGTTTGGACGAGCGTGGAATCATCCACATCGGTGCAGAGGTTGAAGCTGGCGACATCCTCGTTGGCAAGGTAACGCCCAAGGGTGAAACCGAATTGACCCCTGAGGAACGCCTGCTGCGTGCCATCTTCGGTGAGAAGTCTCGCGAAGTGCGTGACACCTCATTGAAGGTTCCCCACGGCGAGTCCGGAACCGTCATTGGAGTCCGCGTCTTTGACCGCGACTCCGACGACGATCTGCCTCCCGGAGTGAACCAGTTGGTTCGCGTGTACGTGGCCAACAAGCGCAAGATCACCGATGGCGACAAGCTGGCTGGTCGTCACGGTAACAAGGGTGTTATTTCCAAGATCTTGCCGATCGAAGACATGCCCTTCCTTGCTGATGGCACACCTGTGGACATCGTTTTGAACCCGCTGGGTGTTCCTGGGCGCATGAACGTCGGACAGGTTTTGGAAATCCACCTGGGCTGGGTTGCCAAGACCGGTTGGAAGGTTGAAGGCGAGCCGGATTGGATCAAGAACCTCCCGAATCTGCCCCGCGAGAGCGGTCAGACCAAGGTTGCCACCCCGGTCTTCGACGGTGCCCGCGATGCTGAAATCACAGGCCTGCTCGATTCCACCAATGTCACCCGCGACGGCGATCGCTTGATCGACTCAACCGGAAAGACCCGTCTGTTCGACGGTCGCTCCGGCGATCCGTTCCCGGACCCGATTTCCGTGGGCTACATGTACATCTTGAAACTTCACCACTTGGTGGATGACAAGATTCACGCCCGCTCCACGGGGCCGTACTCCATGATCACCCAGCAGCCTCTGGGAGGTAAGGCTCAGTTCGGTGGCCAGCGCTTCGGTGAGATGGAAGTTTGGGCTCTTGAGGCTTACGGTGCCGCGTATACGCTGCAGGAACTGCTCACGATCAAGTCCGATGACATCCATGGCCGCGTGAAGGTCTATGAGGCAATTGTCAAGGGCGAGAACATCCCTGAGCCTGGTATCCCTGAATCCTTCAAGGTGCTAATCAAGGAAATGCAGTCGCTGTGCCTGAACGTGGAAGTTCTTTCCACCGACGGAACCACGATTGAAATGCGTGACTCGGACGAAGAAGTCTTCCGGGCCGCGGAAGAGCTAGGCATCGACCTTTCACGGGCCGAGCCGAACTCTGTCGAAGAGGTTTAGTGAGTCGACGGCGGCAACGCTTCCGTGCCGCCGTCGCACTTCTTCCCGTACCCCACAAGACTTTTTGACCTAAAAGAATTAGAGAGAACAGGACCCATATGTCCAGCGAATCTTCCTTCGGCCTCATGCAGATCGGCCTGGCCACCGCGACTGACATTCGCGATTGGTCACACGGTGAAGTAAAGAAGCCGGAAACCATCAACTACCGCACACTCAAGCCTGAAAAGGACGGCCTCTTCTGCGAGAAGATCTTCGGCCCGTCCAGGGATTGGGAGTGCTACTGCGGTAAGTACAAGCGCGTACGTTTCAAAGGCATCATCTGTGAGCGTTGTGGCGTTGAAGTCACGCGCGCCAAGGTGCGCCGCGAACGCATGGGCCACATTGAGCTTGCTGCCCCCGTGACCCACATTTGGTACTTCAAGGGCGTTCCCTCGCGCTTGGGCTACCTGTTGGACCTGGCACCGAAGGACCTTGAAAAGGTCATCTACTTCGCTGCGTACATGATTACCAGCGTTGACGAAGACGCCCGCCATGCCGAACTGCCGAATCTTCAGACCGAGCACGACCTGGAGAAGAAGCGCATGGTTGACACGCGTGATTCTGACATTGCAACGATCGCCCGCAACCTTGAAGGTGAGCTTCAGCGTCTTGAAGGCGAAGGCGCTAAAGCTGCCGAGAAGAAGAAGGCCCGCGATTCCGCGGACCGCCAGATGGCAAATGTGCGCAAGCGTGCGGATGCTGAGATCGATCGCCTCGAGCAGGTCTGGGATCGTTTCAAGGCCCTCAAGGTTGCAGACCTCGAAGGTGATGAGGCCCTGTACCGCGAATTGCGTGACCGTTACGGCATGTTCTTCGAAGGCTCCATGGGCGCCGAGGCCATCAAGAAGCGTCTTGAGACCTTTGATATGGCCGGTGAAGCTGAGATTCTGCGTGACATCATTCAGAACGGCAAGGGCCAGCGCAAGACCCGCGCCATCAAGCGTCTGAAGGTTGTTAATGCTTTCTTGACCACCAACAACAGCCCGCTGGGTATGGTTCTGGATGCTGTCCCGGTGATCCCGCCGGAACTGCGCCCCATGGTTCAGCTCGATGGTGGCCGTTTCGCCACCTCGGACTTGAATGATCTGTACCGTCGGGTGATCAACCGCAACAACCGTCTGAAGCGTTTGCTTGACTTGGGCGCTCCGGAGATCATCGTCAACAATGAAAAGCGCATGCTCCAAGAAGCTGTGGACTCGCTCTTCGATAACGGTCGTCGTGGCCGCCCTGTGACCGGACCGGGCAACCGTCCGTTGAAGTCGCTCTCTGACATGCTCAAGGGCAAGCAGGGTCGATTCCGTCAGAACCTCCTGGGTAAGCGCGTTGACTACTCGGGCCGTTCGGTTATTGTGGTTGGCCCGCAGCTGAAGCTGCACCAGTGTGGTCTGCCTAAGCAGATGGCTTTGGAGCTCTTCAAGCCGTTCGTGATGAAGCGCTTGGTTGACTTGAACCATGCGCAGAACATCAAGAGCGCCAAGCGCATGGTGGAGCGTTTCCGTCCCCAGGTGTGGGATGTACTCGAAGAGATCATCACCGAACACCCGGTATTGCTCAACCGTGCACCTACCCTGCACCGTTTGGGGATCCAGGCGTTCGAGCCTCAGCTTGTTGAAGGTAAAGCAATCCAGCTTCACCCGCTGGTTTGTGGTGCTTTCAACGCTGACTTCGACGGTGACCAGATGGCAGTTCACCTGCCGCTGAGCCCCGAAGCTCAGGCTGAAGCGCGCATCTTGATGCTGTCCTCGAACAACATTTTGAAGCCTTCGGATGGCCGCCCGGTTACCCTGCCTTCGCAGGATATGATCATCGGCTTGTACCACTTGACGACCAAGCGTGAGGGTTCAGCCGGAGAAGGAAGAGTCTTCTCGACCTCGGCTGAAGCCATCATGGCCCACGACGCCGGTGCCTTGCACCTGAACTCGCAGGTTAAGATCCGCTTGACCGATTTCGTGCCCAATGCAGGGTGGGAGGCTCCGGAAGGTTGGGAGCCCGGCATGCCCGCCATCGTGGCTACCTCGCTGGGACAGGTCATCTTCAACGAAACTCTGCCTGCGGACTACCCGTGGGTTGAGGAAGTTGCGGACAAGGGCCAGCTCTCTGAGATCGTCAACGACCTAGCGGAGCGCTACCCCAAGGTTATTGTGGCTGCGACGCTGGATAACTTGAAGAATGCAGGCTTCTACTGGGCCACCCGATCCGGTGTCACCGTCGCGATCTCGGACATTAAGGTCCCTGACGAGAAGCCGGCAATTCTGGAAGGCTACGAAGTCAAGGCCGCCAAGGTTCAGGCTCAGTTCGACAAGGGTCTGATTGCCGATGAGGAGCGTCGTCAAGACCTCATTGACATCTGGAACCAGGCAACGAATGAGATCGCTGACGTCATGCGAGCGTCTTTCTCGGTATCGAACACCATCAACCGCATGGTTTCCTCGGGAGCCCGTGGTAACTGGATGCAGGTTCGCCAGATTGCTGGTATCCGTGGCTTGGTGGCAAACCCGAAGGGTGAGATTATCCCTCGCCCGATCAAGTCCTCATACCGTGAGGGCCTGTCGGTTTTGGAGTACTTCATTGCTACTCACGGTGCCCGTAAGGGTCTGGCTGATACTGCTTTGCGTACGGCTAACTCCGGTTACTTGACGCGTCGTTTGGTTGACGTTTCGCAGGATGTCATTGTTCGTGAAGACGACTGTGGCACCGAGCGCGGACTGACACTGCCGATCGCGGTTGTTAGTGAAGATGGCGAGATCAAACTGCATGAGGAAGTCGAGAATAGCGTTTACGCGCGGACCTTGGCTGCCGACGTCGTTGACTCTTCGGCTAAAGTCCTGGCCCGCGCTGGCGACGACGTCGGAGACGTGCTGATCAACAAGCTCTTTGCTGCAGGAATCGAAGAGATCAAGGTCCGTTCAGTGCTCACGTGTGAGTCGACTGTTGGTACCTGTGCGCTTTGCTACGGCCGTTCCTTGGCCACCGGCAAGACAGTGGACATTGGTGAGGCCGTCGGTATTATTGCCGCACAGTCCATTGGTGAGCCCGGCACGCAGCTGACCATGCGTACTTTCCACACCGGTGGTGCTGTTTCTGCCAGCCGTGGCGAGGACATCACCCAGGGTCTGCCACGTATCCAGGAGCTATTCGAAGCCCGTACGCCTAAGGGTGTTTCACCGATCGCAGAGGCTGCCGGACGCATCAACATTGATGAGTCTGAACGCACCATGCGATTGATCCTCACTCCGGACGACGGCACCGAAGAGATCGCCTACCCGGTCTTGCGCCGAGCTCGTTTGCTGATTGCCGACGGTGAGCACGTAGTGGTTGGCCAGAAGCTGATCGTTGGTGCTGTGGACCCGAAGCAGGTTCTGCGTATCCTGGGCCCGCGTGCTGCTCAGAAGCACCTGGTTGAGGAAGTCCAGCGCGTTTACCGCAGCCAGGGTGTGGGCATTCACGACAAGCACGTGGAAGTCATCGTCCGTCAGATGCTCCGTCGTGTGACGGTCATTGAGTCCGGCGACTCGAACCTGCTGCCCGGCGAGCTTGCCGAGCGCGGTCGCTTCGAAACGGAAAACCGTCGCGTGGTTTCTGAGGGTAAGAAGCCGGCATCGGGCCGTAACGAGCTCATGGGTATCACGAAGGCCTCGCTTGCTACCGAGTCCTGGCTCTCTGCGGCTTCCTTCCAGGAAACCACCCGCGTTTTGACGCAGGCGGCCATGGAAGGCAAGTCGGATCCGCTCTTGGGTCTGAAGGAGAACGTCATCATCGGTAAGTTGATCCCGGCTGGTACGGGTCTTCCGCGCTACACCAACGTTACGGTGGAGCCGACCGAAGAGGCCAAGGCCAACCTGTTTACCGGTCCAAGCGCTTTCAGCGACTTTGACTACGTGGGCGGCGCTGGAGACCTTGGTGCTGAGTTCCGGGCCATCCCGTTGGATGACTATGATTTGGGCACCAACTTCAGCGGCTAGCGCCTAAGGGAGCTGCAGAGGGTCCCAAACCGAGCTTTTGAGGTTTGGGAGGCAGTGAATGTGCGACGGCGGTTGGCCGGCTTCCCCGTGAAGCCCGCCAACCGCCGTCGCACGTTTAAGAGCGTGGCGTAAAGAATCCAATAGCCTACGCTCTTGGCTGCACGCTTACTGCGCACCCGATTCGTGTGGCGGCTTAACACGTGGTAACGTAATAAGCAATTGTTAGTGTGGCAGTGGATAAGAGCATCCAGCTGACCGGCCAAGGCCAGTTCAGTAGATGCGGGTCCGGGTTGTACGGTTCTTGTACAGCGAATGCCACATTTTTGCATGCCTAGGCGCTGTGAAGTCGCCAAGCCTGCGGCTACCAGTAAAAGGCTTTTCCCGTCTCCGTCGCCATTGCGCGGCCGGCAGGAGGGGAAAGCGACACGAGAAGCATCGTCAAGAAAACAACGGAGAACACGAAAGTGCCTACGATTAACCAGCTGGTCCGAAAGGGCCGGACACCCAAGGTCACTAAGACCAAGGCTCCCGCACTAAAGGGTAGCCCCATGCGCCGCGGCGTTTGCACGCGCGTTTACACCACCACCCCGAAGAAGCCGAACTCGGCTCTGCGTAAGGTTGCCCGCGTGCGCCTTAACGGCGGCGTGGAAGTCACTGCCTACATCCCCGGTGTTGGCCACAACCTTCAGGAGCACTCCATCGTGCTCGTCCGTGGAGGCCGAGTGAAGGACCTTCCCGGTGTTCGCTACAAGATTGTTCGCGGCGCATTGGATACCCAAGGCGTTAAGAACCGCAAGCAGGCTCGCAGCCGCTACGGTGCAAAGATGGAGAAGAAGTAATATGCCTCGCAAGGGTCCGGCCCCCAAGCGGCCGCTAGTAGTAGATCCCGTATACGGGTCCCCCCTGGTCACTCAGCTGATCAACAAGGTACTCGTTGACGGTAAGAAGTCCACGGCTGAGCGCATCGTTTACGGTGCACTCGAAGGTGTTCGCGAGAAGACCGGCAGTGATCCCGTAGTTGCCTTGAAGAAGGCCATGGAGAACATCAAGCCGAGCCTTGAAGTAAAGTCCCGCCGTGTTGGTGGAGCCACTTATCAGGTCCCCGTTGAGGTCAAGCCGGGTCGTCAGACCGCTTTGGCCCTGCGCTGGTTGGTTGGTTACTCGAAGGCTCGCCGCGAGAAGACCATGACTGAGCGTCTGCGCAACGAGGTTTTGGATGCTTCCAATGGCCTTGGTGCCGCTGTCAAGCGTCGTGAAGACACCCACAAGATGGCTGAATCCAACAAGGCCTTCGCCCATTACCGCTGGTAACTAGAGCCGTTCGAGTCCCCCGCATTAAACCGGGGTACTCGCAAGCTCATCTCTAGAAAGGGAGACAACGTGGCACAGGACGTGCTTACTGACCTTAACCGGGTCCGCAACATTGGCATCATGGCCCACATTGATGCTGGCAAGACCACTACTACTGAGCGCATCCTCTTCTACACGGGTGTGAACCACAAGCTCGGCGAAACACATGACGGTGCTTCGACGACTGACTGGATGGAACAGGAAAAGGAACGCGGCATCACCATCACGAGCGCCGCCGTGACTTGCTTCTGGGACAATAACCAGATCAACATCATTGACACTCCCGGTCACGTTGACTTCACGGTGGAAGTTGAGCGTTCCTTGCGTGTGCTCGACGGTGCCGTAGCTGTCTTCGATGGTAAGGAAGGCGTTGAGCCGCAGTCTGAGACTGTATGGCGTCAGGCTGATAAGTACCACGTACCACGGATCTGCTTCGTCAACAAGATGGACAAGCTCGGGGCCGACTTCTACTACACGGTCGACACCATTGTGAGCCGTCTAGGTGCCAAGCCTCTCGTTATGCAGCTGCCTATTGGTGCTGAAAGCGAATTCGTTGGCGTCGTCGACTTGTTGACCATGAAAGCCTTTGTTTGGGCTGGCGACTCCAAGGGTGACGTCACCATGGGTGCCAACTATGACATCTTGGAGATCCCCGCGGATCTGCAGGAAAAGGCTGAGGAATACCGTGCAGCACTCGTTGAGGCAGCTGCAGAGGCTTCTGAAGAGCTCATGGAGAAGTACCTTGAGGGCGAAGAGCCCAGCATTGAGGAACTGAAAGCTGGCATTCGCAAGCTGACTGTCAACTCTGAGATCTACCCTGTCTTCTGTGGTTCTGCATTCAAGAACCGCGGCGTTCAGCCGATGCTCGATGCTGTCATCGACTTCCTGCCGAACCCGTTGGACGTCGGAGCGATGATCGGTCACGATCCTCGCGACGAGTCCATCGAAATCAAGCGCGAACCGAATGAAGACGAGCCGTTCTCGGCTCTTGCTTTCAAGATCGCAACGCACCCGTTCTTCGGCCAGTTGAACTTCATCCGCGTGTACTCGGGCAAGGCAACTCCCGGTACTCAGCTCTTGAACTCGACCAAGCAGAAGAAGGAGCGCATTGGCAAGCTCTTTCAGATGCACGCCAATAAGGAAATGCCTGTCAGTGAAGTCCATGCCGGTCACATCTATGCTGTGATTGGTCTCAAGGACACCACGACAGGTGACACCTTGTGCGATCCTGCACACCCGGTCGTATTGGAGTCGATGACTTTCCCGGATCCCGTGATCTTCGTGGCCATCGAGCCCAAGACCAAGGGTGACCAGGAGAAGCTCTCCACGGCTATCCAGAAACTCTCCGCAGAGGACCCGACGTTCACCGTCAACCTCAACGAAGATACCGGGCAGACCGAAATTGGCGGCATGGGCGAGCTTCACCTGGATATCCTGGTGGACCGCATGCGTCGCGAATTCAACGTTGAAGCTAACGTTGGCAAGCCGCAGGTTGCGTACCGCGAAACCATCAAGCGTGCCGTTGCTAAGCACGACTACACGCATAAGAAGCAGACCGGTGGTTCGGGTCAGTTCGCAAAGATTCAAATTGCGATCGAGCCCATGGACACTGCCGAAGGTGCCGTGTACGAGTTCGAAAACAAGGTCACCGGCGGGCGTGTTCCTCGTGAATACATCCCCAGTGTTGATCAGGGCATCCAGTCCGCACTGCCTGATGGCGTGCTGGCCGGTTACCCGATGGTCGGCATCAGGGCTAAGCTGCTTGACGGCGCGTCCCACGATGTTGACTCTTCCGAAATGGCTTTCAAGATCGCCGGTCGCATGGCGTTCAAGGAAGCTGCTCGGATGGCCAACCCAGTCTTGCTTGAACCGTTGATGGAAGTTGAAGTCCGCACCCCTGAGGAATACATGGGTGAAGTCATCGGTGACATCAACTCTCGCCGAGGCCAGATGCAGTCCATGGAGGATGCAAGCGGCGTCAAGGTCATTAAGGCACTTGTCCCGTTGTCCGGCATGTTCGGCTACATCGGTGACCTGAGGTCCAAGACCCAGGGTCGCGCGGTGTACTCGATGAAGTTTGACAGCTACTCCGAGGTCCCCAAGGCAGTTGCCGACGAGATCATTCAGAAGGCTCGCGGCGAGTAATCGTCCTTTTGCAAGGGATCACATTCAGTCCTTATGATGGATGCGATCCCTTGCAACCAGCAATTTCTTAAAAATCAAAAGCCCCCAGTAGACTTGCTAAGGATTTCAGCGACGAACAGCGTCGCTGAAAGTAAGTCAACAAAAAACGTTCTAGGAGGAACCCGTGGCGAAGGCAAAGTTCGAGCGGACCAAGCCGCACGTTAACATCGGCACCATCGGTCACGTTGACCATGGTAAGACCACGTTGACGGCAGCCATTTCCAAGGTACTTTACGACAAGTACCCCACACTCAACGAGCAGCGTGATTTCAGCTCCATCGACTCGGCTCCCGAGGAGAAGCAGCGCGGCATCACGATCAACATCTCCCACGTTGAGTACCAGACCGAGAAGCGCCACTACGCACACGTAGACGCCCCCGGTCACGCTGACTACATCAAGAACATGATCACCGGTGCTGCGCAGATGGACGGCGCTATCCTGGTGGTTGCTGCGACTGACGGCCCTATGGCTCAGACTCGCGAGCACGTTCTGCTGGCCCGCCAGGTTGGCGTTCCCTACCTGCTGGTCGCACTGAACAAGTCCGACATGGTTGACGACGAAGAACTTCTCGACTTGGTCGAAATGGAAGTTCGCGAACTGCTCTCCTCACAGGGCTTCGATGGCGACGAGGCACCTGTTGTGCGCGTTTCCGGCTTGAAGGCTCTGGAAGGGGACCCCAAGTGGGTCAAGTCCGTTGAGGACCTGATGGATGCAGTTGACGAGCACGTTCCGGACCCGATCCGCGACAAGGACAAGCCGTTCTTGATGCCGGTTGAAGATGTTTTCACCATCACCGGTCGTGGAACTGTTGTTACGGGCCGCGCAGAGCGTGGAACGTTGAAGATCAACTCGGAAATCGAGATCGTCGGCATCCGTCCGGTCCAGAAGACCACGGTTACCGGTATCGAAATGTTCCACAAGCAGCTCGACGAGGCATGGGCCGGCGAGAACTGTGGTCTGCTGTTGCGCGGAATCAAGCGTGAAGACGTTGAGCGTGGCCAGGTTATTGTCAAGCCTGGTTCCATCACCCCTCACACTGACTTCGAAGCCAACGTCTACATCTTGGCTAAGGATGAAGGCGGGCGTCACAACCCGTTCTACTCCAACTACCGTCCCCAGTTCTACTTCCGCACCACGGATGTTACCGGTGTCATCACCTTGCCTGAGGGCACGGAAATGGTTATGCCTGGCGACAACACCGAAATGACTGTCGCGCTGATCCAGCCGATCGCCATGGAAGAAGGCCTCGGCTTCGCTATCCGCGAAGGCGGCCGCACCGTTGGTTCAGGTCGTGTCACAAAGATCATCAAGTAGGCTTTGACTACTTAGGTTCTTTCTAAGGAGGCTCCCAGCTTTTGCTGGGGGCCTCCTTTTTCCATTTAGTGGTGTTAATCGCCGATTTGGTGAATGTGTCGTCTAAGCTGGTGGTTCACCATGAGTTAGGGAAGAACATGAATTACCCACTGCAGCCTCCAACCAGTCAGCAGCCAGGATCATTCGCCACTGAACTCAATGACGCGTACCGAGTGGGTTACCTCCAGGGACACTTGGCTGGATGGCGTGATGCTGTGGCCCAGAGCGCGCAGCCAGCGCCCCAGGTGCCGCGAACCCAGCAAGAGCCGCAGGCCCAGAGCGCGCCCCAGGCCCGGCAAATCCCGCAGGCCCGCCAAATGCCCCAGGCCCCGCAAATCCCGCAGGCCCCGCAAATCCCGCAGGCCCAGAGCGCGCCCCAGTCCCCGCCTGTGCCGTTGATGCCGCAACAGGCTCCGAACTTGCGCAAATCTGCGAACTTCACTGCACCGCAACGTGCTCGCGTTGCGCAGAGTGGCCCCGTCTCCGCATCTCCGCGTTACCCTGCTGCTCGCGCGCTCACGCTGGCGAACCCCCATGAACTGGCGAGAAGAAAAGCCAGGCGTGAGTCGCAGAATATCAACATCACACTTTATATTGCAGCTTTGCTGATGGTGGCAGCAGCTGCCCTGTTCATTGCCAGTTCAGCGCCCACGGCCGTACGACTCATCGGCGTGTGGAGCGTAACGGCATTGTTCTACGGCGTTGGACTGGTACTCCATGCAAAGATTATTCGGCTCCGTCCAGCTGCCGTTGCCTTTGCTGGAACTGCGCTGGCACTTGTGCCGTTTGCCGGGCTGGCTACCTACAATCTTGGCTTTCCGGATGCACCAGTTGTCTGGCTGATTACTTCGGTGGTTGGCGCCGTTGCCTACGTTGTTACTGCCATACGACTCTCCAGTAGGTTGATCGTTTACCTCTCGATGGGTTTCTTTCTCTCCACGGCATGGTCCTCGGTCGCCGTTTTTGGTGCCGCTTTGGCATGGTACTTCACCATCTTGATTGTCTTCTCCGCGGTGCTCGTCTTGATCGGCAATTTGTTGGGTAAGCAGGGCGTCGGCCCTCAGGGCAGGGCAAATCTCTATGCCAGGCCGTTGGCCGCTCTTGGCCCGTGGTTCGCTCCGCTGGGGCTCATTGCTTCGCTGGTGTTCTCGCTCGCGTTGAATGCGGCCGACCACACTCTGGTGCTGGGTGCCGGAGTCTTCTACTACGCAGTCATGGCCATATTTGATAGCGCATCCATGCGTCGCTGGAACTACGTTGGTCTGCGGCTCTCTCTGACGTTGGCAGCGCCTTTCGCTGGCTGGCTTGTGGGGGAGTCCTGGGCATCCTCTGCGGGGACGATGACTGTTGTCTTGGCCGTTCAGCTTGTCCTGGTGGCACATAACCGCAGGTCTTTGGGGACGTGGCTGCGTACGTTGACGGGGCCTGATCTGGATGTGCAGTTCGGTGTTCCACTCACAGCTTTGTTGGCCCTGGTGTGGAGTGTGGGTCTAAGCGTTTCCCGGCACGACGCCGGAGCGTGGGTTTGGAGCCCGGCCTTGCCGTTCGTCGTTGCCTTGCTAACCGCGGTAGCCGTGGTTCCGGCATTGTCCCCACGGGGTGAATGGCTGCCACTGCCCTCGCTTGGCGGCATGCTCATGGCCTTCAGCTTGCTGAAGGCCAGTGACTGGACTATTTTTCTTGCTGTCGCTGCTGCATGTTCTCTGCTGAGATTCGTCACGGCGAGAGCAGCGGAGGTGCGCCAGGTCATGCTGATGGCTACCCGCTTGCTGGCCACTGCATTGGTTGCGTCGGCAATGGTTGCCTATGTTCCGTCACAACCAAGCAAAACTGCGGTGATCGTCGCCGTCTTGGCTGTGATCGCGGCTGGCCAATTGTTCGCTGATACCATGATGGGTCGTTATGGAGTGCCCAGTCGCGTCACGGCGCTCTCTGGTGCTGCGTGGGCTGTGATCGGCGCCGTACTTGTTGTGGCACTCGCCGTGCTGCATACGAACGCGCAGCTCATGGCAACAGGTGGACTGGTGGAAAGGGTGCAGGGTCCCTTCGTTTTGGCGGCCGTTGCGATGACAGTCAGTGTTTGTCTGCATTCTTGGCTCAATCTGCCAAAGACAGGTCAGTATGTGCCGGCGGAAATAATGGCGCCAGCCTACTTGGTTGTTGCCGGATTCAGTGCGGGGTTTGTCTTTGCGGCGAGCGGTGCTGTGGTGGCTTGGGGAACCGTGGTGGTGTTCCTAGTGGGCATGGCCCTGTGGGTGCCGGCACAAGCGGCCAGTGGGCACCGTTGGTTGTACTGGCGCAGTGCTAGGGCTGCCTCACTTTTGCTCGTGATCGGCCTTTTCCAGTTGTGGCAGGAGCATGTGCGCGTTCCAACGCTTTGGGGGAGCGAAGTAACACTGTCGATGATGTTAGTCGTTGTCCTGGTGGCCCATATTTTGATTCTTGCTGGAGCGCTGGTTCGAAAACGTACACAGACTTCCTTGGGCATCGATGTCCTGATGACGTTGGTGGTCGCAGTTCTTGCAGCGGGTACAGAGTTGCTCACGGGAGCTAATGAGACTTGGACCGGTGGCACTGTCATCGCCATGCTCGCAGTCTCCACTGCGGTGTTGGGCTGGTGCGCGGCTCGACGTTCACCAGCTGGCGATGACATGCACTCGCCATTGCCCACGTCTAATTCAGGAACCCACACTGAGGCATGGAACGCATTTTGGGCCCAGGCTGTCCTTGCAGCACTCGTGATTCCTTCGATCGCACGTGATCACGGAAGCACGAATTCGCAGGTGCTGCTGGGCCTGACGAGCGTGGCGACTCTTCTTCTTGCCGTGAGGGCAAGCCAGCCGTACTTGCGCGGCGCCTATTTCTTGCTGGCGAGGATCGTCGTGACGATCTTAGTTGCCGCGATGGTCATGGACTTTACCCGGAATCGCACCACATTGACGTTGACGTTGAGTGCGGTTTTGCTGGGCCAGTTGCTAGTGCAGTGGTTGGCCAGCACGTCTGCGGAGTCACGCTTGGTGGGAGAACCCAGAGTGCTCCGTGCGAGTCTCTGGCTGCTCCTTGCCGCTCAGATGATTATCCCCGTAGCCTATGTAGCTGACGCAGGTGGCTTCGACTATGGATCGGCCCAGCGCTGGGTGGTGGTCGTAGAAGTAGCCGTGCTTGCTGTCTCTTCCGTGGTGGCCCAAGTCGTACTCAAGCAGCGTGGTGCGTCCTATTTGGCGATCATTTCCGTGATGGGCGGCGCTGCCATCATGGCTCCGGTTCTGTGGCCAGGAACCATTGCATTAGCTATGGCGGGCCTGAGCGTGTGCGCCGTTCTCTGGCGTTATGTTCAGACGCCGCGAACCGCTGACATGCGTTGGTACTGGTTGATTGCAACCACAGCATTCCTGTGCACCGGCGCTCTAGTGGACTACGCCGCCGATCCGGGGATTCTGGCTATCATGTGGATCGTTGGCGGTGTGGCACTGATCGTGGGCGCCCATGTGCAAAACGTACCGTGGCTAACCCTGCCGGGCGCCTTGATGGTGGTTTTGGCAGCGGCTCTCATTCGAGCTCAAGTCTTTGAGCTGACACAACTTCTAGGCGGGGCCGCGCTTGCTGGTTTTGTGGTGGTTCTTTGCACACTGTATTTGGTCCGCCTGGTCCTGTGGGGTCTTGCTGACGTGGCCTCCATCCAACGCTGGAGCCTAGTGGGTGTGGCCATATGTGGCGGATTTGTCTTCGCGCTGATGGCTATGACAGAGCGAGATGTAATTCTGCTGGGTGCACTTGCCTTCACCATCACGGCTGTTCTGGCAGTCTTTGAGGCGCCGAGGGCACGACGGCGGATTATCGGCGACGTTGCCATTCTTGCCTGTGCACTTATTTGGTACTGGGCGAGTTCCATCTACGTGGATTTGGGACTCTTCTGGCTGGTGCAGTGGCTTGCAGCAGCGTTCGGGGCGCTGGCCGTCATCCGCTACGCCGCGAAACAGCCCGCTGTGGGCCGAGGACTCATGATGATCGCGGCCGGATTGGCTACGTTTGGAGCACTACTGACGTTCTTCAGCGCAGATGTTCTTGAGCAGCTCGTCTCACTCCTGCTATTTGTTGCTCTGCTGCTAGTGGGGATGATTGTTGACAACCGCGTTTTCACTATTTGGGGTGCTGCCGGGGTCGCCACCGCGGTTCTCTGGTACCTGCGAGGATTCACTTATGTTCTTCTAGCTGTCCTGGCTCTAGCCCTTATAGGCTTTGCGCTCTGGCGTCTGAACCGCAAGAAGCCTCCTACTCAGGCGCCCGGCTTACCCCACGGCGGCTCACCTCACACAGGTGCACCCAACGCCATGGGTCCGCCTGCTCCGCCGCAGTGAAGCCACTCTCGCTAGTGGCCATGGGAGCCTGGGCGTTATCTGACGCCGCGGACTCGGCCAACGGCAACTGCTCCGGCCAAAGCTGTTAAACCAGAGGCCAGGAACAGCCACGTAAAACCACCGGTGGCACTGACTAGCAGCGCACCCAGCATCGGGGCGAAAGCCTGTGGGACAGTCAGCGCAATGTTCATGATCCCCAGGTCTTTGCCGCGGGTGAGTTGGTCAGGAAGTACCTCTGTCGCGAGCGCCTGGTCCACGGAGAGGAAACATCCGTAGCCCAGTCCAAGGAGAGCTGCGGCAACAATGGCCGCTTCAAAGCTGGGAATGAACGCCAGTATCAGTGCCGCGGCGGCCTGCAGTACGGAGGCAGCAAACACGAATACGCGACGTCGGCCCAATTTATCGGATAAGCGTCCTAACCATAATGAAGCAATGACAACAAAGACCATGTAGACCAAGGTCAAGATGATCAAAGAGTCTGCAGCATCGACAACGTGCAGGCCGTACATCAGAAAATATAGCAGCAGACTAGTGCCAAAAGCATTGCCCAGATTCACGAGGATGCGGCTCAAAAGTGTCCAGCCAAAATCCGGGAACGCTTTGGGACTGATCCACATGCCTTCGCGCAGCGATCGGAAAGTCAACGGTGGCATCACACCGGGTGGGAGCACCTGATCGGGGACGAGCAAGAGAAAAGGAAGCCCCAGCAAGACCAGCAGTGCCGCCATCAACGCATACCCGGAAAAAGTGCCCAAGGCCAGTACTGTCACCAAGACCAGCCCGGCAATGATGCCGATGGCTTGAGGGGCGGAAATCCACCCGGAGACGTAGCCGCGTTGGTTTACCGGAACTTGATCACTAATGGCAGCAGTGAGGGCGGCCGTGAGTACGCAGAAAAAAGTGCTCGCGGCTACCCAGCACGCACCGATGCCGGGCAGTGTGGTTTGGAGCCCAAGGACCAGCAGTGAGATCCCAAACCCTGCTGTACCAACCGCGATCCAAGGTCGGCGCCGCCCAAAACGAGACGTCGTACGGTCCGAAAGCGCTCCCGTAAGCGGATAAGCAATGACGGCAAAGGCTCCAGCAATTCCGGAAATATAGCCGAACCCTAAAACGTTCGCCACCCAATCCTCGGTGTTGAGGAACTTCTCGATTTGCAACGGCAATAGCAGTTGCACGGGAGTTAACTGGGCAATCCACACGCCGAACCAGCTCAGTGCGAAGAGGGCTATCCACTTTCCGCTAACCCGTTGACTTGGAACCGCGGCAAGGGAGGTGGCGTCGCCCGCCGGTAGCACAGGGCCATTACTATTGGTGACATTGCTCACCCTTGTACCTTCTCATACCCGTCAACAGCGTGAAAGAGGCTCCCGCTCCGTCCGGAAATGTGCGCGAACAGCGCCAGATGGGCGGGCGTGATTGGCGTTTGAGGGCGTATTCGGGCATACTTATTGAGTTGTTCAAGTGCCTTTTCGTGTCCCGGTCGAGATAATGCTCGTCGCAGGGTCCAAGTCAAGGACCAAACATAACCTCTCCTTCGCATTCAGTGCGGGTACGTGCGCGACTTGTCGCGACACGCCCGACCGCGGGGGTCGGAGCTTCGGCGGATTGAGGAACCCGGAAATATCCGGATTCAGTTCGTTGGGAGCGTGGCTGTAAGTGCCACATTGAACAGGTAAAAGTAAACAGCGTTTACGTCCACAGCATCGCTCGGTCTTAGGGTGCTTCGTTACAGGAAAGAGAGTCACGACGCCATGGCGGGACAAAAAATCCGCATCCGGCTGAAGTCATATGACCACGAGGTCATTGATGTTTCAGCCCGGAAGATCGTTGAGACGGTCACGCGCGCAGGCGCAACGGTAGTAGGCCCCGTGCCGCTGCCCACCGAGAAGAACATTTACTGCGTAATTCGTTCTCCTCACAAGTACAAGGACAGCCGCGAGCACTTTGAAATGCGCACGCACAAGCGTCTAATCGACATCATTGATCCCACGCCGAAGGCAGTTGACTCGCTTATGCGTCTTGACCTGCCGGCCGACGTGAACATCGAAATCAAACTGTAGGGAGGTGCTGAGAAACTATGACCGCGACCCGAAACACTAAGGGCATCCTGGGCACGAAGCTCGGCATGACCCAGGTCTGGGATGAGAACAACAAGCTTGTTCCCGTAACTGTCGTCCAGGCTGATTCCAATGTCGTCACGCAACTGCGCAATGCAGACGTTGATGGCTATGTAGCGATCCAGATCGCCTACGGTGCGATCGATCCCCGTAAAGTCACCAAGCCTTTGGCCGGTCACTTCGAAAAGGCAGGCGTCACGCCTCGCCGCCACGTCGTCGAGCTGCGCACAAGCGATGCTGACACATACGCCCTCGGCCAGGAGCTCTCAGTTGAGATCTTCGAAGCCGGCCAGAAGGTCGACGTCGTCGGCACTTCAAAGGGTAAAGGCTTCGCCGGTGTCATGAAGCGTCACGGCTTCCATGGTGCCCCGGCATCGCACGGTGCTCACAAGAACCACCGCAAGCCCGGTTCCATCGGTGGCGCGTCCACCCCCGGCCGCGTTTTCAAGGGTGTCCGTATGGCTGGCCGTATGGGCGCTGAGCGTGTCACGACCATGAACCTCACGGTTCACGGCGTCGACGCCGAGAAGTCGCTGCTGCTGATCAAGGGTGCCGTCCCCGGCGCCCGCGGTTCGGTCGTCTTGGTACGCACCGCCGTGAAGGGAGCATAACAAAAATGGCAACTGTAAAGGTTGACCTGCCTGCAGAAATCTTCGACGTACAGACCAACGTGCCGCTCTTGCACCAGGTCGTCGTTGCACAGCTCGCTGCTGCACGCCAGGGTACGCACAAGACAAAGACCCGCGCTGAAGTATCTGGTGCAGGCCGCAAGCCGTTCGCTCAGAAGGGTACCGGCCGTGCCCGTCAGGGTTCCATCCGTGCTCCCCACATGACCGGCGGTGGCGTTGTCCACGGTCCGACTCCTCGTGACTACAGCCAGCGCACCCCCAAGAAGATGAAGGCTGCTGCACTGCGCGGCGCTCTCTCCGACCGGGCACGCAACGGACGTATCCATGTTGTTGCGCAGCTGGTGAATGGCACTAAGCCGTCCACCAAGGCTGCCAAGGAACTTCTCGCCGGCGTGTCCGAGCGCAAGAACCTGCTGGTCGTCATCGAGCGCGCCAACGACGTAGCCGCCTTGAGCGTTCGCAACATCCCCAACATCCACGTTCTGTACGTTGACCAGCTCAACACCTACGACGTGCTTGTTAGCGATGACATTGTGTTCACGCAGGCGTCTTACGAAATCTTCGTTTCCGGGCGCGCAAGTGCAGAAGCATTTGCTTCTAGCTTGCTGCTGGTCGAAGACGTTGTAGGCGTTGAAGCCGCTGAAGGCGCCGAAGGCACCATCAAGGGCAACAAGGACTCCATGAAGTACCACGTGCCTGGTTCACGCTGGTACGACGCCACTGTGGCCGAGGTTTGGTTCGCAACTGTTGAGGACGCCAAAGCCGCTGGCTTCGTTCCCGCCGGTGGCGAGTCGGCGCAAGCCATCTCAAACACCACGAATGAGGAGGACGCCAAGTGAGCGCCGTCACCATCAAGGATCCGCGCGACGTAGTACTTGCACCCGTCGTCTCGGAAAAGAGCTATGGCTTGATCGATGAAGGTAAATACACCTTCCTGGTCGACCCTCGCTCGAATAAGACCGAGATCAAGTTGGCTGTGGAGAAAATCTTCTCCGTCAAGGTTGACTCGATCAATACCATCAACCGTGTCGGTAAGCGCAAGCGCACCAAATTCGGATGGGGACAGCGCAAGAGCACCAAGCGTGCAATTGTCTCCCTCAAAGAAGGCACAATCGACATCTTCGGCGGTCCGCTTTCTTAAGCGGAGACCACTTTAACGAGGAAATAAACTATGGGAATCCGTAAATACAAGCCGACAACCCCGGGCCGTCGTGGCTCGAGCGTTGCCGACTTCAGTGAAATCACGCGGTCGACGCCGGAGAAGTCTCTGGTCCGTCCTCTGCCCAAAAAGGGTGGCCGTAACAACACCGGTCGTATCACGACTCGTCATAAGGGTGGTGGCCACAAGCGGGCCTACCGTCTGATTGACTTCCGTCGTCACGATAAGGACGGCGTCAATGCACGCGTAGCTGAGATCGAATACGATCCCAACCGCACAGCGCGCATTGCCCTCCTGCACTATGTTGATGGCACCAAGCGTTACATCATCGCTCCAAACAAGCTCAAGCAGGGTGACTTTGTTGAAGCCGGTTCTTCGGCCGATATCAAGCCCGGCAACAACTTGCCGTTGCGCAACATCCCCGTGGGTACAGTTATCCACGCTGTGGAGTTGCGTCCCGGGGGAGGGGCCAAGATGGCCCGTTCCGCTGGAGCTTCTGTTCAGCTAGTCGCCAAGGAAGGCCGATTCGCTCAGTTGCGTCTGCCTTCAGGTGAAATCCGCAACGTTGACGTCCGCTGCCGCGCGACGATCGGCGAAGTTGGCAACGCTGAGCAGTCCAACATCAACTGGGGTAAGGCTGGCCGCATGCGCTGGAAGGGCGTTCGCCCGACAGTGCGTGGTGTCGTCATGAACCCGGTTGACCACCCGCATGGTGGTGGTGAAGGTAAGACCTCCGGTGGACGTCACCCGGTCAACCCGAACGGTAAGCCTGAAGGCCGTACCCGCCGTCCCAACAAAGAGAGCGACAAACTTATTGTTCGTCGCCGTCGTACTGGCAAGAACAAGCGATAGGAGCCTCGAGACATGCCACGTAGCCTGAAAAAGGGTCCTTTCGTTGACCAGCACCTCTTTGTAAAGGTAGCTAGGGAAAACGAAAAGGGCACCAAGAACGTCATCAAGACCTGGTCCCGCCGTTCGATGATCATCCCGGACATGCTGGGTCACACGATCGCCGTACACGATGGTCGCAAGCACATTCCCGTGTTTGTTACTGAGTCGATGGTCGGGCACAAGCTCGGCGAATTCGCCCCCACGCGGACTTTCCGCGGCCATGTCAAGGACGACCGCAAGGGCAAGCGCCGCTAGGCGCTTGGCACTTACGGCTAAGACGAGAGAAGGATAGCAATGGAAGCCAAGGCAAGTGCGCGTCATCTGCGCGTAACGCCTATGAAGGCCCGGCGCGTCGTCAACCTGATTCGTGGCAAGCAGGCGAATGAGGCATTGGCGATTTTGAAGTTTGCCCCCCAGGCAGCTTCGGAGCCGGTATTCAAGGTAGTCCAGTCCGCAGTGGCTAACGCCCGCGTTCTGGCGGATCGCGACAGCGTCGCGTTCAACGAAAATGATCTGTACATTAGCGAAATCTTCGTTGATGACGGCCCCACCATGAAGCGGTTCCAACCGCGAGCACAGGGCCGTGCGTTCCAGATCAAGAAGCGCACCAGCCACGTCACAGTGGTTGTCGCTACCCCCGAGAAAGAGGAGGCTCGCTAAGTGGGACAGAAAGTAAACCCGCACGGGTTCCGTCTCGGGATCACTACGGACCACCGTTCACATTGGTTCGCGGACAGCAATAAGCCCGGCCAGCGGTACAAGGACTTCGTAAAAGAAGACATCCAGATCCGCGCACTCATGTCTACGGGCATGGACCGCGCCGGCATTTCCAAGGTTGAAATTGAGCGCACACGTGACCGTGTTCGTGTGGATATCCACACAGCACGTCCGGGTATCGTGATCGGCCGTCGTGGAGCAGAAGCAGACCGCATCCGCGGCGAGCTTGAAAAGCTCACCGGTAAGCAGGTCCAGCTGAACATCTTGGAAGTCAAGAACCCGGAAGCTGATGCTCAGCTTGTTGCCCAGGGCATCGCCGAGCAGCTGACTTCACGTGTGGCTTTCCGCCGCGCAATGAAGAAGGCCATGCAGTCCGCACAGCGCACCGGCAGTGTCAAGGGCATCCGTGTCGCTTGTGCCGGTCGTTTGGGTGGCGCTGAAATGTCACGCACCGAGTTCTACCGCGAAGGTCGTGTGCCTCTGCACACCCTGCGTGCCAACATCGATTACGGCTTCTTCGAAGCTAAGACTGTGTTCGGCCGCATCGGTGTCAAGGTCTGGATCTACAAGGGTGACGTCACGAGCAAGGAATTGGCTGCTCAGGCAGCTGCTGCACCTGCTCGAGGCCGTGGCCCCCGTCGTGACGGCGATGACCGCGGATCCCGCGGCCCCCGCGCCGGTGGCGACCGTCGTCGTAACGAGCGCACCGAGGCTCCGGCCGCGGCTGCGCCAGCTGCAGAGACTGTAGCTGTGGCAGTAGAAGGAGGGCAGGCTTAAATGCTTATCCCACGTCGAGTAAAGTTCCGCAAGCAGCACCACCCGGGTCGCTCCGGGCAGGCTACTGGCGGTACCACAGTGTCGTTTGGCGAATGGGGTGTACAGGCTTTGACGCCTGCCTACGTCACCAACCGTCAGATTGAGTCCGCTCGTATCGCAATGACTCGTCACATCAAGCGTGGCGGAAAGGTGTGGATCAACATCTACCCTGACCGTCCGTTGACGAAGAAGCCTGCCGAAACCCGTATGGGTTCCGGTAAGGGATCCCCCGAGTGGTGGATTGCGAATGTCAAGCCCGGTCGTGTTCTCTTCGAACTCTCCGGTGTATCAGAAGAGGTAGCTCGCGAGGCACTGCGCCTGGCAATCCACAAGCTGCCGTTGAAAGCACGCATCGTGCGTCGCGAAGGTGGTGAGTAGAGATGTCAGTTGGATCTAAGGATCTGGCCCCCGCACAGCTTGACGGGTTCGACAACGAGCGTCTTGTTGAAGAACTCCGGAAGGCCAAGGAGGAGCTGTTCAACCTGCGTTTCCAGTCCGCCACCGGTCAGCTGGAAAGCCACGGCCGTCTGCGCGTTGTTAAACGCGACATCGCCCGAATCTACACAGTGATGCGTGAGCGCGAGCTGGGCATTCGTCCAGACGTCGTTGCGCCCGCACCGGTGGAGAAGGCCTCCAAGAAGGCTGACAAGGAAGCCAAAAAGGCCTCCAAGAAGGCTGACGAAACAAAGGAGGACGCCAAGTGAGCGATTCTGTAAGCAACATTGAAGAAGGCGCCGGCACCGTGGTTCGCCACGAACGCAAGAAATTGCGTGGCTATGTCGTCTCCGACAAGATGGAAAAAACCATCGTCGTCGAGGTTGAGGACCGCGTAAAGCACGCCCTCTACGGCAAGGTTCTTCGCCGTACCTCGAAGGTCAAGGCTCATGATGAAGAGAACAGCGCCGGCATCGGCGACCTGGTCCTCATCAGCGAGACTCGTCCGCTCTCCGCCACCAAGCGGTGGCGCCTAGTCGAGGTAATCGAAAAGGCTAAGTAAGCTTCTTCAACGTCCGCGTTGAGATTGTGAACTAAATTGCTGGGCCCGGCACCGTTTACGGTGGCGGGCCCAGCGTCGTTTAATACCCGGAACTGGCGCGAGGACTCTGGCATTCCCTCGGCGACTATCCGACACACGGCCGCGGGCGGCCTTTGTGTCTCCTTTACGTCGCCTACGTGAACACCAGAGTTTTACCCCCGGAACTGGCGCGTAGACTCTGGCATTCCCTCGGCGACTATCCGACACACGGCCGCGGGCGGCCTTTGTGTCCCCTTTACGTCGCCTACGTGAACACCAGAGTTTTACCCCCGGAACTGGCGCGTAGACTCTGGCATTCCCTCGGCGACTATCCGACACACGGCCGCGGGCGGCCTTTGTGTCCCCTTTACGTCGCCTACGTGAACACCAGAGTCTTACCCCCGGAACTGGCGCGTAGACTCTGGCATTCCCTCGGCGACTATCCGACACACGGCCGCGGGCGGCCTTTGTGTCTCCTTTACGTCGCCTACGTGAACACCAGAGTTTTACCCCCGGAACTGGCGCGTAGACTCTGGCATTCCCTCGGCGACTATCCGACACACGGCCGCGGGCGGCCTTTGTGTCTCCTTTACGTCGCCTACGTGAACACCAGAGTTTTACCCCCGGAACTGGCGCGTAGACTCTGGCATTCCCTCGGCGACTATCCGACACACGGCCGCGGGCGGCCTTTGTGTCTCCTTTACGTCGCCTACGTGAACACCAGAGTTTTACCGTGGTGGTATCGACAGTCTTGGTCTGTGCTCGGTGTGGGGTAGGCAACGCTTTTGGTGAGACCACGACGTCAGGTGTGGTAGCGCCGCCGTGCTAGGATAGTCTATTGCTGCGCCTTTTCTGTGCCGCCATTTTGGTGGAGGCAGTGGTGCGCAATTACCTCGTAAATGCTCGTGCCACTACAAACTGCCGTCCTCGTTCTGGAGAAATTCAGTCACAGGTGCGGAAAGTGCAGTTGGCATGAGACATTTAGGCGCGTTCTGGCAAAATCCAGGCGCGTCAAGAGACATCCCGATCAATACGTTCCGCAAGGCTTATCCACAGCGGTTTTTGTGGCCAAGAACCGGCGCGACGAACAGGAGACACTAGTGATTCAGCAGGAGTCGCGGCTTAAGGTCGCCGACAACACGGGTGCCAAGGAAATCTTGACCATTCGCGTTCTCGGTGGATCTGGGCGCCGCTACGCAGGCATTGGCGACACGATTGTCGCAACCGTCAAGGATGCAATCCCTGGCGGCAACGTAAAGAAGGGTGACGTCGTTAAGGCTGTCATCGTTCGCACAAAGAAGGAACGCCGTCGCTCGGATGGTTCCTACATCAAGTTCGATGAGAATGCCGCTGTGCTTCTCAAGACTGACGGGGACCCTCGTGGTACCCGTATCTTCGGCCCGGTCGGCCGTGAACTTCGTGAAAAGAAGTTCATGAAGATCGTCTCGTTGGCTCCGGAGGTGCTCTAACTTATGGGAAAGATCAAGCAGGGTGACCTGGTTCAGGTCATCACAGGTGGCAAGCCTGAGCGTGGCGGAGATCGTGGCAAGCAGGGCAAGGTCCTGAAGGTCTACACCGAAACCAACCGCGTGTTGGTTGAAGGCGTAAACCGTATCACGAAGCACACCAAGGCTGGCCAGACGGAACGTGGCACCACTACTGGTGGTATCGAAATCGTCGAGGCACCCATTCACGTTTCCAACGTTGCTGTGGTGGACCCGTCCACCAAGAAGCCGACTCGCGTTGGCTACCGCATCGAAACCGTTGAGCGCGACGGCCGCGAGCGTCAAGTACGCGTCCGCGTTGCCAAAGCCTCGGGGAAGGATCTGGCATGAGCGCCGAAGTTGCAGAGAGCACACCCAAGATCACGCCGCGCCTAAAGACCCGCTACGCAGCGGAAATCAAGGCGGCACTGGTTGAAGAATTCAAGTACGCGAACGTCAACCAGGTTCCGCGCCTGGTCAAGGTCGTTGTCAACATGGGTGTTGGAGATGCCGCTAAGGACTCCAAGATCATTGACGGCGCCGTCCGCGACATGACAGCCATCACCGGCCAGAAGCCCCAGGTTTCCAAGGCCCGCAAGTCGATCGCCCAGTTCAAACTGCGCGAAGGCATGCCGATTGGTTGCCACACCACGTTGCGTGGAGATCGCATGTGGGAATTCTTGGACCGTTTGGTCACCCTCGCACTGCCCCGTATCCGCGACTTCCGCGGCCTAAGCGGCAAGCAGTTCGATGGCAATGGTAACTACACCTTCGGTTTGACCGAGCAGGTTATGTTCCACGAGATCGATCAGGATTCCATTGACCGCGTTCGCGGTATGGATATCACGGTTGTGACCACCGCTAAGACCGATGACGAAGGCCGTGCTTTCTTGAAGGCACTTGGTTTCCCGTTCAAATCCGAAGATAAATAATCTACGTAAAAGGTCCCACAGCACTCTCACCGGCATTAGCCAGTGTGAGTGAAGGAAACCGTTACGAGGAAGGGCAAGCGCCCAAATGACAATGACAGATCCTGTCGCAGACATGCTTACGCGTCTGCGCAACGCAAACTCGGCACACCACGACACCGTGTCCATGCCGTTTAGCAAGCTTAAAGGCCACATCGCCGACATCCTCAAGGCACAGGGCTACATTGCTGCCTGGAAGGTCGAAGACGCCGAAGTTGGCAAGAAGATGACCATCGACTTGAAGTACGGTCCCACACGCGAGCGTTCAATCGCTGGCTTGCGCCGCATCTCCAAGCCGGGACTGCGCGTTTACGCAAAGTCCACAAACCTTCCCAACGTGTTGGGTGGTTTGGGTGTGGCTATCTTGTCGACGTCCTCCGGTCTGCTGACCGATCGCCAGGCTGCCAAGAAGGGCGTGGGTGGGGAAGTCCTCGCCTACGTCTGGTAGTAGAGAGAAGGGAAAGAATAATGTCACGTATTGGACGTCTCCCCATCTCCGTGCCTGCCGGCGTCGAAGTTAAGGTTGAAGAGAACCTAGTTTCCGTCAAGGGCCCGAAGGGAACGCTGGCACTCACTGTCGCCAACCCCATCACGGTAGCTCTCGAAGAGAACACCATCACGGTTAGCCGCCCCAACGATGAGCGCAACTCGCGTTCACTCCACGGCCTCACCCGTACCCTGATTGACAACCTGATCGTCGGTGTCACAAAGGGCTACGAAAAGAAGCTGGAAATTGTTGGAACTGGTTACCGTGTACTCGCCAAGGGCAGCAACCTAGAGTTCGCTCTGGGCTTTAGCCACCCGGTTGTCGTTGAGGCACCCGAGGGCATCACACTGACGGTTGAGAGCCCCACCAAGCTCTCCGTTTCAGGTATTGACAAGCAGCAGGTGGGCGAAGTTGCTGCCAACATCCGCAAGCTGCGCAAGCCCGACCCCTATAAGGGCAAGGGCGTTCGTTACGCTGGCGAGATCATCCGCCGCAAGGTCGGAAAGGCTGGTAAGTAACCATGGCACTATCCGTACGAGGAAAGTCCAAGGCCGCAGCACGCGGCCGTCGTCACCTGCGAGTTCGCAAGCGCGTTAGCGGTACAACCGTTCGCCCGCGTCTTGTGGTCAACCGTTCGGCCCGCCACGTATTCGTGCAGGTCATTGATGACACCAAGGGTCTGACCCTGGTGTCGGCATCGACTTTGGAAGCCGACATGCGCTCCTTTGACGGTGACAAGACCGCTAAGGCCAAGCGTATTGGTGAGCTCGTTGCCGAGCGTGCCAAGGCTGCAGGTATTGAAGCTGTTGTCTTCGACCGTGGTGGTAACCGCTACCATGGCCGTGTCGCAGCCATTGCCGATGGCGCACGTGAAGGTGGTCTGGCACTGTGACCGAGAACATTAACAAGGAGAACACTGTGTCAGAAGCAACTGCCGCTGACGGTGCCGCCGTAAAGACTGAGACTGCTGCTGCTGCAACCGATGGCGGCCGTGGCCGTGGCGGTCGCGATGGTGGCCGTGGAGGTCGCGAAGGCGGTCGTGACGGTGGCCGTGGCCGCGGTCGCGATGGTGGCCGCGAGGCCGAGAAGAACCAGTTCATCGAGCGTGTTGTCAACATCAACCGCGTTGCCAAGGTCGTTAAGGGTGGTCGTCGCTTCAGCTTCACCGCCCTCGTGATCGTCGGTGACGGCAACGGAATGGTTGGCGTTGGCTACGGCAAGGCTAAAGAAGTACCTGCAGCCATTGCCAAGGGTGTGGAAGAGGCCAAAAAGTCCTTCTTCCGTGTTCCTTTGATTGGCAAGACCGTTCCGCACCGCGTTCAGGGTGAGGCCGCTGCTGGCGTCGTCATGCTGCGCCCGGCTGCTGCCGGTACCGGTGTTATTGCAGGTGGCCCTGTTCGTGCCATCTTGGAATGCGTCGGCATCCATGATGTCCTCTCGAAGTCACTGGGATCCTCCAACGCCATCAACATTGTTCACGCAACTGTTGACGCACTCAAGCGCTTGGAAGACCCCAAGGCTGTCGCGGCTCGCCGCGGTTTGCCGTTGGACGAGGTTGCCCCAGCCGTGCTGTTGCGCAATATGCAAAAGGCAGGTCTGTAATGACGACACCGAAGAACATCCAGGTTTCTGAAAAGAAGCTGGAAATCACTCAGATCAGGGGCGTCGTTGGCGTCAAGCAGAACCAGAAGGATTGCCTTCGTTCACTGGGCCTCAAGCGCATCGGTCATACCGTTGTCCGCACGGCTGACTCAGTGACCACAGGGATGATCAACACGGTTCCGCACCTAGTCAAGGTTGAGGAGGCTAAGTAAAAGTGGCTACTGAAAAGACTGTCGAAACTGCGCAAAAGCAGAATGCACTAAAGGTCCACCACCTGCGCCCCGCGCCCGGATCCAAGACGGCTAAGACCCGTGTTGGCCGTGGTGAGGGTTCCAAGGGTAAGACCGCCGGTCGCGGTACCAAAGGTACTAAGGCTCGTTACCAGATCAAGGCTGGCTTTGCCGGCGGCCAGTTGCCGTTGCACATGCGCCTGCCGAAACTGCGTGGCTTCAAGAACCCGTTCCGCGTCGAGTTCCAGGTTGTAAACCTGGACAAGCTGAACGAGCTCTACCCCGAAGGTGGCGTTGTCACCGTTGAGACACTGGTTGAAAAGGGTGCCGTTCGTAAGAACCAGCCTGTGAAGGTTCTGGGCACCGGTGACATCTCCGTCAAGGTTGACGTCACCGCCCACGCTTTCTCCACCAGCGCAGCGGAAAAAATTGCTGCTGCAGGTGGCTCCACTACTGAACTCTAAAGTTCTCTAGTGTGCACATCTAACGACTAGACTCTTGGTGGGCGGATCAAATGTTCCGCTCACCAAGAGTCTTTTCGTCTCGGTAGACACGCTGCGCGTCATTGCTCTGCGTAGCCGACAATAAACTCGGTTTCAGTGCGAGCCATATCACGCACTAGAATCTTTTCTTGGGCTTCACTTACGAACCCCTCGCCATCTCTAGACATCAGGAGGACGCTTGCTTACCGCATTTGGCCGCGCCTTTCGCACGCCTGATCTGCGACGCAAGTTGTTGTTCACGCTGGGAATCCTCGCCATTTTCCGCTTGGGTGCGTTCATCCCCTCGCCAGGAATCGATTATCGAAACGTCCAGCAGTGCGTGAACTCTGCCAACACCAATGAGGGTCTTTATCAGCTGGTGAACCTGTTCAGCGGCGGAGCCTTGCTGCAGGTCTCCATCTTTGCTCTCGGGATCATGCCCTACATCACAGCGAGCATCATTGTTCAGCTGCTGCGCGTGGTCATTCCCCGCTTCCAGGAACTCCACCTTGAAGGTGCCCAGGGCCAAGGGAAACTGACCCAGTACACGCGCTACCTCACCATTGCCTTGGGCCTACTCAACGGTACGACTTTGGTGACTCTGGCCCGATCTGGTCAGCTATTTGCCGGGTGTGGTGCCGCAGGCACTGCTACCCCGTTGATCCCGAATGACAACCTGATTACGATCGTTCTTTTGATTCTGACCCTGACGGCCGGCTCCGGCTTGATCATGTGGATGGGCGAACTTGTTACCGAGCAAGGTGTTGGCAACGGTATGTCCTTGCTGATCTTCGTTGCTATCGCAGCTCAGTTCCCGACGTCGCTGGGCGCCATTTTGAAGACTCAAGGCTGGGGTACGTTCTTGATCGTCCTGGTCCTTGGACTCGTGGTGGTGGCACTTGTGGTGTTCGTTGAGCAGTCTCAGCGCCGTGTCCCGGTTCAGTATGCCAAGCGCATGATTGGCCGGCGCACCATGGGAGGGACCAGCACTTACATCCCGATCAAGGTGAACATGGCCGGAGTAATCCCGGTGATCTTTGCTTCCTCGATGCTGTACCTTCCAGCTTTGCTGGCCCAATTCGCCACGCCGGCAAATGGTGGGAACACGCCGCCGTGGATCGACTTCATCAACAACTACTTAGTCCGCGGCGATCACCCGTTCTACATGTTGATGTATTTCCTCCTGACAGTGGGCTTTACGTACTTCTATGTCGCGATTACTTTCGATCCGGAAGAAGTCTCTGACAATATGAAGAAGTACGGTGGGTTCATTCCCGGTATTCGAGCCGGAAAGCCTACGCAAGATTATCTGCAGTACGTGATCTCTCGCATCACCTTGCCTGGATCGCTCTACCTAGGTGTTGTGGCGCTTATTCCGCTGATTGCCCTAGTCATGGTGGGAGCGAACCAGAACTTCCCGTTTGGCGGCACGTCGTTGCTGATCGTCGTTGGAGTTGGGTTGGAGACCGTCAAGCAGATTGATGCGCAACTGCAACAGCGCCACTACGAAGGGTTATTGCGATGACAAGAATGCTGATCATTGGGCCTCCCGGGTCTGGAAAAGGGACGCAGGCCGAACGCATCTGTGCGGAACTTGGCATTGTTGCCATCTCCACCGGTGATATTTTTCGGGCCAACGTCAAGGGTGGAACCCCGCTAGGCGTGGAAGCCAAAAAATATATGGACAACGGCGACTTTGTCCCTGACAGCGTCACCAACCGCATGGTTCGGGACAGGCTTGCCCAGGACGACGTCGCGCAGGGGTTTTTGCTTGATGGCTACCCCCGTACTACAGCCCAAGTCGATGAGCTTGATGACATTTTGGCAACGGCCGGCGTCGAGCTTGGTACGGTTGTCCAGCTGACCGCTGACGATGAAGAATTGGTCAAGCGCCTGCTGGGCCGCGCGCAGGAAACTGGGCGAAGTGACGATACCGAAAAAGTTATTCGGCACCGCCTGGACCTGTACCGCGAACAGACAGAAATTGTTCTTGCTCGTTATGCGGAGCGTGGGATTTTAGTCAAGGTCGACGGTCTTGGCGATATCGACGAAGTCACCAGCCGTGTCATGGACGCCATTAAGAAGACGGCTTAGATCCAAGAGCGAAGGCGTGCAAACGGCACACTGAGCATAGGAGGGCTCCTTCCCGATCGTTGGGGAGGAGCCCTTGGACATTTTCCAGTGAAGGGATTCCGACATGGCGTTTGGCCAGCAGCGGATTGAGTACAAAAGCATTGAACAGATGCGCATCATGCATCGCAGTGGGCTCATCTTAGACGATGCCCTAAATCAGACTATTGCAGCGGCCGCTCCCGGAGTCACGACGGGGGAGCTGAATAAGCTCTTTGCCTCGATCATCACCAAAGCTGGTGCGAAATCCAACTTCCTAGGCTATTACGACTATCCCGCGTCCATCTGCACGTCGGTGAACGAAGAAGTCGTCCATGGAATCCCCGGCAAGCGTGTTCTCAAGGCTGGAGACGTCCTTTCGATCGACGGGGGCGCGATCGTAGAGGGCTGGCACTCTGACTCCGCGCGGAGCACCATAGTGGGCGCAGCGGAAGAAGAAGACGTAGCAGACCGGCGGCTCAGCGACATTACCGAAGAGTCCATGTGGCATGGGATAGCGGCCATGGCTAGCGGCAAGTACGTTGGCGATATTGGCGACGCGATTGACGACTATGTCACGTCGGCGCCGGGAGCGCCGCTAGGCATCCTAGAGGACTACGTGGGCCACGGAATCGGTACCGCCATGCACATGGCCCCGGATGTGCTCAACTACAGATCCAAACATCGCGGCCCCAAACTCAAACCCGGAATGTGCCTGGCTATTGAACCGATGCTGGTGCGGGGAGCCCTGGAGACCACCACTCTCGGTGATGACTGGACCGTTGTCACTAACGACGGCGCTCGTGCCGCCCACTGGGAACACTCTGTTGCCATCCACGCAAAAGGCATCTGGGTTCTAACGGCGGCAGACGGCGGTGCTGAGCGCCTAGAAGCGTTGGGCGTCACGCCAGTGCCTCTGGGCTAGTCCCCACACCCTCCCCACCTGCGCTCCGCACCTGCGCTCCCCACCTGCGCTCCCCACCTGCGCTCCCCACCTGCGCTCCGTACAGCCGGGGCCCTCGGGTGCGTGGCCCCACCCCCACCCACCCTCCGCACTACTTCTTCCCTGTCTCTTGAGGTTTTCCGCTGAGGCAGGGATGAAGTGTTTAACCTCCCGTTTCCTGCTGTCCACTTTCAAGACACCCAATGCCGACGTTCGATGATTAACGTTTCGAGTGGTGCCGCGACAGGCCCCGCAAGCACTGCGGGTCGGATAGTCGTGGCTTGAATCGAGAGGGTGCAAGCGAAATGCGCATCTATGCCCACAGAGGGGTGTCGGCTCACTATCCGGAAAACACCCTGGCAGCTTTTGCCCGAGCGATTGAACTCGGTGTTGATGGGATTGAGTTGGATGTTCGGACTTCAGCTGACGGCGTTCCGGTCGTCATTCACGACGACACCGTCGAACGCACCACGAATGCCATCGGATCTATCGCTGACTTCACTGCCAAGCAGCTGAACTTACTAGACGCTGGCCACCGCCAGCACGTCCCCACGCTTGCTGCGGTCCTCAAACTTGCTGAAGGTAAAGCGCGGGTGAACATCGAACTCAAGGAATCGGCAGTTGTCCCAGCCGTACTGGAAGTGACCTCGTCTTTTGACAACCTTGACTGGTTTGCTTCCGGCTCAGACTGGGATGCACTGAAGCAACTGCGCGCGCTGGACCCGGGAAGCGATGTCCATCCGCTCACCGTAGGAAATCCCCTAGGTATGGATAGCACCGGAGATTTGGCCCGCGCAATTGAATTCGTGATCAATCACGGTGGATCGGGAGTATCCATTTGGGAAGGCTCCTTGGATCAGGTATCCGTGGACCTCATCCATGGACGAGGACTAAAAGTCTGGGCATGGACAGTCAACGACGGTGACCGCGCCTGCGAACTCGCCCAGCTCGGCGTGGATGCGGTATGCACCGATGACCCCGAATTGGTCCGCAACGCCGTCGGCCTTGGCATTTCATGACGGGGATGGATAAGTCGATTCCGCTGGGACGCACCAAGCGTCACGCCAGTGCTCGCGCCCGTCGGGAGGCATGGGTGTTTCTCGCATTGGCGCTACCAAACATAGTGCTGATTGCCTTCTTCACGTACCGGCCGCTACTACTGAACATGTACTACTCGACCTTGGACTGGACCTTAGGGTCGATGGATGCCGTCGTCGTGGGGCTGGGGAACTATGTGGAGTTCTTCACCTCTGGAGACGCCGAGGAAGTCCTGAGCATCACAGCCATTTTCACCGTAGCCACGGTGGGTGGAGCTCTAGTGCTTGGCTTATTGGTAGCGCTCGTGCTCAATAAGAAGGTACCCGGAGCGACGTTGGCCCGCTCTGCAGTGTTTGCCCCCTATGTCCTTTCCGGAGTAGGCGTAGGCCTGGTATGGCTCTTCATCTTTGATCCCGTCTATGGCGCACTTTCTTGGGTGCTGCGTGGCATAGGACTTGCCAGTCCGCAATGGATCAACGATCCCAACCTGGCCCTTGTCATGCTCATCATCGTGTACGTGTGGAAAAACTTGGGCTATTGCGCGGTCGTGTACTTGGCCGGGCTGCAGTCTCTGCCGAAGGACGTCATGGAGGCTGCTTCATTGGACGGTGCCGGAGCCTTTCGGCGTTTCTGGCTGGTCAGCTTCCCACTCCTCTCACCCACCACCTTCTTTCTACTAATAACAAGTCTCCTGAGCTCCCTTCAAGCGTTCGACATCATCAAGATCATGACGCCAACCGGCAACGGTACCGGAACCCTTATTTTCGAGGCATATTTGCAGGCCTTTGGTGCCTACAACCGTGCAGGGTACTCAGCTGCCATCTCGGTGGTGCTCTTCGTTGTTCTGCTCGCCATGACAGGAATGCAACTGCGTTTTGTCGAAAGGAAGGTGCACTACTCATGAGTTTGCAAACAACGCACGCGCCCCGAACTGGCCCGCTCTCTCCAGCTAACCTCGCCCGGACAGTGGTCACCGGATGGCTCCCGCTACTGCTCGCGATAGTCGTCGTGGCAGCACCCTTGGCCTGGATGGTCCTTTCTTCGCTGAAAGAACCAGGGGAAATCGTTAGCACTGAGCTTTCTGTGCTCCCAGCGAACCCCACTTTCCAGAACTACGTGCAGGCTGCCACGACGGTGCCCTTTGCCAGATTCTTTGCCAACAGCGTGATTGTCACGCTCATAGGCTCGACGGTCAAGTGTCTGCTTGCGATCCTGACCGCCTATGCGCTGGTATTCGTCCAGTTCCCGTTCAAAAGAGCCATCTTCTTGGCTATTTTGGTAGCCCTGATGGTGCCTCCACAGGTCGCCGTGTTGCCAAACTATATTTTTGTTGCCGGGCTGGGCGGTTTGAACACCTATTGGGGCATCATTTTGCCGGGACTTGGAACGGCTTTCGGGACCTTCTTGTTGCGACAACATTTCCTCACGCTGCCGGCGTCGATCCTTGAAGCAGCGGAGATCGACGGCGCCGGGCACCTGCGCAGACTATGGCAGGTGGTGGTCCCCATTTCGGGTCCCAGCATCGCAACGGTGGCACTTGTGACGATCGTGGGGGAGTGGAATGACTACATCTGGCCACTGATCATCACGGACAAGCCGGAGATGATGACCCTCCCGGTTGGGTTGACCCTACTTGCAAACAGCGATTCATCCGCACAGGCGTGGGGAATCCTTATGGCCGGTGCCGTCATAGTGATCGTGCCCATCTTGATCATCTTCGCTGCCCTTCAGCGCTTCATCGTGGCTGGACTGACACAGGGCTCAGTCACAGGATAATTTCCCCCGCCCGACCCGCAACTCCTTCGACGAACGCTTCTTTTCCCTTTGATAACTACCTATTGAAAGAGACATCGCCATGACGACTGATATCAACCGTAGAAATCTCCTCGCCGCTGCCGGACTCGGCATGGGTGCGCTGGCACTAGCTGCGTGCGGCGGGCCAAGCACCGCAGCCCCTGCGGCAACCGCATCGGCTACGGACTGGTCCAAGGTAAAGCCGGCAAGCAAGATCACTTTTATGTCCAGCCATCCCGGAAAATCTGCGGACATTGAGGCGGCGCTGATAAAGGACTTTCAGGCGGCGAACCCTGGGATCGAGGTTGAACTGGTCACCGGCGGCGCCAACTATGAAGAAGTCGCCCAGAAGTTCCAGACGTCCCAAGCCGGAAATAATGTCCCCGATGTTGTGGTGGCATCGGATGTGTGGTGGTTCCGCTACGCCATTGCTGGCACAGTGGTCCCACTAGAAGCCTTGTTGTCTGCGGTGGATGATAAGAGTGCAGGCTTCAATAAGACTCTCTATGACGACTACAACTACGGAGAAAGTCACTGGGCAGTCCCTTACGCGCGGTCCACACCGCTCTTCTACTACAACAAAGATCACTTTGCGGCAGCAGGCGTCCCGGACCGGGCACCGGCCACATGGGACGAGTTCGCCTCCTGGGCTCCAAAGATTCAAGCAGCCAATGCAGGTAAGCCAGGCTACCTGCACGCCTATCAGTACCCGGCGCTTGCCGGGTATGCCGGATGGACTTTGCAAAACGTCCTGTGGGGCCAGGGTGCTGGTTGGTCTAACAAGTGGGACATGACCGCTAACTCGGATGCTTCCGTGAAGGCCATGCAGTGGGTTGCGGACACCATTGTCAAAGACGGTTGGGCTGGTGTCTCCTCTAAGGACGCGGTTGCTGATATGACTGCCGGTGCAATTAGCTCAACGATTAGCTCCACGGGTGACCTTGTGGGGACTCTCAAGGCGGCATCCACCAGCGGCATGAATATCGGCGTCGGATTCCTTCCCGGAGGGGCCGTCTCAGCGTCACCTGTCTGCCCCACGGGAGGCGCAGGGCTGGTTATTGCAACGAAAACTTCTCCGGAGCGCCAGCTGGCCGCGGCAAAGTTTATTTCCTTTGTCACCAACGCTCAAAGCACCGCCAAGTTCTCGGCTGCGACCGGGTACATGCCAGTCCGCACGGACGCGGATATGACCCCTGTCTTGTCAGCCACTCCGCAGATCCAGGTGGCACTTGACCAATTGAAGGTAACGCGCAGTCAAGACTACGGCCGTGTATTCCTCCCGGGGGCGGACCTCGAGATGGCGAATGCGGCAGCAAAGATCATGAATGAAAAGGCCGATGTCAAAGCAACACTAGATACGCTCCAAGGCAAATTGGAAGAAATTTACACCAAGACTGTCAAGCCTAAGCTCAAGAGCTGATCTCTGCGGCGGTGGCGGTCGGCGTCAAGGAACGGGCATAATCGAAGCCATGAGTGGCTCATGGTCCGCTCAGCCGGTTCAGCGAAGGGTCACTTATGGTGCAGGAGAAGGCAGTGGAGCGAGGCGGGTCCATTACGGATGTCCCCGGCATCCGTGTCGGCCAGGCTCAGCGTATCGGAGATGGTTGGCTGACCGGTGTCACGGTGGTGTTGCCACCGTCTGGCACTATTGGTTCCGTTGACGTCCGTGGTGGAGGTCCTGGGACTCATGAAACGGATGCCCTCGATCCCACCACGCTGGTACCCACCGTTGATGCCGTCGTCTTAACCGGCGGCAGCGCGTACGGATTAGCCACGGCCACAGGAGTGCAACGGTGGTGCGAAGAAAATGGGAGAGGGTTTCCCGTCCCCGGCGGAGTGGTGCCGATCGTCCCGGCCGCAGCAATTTTTGACTTGGGCCGGGGCGGCGACTTTGCTGCCAGACCAGATGCTGACATGGGCTACGTGGCGGCCCTTGATGCGGCCAACTCTGCTGATGGGGCCGACGTCGCCCGCGGAAATGTTGGTGCTGGTACCGGGGCGGCGATTGGCGCAGGAGCGTTTAAAGGGGGCTTAGGTAGCGCCTCCCTCCGGCTCGGGGGTGAGAACAGCGCTGTGGTGCTCGGCGCACTGGCCGTAGTCAACGCCGCCGGCGTTCCTTGGCGCCCGGGGACCTACACACCATCAGCGGGACCGGGGCTGAACACTACCTTGGTGGTGGTGGCAACGAACGCCGTTTTGACTGCTTCGGAGGCTAAACGTACCGCCACCGCCGCGCATGCTGGAATGGCCCGCGCGCTCAATCCAGTGCACACCCTGGCTGATGGTGACACCATCTTCACCTTGGCAACTGGTGCTGTGCCGCTGACCCACGGTCCTGGGCTTGCTGTTGCCGCGATGATTGAGCTCCAAAGCGCCGCGGCCGAAGTCGTTCGGATGGCGATTCTCAACGGGGTAGCCAGCGCGAAAGCGGTAAATACGGATGCGGGAGTGTGGCCGGCCTATTCTTCCAAGAGCGACTAAATCTGCGCAGGGGATACTTTGGTCAATTTAACTTTCTTGGCGCTGTGGCGTAGAGTGGGTTGTTGGTTGTCCGTGCCCTGCAATAGTTGGGTGCGCTGCCGGGTTTGGTTGCGCGGTTTGGCTGTGCGCTAAAACCCTGCACAGCAAGTACCGGCGAACAACCCATACGTAGCAAATCCAATGCTGGCCGTGTTGTGTCCATAAGGGCGGAACGTGGTCGGCGCAACAAAGTTAGCGGAGGATATGGCCAAGAAAGACGGGGTCATTGAGATCGAGGGCGTTGTGAATGAAGCGCTGCCCAACGCGATGTTTCGTGTTGAGCTGAGCAACAAGCACATCGTTCTTGCCCATATCTCAGGAAAAATGCGCCAGCACTATATTCGTATCCTTCCTGAGGACCGAGTTGTGGTGGAGCTGAGCCCTTACGACCTCACCCGTGGTCGCATCGTCTACCGCTACAAATAACCACAACTGTTATCACGCAAAGGAATGCCATGAAGGTCAAGCCGAGCGTCAAGCAGATCTGCGACAAATGCAAGGTGATTCGACGTAATGGTCGAGTCATGGTGATCTGCGAGAACCCGCGCCACAAGCAGCGTCAGGGCTAGTCTTTCCTCTTCCTAGAGGCAAGATCCCGGGCAGCCGCTCACGCAAGTACATATAGAAAGACAGCACAAGTTGGACGAAGGCGGATTGTATCCGCAACCGGCCAACGGACCCCCGGTCGGAGGCCGGGGCCGCATTGAGGAAAATGCGGGTGTACTGTCTACGACCTCCGGTTTACACAAGGAGCAGCCACTATGGCACGTCTCGCTGGCGTAGACCTTCCCCGCGAAAAGCGGTTGGAAGTAGCGCTTACATACATTTACGGCGTGGGCAAGACCCGTGCAACGAAAGTCCTAGCTGACACGGGGATTTCCCCGGACGTCCGCGTCAAGGACCTTTCTGACGCTGAACTCGTTCAGCTGCGTGACAACATCGAGGGTAACTACAAGGTTGAGGGTGACCTTCGCCGCGAGGTTGCAGCCGATATCCGCCGCAAGGTCGAAATCGGTAGCTACCAGGGTATCCGCCACCGTCGCGGAATGCCCGTGCATGGCCAGCGCACGAAGACCAACGCTCGCACCCGCAAGGGTCCGAAGCGCACCGTCGCTGGCAAGAAGAAGGCCGGCCGCTAAATCGCCCTTGCCGGTGTGAAGAGTTGTCTAACAACTTTTTACAGAATCTGGCAAGCGTGGACTCAAGCGTCCGCCGACCCAAATAAACTTTCGTAGGAGAATAAAATGCCCCCAAAGACTCGTGGAGCGGTTCGTAAGCCGCGTCGCAAGGATAAAAAGAATATTGCGCTGGGCCAGGCGCACATCAAGAGCACTTTTAACAACACCATCGTTTCCATCACGGATCCGTCCGGTGCAGTCATCTCGTGGGCCTCGGCCGGCGAAGTCGGCTTCAAGGGCTCGCGCAAGTCAACTCCGTACGCTGCACAGATGGCTGCTGAAGCCGCTGCCAAGCGCGCTCAGGAGCACGGCATGCGTAAGGTTGACGTGTTTGTAAAGGGTCCGGGATCGGGCCGCGAAACGGCCATCCGTTCGCTGCAGGCTGCTGGTCTTGAGGTTGGCTCCATCTCGGATGTCACCCCCAGCGCCCACAACGGCTGCCGTCCGCCCAAGCGACGTCGCGTCTAGCGAGACTCCAGTGCTGCAAAGTTGGCCTTCACCGATGGTGAAGGCCAACTTCGCCGCCGTTAAGTCTCGTCAGCCGCCATTTCCACTACCTGTGTTGCGTCATATAGCGGATGCTCGCTGAAAGGAAACCCCAGTGCTCATTGCACAGCGCCCCACCCTATCCGAAGAAGTAGTTTCCGAAAACCGGTCCCGGTTCGTTATTGAACCGTTGGAGCCCGGCTTCGGCTACACCTTGGGAAACTCACTCCGCCGGACCCTGCTGTCCTCCATCCCTGGCGCTGCTGTTACCAGCATCCGCCTCGACGGAGTCCTGCATGAGTTCACCACGGTCCCCGGTGTCAAGGAAGATGTCACTGAGATCATCCTGAACATCAAGGGCCTGTCCGTCTCAAGCGAGCATGACGAGCCTGTCGTCGCCTACCTGCGCAAGCAGGGCCCCGGCGTCGTCACGGCTGCTGACATTGCACCGCCGGCCGGTGTGGAGTTCCACAACCCTGACATGCACATTGCAACGCTGAACTCGAAGGGCAAGTTCGAACTTGAACTGACCATCGAGCGCGGCCGCGGCTATGTCTCGGCAGCTCAAAACAAGAGTGCAGATTCAGAGATTGGCCGTATCCCGGTCGACTCGATCTACTCTCCCGTGCTGAAGGTGACTTTCCGCGTGGAGGCCACCCGTGTCGAGCAGCGTACTGACTTCGACAAGCTCATTGTCGACGTTGAGACGAAGCAGGCCATCTCTCCCCGAGATGCCATCGCCTCGGCTGGAACTACGCTGGTTGAACTCTTCGGGCTGGCCCGTGAGTTGAACACCGCCGCTGAAGGCATCGAGATCGGTCCGTCCCCGACGGACGCCGCACTTGCTGCTGACATGGCGTTGCCGATCGAGGATCTGGACCTAACAGTCCGTTCCTACAACTGCCTCAAGCGTGAGGGCATCCACTCCGTGGGTGAACTCGTTGCTCGCTCCGAGGCTGACCTGATGGACATCCGCAACTTTGGCGCGAAGTCCATTGACGAGGTAAAGGCAAAGCTGGTTGAACTGGGACTGTCTCTGAAGGATTCTCCTCCAGGGTTTGACCTGGCCGCCCGTGCCGCAGCCATCGATGAGAACGACGACGCCTACGGCGACGACGAACTCTAAAGACGAACAACAAATTTTCTTAATCGCCCGCAGCCAGCACAAGTGATGTGCTGGCGGTGGTGCGGTTAATACTTGAGGAGAAACACCATGCCAACCCCCGCAAAGGGTCCCCGCCTCGGAGGCGGAGCGGCTCATGAGCGCCTGATGCTCGCGAATCTGTCCGCTTCGCTGTTTGAGCACAAGCGGATCACCACCACCTTGACCAAGGCCAAGCGTCTAAGCCCCTATGCAGAGCGACTGGTCACTTTCGCTAAGCGTGGAGACCTGGCATCGCGCCGCCGCGTTTTGGGCCTGATCAGCAACAAGGGCATTGTCCATGAGCTGTTCACGGACATTGCCAAGGCTGTGGAGAACCGTGAAGGCGGTTACACCCGCATCACCAAGATCGGCAACCGCAAGGGCGACAACGCCCCCATGGCCGTCATCGAGCTAGTTCTGGAACCGGTTAGCCCCAAGCAAGCCGTCGTCAAGGAAGCTACTGCAGCTACCACTAAGGCAGCTCCGGTTGAAGAAGCACCTGTTGAAGAAGTAGTTGAGACCGAGGTTGTAGAGCAGGACGCTACCGCCGAAGTTGAAGAAGCAGCTGCCGAAGAAGCCAAGTAGAACCCAAGCACTTGCCTTGAGTTCAGGCTAGAAGGGCCCGTCATCCGTTAGCGGATGGCGGGCCCTTCTGCATTGGCGCGTGAGTCCTGATGGCGTACTGAAACGATAGAATTGTAACCATGCATAACCCTCACCTTTCCCCTGAAGAGAGAGGCCTTGTCCGGGCCCGTCTTGATATTGCGTACGACGGCGGCCCGTTCAGTGGGTGGGCGGTGCAGCCCACTTGTAGGACGGTGCAGGGGGTGCTGGAGGAAGCTATGGCCATGATCCTGCAGCGACCCATTAGGTTGACCGTGGCAGGGCGCACTGACACCGGCGTGCATGCGCGTGGACAGGTTGCTCACTTGGATCTGACGCCAAGTGAATGGGATGGGCTGCTGCGGGGGGAGGATGTGCGCCCGGAGCAATCACTCAAGCGCCGACTAAACGGCGCGTTGGGTCGCGTGCTGCTCGATCACCGCGGCTCGGTTCAGGTCCAAAACGCAAGCCGTGCGTCGGAAGGTTTCGATGCGCGGTTCTCTGCGCTGCGGCGGCGCTATAGCTACCGGATCGCCGATGGGGCTACTTCGCGAGATCCGCTTCAGCGTGCGGTGACGCTGTGGCACCAGCGTGAGCTGAACGTGGAGTTGATGAATCTGGCTGCCGCACCCTTGTTGGGGCTGGCAGACTTCAGGGCCTTTGCCAAGCCACGCGAAGGGGCCACGACGGTGCGCACATTGGAGCGTTTTGAGTTTAAACGTGGAACAGATGGTGTGATCTTCGTCAATATTGCGGCGGACGCGTTTTGCCACAATATGGTCAGGGCCCTCATTGGTGCTTCTCTGCGAATAGGGGAGGAGACACAAGAAGTTGCTTGGATGCATCAGAGGCTGCTGGCCGGGGTCCGGGATGCGCAGTCCACTTTGGCGGCTCCTCATCCCCTGGTTCTAGAAGAAGTGAGCTATCCGCCTGATTCCGAACTACTTGCCCGCGCCACGTTGACGCGGACCAGAAGGGCGCTGCTGGATGAGGTGGGGGTCGACCTCACCGGACGCCAGGACGTGCCTGCGTCCTCGCTTTGACCCGGGCCGGTTATTAATAGTATTGTGGGTAGTCGTTGTGCGTGTCCTATCTCGATACCACACGCCCGTTGAAGGTCCGGTTGCAGGACGCCAACTCAATGGGTGTCATCGAGAAGTGTATGGATAACTGGTGTTAGAGCCCTCACCTCTGTTCCGGTAAACGCATAGATAGCAGGTGTCAACCATCTGTGACACCACCTAAGAACAAGAAACGAAGGCAAAAACCGTGCGTACGTATACCCCGAAGCCCGGCGACATCAACCGTCAGTGGCACATCATCGATGCCAATGACGTTGTCTTGGGCCGTCTTGCCAGCCAGACCGCAACACTGCTGCGTGGAAAGCACAAGCCGACCTTCGCTCCCCATATGGATATGGGCGATTTCGTCATCATCATCAACGCCGAGAAGGTGGCCTTGACCGGCGCCAAGCTCGAGCAGAAGCGTGCCTACCGTCACTCGGGTTACCCGGGCGGACTCTCCAGCATGAACTATGCAGAACTGCTAGAAACCAACCCGGTGCGGGCAGTGGAGAAGGCCATCCGTGGCATGCTCCCGAAGACCTCGCTGGCTGCTTCGCAGATCGGCAAGCTCAAGGTTTACCGCGGTTCTGAGCACCCGCATGCTGCTCAGCAGCCTAAGACGTTTGAAATCACCCAGGTCGCCCAGTAGTCCTGGCCACCAACCCAATATTTATCAAGGAGAATCGTGGCTCAGAACACTGAAGAGCTGAACACCGAAGCCGTTGTGGCCGAGGAAGAAGTTTTGACCAGCTACACCAGCGAAAGCGCATCCGCCGCCGACGCTGCCCCCAAGAAGGAACGCCCGGCACTAACCGTGTCCGGAGCAGCTGTAGGACGTCGCAAGCAGGCTATTGCCCGCGTACGCGTCGTTCCCGGTACGGGTAAGTGGATTGTAAACGGCCGCGAGCTGTCCAACTACTTCCCGAACAAGTTGCACCAGCAAGAAGTCAACGATCCGTTCCGTCTCCTGGACCTCGACGGCGCATACGACGTTTGGGCTCGCATCCACGGTGGTGGCCCTTCCGGCCAAGCCGGGGCATTGCGTCTGGGCGTTGCTCGCTCGTTGAACCAGATCGACGAGGAGAATAACCGTGCCATCTTGAAGAAAGCAGGCTTCCTGACTCGTGACGCTCGCGTTATCGAGCGTAAGAAGGCCGGTCTGAAGAAGGCCCGTAAGGCTTCGCAGTACTCCAAGCGCTAAATCCCGCGCTTACCAAAAAGCCCCCGTTCGTTCAGAGCGGGGGCTTTTTGTGTCTCTTGAGCAGATTTGGCTCTACAAGCGCTAAATTCAGTGCTTCAACAAAAGTCCTCGACCGCCTTGTGGCCGGGGGCTTTTGTTCTGCCAAGGCTAAACGTAGGCAGGGCGTTTTTTAGCCATGCGATATCCGCAGGGCAAGGGTGGCTGAATTGCTGTTCCAATGATTTAGAATGAACAGGATGTCTAGATTATTTGGAACAGATGGTGTCCGCGGATTGGCTAATGGCCTCCTGACGGCAGAACTTGCTTTGTCCCTTGCCCAGGCCGCCGCCGTCGTGCTTGGCCATGATCAAATGAGTGCCGGCAAGCGCCCGCGTGCTGTTTTGGCGCGTGACCCCAGAGCGAGCGGTGAGTTCATTGGCGCAGCCGTCGCTGCGGGCTTGGCGAGCGCTGGTGTTGACGTGTACGACGCGGGCGTTCTGCCCACGCCTGCCACAGCATTTTTGATCGCCGATTTGGGAGCGGACTTTGGCGTGATGATCTCCGCCTCCCACAATCCGGCTCCGGATAATGGGATCAAGTTCTTTGCCCGTGGTGGCACTAAGCTCGCCGATGACGTGGAGGACGCCATTGAAGAGCAACTCCAGCGAGACGCCTTCCGTCCAATCGGCGTCGACGTGGGTCGAATTCAGCGCTTCGCCGACGCCGAGGACAGATACGTTGTGCATCTGCTCGGTACCTTGCCTAACCGGCTTGATGGGCTTAAAGTCGTTTTGGATTGTGCCAATGGAGCTGCGAGCGGGTGCTCACCGCAGGTGTTTACGGACGCTGGAGCCAGCGTTACGGTCATCGGTGCCGATCCTGACGGGCTGAACATCAACGACGGTGTAGGGTCCACGCACATGGCAAAGTTGCAGGAAACGGTGCTGGCAACCGGTGCTGACCTGGGAATCGCCCACGATGGGGACGCAGACCGGTGCTTGGCCGTTGACCATGAAGGCAACGTGATCGATGGGGACCAGATCATGGCCGTTCTGGCACTGGCGCAGAAGGCTGCTGGAGAGCTTAAGGACAACGTCCTGGTGGCTACCGTGATGAGTAACCTAGGCTTGAAGATTGCGCTGCGTGAGGCGGGGATAACAATCCGCGAAACCGCAGTTGGCGACCGCTATGTTCTAGAAGAAATGCGCCGAGGAAATTACACGCTGGGCGGTGAGCAGTCCGGTCACGTGATCTTTTCTGAATATGCGACTACCGGCGATGGTCTCCTCACCGGGCTTCAGCTCGCCTGCCAGGTTGCCAAGACAGGTAAGTCCCTGCAGGAGCTGGCCGGTGCCATGACGAAACTCCCACAGGTGATGATTAACGTCAAGGATGTGGACAAGAACCGGGCTGGGATCGTGCTAGCCGTCAAGGCGGCAGTTGCCAAGGCTGAGGCGGAGCTTGGCGAGACTGGACGAGTGCTACTGCGCCCTTCGGGCACGGAGCAGCTGGTGCGTGTCATGGTGGAAGCTGCCGACCTTGCTACAGCTGAAAGAATCTGTAATGACCTGGTGCTGGTAGTGAAAACAGAGCTTTCACTCTAAAATAACTTCATAAGCAAGGAGGCGGCAACCCGAATGGGTTGCCGCCTCCTTGTCTAATAGCTTGTTTAGACGAATGGGGAGTGTTGACCACCTGAGGGCGCGGCCTTGAGCGCATCACGGATTTCAGTGAGCAGTTCAATCTGAGGATCAACTGCTGGTTCTTCGTCCTTGATGCCGAGCTTCGCATTGCGACGGGCGATCATGTGATTCATCGGAACAACAACCATAAAGTAAATGGCTGCGGCAACAATGAGGAAATTGACCAAGACGGTCAGGAAAACACCGAACTTGATGTCGACGCCATTGATGCCAACAACTCCGAAGCTGTCGAAGTTAGCAGCACCAAATAATGCGGCGATCAGCGGCATTAATATATTTTCTACTAATGAATTGACCACCGCTCCAAATGCGGCGCCAATGACGACGGCTACGGCAAGGTCTACGACGTTGCCCTTCATTATGAAATCTCTGAATCCTTTGAGCATGGCACTAAACTACCCCACTAAACACTTCAATGGGTGGAGGGTCGAAGTGTTTTTTAGCTCTTAGCTTCTATTTGTAACTGGGAGCTCCAAGGCTCCCCAAGTATTGCTCGTAACTGCTGATACCGCGGACGGCCATATCCCGTGCCACGGATATACCGACAAAGCGCAGATGCCAAGGTTCGTAAAGGTAACCGGTGAGAGCCTCTTCGCCCTGAGGATACCTGATTATAAATCCATACTCCATACCATGGGCACCCACCCATTTGGCCGCTGCGGAGCCTGC
The DNA here is from genome assembly GCF_020905375.1 of Arthrobacter cryoconiti. Taxonomy (GTDB): domain Bacteria; phylum Actinomycetota; class Actinomycetes; order Actinomycetales; family Micrococcaceae; genus Specibacter; species Specibacter cryoconiti. Next base: position 73,733 of record NZ_JAJJBU010000024.1, read on the forward strand.
CATGCACGAAGTGAACTCGCACTCCGCCGGGACGTTTGCGTCTCCGATATCTAGGGCAAGACCGGTTTGGTGTTCGGAATAACCGGGACGAGCGGAGGTCTTGTCCGCTTCAGTCTGGCCCTTTTGTTCAACATAGTTCTCGTACAAGGATATTTGCGTGAGAAAAGAGCGGTAACTACTTTGGATCGTGATGGTCACCCCATCAGCGGCAGCGGCGGCAAACATTGTTTCCACAGCAGCAGCTGCATTCTTGCGCAGAAGAGGAGGATCAGGAGAATCAGTGCGAACATTGGGCGTCGTGAGGTCCGCAGGGATGAATGTTTTGGGTATTAGCTCATGATGTTTGTTCACCAGTACCACGGTGCTTTCCGGGTTGGCCACGTCCCACAGCCCTGATTCAGGCACAGACACTGTTCCAGTCGCAAACAATGCTTGGATGGGGGACGTTGCTGCCGCGCCGGCGACTAGTAAGTGGATGGGTTGCGAAGGATCTGACTGGCCCTTATCCGACCCAGGAGAGTCGGCGCTGACGGCGAGCGGTAACTCTGGCGCCGCCGTCGTACGTGGAAAAGTGCCCGGTGTGAATGCGATCCCCGACGAGACTACCGCGCAAGCGCCCACAACTGCGAGCAGTACCCCCGCTGGCCGCGGCCACGTGAAGGCCTGGCGGACACGTTCCCCTACGCTGCCGGATCCTCTGCGTGAAGAATGGCTGCTGGGCATGCGGGCCTAGACCTTCCTCAGTAGCATCCGACGGATTGAATGATCTGAATCTTTGGTGAGCACCAGCTGCGCGCGGCCGCGGGTGGGCAACACATTTTGGAGCAGGTTGGGCTCGTTGATGCTCTTCCAGATTCGCGTGGCGGTCGCCACTGCTTCGGCGTCCGAGAGGCCGGCGTATCGGCGGAAATACGACTCCGGGTCGGAGAACGCGCCGCTACGCAGGGATCGGAAACGGTCGATGTACCACTGCTCGATGTATTGCGTCTTTGCATCAACGTAGATGGAGAAATCAAAAAAATCACTGACGGCTAGCCCTGAACGCCCATCAGGACGGGGCCGAGCAGCGGCTAGCACGTTCAAACCCTCAACGATGAGTACGTCCGGACGGTGAACTACCACTTCTTGGTCCGGGAGGATGTCGTACGTTAAGTGGGAATACATGGGTGCGCGGACTTCGTCTGCTCCGCTCTTGACGGTGCTGACGAAACGGAGGAGAGCCCTGCGATCGTAGGACTCGGGGAAGCCTTTGCGGGCGAGAAGTCCACGGCGTTCCAACTCGGCGTTGGGGTAAAGGAAGCCGTCGGTGGTGACGAGCTCCACGTTGGGAGTGTCAGGCCAGCGGCGAAGCATTTCACGAAGAACCCGCGCGGTGGTCGACTTTCCCACGGCAACCGAACCAGCGACGCCGATGACGAAAGGGGTGCGGTTTCCGTGTTCGCCCAAAAACGTGGTGGTGGCGTTGTGTAGATGCCCAGCAGCACCCACATAGAGATTCAGAAGGCGGGAGAGAGGTAGGTAGACGTCCCGGATTTCACGCATGCTCAACTGTTCGCCCAGGCCTCGGAGTCGTTGCACATCCTCTTCGTTGAGGGGCTGCTCTATTTTGTTGGCCAGCCTGGACCACGTTTGTCGGTCAAGCTCGACGAAGGGAGAAGCGCCTTCGCCGTTGCCGGACTCGGATTTTTGCGATGTCACACCCTGATTCTGCCTTGTTTGCCTGCCTCGGGGAAATGCGAGCGTGGCGATGGGAAAACGGGTGGTGGATGGCTCTCATTCTGGCAGTGTCGCTAGAAGGTAGGATGTCCTGTGGATTGCCGAGGCATTATGATTAGTTTTCATGTGCGGAATTGTAGGCTACGTCGGAACTGCCCCGGCCAATGGAACATCGTCAAGCCGGGACCATCAGGCGCTGGACGTTCTCATGGAAGGCCTTCGCCGACTCGAATATCGGGGCTATGACTCTGCCGGTGTGGCGGTCGTGGCAGACGGCGGCATCGCTATGCGCAAGAAGTCCGGCAAGTTGGCAAACCTGATTGCCGAACTGGCGGAGAACCCGATGCCGGACTCCCTGACGGGTATTGGCCACACCCGGTGGGCAACTCATGGCGGCCCTACTGATTTGAACGCCCACCCCCATGTGGTTGACGGTGGCCAACTTGCCGTGATTCACAACGGCATCATTGAAAACTACGCTCCACTGAAGGCTGACCTCCTGAAGCAGGGCTACAGCTTTGTTTCCGAGACAGACACCGAAGTCGCTGCAGTTCTCCTAGGCTCGATCTACCGTAAATTGACGACGACGGCGGGGGCCGCGTTGGGTTCCAAGGGTGCCGACTCCGCACTCACGCAAGCGATGGCGCTGACCGCGCGTCAGTTGGAGGGTGCCTTCACGCTCCTAGCCATCCATGGCGAACAGCCCGGCGTCGTGGTAGCGGCCCGTCGGAATTCACCACTGGTGGTAGGACTCGGTGATGGGGAGAACTTCTTGGGCTCGGACGTTTCCGGGTTTATTGACTACACGCGTCGTGCCGTTGAACTCGGTCAGGATCAAGTGGTTACCATCACTGGTGACAGTGTGGATATCACCGACTTCTTTGGCGCTCCGGCCCAAGGTAAGGAATACGTCGTCGACTGGGACGCGTCTGCGGCCGAGAAGGATGGCTATCCCTCATTCATGGAGAAGGAGATCAACGATCAGCCCGATGCCGTAGCGGCAACGCTGCTGGGCCGTTCTGATCTTGAGGGAAAACTGACCCTTGATGAGATGCGCATTGACCCGCAGGTGCTCAAGACCATCAATAAGATCATCGTGCTTGCCTGTGGAACCTCAGCGTATGCCGGACAGGTCGCCAAATACGCGATCGAGCACTGGTGCCGCATCCCCACAGAGGTGGAACTTTCTCACGAGTTCCGTTACCGGGACCCGATTGTGGATGAAAACACGCTCATTGTTTCTATTTCCCAATCAGGGGAGACCATGGATACCCTCATGGCCGTTCGTTACGCCCGTGAACAAGGCGCCAAGACGATCTCAATTTGTAATACCAACGGGTCCACCATCCCGCGCGAATCCGACGCTGTGCTGTACACGCATGCCGGACCTGAGATCGCAGTGGCCTCGACCAAGGCGTTCTTGGCGCAGATCACTGCCACCTACCTTTTGGGCTTGTATTTGGCACAACTGCGCGGCAACCTGTTTCAGGGCCAGATCAAGGACATCCTCGCTGACCTGGCGAAGACCCCAGCGAAGATCGCTCAAGTCTTGGCGAATGCGGCTCAGATCAAGGACTTGGCCCTTAGTATGGCCAATACCCGTACGGTTCTTTTTCTAGGCCGACACGTGGGATATCCCGTAGCGCTGGAAGGGGCCCTCAAGCTCAAGGAACTGGCGTACATTCATGCCGAAGGCTTTGCCGCTGGCGAGCTCAAGCACGGTCCAATCGCACTGATAGAGGAGGGGCAGCCAGTTTTTGTTGTGGTGCCGTCTCCTCGGGGACGCGATTCGCTGCACGCCAAGGTTGTCTCCAACATCCAGGAAGTGCGGGCCCGGGGAGCCATGACCATTGTGATTGCTGAGGAAGGCGATGAATCGGTACGTGAGCACGCAGAGCATGTGTTCTATATCCCCGAAACCACTACTTTGCTGGCACCTTTGCTAACCACCGTGCCACTGCAGATTTTTGCGTGTGCCCTAGCCACCGCCAAGGGTTACGACGTCGATCAGCCACGGAACTTGGCTAAGTCGGTCACTGTCGAGTAGTTCCTCGAATCAGTTGTCGTTGCTGTGGGCGAGATAGGCTGGAGTCATGATTATTGGCATTGGTGTGGACGTCGTTGACATAGAGCGTTTCGGGCGCCAGCTTGAGCGCACACCGGGGTTGCGCGACAGATTGTTTGTGCCGGCAGAGCGGGGGCTGAACACGCAGTCGTTGGCTGCGCGTTTCGCCGCTAAGGAGTCCGTGGCCAAGGCCTTGGGTGCGCCGGCGGGTATGAATTGGCAGGACTGTTGGATAGGCCTGGATGAGCATGGACCTACCGTGAACGTCAAAGATACCGTTGCTGCCGTTGCGAAGGCCAAGGGTATCAAGCACTGGCACTTGTCCATGAGCCATGACGGTGGTATCTCCACGGCCATGGTGATCGCGGAGAGCTGAAGTGCTGCGCGCCTACACAGCCGCAGCAATCCGCGCCGCGGAGCAACCGCTCCTGGACGCCGGCCACGGCCCAGCTCTCATGCAACGTGCGGCGTATGGACTGGCCGAGGCCGTGGTCTCTGTGCTGCACGAGCGGGATGTAGGTGTATACGGTGCGCGCGTCGTGTTATTGATTGGTTCCGGTAACAATGGCGCAGACGCCCTCTTTGCTGGTGCGCGCCTCGCCGCTCGGGGAGTCCGGACGACGGCGCTGCTCACCGGGGGGCGGACGCATGGGGACGCGTTGGTAGCGTTTGGCCGCAGCGGTGGCCGCGTGCTGAGCGCACCCGAAGATGAAAATAAGTTTCTCTCCGAAGCGGCGCGAGCAGACGCGGTGGTGGACGGACTGCTGGGTACGGGTGGGCGCGGTGCACTAACGGATTCGACCGCCGCTATTGTGGCACGCTTGAACGAAATAAAGCAGAATGCAATAGCTGGGATGGGCACGGGGCTTGCCGTGGTGGCGTGTGATTTGCCCAGTGGTATAGATGCGAGCACTGGGGAAGTTTACGGTCCGGTGCTAGCAGCAGATGTGACGGTAACGTTCGGCGCGGCTAAAACGGGACTGTTATGCCCACCCGCGGAACAATTATGTGGCCAGCTGGTGGTGGTTGATATTGGTCTGGATGACTTTCTGGGCGAACCGGACGCTTACCGACTTCTGAGCGGTGACGTGGCTGAGCTGTTACCGCATCCGGCGACAGACGATCAGAAATACACTCGCGGTGTGGCCGGGATAGTGGCTGGCTCAGCGCAGTATCCCGGCGCTGCGCTCCTGGCGGTCGCGGCGGCGTCTGCCTGCGGCCCAGGCATGGTCAGATATCTCGGCGACCCAGCGGTCTCTGCGGCTTTACACGTGCGCAATCCGGAGGCTGTCTGCTCGGACCAAATCCCATCCCAGGTCAGAGTGCAGGCATGGCTGGTGGGCCCCGGGATCGACGGAGATTCGGCCCAGCTAGCGCGGGCGCAGCATGCCATGGGCTCAGGTCTGCCCACAGTCGTCGACGCTGGCGCACTGCCACTTGTAAGGGCCGCAGATACCGAGGATTCCAACCACAATGGCGTCTTGGTGTTGACCCCACACGCTGGGGAACTCGCTACGTTGATGACACGTCTGGGTGCCGATACGACGCGTGCCGATGTCGAGGCATGCCCGCTGGCCGCTGCTCGGAAGGCCGTCCAGCTTACTGGAGCCACTGTGATTTTGAAGGGGCCCACCACGGTGGTAGCCGCACCCAACGGGACGGTATTCACCCAAGCCGACGGCACGGCGTCGTTGGCTACGGCAGGCAGCGGTGACACTTTGGCCGGAATTTTGGTGGCCTTACTGGCTATGGGGGCTGGAAGAACACTCCCCAACCGCCACCTTCTCGGTGGCACGGCTACGGAGAACGTGGCAGTGGCGTCAGCGCTTGGAGCAGTGTTGCACGGACGGTTGGCCCGTATCTCCCCCGCGGAGCCTTTGAACGCAGGGATGCTGGCCGCACGAATACCGCGGGTGTGGGGCGAACTAATAGCAACTAATTGAAGGCGCAGCCAGGGAACTGTGGCAGGAAAGGCTCTATCTTCGCGGGACCGCACTGGTGCGGAAGAAGCGAATTTCAGCCCATCCGTCTTCCGAGTTCGCCGATTCATAAATAGTGGAATTCCATGTTGACGGGGCGCAATCACTCTGCCTGGGAGGGTCTAGCAGGGCCACCTTGGTGCAGACCGTGGCGCAGATTCGGTGGCAAGATGAGAAACATGACGTATAAAGCTGCGCACGACCGCTATGAGACCATGCCCTACCGTCGGATAGGCCGAAGCGGATTGAAGCTGCCGGCGATCTCACTGGGTCTGTGGCATAACTTTGGTGACGACAAGAACTTCCAAACGCAGCGAGACATCCTGCGCCGCGCGTTTGACTTAGGTGTTACGCACTTTGACCTAGCCAACAACTATGGCCCCTCTGAAGGCGCCGCCGAAACCAATTTTGGCAGGCATTTCAAAGACGATTTTGCCGCCCACCGGGATGAACTCATCATCTCTACTAAGGCTGGTTACTTGATGTGGCCGGGCCCGTACGGGGAGTGGGGCTCGCGTAAGTACATGCTCGCGAGTCTGGACGCATCGCTTGAACGCATGGGCCTGGATTACGTGGACATTTTTTATAGCCACCGTCCCGATCCGGAAACGCCGATGGAGGAAACCATGGGCGCACTGGATACGGCAGTGCGCTCGGGCCGCGCACTTTACGCGGGCATCTCCTCATACACTCCAGCCCAGACTCTTGCGGCCGCTAGCATCTTGAAGGAGATGGGCACCCCGCTGCTCATCCACCAGCCCTCTTACTCCATGCTTAACCGGTGGACTGAGAACGGAGATCCTAACCTTTTTGAAGCGCTCGACGCCGTCGGGGCAGGATCCATTGCCTTCTCGCCGTTGGCTCAAGGCATGCTGACGGATCGCTACTTCAAGGGTGTACCTGCTGATTCCCGCGCTGCCCAGGAGCATTTTTTGCACCAACATGATCTCACAGAGGAGAAGATGACCCGGGTCCGGGCCCTGAATGACATCGCAGCCACACGCGAGCAATCGCTGGCTCAGATGGCTATCGCGTGGATTTTGCGCGAGCAAACCAAGGGAAGCCCTGTCACCTCGGCACTCATCGGGGCATCCAGCGTTTCTCAGCTGGAAAACAATGTGGCAGCTATCAACAACCTGGCCTTTACTGAAGCTGAACTGACTTCCATCGACGAGTTCGCTGTGGAATCCGATATCAACCGCTGGGCACAAAAGTAGCGTTCAGTTGCTCGCCGATGTGACGGGGCAAGAAGGCATTTCTTGCCTGAGGGAACAGAATCGGTGGAGCCAGCGTTGACTAAGATGGTTAGGACGCCGTTGGGGCGTCAGGTCCGGTCTAAAAGCCGCGCGAGGAACGATGAGAAAAAATATTCGTCATTTCCCGCTCTGCGAACCATCACGACGACGTGAGCCGGGGCCGAGTAATTTTTAGAAGGAGTTCCGTGTCCAATCATCCTATTCGGGTTGCAATTATCGGTGTGGGGAACTGTGCATCGTCACTGGTGCAGGGGGTCCATTACTATCAGGATGCCGATCCTGCGCTAAAGGTTCCTGGCCTTATGCACGTGGAGTTCGGCAAGTACCACGTCAATGACGTGACCTTTGTGGCTGCGTTTGACGTGGACAGCAAAAAGGTCGGCCTTGACCTCTCCGATGCCATTGGTGCTAGCGAGAACAACACCATCAAGCTCGCTGATGTGCCCAATCTGAATGTTCCCGTCCTGCGCGGACCCACCCTCGACGGCCTGGGCAAGTACTACAGGGAGACCATCGTTGAATCCGATGCAGAGCCCGTTGACGTAGTTGCCACACTCAAGGACCTTGAAGTCGACGTTCTGGTCTGCTACCTGCCTGTTGGCTCGGATGCAGCCGCTAAGTTCTACGCACAGTGCGCTATCGATGCGGGCGTCGCGTTTGTTAATGCGCTGCCCGTATTCATCGCTGGAACGAAGGAATGGGCAGATAAGTTCACCGCAGCCGGCGTGCCGATCATCGGCGATGACATTAAGAGCCAGCTCGGGGCCACTATTACCCACCGCGTTATGGCCAAACTCTTTGAAGACCGTGGCGTCATTCTGGACCGTACGTACCAGCTCAACGTTGGTGGCAACATGGACTTTAAAAACATGCTTGAGCGCGAGCGCCTTGAGTCCAAGAAGATTTCCAAGACCCAGGCCGTCACCTCCAATACCTCAGCGGTGTTGAGCGCGGATGACGTTCATATTGGTCCGTCCGATTACGTTGCTTGGCTTGATGACCGCAAGTGGGCCTTTGTGCGTCTTGAAGGCCGCAACTTCGGCGACGCCCCTGTTTCCTTGGAATACAAGTTGGAAGTGTGGGATTCGCCCAACTCCGCCGGTGTGATCATCGACGCCGTTCGTGCTGCCAAGATCGCTTTGGACCGTGGCATCGGCGGACCGATCCTCTCCGCCGCGAGCTACTTCATGAAGTCCCCGCCGGTCCAGCACGCTGACGACGAAGCCCATGAGCTCGTCGAGGCGTTTATCCGCGGTGACATCGAGCGCTAACCCGCCCCCGACGCTCGGTTAGATTCGGGTGTCTTTTGTGCGACGCTCGGTTAGATTCGGGTGCTAAAAGCGGAATGCTCCCTACCTTCTGTAGGGAGCATTCCGCTTTTAAGCTTCTATTTTAAGCTTCTATTTCGTGGTCGTTTCCGGTTCAGTGGTGAGTGCCGAAGGTCCCTAACTGCTTGGGTTCGGGAGAACTTTAGCTTCCGGAAGAAAAGCCGGACGCGACGGAGGGATCCGCCCAGCCTTCAAACAGCGCCTGTTTAATCTGGCGCAGCGCCCCGGCAAAGTCTTCGGCCAAGTCCTCGTGGGTGAAAGTCAAGACGGTCCAGCCAGCTCGCTGAAACGCCTTGTCGCGGCGGCTGTCACTGAGCTTTTGCAAGTCGTCGCGATGATGGCCGCCGTCATAGTGGATGGCGATACGCCGCGCCCTGTAGCCAAGATCAGCTGACGGCGCGTTCGGCTGGGCCCACAAGGTGAGCTGCAAGTCCGGTTCCGGCAGTCCGGCGTTGAACATGGCTAGACGCAATAGTGTCTCCGGGCCGGAGTCCGCACCGACTCTCATATACTCGAGGGCCTCTCGCGCCCGAACGATCCCTTGCAGATTCTTGTGATGCCTAAGCATTTTCTGGAGTGAGAAAAAGGTGGCATAAGGATCTCGCGGCCCTCAAATACGAGACGGGGGGATACGGATGAGCTGATCGCCGATGCATACGAGTTGCGCCACGGGTAGGGTACGGGAAAGATCCAACCACGTGCGGGCTCGCGTACTGATCAGTAGGCCGTTGACAAATTCGACCTCGCCGTCACTGGCTAACAGTGTGTGCCCGATGATGCCCTTGCGGCGAGTCTCGGGCAACTTTCGGCTCTTGCTCACGTGCAGTTCCGTCGAACCGCTGAGCCACGGTGGCAGGATCAGCCCATGGAGGCGTGCCGCAGTTGTGTGCGATATCCAGCCGCCCGGAGTTGCCGCGCAAAGTGCCCGAGCCGCCTCTTGCAGCTCAAAATCCCAGGAGGCCGGGCGGTACAGCCCATGGCTGACTCCGCTGACAGCTCGACCCCTGAGTTGGTCGCGGGTAAAGCCTAGAGATTTGGCCTCACCGAGCGTGAACGGGGAGGTGGGGAGCCTCTGTGCGTTAACGGTATCCATGAGGCCATTGTGGCTCACATGTGGAGCCGCGCGCAGAAGTTATCCACAAGCTCTCGTGAGATCGGCAACTTGGCTGTGCATCCGACGTCGGACGGTAACCGAGGGTTGGGTGAAAGTGCCCCTAAAGTAACCGAGGGTTGGGGGTGAGCCAGAGTGTGGTTTCTCCTGGAATAAGAGCGGCCGCCTCCGCTGGACTCGACTCCTTGATACTGGAGCTAAGCACCACTTTGGAAGGATCGACGCCGGACGGCAAGGGTGCCGCCGAGGAGGAAAAGTTGGTGAGCACTTCCCAGCCGTTCGGGCGACGATAGTGGACCACAGAGGCATCCGGGAGGCTGAGCCATTCCAACGATTCGTCGCTTTGCAGTTCCCGACGCAACCGCAACGCCGCACGGTACATTTCCAAAGTAGAGCCAGCCACCCCATCTTGAACGTCCGCAGCTAGGGCACCGAACCACTTCGGCTGTGGCAGCCAAGGCGTAGCGCCGAAGCCGAAATTGGGACCGGCCGCTGTCCAGGGCAGCGGTACACGGCAGCCATCGCGGCCCTTGACTTTGTTAGCCGTGCGGGACCAGGTGGGATCGGCCAAAACGGAGGCAGGCAGGTCCGCAACCTCAAAGAGGCCTAATTCTTCACCTTGATACAGATATGCGGAACCGGGCAAGCCGAGCATGAACAGCGTTGCTGCCCGGGCCCGACGCACGCCTCGCGTCAGATCTGGAACAGGAATGGCGCCGTCGGCCAGCAACCATGCCTCAAGGTCGGCGTGCGTAGAGTCATCCGGGAGCGCGTACCGGGAGGCATGACGGACCACGTCATGGTTGGAGAATACCCAGGTCGAGGATGCACCGGAACCCTCGGCCTCGCTGAGGCACTTCTGGACAATTGTGCGGAATTCACTGGCGTCAAAGTGAGCTTGGAGCAGATCGAAGTTGAACGCCTGACCCAGCTCTGTGGAGCGGGCGTATTTGAGGCGACGCTCTGTAAACGGCACCCAGGCTTCGGCTACTGCGGCCTTCGGCGGATCGTACTCGTCCAACACGGCACGCCAGCCGGCAAAGATTTCATGCACCTGATCCCGGTCAAAGAGCGGGTCTGAACCATCAGCAACGACGATCTCCAACGTCGGTTTGGAGCGCAGCGGCAATGTCATGTCCTTGGCTAGCCCGTGCGCTACGTCCACACGGAATCCGTCCACACCTCTGTCCGCCCAGAACCGCAAGGTGGCATGGAAATCGTCGCGAACCTCCGGATGATCCCAGTTGAAGTCGGGTTGTTCGGTGGCGAACAGATGTAAGTACCATTGGCCCAATTCTCCGGCTTTAGGCCCGGCCTGCTCCACCACGCGCGTCCACGCGCCACCGCCAAAGTGGGAGGGCCAGTCCGAGGGCGGCAGCTCGCCATCGGCTCCGAGCCCATCGAGAAAATGGTATCGTTCGCGCTCGGGAGAACCAGGGGCGGAGGCCAGTGCGGCCTTAAACCAGACGTGCCGGTTGGAGGAATGGTTAGGGACGACGTCGACAATGACGCGAATACCAGCTGTATGCGCGGCGTCCATCATGACGTCAAAATCCGTCAAGGTGCCTAACCGCGGGTCAACGTTGCGGTAGTCGTCGACGTCATAGCCGCCGTCAGCCAATGCCGAAGGGTAGAAAGGACTGAGCCAGATCGCGTCAATGCCCAGATCGGATAGGTAATCCATACGGGCGCTCACCCCAGGCAAGTCCCCGAGACCGTCACCATTGGAGTCGGAGAAACTACGCGGGTAGATCTGGTAGACGGCGGCTTGGCGCCACCATGTTGCGTCGGGGTGCGTGGAGGGAAAACTCATGAGGTGATGGACCCTTTCATGACGCTTGCGCCAGCAATTGTCGAACCGATACAACAACACTATCGGTGACACGGCTCGGTTGCGGAAACCACGGGGCCAGTCCGTCCGGCGTTTTTCGTCTCGACAAGGCTGGCCAGCGGTACCCGGAACGGTTCGCCCTTGACGCTCAAAAGTCCTTGCATTAGTCTGTGAGAACGATTCCATGGGAACGTTTCCACGGAACACTGCACGACACATCACAAAGAGGTGAGTATGGCTACCATCAGAGACGTCGCTGCCGCTGCAGGCGTTTCGGTGTCGACGGCGTCGCGGGTTATTGCAGGTAATCCGGCTACATCGCCCGCATCTAGAGCCCAGGTAACCGCTGCTGTTAAAGCACTGGATTTCCGGCCAAATACGCAGGCACAGTCACTGCGCTCCACTCGCACCAATTCCCTCGGGCTCCTTGTCTCGGACGTACGGAACCCCTTCTTTGCAGACCTCGCCCATGCCGCTGAACAAGCAGGACTGGACGCTGGCTACGTGACTTTACTGGGCAATGCCAACGAACGTGTTGATCAACAGGATCGATACCTTAATACCTTGATCCAGCGGCGCGTTGACGGAATACTTCTGACCCCGCACGGGGACGGCAGCGGGGCAATTGCAGACATCGTCCGCCGTGGCATTCCGACGGTGTTCGTGGACCGGACCGTGGACGGCGTGGATGTGCCCACTGTGACCACAGACAGCAACAAGGGAATCCAACAAGCTGTCCAACATCTGTCCTCCATGGGCCACACCAGAATCGGTTTTATCTCTGGTCCGCAATCAACGTCCACGGGACGCGAGCGTTGGGCAGCCTATACCAATGCCTTGGCTATGAGCTCGCTCGCAGCTGATGTGGAATTGGTGTACTTCGGGGACTACCAGACAGCCAGTGGGGCTGCTGGCATGCAAAAGCTGATGAACCTTCAAACGCCCCCGACGGCGGTCATTGCTGCCGACAGTCTGATGGCTATGGGGGCCATTTCTTGTGTTCATGAGATGAAGTTGAAAATTGGCCGTGACGTGGCTCTGATTGCTTTTGACGACATTGAGATGTTCACCCTGCTTGACCCGTCTCTAACAGTAGTTTCCAACAACGTCCATGAAATGGGCAAGCTTGCCGTGGGGCTTCTCATCGATGTCATTGGGGGGCGGAACCCACAGTCGATAGTTCTACCGAGCGAACTCATCATCCGTTCCTCGACCAGCAGCGCCGAACAGGCCGGCTCGATAATCACAAGGGGCCACTGAAATGGATCCAAAACCGCTAGTCACGCTAGCCAACGTCACCAAGTCGTTTGGCCCCGTGCAGGTTATCAAGGGTGTTAGCGTCAGCGTTTATCCCGGCAAAGTACAGGTGCTACTGGGTGAAAACGGTGCAGGTAAGTCGACATTAATCAAGATGCTGGCTGGCGTTCATCAGCCGGACAGCGGCGAAATCATTATGGATGGCCAAGCTGTGAGCCTTCCCAACACCCGCACGGCAGAGCAGCATGGAATTGCCACGATCCATCAGGAATTGAATCTGGTGGGAACCATGAGTATCGCTGAAAACGTAATGCTGGGAAGAACACCACGCAAGTTTGGCATGGTGGACAGGAAAGAATTACGCCGCAAGGCGCGGGAAGCGTTGGCGCTGATTGGACTCACGATCGACGTCGATACACTCGTGAACGAACTCGGTATTGCTCAGCAACAGCTGGTAGAAATTGCCAAGGCGTTGAGCATCCACGCCAAGATACTGATTCTTGATGAGCCCACAGCCGCACTGACCCGCCATGAAACAGAACACCTATTCAAGGTCGTGGAGGACTTGCGCAACCACGGCGTGGGCATGCTCTTCATTAGCCACCACCTCGATGAAATAGCTGAGATTGGAGATTCAGTCACTGTGCTGCGGGACGGGGAGTTCGTAGCGGAAGTCCCGGGCTCCACGCCGGAAGACGAACTGGTGAAGCTAATGGTGGGACGCGCCATTGACGAGCAGTTTCCTCGCCAAAAAAATTCCCAACCAAAGGCTTCACTGATCTTGGAAGTTTCAAAACTTGGTTCCAAGGACAAGTTCAAGGACATCAGTTTCACCGTCAAGGCGGGAGAGATCGTGGGGATCGCAGGCCTAGTCGGGGCCGGCCGGACTGAAGTGCTCCGAGCGATCGCTGGCGCCGATAAATACGATCACGGCTCAGTGAGGATTCGCAATAAGCCACTACAGCGCGGAAGCGTGGAGGCTGCGATCAAGGCTGGGATCGGCCATGTCCCTGAAGATCGGAAGGTCCAGGGCCTAGTCTTGGATGCCTCGGTCAATGACAACTTAGGCTATGCCACGCTACAAGAAACCTCCCGGTTTGGCCTTGCCGACTTCTCAGGACAAAAGAGCCGTGCGGAGAGTGTGGCTAAGACCTTACGAATTCGCATGCACGACATAGAACAGCCGATCAGATCCCTATCAGGTGGGAATCAGCAAAAAGCGGTTTTCGGCCGGTGGATTCTTGCGCAATCCACTCTCCTTCTCTTGGACGAACCAACCCGAGGCGTTGATGTTGGCGCCAAGGTCGAAATCTACGAGCTCATGAATGCGATCACCGCCGCAGGTGGCGCCATAGTCATGGTCTCCAGCGAACTGCCTGAAGTCTTGGGCATGAGCGACCGGATCCTGGTAATGCGCGACGGTGAAATTGCCGGCGAACTTGACGCACGGGAAGCCACACAAGACAAAGTCATGACGCTCGCGGCGCGCGACACCGACGAAGACCTTTGAAAGACTAGGAACACAAGCAATGTCCACAGCAACGATTGACGCATCACGACGTCGTTTTGACGTCAAAAGATTCCTGGCAAACAATGGCGCCCTCGTGGGACTGCTGATCTTGTGTCTAGGTTTGTTTATTGCCACGCCAGACTTTTTGACAGGGCCTAACCTTCTCAACATTGGCATTCAAGTGTCCACTGTGGCAGTGCTTGCTTTCGGTATGACGTTTGTGATCGTGGCCGGCGGTATCGATCTCTCGGTTGGATCCGTGGCAGCCCTTTCAGCCATGGTTTCCAGTTGGCTCTATGTCGGCTCCGGGGTATCGGGGTGGATAGCGTTGATAGCAGGGTTAGTTACCGGCCTTTTGGTAGGAGTCGTCAACGGCTTAGTCAGTGCCTACGGTAAACTTCCGTCCTTCATTGCCACACTGGCAATGCTCAGCGTCGCCCGCGGTTTGACTCTCGTGATCTCCGACGGGCGACCCATCAAGACGGCGCCAGAGGTGTCCTTCCTCGGAGGGAATCTGGGCCCTATCCCCATGCCGATCATTGTGCTGGTGGCATCGGCGATCATCGCATCGTTCTTGCTCAATCGCACTGTTTTAGGGCGTTCAATGTACGCTGTGGGCGGCAACGCAGAAGCTGCGAGGCTCTCAGGGCTTCCCGTTAAGCGCATCGTAGTGATTGTCTTTGGTCTCGCCGGACTATTTGCTGCTCTGGCAGGACTACTGCTGGCTGGCCGCTTGGATTCCGCTCAACCGCAAGCTGCCGCTGGTTACGAGTTAGATGCCATCGCCGCAGTAGTAATCGGTGGAGCATCGCTGGCAGGTGGACTGGGACGGATCTCAGGCACATTTGTGGGCGCCCTTGTTCTTGTGGTTATCCGCAACGGATTGAACCTACTCAACGTGACATCGTTCTGGCAGCAGGTGGTTATTGGCGTGGTCATTGCGCTGGCAGTGGGCATTGACGTCCTACGCCGCAAAACCCGCAACGCGTGAACCCTCAATAGATCAATTAAGCACGTCAATTTTATTACCCTAAAGACAAAAGGAATGAACAATGAAGATCTCCCTTCGACAAATTGCGGCTGTCACCGCCACTGCCGCCATCCTTCTAACCGGAACTACTGCGTGCAACCGCAATACGGCGGCTTCCGGCACTGACAAGGTGGTCTTGGCGCTGTCCACATTGAATAACCCCTTCTTCGTGGAAGTTCGCGATGGGGCGCAAGCGGCTGCCAAAGAGGCTGGTATCAACTTAGAAGTAGTTGATGCCCAGAATGACTCCGCAACCCAAGCCAATCAGCTGGCAACAGCTGCCACCGGCAGCGCCAAAGTGGTGATCGTCAATCCGGTAGATTCGGATGCTTCGGGCACCTCGGTCAAGGCTCTGAACGCGGCCAGCATCCCCGTTATTGGCGTGGATAGAACAGTCAATGGTGCGGACCTGGCATCATTTGTGGCTAGTGACAATGTTGCTGGTGGCAAGCAAGCAGCCGTTGAACTAGCAAAATCCATGAACGAAAAAGGAAGCATCATCATCCTGCAAGGTGTTTCAGGTACATCCGCGAGCCGTGACCGTGGAGCCGGATTCGAAGAAGGCTTGAAGGCATATCCGGGTATTACCGTCGCCGCCAAGCAGACTGCAGGCTTTGACCGCGCCACTGCCTTGGACGTAACGACCAACTTGCTACAGGCAAATCCCAATGTGACAGGTGTTTTTGCGGAAAATGACGAAATGGCTTTGGGTGCGATCCAGGCCCTAGGCACAAAGGCCGGTACCAGCGTCAAGGTGGTCGGGTTTGACGGCACCACCGATGGGCTGGCCGCCATCAAGGATGGCAAGCTCGTAGCCACGATTGCTCAACAGCCGGCAAAGTTGGGGCAGCTGGCTATCCAGCTCGCCGCCAAGATCATCAAGGGTGAGAGCGTTGAAGCTACCGTTCCCGTCGAGGTTGTTTCAGTGACCAAGGCGAATGTTGCTGACTACCTCAAGTGAGCGCCGTGAGCTCTTCTCATAACCGAAAAACGTTGAAGACGGAAAAACCGATTCTTGGCACGGTGGTGGTAGTTGGCTCCATCAACATTGATCAAGTGGTGAGTGTTAACCGCCACCCGCTCCCTGGCGAGACCCTGATAGGCAATGACTTGGAATTGTTGCCTGGCGGGAAAGGGGCGAATCAAGCAGTAGCCGCGGCCAGCCTTGGCGGTAAAGTGGCGCTGGTCGGGGCAGTGGGAGATGATTCCACTGCCACGGCGGCGATGGCGATATTGATAGCTTCCGGTGTTGACACCGTGGAGGTGGAAACTGTCGAAGGGCCCACAGGCCTGGCACTGATCACGGTCTGTGAGAACGGTGAGAACACGATTGTAGTGGTTCCAGGGGCCAATGCTTTCGTTGATAAGGCATTTGTGCACGCGCGGCAGGCCCTGGTTGCCAGCGCTTGTGTAGTTGTTTTGCAAGGGGAAATCCCGCGTTCGGGAATTATGGAAGCTGCCCGGCTTGCTCAGGGCAGAGTGCTCTTGAACCTAGCCCCGGTCATCAAACTCGACGAAGCAACCTTGCACCTTGCCGACCCTTTGGTTGTCAATGAGCATGAGGCGTCGTTGCTATTGAACCTGCTCAAACCCGGGACGGATTTCCCGGGGGCCGATCGGAAGATTGCGCAAGAACTCCTGGATTGGGGCATGAAGTCAGTGGTTCTCACACGTGGCGCCAAGGGAGCGTTGTGTGTGGATGATTCAGGTACTCTTGACGTCGCGGCTCCAGTAGTCACTGCCCGCGACACGTCGGGAGCTGGCGATGCCTTCGTGGGTGCGTTGAGTCTGAAACTGGCTGCTGGGCAGTCTCTACAGGACGCCGTCCGCTATGCAGTGCGAGTGGGTGCTTTTGCTGTGCAGAGCCGCGGAACGCAGCCATCTTATCCGCGGGTGGGGGACCTCTTGCCGCAGTCTAAACAGTGAAGAAGCGCGGGATTCTTCACGCCGAGCTGAACGCTGAGCTGAGCAAATTAGGGCATACGGACATGGTGTTGCTGGCCGATTGTGGAATGCCAGTTCCGACAGGCGTAAAAGTCGTAGACCTAGCCGTGATTCACGGTGTTCCAAGCTTTGCTCAGGTTTTGGATGCTTTACAAAATGAATACATCTTTGAGCGATGCGTTGCCGCAGCGGAATGTCAAAGTGGCCCAGTTCAGACGTGGCTGCAGGAGCGTTTTCCCGGCATTGACTATGTGAGTCATGCAGGATTGAAGACCATGTCAGCTGACGCGAAACTGTTCATCCGCACTGGGGAAGCTACGCCTTTTGCCAATGTGGCATTGTATTGCGGGGTGCCTTTCTAGCTCCGAGACTGACGGATATATGCCACCAGGCAGCCAGCAAGCGTTAGCAGCCTGGTGGCACCACGTATTGGTACGTCAGTGCCAAATCGTAGCTTGACATGGTTTGAGCGGCGGTGTTTTCCCAGCCGAACGCCTCCGCGTAGACGGAAGCGGCCCGGCCCATGTCGATGCGCGTCTGAGCGGAATCGTGCAAGGAAGCAATGGCGTTGGCCCAGCGTCGCGCTGAGCGGCCCTCCACTAACAGCCCTGTTCGTCCGTCGCTGACAGCGCGGGGGAGCCCACCTACATTAGTAGCAATAACTGGGGTACCGCACGCCTGCGCCTCCAAGGCCACCAGACCGAAGGATTCGCTAGCTGACGGTACAGCGACGACGTCGGCGCTGCGGTACCAGTGCGCCAATTCTTCTGGGTTGACGGGAGTGAGTACCTGAGCGCTTGCCCTGAGTTTGGCGTCGCTGAGCATTTGTAAAAGATCATATTTCTCGTTTCCGCTGCGAGCCCCTAAAAACGTCAACCGCAGTGGAATATCAGGACGCTCATCTTGCAAGACCACGGCGGCGTTGACCAAGACGTGGGGGCCCTTTAGTCGCTGCAGACGTCCGGCAAACACCACATGAAAGTCACCGGCGGCAATATTGCGCTCTTGTCGAGAACGGTCACGGAACGCCGGTTTGAAGACCTTCAAATCTACGCCGGGAGAGACTATGTCAATGCGTTGTTCGCACCCGTCATAGTGGCGTTCCAACTCGGTGGCTTCCGCCGTGGTGTTCGCGATCAGGCGCGTGGCCGCACCCACGATCTGCTGTTCGCCGTCCTCCCGTATCCCTGGTTCCGCGCTCTGGCCAGGCTGCAAATGACCATTTTTCACCCGAGCCATGGTGTGCATGGTATGTACCAGAGGCAGGTCTAGACGCTTGGCTACGAGAATGCCAACCATGCCGGAGACCCAATAATGCGAATGCACAAGGCCGACGGGACTAGTGGGGCCCGCCCCTGAGACTTTATCCCCGGAAACTGTATCCACGGAAGGCGCTAAGCCAGAGGTGAGAGATTGTATGTGAGTACTGACGGCGTCGGCCATTTCGCCAATGAGTTCCGGCAGCTCTTCCTTGGAAACTTTGGCGCAGGGCCCGGCCGTGATGTGGTGCACGGCCACCTGTGGGGCCAAGGGAATGGTGTCTGGCTGGACAGGAGATGTGCGGCGCGTGTAGATGTCCACCCATACCCCGGCTGCTGCTAGTTCCTTGGCCAGTTGCTGGACGTACACATTCATGCCCCCTGCGTCCCCGCCACCTGGCTGTTCCAGAGGGGATGTGTGAAGGGACAGCATGGCAACGCGCCGGACTTTGTGCACTGGTTTCCTTTGCAGCCACGGTGGATGGATCGTTCCTTATCTTGCCACTGCTTGCCCTCTGCCACCACTTCTTGCAGCGTTCGGCGCAGCGGTTGTTCTGAAGGCCTAAAATAGAAGGGTGAGATCCTCAGTTGAGCCCAACCCTGCCCCTATGGGGGCCCCGGAACGGCAAGCCATCATCGACCTCCCTGCAATTTTTCATAACGTTGCCACTTTGAAAGCCATGGCGGCCCCTGCCAAATTCATGGCGGTGGTTAAAGCCGACGGCTACGGCCATGGCATGATTCCTGTAGCCCGGACAGCGTTAGCAGCCGGAGCGAATTGGCTAGGCACGGCTCATGTCAGTGAGGCACTGAGCCTTCGTGCGGCCGGGATCGGGGCACCACTGATGGCCTGGTTGCACACGCCGTCCACGGATTTCGGCGCCGCTGTGGCGCAGGGGATTGATTTGGGCTGTTCGGGTTGGGAACTAGACCACATCGCTGCCGCAGCCCGTGAACAGGAGCATCCTGCGCGCATCCACTTAAAGATCGACACCGGGCTGGGCCGCAACGGAAGCACCATGGCCGACTGGGACTTGTTGGTGGCGCGGGCTATTGCCTACCAAGACGATGGTCTGCTGCGTGTGGTGGGCGTGTTTAGCCACTTGGCAGTGGCGGATGAACCTCACCGCCCCGAAACTGACGCGCAGCTCCAATGTTTCCGCGAGGCCGTGGCCATTGCTGAAGATGCCGGTGCTGATCTGCAGGTGCGCCACATTGCCAATACCCCCGCCACACTTTCGCGGCCCGACTCGCACTTTGACATGGTGCGGGTGGGGCTAGGTATCTACGGGCTTTCACCGTTCCATGACCAGTCCGCAGCTGAGCTCGGCCTGATTCCGGCCATGACATTGGTGACCCGCGTGGCCATGTGCAAGGACGTTCCGGCAGGCCAAGGAGTCTCCTACGGACTGCACTACGTGACGGATGCTCCCACGACTCTGGGCTTGATACCGCTTGGCTATGCCGACGGGGTCCCGCGGGTGGCCACGGGTGGGCCGGTCCGTGTCAACGGCATCACTTATCCCGTGGTGGGCCGGATCGCCATGGATCAGATGGTCATTGATTTAGGTCCCACCGGTCGGGATGGATTTTCTGCTGCCGAGGTTCCAGGCTCGGCACTGGGTGCTGCTGCTGTGCTGTTCGGCAACGGGCACGACGGCGGCCCCCTGGTAGAGCGCTGGGCCGAGGCTGCCGGAACCATCAACTACGAGGTGGTTACACGCATCAGCGGGCGTGTGCCGCGCACGTACATTGAACTGACCGGCGCAGCGGAAGGCTCCGGCGTTTCCGGTGCTTCTGACGGTTCTAGCGTGGGCATGGGGGTCAGCGCGTGACGATGTGGGAATTCTCTACCGCAACGGCAACAGAAACCCAGTGCGTGGCCAAGAAGCTGGCGGCGCTACTCGAAGCCGGAGACCTGCTGATTCTTAGTGGGGAACTCGGAGCGGGCAAAACCACTTTCACGCAGGGTTTGGGTCATAGCCTGGGCGTTCGTTCGGGGATTATTTCGCCGACGTTCGTCTTGGTGCGTATTCATCCGAACTTGGTTGACGGTCCCAACCCGGGAGGCCCTGACTTGGTTCATGTGGATGCTTACCGGCTGGGTTCCCCGGGCGAGCTTGATGACATCGACTTAGAAAACACCATGGACACCTCCGTCACAGTGGTGGAATGGGGTGCGGACCGGGTGGAGCATCTGGCAGCGAGCCGGCTGGAGATCGAATTTGTCCGCTCCGTGGGTGGGTCCGGTGCGCAGGATGTTCCCTACGACGCAGGCCTGCTTGAACATGTTGACGCTTCCGGCTTTGACGCTGATACTGACGGCGACGACGACGAACCACGGCTCCTGCGCTTGCGCGCAGTGGGCCCTAGATGGCATGGCGTTGACTTCTCCGGGCTGGGCCACGGCGTGGATTCTGGCGCCACCACGAACGGAATAGACTAAAAAACGTGCGAATTTTGACCATTGACACTTCAGCCGTGGCCAGTGCCACCCTGCTGAACTTCGAGCCGAACGACCCTGTGCGGACACTTTCAGTGGTGGGGAACTTTGCCACGCAAGACACCCGCAGCCATGCCGAAGTACTGGCACCAGGGGTGAAATCACTATTCACCGACGCTGTCATAGAGGGCCCGGCCCTGGACGCTGTGGTGGTAGGCGTGGGTCCGGGTCCGTTCACCGGATTGCGTTCAGGCATTGCCATGGCCCGCACTCTAGCCTTCGTCTGGGACGTGCCCTTGTATGGACTGATGAGCCTTGAAGCCTTGGCGCAGCAAGTCTTTGACACCCCTCGGCATGGGCTTGACGGCCGGGCACTGGGTCCTGTGGCCATGGGTGACTTTGTGGTCGCCACGGACGCGCGCCGCAAAGAGGTCTACTGGGCCAGATTCAGCGCCGCGGCCCAGCTCATGGACGGTCCCCACGTTGGCCCGCCCACGGACATCAGCGACATCCAAGTGTTCGGTGCCGGTGCCGGGTTGTACCGCGAACAGCTGGAGCAGACCGGATGTGAGGTGTACTCGGTGCTCGCCGACGTGCAGCCCACTGCTTTGGCGCTTGGGCGGGCGGCGATCCGACGAATTTCAGTCGCCGGATCGCTAGAGGCTGCTGGTTTGCTCGACACCACACCTTTGTACCTTCGTGAATCAGATGCCAAGGTACCTGGGCCCAGGAAGCGGGCGCTGTGAAAGCGGACGTTGTGCTGCGCGATATGACGGACGCCGATGTGGACGCCGTCACGGTCATGGACCAGCAACTCTTCAGCATTGATTGTTGGCCTCGCAGCATGTTTGTCGCAGAACTTCGCGAACCTGCCACCCGGCGGTACATCATCGCGGAGGTTCGTGACGGGTTTGGAGAGACAAAAACAGCAGGTTACGCCGGGCTTATGTGCCTGCCACCAACGGGGGACATCCAAACTATCGGTGTCTTACCCGAATTTGAGGGTCGTGGAATTGCCCGAGCCATGCTGGATGAACTAATTGCCGAGGCAGTGCGACGGGGTGCCATGGACATCATGCTTGAGGTTAGCTCTACAAATCCCCGGGCGCAGGAGCTCTACCGGCGCTACGG
Source organism: Arthrobacter cryoconiti (assembly GCF_020905375.1). GTDB lineage: Bacteria > Actinomycetota > Actinomycetes > Actinomycetales > Micrococcaceae > Specibacter > Specibacter cryoconiti. The sequence goes on from NZ_JAJJBU010000024.1 coordinate 95,593, forward strand.
CTTTGAACACATCCACACCCGGCCCAGGTACTACAGGGACGGTTCGGATGGGCTGATCATGCGCCTGATACTGCCAGAAATTAGTGCACACTCAACCCAGGAGGATCCTTCATGAGCCAGACAGATCCACTGATTTTGGGTATTGAATCGTCCTGTGATGAAACAGGTGTGGGACTGGTGCGCGGAACGCAGTTGCTCACTAACACCGTTTCCTCTTCCATGGAAGAGCACATCCGTTTTGGTGGGGTGATCCCGGAGATTGCCTCCCGCGCGCACTTGGAGGCGTTTGTGCCTACCTTGCGCCAGGCTTTGGCGGACGCCGGAGTGTCCCTCGAGGACGTGGACGCGATCGCTGTCACCAGCGGTCCGGGGCTAGCAGGGGCACTGATGGTGGGTGTGAGTGCGGCAAAGGCGTTGGCTCTTGCCACCGGTAAACCGCTGTACGCCATCAATCATCTGGTGGCCCATGTGGGGGTCGGACTCTTGGAAAATTCGATGGCCGTGCGGAGCCCGGGCGAGGGCCTGCCGGAAAATCTCGGCGCACTCCTGGTGTCAGGGGGCCACACCGAAATTCTGCGAGTACGCAGCATGGCCGAGGACGTGGAACTACTCGGATCCACGATCGACGACGCCGCTGGGGAAGCCTTCGATAAGGTAGCCCGGGTGTTGGGACTGAATTATCCAGGCGGCCCTGCGATCGACAAACTAGCCAAGGAAGGGAACGCCAAGGCCATTCGTTTCCCGCGCGGGCTCAGTGCACCAAAATACATGGGCGCCGCTAATGAACCCGGTCCGCACCGCTATGATTTCTCTTTCTCAGGATTAAAGACCGCAGTGGCGCGCTGTGTGGAAGGGTACGAGGCGCGTGGCGAGAACGTACCCGTGGCTGACATTGCGGCCTCTTTTCAAGAAGCCGCTGTGGACGTCATCACGGCCAAGGCTGTCCTGGCGTGCAAAGAAAAAGGGATGACCACTCTTCTCCTAGGCGGTGGGGTGGCTGCCAACTCCAGACTGCGTGAATTGGCGCAGCAGCGTTGCGCGGGCGCGAATATCACGCTGCTCGTCCCAAAAATGAGCCTGTGCACCGACAACGGCGCCATGGTGGCAGCGCTCGGCGCCCAACTGGTCATGAACGGCGTCTCACCCAGCGATCTAGCTTTCGCCCCCGACTCCTCTATGCCGGTGAGCAGTATCAGCCTCGCTTGATTGTGAAACGGTAGGCGATGCCCACCGCGAACATGATGACGCCGGCCAGAACGGCTTCCGGGGGCAGCGTTACCATCAGGACAACGCAGGCCGCGGCGCCGAGGAACTGAAGGAACCGTGGGTACCGTCGATCCAGACCGGTTTGTGTCAGCGCCGAAAGGTTGGCGATGAGGTAGTAGACGAGCACTCCGAAGGAGGAAAAGCCGATTGCTCCCCGGAGGTCAACAAATGCGATGATCAAGCACACTGCGCCGCCCACTACTAACTCTGCCCGATGCGGGACCCTGTACTTGGGGTGTATGGCCGCCAACCAGCGAGGTAGGTCCCCTTCCGTTGCCATGGCAAGGGATGTTCGCCCGAGGCCTGCAATGAGAGCCAGCAGCGCGCCCAGCGACGCCAATGCGGCACCGATGCGCACCAAGGGACTGGCCCACTCCCAGGGTCCGGACGCTACGGCCGCGGCGAGTGGGGTCGGGGAGGAGGCAACGGCGTCGGGCCCCAAAACTGCCAGCAACGTCACGGCCACGCACGCGTACACGAGGGCGGCAATGGCCAGTGCCAGCAGAATGGCTCGTGGGATGGTCCGCCGAGGATCCCTGACTTCCCCACCCATGGTGGCAATCCGGGCGTAGCCGGCGAACGCGAAGAACAGCAGTCCAGCAGATTGCAGAATCCCATAGAAACCGTGAGAAAGCAGCCCATCGCCTAACAGTCTCTGCACGTTAGCGTTCGATTCCCCAGCGGGGACGCTGGCCCACGCAGCTGCCGTGGAAAGCGCCAAGGCAATAAGCACGGCCGTCACGAGGATGCGCCCGAGCATGGCCGTCCGGGTCACGCCATGGTAATTCACCGCCACCAAGAGGACGACGGCGCCAATCGCCACCGGGCGCTCCCATCCGGGTGGGGCCGCGTAAGCTGCAAATGTTATGGCCATGGCGGCGCTGCTGGCCGTCTTTCCTACGACGAATCCCCAGCCGGCCAGAAAGCCAGACCACGGGCCAAGCCGTTTTCTTCCGTACACATAGGTTCCGCCAGAGTCGGGATAGGCGGCGGCAAGCTGAGCGCTGGAGCTTGCGTTGCAATAGGCCACCACTGCGGCAATCAACAGTCCTAGAAGGAGCCCGGATCCAGCGGCGCGGGCGGCAGGGGTGAAAGCAGCAAAGACGCCCGCACCGATCATTGAGCCAAGCCCGATCATCACGGCATCGACTGTTCCGAGGCGCCGAGCAAGCCCAGGAGCGTTAGTCATGAGAACAGTTTTCCCTTGCGTGGTAGTGGTCGTTGACAAAGAGTAGCGATATGAGGTGAACATAACGTAAACGTCCGCCTATTTAAGCGTCAACAATCAAGGAGCTGGCGGTTAGCGGGCCTTAGGCAGAGTGAGGATCATGGTGGTCCCGTGTGGCCCGGTCGAACTGATCTCAATGGTGCCACCCGCTGCGACAGCAATCTCCCGCACTAGCGCGAGCCCCAGACCATAGCTGCGTCGTCCGCCCTCGGAGGGCTCTGTAGTGTGGGCAAATCTATCGAACACCCGGGTGCGGTCGATCCCGGAGATCCCGGTGCCGGTGTCAGTGACAGAAATCAAAGCGGTGTGACCAGCTTTGCCGGTGGAGACGGTGATGCTCCCCCCGCGGGGTGTGTGGTTGAGTGCGTTGTCCACTAGCCCTAACACGGCCCGGCGCAGGCTGTTAGAGAGGATGCGAGCCGGCGGTGCGCCGTTATGGACGCTTTCGAGCCGGATACCGAGGGAGGACGCCATGTCGCCTAAATCTGCCAGGACGTCCTCGACGACGGCGGCAATGTCCACCGGTTCGGCAGGAGCACCGCCGCCTCCCGTGGCAGCGAGCAACAGCTCCTGGACAGTGGCGGAGAGAGCGGCCGTGTCAACGCGAATTTGTCCTAGAAGCCGTGCTGCGTCAGTCTCGGGGTCCACTTTGTGCTGTGCGAGCTGGACCCGGGCATCGAGGATGGTTAGCGGCGTGCGCAACTCGTGGCTGGCGTCCTGGACGAAGCGTCGCTGCAACTCCAACGCTTGACCGAGGGGGCGGATAGCGCTGCGGGCGCTCAACCAACCGATGGCTCCCGCTGCCACGATTCCGGCAAAACCGGCAACAACCATGGCCTTCAGCATGTCGTTGGACTCGACGTAAACGCGAGTTGACGTGTCCGTGGCTGAAACATCAGGGTGGTGGGAGAGATAAAGCATGTAAATGGCGGCTGCGATGATGACGGCTATGACCATGAGAGCAATGGCGGCGGCAATGCGGATTGCCACGGTAATGGCCGCGCGGCGCAGTTGAGGTGTATCCGCATGGGGTGCGCTGGAACTACTCATGAGTCATCGCCAATCTGATAACCGAGCCCGTGGACTGTGCGGATGAGGGCTTTGTCCACCTTCCGACGCAGGTAGTGGACGTAAGTGTCAATTACTCCAGGAGAATCACCGGGGTGGAAGAGAGCCTCGACGAGCTCGGGTCGGGTGAACACGCGGGAAGGATTTCCGGCCAGCAGTGCCAGCAGTTCGCTCTCCTTGGCGGTGAGGTCGACATGGTTCCCATACTGGGATCGCAGCTTTCTGCTCACCGGATCCAGCACCCACGTGCCAATCTCCAGAAGTGCCGGTGTGGAGCCGAAGTTGCGTGTGATGGCGCGCAGCCGTGCCTTGAGTTCACCGGCGTCGAAGGGCTTACTCATGTAGTCATTGGCGCCGGCGTCCAGTCCGTCGATCTTTTCAGCTGTGCTGCCCAGGGCCGTGAGGATCAGAGCCGGGGTGCCTACGCCGTTGCTGCGCAATGCCCGAACAAGCGCGAGTCCATCCATGACCGGGAGCCCGCGATCGATCACTAGGACATCCCATGTGCCGGTCAGGGCTAGATGCAGGCCCTTCTGACCATCAGCGGCGAGCTGGACGTAGTAGTCGCCAGCTAGCAGTTCTGCGATCAGCGGACCCAACACGGCGTCGTCCTCTATGAGGAGTAGTCGTGGCAGTTCAGAGTTGGGCATGGTCCTCATTGTCCAGCGTTACCGGCATCGGCGCACTAGTTGACGCGCGGCGGCGACGAAGAATGCTGATGGCACCAGGCAGAACGGACAGTAAGACCAGAACGACGGCAATCACGTCAATGTTTTTTGCGACTATCTCAAAGTGGCCCAGCCACGTGCCCAACAGCACTACAGAGCTGGCCCAACCGAGGGCACCGACAACGTTCCACAGCGTGAACTTTTTGTGGTCGTAGTGCGCGATCCCGGCCACGAGAGGCGCATAAGTGCGCACAATCGGCACGAACCGGGACAGCACCACTGCCCAGCCCCCTCGACGGGCAAAGAACTGTTCTGTTTCCACCAAATATCTTGTTTTGAGAACACGGGCATCGTCCTTGAACCAGCGCCGTCCAAACTTCCGCCCAAGGAGATAGCCTACCTGGTCTCCAGCTATAGCAGCCAGCGCAACGACGCCGATCAGCACCGGCAACGGCAGCCCAAGCTGTTGATGGAGCAACCCCGCGGTGAATAACAACGAATCGCCCGGCAGGAAGGGGAACAGCACACCGGATTCGATGAAGATGATGAGTGCGACGACGGCCAGCGTGGCGGGCCCGAGCCCGCCCAGTAACGCTGTGGGGTCTAACGAGGAGAGGAGCCCTGTGGGGACGGTTGCAGGGAGAACCAAAGTCGGAAAAGTCATTGATTTGCGCTCCGATCTTCTGAAACTGTGGGGGCCAGAGGGCCGAACCTGCCCAGAAGCGGGACTCGGGGCAGTACCCGTCGTTGATATTGGTTCCACACGGCGGCGAACAGCACCACAGCGGCGCTCGCAGCGAGAAGTGACGCAACGACGTCGCTGGGATAGTGAACGCCGATGTACAGCCTGGACCAGGCGATCACCAGCGGAATGCAAATCCCAAGAATGGCGGTGATCCGCGCCCAGCGGGTTTTCCTGGCGAGAAACCAGAAGGCCCAGGCTAATCCAACGGCCAGTGCCACATGGCCGCTGGGAAAGCTGTTGGATCCGGTTTCGGGGGCAAGTGGGTTGAAGAGCAAAGCCGGGTCGGGACGGGGACGCGCGATCACGGCCTTGAAGAACTGGCTAGAGAGCCACCCTGACGCCGCCACCGCCCCAAATGCCACTGCGTTCACGGGGGACTTGCGCACAATGAGCAAGAACAAACTCACGGCGGCAATGATCAGCACACCGCCTGCAGGAGAAAAAATAGTGCCAATGGAGAGAGCCACGACGTTGAAGATGCCGTCGTGATGGCGGCTAAGATCTTGATCCAAAGTGAACTCGTCGGTGGTGAATCGTGCGCTGTTGATAGCGTAAAAGCCCAACGCGAGCACGATCAAAGACAAGGAGAGCACCCACAGACCCCATAGCCGTGGCTGTGGGAGAACCTGGAGCCGGGTCTGGAGCGCGGACACTTCGTGTGGCTGCGGTCCGGGCCCTGTTCTATGGGTGCTGCGCGAAGGCAGTGAATGGCTCAATGAATTCTCCAAAGCATGGTGGATGGACAAGCGGCCCGGAGACCTTTCTTCCACTGTGCCGTGTGTAGTCTAAGAATTCGCTAAGAATTTCCTTGAGAGCTGTTGTTAATCCGCTTTAAGGGCAGTGATTGCCATCACGAGGGTTCGCGCTTCCGGACGGAGCGCGAAGTCCGGCCAGACGTCAGGACCGCACGCACGTGATCCCAGCCCGTGCTGCGCGGCGTCTAAGAGCAGATGGGTGTGAGTAGGGGCGGGTAGCTCGTGTGGATGTGCAGCCGCAGCGATCTGTCCGGGCGTGTGGTGAGAAAGCGTGAAGCCTGGCAGCCTGCCAGCGGCATCGGGCTCGGCGTCGATGCGCAGCCACGGGCCGCCGTCGCGGAGCAAATCCACAGAGCGCATATCACTGCGATGGCCGGTCTCCTGGGGCTTGGCATACGGGAAGGAAAGTTCTTCCACCGATGCCTGATACCGACCCACGAGCGCCGCACACATGCTGTCCGGATAAGACTCCAGCGGTCCAGTTCCAAACCACGACGCGCCAGCCACCTCCAGTGGCAAATCAAAACTGACACCGATACGGGGCAAGATGACGTCCCACCCGGTGCTGGGTGTGATGTCCACTCGCAGCCAGAGCTGGCCGTCAACGAACTGCCAATTCTCTTCCATGGCAATGGTGGCCCGACGGTCTGCGGCCGCATAGCGGGTCAGTCTACGCAACCCATTCTCCAGCGTAGCAACCTCTTCGACACGGCCCGTGAGCCGGTCCAGGCCAGCGTCTTTCCAAGTGCTAGAGCGTGCCGGGGCGGGGACGCCCCTGCCATAGTTTTCCCAGGGGTCCGCGGCGTCGTAGGAACCAAAGCCATTTCCGTTGTCATTGTCAGTGGGAGCACGCCACAGTTCCAACCGTGGTCCCTTAACGGCCAGTCCGTTTAGAGCCGTCAACTGGCCAGCATTGAAGCGGGCAGGCCCCAGCTCGAGGACTCCGGCCCTGGGTGCAGATCCAGGTGCCGATCCAGACGCTAACACAGTGGGAGATGGCCGAGGCGTGCGGGACTTCACCGCAGAACTTCGCCGGTTAGTTCCCTCAGTGACATCAAATTGCGCTACGGAAATCACATGCCCTGCTGGAGCCCACGGAGTGTCATGGCGCAGCGCAGCTTCCACCGTGAGCCAGATTTCGTCGGTGTCGTCCCGATCCGTACGCTGGCCCAGCACATCAGTCAGCGCAAGTGTGGAGGCTGCGCCCGGGGCGAGAACTCCGACGTCGAGCATCCCATGGGAGAGTAGAACGCCGTCGCCCTCCAAGCGCCAACGCAACTGTATGTCTGAGGTATCAGCGCTGTGACGCAAATTGGAAACCAGCAAGCTCACCCCGGCATCCGTGGGTATGAATCGCAGCCTGATGGGTGCCACAACCGCCTTGTACTCATGGAGGCCGGGAGTGGGGGTGGAATCGGAGAGGATCATGCCGTCCATGACGAAGTTGGAGTCATGAATCACCTCACCGAAATCTCCGCCATAGGCGAAGAACTCCGTGCCGTCCGCTGTTCGCGTACGGATTCCGTGATCTCGCCACTCCCAGACGAAACCGCCATGCAGCCTCGGGTATTTATCCGTCAGATCCTCATATTGGTCAATTGCGCCGGGGCCGTTACCCATGGCGTGGACGTACTCGCACAACATGAAGGGTTTACTACGTTGCCTTGCGGACTCGGTGGCAGTGCAGCCAAGTAGGAGCGAGCGGGAGTCATCGCGGCCAATCGAATCCGTTTCCGGAATCGAGGAATACATGCGTGAGTACACATCCGTGTAGGAACCGGTGTAATCGCCTTCGTAGTGGACTGGGCGGTGCGCATCACGGGCATGGACCCAGACGGACATCGCAGCGAGGTTGGCTCCCGTGCCGGACTCATTGCCCAGTGACCACATGACGATGGAGGCATGGTTCTTATCCCGCTCTAGGGTGCGTTCCATTCTGTCCAGATACGCGTCGCGCCATGCGGGGTCATCACTGGGGTTCTTCGCCCAACCGCCCGCTTCGAATCCGTGAGTTTCAAGGTCACATTCAAGAATGACCCAGAAGCCGAGCTCGTCAGCTAAGTCCAGCAGGCGCGGATGAGGGGGATAGTGGCTGGTACGGATGGCGTTGATATTGAAACGCTTCATCAACTTCAGGTCCGCGCGGGCGTCTTCTTCATTGAATACGCGTCCGCGGTCGGGGTGAGTCTCATGTCGGTTGACGCCGTGGAACAGAACGCGGCGCCCATTGACTAAGAACAAGCCATCCTTGATCTCCACTGTGCGGAAGCCAAGTTTGAGGGAGAGCGTCTCCGCTGCCGTGGATACGGTGGCCTGGTACAACCGCGGAATTTCAGCAGACCAGGGCCGGACATTCTCCACGCTCAAGGGTACGACGTCGGCTGGCGTGTTCCAGCGAACCTCAACTCCCAGCTCTGGCACCCGGAGGGTTACTGGGAAGGCCTGCAGGTCAGCGGTAATTTCCGCATCGATGGTGCCGGTTCCGGTACCCGTCTGCGTTGCCCCAAAGTCCGCCAACCACTGCGTGCGAAGCCAAACGTCATACAGTCCCGCGGCAGGCCGACTCACAAGAGTCACATCCCGAAAGATGCCAGGAAGCCACCACTGGTCTTGATCCTCCAAGTAACTGGCCGCAGACCATTGGTGTACCCGCACAACTATCAGATTTTTGCCTACTCTTAGCGACCCGCTGACATCAAATTCCTGTGCCAGTCGACTTCCAGAGCCCACTCCTATCTCTAGGCCGTTGACCCACACTTTGTAGCGAGACTCCACCCCGTCAAAGCGTAAAACGACGCCACCAGTGCCGTTGAGCCATTCCGCCGGGATAACAAAGTGGCGGCGGTAATCACCTGTGGGGTTCGCATCAGGAACATGCGGGGGATCAACCGGGAACGGAAACTGGACGTTCGTGTAGATCGGGCGCCCGTACTTGCCGTCGTGACCCAGTACCCAGTGGGACGGGACAGCGATCGCATCCCAGCCGGAGTCGTCAAAAGACTCCTCAGCCACCCCCTCCACCGCCTCGCCATCGGGGAGGACGGCGCTGCAACCAGGAGTTCCCGGGGCTCCGGGCAGCAGACGGAAGTGCCAGTCACCGTTCAATGAAATCTCCGGCGCGTCAGTGCGAAGCCATGACCGTGCAGGCATTCTGGCTCCGTGACCGGCCCGGAGGTCGCTGATGTAGCTGACTGTGTTTGTTTCGCTTGCAGTGCTTGCGTCGTTGAGCAAATTATCAGGAGACATGATGAACGTCCTTCGTGGGTGGGAGCCGACTGGAGACGAAACTACCATATATTTCGAGTACTCACTCGAATTTCACAATTAATACAAAAGACGTGGGCTAGGCTGGCACATCATGGGAAGCAATCCAGACGGAAAAACGGCAAAGCGGGGACCCTATGCAAAGTCGCGACTGCGGCGCGAGAGCATAGTAACGGCCGCCCATCAGGTATTCGCCGCTCACGGCTACCGAGGAGGATCGCTGCAGGACGTGGCGGACAAGGTAGGGATGAGCCAAACTAGCTTGTTGCACTATTTCCCCTCCAAGTCCGAGCTGCTGCTCGCGGTGCTGGTGTTACGCGATTCCGTTGCTGCCGGCGAAATCGCTCGCGCAAGCGACGGCATCCCTGCCGGGCTAGAAGAATCTTTCGTCGATGCCGTGATCCGGCAAGCACGCTTCAATGAGACAGTGCCGGGCGTCATTGAGCTCTACACGGTGCTGTGTGCGGAATCGTTGACGGAGGACCACCCGGGCAAGGCGTATTTCACGGACAGATACCAGAGGCTACGGGAGAGCTACGCCAGACGTTTTAGAGCGCTCGCCGAAGAGGGCAGACTGCGTGAGGGTGTGGACCCCGCGCGGGCAGCTGCCACCCTTATTGCGGTGTGGGATGGCATCCAGACTCAATGGCTTATGGCACCGGAGAATATCGACATGGCTGGTTGCCTGCGTGACTACCTGGACTTGGTGGTACTGCCGGGCTGACAAGCGGTCCCGAACTCTTAGGGTGCAGCACAGGCACAGGCACAGGCATCAGCACAGGCTTGAGTGCAGCGCAGCTGTGACGGCTCAGTTTCTGGCCATCTCCGCAACGAGTTCCCGAACTACCGCATGCAAGTCGCCGTCGTTCTTGGCCGCGACGGCACGCTGGCGCTGGTACCCAGCGCCTCGGGAGATGATGTCTTCCACTCCGGCTAATTCTTTGGCGCATCCCAAACGGGACGCTACTGGTTCAAGTCGGTTGATGAGTTCCATGAGGTGTTCGGTGACGGGCTGTTCGCGCCCTTGCGCGTCCAGGATAATGATGGCGTCCATGCCGTATCTGGCGGCGCGCCACTTGTTTTCCTGAACGTGCCACGGAGGCATGGTGGGGATGGTCCCGCCATTGTCTAGAATATTGGAGAAATCCTGAACCAAGCATTGCGTGAGTGCTGCAATGGAGCCAATTTCTTCCAACGTGGACATGCCGTCGCAAATACGCATTTCAATGGTACCCAGACCCGGTACCGGACGAATGTCCCAGCGAATTTCGTTCGTGGCATCAATGACTCCGGTGGTGAACATGTCCTGGACGTAGTCTTCGTAGCCGCTCCAGTCAGAGAATTGGAATGGCAGCCCGGCAGTAGGGAGCTGTTGGAACATCAGTGCCCGTTGAGACGCATAGCCGGTGTCCTCACCGCCCCAAAAGGGGGATGAGGCGGACAGCGCTTGGAAATGCGGGAAGTGGTTGAGCAGACCATCTAGTACGGGCATCGCTTTGGCGACGTGGTCCAGTCCTACATGGACATGAACGCCGTAGATGAGCATTTGGCTGCCCCACCACTGAGTGCGATCCACCAGCTTTGCGTAGCGTTCTTTATCCGTCACTTCCTGCGTGCGGGGATTACTGAAGGGGTGGGTACCGGCGCTGAGCAGATCCAAACCCAGCGGGTGCGCTGCTGCGCGGACAATGTTCAGATTCCTGCGCAAGTCCTCCGTGCCCTCTTCCACCGTGTGGGCCACACCTGTGACCAATTCCACGGTATTTTGCAGCATTTCACCCTTGATGTGCGGGTGTTCCTCGTCATTCATGGCAAGCGGATGAGTCTGCGCCACGGCCGCCAAGACCTTGTCGGCACCGGCAGCGAGTTCGCCAGTTTGGTTGTCAACGAGCGCAATTTCCCACTCCAAACCAAGGGTTGACTGCTCAGAAGTAGCAAAATCGATCTTCACTGCGGGTCCCCCTTTATGGGTGGTGTGGGTGCATTCCGCATGCATGAATGAAGCAGGCGCCTTTTGATTGTAGTTGACAGTGGTGGGGCAGAATGGGTGAATGCCCATTTTGAACAAAGACATGACTCTCTGCATTTCCTTGGCGGCGAGGCCCAGCAATATTGGTACGCGGTTTCACAACTACCTCTATGACGCTCTGGAGCTGAACTTCGTCTACAAAGCTTTTGCCCCCGCGGATCTGGCACAGGCCATTGCCGGCATTCGCGGGCTGGGCATTCGCGGTGCAGCGGTGTCAATGCCCTACAAGGAGGAAGTCATCGCTCTGGTGGATGTGATGGATGCTTCCGCCGCGGCGATCGACTCCGTCAATACGATCGTTAACGACGGTGGTGTCCTGACGGCTTACAACACAGATTATTTGGCGATTGCCCGGTTGCTGGCCGCGAACAGTATTCCGGTGGAAACCACCGTGCTGCTGCGAGGCTCCGGTGGTATGGCCAAGGCCGTAGCCGCTGCCTTGCACGACGCCGGATTTGCAAACGTCACGATTGTGGCTCGCAATGAGGCTGCTGGCCGGGCGTTGGCAGGGCTCTACGGCTTCGAGTGGGTCCCCGGGTCCGACGCCGACCGGGCGGAAATGCTCATCAACGTCACCCCACTCGGTATGAGTGGATCTGAAAAGAATGTCCAGTCGTTCACTGATGCTCAGGTAGCGGCTGCGAAGGTGATCTTTGACGTCGTCGCACTACCCTCCGAAACGCCCCTTATCCTGGCAGGACTCGCGGCAGGCAAGCACGTCATTACGGGTGCGCAAGTGATCGCTCTTCAGGCGGAGGAGCAATTTGTGCTCTACACGGGAGTGCGGCCCAGCGGGGAACTGGTGCGAGAAGCTTCAGAGTTTTCCAGGCAGTAATCGGGCTGCTTGTGAAAAAGTGAAATAGCCGATGTATTTTTTGCCAAGGCGATTACTTTGCGCGCGCGTTCCTCGACCAACTCAAACCGACTGCCTACTTCGTCGATTTGTACTGCGCTGATCTGCTCGCAGACGTCCGTCTGGCACCTATGAATCGTCGCATCGAGACTAGCAAGACAGCTCCAAAGGCCGATAGCCCACCACCAATCACCGACGGGAAATCAAAGGCGCTGATCGTCAGAAAAAATAACGACCCAGCCAGCACGAAAACGGTAAGGGTCGCGGTAATTGCCACTTGCATCCCGACTGAATGTGTCATGAGGGGAGTATATACCCATTTTATGTATTGGCAACCTTGGTATCTATTTAATTAAAGAAATTCAGATTATATCTAATTTCAGTAATTAAGAGCAAAAAATAGGATTATAAAATATCTAGATAACATCTGATTCGATTAGAAAGTGTTAGAAAACGCTCGCATAAATCTTCCTCCCTCACTAGCGCAGGCAAGTCTGGTATCGACGTTCATTTGCTGAACGCTGGGGTTCGTTTCCCCGACTCGTCTGAGTCGTTGGCCACCGTTGGGATCGTTCCCTCGGCCGCGGAGCCGTTTTGTGCTCACTGCGGCCGCGCGTGTGGCTCGGTGACAAGGATTCTGAAAAGCCGGATCCTGTGCAGCCGGACCGCAGCATGAGTGCGATCTGTGTCTGAATGCTGATCGGATACTTCGCCTCAGCACGTACAGCCAGCGGTGTCGATGAGGAGCGGCTTGACCTGGAGCCGCTGACGTTGGGTGATCTACGGGGAATTCTGGCTAGCCAACACCCGAAATTTGCTTGGGCGAGTGCACCTTCGCGGGCGACTCTGCTGAGTCGATGCATCTTTTTGAGCAACAAAGTAGCCTTACCGAACATGGCTGCAGTGCTGGAGGCGACCGCCGTCGTCGCCGTTCTGCCGACGTTTGCCGGCGAGTAAATGAGTCTAAACTGGCACACGCTATCAAGGGGGAGACATGTCCGTACGTACCAAAGGCCGAGTTGGAGCTTCGATTACAGGCCTTCATATTGCCTCAGCCATCGTGCTGGCTATTGCCACCATTGTGGTTAGCGGTTACATGTTAGTTGCAGTAGTTGGCATGTCATTCGTTGGCGATGCCCCCCGGTACGCGAACACCAATAGTGGCATGATTGAGTTTGGCATCGGATCGTGCCTCGCTGTGGCGGTGGGCATGCCTTTCGTCACCCTGATAGCGGCCACGTTGGCCTCTCCTAAGTATCACCTTGGGCTACTGACGGGCTGGGGATGCTTCGTGCTTCAAATTGTGCTGTTTTTCATTGCGGGATCATTCTTTTCTGCAGGGGCTGGCTCCCCGTCCCAAACTTCTCTGGCAGCCTCCAAGCACCAGGCGGTTAGAACCTCACCAGCTCTAACCGGCGCACCAGCAACAATCGTGGCGCCTAGGTGCCGGGGCTAGTAGTCACCCGTGATTCTTAAAGCGCGCAGGATTGACCGGGCTTTTGGTGAGTGGTTGAGAGTAGAACGGAACACGTCTGAAAAAGGTAGTTCTCCTTGGGGCGTAGTTTTGGAGATCAGTCATTGCCACGTCAAACTAAATGCGGTTATTTAGAGAATGAATATTAGAAAATAGAGCAGAAAACGATATAAGTCTCTACGAATTCAGTTGAGACAATGAAGTGAACCAAACATCAAATGGGTCAATCTGTAGTTTAAGAGTCCAACGGTTCAACGACGACTGCGACCCTGTCTTCACCGATTCGGGTCAGGATCAAGGTGGCCTTGTTGGGCCCTTTCCCGGAACCGGTCAGCAACTGGCGGCGGAGTTCCTCCGGGGTGATTGAAATCCCGCGTTTTTTGATGTCCAGCACGCCGATCCGATTTGCCTTCACCCATGCTTTAAGTGCTTTGACGTTCAACGGCCGCGCTTCTTGGACTTTGTAACCGCGAGCAAATGGAGTCTCCACGGGATGGTCCGTGCAAATGTACGCTATGTGTTCGTCTATCAAGTGCCCGCCCATGATGCGGGCTAAGTCCGCGACGAGTCCAGCGCGAATCACGGCGCCGTCGGGCTCATACAGATAACCGAATACCGGACCGGTTTGAACGTCCTGAGCGTACGGGACGTACGGCACCGCACTGGTCAGCTCGGACGAGCCATGCCGGCCAATGACCAGTGCTGCCCGGCGGATGCCTGGTCGGGCCAGTGCATTGAAGTAGAGTCCGGCCTCGACTACGTCTCCGTTGACGGAAATCCACTGTGCCTCCGCAGCATCCGGGATGGCCTCATGGGGAATCCCCGGACCCATTTTTACGCCCATGGCCAGGCCAGCATCAGCGAGCTTTTCCACGAACGAAAAAGGCGGTGAGAAGGCCTCCGGGTCAAAGAGTCGTGTGGTCCCTGATGTGCTGGTGGTGCGACGAGCCGGGTCAAGCCACACCCCCTGAATCCCTTCGAGATCGACGTCTTCCGCCTTGGCGCATACAACCAACGCATGCGGAAAAGGCATTAAGTTCACGGTGGCACAGGCTGCCGTGATCTCATCCATTTCTACGGCTGTGACGGCGATGTCCAAGCCGGCCATGGCCAGCGAGTCAGCGCCCAGACCACACCCAAGGTCTGCCACGGAGGTGATGGACGCGTTCGTGAACCGCTGCGCGTGCAGCGCTGCAATATTCAACCGGGTGGCCTGCTCCAGGCCTGCCTGAGTGAACAGCATGTGAGCGGCAAACTCGCCAAATTTCTCCTCCGCTTTGGCCCGCAGTCGGGACTGTGTCAGGGCAGCCGCCACCAATTCCGGACAGTGCCCAGCCTTCCGGAGGGTTTCGTTGAGTTTAAGCGAAGCAGACTCGCTGTACGTGTCCAGTGAGGACAAAAGCTCCCATCCGGCGGAGGTGAGAAGAGGGGAAATTGCGTCTGTAGACATGGATCAAGCGTAGCCGCCAGCGCCCGTTTAGCTGTCCTTGCGGATCCAGCGGAAGGTCAGGCGACACAGGATGAGTCCCACAACCAGCCACACACCCATGACCAAAGCCACGAGTCCCAAATCCCACGTACCAGCGGGTTCCATCGTCTCAAAGGAGGCTGGCAAGAACACGCTACGCATTCCTTGTGCCATCCATTTGAGTGGGAAGATGCTTGCCACGTTTTGTAGCCAACCGGGCAGCTGCGCAAAGTTGAGGTAGACGCCTGAGATGAACTGCAAAAGCAGCACGATTGGAATCACCACGGCAGTAGCACTTTTTCCCGACCGGGGCAGCGCCGATAAAGCGATGCCAAGTACACAGTTGGTAATTACGCCGAAAAGGAACACCCACGCAAACGTCAGCCATTTCCCACCATCCGTGGGCAGCTGGACATTGAACGCGAACCGGGCCACGAGTAGCAACAACCCCACCTGAAATACGGAGCTGATAAGAACCATGCCGATCTTGCCCATGAAATATGAAAAGACCGGGAGGGGAGTACCGGCAAGACGCTTGAGTGTGCCATCTCCCTTCTCGCCGGCAATGTCCACTCCCAGGTTCTGTACCCCGCTGAGCAGCATGCCTGCGGCCACCATGCCCGGTACATAGAACGCCGCAAAGCTAATTCCGCCACTACCATCGGGGGCGGCGCCGATGTTTCCGCTGGTGCTGAACGCTACCGCGAAGACGGAAAGCATCAGGATAGGGAATAAGAACGTGAAAAATACCGAGTCTCCCTGCCGGAAGTACAGGCGTAGCTCATAACCAATTCGGGAGGTGCCAAGTTCCAGGGTCTTCACGCGACACTCCCAGTTGACTGTGTCTTCGACTGAGACGGGGACTGGGCTTGGGTCTGCGACTGCGCCGTTTCCTCGGCTGTTGGCTGGGTTGGCTGGGTTGGCTGGGTTGGCTGGGTTGGCTGGGTTGGCTGGGTTGGCTGTGACGCTGTCGCCGGGAGTCCATGGCTGGCCACAAGTTGGAGATAGATGTCTTCCAGCGTTGGCCTGGTGATTTGTAGCCCTTCCACTTCCCCTCCTGCTTCGGCATACAGTCGGG
>NZ_JAJJBU010000025.1 GCF_020905375.1 Arthrobacter cryoconiti
TGACGCTGTCGCCGGGAGTCCATGGCTGGCCACAAGTTGGAGATAGATGTCTTCCAGCGTTGGCCTGGTGATTTGTAGCCCTTCCACTTCCCCTCCTGCTTCGGCATACAGTCGGGCCGCCAGCGCAGCTGGCTCGGTGGTTTTCTCCAGATGTTCGACGCCGTCCTGGCGCCACCGCACCAGAGGCACCCGGGCTTCTGTCCCACCAAGTTCGTCAGTTTTGCCGATGTCCACCAGCCGCCCGCCCACAATGACACCAGCCCTGTCCGCTAGTGTGGCGGCTTCATCTAGATAGTGGGTGGTGAGCAAGATGGTGGTGCCTTCATTCTTGAGTTGGTTGATGAGCCCCCAAAACTGGTGGCGCGCCTCCGGATCGAAGCCAGTGGTCGGCTCGTCGAGGAACAATAGTTTGGGCCGACCTATGATTCCCAGTGCCACGTCCACGCGGCGGCGCTGGCCACCGGAAAGCTTGCTGATACGGGTGCCGGTTTTCGCTGTCAGTCCCACGGCCTCGATGACCTCGCCGACGTCGCGTGGGTTCGGGTAGTAACGGGCAAAATGACGCAACTGCTCCAGCACTGTGACATTGCCGCTTTCCCCGGTGGACTGGAGCACGATCCCCAGCTGTGACTTCCAGTGCGCGCCGCCACGTTGCGGATCAACGCCGAGCACGCTCACCTCGCCGCCGGTGCGGTCACGGTACCCTTCCAAGATCTCGATCGTGGTGCTTTTGCCAGCACCGTTGGGGCCTAGGAGGGCGAACGTTTCGCCTTCCCCGATGTCAAAGCTGACGCCGTCCACAGAATTGGCGCCGCCATAAGACTTTTGTAGGTTTCGGACCTGAACTGGGGGAGGTGCAGATGTCATGGGTTCATCCTGACATCGCGACACAAACACGGCAACGTGTCGAGAATAGTTATGTCGGAACCACGGACCAGCGAGGTGCGGATGCCGAGCCTCCTAAAAAGGTGCGCCCAGAGCGAAACACGAGCCCCCGGCGTCGTGTTTTAGCGATATTTACTTAGCACTCACCTTGACCGAGTGCTAAGTGAGTCAATAGAGTCTGAGTTAGCACTCTCGCCCCGAGGGTGCTAAATCCAAGAACGCTTGGTCTAGGAGCATCACCGGCACCGCGACGACGGTTGGTATCCGCAGATGACCAAAGAGTTTTTGAATCATCCATAGAATTTGCTGATGTGAAGGAGAGGTCCGAGTGTCGGTCTCTATTAAGCCTCTTGAGGATCGTATTGTTGTTCGCCAGCTCGAAGCAGAGCTGACCACCGCCTCCGGTTTGGTTATCCCGGATACTGCCAAGGAGAAGCCCCAGGAGGGCGAAGTTGTGGCAGTAGGACCCGGCCGTGTTGATGACAACGGCAACCGCGTCCCGATCGATGTTGCCGTCGGCGACGTCGTCCTCTACTCCAAGTACGGTGGAACCGAAGTAAAGACCGGCGGCGAAGAGCTGCTGGTGCTTTCGGCCCGTGACGTGCTGGCCATCGTCGTAAAGTAACCACTTTTGTGAATGCCCGCGCCCGCGACCGGACTCGGTCGCGCCGCGCGGGCCTTTGCGTGAAAGGACAAACACATGGCTAAGCAGCTTGAATTTAATGACAAAGCCCGAAAGGCCCTCGAAGCCGGTATCGACAAGCTTGCCGACACCGTCAAGGTAACCCTTGGCCCGCGTGGACGCAACGTTGTGTTGGACAAGAAGTGGGGTGCCCCCACGATCACCAACGACGGCGTCACGATCGCCCGCGAAGTGGAGCTGGAGGACCCGTACGAGAACCTTGGTGCGCAGTTGGCCAAGGAAGTTGCCACGAAGACCAACGATGTTGCCGGAGACGGCACCACCACGGCCACCGTTTTGGCACAGGCATTGGTCAAGGAAGGCCTGCGCAACGTAGCCGCAGGTGCAGCCCCCGGTGAGCTCAAGCGTGGCATCCAGGTTTCCGTTGAAGCCATTGCCAAGCGCCTACTGGAGAATGCACGCCCGGTTGGCGGGGGACAGGTGGCAGAAGTTGCCGCTATCTCCGCACAGAGCGAAGAAATCGGCGCATTGCTCGCTGAAGCCTTCGACAAGGTCGGCAAAGATGGTGTGATCACCATCGAGGAGTCCTCCACGACGTCAACCGAACTGGTCCTGACTGAAGGCATGCAGTTCGACAAGGGCTACCTGTCCCCGTACTTCGTCACTGACGCGGAACGCCAGGAAGCCGTCATGGAAGATGCGCTCATCCTCATCAACCAGGGCAAAATCTCCAACCTGCAGGAATTCCTGCCGCTGTTGGAGAAGGCATTGGCCGCTGGCAAGCCGCTGTTCATCATTGCTGAAGACGTTGATGGAGAAGCATTGTCGACGCTGATTGTGAACCGTCTGCGCGGCACACTGAACGTAGTTGCTGTCAAGGCTCCGGGCTTCGGAGACCGCCGCAAGGCCATGCTCCAGGACATTGCTATCTTGACTGGCGCACAGGTTGTCTCTCCGGAGATCGGCTTGTCCCTGGACCAAGTCGGCCTTGAGGTGCTGGGCACGGCTCGGCGCATCACGGTTACCAAGGACAACACCACCATCGTTGACGGTGCCGGTACGTCCGAGGACGTGGCGGACCGTGTGGCTCAGCTTCACGCTGAACTGACGCGCACCGACTCCGACTGGGACAAGGAAAAGCTGCAGGAACGCTTGGCCAAGTTGGCTGGCGGCATCGGCGTGATCAAGGTTGGTGCAGCCACCGAGGTCGAGCTCAAGGAAAAGAAGCACCGCATCGAGGACGCAGTGTCCGCTACGCGTGCTGCTTTGGAAGAAGGCATCGTGGCCGGTGGCGGTTCCGCCCTCGTTCAGGCTGCCAAGGCCTTGGATGAAGACGCTACGGTTACCGCTCTCACCGGAGATGCGGCAACTGCCATCGAGTTGGTCCGCAAGGCAGTGGCTCAGCCGTTGCGCTGGATTGCTCAGAACGCGGGCCATGACGGCTACGTTGTAGTGCACAAGGTTGGCGAACTTGACGATGGGTTCGGCTTCAACGCCGCCACCGGCGAGTATGTCAACCTGGTCGAAGCTGGTGTCATTGACCCTGTCAAGGTCACCCGCTCAGCACTGCGCAACGCCGCCTCCATTGCAGCTTTGGTGCTCACCACCGAGGTTCTCGTCACGGAGAAGCCTGCCGAGGAAGACGCGGCCGCTCACCAGCACTAGGCCCACCCAGCTTTTCTTCGGGTTTGATTTAGGCGTTGGTTTAGGCGTGAAGGACGTTATTTGCACGAAAGTGCAGATGGCGTCCTTCTCTTTTATCTCTTCTTCCGGCCCGGCGTCAGGGCGCGCAGAGCATTTAAAATGGCGGCAAGATCCACCGCCTCCTGGGATAAGGCGCCCGCCACTGCAGGGATGTTTCCGGCGGCGGCCAGAAACATCAGAACCACGCTCAGCGCAATCCCGATCCAGATACTCTCAATGGCGATCCGTACCGTCCGTCGACCAACGCGCACCGCGTCGGCCACCTTTGCCAAGTCGTCGTGCATGATGACGACATCTGCCGATTCACTGGCCGCCGTCGAGCCCTTTGCGCCCATGGCAATACCAACGTCCGCCGCGGCCAAAACGGGAGCGTCGTTGACGCCGTCGCCCACCATCATGACTAGACGCTGCGGCAAAGAGTTCACCAGACGCACTTTGTCTTCGGGTAAAAGCCCTGATTTGATGTTCGTGATCCCAACTTCATCGCCGATGAACCGAGCGGTGGCGTCTGCGTCGCCTGTGAGCATGACAGTCTCTGTGACTCCCAGCGTCCGCAAGGCTGCAAGTGTCGCCGCGGCCTCAGGGCGTAGTGGATCACGCATGATCAACGTGCCGGCAAAGTGGCCATCAACTCCCACATACACGGCCATCTGACCGGCGGAGAGAGACGTCGGCTGCACGTCAGCGCTGTGTTCCGCCACGAAGGACTGTTTGCCAACTAACACTGTGTGGTCATGAAAGAGTGCGCTGACCCCGTGCGTGGCGTGTTCAGTCGCATTGTCGGTGGAATCTAGGCTCAGCCCTCGGGCCAGTGCTTCGGTGACGATCGCGGCGGCTAGTACATGGGAGGAGTACTGCTCTGCTGACGCTGCCAAATTCAGCAACTCCAGGGGGGCAAGGGAGACACTGCGAATGTCTTCAAGAGTGGGTTGGCCTCCCGTGAGCGTGCCTGTCTTGTCAAAGGCGGCAGTGCGCACCCGCGAAATTTGTTCTAAGGTCCCAGCGCCCTTGACGATGATCCCCGCCTTGGCCGCTCGGCTCATACCACCGAGGAAAGCCACAGGAGCGGCGATCAGCAAGGGACACGGCGTCGCCACGACAAGAACTTGAGCAAATCGGGCGGGGTCACCGCTGATAAACCAAGCAAATCCAGCGAGTACCAGGGCAAAAATTGTAAAGGGGACTGCGTAGCGGTCAGCTAGTCTGACCACCGGGGCTCGGCTGCTGGAGGCCTCGCGTACCAGGGCAATGATGCGGCTGTACTGTGAGTTTTCTTCGCGGGCCGTGGCTTGGATGCGGATGGCGGCAGGACCGTTGAGTGCGCCGCTGGAGATCGGGTTGCCTGACTCGTGCTCCACCGGCAGGCTCTCGCCCGTCAGGGCTGACTCGTCAAACATGGCTGATGCGGAGAGTAGCAGAGCATCCACGGGGACGACTTCTGCGGGTCTGACCAGAAGGACGTCGCCGACCTCGACTGCGGCGATCGGTATGTCCGTACTTTCACCGGCATCGTTGAGCCGATGCGCAGTTCGTGGTGCCCGCTCCAGCAAGGACGTCAGTTCTCGCGTTGCACGGCTGGCCGCGAAGTCTTCCAGCGCCGCACCGCCGGAGAGCATTAGGACAATAATTAGCGAGGCAATGTATTCGCCCACGGACACGGTTGCCACAATCGCGGTGACGGCCAAAATATCGATGCCCCAGCGTCCGTGCAGGATATCGCGGACCATGCCGACGCTTTGGTACACCGCCACTGCCAGGGCAAAGATACTGGCGACCCACTGGGCGGGCGATTCTTGCCCGGCCAGCAGTAGCACCGCCACGGAGACGCCAGCCAAAACAGTCAACGCCACCACAGGATAGCGCCGGAGGGCGGTAGCTAGGGATGGCCTGCCCCCGGACTTAGGAGGGCCAGAACTCTGCAGGGAAGGCTCAGTAGTGCGTGTGCTATCTACGTCCATGCCACTACTCTGCCTCAGGCGCGGCACCAATCACAGCAGGGTGCGCGGGTTGGAACAATTGCCTGCGTGGACGTCAGCGCCGAAAAGGGCTTCGCGAACCAACATTTCGTGCTGATGCTGCTGCGTGGGCCGCTGAGTATCGAGTGGGGGCAGGGCGTCTGCGACGGGCCATCCGATACACAAAGAGGACGACGGACGCGGAGACTACGATGCCTGCGACGTTGAGAAAAAGCTGCAATGCTGACCCTGCCGCACGCCCCTGTTCCCCTAACACGAGGGCCACGGCGACATAACCGGCGGCAGGAACTGTCGTGACTGAGATGAAGACGCCCACAAGTGCCGCGGATTTTTTGCTGATGAGCGAGAGCATGCCAGCGGCCCCCGCCAGTACCGCGACGATGAAGGAATACGGGCCGGGGTGGTAAATGAACTCCGTGGACCGATTCTCGCTCAGTACCTCTGCCGGGCTAAAGAGCCCCAGCCATATTGATGCCAGAGTGACGATTGCAGTGAGAGCCATCGCAATCGGAAATCCGACGACCAGCGCCACTGTGGCTCGCCTGGCCAGCTTCCATCGCCGATCCACTACAGCCAGCGCCAAGCCAGCGAGCGGACCGAATTCTGGGCCCACCACCATGGCTCCAACAATGGCGATGGTGGAATCCGTGACTATCCCGATTCCCGCCAGCTGGACGGCGATGACTAGGAACACCAGATAGTTCCACGTTAGCTTCGAATCAGCATTGGTGTCCTTTTCCACCTCGTCCCAGATGATGGCATCGGCGCCGTCCCCGGATACCTCTTGGTCCGCAGCATCCAAACGGTCTGAGATAACCAGCTCCGGTGAGCTAATGCTCAGCGATCCTTCGTGGCTGACATGGAGCGTGTGGAGTTTGCCCAACAAATCCTCGACTGACTCGCGCACCGCCTGCAAAACAATCACGTCGCCAGCAGGGACGAGCGATGCCCCCTTCGTCAGCGCAATCTCCGAGACACCAGGATGGTTGCGCGCAATTTCCACCACCTTCTCGGCTGTGCCGGAAGGGACGACAATTCGAATCTGCAAAGCCATGAGGTTCCTTTATCGTGTCAGCCTGTGTGCCTGATTCTAGGGGAACGCTCCCGGAACTGGACTGAAAATGCGCCTTAACAGGGCAGGAACTGTTCTGGAATAGGGCTGGGGCATCTTTCGTTTTAGACTGTGAATAACGCACAGACCAGCTCCGTAATCACGGGGCAGGCCATCGGATGCACACCCCACCGGTTCTACCCCCGCCAAGGAGCCTTCGTGTCCCAGCCCGAAATTCATGATCCCTTTGCCTTTGTTGGCCTTACATACGATGACGTTCTACTCCTTCCCGGCCACACCAATGTCATTCCCTCCGAAGCCGACACGAGCTCGCGCGTCTCGAAACGGATCACTGTGGCCACCCCGCTGCTTTCAGCCGCGATGGATACCGTCACGGAGTCGCGCATGGCGATCGCCATGGCCCGGCAAGGTGGTCTGGGTGTGGTGCACCGGAATCTGTCCATTGAGCGCCAAGCTGAAGAAATTGATCTGGTCAAGCGAAGTGAGTCCGGCATGATCACCAATCCGGTGACAGTGGGCCCGGATGCGACGCTGGCTGACCTGGACGAACTATGCGCCCGTTTCAGGGTTTCCGGGCTCCCCGTTGTGGATCAGGGGGGCCGCCTGGTAGGTATCGTAACCAATCGCGACACAGTCTTTATCCCGGAGAGCGAATACAGCCAGCGCCTGGTCCGCGACGTCATGACCCGCATGCCGCTAATCACTGGACGAGTTGGCATCAGCCGGGAGGATGCCTCCGGTCTGCTAGCCAAGAATAAGATCGAAAAGCTTCCTTTGGTGGACGCTTCCGGCATTTTGCGCGGGCTGATCACCGTCAAGGACTTCTCCAAGGCAGAGCAGTACCCGCTGGCCACCAAGGACGACGAGGGCCGCCTGCGCGTAGGTGCCGCGATCGGATTCTTTGGAGACGGTTTTGAGCGAGCCATGACCATGGTGGAAGCCGGTGTGGACGCATTGTTCGTCGACACTGCCAATGGTCACAGTCAGGGCGTGCTGGAGCTCATTATGAAGCTGAAAAAGGATCCCGCGGCCGCGCATGTTGACATCATTGGTGGCCAGGCTGCTACTCGCGAAGGCGCTCAGGCTCTGATCGACGCAGGGGCTGACGGTATCAAGGTTGGTGTGGGTCCAGGCTCCATCTGTACCACTCGAGTGGTGGCCGGCGTTGGCGTCCCGCAGATCACGGCGATTTACGAATCCGCGAAAGCGGCCATCCCGGCTGGCGTGCCGTTGATTGCCGACGGTGGCCTGCAGTATTCCGGTGACATTGGCAAGGCCCTGGTGGCCGGTGCTGACACCGTCATGCTCGGCTCACTTTTGGCCGGCACGGAAGAGTCCCCGGGCGAGCTTGTCTTCGTCAACGGCAAGCAATACAAAACGTACCGCGGCATGGGCTCCCTGGGAGCGATGCAGTCCCGTGGAAAAAACACGTCTTATTCAAAGGACCGCTACTTCCAAGCGGATGTCGTCGGAAACGACAAACTCATTCCGGAGGGCATCGAGGGCCGCGTGGCCTACCGGGGCCCGCTGGCCTCTGTTGCTTATCAATTGGTGGGTGGGCTGCGCCAGACCATGTTCTATGTGGGCTCCCCGACCATCCCCGAGCTGAAGGCCCGTGGCAAGTTTGTCCGCATCACGGCCGCTGGCCTGAAGGAATCGCACCCCCATGACATTCAGATGACAGTTGAGGCGCCGAACTACCTCACCAAGTAACTCCAGCACTCAGCCATTCCAGCGGACTGCAATTCCAGCGGACGACGGCGGTGACCCTCCTTTCCCAGGTGGGTCACCGCCGTCGTGTGTTAGCAAATGTCGTGTGTTAGCAACTAAAGATACGCCTGCCTGAGGCTTGCGGATATTTCTAGCGCAGGGCCGCTTCGAAGCGGTCAAGTGCTTCTGCGGGGGTAACTTTTTCCTCACTAAACTCGGTTTCAGAACCTGCGCGCAGTGTCCAGTCGCCGGACTCGACCGCTGTCAACGTGGCGACGGACGGTTCTTGGCCCACGCGCAGACGCCGTAGGACGGCACTGGCTGGCAGGCCTTCAGCGGCGGCAGTGAGATATTCCCGGCACAGGTGTAGGCCAAGTTCCACCATGGCATCCCCGGACTCGATGGGCTGGATCTCATGCACGCCGTAAGGGCTAAGACTGAGCAGTACCGCTCCCACGTTGGACCCGGCCGTGAACAGCACATGCTCGCTGGTGGGAGTGGTGAGGGAGATTTCCAACCACTCTTGGGCTTGGGAGAGCACAGTTCCCACCACGGCGCAGCGCTCAATCGGGACGATCTTCTCCCCTTGCGGTTGCGCCAGGCCACGGACCATCAGCGTCGTCAGCCCGGCATTGCGCAGCAATTCGTTCTCAGCGTGCTGGTCGAGTCGGAACAAGGCCAGAGTTGTTGCTGCCGATTCCGTAGGCGTCATGGAAAGCAGGGCCAATAACTCATGATCGGTCATGCGCAGTTCGGTTTCAGTCATGCATCAAAGCGTACCGGCAAAGGCTGCGGGGGCTCTCCCCGCCGATTTCTTCGCTCGGTTCAAAGCCCCGCACAGCGGTCAGCAGACGTCTGAAAAGCCGCTGTTGGAAGATGGTGCCTTGTTAGCCTAAGCGGGGGAATGCCAGGGGGTGATGCCGAAGGCTCGCCTTCACGCCTGTTGGCGGGCCACCGCTGCGATAGGCTAGGACGCGTGACTTATGAGATTGAGATTGGCCGTGGCAAGCGTGGACGCCGTGCGTACACCTTAGATGACATCGCGATTGTCCCTTCCCGGAGGACGCGTGACCCCAAGGACGTGTCGGTAAAGTGGCAGATCGACGCCTACCAGTTTGAGATGCCGGTCATTGGTGCTCCGATGGATTCGGTCATGTCACCTGAGACTGCCATTGCTTTGGGGAAATTGGGGGGTCTGGGTGTTCTGGACTTGGAAGGCCTGTGGACCCGCTACGAGGATCCACAGCCTGTGTTGGATGAGATTGCGGGGCTGGAGGGCTCTGTGATCGACCCGGAGTCCACCCTCCGCCTGCAGCAGCTTTACAGCCCACCCATCCAGCCGGAGCTGATCACTTCGCGTCTGGCACAGATGCGCGCTGCGGGTGTTACCGTGGCAGGTTCACTGACCCCGCAACGTACCCAGGAACACTACAAGACGGTGCTTGCGGCTGGTGTTGACGTTTTTGTGATTCGGGGCACCACCGTCTCGGCTGAGCACGTCTCCAAGACCACCGAACCATTGAACCTTAAGCAGTTCATCTACGAACTTGACGTCCCTGTCATTGTGGGCGGCGCCGCTGGTTACACGCCCGCGTTGCACCTGATGCGTACCGGTGCCGCAGGTGTACTTGTCGGCTTCGGCGGCGGAGCCTCAACCACCACCCGACGCGCACTGGGTATCCGCGCTCCCATGGCCACCGCCATCTCCGACGTGGCGGCCGCGCGCCGGGACTACATGGATGAGTCCGGCGGACGCTACGTGCATGTGATTGCTGACGGTGGCATGGGATCCAGTGGTGACATTGTTAAAGCCATCGCCATGGGCGCAGACGCCGTCATGCTCGGCGCAGCGCTGTCGCGTGCCGCCGAAGCTCCGGGGCAGGGCTGGCATTGGGGGGCTGAGGCGCACCACCAAGAATTGCCACGTGGACACCGCGTGAAGATGGGGACAGTGGGAACCTTGGCAGAAGTACTCCATGGCCCGGCGCACCAAGCCGACGGTGCTTCCAACCTGGTGGGCGCCCTGCGTCGATCAATGGCTACCACTGGTTACTCCGATCTCAAGGAATTCCAGCGCGTTGAGGTGCTTGTTTCCCCGTAGTAAGAAAAAGCAATAAAAGTGTCCTGTTCCCGCGAATTCTCATGGTGGGCCGGGGCACTTTTTGCTTAAGCCGGACGACGGTGTCCGGGCAGTAGGCCCCTGCCTTTCTGTGCGCTAAACGCGTATGGTTTTGAGTATCGGTACCCTTAGCTGCAGGAGGTTCGTGATGAAGGTTTCCACCCCACCCAATGGCAATTTGAGCAAAGCGACGCGGGAATCCTCGCTGGAAGAGCTAAGAGCCACCACCGAAGCAGGTGGGGAACTCGACATTTTGGTGGTGGGCGGGGGCGTGGTTGGCGCCGGTGCTGCGTTGGATGCTGTGACCCGAGGGCTGAAAGTGGGCCTGGTGGAGGCCTACGACTGGGCAGCAGGGACGTCCTCACGTTCGTCGAAACTGATCCACGGTGGACTGCGATATTTGGAAATGTTGGACTTCGCGTTAGTCAAGGAGGCCCTTCAGGAACGTGGACTGCTCATTCAACGCATTGCTCCACATCTTGTGCGCCCCGTACCGTTTCTTTATCCCCTGCATCGGCGCTTCGTTGAACGTCCCTACGTGGGTGCGGGTATTTTGCTCTATGACACCTTGGGTTTGACCAGCGGTAATAGCCGCGGTGTCCCCATGCATAAGCATCTCTCCCATAAGGGCACGCTGAAGGCGGCACCGAGCCTCAAGGACGACGCCATGATCGGCTCCATCTGCTACTACGACGCTCAGGTGGACGACGCGCGGTTGGTCGCCAATGTGATTCGCACCGCTGCTAGCTTTGGTGCCCACACGCTCAACCAGACCAAAGTCGTTGACTTTGTGAGGGAAGGGGAGCGGGTGGTGGGTGCCCGCGTCCGCAATCAGGAAAACGGGGACGAGTTTGAGATCAGGGCCAAGCAGGTCATCAACGCCACAGGTGTGTGGACGGATGAAACCCAGGCTCTGGTGACGGATCGTGGACAACTAAAAGTACGGGCTTCCAAGGGCATCCATTTGGTGGTGCCGCGGGATAGATTCCAGTCCACTGTGGGGCTGATCTTGCGGACCGAAAAGTCTGTCCTATTCGTTATCCCTTGGGGACGGCATTGGATCATTGGGACCACCGATACAGATTGGAAATTGGACAAAGCGCACCCGGCGGCCAGCAGCGCTGACATCGACTACCTTCTTGGACATGTGAATAAGGTGCTTAAGCGACCGCTGACCAGAGAAGACGTGGAAGGCGTGTATGCAGGTCTTCGCCCGCTACTCGCCGGTGAGAACGACTCAACTGCCAAGCTGTCCCGCGAGCACGTCGTCGCCCACCCCGTGCCTGGTCTGGTGGTGGTGGCCGGCGGAAAGTTCACCACCTACCGTGTCATGGCCAAGGATGCCGTGGATGAGGCGTCCCGGGCCCTGGATGAAAAGGTCCCGGAAAGCTGTACTGAAACCATTCCGCTGCTGGGGGCCACGGGCTTTAAGGCCGCGTGGAACCGCAGAAACCGTACGGCAGATGAGTCAGGCGTTCACGTTGCCCGGGTAGAACATCTACTAAATCGCTATGGCTCCCTGGTTCCGGAGATATTGGAGCTAATCAAGGAGCGCCCGGAGCTAGCTGATCCGCTCCCTGGTGCAGACGACTATCTGGGCGCGGAGGTTGTGTACGCAACCACGCATGAGGGAGCCCTGCACGTCAATGATGTGCTGACCCGGCGCACCCGTATTTCCATCGAGGCATGGGATCGGGGGGTTTCAGCGGCACCGGTCGCGGCTAGACTAATGGCAGATATTTTGGGCTGGAGTGCAACCCAAGAAGAAAATGAAGTGGCCAATTACGTGGCAAGGGTCGAAGCCGAGCGGCTAAGCCAGCAGCAGCCAGACGATGTCTCGGCGGATGCAGCGCGGTTGGAAGCGCCAGGGATACTTCCATTGGCGTAACGAGACTTGGCTGACAAATGTGAAAGGCCACCCATGAGTTCCTTAGACCGCTATGAGACGGAACTAACCAACCCCGGCCTGGTGATTTTGGAAATGGAGGCCACCAGCAAAGAAGACGCCACTGCGCAACTTGCGGCCAAGCTCTACGAGCAGGGGCGCGTCAATGACCTGGCTGGTTTTCTACGTCACGTCAATGCGCGTGAGCACCAAATGGCCACTGGGCTGCCCGGCGGGATTGGCCTACCGCATGCCCGCAGCGACTACGTGGCACGTACGTCGATCGCCGTCGGCGTGACTAAGTTTGGTTACAGCCTGGACTTCGGCGCCGTGGACGGTCCCGCCACAGTAGTCTTGCTCATTGCAACGCCAGCGAGCTCCTTCTCCGAGCACCTGGAAGTGCTGGCAACCCTAGCCCGGTCGTTGTTTAAGGAGAACTTTCGAGAGTCCCTTCGGCGCGCGCATGACACCGAGGTCATCGCAGAACTCATCAATTCCACCTTGATCTTCTTTGACCATTGATTCCTCGGGCATGAACGCTTTCACAAGCGAAGACCTGACCACGCCTGGCGCATTCGTTGTTCTACACGCTTACGAAGTACCGTTGTAGTGTGCTCAAAGTTGCCACAAAACCAAAATGGATTGCCGCTCTGGTGTTTGCCCTTGCCGTGGCTGCTGTCTTTGTGCTGCTTAGCCAGTGGCAGTTCTCCCGTTCTCTGGAGAAGGATGTAGCCCCTCCTGCCGTCACGGAGAAAGCACAACCGCTCCTGAGCGTCCTCAAACCGGGAGTACCGCTGCTCGGAACCGGTGAAGGCCAGGTAGTACGAGCCACCGGACATTTCGATCCTGCCAAACAAGTCATCGTGGATTCTCGGGTGCAGGACGGGGAGGTGGGGCATTGGGTGGTCACCGCCTTTGTGATTGACGGTGCACCTGTTCTGGAAGGCGTGGCCGCGAGCAAAGAAGTGGTCATTCCGGTGGCCCGCGGCTGGATTTCGGATCCCAGCAAAGCCACGGACCCCCCCGCGGGCACCCTCACGGTAGAGGGCCGCCTGCTCAACGCTGAAGCGCCAGAGGTCGCTAAAAGCCTTGCGCAGGGCCACGTCAGCGCGCTGTCGTCAGCCGAACTGACCAACGTATGGAAGACCACCACCTTGGCTGCATTCGTTGTCTCCGCGCAGGAAGTGAATGCTGCCGGTAGTGACGTCGGCGCCAGCGCATCCAATGCGGGAATGACCCCGATCACTGTCACTGCCACTGACCAAAACAACAAGATCAATTGGTTGAACATTTTCTACTCGATCGAGTGGGTGCTGTTCGCCGGCTTCGCCGTGTTCATGTGGTGGCGTTTGGTGGCGGATGACTACCGCCGCGAGCAAGACGAGCTGTTCGACGTCGATCGTGACGATGATGAACACACCCCAGTATCAGACTCAGGAGAACCAGTTTCGTGACCGAGAACAACGCCCAAGAACCCGCCAAGGCTTCAACCCCTCCGGTGCCACCAACCGTAGCCGCACCCAAACGCAGGTTCGGTGGAACCCCCGCGCAGATCCTCAGCGCGCTCAAATTCTATAAAGTGCTTGCTTACGCCACCGGCAGCATGCTGTTGCTTCTCTGCCTTGAACTGGTGCTGCGCTATGGCTTTCAAAGCGTGCTCATGGCTGGTGGCACCAACTCCGTCACGGGCGCCTCTCACGGTCTGGGGTTCGTGAGCATCGACGGCGGCGTGATGGCAGTCGCCGGAGGCGTGAACCTCTCAACGTTGGTGCTCATCGTCCACGGCTGGATGTACGTGATTTACCTGATCGCCGACTTCCGTCTGTGGTCGCTCATGCGCTGGTCGTTTGGCAAGCTGGTCCTGATTGCACTTGGTGGGGTGGTTCCGTTCCTGTCCTTCATCGTGGAGGGGCGCATCCATAAAGAAGTTCTTGGCGAAGTTGCTGCAAACCCTAAGGCTGGTAAGCGCTACTGATCAGAACTTCGCAATTGCAGTCTGCGCAGTCACCTCAACTGCCAGCGTGGGTTAAGATTGAAGCGTGACTAATCCCGCTACGGCCCATATTTCTGCCAAGCCCGTTCTGGTTGTTGACTACGGCGCCCAGTACGCCCAATTGATTGCGCGCCGCGTGCGCGAGGCCAATGTGTACTCGGAAATCGTTCCGCATACCTACACCACCGCGCAGTTGCTGGCGAAAAACCCAGCTGCCATCATCCTTTCGGGTGGACCCTCAAGTGTCTACGCGGAAGGTGCGCCCAACATTGGCCCGGAGCTCTTTGAAGCCGGAATTCCAGTACTCGGCATTTGCTATGGGTTCCAAGCCATGGCGGCAGCTTTGGGCGGAACGGTGGCCCAAACGGGCTCCCGTGAATATGGTGCCACTGATGTCACTTTGAACGGCGAAGCCCGCTCCATCTTGGCGTCGACTTCCGCCCACCAAAACACATGGATGAGCCATGGGGACAGCGTCCAAGAGGCGCCCGCAGGTTTTGACGTACTGGCCTCATCGGCCGGCGCCCCTGTTGCCGCTTTTGCCAATGAGGTCAAATGCCTCTTCGGCGTGCAGTGGCATCCGGAGGTCAAGCACTCCGAGTTCGGCCAGAAAGTGTTGGAGAACTTTTTGTTCAACGGTGCCAAACTTGAGAAAAACTGGAGTGCGACGTCCATTTTGGATGATCAAGTAGAGCGAATCCGTGAACAGATCGGGGATGCCAAGGTCATCTGTGGTCTGTCCGGTGGAGTGGATTCCGCCGTTGCAGCCGCCTTGGTCCAGCGCGCCGTTGGGGATCAGCTCACGTGCGTCTTCGTCAATCACGGTCTGTTGCGTGAAGGTGAAGCCGAGCAGGTTGAAAGTGACTTTGTCGCAGCGACCGGCGCCAAACTCTACGTTGCCAACGAGCAAGACCGTTTCCTGAACGCCCTGGCAGGTGTCAGTGACCCTGAAACTAAGCGCAAGATCATTGGACGAGAATTCATTCGTGCTTTCGAGGAAGCCGAACGTGCCATCATGGCCGAGGCAGCCACCGAGGGCGAGACCATTAAATTCTTGGTCCAAGGCACGTTGTACCCGGACGTTGTTGAATCCGGCGGTGGCGAGGGTGCTGCCAATATCAAGAGCCACCACAACGTCGGTGGACTCCCCGAAGACCTCCGCTTTGAACTGGTAGAGCCGTTGCGAGCCCTATTCAAGGACGAAGTCCGTGCTGTTGGTGCCGAGTTGGGCCTGCCCGCTGAAATTGTGGGCCGCCAGCCGTTCCCAGGTCCAGGCTTGGGGATCCGGATTGTTGGGGAAATCACCGGAGAACGTCTAGAACTGCTGCGCAAGGCTGACGCTATAGCGCGTGCCGAGCTTACTGCCGCAGGTCTGGACGATGAAGTCTGGCAGATGCCGGTTGTTTTGCTTGCGGACGTGCGCAGTGTTGGCGTCATGGGGGATGGACGCACTTATGGTCACCCGATTGTTCTGCGCCCCGTCTCCAGCGAGGACGCGATGACGGCCGACTGGTCGCGTCTGCCCTACGATCTATTAGCCCGTATTTCCAACCGAATCACCAACGAAGTGGAAGGCGTCAACCGCGTCGTTTTGGACGTGACGTCCAAGCCACCGGGAACGATTGAGTGGGAGTAACCCTCCCAGGGGCGCGGGAAGGCGGCCAAAGGGCCATAAATTTGGGCTTATTTGGCTCCTTCCAGTGTGCCGATCAAGCATTGGCAAGCTCGGGACGATAGCCTGAATTGCATGTCAGTATGGTCAAGACCGTTTCGCTCAAGTGCAGAGAAGAAGGCACCCGTGTCTGAAGTTGCAGGTCCCGAGGAGAGTTCTGCGGAACTCCAAACCTGGCTTGCAGGATTGGACTCGTATGCCGGACCAGACACTGCGCTGGCGTTCGTTAAGACCGTCGGCGGGTGCATCGACCTCACGCACGCTCATCCCTCGGGCTTAGCTCAGCTGTTGGCTGGTCGGAAGACTCGTCTTTCAACGCTGATCCGCGAACCCGAACACTATGCCCGTGCTAAGAAGGCCGCTGCTGCCTTACGGGCAAAAATCTTTGAACTAAGCACGGACCGTGGGATCGATGTCGGCTACCTCGCCGCGGGGGTGGCCCGCTGGACTTCTCGGGAGGGCGGCGGATCCGTGAGCGCACCGGTGCTGCTTGCCGGAGTGGCTCTCACTGTGCGCAGTGGCCAGGATGACTATGAACTCCAACTGATGGAGCAGGCTCGTGTCAACCCTGCCATGGTGGGGCACCTGAAGTTCCAAGAAGGCATCCACATCGACGCAGCGTCGCTGGGTCGACTCGCCTACAGCACCGCTCGCTTTGACCCGGCCCCGGTCCTGGATAAGCTGCGTTCCATGCTGGCCCCAATTCCGGGCGCCGTGGTGGACAACGATCTCCTAGTCTCGTCCTTCGCGTTTCTAGCCGAGAACCTTCGCGAGCCAGCGCTTCTTGCCGGTAGCGAGCTACTGGAGGAACTGTGCCGTCATAGCGGCGATGATGTTCTACCCGTGGTTCAAAAACCAGATTTCGCACGGTTCGCCCCGCTGGATGACCGCAAGCCGGCTGATGAGATTTTGGTGTGCGACGCTGATCCCCAGCAGCAATATGTCTTGGACATGGTCCGTGCGGGCGACTCGGTATTGATTTCCACGCCGCCTGGCACAGGCCAGACACAGACGGCTATCAACGCCGTCGCCCAGCTGGTCCATGATGGCAAGAGCGTGCTGGTGGTGGGTGAGCGGCGCAGCACTTTGAATGAGCTGGCGCAGAGGTTTGGCGAGATGGACTTGGATTCTTTCCTACTCCAGCTCAGTGCCCAGACTGGCCCGCAACAACTAAAGTCGCAGTTGGTCCGTTCGATCACCCGCAACGAAAAAGCGGTGGAACCTAAACTAACTAACCTCTACAGCACCTTGGTGGACCACCGGCATCAGCTGGTGGATCATGTGGCGAGCCTGCACAATGTCCGTGAGCGTTGGGGCTGCTCTCCGTATCAGGCCATGCAATCTCTGGCCGAACTGACTTCGATTCAACCGGCGCCCTCCACTACTGTTCGGCTAAAACGCAGTGTCCTCGATAGTATCCGGGACCGCAGCGATCTCAGCGACCGGCTCCGCCGGGCAGCCGAGCTTGGCTCATTCGGACAAGCCACAGTGGCTAGCGCATGGCACGGGGCCCGTTTGGTGACCCGTAAGGAAACTGAAGAAGCTTACGCACTGGCGCAGACGCTCTTTGAACAAGTGCCGGTATTTGCAAAGAAGATGGAACAGGTGGCGCAGTTTAGCCAGATCCGTCAGGGCGCCACGTTTGCGCAATGGGGCGATCAGCTGGGGATGCTGGTTGCCATCCGCGAGAGTTTGGACAAGTTCACTTCGGTGGTCTTTGACTGGCCCATTGAAAATTTGATTGCCGCCACCGCCACGTCACAGTGGCGTCGCGACAACGATATTGATATGCCTGCCCTGCAGCGAGCACGCTTCCGACGCAGTGCCAAGGACTTGGTGCGGCCTGGCGTCCACGTGGCTGATCTGCATGAGTCATTGGTTTTGGTCAATGAGCAGCGAGAGCTGTGGGCCGACGCAGCAACGAGCAAGCGCCTGCCCACTGTTCCCTCTGGGCTAGCTGAATTGAACCGCAACCATCAAGAGCTGAGTGAGAAGCTGGCATCGCTGGGCATCGCCTTGGAACGCACCGTTGACGGCGGCGACTTGGTGAACTTCAATGCCGGTGAACTGGTGGGGCGCCTGGATGCCCTGGTGCAGGACAAGGACTCTCTGGAGACGCTGCCTGAGCGCACCCTGCTGCTGGACGGCATGCGTGAACAAGGCCTGGGGGAGCTACTCGATGATTTGTCCATCCGGGAGGTTGGAGCCAGCGATACCCGCGCTGAACTAGAACTCGCATGGTGGCAGTCAGCCCTCGAGGCAATGATCAGCGGCGATGACTACCTAGCAATGTCCGACGGCGATAAACTGCGCCGTTTAGAGGCGGAGTTCCGGCTGGCGGACAAGGCCCACATTGCGGCCGGTCCGTCGCGGATCCGCTGGAAGCTTGCCCAGGAATGGAGCAGCATAGTGGCGGGGCGAAACCGCCAGGGCGAGATGCTGCGCAACGTGCTCAAAGACGGCCGGGTTTCCCTGGAAGCTCTGGGCTCCCAGGCTCCCGATCTGCTGCGGAATCTAGTACCAGTGTTCACGGCGAGCCCGTTGGTGGTTCCCTCCGTCATCCCGCCGGGCTTCCGCTTTGACGCCTTAGTGATCCTCGACGCCGAATCCACGTCCTTGCAGGCGGTGCTGCCGTCCCTGGCCAGAGCCGAACAAGTTATTGCCTTCGGTGATGAACAAACCGCTTGCCCGCGTAGCTTCAGTGTGGCTGTGGGAGACCCCGCTGACCGCTCAGTGAGCCAACACCCCTTGGAGAGCGTCCTAGGCGCCTTGTCGCGTGTATTACCTCGGCATCGGCTGACCGTCTCTTACCGGGGCGTTGATGAAGATTTGGTGCTCCAGCTAAGCCGCGGTTTCTACGATTCCCAGCTTGAACGTCTTCCGGACGGCCGGACGGTGACGGGCATGGAGCGCGCCATCTCGGTGGACTATCTGCCGGATGGCAAGGGCTTGCCGGGTACCGGAAGTGGCGGAGTGGAATCAGTCGCTGCGGAAGTCAATCGCGTTGTGGACTTGGTGTTTGAGCACGCCCGTGTGCGCCCACGTGAGTCCTTGGCCGTCATCACGGCCAGCGACCGCCATGCCGTCAGGGTCGCTCAAGCAATCCGGCTGCAGATGGCCAACCATCCGCTGTTGGCCAGCTTCTTCGAATCGGGCCCTGAATCATTTCGCGTGGTCACCGTAGACCGGGCTGCCGGGCTGGTCCGGGACCGTGTGATCTTCTCCCTAGGCTACGGGCGGACCCCCCACGGACGTGCACTGCACGGGTTTGGGCCGCTCTCGGAACCTGACGGGCGGGCCAAGTTTGCCTTGGCGATGACCCGTGCCCGTAGCCACATCCACATCATCTCTTGTTTCCGTCCGGAAGACCTGGATGAACAGCGACTCAGCTATGGCGCTGTAGATTTCTTTGAATTACTGGATCGTGAGTTGGCTGGAAACTCCCTCTTGGGGAGCCCCGCGTCACGAGCGCAGGATAGCGAAAAGGCTGCTGGCGAGGATCCTCTGGTAGCCGATCTTGCGGACAGATTGCGTGCTCGCGGTGCCCGGGTCTGGCACCATTATGACGGCGCCTTGGATATAGTGGCGGCGCCAGATCCCGTGATGCAGCTGGGACGAGCGGAGCAGGACATTCCGGCGCCGGTGGCTGTGGAATCAGATGGTACTGCCAAATACCAGGCCATGAGCGTGCGTGAACGCAGCCGTTTGCGTCCGCAGATGCTTGAACGCTTAGGTTGGCGTTATGTGCCGTTGTGGACCATTGAAGTATTCACCGATCCTTCCGGTTGCGCTGACCAGATTGGCGGCTATCTTGGCCTGCCCTCGAGTGCGGGGGACTCTGATTTTGCATCGCTTATGGGCGCTTCATCGGGGTCATCCACCAGCACTGTGAGCGAACCGTCCAGATCCCGTCGGCGTAATAATTCCAACCGTGCTGACTCGAGCACCCCGGCATCAAGGCAGGTCAAAGAGTCAACGTCTGCATCAAAGTCGGGATCCCAAGATGAGAGCACGGGACTAGGACAGCGGGCCTACGGAACTACCAGCAACGAAAACAAGGAAAGCGTGACAACGGTGAACAAGCCGGCCCAGAACTCCCAACAAGACGGTATGGAGCGTGACGGCGCCTTGGCTGAGGATATTCAGGGCCAGGACAGCCAGCAGCAATCGCGTGGAGCAACATCCGACGGGGCTGGTCTGCTCCCGAAGGTAGCTCCCAATGACGCCGCCCACACCTGGGGTGACCCGAGCAAGAACCGTGGGCATGACGAATGGCTGCGGGAAAACAAGCCCCCGCACTGGGGATAGACGCTGCATGTCATTTCTGAACAACTCGTACAAGGACCACCTGCCGAAGATGCCGAAGGCTCGCGGGTCTTGGCGTAATGGTCCGGAAAGTCCCACCGCTCCGTTTTTGGTGCGATTGGCGGCGAAACTGCTGTGGGTTGGCGCCCTGATGCAAGTACTCGGGACGGTGATGGCGAGTATCTACGCGACATCGCCGCAACGGAAAGCTGCTTTGCTGGATCAGTTGGCACTACAGGGCACCACGGGCTCGAATATTGATTCGCTCCAGACTTCAGGCCTTGTCGTCGTGATCGTGGGCGGACTGGTCACTGTTACTTTTTACTGGCTACTTGGCCACTTTGTGAGTCAGGGACGTAGTTGGGCTCGCATGCTGGGCGCAGTCCTTATGGTTCTCACGATCTCGCAATTGACCGGTTTGCAATTTCCCACCGGACTGGTGGTTTTGGCGCAGTTCGTGTTTGGGGTATTGGCGATCGTGCTGTGCTATCTTCCCGTTTCACAGCAACATTTTGCTGCAGTGAAGGCCTCGCGCAGCAACTGAGTTCTGCAGCCTGCGCTGAGTGCTACAAACTGCGCTGAGTGGGGCATTCCTGTGGGTGAATCTTTAGCATCGTGGCCAATCAACGCAGGCAAATCAACGCAAGCAAATTAACACCGGCCAATCACGAGACAAGCACCAGAAATATCTTGCCTCGGACGGAAGCTCCTGCCAACAGTGCTGATTGGCTGGCTGTTGCGGCAATAACAACGAGTCCGTCGCTGTCATGCGTGCTAGGGAGTAGTCCTCCGCTGCTTGCCGCGAAGGCTGAGGTCCACAGGACCGGGACGGAACTGGCAAGGACCTCGTTGCTGGTGGGTCCGTCGATGCCTTGACTAGACGTCAAGACGATGTTGACCAGTTGTCCTTGGTGTAGCAACTGGACAGTGCTGGGATCGGCCAGCCGCACGGGCACAGCCTGGCTGCCCGGCGGGGCGCCAACCAATAGTCCCTTGCCCAGCAGGGCTGCATCCGTCACGACCTCCCCGCGGCGGACGGGCCCGGAGACTTGGCTTCCAGCCCATGGCGAAGCTTGTTGATCGTCTGGACGCAACGCTTCATCTGGCACCATTACTGGGCTGACTTTGGCTTCCACCAAATCCGTTCGCGTCAAAGTGTGGCCGGCAGGCAGATCCCGTGCAGCGATGAGTATGGTGGTGGTGGCCGGTTCGGCAGGGGTCAACTGCTGGACGGCGATCGCCGCAGCGGCGCACAACAAAAATGCTGCTAGGAGCCGACGTCTGCGCAATACCCAACGGCGCAGACGGCTACGGGTTGATTGACGGCTGTGGCTCACTTGCCACGTCTGCGTGTGCCCGAAAGGTCCGGTTCGCGCGGTTCTGGTGTCTCTCATGCCTTGACACTAAGTGGGTGCAGTAGACATCACCAGACCCGTGAGGGCATCTGTGGATTCAGCGTTGGCACGGCCAGGCTGTGGAGGAGAATTGGCGCAGGCTAGTTGCCGACGTTGGCCGGCGTCTTTGCGCTGTTGCTCTTGGCAGTGGCCTTGATAGAGCTAGCTGTGTCTGACTTCCCCGCGGTGGAACTGGAGGCAGAAGAGGCAGCCTTCGAATCGGTGGAGGCGGCAGCCGGTGAAGCGTTCGCTCCTGAATCTGAGCCGGAACCGGCGGCAGGGACACCGCTGGCGCCCGCGCGGGAATCCGTGCGATAAAAGCCGGATCCCTTGAAAACAACACCCACGGAGTTGAATTTCTTGCGCAACGCGCCTTGGCATTCGGGGCACACAGTCAACGAATCGTCACTAAAGGCCTGGTGAATGTCGAATGCATGGCCGCAATCCTTGCAAGCATAAGCATAAGTGGGCACGAAAATTCCTCCTGGATACATGCGTCAGGACCTTTGTGCGGCGCCAAATAAAAGACATCACGCACTTGGCACTCCAAGGCCCTGAGTGCTAATTCTATCACCGCTCAATACAACGTTTTGGAGGTGTCAAAAAATTTCCGCATGTCACACTTTCTTACCCCCGAAGGGGTGATGATCCAGTCCACGGGCCTATCGAGGGAGTCCTGGGGGATGATGTCCGGGTCTAGAACCTCTTCGTCATTGACGACGGCGGCCGTGGGAGTGGGAGCCGCGGGAGTGTCACCTGCGTGAGAGTCGGAGGAACTGTCCTGTTCTAATTGAGCCAGGAAACGGTCGTAATAGCCGCCGCCCTGGCCTAGACGTGCTCCCGTAAGGTCCGCGGCAAGGGCGGGTAAGAACACACCGGCTACAGGTTCCAGGGTCGAAAAACTGTAGCGGGGCCCCACCGGCTCGATCACAGGGGCTAAAGTGCTGCGTTTCATGGCAATGCCAGGGTGCCAAGCGGTCCAGGACAGCTGGTAGTTTGGCTCACACACAGGGACGAACACGGTATGCCCAGCTTCCAAAAGGGCAACTAACAATCGTTCGGTGGGAGGTTCGTAGAGTGTGGAAAGATACGCAAAGAACGTCCCGGGGAGCGTTTCGGCCATATCAGCGGCCCACCTGACTCCCGCGGAAGCGAGCCCAACAGCGCACACTTCACGTTCGGCGTCGTACAGGGAAATACGGGCTGCACGCAGTTGCGAGCGGAGAGAAGATTTGCTGGTGTGCATTGCGGGGAGGCCTTTTCATTAGGGCGTGCTCTCTCAAGCTATCAAGAGTAATGGCGGAATGGGCGGGTTCGTCCGATAACCTAGGGGCATGACTGAAATATCACGTGTGCGAAAGGCCGTTATTCCTGCGGCCGGCCTGGGGACCCGATTTCTGCCGGCAACGAAGGCGATGCCGAAGGAAATGCTGCCCGTTGTTGACAAACCGGCCATTCAATATGTTGTTCAAGAAGCCGTCAACGCGGGCCTGACCGACGTCTTGATGATTACCGGGCGGAATAAGCGCGCCCTGGAGGATCACTTTGATCGCGTTCCCACCACGGAAGCGCTGCTGGAGGCAAAAGGCGATACCGAACGCTTGGCCGCTATTCAAAAAGCGACTGACCTTGGCGAGATTCATTATGTTCGCCAGGGGGACCCCAAGGGGCTGGGCCACGCAGTGTTGCGTGCCAAGACTCACGTTGGATACGAGCCGTTCGCTGTCCTTCTCGGGGACGACTTGATTGACGAGCGCGACCCTCTGCTGACAACGATGATTGACGTTCAGGCCCGCACGGGTGGCTCTGTAGTGGCGTTGATAGAGGTTCCGCGGGAGAAGATTTCTGCCTATGGCTGCGCTGATATGAGCGTGGTGGAAGGTGAGGACTACGTCCGAGTCAACCACCTTGTGGAAAAACCCGCGGTGGAGGATGCGCCGTCTAATCTGGCCGTGATTGGGCGCTATGTGCTCCACCCGGCAGTCTTCGAGGTACTGGAGAATACGCCTCCGGGACGAGGAGATGAGATTCAGCTCACCGATGCGTTGCAGACCCTTGCCACGATGAAAGGCGAGGGTGGTGGGGTTTACGGGGTTGTGTTCCGTGGACGTCGTTATGACACGGGGGATAAGCTCAGCTACCTCAAGGCAGTGGTGACCTTGGCGTGCGAGAGCGAAGACCTGGGTTCTGACCTGCGCGAATGGCTGGGAGAATTCACAGCCGAACTGCAGAAGTAGCCCATGTGGGGGCAGGCCATTTGGCCCGTCACGCTCGAATCCGGGGACGTCATTTTGCGACCCGTCAGATACCGTGACAGAGCCGAATGGACGCGCGTGCGCGCACGCAATGCCAGCTGGTTGCAGCCGTGGGAAGCCAGTAACCCGGCCAGCCAAGGTGAGCTACCAACTTTTGGCGGAATGGTGCGCTCACTCAACGATCAGGCTCGTATGGCAACTGCGCTGCCGTTCCTCATCACTGAACGGGTACCCATGCAAACGAAACCGGTGATAGTGGGCCAACTGACCGTCTCCTCTATCCTGTGGGGATCGGCCATGATGGCAACGTTGGGGTATTGGGTGGACAAGGATAGGGCAGGACGCGGCATTGTGCCAACAGCCGTTGCGATGGCGACCGATCACTGCTTCTTGAAGCTGGGCCTGCATCGGATGGAAATCAACATCCGTCCGGAAAACGGTCCCAGCCTGCGCGTGGTGGAGAAGCTGGGCTTCCGGGATGAGGGCATGCGGGCCCGCTACTTGCATATCAATGGGGAATGGGCCGATCATCGCAGTTTCGCACTGACGGCCGAAGAAGTGCCAGAAGGCATTCTCCAGCGGTGGCTATCCAACCGGTAGCAACAGATTTCAGTGGCGAAATGCGCAATAATATCCCGCTCTCCTCGCGACACACCGCCAGTAATGCCGGTGGGGACATATTTCCCCTCTAGGGTTGAAACGTAGAGGCGCCAAACCCGGCACTCCCTCGATTTGGTGGCTGATCTAACCACCATGCCGGAGCCGGCACGCCAGACCAGCAGTTGCAGGAGACGTCCATGGAAAGCTTTTCTTCCGACGCACACACTCATGTGGAGCCGGAGCGCTCATCCGTCATGCCCGTCGTTCCCGCACCCTTCACGGTCCGCTGGGACCGCACGGCTTTCGCAGTTCTCGGCCTCGTCGCGCTCCTTACCGCCGGTGTTGCCGGCGGGTTGAGCGTGTTCGGAATGGGGTCCGCCGCTGTGGCGTGGACTGCTCTAGGTGTTTTTATTGCCGTGTTGGCAGGCTTGCGTATGTTGGTCGTCCGCGATCAAGGCCGACGTCGTGCACTTCTCGCGGAAGCCGGAAACAGAGCGACGGCGGATGCGCAGGCCCCTGACGTATCCGGCGCAGGCGATCGCGAAAGCGTACTTTTTGACCGGACCGTGGGTGCAGAACCCGCTCCGACGCAGAAGCCGTTGACCGCTGCGGAGCTGCGCAGCGCTGCACTTCGCGTAGCGGCTCGTGGAGCGGCAGATGCGAAACTGGCGCATACACAAACCCTGGCAGATGGTAGTGCGGAAGCACAGACTTGGGATCCGGTGGAGGTGCCCGTTCCTGGATACGTGACCGCGGCCCGTGCTGCGTCCCAGGCTGAGCCACTGGTAGTTCCTGCTGTACCCAGGTCCGCTGGAACCTCCATCAAAGCCGATCAGGCTGGTATGGGCTTCGCGGTTGCGCAGAATGGAATTGTCGCACCGGTAGTTGTTGAGGGTGGCAAGTCTGAATTCCCCAAGCGCTATGCACTGAACAACCTGGACGATGTCCTTCAGCGCCGTCGCGCATAAAAGGTTTCTTACTGCGCAGCTAGTTCGGATTGCTCGCCAGCGCTGATCGAGTTGTTAGGTTCGCTGGCCTATTCCTCACAGTTTTTGACGGTCGCGGAAATGTCAGCGGGTGGAATTTTCCCTATCGACAGCTGATAGTACTTTAGGATCCCAAGTCGTCTGCACGCGCTCCGGCGGGGGACCGGCTTGCTGGACGGGTTGCCCTCACATGACGTCTGACGAATTGCGTGACTTCCATCGAACGCCGGGTGAGTATTGGCCCACGGTCAATAAAGAAATCATTACGCTCACATTTGAACTTGAAATCAATGACTCGCAGGCTCTGCATCGATTCAATGCACAATACGACTCACCCGCTATCGCCAACGGCCACCTGTTGGCAGCGGACGGACGGGAACAAGTGGTTCGAGCAACAGCAATGGTGGTAGCGAATGCATCTACCGCCCTCAAACTGGAAACGGGGCTCCAGCTGCGGTCAATCACGCACGACGGATAGCCAAACGCAGGCTCTCGATACCATCATCCACTCTCTGGTCAGCTCCCTTCACACTCAAAGAGAATCCCCGCCAACGTTCCGTAAACGGACGTGGAAGGAACCCGAATCCTAGAGAATTTCGTCAGATCGTTGGGCTCGAGTGCCGAATTAGGGTGGGCAGTTCTGGAGTCCGACATAATCCGCATTGAAGCTACAGCTCGCCACCAGAATTCGACGAGTCATTGGCTTTCAGCCGCCGAATCCTAAGGTGGAAGTAGACGGCGGCTACCAAACATACGGCACCGAGACTGAATTGCAGGATACTGCTGAGTTTGAAGGCTTCATGGCTTTCCTGCACCCGAAGCGCAGCGACACCAATACTGGTGACCACAAACCAAATCGATCAGTTCCTACTCGCGGCCAGTCGTTCGGGTCCAAAAGACTTGCGTTGCGTTCGAGTCATGCCTGAGAGTAACAGCCGAACTGGTCAACATCCACGGTTGGGCCACAATGTTTCCGACGGACGGACTGCCCCGGGCGTCCGGTCAGCGTTCCGCTTACGGCGTCCGCTTTAGGAGCGGTCACTGCTCCTTGCGTAAAGTGGTGGGATGTCAATCGCTTTCTGGGTTTGTGCCGTTGTGACCGTGATCAGTTCACTCGTGAGTGGCGGATATGCGCTGGCGGGTTTTCGGTCAGCTACCGTAGAGTCACGCGTTCCATCGATGTATGCCCTTGCGAGAAGTCTGGCGCTCGTCCTCGTGGCCATTGTCGGGTTGTTGAGTTCGTCAATCCCGTTCGTGGCCTCCGCAGCCTTGGCCATGATTGTCGTTCAGGGTCTCGATGCTGTTATCGGAGCGCATATCTCCGATCGACTGAAGACGATAGGTCCCGCGGTTGTGTCTGTAGTCAACGCAGCAGTCCTGATCTGGATGCTGACCACTTGAATCATCCGCCCCAGGCTCCTGTGAGGTGTCCTTGGGTGAACTTGGGTCGGTCTACTTTTGGGGTTGGTTAGGTGTTCGCTATTGCCATCGCTGGTGTGGGTTCGGTATCGAGGGAGTTCTCGATGTGGACGACTTCTTGGTTTCTGAAGTGCCCTACGAGGGTGAATATCACCCCGGCGAGGGTCCATGCCGTCAAGACTAGCCATGGCGCAAGCGTGTTGGTGTCGGGGAAGTAGGACAGGTCTCGCAGCAGGGTTGTGGAGGCGCCGGGGACGAGGAATTGGCCTATGACACCGAAGGGTCCGGGCAGGAACTGCATGGGTGCGGTGGCGGCAGAGATCGGGTTGGCGATCAACATGGTGAGCACTGCACCGATCGGAATTCCAGCCATCCCGATCAAGGCGTTCAAGCCGACAATGAAGGAGCTGGTCCCCAGTAGCGATAAAGCTACTGCCGCGATGTTCAGCGCGATGTTGCCTTGAAAAACGCCGTAGAGTCCCTGCATTACCAGGACAATGATTCCACCCGAGAGGATGGAGTAGAGCGCCAATGCACCGATTCGGCGCCGGTTGCCGACCACCACTAGTGATATCAGGATGCCGCCGATCATTCCGCCAAACGCCAGCGGGAACGCTGCCAAGGTCATCCCGGTACCTTTGGCATCCGTTTCCGCTAGGGGTACGACGTCGGTCACGGTCACTTTGGGTGCTGCGCTCACCGGTTTCCCGGCAGTGACCATGCTCTGGCTGATCTGGAGTTGGAGTTGCGCGGCGACTCCGGTCAAGATCTGACTCACGGCTGTGCCGTTGGCGGAGGCCGTGAGTACCTCGGTAGGGGCGCCGAGTATCACCGCACCATAAACGTCTCTGGTGCGGATCAGTGCCGTTGCTTGATCCTTATCGGCCACTTCGGTGATCGTGAAGGTTCCCGCAGAGTTCTCCTCCAACGCCTTTTCCAGTGCCTGGACTTGTGCAGTGGGACCAGTGACAGCTAAGGGAATGTTCTTGGCGGAGGAGCCGACGCCTGCCCAGGTGAAAGCAAGCAAGACCACCGCGACGATGGCTGCGGCCGCGACGGCGATAACGGCCACACGTGACCACTTGGTGTGCGGCTTAGCCGCAGTAACGATTGACACAGATGAATCCCAACTAGTAAAAAGAATGCTTGTTCTCTATGATGAACTTAGTGGGAGATCCTGTCAAGAACGATCATTCTTTTTTAGGGGAAGTGTGCCGAAGGTAACAGATAGCTACCGTGAAGAGCGGCGTAGGGAAATCGCGGCGGCAGCGTTGCGGTGCTTTGGACGGAAAGGTTTCCAAGGCACTTCAATGGCGGACATTATTGCCGAGTCCGGGCTCTCCGCCGGGGCGATTTACGGGAACTTCAAGAACAAAGACGACCTCATCGACGTTTCCGTTCATGGTGTCTTGGACCGTCTCCTGAAATGGATCGACCCTATAGGCTCGAGCGATCCGATACTAGAACCTCATGAGTTCCTCGCCGCGTTTCTAAGGAACATCCGTCAGGACATCGTCACTGATG
The DNA here is from genome assembly GCF_020905375.1 of Arthrobacter cryoconiti. Taxonomy (GTDB): domain Bacteria; phylum Actinomycetota; class Actinomycetes; order Actinomycetales; family Micrococcaceae; genus Specibacter; species Specibacter cryoconiti. The sequence goes on from NZ_JAJJBU010000025.1 coordinate 28,143, forward strand.
GGCTGCTCCTGCAGGTCTGGGCCGAGGCAGTGACTGATCCGGACTTGCGCCCCATGGTCGCCGAAACACTGACCGAGATCAAGGCAGTCTTCGCCAGCTACCTCACCCACTGGTACACCCAGACCCGCGGACTTCCAACCGAAGCAGCCTCCGAGAAAGCGGACAAGTACGCCCCGGTATTGCTGGGCACGTGCCAGGGCTTCCTGGTCCAATCCGCAATCGTCCCCGACTTCAACACCGAAGGATATCTCGCCGGACTCAGCATGATCGCACTCTAACAACCCCTTCTCGGATGTGTCGTGACAGCCGACGCGCCTAACACACGGTGAGCAGAGATCTGCCGTTCAGCAAACCTTTGTCCAATGATCCCTTGGCTAGCTTCACGGCAGGGATGGTGCGGATGTTGCTCTAAGGAGGTTCCGAGACTCGTTGCTTTCCGAATGCTGGCAACTGACGGGTCGAGCTTAGACGGGACCACCTCATCCCACTGTCCCGCAGAGCTTTCGGCTGGCGGCCACGGAGATTTGTGAAGATTAGGTAGGAGATTTTGAACAAAGGACGGCATCTCTGCGGGCCACCCGTTCAGAAAGCGCGTCCAAGGTCTCCTTGTCAGGCTCTTCGTAATTAGGCATGGTTGGTGGGTTTGATCCGGTACGG
>NZ_JAJJBU010000026.1 GCF_020905375.1 Arthrobacter cryoconiti
CCTGCGGGGTTGGGAATCTCGCTGCGCGAGATTCACCCGGCTGATCGGCAAGCCGATCAGGCAGGAGCGGAAGGCTCGGTGCTGCGCACCTCGTGGCGAGCCTTCTAGTCCGTGTTCTAGGCATTTTCTCGCCTAGCCGGCCCCTGTTATGCCTTGCCCAGATGCCGGCTCTTTGGGGGCCAATTTTGGGGTTTTCGTGTTTGTCAAGTCTTTTTTGAAACTTTCTAAAAGTGCTTGCTGTTATCCGTTCGTTATGAAACTCGGTTGACACTGTCTTGTATCGGAGTAAAGTTATATATGTCAGATCGAGTTATTAGAAAGGTGGTCATCATGACCTCTCCGCTCAAGGCAGGATCCCCAGCGGACCTGCTGGCATTCGTACCCGTTCAGTTGGGCTTCTGGCCCGAAAATTCCCTGGTCTTAATCTCCATGCAGGGAAAGCTGCTCCGCGCAGTTCTCCGGGCCGATCTCCCCCCGGTTGGCTCCAACACCGCTGAAACCGCCCTTGCGCTCTCGGCCATGATCTCCTCCGATGTTGAGGCAGATGCCTACCTCGGAGCCATCTACGCTCCAGCTATGGGGGATGCATCGGAAAATGCCTCCCACTACCGGGAGCTGATCTCCGACCTTGAGTTGGCTCTGCCCCACGAACTGCATCAGATGTTCATCGTCAGCGGGGGCATGGTGCTCAATATGGCGGAAGGCTCCGCATTCTCGGTGGAAGAAATCCACTCCAGCCCCATGGCTCTGGAATTCATGATGATGGGGCGCGGATACGCTCCCGACTCCACCACCATGATCCCCACGGCACCGGAACTCCCTCACTCCGATCTGAAGATCCTCGCCAAGGTGCAGGGTGCTTTCAATGAGGAAGTCGATGAGGGCGTGGAGTCCGTGAAGAACATCTGGCACAGCTGCCCCGAGGTAAACGAGTTGGACCATGGCGGGTACTTGATCCTGCTGGCCTCGGTGCAGAACAGGGAGTGCCGTGATGCTGCACTGGCAACCATCATGAGTGCCGAGCGCATCCCCGAGGGGGACGAGGACACTATGGCCAAGTTCCTGATCGGTTCCCCCGAGGTCACCCCGGATTGGGAACGCGCAGCCGGTTTCGTCAAGGTGCTGCACAACCTGCTCACCATTGCCACGGGCCGGTTCCGGCTGGCTCCGCTGACCATGATGGGCGTCATCGAGTGGTACAAGGGCCACGGCACCTACTGCAACAGCTACCTCTCCGAGGCGCTGGCAATCGACCCCGATTACCGGCTGGCGGTGCTCATGAACGAGTTGAACATTGCAGGGTACATCTGCCCGTGGGCCACCACCCCCGAAACGGCCTTCCCCGGCCAGTAACCGGCACTACCTGCCCCGCCCTCCCCACGGGCGGGGCAGGTAGCCAATACTGGAACCCGACCCCTAGAAAGGCGGCCCCCGATGCCCCGATTCAGCAACGTCCACTACCAAAGCCTTGACGCCGTCGAAGCTCTCTCCAAACTCACCCGAGAAATCAACAAGCTCAGGCGCAGCGGGAAGCCCACCCGCAACGAATACCCCATCAACATCCACAACATCAAGCGCTGCCTAGAGGGCCTGCAAGCGTCCCTGGAATCCCTGCGAGAGGAACAGTCCACCCTTAGCTACGAAAGCGGCACAGTGGCACTGGAGCCCCTAACAGCAGCCTCCCAGCACCTCGCGGCCGCAATCGCCTCACTCCCCGCCGAAATGCCCCTCCTCAACGCGGATGAAGACAGCTGACCCCGAGGGGGCACCACACCTCTACCCCAGCTGTCAGCCCCTCGCCCTAGGCTCCATCCAAGCCCCAAATATTCCTCCAAAACTGACGAAACTTGGTTGACATGTTCAAGCTCAACCGGTATATTTATATATGTCAGATCGAATAAATGAAAGGCAAGAACATGGACACTTTCGCGGATAAGCCGGTCATCGCCCCCAATCGCCCCGCACTTGAATACATGACCGCATTTGGAGACTGGTTCCAAGCCCAGACCCCGGAACGCCAAGAGGCCTACCGCCAGAAAATACGGGAGGAAAATGCGGAGGAGGAGAGCTAAGCCCTCCTCAGGCAGGGCCTCAGGCCACTCCCCGCCCACCGGAGGCCTGCGGCCTGAACGCTAGAAGGGCCGGGCCGTCCGCCCCCCCCCCCCCCC
>NZ_JAJJBU010000027.1 GCF_020905375.1 Arthrobacter cryoconiti
CCCCCCCCCCCCCCCCGAATCAAGGTAGGAAAATCATGGCACCCACCATCATCATCGCCGGCTACCCCCTCCCCTTGCCCGTCACCCTCCCGAACGTCACCCGGGACCCGTTCATTGACGACAACGCCTGGCTACTCACCAGAGACCAGGCAACCATCCTCCTGGACGCCTGAAAAGACGCCCCCGCCGACGGACCCGACATCATCCGCGAATGGGAGCGCTTCGAAATCGGCCTCATCGCAACCGCCCTCACCATGGACGGAACCACCAACATCAGCGGCTGGGAAGCCGCCGACGGATCCGACGGCAGCGATACCTACAGCACCGAAAACATGCCCTTCGACTTCACCATCACCCCAGTAGTGTGGAAGCCAATCGCAACGCCAGCATGAACCCCAGAGACCGCAACGGAAACAGCCAAACAGAGAGCCGAGCGACATGACCAACGCAGGACCGCTAGACCAGGCAGCGGACACGGCCAACTCGGCCGTTTACGCAATGAGCCTTGTCCTTGACCTCACGGCGGAAGGGGCCACAGCCGCTGATGCATCAGCTGCCACGTACAAACTCGCGGCAGCCCTTGACACGATCGCCCTAATGCTCGGCCGTATCGGAACCAGCCAGAACGCCGCCACGGAAGCTGAAACCGTTGCCATGGCCCAATGCGCCGCGCACGTCCATAAAGCCTCTGAGACGGCCAGGGAAGCCGCCGCAATGACCCTAAACCGCCACGACACCACGGAGGACAAACAATGATTACCCCAACCAGCGCCGAACAGCACAGCGCGAGCGAAACCCAGGAAACAAGCCCCGTCCGCCGCGTAGCCTGCCCCCGCTGCCAGGCAGGGAAAGGCGAAGCGTGCCACACCAGCGGCGGGGCACCGGCCCAAAGCTCACACGCGGCCCGCTGGGATCACGCCAAAACGCGATTCCGCACCGAAGAAATGGTTTTTGAGCTCCGCGAGGACGACCCCCGTTTCAACCTCAACAAAGGCGATTTGCTCGCGTGCGTGGACTATCCACTAGACGCCAAAGTGACCGCGCTCCGCAGGATCAGCGACGGCTACGACCCCGAATGCAACCAGTACATAGCCGCCGTGCGGTTCGTAGCGTTCGCCAACGAATACACGGCCTACGCCGAAGCCTGAGACAAAGCCAGCCACCTTGCAATGCCCTCTGCGTCACCCAACAGAGTCCAAATCAGCGATGAACAAATCGGCAATCTCGTAGTCATAACCCCGACGACGGTTCAATATCCTCATCGCCATGCGGTGAGCATTGGGTAAGTCGTGGACGGTTGCGCCCGTCAACACATCGAGCACGACAGGGTCTTTGCTCTCGAATTCCAACCCCGTGCCGTCATCATAGACTTCCATCCGTGAGGCCCAGGATTCAATGGTGGCATTTACGGCTAGAAACGTTGAAGCTACTGAGACAATGACCAGGAGCCCTGACGGGTTGCTTGTCACAGTAAGGTCAGTGCGAAGCCGATGAGGGCCCTCCCCACCGCCAGACTTCAGCCCCGCTCTACTCCCGCCGGAACCCACGGCGCCCTCCAAGCACCCGTTCCAGCTCGTCATTCCTGGACAAATGGCCCTGGAGGATGGTGACGCTCATCCAGGCCATGCTTATGTCCCTGCGAAGCTGATCGAATCCGCCCTGACCGCGGTACGTGCTTTCCATCGACTCCATGTGAATGCCTGGTTCGCCAACGACACTCAACCCGTTCTCCAGAATCTCCGCGGACTCGTCAATGACGTGCGCCAGGATGCCCTGCATCTTCATTGCAATTGCTGCGAAGCTCTCCACCGCCGATTCATAGGCGAAACGGGCAGTCATGAGCAGCTGCTCATTGGTGATGGACCGAGATCTGCCGATGTAGTAGTTCGGGCCGAATTTTCCGTCGTGAAGAATATATCCAGTCTCAATGAGCCAGGTCAGCAGCTCCTTGTCCAGCCCAGCCGCCTTGGCATACGCCGCAGCCGTGACGCTGTCGCCTGACGGGGCCGAGTTAGCCATCTCCGCCTACCTGGTCACTCGGATGGAGATCAGCCTGCAACCGTCCGGAACCAATGTATTTAGCTTCGTCAGGGCCTTGACGTAGTCATCATCGACCGCCTCAATACGGCTTGTCTCATCATCGGCATTGGCTACCGTTCCCACCAGAATCATGGACTCATCCTAGGCCCACACCGAACGCCTGGCCTTCCCGTCCTTTTGCGTCCCAAGCCAAAATTTCCTGATCTGCATATTTGGACCTCATAACCTTCCGAAACTTGGTTGACAGGCGAAACACTCGGGCGTATATTTATATATGTCAGATCGAGTTAAAGAAAGGTGGAAGTCATGAGCGCTTTCATTACCAGCAAGGACACCGTGGATCTTCTGACCACGGCCGCAATGGTCATCACAGGAGGGCTGGGCATTCCGAACAAGGAGGCAGTCGATCCCGCAGCAGTCGCCACGGCTGACCAGACGGGGCAAATGTTGGTCAACGCCAACTACGCCTCGGTCAACTACCGCTACTCCGAGGACGAAAAGCCCTACGAATACACTTGGCAGCCTGTTGCCGAGCTGATCGAGGCCACCGTCTCCCCCTTTGTTTGGATGCAGGTATTCCAGGCGGCTGCCTGCTTCGAATACCAGGCCTGCGAGAGCCCTGACTGGGCGGAATCGGAAACCTGCAAATTCATCACGTTGATTCGCAAATTCATCGACGGCGCCCTGGTGGATTGGCCCAAGGTGGGTATCCCCCACCGCCCTGGAAAGCAAGAATGGCGCGGACTGGACGAGTGCTCCTGGGACTGGACGCGAGACCAGGGATTTCCTCAATCCATGAACGCCTAACAGTCGTGGGGGGCGGCCCGCAGGCTGCCCCCCACGCAGAAAAGGACATGCCATGGTTACCCTGGCCAATGCGCTCAAACTCAGCGCCGAACATCCCGACCAATACCAAACCCCCTCCGCCGAGGACAAGGCTCCCTTGCGCCCAGGAAACCTTGTGAAGATCCGTTTTGAGAGCCAGGGATGGATTGAAGGAATGTGGGTCCGTATAACCCACCGCCACGGGCGAGATCTCCAGGGGACGCTGGAGAATGCTCCGTTTCTTCTGGACGCTGTGCTGGCACGCGGGGACACCATCACCTTCAGCCTCGACAACATCCTGGACATCGAAAACTAGCCCAGACAAGTGCAAGCCAGGCCGCTATGTCCGAAACAGCCAGATGCAGACACCTTGAGTTGATAGTGCACCCAAGCGCAACGACAAATATCAACGGCGACTACTGAGAGAGGAACCGACCAATGGCCCATCGATTCACGTTCACCGTCGAGGTGTCCACAGAACGCACCGAAGGTAAGTTTGCCAGCCGTGAAGACCAGGCACAGGCAATCCTTGAAGAACTCGAAGGAGCCGACCCGAGCGAAATCTCCGGGATTGGCGCAGATGGAGACAGCACCTACGAAATCGTCAACTGGGAAGTCACCAGCGACGACACCTAAACGAGCTCCGCTAACCACACCCCCTGAAAGCGAGAACACTCATGTCCTCCCAAATGACCAGCCTAGGCAACACTTCCAAGCCCGGGTCCACACTCTCCCGAGCAACCACCGCACCCGGCGCACTCTCCACCCTCGACATTGCCAGGGTAGCCAAAGACGCTGACCGCAAAAGAGCCAACCTGTTCTTTCTCGGCGACCTAGGGCAGGGGAAAGGCTACTTCATGAAAAACCGCCTGGTTGCTGCCATGAAGGCCACGTCCACCACCACGAATGGCACCGGCAAATGACCAGATCACTCTCTCAAGCAGTTGAATGCTTAGCCACCACGACCCTCAAGTGGGGCCGCTTTGAAGCCCCCCAATTACCAGTGAGCATGGCCACCGGCCGCGCCACCCTCTCGCTGGTCATCTTTCCCCCAGGGACCACCTCAGAAGAGGCCAAGCTAATCGCCGTGGCAAGAGGGTTCCGAACATTTGGGTGGGTCTTCGCCGTACACCTGGGCGCCTGCATTTTCTTCCTCTTCGGGGGAGTCATCGGGGCTCTGGTTGGCATAGGTGCCGCAATCACACTTTGGGTTCTCGGCGTTACAATCACTCGCCTACAGGCCGGAAGACCCCTCCAAAATTGCCAAATTGTTTCCCTGGATATTCGCCGGGGCGGGATACCCTCAACGTATGGCCCACTGGCCGAACTTGATTCGCTAGCCAAGCGCTTTGACGACCTGGACCGAAACGGCCAGCTCACCCCCGCTCAATACGAGTTCCACTGGGCGCAGCTCTACGAACGAGCTGCCCAAATCGGCAACTGACTCCCCCTCCTTTACGGCTCCGAGAACCGACTACGAACATCGGCGAGACAGCTGTCCGAAACAGCCAGATCAAGTCACCTTGGGTTGGTACAGAGGAGCTTTCCAACCACGGAGACGCAACGCAGAGACCAGGGCAAAATATGTCACACGTACTCAGGAAAACAGTTCCCAGTCCCGTCCGGCCACGACACCCCCGGCAGGCCCACGGAACCGTCCAGACACCTTCCCAGGCCGCTCATTGTGACAGGCCGGCCCTCGACGCGAGTCACCCACAGCAGACCACCCGAGGCCTTTCCGGGACGCCGAGCAGGTCTTTCCGAAAGGCCAACGCCCAAAGCTTCAGCATCGACCTGGACACCGCCACTCCCGCACCAACAGCCTCCGTGGAACCCCGAACCTTTCTGCCCTTGGTAACAGGCGCATGCTTCCACGCCAGGCACGAGCTCTGCACCGAATTTCCCTGCGACTGCAATTGCCATCCACGTTCACCCAAGTCGTGAATTTCAGCCCACCAACCAGCACCGCGGAGCAAGCACATGGCAACCCCACCCATCAGCAATGAAGAGCTTGAGTACCAACTCGAAGTCGCCAAAGCTGACGTCATCGAGCTCCAACAGGCAGGGCACACCAGTGCGGCCGCCGCCTATTTCAGCATCCAGGCCACCCTTGAGCGATTCCTTAGCCTCTCCCCTGCCAGCTCCCCAATCGAAGCCTCGGACCACACCCAAAGACGGTCATGAAACTAGGTTGACACCACTCCAATAAGTTCGATAGATTATATATGTCAGATCGAATAAAAGAGAGGTTTCACAATGTCACTCATCAAGGTACTCATCATCCCGGCTAGCCCCTTGGAGCCCGCCACGGCAACCGACATCGAAGCGGGCCTGGTCAGCCTCCAGAGTCAGGTTGGGGGCTACATCGAGTCAGTCCCCGGCGGCGATTTCAACGGGGCCTCAGCGGACAGCTGGTGCGCTTACGTCAACGAAGAAGGCAAGGTCCTCAACCTTCCGGTGAACGTGCGGGCAACGGCCATCATGCATTCCATCGAGAAGATCCACCCTTGGGACACCATCAACGGGCCCATGGTCGTCGTGGGTGTCGATGGAGACGGCGAGAGCGTAGACGCCCCGGAGGAACTGACCGCCGGCCGACTGCTGGAAATCCTCAACAAGGCCGCCTGAGGATAGGCCCGGGGCCGGGGCAACCTCCTGACCCCGGGCTTCTTCTGGGAGGGCTTAGCCCTTAACCTTGCGGATCTGGAGCTCGAACCCTGCCGGCACGGCTTCCACTCGGGCATCAAGGTGAAACCCTTCCATGAGAAGCTTCTTCCGCTTGCCCTGGCGAATGTCACTGGCAAGGGAGATGGCCCGCCGATATCCATCCTCCGGATACGCCTTCAAGGTAATCCACTCCCCCTCCGGCAGGGCCGGAAGATCAAGGCCACGGGTAGGCTGCGGGCCCGCGGATGCCGGCAGCCCCAAATCGACTGATGATCTGATTTCTGCTGCCGGCTGCGCCCGGAATTCGTCCACCACCCAACCCAGTGCCCTCTCATCAATCCTGCGATTGCCTGGAATAAGCTCCTGGATCTCCTCCGGTGTGCTGGGCTCAAAGACAACCCCGTCAACGTAGCCGGCACCTGGTTCCAATTCTGGATAGCGGTGCCAGGAGCTGGTGTTTGGAACCCAGACGAAGAAATTCCGCGGTGACTTCAAGGCCCTTGCTCCAAGCCACAGCAGGTTGCCGTTCTCATCCTGGACCTTTTCAAAAGTGAACTGCTCGCTCATTTTTTCCTCACCTGTACTGGTACGCCGCCGAGCCTTCTCAAACTGTCGATCCCTGGTGGCTGAGGCAGGCCGTTGCTCATGGACTTCATTTTGGCCTCAAGTATCGGGCGCCCAGGGTCTCCTGGATCCAACCTCCTGGCGTCCTCATAGACCAGATGGACATCGTCCTTGACCTGCTGGGATCTGGCCGAATGGAACTGCAGTTCAAAGGTTCTTCCCGTTGGGCTTCTCACCAGCAGATGCAGCCCCTTGTAGCCGCTCCCATCAACGTAGGAGTGTTCGGCTTCCACGACTTCAAACCCTTGGCTCGTCAATTTTCTAATAGAGGCCTTGGCCGTCGGTACCAGGGCATCATGATCCCGCGCTTCAATCGTGTACCGGACAATGTCCGTCATACCGGCAGCAACCTCAGCCGGGGTCTTGGGGTGCTCAGAGCGGGCAGCAAGCTTCACCCGGTCATGAATCTTCCTAGCCAGGGATGATGGAGACTTGACGCGAAACTCCAGCCCATGTGCCTTGGCACCGGCAGGCACCGCGCTCATCACGGCCGAGGTAATAGCCGGCTCTTCCTGGGAGATATCCGCAAGCGTGCCCACAGCCTCCGCCACCACCGGGCGGGGCAGCTGCCGCTCACGGGAGGACGCTTCCCAAAGCTCTGCAAGCTCGGGTTCGACATGGTGTCCAACGCTCCAAACGACATCGGGACGCCCTGGGACTGAATCCGGCAAGAGGTCCGAATGGGTCAATGCGGCAAGCCGACGAACATCTCGACACCTCGCACCACCCTCAGCACACGACTTACACACTAGGCCTCACCCAACAAGCGGTAGGCGTTGTCGTACTTCACCCGCAACCGCTGCGCGGTCACCTGGTCCAGCATGGCCACTCTCGCCGGATCGGTGTTGTCCTTCAAATCGGCAGCCTTAACCATCCTGGCAAGAAGATTGGCCCGAACCCTGGAGAAATACTCCTCAACCGGCTCCGCCTGCCTTTTCGTCATGGCATCCACGCCGGCAACCACGTCTGCAGTGAAGCCCATTTCCAGCAGCTGCGCGCAGCCAACTTCAGTGTCTTCTGCAACGTCGTGAAGCCAAGCCACCGCCACTGCCTCATCGGGGGCGTCCGGGAAGAGTCGGCGAACATTTGAAGCCACCCTGGCAGGGTGGCCAATGTAGTCTGCTCCGCTCTTATCCACCTGGCCGGCATGTGCCGCGGTGGCCACTTCAGCGGCCTTGGCAATGACTTCGCTTGCTGTTTCCATGCGTCCAGTCTATTTGAATCCTGACTAAGAAACAAGATTGACATGCACCCTCTGGGGCTATATTTTATATATGTCAGATCGATATATAGATAGGTTGAAAATGACTCTCACCGCATCCCCGTTCCACCACTTTCGGCAGGCAGCCAATCACCATGAGCCGGCCTTGACCGAGGAGTTCACCGTTCTTCTTTCGCACTGGAGCGATTCGCTGAATTGGCACCCGCCGCGCTTCAATCAAGCCTCCCTGGCGCACGATTGGGCCGCGTCCATCGTCCTCGCCCAACCCGGAATCACCTACGTGCTTCTATATAGGCTCCACGGCAACAAGTCCTGGATCGGCGAAGACGGACGCTCGGTGGCCGAGCATCCGTATCATTTCCTCACAGGCCGGTGGCCGGCCGACAGAGCCGCCGACCTCCACGAAATGGGGGCCCCTTGACGATGGAAGAGTTTCTGGACGACGACCTCAAAGCCATGCTTAACGCCAAGCTGGAGCTACTCCCCTCCCTTGGGCAGCCAACAACAGCTGGAGAGATGGCAGCAAGGGCTCATCTTCTGGGACAGATTATTGAGCTCTTCTATGACAGCAGCAAGCATCGCCATGCCGGACCAGGCGAGAGGGATGGACTGGCCCAGGTATTGGATGCGGCCAAAGCTCACGAGATGAAATGCCTGCATCTTTTGCGGGAGAAATAAGACCCCGGCAACATGAAGAGGTGGCCCCTCGGACTCGACAAGAGATTTGGGGCCACCTCTTCAACCATCGTAAACGGCCCGGAAATGGAAACACAACCGCTTTTTGAGCTAATCTCAATGCAGCAGAAGGCTAGACGCACATCTTCCAACTGCCCGTGGCCCCCACCAGGGAAAACTCGATCTGACAATTGAGCCTTTCTTACCTGGTGGGGGTCTCCTTTTTAACTCCCCCTCGCGCCAGGAGATCCGCAGCCGTCACGCCTCCAGTAGCCACGGCCGGCGCCCCAGCTCCCCAACAGCCTCCGAGAAGACCGGCGAAACATGCTTGACAAGGGACTCTACTGACTCTAGATTTATATATGTCAGATTGAGTAATGAAGGGTTAGGTCATGTTCGCTTCACACCTATGGAGCACCGGCCACGAATCCCCCGCAGTTCCCGCCCCACCGACGGCCGGCACTGAGTCCAAGAGGGAGGAGGATCGTGGTGCAAATCAACCTCCACCTCAGCATTGATTCGTCGAAGATTGCCCACTGGGCCGCTGCCAGTCTCACCATGTCCGGCCTAGGCTGGGATGCTCAGACCCCTGAGGCAATCGAATCCCTGATGTCCACCAATGCGTCCTTTTGCCGCCGCATGGTCTCGCTCTACCTTGCCGCCCACGGCGCACCCGCATCCGCGCAACCAGCCAACAAAAAACGCCTGTAACCGTCCGGATTAAAGGAATGACGGCCCCTTGTGTTGGTGTAAGCATCCAAACAAGGGAGAGCAGTTATGGACGACCATTCAACGGCTGAGGCCGTAACGCTTTACGGGCACGCAGCCTGCGGGCAATGCAAGGTATCAATTCTGGCTCTGACCAAAGCGGGCATCGCCTTTCAGTATCGAGACACCAGGCTGGATCCCGCAGCCCAAAAGCACGTCGAGGATCTGGGTTACACCTCAGTTCCTGTCACGGAGGCCAATGGTGAGCATTGGCATGGCTTCCGACCCGACCGGATCAAGGCACTCGCTGCCGCAACTTCAGTGCCCTCTCTTCAGGGATTCAGCGATGACCCCGACGCGGTGATGCAACTGGCCGTCAGCAGAGGCTATTCCGAGGACCTGACAGACGGTGAACGTGACGACCTCCTGGATGAAGCCAGCTGGGCCCTTGCAGAGCAGGCCGATCACGCCGCGGGCGTCCAACCAGGCGCGGCCCTCACGGGGCTGCTGCAGGGCACCCAGCAGGCATCATGAGAGCAGTCCCCGATAGCGGGCGGCGCAGCGGAAATCCCCGTTGTGCCGTCCGCTTTTTCATGCTCAACCACCTGGTCATTCTGCGACCAGGTCTCATTGTCCAATTCGGGCTACTTGCCAGTGGCTCCGTCCTGGCATTGCCCCTCGCTCAGGCCCTGGCCGGCGTGCTGCCCACCCTGCCAGTCTGGCGGGACTTCATGCTCTGTGGAGCCCTACTTCTAGCCACCATCATTCCCCATGAAACCGGGCACATGATGGCGAACTCTCTCCTCGGGCGGCGCCACCACTTCCTGAACCTGGGATGGCGATTCTTCGTCAGCGCCTCGGCCTGTTCAAGCCGGCAGCAGATCGCGGTGAGTGCCGCCGGCCCTGCCCTGGAACTGGCGGCCGGTTATCTTCTGTGGCTGCTGGGGGGAAACAGCCTGGCGGCACTTGGCAACCCCCTGGGGACGGCCGGAGCCATCGCCTGCATCAATGCCATCCTTCAACTTCTCCCCCTTGGCCCACGAGCCAGTGACGGCCGCAAACTCTGGCGCTCAGTCATTCTCTCCATTCGTCCCAAGACCCCGTTTTCCTGACCCTGGCATGACTTCCAAAAAGTCACTTGACACTTCGATATCCAGCTCATAATCTTATATATGTCAGATTGAGTAAATAGAAAGGATTAATCATGCCATCTCAAGCAGACTTGGACGACCTTTCGGCGGATGTCCTCACCAACGCCGTCGAGTCGGGAGCCTCCGAGACCTGGGCCATCTTTCACCGGATAACCCGGCGCGAGGAGGACGGCTTTATCACCGAGGTCGAACTGGAGCCACGCCACAACGGATACCAGCCCACCTTGGAACAGCACCCTCGGATCATCATCGACGGGGCGAAAATCCTTGATTCAATGCAGCGGATCTCTGCCGGGGAAACCCGCATGGCGCAAAATCTCCGCACCCGCATCCAACAGTCCTTGGAGTCTGGCGATTCCTGCCAAGGCGATCTGGACGCCGAGACCGACGACTGCATCCTGCAGCTCTCCGCCCTGGGAAAACTTACCTACTAACCCATCGCCCCAGCTCGGCCACCAGCTTCCGAACCCACACAGATGCGCGAATTGAGAGAACCATGAAGACCACCCAAACAAGTAGGCTCGAACGCCTCATGAAGATGCTGCTTCAACCAACCACCACATGGGCCGCGGCAACTCCCCCACGTACACCGGAAGCAGGCGATCAGCGATGACAACCAAACCGCTGAAAGCCCTCCGCCAAGTCAAGGAAGACCTGGGCAGGATAGTCGCTGAAAGAGACCAGGTGATTGAAGACCTGGTTACCGCCGTCCGGCAGGCGGCCAAAGCCTCAGATCGCTCCGTCAACGACCTGGTCAAAGCTGCCGGCATTAGCCGGCAACCCTTCTATCTCCGAATCAAGGGGAAGGAGGCAGATCTTGCCAGGGAAGCATTCCCGGACCTGGAACAGGAGGGCCCCCTGGAAGCCATCGCCTCGCAGAGGGCCAAATTGGCCCACCAGGATGCAGAGCTCGCGCAACTCAAAGAACAGCGGGCCAAGCTCATTGTCGAGATCCCCTTGACCCACCCCGCTGATGAAATTGCCGCGGTGGCCGGGGTAACGGCTGTCTGGGTGAGAGCTTTGCGCCGTGGATCCGCCGCAGCGGCAACGAAGCCTGAGTAACCAGGCAATACCTTTCAGGCACAAGAATGGCCCATCCGGACATTGGGGGACACCGGATGGGCCATCGCGTTGTTGAGTGTATCAGCGCGTTTCGAAGCGGTTAGTCCACCGTGGTGCGACGGCGATTGCGACGGACCAAAGCGAACAGCGAGCCCACGACGGCCAAGGCCACCAGGCCGGCCACGATAAGAATCCTCCCCCAGTCCAGGCCCACGCTCTGGTCCCAGGGGAAGCGGACATCGGACAGGTCCCCTGGGACCAGCAGGCCCTGTTTGATGGCCCACTCCTGGATGGGCTTGAGGAACCCCACCAGACTGATGCTGCCGATCACCCCGGTGCTCAGCAGGATCATGATGATAGTGACGACATCTTCATCGTTAGTTCGTGTCTCCATGGCTATTCCTTTCCTTTCGTCATCATGCTGGCAAGCGCACGGAGAACAGTTCTCCATGCGGGGCAACCATTGCTTCATCCATGCCGTCGTCCGTGACGCAGGAGAGTACCCAGTGATCTTCTTCGGCCTCGTCCGGCATGGAATCTGAAACGATGGCCCAGGTCCCTTCAGCCTCATCGAGAAGAACTTTCGCACCGGGCTCGATGGTCTCGATGGACATCGTCCTTATCTCCCCGAAACCTTCGTCCGTGCCCTCCTCATCAACCTCTGCGGCTTCCTCTTCGAGGCGTTGTCTGATCCGCAGCTCGGTCACCGAGGCGACTGCCGCCCTCTCCCCGCGCGCGGTGCCATGTTGTGGGCGTTCCGACCCGGAGGAACGTTGTGGGCGTTCTGCCCGAGCAGGTCGAGCTGGAGTCGCCTCATCATCTGGCTCATCAGCCCCCGTCCGGACCAGTCGCAGAATGCTCCTCTCGATATCGATCCCGCCGGCCTCTTCATCTTCCAGTTCATCTTTCGGCGCCGGTCCTGCGGTTTCAGCTGCAGTCGTTTCTGCGTCCTCGTCGGCATTTTCCTGACCGAGGGGATCGTCCGTTTCCTCGTCCTCTTCTGGGGGGCTGTAATCCACGGGGACCATCTTGGCTGCCGCATACTCCGAATAGCTGGGCGGCAAAACCTCCTGAGACTTCTCGTCATACACGGAGGCCTTGGGCAGGATGATCTTGAGCTTCTCGTGGATCTCCTTCGCGGGCCTCAGTCCGTCGAGAATCTTCCAGTCTTCTTCGCTTGTTGCTTTGCGGGGATCTGGGGTCCAGTAGGCCTGGAAGTCCACGATCTCCCCTGCCTCATTCCGGGTGGTTCCACGGCCGCGGATGTTGGTGGCCACCGCTACCCCGGCAGACGGGCTACTCCACATCATGCGGGCACCGTCCATATCCAGGGGACCCATGGAAACCCTGCAGCTGAGGTTGAGTCGTGGTTCACCCGATCCGAGCACTTCGGCGTCAGGGCGCTGGGTGAGCAGTACGAAGTGGACACGGGCTGTGCGGCCGGCACGAAGGACCGCGTTGACCTTGCGCGGGGTGGGAACCTTGGCCGGTTCACCGGAGCGCTTGATTTCTGAGTACCAGTCAGCCAGGTCTTCGCGGAAGAGGGCATATTCGTCCAGGAACAGGCAGTAGGGCTGGAAGTCCTCTTCTTTTGCTTCGCCGTTGACGATTTGGGCGTACCGATCCTGCATGAGCTCCAGTGCTGCATGGACCAGCCGGACCTGTTCTTCCAGGATGGCCCCGACGCACCGGACGTTGGGCCAATCCTTGTATCCGATGAATTCAATGAGCTTGGCGTCCGAGACATCGATCATCCATCCCCTGGCAGCCAGTTCAGTGAGAATGCTGTGGGCCACTACGGTCTTGCCTCGTCCGGTACGTCCGACGATCAACATCATCGGATCCAGCCAGGGCCGCCAGGCCATATGCTCGCCGGTTTCGTCCACGCCGTACCGGATTGGGGTGTGGTAGTTCTCCAAGGGCGACCCCACCATATGTGGAATCGCAGGGTGGTCAATCTTGGTAGGCAGATCGGGGCGCAAGGTGAAGGTGGCGGTGTCTTCCTCGGTGTCCCAGGCAACCTTCCACCTACCCGGGATCATAACCGAGAGCTTGTGGGCTTTGTCCTTTCGCACCATGGCGCCAGTGAGGTTGTAACCGATATCGTGGTGGACATGGATCTTGGAGAGCTTCCCCTCATCCCAGGTCAGGTCGATGTTCGGGGGTTCGGCGTTTTGTGCTGAAAAGAGTTTGGTCACCACCTTCGTGACGCGCTCGGTGAGCACATCCGGGGCTTCCTCCTCTTCAGCCTCCTCAATGGGTGCGACCTGGAAGATGAATTGCCGGCGGCGCGGATCTTCCTTCACCAGGCGGTACTGCAGTCCGATCCTGTTGGAGAGCTTTTCGATCAGATCTTCTTTGAGGGTTGGGATGTTGGCCGCTCCTTGGGCGTACCTGACCCTGACCTTTTCCGGGTAGCCGATCCAGCCGCCCTTCCAGCGCAAGACCTTGAAGCACTTGCGGGTCAAATAGGTTGAAGTCAGGACCGCGATGTCCTCCGTGGATCGATCCGCGATGGCGTCCCGTTCCTTCTTCCTCAGCCCCAAGGCCGTCACGCCGGCACACGCAACTCCAGTGCCCAAAAGCCCGGGCCCAACTGCCCCCGAGTTGCTCTGGATAATCTGTGCCCCTGAATAGACCAACGCGGCCGCCGGCAATGCAGCCACGGCATATCCCCAGTTCTGGGTCTTGGGTTTCAGGGTTGGCGTGATCTCGGACTGAATACGCTCATAGCCCCACTGGTGTACAGCTGGCTCCATCGGCCTCGCGGGCGCCAGGGGCTTGGTCTTCTGTTTGATCGGCATGAGGCTCCTCATTGGTAGGCATTCCTACCAACAAGAGGTGCCGCGATCCGTCCAATCCGGACAAAACCCCGTTGCTATTAACTTGACAAGGGTACTAGACTCGGTGAGGAATCCCGATTCATCGGAGATCTCCGCTACTTCGAGTCTAGATATCCCCTTCCCAGCGTTAGCAATATATGTGCTGCGCGTTCTGGATGCAGGCATCATGCAGGACAGAGTCCTCAAACTCACCCTCACATTCCCCCCTGTTGCACCTCTGTGCCCTGGGGTAGTGCGTTCACCTGTGTTGCCAACCATCGCCCAGGTTCCCCTCATGCAGCAGCTGTTGCCAGCGCCCATTCCTTGGAATGCGACATGACAAAGGGGAGGGATGCCGGCCTGAGCGCCGGCATCCCTCCCCTGGTTCCGTTGTTGGGGCCCGCCTCAGATTCCGAGATAGTTCCGCACTGTCGCTGAATGCCCGCTATCAGGTCTGAAGAACACTCGCTTGTGTGACTGTGCGATCTGACCATGATTAATTGCCAACACAACACCATCATCGGCGTCATCAACGGAATATTCCGGCTCCCCACGATCTGATGGGTAGGCCATCGCAGCGACCCCCGGGGATAGTGGGAGGATCAATGCTTTGGCATCAAAAAGGGGCGGGCGCCTTCGTGGATT
This sequence comes from Arthrobacter cryoconiti, assembly GCF_020905375.1. Classification (GTDB taxonomy): domain Bacteria; phylum Actinomycetota; class Actinomycetes; order Actinomycetales; family Micrococcaceae; genus Specibacter; species Specibacter cryoconiti. The sequence goes on from NZ_JAJJBU010000027.1 coordinate 14,442, forward strand.
CATCCCCGGAGCTATACCCACAGCGGGACAATCTCCTAAGAGAAATTCTGAACCATCTGGTGCAGGACGGAGGGAGAGACTGTAGTTCGCCAGATGTTCACGCGTCCTCTGGAAAACCTCTTCGACCCACTTCTGAAAAGGGGATCCATGATCTTCCAGCGCATATATGGGATCCAGCACAACATCGGCCATTTCCCTAAGAATCGAAGGTGATTCAGCCATGTCAAGGCCATACCTCAACCTGGCAAGCCTGGTCTGCATCTCCTTATTGGCCCTAGTTCGCGCCTCGGTTTGAGCAAGGTCTCAATATGGATCCTCTGAGCTTCCAGGCTTCTCGCAAAATGCAAAGCCATGAAGTCTTTGATGTGTGACTGCTTTGCCTGGAGAAGATCCGAGGGATCATCTCTTAGTGCGTTGAAAACCTCCCCCATAGGTCTCTCAACCGTCCCCCACAGCTCTTCCATTCGATCGCCGTCGTACTTTATGAAATATGACTCAAACCCAATACTTCTGGGGGAAACGGCGCGCATGCACCTGCCATTGACGACATCGAACTGGCCCACAAGCCCGTTCTTAAGCTCCGGGCTATTGGAGAACCGGGCGATAAGGGCCCGAGAGACATAGTGCTGCCTGATGGTCATGGCGCTCATTCTGTCGCCCTCGATTCCTTGTAGCGCAGAGGCCAGCTGCATCCTAAATCATCGTAGTTGTGCCCCACTCACTGAGAAGACTATAAGGCTCTTCGGCCGACGACTCCGCGCTAGCTAGTCCCCAACTGTCGGGGCAACATTAGGAGCTGTGGGGACGCCTCCTGAATCTGGGGCATAGCCGGCCGCAACGTCCCCGAAGTCATCCACCAACCAGTCCTTGTTGACGTTGGCCACCTGCACCATGCGGTTGAAGGATTCAAAGGAATCAGGGGTTCCCCCGTCCATAGCGGTGGTGATTCTGTAGTCCACGATCACCGTCACCACCCCCTTGCTAAAGCCTTGCGTCCGCACAATTCTCATCTCATCAATCAGCGGTTGACGCACGGTTTTGTGTGCCACGAAGTCCGACCAGGCGGGGCCGGCATTGGCTTTTCCGAAGAGTTGATTGAGTCGGTTGGCATAGCTTTTAGTGGTGAATTCCTGCGCCCTGCCAATCCAGGATGTGGGGGTTGGATCATCCCAGCTCTGGCCCCCGTAAGCGAGGATGAAGCCCTGAACCGTGGCTTTGATTCGGTCACTGTCCGACTCCGGAACGGGGCTGGCCAGGTTGGGGTCATCACCCTGGCTTACCGGCTCGGGGCTCTGGACCGTGGGGTGGACGATAGCTTGTTGCCCTTGGGGTGGTTGTTCCTTGGCCTTGGAGATCATGCCGGCGGCCATGACCAAGATGACGGCAACCAGCACTGCCACGCCAAGGATGATTTTCATCTTGCGGTTCATCTGGGGTCCTCCCTCAGTCGCCGATCATGGTGAAGTATTCGCTTCCCGGGTTCCAGTCCACGGGGTGCAGCAAGGTGCCGACGCTGGGGTTGAGGGCGCTGTACATCATCCCGTCCCCTGCATAGATTCCTACGTGGGCCCAATGGTTGGGGCCGTCAGGATTTTGCACCACCAAATCCCCTGGTTGGGGGTTGCTGGTCTTCTTGCCCACCCCCCACTGTTCGGTCCTGGGGATACCTTTGATCCCCGCCTTGGTCATGACCCACTGCACATAGCCTGAGCAGTCCCATGCCTTGAAGGCGGTTCCGCCCCAGACATAGCTGCCGCCGAGCCCTTCCTTGGCCGCAGCGATGATCTTTTCCCTGGCAGCATCACCCTTGTATTCACCTGGCATGGGGTTGCCGGCGCCAAATTCATTTCCGGACGTGCAGTCAACGTTTCCGCCACCACCTGAACCGACTCGCTTCATCAGTGCTTGTGCGACTGGCTCCCATTTCCCGTAGGCGTCCGGCACGTTGGAAACCTGAACTGCCTGGGCGGCGTCATTGACGCTCATCTTTTCCCATCCGCTGATCTGCAGGAGCCCTGGCGGACGGGTTTCGCCTGCCGGGTGGATCCCCCAGAAGGCCAGCGCGGACTTCTCTGGATTCATCAGCTCCTCAACTGTTCCCCAACCCATGGATGGCCGCTGCTGCACCAACCCCACCGAATCATGGTCGTTGCCGACCCGCTCATGGGGATAGCCATCGGATTCTGGCACCGAGGAGTTGGCATACATGAAGAACTTTGATTCCTGCAGGGCCGTGACGAGAAGGATCAGGATGGCTTTGTCTGACATTTTGCTCTTCCTGCCCTGAGCGATGACTCGGTCAACATAGCCCAACTGCACGGGGATCATGGTGATGCGGGTGCCAGTGGTGGCCTCCCCAATGAAGTCCTGGCCGCTCCCACCCGAGGGCTGCCCGGGCGCCGCCGTTTGGGGTGAAGTGTCAATGGATGAGGGGCCGCCCTGGCCGAGCGTGATGCCCCGGGCTTTCATGAAGGGGACCGGATCCACTGCCGCACCGTTGACCATGACCTGGAAGTGAAGGTGAGCGGCAGTAGAGCGCCCGGTATTGCCCATGTTGGCCAGATGCTGCCCAGCCTTCACTTTGTCGCCTGCCTTCACCGTCGTGGATCCGGCCTGGGCATGCCAGTACCAAAGTTGGACGCCCTCCCCCGCATCCACGATGATCCCGTGGCCGCCATCGCCATTCCCTGCAGTGCCTCCTGTGCCGTAGGCGGCGACAACCACTCCGCTGGAGGCGGAGTAGAAAGGGACGCCTTCATCCCCTCCATCGATGTCCGTCCCATCGTGGTGGTCTGCAGTGCCTTCCAGCATTCTCCCGCCGAAGGTTGACGTGATCACGCCCTGCAGGGGGTTGGTCCAGCCGCCCTCTGCCACGGATCCCCCGATCAGACAGATGCCCGCGCTTCCTTGGGATCCGGAACCTCCGATGAGAGCACCCAACATGACCGGGACTACCAAGAAGGCACCTGCCACAGCGGTGACCACGGCAATGGCGCCGCCCACAAGCCACTTGTTCATCTCAGAAGCCCTTTACCGGATCGACGTGGCCCCGGTTTTCCCTCCGCACTTTTTGGCGCTCCTCCAGTCTGGCCAGCCGCTGCTGTTCTGCTTCCTTGGCGGAGGCCTTCTGTTGGTTGAACTGGGTCTCGGCTTTCTCGCCTGGGGCAAGCTTTGCCCGAATGGCGTCAGCCTTGGTGTAGGGGGAAGTCTGTAGCAGTTTGCTCCTGAGCTGCGTTTCCTTCCGGTCCAAAACGTCCTGCTGCGCAGAGCGACGCGGGGTCTTGTCTCGGCGGGCATCAACCGCGTCCAGCTTGGTGTGGATCTTCTCCTTGGAGGCCTTGACCTTTTCCTCGTGGCGGTTCAGCTGGGTCCGAAGTTGCTCGTTGCGGGCTGACCGGCGTGCAGGAGCGCTGTGGGCCGATACGGTGTTCTTGGCGAATTGTTGCGCCTTGGGAATGACCACCGCGGCCACTTGAACACCCCTTGCTGCTACGCCCACGTATGGGATCTTTGCGGCAAGGCCAAGCGCCGTCTGGAGTTTGGCCCCACCTAAGGCCGAGGCGCTTTTGGTAGCTCCGGCACCACCTTGCGCAGCAGCTGAACCCCCTTTGGTGGCAGTGGTTCCGGCCTCGGCAGTTGCTGCGCCCCCCTTGCTGGGTGACGATGGTCCGCCTTTGACCGGGGTTGCTCCGGGGCCTCCTGTGGTGGCTTTTGCTTGCTTGTTCATTGCGCCCAACATGCGGGCTTGCTGCACGGTGTTGACCGTCTGCCTGACCACCTGGGCCCCGGTGACGGGCTGGCGCGGGGCCTGCCCTTTCGCCCCCATGAAGGAAGACATTTTTGCAGAGATCTTCCCGGCCGTCGCATGGAGTTTTTTCCTGAAGAGGAAGAGGAAGATGATGCCTCCCAGGAAGAGGGCTGCCAGGACCACGAATTTATTGCGCCCCAGCACATCCAGAGCGGTCAGGATCTCGATCACGAAGCGAAGATATAGAACCAGTGCCACCAGGGACAGGGCCACTGTGGCGATGGCGGCGAAGACCTGCAGGAGCACATTCCAGAAACCGGCCCGTTCGTCACCAGGAAGGAGCGCCAGGTATCCGGCGGGGATGAGTTGCAGGGTCCGCCAGGTCAGGACCGCGACGGAGAAGATCAAAATGATGGCGAAGGCAGCCGCCATCAGAAAGAAGACCAGGATCCCGAGGCCAACACTGCCCAACAGGTCTAATTGGCCTGATGGGTGTTGCATGAAGAATTTTGCGTCTGGATCGCATTTGGCCACGGCGTCCCGCACGCTGTTGTCCCCGGTGTCTCCCGTTTTGACCGCCTTCATCTTTGCATCAAAGATCTTTTCGCAGTCTCCGGTGAGTTTCTTTCCGAAGCTGACGTACATGGAAGGGTCTCTGAGGAATATATCGGTGAGCTTCTGGTTGACGGTGGCGTTGATGACATCACTCGGGGCCAGCCCGCTGGCGTCCATGTTCTTTCCATCGGTGGCCATGGCAACCGCGGCCTGCCCGCCCATGTCGATGCTCTTGTGCAGCAGCCCGTTTGATCCCAGGATGGCCGTGGCCGGGTTTGCCAGGACACCGGTGAGCAGGACTGCTACCAGTGCACTGATAAAGAGGTTCAAGGCGCCGTGGGCGTATCGGCCCTTGGCGAGTTGAATGCCGTAGACCAGGCCGGCAATGGCCAGGGCAAAGGGGATGAAGTTGAGGCCGCCAAAGAGCGACTGAATCGTCGTGGCAAAGACCATGATGGGTGAAGTCACCATGGACACCCACTGGAAGGAGAGCAGCCACTGGAAGAACCACATCGCGCCGTTGAGCATGGTGACACCCCAGCTCCAGAAGGTGTCGATGTAGAAGGCGTTGATCATCTTGATGAGGTTGTCCATGCCACCGCGGTCAAAGGGAGGCACATTGTATTTATCGGCCGGCACCCCATGGGAGTCCGTGACTCCGTTGAACTGATTCTCGTTAGGTGGTGCCGTGCCGTCGTCGGCGTGGGCCCCGGCCGCCGAGGCAACCAGAAGAAGGGCCAACAAGAAGAGGACGGCAAGAGCTCTCATCAACCAGGGCCTGGCATAGAGGGTGGCTGCCATTTTGTTCATGCCAGGACCCCGTTGGATTCCCTGGGGGACTTCCGCCGGCCGTCACCGTGGTCATCCGGTGTGGAGAGGATGGCCTGGAACCGCTCGTAGCGTGCCGGCTGGGTGATCTGTACCTTCCCATAGCGCTGCGCGGAGTCCCTGAAGAGGCATTCACCCTCCCGGCCGGTGTAGATCTTGTTGTTCTCATCCATGGGGGACATCTCGGTGGTGATGAGGTCAATCAGTTCCTCGTCGGTCTCGTCCAGCCCGAACCATCGCAGGCCACGGATGGCAAGGTTCTTATCCGTGTGCCGCATCAGGAAGCGTACTGGGATCAGTCCACGAACCACTTCATTGCCGAAGTCTTCCTCCGGGTCATGGCTGCCCAGGCCGATGGCCGTGCGGTGCTTCCTACCCTCGCGGACAAAGATCTCAACGACGTGGACGCCTTCAGGGGAGCTGGTGATGTGATGGGCTTCGTCCACGATGAACAGTGCCAGGTCTTCTTTGTCCCTGAAACAGACTGCCTGGCCGATGCGGGCGAGCAGGGCATAGAGGCTGCGCCCGAAGATTTTCTCAATGGAGAGCTGGTTGAAGAGGTGAGCGTTGACCAGCTCGGCCGCGTTGGGCAGTTCGGTTCCTCTGGTGCACATGACTAGGCCGCGTGAGTCAAGGGGCAGGGGCGGCAGCGAACCGTCAAACAGGACCTTGCCGAGCTTTTTGCGGGCGAAGGCATCCATGCGGCGGCCCAGGTCTTTTGCCCCTTCCAGGAGGCAGCCCCCTTTTAGGTGTGCCAGAACCCCGCCCAGGGAGTCCAGCTCCTGTTGTTCCAGATAGTCCCGATCCAGCACCTCCGACAGGACAATGCCCATATCGTCGGTGGGGGCAACGTTCAAGAGCGTGGTGAAGACGGTCTCCACCATGGATGCACCCTCATAGACGCCAAAGACTCTCAGCGGATCCAGTGAGTATTCAGGGTTGGCAATCTCCAAGGCGATGCAGTCGGTCACGGAGGCTCCAAAGTCCGCCCATTCCATGGTTCCGGAACGATCAATGACGAAGAAGCGCCCGCCTCGATCGACCACCTCCCCCGTGGTCTTCTTCAGCAGAAACGACTTGCCGGCGCCCAGTTCGGCGCACACGGCGAAAGAACCAGATTTGTTGCCCAGCATGCTCCCCTCGATGTCGAAGAGCACCGGGGTTTGCCTGTTGGTGGAAATATTCATGCCCAGCAGGCTGCCTTTCTGGGCCCCCAATTCGGTCGAGGCAAAGGGGATGCCTCCGGCCAGGTCCCGGCCGGTGGTCAGCTGCGCGTATTCACGCACCGCCCGCGAGGTGGGCACGCCTACCTGCATCCCCCACCAGAGGTCTTCCTGCCCGCCCAACGGGGCGTCGAGGATCATCTCGATGCCTTTGTAGAACTTGCTGACCTCATCAGCCAGGTCGATGGCTTCTTGTGCGGTGGGTGCTCCGACCGCGAAGATGGCGGTCATCTGAACCTTGGTTTCCTTGTCTGACCGGTTCAGTGCCTGCTGGAAGTCTGCGAGGTCCGAGGCGTAGGAATCCAGCTCTGAGCTGGAGCCGGTGATTCCTTCATCGGTGCGTTGCCAATACTGATCGGCAAGCGTTGATTCTGCCTTGGCATTCTGTCGCTTGGCGACATCGGCGCCTGTGATAGTCAGGCGCATCACCCAATCAACATCGATCCCCAGGGTATCGGCCATGTACAGCCACTCGGTGCCCGGGAACATCATTCCGCCGCGTGGAGTTGCCGACACCGCCTGAAGCACTTGGTAGGAGGGTGTGTTGGCGGAGGCAATCTTGAGGAACCGGCGTGCGAACGGGTTCTTGACCTTCTTTCCAGCCTCGTCCGATTGCCCTCCTTCATCCAGCCATGGGTTTGGCATGGAGGAGCCCATCTGCATGATCTCCTCCGTGACATCTCCCTTGGCCGAGGCGGCCGGCACGCGCCCATCGTGGGCCAGTCCTCGTTGCTGATGGTGGATCCCCATCCAGATGTGTTCTGCAGCCGTTGCTTTTCTGGGTTTGAACACTGAGGGGATGAGTTTGAAGATCAGGTCTGCCTGGTCTTGGGCATCACTGATTTCCTTCGCCGAGGGAACAATCTGGGGTAGCGCGAGCATTTCAGCGAATTCACGTTGGAAGACCCCAATGGCGGATTTGATCATCTCCTGGGTGTTCGACCGCAAGGGTACGGAGAGCCAGAAGGCCCGGGTTCCAAGTTGAATGCCCTCCAGGCTGTCCAGGGTGGCAAGGACTTCTTCCTTCCACTCCGGGCACTGATCGATGTCCAGCCCTTCAATCATTTGCTCAACCACGGAGGCCGGATCTACGTTGGCCGTGAGCCCGGAAATCAACGCCTCCCCTTCAAAGGCCTGGAACAGTGCCTGGTGAAATGCCTTCACGGTCTTTTTGATCCGTGGCGGGCAGTATCCGTAAGCGACAGGCTCCAGTCGAAATGAGGCCCAGACGGTTCCTGACCTGGTGAACATCAGGTTCCCTGGAAGGGCTGTGGCTGGCATGCGCATGGGAGTGCTCCTTAGGATTTCGGTGTGGTCTCGGCCATGAGCCGTTCGATGGCGGTAACTGCTCGGTGCTGCTGCGCCTGAACGGTGCTTGGGCTGGCCGGGGCCGGTTCTGGGGCCTGGATATTGCGGACGGGCTGTCCCGGTTCTTTGTCGGCAGCGGGGATCTCGGGTGAGGCCGGCATATAGTCCGGGATGGTCAGTCCTCGCACATGGTGGGGCTTACGGAATTTGAATGCCTTGCTCCCCACCCGTCCGGTATCGGGAGAGGCAAAGGCCTTCATGGCTCCCAGGAACATTGATGCTGGGTTTCGGTTGCGGGTCCGGATCATCCCGGCAAAGTAGACAGGGACGACTACGGCCGTCGCCCCGACGATGATGTTGCCGATGAGCCCGTAGTTGGCCCAGAGGCCCCAGCTGCTCAGCACCAGGATGATCATGGCCGCGCCGGCGATGCCCTGGGCAGCGGTGTAAGGGCCGCCGAAGATCTTGCTGCCGTCGGGCAGGCGTCCGAGCATCAAGGGGTACTTTGATGTCCGGTAGAACTTGACTACCTCGTAGTCTTCAGGCGCGGCCATCGTCGCTATGCGCTTGCGTCAGTGGTGAGATCGTGAAGTACCAACTCGTGGGACGAACTGGCGGCCACGGTTTCGTTCATCTTTCCTGACAGGAGCTCCAGCCCACCGCTGGCGAGGAAGATCAGGGCAGCGCCGATGACGGCAGCGATGAGGGTGGCCATGATGGCCTTGGTCTTCACGGCCGTACCAAGGATGATCACGATGGCTCCGATGATGGAGGCCGCGATCAACGCCCCCTTTGCCTGGGTCATCTGTTCGTTGATCAGATCCCACATGCCGGCGCTGGGCTGTACTGCAGTGGTGATGATGGTGACGGTTTTCATGAGATGGGTCTACTTTCCTGTTGGGGGGACTGCATTGGTGGTGGGTTTGGTGGTTGGTTTGGTGGTGATGTCTGGGTTGATCTCAGAGACCTCCCAGCGCCCTGCCCTTGCCTTCAGCACCAGGGTGTAGTCGGCTGCTACCTGCTGGCCGGAGGCTGTCACCAGAAGGACCCTGGTGAGCGTGAGGATGGTGGCACCGTCTGCCGGAGTTGCCACCGGCTCGGTGGTTGCCTTGAAGTCCTGTGCCTTGACGGCCGCGTAGGGTGCTGGTGCGATGGCCACAATATTTGCGGTGGGGGCTGTGTAGCGGGTGATGTCGCCGACGCCGGCAGCGTAGGCCTGCAGGAAGCTGGAAATCGACTGCGCCAGTGGGTCAGAGGCCGGCACATTCTGGTTGAATCCATAGGCCTTGGTTGAAGCCGTCATCGGGGAAGCAATGGCCCGAGGCATCCCCACGGGGGAAATCTGCGTTCCATCAACGACGATTGCGACTTGGAAATACCGCTGTGGCCAGGAGCTGACCGGCTTCTTGTCCTTATCCAAGTGGCTCTCCTTGACCTCCGCAGCCACCTGGACCTGGATCAGTCCGGAATCGCTCTTTGGCCCGACCGCGGCGACGGCAAGATTCCTGTACTCGAAAGGCACCTCCGGCAAGGAGATGGCCGAGAGATCGGCATAGGCGGACAGGCCTGCGTCGTTAGTTCGGGTGGCCGAAAGCCATGACCCCACAAACCCCTGGGCAACGGCGCCCACATTCTGATCCGCTGTCGTAGCGACCTGGGAAGTCACCCGGGGCGCCGAGCTGGCCGGGCGTGAAAACCCGCCCACCAGGAACGTAAAGATCAACGGCCAAATCAAGAACAGGGCAACCCAACACGAGACCGTAACGGCCTTCGTGGTGAGGGCCTGGCCCTTAGTCCAAGGGTTCGTTTCCCCATTGTCGGCAAAAACCAGGGTGCGGCGAACACCTGCCTTAGAAGCCTTCTTTGTAGGGTCCGGCATCTGCGGGTCCCCAACCTTCGCGGGCCCCTTGTTTTGGAGTCGCATCACTAAGCTCCTCTCTGCAGTCGTGCTGCCGCAGCGGATCCGGAGGCAAGCCTCTTCGAGCCCAAGAACCCCAGGAGACGCTTCTGTGCAACTTCGTCAAAGGGGTGCTGATGCATGTTTGCCAGGTGCGAAGTCAGCTCCCCCCGAACGGCAAAGGATGTTGCTACGTCCTGCAGGTCGGAGCCTTCATCCTCATCAAAAGCGTGGGCCGGATTGCTGCTCATAGTCGGAAGTCCTTGTCTCGTTGTAGGGGTCTCTACCAACAAGAGGTGCCACCACAAACGCAATCCGGACACGCGAACAAGAAATTCTTTGAAGATCTTTACCCTGCTAAAACCCTGGAGAAACAGTGCTCTGACCTGCGCAAACGCAATTGGCAAGGCCCTACATCAGCCAACCCATCAAGTCCTGTTCTGTTGTTTTCCTGACCTAGCAAGGGATTTAGCAAGGGGCGTTTTTCTTGGCTTGACCTTAGACACCGCGCGCGAGTGATGCGCGAACAAAGCTTTCTAAGGAGACCGCCATGGCCACGGCAACGTTCACCCACCTCAGCTGGGAACCAACAGTGAAGTCAGTGACAGCGACATTCGACTGCTACGCCGAACAGTCCCCAGTCGGGGCCTACCCCGCCCTGGGGGCCGTCCCTCTCGCAGAAATCCGTGACGCCTTCCGCTCCCCCGGACAAGACGCCTGGAAGGACCTGGTCCTCATGGAACTCATCCAGGCAGCACAGGCCGGCGACGCTCTCGCCCACATCACCGTCATCCGTTTGCTTATCCCCAAGGCCATCAAAGTCACGGCTTCATCCAGGGCTCTGCGCCTCTACTCCCTTGATGACGCCTTGAGCATCTACATCACCGCCCTGTGGGAGGCCATCCTGACCCACCCCGTTACCCGGAACCACCGCATCGCCTTCAGCCTGGCAATGGATGCCCTCGGGATCGTCAACGGTTCAGTCAAACGTTCCAACCGCAAGGTGACAGAAACATCCATGGACAACTTCAGCGACGAAGAGCTGGAAAGCTACGCCTTCCATGAAGACGACGCAGATCCGGAGCGAGACCTGGCAGAGGTACTTGCCTGGTCCCTGTCGGCAAAGATCCTCACCAAAGCCGAAGTCATTCTGCTCACCCGCTACTACCTGGCCGGCGACGTGCCCTCTTCACGAGAAACCCTCATGGAGGAGCACGGAGTCAGCGCCGAGGCATTGCGCAAGAGGGCTTCCCGCATCCGGATCACGCTGGTCAACGCTGTGCGCCAGGAAGTCTCAGAAGCCGGCTGGGAGGCCTAACAGGAGCCACTGGAGCACTCGGCCACCCTCCGCTCCCCCAAACCGGCTGCGCCCCTTCCAAGGCCAAGGAAGGGGCGCAGCCATTTGCGTGCCTGCATGAATGCTGCACCCGGCTTAACTCATGCCCCTCCCCCACTCATCAGCAGCAATCCACTACGCATTTGTGATGCCAGAGTTTGCCCTTGGCCCACCTTCCCAATGCACCTTGCGTGCCCCCGCAAAGCGTTCACCAATATGATTACTGCAAAGGCCACGCACCGACAGAACACCCTGCAAGCCTATTGAACGCATCATGCATGCATAGTGAATGCATATTGCCAATGCATGCGCCATGCGTGCATGATGCATGTAGAGATAACTCATATGCATTAGAGGTGCAGTTAAATTGTTAACCTTGTGCTCCCTAGAAGCCCTTGAGTATCAGTGGAATCATCATTCAATACGCCTAGCCTGCCCCTTCAAGTGCTGTTATTTCGATGTTCGTATGCAACCGCCTTGCACCCGACTTGCATCTAACTGTCTTGTGAATGCTCTTGCTATGCGCAGGTAAGGCGCTTATTATGCAAGGTATGGACTCGACAACCACACCAAACCCGTTTGCTCTCTCACAAGCCGTCAAGTTGATCAGCGATAGTGACCTTTTCAACCTGAGACGAACAATCGTCATCACCAACGGAAAAGGGGGAGTGGGAAAGACCAGCGTCACCACAAACCTCGCCACGCTCCTGGCCGAAGCCGGGTACAAGGTCCTGATCGTTGATATGGACTCTCAAGGAAACGTGGCCATCAATCTTGGCTTCTCCGATGACGAGCGGAATAATCAGGGCAAAGCCCTGCACCATGCCGTCACCTACAACGAAGTCCCTGTACCTCTCAAGGACATTCGTCCCGGGCTCGATGTACTGACCGGCGGGCCGTTTACCAACCAGCTCATCGACGCCATCCACGGCGACACCCTTCGCGGTGGCAAGATGCGCGGCTGTATCGCCCGCGCCCTGGCGAAGATCGCCAATAACTACGATCTGATCCTCATCGACACCCCTCCATCCGATGCCGGCTTCGTCTTTGTGGATGAGGCAATGCTGGCGGCCCGCTGGATCCTCGCCCCGCTGCGCCCCGAACCCAAATCCATCAACGGGTTGTACAGCCTGGCCAGCCGCATTGAGCAGGTCCAATCCGCGAACCCGTACATTCGCCTGCTGGGTGTGATTCTCTTCGGAGTTCCCTCCGGCGCCACTCGCGTTGAGAAACGACCCCGGGACATCCTGGGGGAGCGGCTGGGAGGAATCGCCCCTACGTTTAGCGCCAAGATCCGCAACGTCGTCGCAGCGGATGCCGACGCCTCATTCCGGGGCCAGGCTGCCCATGAACTCGCTGCAGATGTCCTCAAGCAGGGCCCGTTCTGGGAACGACTCCGATCCGGGGCCTCCGCAACGCCTGTGCTGGCAGGCTCCGCCAGCTCCTTGGCCGAGGACTATATGTCCCTTGCCACTGAAATCATCGATGAGCTCAAGGCCCAAGAAGAAGCCTTCGACGCCGAAGCAGGAGAAAAATAGCCATGACCGCTGACAACAAACTTTCCGCCCTGGGTGGCCTAAAGCGCACCGCGCAGCCTCAACCCTCTCCTGTCGTTGAACTGGTGCCTGAAGCTCCCGCCAACGACCCGACGCCGCAGCAACCAGCACCGCAGGAAGATGCCGTCACCGCAACCCCCGTTGCCGTCACACCCACCGCGAACCAGGAAGCAGCAGCCGGGGGAGGGGCAGCCGGGGAAAACCTCACCATCAGGGCGTCGAAGGAGCTCATCAAGGCCTACGAAGCCCACAAGAACAGGACGAAGCTCTCCTTCGCCAATGTGCTCTTCAACGCCATCGACTCCACCTATCAACAGCTGCCGACCCTCCTGAACACCAACCAGGTCAAAGTCCCTGGGCCCAACCTCTTTGGCCGCGGTGAAGCTGTCGCCATGATCTCCGCCGATCACTCTGAAAAAGACAGCAAGTCCATGCGAATCAACTCAAAGCACATGGCCGTGCTGGATAACCTCGCCACCGAACTGGCCGGCGGAAACCGCAATCGCTTGATTGTCACAGCCCTAACCGAATACCTAAAGGATGAAATCTGATGAGTACGCTGACAGCCCCTGGGGAAGCCGTCGCCGAGAAGCCTGAGAAGCGCAAAAGCCTTGGTTCGCCGGTCCAGTCAAAACCACGCAAGCCCATCATCGGCGCCGCCATCGCCATGATCATCGTCTTTGCCCTGGTCTTTGCCTGGCTGCTCAACACTCAAGGGCAAAACCTCACCGTCTTCGCCGCCAAGTCAGACATCAGCCGCGGCCACGTCATGACCGTGGACGACCTTACCGCGGTTCAGATCCCCGAAGGCCAGCCCATCCCTCACTACCTCACCACCCAACAAGGTGAGGTAGTCGGGAAGACTGCCCAGGTCGATATTCCCCACGGCTCCCTGGTCACCCCCAACACCATCGGCACCGGCTCCGGCCTGGGACCCGACCAGTCCATGGTCGGCTTATCCCTGACCAATCAACAGCTGCCGCCCTACCCGCTGACCAACGGGGACAAGGTCCGCATCGTCAGTACGCCGGCCAACCTCGCAGAAGCTCCCAAGGAAGCGCCCGCTGCCATCAGTGCAACCGTCATCTCATCCCAGAGGGACACCGTCTCCGGACAAACCCTGGTTGCTGTTCTTGTTCCGAAGTCCGATGCGCCAGCACTGGCAGCCAAGGCGGCAACCGGCCGGGTGGCGCTGATCCTGGACGGTGGCAAGTAGTCATGGCCACCATCTTGATGATCAGCCTCAGCGGTTCACCTGGGGGATCCACCGCCGCCATGGCCCTCACCCGCTGCTGGTACCGCAAGGCCATCCTTCTTGAAGCGGACACTTCGAAGGCCTCGTCCTTCCTGTCCGGTTACCTCAAGGGCCGGTATGGCAGCGACAAGAATCTAATCAACCTCGCCGTTGCCGCAGACCAATCGGGGCACCTGGACTTCAATGACTTGTGGGCCCAGCTCTTGCCCTTGGACACCGACAATCCGGAACAGGCCCAACAATGGCTCCTTCCCGGGCTGATGGAGGCCAAAAGCGCCCCCTCCCTGGACCACCTCTGGGGAGACATCATCTCTGCCGCCGACACCTTTGAAGCCTCCGGAACGGACGTCATTATCGACGCCGGCCGGTGGAGCGTGGGGGACAAGCGCACAGCACTGTTGAGGGCAGCAGATGCCGTCATCATTGTGGCTCGCCCCTCCCTTCCGGACGCCTTCGCCATCCGGTACCGCCTGGAGGAGATCCAGGGCGACTTGGCCAGCATCGGGCGTGGCGATCACCTCAGCACCGTGCTGATCGAACGACCCTCCAGCCCATACTCGTCTCATGACATGGCCCGCAGCCTGGGACTACGCATCACCGGATCCCTGCCGTGGGATGAGAAGACCGCTGCCGTTTTCAGCGACGGCGCACAAGTCACCAATCCTGGCCGGTTCGAAAAGCGGCCCTACATCCGCGCCATTGACCACCTCTCCGGCGCCCTTCGTAGCGAACTGGATGAACGACGCGGCCTGCTCAATGAGGCGCTCGATATCGAATTGGAGGACCTGGCATGAGCATCACCCCCGATAATGTGGACCTCTTCAAGGACCTCCCTCTGGCCCTGCCCACCACACCGCCGGCCCAGCACCCTGCCGCTGCCGCGCTGGCAGCGGCAGGCCAACGCAACGGCCGCCGGGTGGCCTCACCAGCTGCCCCATCCGAGCCTGTGGAGACACCGCCCCAGAAGACGGTACCGACTCTCTCCCCTGACGGTGATGCTGAAATTGATCCTTCCGATAACTGGGAAGTGGTTGAACGGCTTGCTAATGAGATCTCAGAGATCCGTGGTTCCAGGGATGAAACCCCTGAAAACAGGGATGAGCTCGGCCGTGCCATCATTGCCACCGTGTTGGCCGACTTTAGCGCCGCCCGCGTCCGCGATGGAGATCCTCGCCTGACGCAGCAGCAACACAACGATCTCCAGCAGATCCTGTTCAACCAGGCCTACCGCATGGGTGCCGTCCAGCCGTTGCTGGATGACCCCACCATCGAAAACATCCACATCAACGGATGCGATGAGGTGATCGTCCGACGCGCGGACGGCACCCAGGAAAAGGTTGCTCCTGTTGCCTCCAGCGACCAGGCCTTGATCGAAATGGTGCAGACCTGGTGTGACGAACTGGGGGAGGGCGCCCGGGAATTCAACGCAAAGATGCCCCAGCTCTCCATGACGCTCGCCTCAGGGGATCGTCTCCAGGCAGCCCACCCGCCCATCGCTCCGCGGCCCACACTGACCATCCGCTGCCACCGCATCAAGGAAATTACCCTTGATGAACTGGTGGAAAGATATGGCACCCTCACTCAGGACGCAGCAGATTTCCTGGCCGCCTGCGTGCGTGCGCACATGTCCGTCGTGGTCTCTGGGCACCCCGGTGCCGGTAAGACCACCTTCACACGGGCTCTGTGCGCCAATTTCGATCCGTGGGAACCCGTCGTGACCATCGAGACCGAACGTGAGCTCCACCTCGGCGCCCCCAACCACTTCAACGTAAAATCCCTCGAAGCCCGCCCCGGACAGGGAGAACGGGATCCGAAGACGGGTGAGCTGATCGGCTCGATCACTGTCGGTGGGCTCATCCCTTCCGCACTTCGTTTCGACGCTCAGCGCATCATCGTGGGTGAGGTGCGCGGGCCTGAGGAAATTCTGGCCATGCTCGCAGCGATGACCGGTGCCGCTGGCTCTATGACAACCATCCACGCCAAAACAGCTAAAGACGCGATTTCAAAGATGGCGGATCTTCAGCAACAAAGCCTGGGTACCTCACCGGCCTTTGCCTACCGCCAGATTCAGGACCATATCCAGATCATCGTCCAGCTCTCCCGGCCCTCCGGGAAGAAGCGGCACATCACGGAGATTGCTGAAGTGGTGCCCAGTGGTGATGGCGAAAGCCCTGGAGCCAATCCAATCTTCCTTTCACCCAAACGCGGTGCGGATGCCATCTTCACGGGCTATGAACCCCATGATGACTTCCTTGAAGAGTTGGCTCAGGTGGGATATCACCGTGACCGGCTGAGAGGGCTGGGATCATGAATGCTTTCCTCGCCATCAGCTGCGCCCTGGGGATGGGGGTGGGAATCATCCTGATCATCACGGAGCTGACGCGGACCCCCACCAAACCCAGCCGTAACGGCCGGACCAAGTCACCCATTTCAAAGCTGAAGTCCAAAATTGGGCCCCAGCAGTCCCTCTACCTGGTCATCGGTTTGGTAGCCGGCCTTCTGCTCTTCTGGCGTACTGGCTGGCTGGTGACCCTGATCGCCGTGCCGGCGGCAGCCGTTCTCCTCCCACCGATTTTCAGCACCGCACGGAGCAAGAATGAGATTGCCAAGCTGGAGGCCTTGGAAGCCTGGGCACGATCACTCTCGGGCCTCATCAGCACCGGGGCCACCTCGCTGAGTCAGGCAGTAACAACCAGCCTGCCGAACTCTCCCGAGGTCATCCGTCCCGAGCTGAACAACCTGGTGGCCAGGCTCAACACCCGCTGGACGCCGCGGAGGGCCTTCAAAGCCTTTGCCGACGACCTGGACGACCCCACGGCCGATCTACTCGCCGCACACCTCATCCTGGCCTCCACGATCCGTGTCTCCGGACTCTCCGATGCCCTGGACGATCTTGCCCAAACCATCTTCGAGGAGATCCGGCAGCGCCGGGAGATCGATGCGGCCAGGGAAACAAACCGCACCACCGCCAAATGGGTCACCATTTTCACCCTGGGCACCATGGTGGGCGCGGCAACCCTCATGGCCGAATTCTTCTCCGTCTACAAAACCCCCATCGGGCAGGGCATCCTCCTCCTGATCGTCGCCGCCTACGCTGGCGCACTGAAATGGATGCACTCCCTCAGCAAACCCGATCTGCCCCCCCGGATCCTGGTTGACGCGAAAGGAGCCACCTCATGATTTGGGCAGCTCTCACCCTTGGCGCCATCGTCGGCCTGGGCCTGGTCTGGCTGGTAGCCGAACTGACCCCACGACACCCGAAGCTCTCCGCGGCATTGGACCACCTGGGAACGGTCGAAGTGGCAGCAACAACCCCCACCAAGCGCGAACAGATGGGGCGGGTCATGCAGCACGGTCTGCTGGCCAGGCTGCAGGTCAACAGCAAGGATCTTGCCCTGGTGGGAATCTCCCCAGCCCAGCATTCCTCCAACCAGGCCATGATGGGCCTCCTCGGATTCATCATCGCCCCACTGCTGGCAGGTTTCTGCGTCCTCCTCCTCGGTCTGCCAGCACCATTGCTGATCGTTTCCCTGCCTGTATCCCTGGGCATGGCACTGCTGCTCATCTGGGCAACCAACCTGACCGTGACGCAAAAGGCAGAAGAAGCACGTCACGAATTCGCCAGGGCGGTGGCCACCTACATCGAACTCGTGGCCGCCGAGCGAAAGCGCAACACCGCAGCGGGGCTCGCCCTCAGCCGCGCCGCCAACGTCGCCGACTCGTGGGTGTTTGTCCGACTCCGCGAAGAACTGCAGCTGGCCAAATACAAAGGGCACCGACCCTGGGACGCCTTCAAGGCGTTCTCCAAAGACATCGGGGTGCCCGAGCTGTCAGACCTGGCAGACATCATGAAGCTAGCCGGCGCTGAAGGCGCAAGCGTCTACGAACCCCTCCGCTCCCGCGGCAAAGGGCTCCGCGTCCAGCTCCTCAACGAAGCCCGCGCCAAAGCCAACGCGGACTCCGAACGAATCACCATGCCCATGGCGCTGATGGGACTAATCTTCATCGTCCTTATCGCCACACCCCCACTTTTCAAACTAATGTCTACATAAGGAGGAAACCTGACCAGTCAAAATTTGAAGAGCAACCCACATTCAAACCAGCCAGCCGCATCCCGCGGCACCGCTCAAGACCATCAAAATTCAGAGTTACCTAGACTAATTACCAAACCAGTGTCCGAATCCTGGATTTATTGACACCTCTTGTTGGTGTAGGGGACCACTCAACCAAAGGAAGCACCATGAACAAGTCCATCATCCGCATCGCGGCCACACTGCACGTCGCCGGTCTCAACTTCCGCGACACCCTCAAGACCAGGCACGCCCAGCTGCGCGAGGACCGTGAGCGCGGATCCCTCACGCTGGAACAGATCATCTGGACCGTCGCCATCGCCGTCATCGCTATCGCCGTCGCGGCCATCGTTGTCGCCGCCATCAACTCCAAGGCCGCCGAACTGCCCGGACGGTAACCCGCGATGACCCGCGCCCAGGCCTCACATGCATACCTCATGACCCGGATGAGTCGTCTCCTCGACCAACCCGAGCGAGGAGATATACCCTCTTTGCGTGTCCCTATGATCATGGTCAGCATCTGCCTCCTGGCCCTGACCGCGACTGTATTCTTTCGTGTCGGCCACCTTGCAGGCCTGTTGCTCCTCATCGGAGAGATCGTCGTTGTCTCCTGGGCCTGGATCGCAGGGGGCCGAAGATGACGAAACCAAAGTGAATCGAATGAGCACCAACAATGATGCCCAGCTCCACCGCAGTCTCCGCGGTGGAGCTGAATGTGGTTCCATGAGCCTTCAGGGCGTCATCCTCTTCCCGGTCTTCATCGTTTTGATCTTCGGGATCCTGCAGGGCGCCTTCTGGATGCACGCCCAGAACCTCGCCCAGGCTGCAGCCTCCTCCGGTTACAGCAGCGCCAAGTCCTACAACGCGGGAGATGGGGCCGGCCAGTCAGCAGCCTCAGACATCCTCGCCAACGGTTCAAGCAGCATCCACAACACCAATGTCAGCATCAGCAGGAGCGGGACATCCGTCACCGTCACCGTGACCGGATCTGGCCCCTCGATCCTGCCGGGATGGGGCGGCCCCGGAGTCCGGGCCACTGTCAGCGGCCCCATTGAACGGTGGGTGAACCCATGACCAGGACCAACGAAAACGAACGGGGCTCCCTGACCCTGGAATCCTGCATCCTCGCCGTCGGAGCCATTGTGTTGATCGGCCTGCTCGTCGTTGGCATGCGCATCTCCTGGGCCACCAACGCTGTCCAATCAGCTGCCGCATCCGCCGCCCGGGACGGCTCCCTGGCACGCTCTGCAGACCAGGCCAGAAATCAGGCAGCCACCGCGGCCGCCGTATCAATGGCCCAAAGCGGGGCAACGTGCAACGGCCAAGACACTTCCCTGGACACCAGCCAATTCTTGGCCCCCATCGGACAAACCGGCAAGGTCACCGTCACCATCACCTGCAGCGTCCCCGTGGCAAACCTGGTACCCGGGCTGCCCGGCTCAATGTCCATCACCAAGAGCGCCAGCTCACCCGTAGACCCCTACCGCCAAAGGTAATCCGATGCCAACCCTGACCACACCCATTGAGAACAAGGAACGCGGATCCGCCACCATGTTCTTCATCGTCCTCTTCGTCGGGCTCCTCCTCGCCATCGGACTCGTCGTAGACGGAGGGGCCAAAACCGCCGGCTTCCAAGAAGCCCGGGCAGTCGCAGAATCAGCCGCCCGCGCGGCCGCCGGGTCCATCGACGGAAACAGCGTGGCCGGCGGCACCCCACTGGTCAACCCCTACGCCGCCCAAGCCGCCGCGGAAAGCTACATCAGCGCCTCGGGGCTCAGCGGAGGAGCCACCGTCAGCGGAACAACGGTCACCGTTACCGTCACCAAGACAAGCCCCACGATCTTCCTCAGCGCCATCGGCATCAGAAGCCTCAACAGCACCGCCACCGCCACCGCTCAACTACTCAAGCAGTGACACCCCAGGAGAAATACCGAATGAAAAAGACACTCACCACAACACTCGGAAGCCTTGCGGTAATCGCTGCCCTCGCACTCAGCGGCTGCGCCTCCGACAACCCCGGCCCCGTCGAAAACACCGCCTCCACAAAGGCTCCGATCCCCACCGTGGCCACTCCGCTCCAGTCCCAGGCGCCTGTCTCCAACGAACAGTCAGTCGCAAGTGCCAAGGCAGCCTACAGCGAGTATCTAGAAGTCCTCACGACCATCGCCGGGAATGGTGGAAAAGACGAAACTCCCCTCCGTGGAATTGCTCCCGGGCTCATCAATGGCGGACGTGCGAGCCTCATGTTCAATTCACTTGACAAGACAGGAAGCCACACGACCGGCCAGATCAAGTACAAGGTTCTTGACGACAAAGTATCGACCTTCAAACCAATTTCTGTTGGTGACGACGTCCCATTCGGTCAGGTGGACATGTCGCTGTGCGTTGACAAGAGCGACTTCCACACGATTGGTCCAAACGGCAAAGACAGCGGCAAAGTCGGCCCCCAACAAATGCTCTACACCGCGCAGGTTATTTGGTACGGAGGTCGTTGGGCGGTCTCTAAAGACTGGCTCACAGATGACAAGGTCACGGCATGCAACGCTTCCTAGCTTTCTTCCTAAGCCCAGCACTGATAGTTGGGCTCTCGGTTCTCTTGCCTGTATCAAGTGCATTCGCTGACGGCGGCTGTCCTACCGGAATGGTTCCGGACCCGACCAATCCTGGTTCCTGCATTGTCTCCATTGAAGTACCCGGAGGAGGTGGAGGAAATGGCAACGGAAACGGCGGTGTTGATGGCGGAGGAACGGGCAACGCTGGCAACCCTGGCACACGTGAGTGTGCCGCTACAGGTGCAGGAACTCTAGGTGGTGAACCAACTTCTCGAAAGAAGGGACCGCTTCCGTGCACCAACGATTTTGGAGCTGTTTGGGATGATGCGCACCAGTGCTACATGACCCTCTATACGGGTGAACCAGGCCATCCTGACGGCGAAATTTGGAACAACGGTGTGAAGCTCGACCCCAAGAACACCAAGGGAAAGTTTTACGGTTGCGACCTTTTGAGCTTTGGGAGTGCATTCCAATCTCCTATCTGGCTGGACACTCCTCCGGGCGCCCCCGCAGTGCCGCCTATCACCCCTGCTGAAGCCGCCGCTGAGCTCTTCAAGCGTTTCCAATTCAAGGGCGTAGACATTGGGATCGTGCCCCGCCCTGGCGCGGGCTCACAAGGATCTGTTGGTCTTCCCGTGTGGATGTGGGTCAACAATCCTGCGCAGAACACTTATGGTCCCTGGACTCAGAGCGACACCATCCGCGGGCTTGCCATTTCTGGTACTGCCAAGGTGACCAGTATTGATTGGAATATGGGGGATGGCACGGTCATCAGCTGCTCAAATCCCGGCTCACCCTACGATGTGAGTTTTGGGGTTCAATCCTCTCCTGACTGTGGCTATTCCTATTCACGAATGTCCAAGGATCAGCCTGGTGGAAAGTATCCGGTCTCGGCCACCAGCCACTGGCAGTTTGACTGGGCGGCCGGCGGGCAAACGGGAACCGCAACTACGACAGCTCAAAGCGTCACCCAACTCGACATCGGTGAGATGCAGACCGTGATCACCAAATAGCGGAACAGGTCGGGGTGTCAGCGAACTTGGTTGACACCCCGACTGCGACACCCTAGTTTTATATATGTCAGATCAAGTAAAGAGGTAGGTTCATGAAGAAGCTAGTCTCCGGCGTAGCCGCACTCATTGGCCTTGCCGTTTTGCTGGTAGGGATCCCTGCCGCACTCATTGCCCTTGCCGGCAATCCCATCCCCTCCATCGATCAGGCCATCCAGGGATTTACCCAGCCTGACTGGACCGGAAGCTTCACCACCGGCCATGTTCTCCCAATCATTGGTTGGATTGCCTGGGCCTCGTTCGCCATCGGCATCCTCAGCGTCATCCCGGCCATGGTCCGCGGCATCGAGCCTCCCCAGATCAAGGGACTGGCGCTGCAGCAAAACACGGGCCGAGCCCTCATTGGTGCCGTGATCATCATGATCACCAGCTTCGGCGGTGTCGCCGCGGCCAGCGCCTCAGAAGCGCCGGCTATCGCTCCCGTCTCCATCTCCGTTCAACAGTCGACCCAGATCCAGGCGCCGGCCGCTGCGACTAAGCAGGCCCCAGCTGAGACAAAAGTTGCGTCCGCGCCTACCGTGACCGTTCAAAACGGCGATTCCCTGTGGTCCCTGGCAGAAAGCTACCTGGGAGACGGCAACAGGTTCAACGAAATTGCCCAGCTTAACTACGGCGCCCCACAGCCAGACGGCGGATCCCTCAGCGAAAACCACTTCATCAATGCTGGCTGGACCATAAAGCTCCCTGCCGATGCATCGGTGAGCAACGATAAAGCTCTCACTGTTTCCGTCGGGGACACGCTGGAATCCCTCGCCCAGGCCGAATATGGCGATGCCTCAAAATCCACTGTCATCTTCAACGCTTCTCAAAGCATCGTTCAGTTCGATGGCACCCAGATTGGTACCACCCAGCAGATCCTCCCCGGATATCGTCTGGTGGCCCCCAACGTAAAATCGACCGCTGCCCCGCTTTCCAGTAACATCGTCAAGGACGCCCCCGCGGTCACGCCGGCTCCCGCACCCGAGGCGGCCGCCCCTGAAGCGCCCACCGGAGCAGCAGCCACACCTGCAGCAACTGAGGCAGACACCCCTGCACCGTCGGCCCCAGAACAGACCACCCAGGTGACTGCGCCGGCCGATACGGGCTCAACCGAGTCCGACAGCACTTCAGCCGTCGTGGCCGAAGATGCCGGCAACGAATTCCCTGTCGCAACTTTGTGGGGTGCTGGAGGCATCTTGGCGGCAGGGATCCTTTCGGTCCTCGGCGCCCGGCGCTTCCGGCAGCAGCGCCGCCGGAAGGCTGGCGAACGCATTGCTATGCCGGCCCAGGACATTGCTGTCACCGAGCTGGAGCTGCGTGCTGCTGAAGATCCTGCCGGCGTCGATGACATCGACCAGTCCCTGCATTTCTTGGCCACCTGGGCCTTCGATAACGACCTGGCATTGCCCAAGCTTTTTGCCGTCCGCCTTTCCCCCCAGACGGTGGAGGTCTACCTTGATCAGCCGGCAAGCCTCCCGGCACCTTTTGAGGCAGTCTCGGACGATGACTGCGCCTGGTCGATCGATCCCCGCAAACTGCCCGACTTTGAACCTAAGACAGCCTCTCCCTACCCGGCCCTGGTGACCCTGGGACAGGACGCAGCAGATGGCCATATCTTGGTTGATCTGGAACAGATCGGCGCCCTGAACCTTGCCGGTGACCCGGAAATGACTCAAGGGGCCCTTACGGCACTGGCCATCGAGCTCGCCTGCTCCAAGTGGTCTGAGGAGCTGCGTGTCAGCATTGTTGGTTTCGCGCCTGAACTGCCCAGCGCCTTTGACACTGGCCGGGTTCGCTACATCAAGGACGTCCAGGAGCTGGTCTCCAACCTGGCTGCGCGTGCGGCCCAGGATGCTGAGCTACTTCGGAAGCTCGACATCGATTCTTCCCACGATGCTCGGATCTCTGCCAAGACCGAGGATTCATGGCCGCCGGAAATCATCCTCTTGGTCCAGATGCCTGACGATGAGACAGCCCAAAAGCTGGCTACCCTGATCCAGGATGTCCCACGCGTCGGAATCGCCGCGATCACCCAAGGTCACCTGGCGGGGGAGTGGTCACTGGAGATCGCCAACGACCGCACCGCCAAGCTCACTCCTGCCGGCATTGAACTGCAGGCCCAGATCGTAGCTGGCGACAACTACACCAACATCCTTTCCGCGCTGCGCTCCACGGTGGAGCGGGCCGTCCAAGCCCCTCCCGTCCAACGGGAAACAAGCATCAATTCGGTCATCGCACGCCCGATTGAGGAATCGGCACCCGCGGATCCGGAAACGGAGGAAGAAGCCCTTCCGGCCGCTGAGATGGACGCCGTGGATCTGGACGCTGTTCCCAACACTCCAGCCCTCCTCATCGACCTGGAGGCCCGCAGCCGTCGGCCAAAGCCAGTTGATGAAGAGATCCGAATCGAACTTCCGGATGCGCCCTTTGTGCGCGTCCTGGGCAATGTGCGGATCGAAAACACCAAGGGAGTAAATCCCGGCTGCGTCAGTGGTGGAAGCACAGCCCGGGCCACCGAAGTGATCGCCTTCCTGGCACTGCACCGCAAGCAATCCACCGAAGAATATGACCAGGCCATCCACCCCAACAAGTCAATGACCGCCAGTATGCGAAACCCCCTCATCTCCAGGGCCCGCAAATGGCTGGACTCGACCGCAGACGGACAGGACTTTCTAGCAAAGTTTGATGTGGCCAAGTCCTACACCCTCCTGGACGAAGTCCGCACAGACTGGGATATCTTCCAGGAGCTGGTCGGGGAGGACGCTGCCACAGCTTCCCTGGCACGTCTTGAAGCAGCGCTGGAATTAGTAACCGGGCAGCCCTTCCAAGGGGTCAAGGCCGCTCGCGGCGCCTGGGGCTGGTCTGAAATTGATCAGCAGGAAATGATCGCCGCCATCAGCGACGTGGCCTATGAAGTGGCTGAGCGGGCAAGGGAGACCAACGACCCAGCCTTGATGCTCAAAGCCTCACTGCGCGGATCCATGGTCAACCCCGCCTCGGAGATCCACAAGCGCCACAAGCTTCTGGCCTTCGCCCTCAACGACGACAAGGAAGGCTTTGAGCGCACCGTCCAGCAAATCTTCGACCAGTGCGAAGCGATGGAAGAAGACGGGCCAGAGCAGGAAACCCTTGACCTGATTCGCCAGCTCGAAGGCCGACTTGAAAAGCTCAAGGCAAGCTAGTGACCATACTCAAGGCCGATGACTCATCCGGGAAAACCGTCAACCCTAATGACCTGTACGCGGACAAAACCACATGGGACTTCCACTGGCCCCTAAAATGTGGATCGTGCAAGACGATGGTGGTTTATCCGGTCAGAGCTCACAAACGGATGGGCACGGTCGTTGAGCCTACGTTTGCAGCTGCGGATCGTATTGCTCATGAGCTCAGCGGTTGCGAATACGCCTCCACAAAGCCGACACCCGAGAGCACCAGCCAAACGGCTATGCCGATTCGATGCGAGCTGCTCCCCAACAGACCGAAACGGGTAGACCAGCCGATAACAAACCTCCAGCCCCTCTACCCGATGGCTGACCCGCGGCCGAGGAGAGCCTTGAAAATCGGGGAGGGCCCCGCTTCAGGACGACTTGTGGTCCAGACTGCGAATCATGCGGCCCAACTGGTGCGAGCAATTGAGGCATCGATCAAAGCTGGTTCACCCCCGCACGACATGATCTTCGAGGGAACCCGAATTCCCTGGGAGAATTTCTACTTTGACACCACCACGGTTCCCCCAGGGCAGCCGTGGGATCAGCCCTCAACTACTACCGTGCACCCCATTGCAGTCAAACTCGTGTGCGGTGCCTGGGAAGAAAAAACCGGGCAATATAAGCCCTACCTGAAGAACACAAGCCCCAGCCATAGGAAGTTGGTCTTGGCGACCTCGAAGGTGGCTCAGGACAAACTCCCCGTGGCCGGGACAACTGTCATGTTCTACGGGCTACCAAAGGAATTGACGACCGGTTGCTGGCTCTGGATCAACGAAAGCCGGAGCCTTCACACTTTGTCCCGCCCTGGTGCATCGTGAGGGGACCCGGCCAATCAACCGAATCAGTCCGCCGTGGGCATGCAGTCTCTAACCTGCTCGTGGAGATCCACGAGAGCCGGCCCGTTTCACTGGCTCCCGGGGGAAAGATCCTTGCCAATCTCTCACTCTTGGCACTGGCTGGCACCGTTCTTCTCTCCATGGCCACTCAAACCGCCGGCTTATACGTTCCCGCGGCCGTGCTCGGCTTCGTTACAATCCGTGCCGGCTGGTTGTTCCTCATCGACCTGCGTCACCGTCTGATCCCGGACATTATCGTGCTGCCGACCCTGGCTGCCGTTCTGGGCGCCTACCTGCTCCTTGCCGCCACAACCGGCCAGTGGGGGAGCCTCATGCGCTTCCTGCTGGGCTGCATGGCTGCTGGGGGCATCTACTGCCTCATGGCCTATTTCGGTAGTCTCGGCCGCGGTGACATCAAACTGGGATTGCTTCTGGGCGGGGTGCTTGCCTGGTACTCCTGGCCAGCTTGGACTGCAGGGCTGATCCTGCCCCCATTCATCGCCGCTGCAGTGGCACTCATCGCCCTGGCCCGGGGAGCGTCCAAACGGACACATCTCGCCTACGGGCCAGCCATGGTGCTGGGGTCTGCCTGCGCCCTGGTCATTGCCCTGTGTATCTAGTCAGTCAGCATCACGAGCTGAGGCGCGTAATGACAGACGTTCTCCAGCGAAGGCGGCACGAGCGGCATTAATTGTCGCGATGTCATAATGCGGCAATAGGAGCTCCAAGCTTGCCATCGTGGCAATAAATGCTTGGTCCTCAGACATCGATTTACGACATGTCGAATGAACGTGACGTACCCCTTCGAGGACCACTTCCGGAACGGCCAACGGCGGCGCATCAGTGGCTAGGACGACTGCCACGTCTGCTTCAAGTGCAGACATCGGATCGAGATCGAGCACAATACGGAAAATCGAGACAGTCTCTGCGTTCAGGTGCAGGTTGTACGGCTGAGTGTAAGGTTTTGCCGGCCTTTGACCTGAACGAAACTCGCTCAGTGTTTTCACAATGGAATTCACAGCTAAGCCGGTCACAGCATCCCTGCCCATACGGGGGGTACGAGCCTTGCCATCTGCTGCCTTCGCGCACCCTGGCCAAATAGCACTGTAGAGCTCCCCCAGGGAGTGATCTCCCCAGGCTTCAGCTACAGACTCACGGAAACGCACCAGCTGGGCCTCATTCGGGGCGTCAAAACCTCGATCAGATAGTTGGTACGAGAGGTATCGCTCGGCCTCCACAACAATTGATGATTTGGCAAGAGCTTCGAGTTCGTTAGGGAACTGTGTTCGCGCCCCGTGCAGCTCCTTGGACGCGAGCCCACCAATCGCTTCGAAACGTTCTCCCAAGGGGCCATTTCCGGCAGGATGCCAATCGACCTGAAAAGGGCGGAACTCAGAAACCTTGTATTCCCCAGCGCCAACATCATGGAACTTGATACTTTCTGGGTGCTGCGTGGCCACTGGAACAAGGATGTGCATATTTGCAAGCCGAACGATATCGTTCCCGGACAGTCCTGCATTCTGAAGGAGCTGACCGCCCAAATGCCTGTCTTTGAAAGGGGCCGACTGGGTGAGTTTGTCCAGCAGCAACATGTCACTAAGGGTTTCCAGTTGGCTTGGCAAAGGACCCCCGAAAGTCCCAAACCACTCATTTACACGGTCCAACTGACGAGCCGCTTCGGCCGCCTTCTTTTCTTCGCAGTCCGCACACAAAACGCCCGTGCGGAGTGATTGCCAGGATGTTGCTACAGCCCTTGAATGAACCTCAATCCCCTCCTGCTCCCGACCGCAGTCCGGGCACGGCGAACCCGTGAACGTAGCAACAACCAACTCGCCCGCAAGAGCTGCAGCCTTTACAGGACTAGCCACACCAAAAAGCTCAGAAACCTTGTGTTCCCAAACGATCTTTCCTGTCTTACCAGGGCGGTACGACCAATATTTTGCAGCGTTTGCAGCTTCAGCCCCATCACGCAGCAGAGCAACATCAATGCGCCAAGTAGTAACCACCACTGGAGTTTCTCCTTTTCCATGGCCAGAATCAGTTGACGTACTTCCCACGGATCAATCAGGGGAGTACTCAATAAGGCGAGAAAATTTTAACTTCGAGTCTCACCCGAGGGCGGCACAGCCCAGGGATCAGCAGGCCCAGTTTCAGCAGCAGCTTTCGACGGTGGCCAGGTACGTCCATGCTGGTAGTAGAACGGCCTCAACGCTTTGGTTGGCAGGGCTCCTCCACGAACCTGGTCGTTCTTCCAATAGATACTGTTGAGCTGATCCCACTGAAGGTCCGTGAGGCTGCTAAGGGTAGCGATACGACCAGCTGTCGCACCGGCATCTATGTAGTTGTTTGCCTCGCTCAATGCTGAGAAAAGGCCATCAGTCATCGTTTCGCCAAGTTCCGGGATACCTGATGCCCACGTACTGATGATTGATGCGACTTCTCTTGAAGACTGATTGTGGCCACTGGGCCACTGATCACTGCCAATGAATCCTGCAGGGTCAACACCCATGCGAATCGCAAATCTAGGAGTACGCCGACCAAGAGCCCAGCCGACCTCTTGATTGCACCATCGACTGTCCAAGAACTCAGGGTGAACAATCGAAACGAATGCCTGCATTGAGCGGAGCCCCTGCTCAATCTGAGCCTGCCACGGCTTGCTATAAGCCATCGAGTCATGAGCAACGAAGCCGTGGATACCAACAACGGCAAGCTCATTGGCCACCTCGCCGATGAAGGCTCTGTGCTGCGTCGAGTGTGAGATGAAGAGCCGTACATAGCCGGGCTTCCAGTTTCCTGAATCAGCCGACTCAACCGCGTCGTGAATCTCATCTTGGTTAATGCCGGTCACGATGGAGTACATCTCAATGAGGTCAGCGTCTGAGATATTCGCAATGATGTCGGCGAACGCCGGGCCGTCCCAGTGACCATCCGGGACAGGTTCAAGATCAAACTCCCGCAGCATCATATTTGTGCGTTCAAAATCCCACCCGCTATCGGGTGTGTTCATTTCATCGATCATTTGGCTTTTGAACTTGATACGTTCGGTTCGCGACAATGGCATGGCTAAATTCTAAAGGCCAGAGGCGTCAAGGCCGGCCTGCAAGCCGGCTCCCGACGGGATCAGACCACCCAGCAATTTAGGTGACAGGTGTAGGAGCAATCCGGTCCTCTCAAGGGCCGTCCAATGGACACGGAAACAGTACGAGACCAGTTACCCAGAGAGGTCAACACTGCTAACGCATGTACTCAAAAGCAGTCGCCTGAACGTAGAACGATCACAGATGCTTGCCATACGCTGAACTTAATGCTTTCCTTAAGATAAATCATGGATTGAACTAAAGGGAAGTGAGTGGTTGTGGCTACGTCTGAGGAGTGGATGTCCGTTCAGGATGTCGCAAAAGTGCTGGGTGTTTCAGCCCCCAGGATTCGGCAGCTGGTGAAGGAAAAGAAGCTTCCGGAGCCTACGAAGTTTGGTGAGCGGGCGAGCTTGTGGTCTCGCGCGGATGTCGAGGCCTTGCGTTTTACCCAGGACGGGGAAGGCGTCGTGTCTGAGCGCACATCGCTCATGCCCACGCCTGCGGGGCCCCTACTCCGGGTGGTGGACGATGTCTTCATTTCCAACCGTAAGCGCTGGGGCAGGAACCACATCCAGATACATGTCCGGATCTTCCAAGGGCCAGTAGAGGGGGTGAACCGTACTGTCGTGATCGTCAGCGAATTGCCAGAGGGCGGCTCCATCACTAACTGGATCGAAACCGTGGCAAACGAAATCACGGCCCGCTATTTGCAGGGCAACACCCACGCAGTGACATGGATCCAGACACTCTTTAAGGGATTCGCGGGACCAGACTACGAGTACCAAGTCCAGAACGTGACCATGCGCCTGGTAAACGATGACCTGCCACACTCGGGCGTGCAAGGGTTTCTGGATAAGATCACCACCTTCGGTCGGACCTCCGCCAACAATTCCGAGCAACCGGCCGGCTATCACGACCCGAACTGGCATCCTTCCTCGATTGAAGAAGTTCACCGAATTTTGGGCCAGAGTATCGAGTGGTACCCCTTGGAGGGATACTCACTCCGGGAAATCGAACACTGGCAGCGCACAGGCCGCCCTCGGGAGGTCGAAGTTGATCCGCTGGGCCTAAAGCCCGTCGTTGACGCCCTGGAAACGATGAACCGGATCCCGCGAAGTCACCCGTACAGCAGGGCCGCCCGGAGCCTCTGCCCGATACTAGCCAACATCGCCATGATCAAGGATGCTGACGATGGACGACTGACAGGGCAAGACAGCGCTGGGAACTTCCTGAAGGAACGTGAGGACTATAACGTCGCCGCAGGCATTACCCAAAGCGCTGCCAAGCTCGTGCCCTACCGCCTGGTCGGAGAAGACTCGGCCCTCGCAGCTAGGCATTCCACGGGCCCACTGACCCTGCCCTGGGAACTCGATACCGGCGAGATTGCAGATCTCTATCTCGAACTGAGGGCTTGGAAAGATGAAACGGACAAATACTCCGTAGATCATGACGAGAGCCTCCACGAGCACATCACGACCGTTCTCGGCTGGCTGAGGTCTCCTGCACTCGGAGATGAGCTCGACGCAAGGCAAGACATCTACCCCTTAGGACATATCCGCGGCTTTGACATCGCCGGGACCTGGGACCGCGCCTATGTGGACAGTGTCGACTTCTCCGTGAAGATCGACCCGGCCAACCGAATCCTCCGAATGATGCACGAACACGCAGGAGACGGATCGTCCCAAAACACTATGCGCTATGGCTACGACCCATTCGGGAATTTTGTGGCCGACACTAATGACCCGACATGGCCTATGTTTTGGGTGTATTGGCCAACCATTCCCAAGCCGATTCCCCTCGACGGCCAGATCGTCGCGGACGGCCAAACGGGGGACAGGCCAGCCTTCGTCGCAAAGAATGGGAAGATCGTGGGACTGCTGCCTCAGTTCCCCGCATTCCACCACAGTGGATGGAATTTCGGCTACGGCGGTGGCGGCCCAGGCAGGCTCGCGGCTGACATTATCGAAGCCATCAATTGGCAGGAAAAACTGCCCCGCGAATCCATGCCGTGGCGCTGGGTGGATGACGCGGTTTGCCATTCCGATAAGGACACACTCAGCGTTAACATCGCCGACATCATGCGCAGGCTGGACACTGAAACAACGCCCTAACCATTGATGACGACCGCTGATGAATATCCTGTTGTCCAGGCCGGCCACACGCACCGCGTCAGCCTGGACGACAGGACATTGGCGCCCCTTGCCTCACGGCGGCAGCAACCCACTGGGCGCCGCAGTCAGAACCGCCTGAGGACGGGCCTACAAGCACGAAGCAAGGAATCCACACGAAACCAGACACTTCGACAGCCCGGCACCGCTGGTGCCCCCGCTCCAACCCAGCCGCCCTCCAATGTCGTCACCTGGGCCTATCATTGATGTAGAAGCTTTGTTCTAATACTTTGGTGGTAAATCATGACTATTGCGAACGCGATCTTTCCACTGGAGGACTCCGTTGGCCTGACCATCCCTATCTCATCCTCTTCCGTTCCGGCCGGATACCCCTCGCCGGCCCAGGATTATTTCGATGGCAGGATCAATCTCAATGATCACCTGATTACCTGATTACCAGCACGTACATCATCCGCGTCTCCGGCCACTCCATGGAACCTGCCGGCATCAGCGACGGTGACGAACTCATCGTTAACCGAGCCCTGGAGCCCCGCGATGGTTCCGTCGTGATTGCCGTCCTGGACGGTGAGCTGACGGTCAAAAGGCTCAGAATCACGGCCCGCGGAGCTACTAGCCCTGGGCCGGACCATGAAATCGGCAATCCGAAAGAATGTGGGCGTCCCGGTGTGCGTAGGCATCGCGAGCACGAAAACATTGAGCAAATTGTGCAACAAATGGGCAAAGAAGAACCCCGATTTTGCTGGTGTGTGTCACTGGGATTCCGTCCCCATCGCTCAACGCGAGGCCCTCATGTCCAACCTGTCAGTGATTGAAATTTGGGGCGTGGCCACCAGGATTACCAAACGTCTCGCCGGCATGGGCATCTACTCGATATTGGACCTTGCTCGGGCGGATCCGGTGGTGATCCGCGACCGATTCTCCGTCGTCATGATGAGGACAGTGCTGGAGCTCCAGGGCCGGCCCTGCATCCCGATGGAGGAGGAGCGAGTTGGGCGGGATCAGCTCATCTTCTCCAGGTCGTTTTCGACCCCCGTCACGACCCCTGCGGACATGAACCAGGTGATGAGCATGTATGCCCAGCAGGCCAGCGCCAGGCTGGCAAAACATGGTTTGCAGGCCCAGCTCCTCACGGCCTTTGCCGGCACTTCGTACTACAACCCCAAGGACAAAGCCTTCCCGTCTGTTACTGTCCGGCTACCCATGCCGACAGCGGATCCCGTCCTGCTCACCCAAGCTGCCCACGCCCTGACAGCACGCATCGTGGAGGGGATCAAATACGCTAGGGCAGGCATCATGGTCACGGACCTCAAACCCACCGGTAACCAGTCGCCCTTATCGCTCTTTGTGAATCCCCACGAAGAAAAACACATCGGCACCCTGCTGGAAGCCGTGTCCAAGAAATACGGCCGCGGCGCCATCGGGTTGGGGGCGGCCGGCGTCAAGGGCGGGCCCGACTGGAGCATGAAACGCGAGATGCTCTCTCCGCGCTACACCACACACTGGGATGAGCTGCCCATCGCCACGGCTTCCTAGAAACCGCCCGATATCCCGTCTCACTCCCCTGCCTGGTGTCGAACGATACTAGAGGGATCCTGCCTGGATTATGTCCTTGTCCTGGTCTTTGAGATATCCGGGAATGGGTGTGGTGTAGTCGCCCATTACCCTCCGGTATTCAGTCCGGTTAGCGGGGCCGTCGCAGACGATCAATCGAATCCCGTCAAGGTCTTCGACACCCTTGGCATTGAAGAAATCCACGGTGTTCTGATTGCAACGGCTGTAGCGGCCGGAGGCGTCATAGATCGAGGTGATTGCCTCGGTGGGAGTGAATCGTCCGCCGCCTTCGCAGCGTCCCGCTATCGTGTCGATGCGACCCTTACTCCAGCGGGTGAAGGCTCGCTCCAAGGCGACAGATTGCTGTACCTCGATATCCAGAAGAGTGACCGATGAGTAGTCATACAGGGCAAGCATCTGCGCATAGCGTGGCGGGAGCCCCTCCCAGGACAAGGTTCCCTGGATGACCACATTCTCTTTGCGCTCTAGGCATCGCTTGATCATCAGATCAGCCAAGGCAACACTCTCGTTGTGTACCAGGGATGAGAGCTCGTTCATCATGATCGGGTGGCCATCGGCAAGGTTTGTCGTGAGGAAATCGTCAAAGCGCCCATCAATGAGGGCAGCTTTCAGAAGTCTGATCTTGATCTCATCGGCGTCAATTTCTCTCCAACCATCAGCAAGATGCATCTCATCAATGTGCGTTGACTTCCCCGCCCCGGGTGGCCCCGCCGTCACGACGACAGCGGCAAACCCCTCCTTTTGGATGAGCTCTTCACCTTCGGAAAGGAGTTCATCCAGGAGGGCCCGTTGGAACCGGAGTCGTTCCCCTGAAAGATCAAATGGTCGATCCGTTCGCTGGGTAGCTCGCGGAGAGTATCGGTGGAGGGAACCACCCTCTGAAGTCATCCAGGCTAGCTGGTCGTGAACGTGCTGGAGCACTTCACCGTTCACGAAGAGGGTACGCTTCGCTGAACCGCCTGAAGGATCTCCTGGTAGTCCTCCATGTCAATGAGATCCCGGTGAAAAGCGTCCACGATGTCATCCCAGCTTCCCCCGGTCAAAGCGCCTTCAGGGTTGTCCGGCTCGGCATCTTTGGTGAAGGTGAATGGCCAGTTCTTGAGCTTTTCAAGCATCACATCGTGAACGATCTTCTCGGCATGAAAATCAAGAATGACCTCACGGGGGGTCTCGTCAAGGAGCTCCGGAAAATTATTGATCTTTCGAAGGATCCGTGAAACCTCAGCCTGTGAAATTTGAAGGCGTTGCGCGATCTCCTCCTGATACAAGCCGGCAGCACGTGCAGCTGCGCAACCGCGCAACAGATCGATGCGATTCAACTCGCGGTCAGCATAAATTCTGGCCAACTCATCTTGAATGGTCTCCATTGTCATCTCCTCCTACCGCTCGCCATATACATTTTGTATATATGCCACGTTACTGCAGTCACACCCCACTGAACAGGGGTGAGGAACGACGGAAATCTCACACCAAAACCGGAGGCCTCGCCCTTTCTGTATCCACCTTCTAGAGTTGTGCCGAGTACACAGGAACCAGATTCCGCGTGACCAAGATGTGCACTGGAACAGTGGCCCTCACATGAGGATTGCGAAGACCGACTCAATTGCAGACCTGCCCGCAACCGCCGCCAGGGACTTCCTCAGACGGGTCAAAAATGCGGACTTCGATGAAGACTGGGCACTCACTCTTCTGGGCGCCTCTGGCGAAGACCATGCCGTGATCGTCCTAGGGCTTCTCGAAGCCCAGGGATACATCGAGCGAACCGGTGCCTCTCATGAGGGATCCCCTTGGTGGAGGACGACGATCCTTGGCAACGCCCTGGCCATGGCCAGTTTTGGGAAACCCATCTCCCGGAAGACCGGAGAAAGACTGGTAAAGGAAATGTTGGAACGGGCCCGCCTCTACAACTCCGATCTCACCAGACCGTACTACGTTCAACGGCTGAGGATCTTTGGCAGTTATCTGGACAAGACCATCGACCCGTTGGGCGATGTCGATGTTGAGCTCGTCATCGGTCACCGCGTGACCGACCCCCAGGCGCTCCTGCAGTACGCAGTGGACAGTGGGCGAACGTTCCCGACATTCATGGACCAGCTGATGTGGCCGCAAAAGGAGATTGTGCAAATCCTGCGCAATCGCTCAGCTGCCATCAACATCACCCTGGAGGACATCGAACTGATAACTGATCGAGTTGAGACCTTCTACGAGGCCGGATCCACCAGCTCGGGCCCATCGCCCCGCAGCGGGTCCACCGGATAGAACTCCAGGGCCTCGGCAACGGGCGTGGCTGCAGCCACCGCGGCATCGACCAGGGACTGATCTCCCTCTTCGTCCGGATCCAACCACTCATCCCAGAATGAAGGCGGCAACGTCACCGGGGTGCGCTCATGCAGCTGACGAACATTACCCACCGCTTCCCTGGTCAAAATGGTGGCCGTCAGCGTCCAGTAGTCAGCGTGGTCTTCCGGCAAAGTCTTGTCCGGCCACCAGGTGTACAGGCCGGCGAATCCCATCAGCTCGTTGCCCGGGAGGTGGATCGCATGCGGTGTTTTTGTCTTGCCTTCGGTCAACCACTCATAGTAGAAATCGGCCGGCTTATCCGGTACGCCGATGCAGCAGTCTTTAGCGTCTTAGAGTGCGTGAATGGGATGTCAGCCCCTGTCAAAGATGCAATTATCCCGCCCTGGTCTTCAAGGAATTTGACGTCATCAAGAGGAGAAACTCCATATGGGAGCCTCGACGGGCAGTACTATCAAATAGAGTCCAGCTATACCCCGTCAGGGTATTTGTCTTATACCCTACTGGGGTATAGAACGGCCTGACGCTATAGGAAAGGGATCATCATGGATGAGATCGTCGATGAGCATATCAATCACGGGTACACCACGGACAAGGCTGCCTACCTTCGGCGCCTGAAGCGGGTCGAAGGGCAGGTGCGCGGGATTGCCCGGATGGTCGATGAAGACAAGTACTGCATTGACATCCTCACGCAAGTCGCTGCCGTCAACAAGGCCTTGCATGCGGTCAGCTTGGGCCTGGTCGAGGATCATATCGCGCACTGTGTGGTCGGAGCAGCCCATGAATCCGAAGCAACGGGGAACCCTGAGATCGTGGCGGCCAAGGTCAAGGAAGCCACCGACGCTATCGGCCGTCTGCTGCGCTGACCCTTATCAACCACCTATCGAATAGAAAGCACGAATCATGAAGACAACTATCAGCATTTCCGGCATGACCTGTGGGCACTGTGTTTCCTCCGTGATGGAGGAACTGAAGTCTCTTAAGGGTGTTGACGACGTCAGCGTCGATTTGAACGCCGGCGGGATCTCCACAGCGACCGTGACGTCACATCTGGAACTGGCGCCTGAGGAAATCGGCGAGGCGATCGCGGAAGCCGGCTACCTCGTCGTCGCCAACGACGCGTAACCACCACTCCACCTGAAAAAGGACATCTTGATGAGTACCGAAGAATTGCTGCACCAGCCACTGACACGAGTGATCGAGCTCGACATCGAGGGCATGACCTGTGCCTCCTGTGTTGGTCGCGTGGAACGCAAACTCGGCAAACTTGAAGGTGTCCAAGCTGCCGTGAACCTGCCGCTTGAATCCGCCCAGGTCACCGTCCCGGAGGGGATTTCCGATCAGCAGATCGTTGATACCGTCAACGCCACCGGCTACAAGGCCCGCCTGAAAACTGCCCCGTTGCCTCACGGCCACGAGGCAGACAGAATATCCGACTCCGAGGAACACGGCCACGATGCGGCGACGAC
The DNA here is from genome assembly GCF_020905375.1 of Arthrobacter cryoconiti. GTDB lineage: Bacteria > Actinomycetota > Actinomycetes > Actinomycetales > Micrococcaceae > Specibacter > Specibacter cryoconiti. Next base: position 50,409 of record NZ_JAJJBU010000027.1, read on the forward strand.
CGCGGACGGCCGCCATGACCACATGAGTCATGGCGGGACGGCAGCCCAGCTGCGGCCCCGGCTGATCCTGGCCGCCATCTTCAGCATCCCGATCTTCCTGATTTCCATGTTTCCGATGTTTCAGTTCCCCCAGTGGGGATGGGTAGTTGGCACTCTGGCGCTGCCGGTCGTGACCTGGTCCGCGTGGCCCTTCCACCGGGCCGCGGCCATCAACGCCCGCCATTTTGCCTCCACCATGGACACCCTGGTGTCCATCGGGGTGATCGCGGCGTACCTGTTCTCCGCCGTCATGCTCGCCACCGACCCGTCCATGACGGCCCACCCCGGGATGGGTGGACACGCAGAACTGTACTTTGAGGTCGCCGCGGTCGTCACGACGTTCCTGCTGCTGGGCCGCTACCTGGAAGCCAACGCAAAGGCCAAGGCCGGCGACGCACTCAAGGCGCTCCTGAGCCTCGGGGCAAAGGATGCCGCCGTGATCCGCAACGGCGCAGAAATCAAGATCCCCGCCGACCAGCTAGTTGCAGGAGATGTGTTTGTGGTCCGTCCCGGTGAGAAGGTCGCCACCGATGGCTACGTCGTTGAGGGCCGCTCGGCTATTGATGCCTCCCTGATCACCGGGGAATCCCTGCCGGTGGACGTGGACGTGGACGACACGGTCACCGGGGCAACGATCAATACTTCCGGTCGTCTGCTGGTCAAGGCGACCCGGGTCGGCAGCGATACCACGCTGGCGCAGATGGGGCGCCTGGTCAGTCAGGCCCAGTCCGGCAAGGCTCCGATCGCCCGGTTGGCGGACCGGATTAGCGCCGTGTTTGTCCCCATCGTCCTCGGACTCGCCGTGGTGACGTTTGTCCTGTGGCTGCTGCTCGCCGGCGATGTGCAGGGCGCGTTTACAGCCGCGGTCGCGGTGCTGGTCATCGCCTGCCCCTGCGCGCTGGGGTTGGCCACCCCGGTTGGCCTGTTGACGGGCACCGGCCGTGGCGCCCAACTGGGGATCCTGATCAAGGGCCCGCAGGTTTTGGAAGACACCCGCACCGTGGACACCATCTTGCTGGATAAAACCGGTACGGTCACCAATGGCAAACTCGCCGTCGCCCGTACGCTGGCACTGGGAGCCCTCAACGACACCGAGGTTTTGCGATTGGCCGGATCTGTGGAGGCCGCCAGCGAACACCCCATCGCCCACGCCATTGCCGCAGCCGCTACGGCCGGCCCTGGCATCGACGCGGTCACGGGCTTTGACTCCGCCCCGGGCGGCGGCGTCCGCGGCATCGTCAAGGGACACATGGTGGTTGCTGGCAGGGCTGGTTGGCTGGAAGAGAACGGCATCGACATCACCGATGCCCACCAAGAAGTACTGCGGCGAGAGCAGGAGTCCGGGGCGACAGCCATCTGGGTCGCGGTAGACCGCACGGTTGCGGGGATCATCAGCCTTGAAGACACCATCAAGGACGGCTCCGCCGAGGCCATCACCCGATTCAAGTCACTGGGGCTGCGCCCCATCCTGCTCACCGGCGACAACGCTGCGGTAGCTTCCCAGGTCGCGGCGGCCGTCGGTATTGCCCCGGAGGACGTTTTCGCCGATGTCCTGCCCCAGGGCAAGGTAGAAGCTGTCAAACGTCTCCAAGCCGCGGGGGCCACGGTGGCGATGGCCGGCGACGGTGTCAACGACGCCGCCGCCCTGGCCCAGGCCGACCTCGGGGTCGCCATGGGGTCCGGCACGGACGTGGCTATCGAGGCCGCAGATTTGACGGTCATGGGCAACGACCTGGGTCAGGTGGCCACGGCCATTGAGCTCTCTCGCAAAACTCTTGCCACGATCAAGACGAACTTGTTTTGGGCGTTCTTCTACAACGCCATTGGCATTCCCATCGCCGCGCTGGGTTTGCTGAACCCGATGATTGCCGGTGCCGCGATGGCCGCCAGTTCGGTGCTGGTGGTCGCCAATTCATTGCGGTTGCGCCGCTTTGGCAGGTAGTCGGAATCCCTTCCAGACACCCGTGGCCCATCTATTTGAATGGGGCCCGGGTGTCAGTCTGTAGGCAGTGCCAGGACGTCCGCGTGCCCGACACACCGACGGGTGGCCGGCAGCAGTGATATTGCCGACCCCAGCGCCGCGGGGACGGCACCTGCGTGGGAGTCATCGACCGTCAGGATGACCTCGGTGGCGGGGGTGCGCCCATAGCTTGTCAATGTCCTGGTGGTGCCGCTTTCCTGGACGATCCAGTCCACTCCGTTGACCGTTCCACACGGCAGTGTGGTGGGCCCTGGGACGGCAACCCCGCAGCGTAGAACCACCCCGGAAGGTGACCCCCAGGCGGCCGTTGAGATACCGGTGGTTTCTCTTCGTGACAGCCCCGCAATGGTGTCGGGAAGGTGGGAGAGAATCGTGGCGCAGCCGGGATTGCTGGCGTCAGGTGCGGCCTTGATGTCAACGGCTGCTGTGCAGCCACTAACCGCTACCGCCAATAAGGCAAGGATCGCGATGGAGGGAAGAGTGATGCCACTCCTGCGATCGCCCTGTTGCTGCCCACGGCGGAGCTCTTCTACACGAGGGGCGGACATGGTAGGCGGGGTCAACTACCAACCCCTGCATAGGAGTGCAGACCGGAGAAGAAGACGTTGACAATGGCAAAGTTGAAGACCACGCACAGGTAGCCGACGATCGAGAGCCAGGCAGCGCGAGTTCCCGTCCAACCGCGGGTGGCGCGGGCGTGCAGGTATCCGGCGTAGACCACCCAGATCACGAACGTCCAGACTTCCTTGGTGTCCCATCCCCAGAACCGGCCCCAGGCCTTCTCGGCCCAGATCGCGCCAAACATCAACGTCAGGGTCCAGCCGATAAAAGCGATGGCGTTGATCCGGTAGGCCATGTTTTCCAGGCTCAGCGCAGAGGGCACCAGACGCAGGAACACCAAGCTATCGGGCTTGTCGATTGCAAGGGACGTTTCGCGTCGTGACTGGAGCAGTTGGAGCACGGATAGGGCGAAGGTGAGCGTGAACAGGGCGGAGGAGACGACGGCGATGGAGACGTGGATGACCAACCAGTAGCTTTGCAGGGCGGGGACCAGGTGCCCGGCAGGGGTCCAGAACGCCACGGATGCGGCCGTCAGCATGACGAGCACGAGGCCGATGACGAAGGTACCCACGAAGCGCAGGTCCCGGCGGGTGAGCACCAGCAGGAAGACCAGGATCACCACGAGCGCGCCGGTGGTGCAGAATTCGTACATGTTCCCCCATGGGACCCGCCCGGCGGCCAGGCCTCGGGAGAGGACGGCTGCGACGTGGATGGCGGCGGCCAGCACGGTCAGGGACACCCCGATCCGGGCGGGCTTGCGGGGGCCTGCCAGGCCGTACCGCATGGAATCATCTGCCATCAGTCCCGGGCGCTGGACGGAGTGCTGGCTGGTGGGCCGCTCGCCCCGGCCCTCCGGCCCCTCCAGGACGGGTGCAGCCTCCTGGAATTCTGTTGTGCCTCGGCCGGTGGTGCCAGCGCGGGCCGGTATCTTTTGCTCGGTAACCCCTGGTTGGGATGTGAGGGCATAGGCCAGGCTTTGTTGCTGGGTGGTGCGGCCCTTTTTGCTGTTGTTGACCAGGTCCCAGGCGAAGGCGATGAGAGCGGCCACGTAGGCGATGCCGGCCAGGAGCATGAACCGCTCACTGTAGAGGGCGAAGGTTTCGTTGATGGTTGGCATTACTGATCCTTAGCGAGAGGGTTCGTGTTGGTGGCCGGCGCCGACCATTCCTTGGTCAGGAGCCGGCCGATGGCGGCGGCTTCGGCGGCGAGGCGGTGGTTCTCCCCGCGGGCCAGGAGCCCGTATTCGACCATGGTCCGCCCGTCCGGGTGGGTTCCGGTTCTGACCCAGGCCCTGTGCCGGCCGATGAATAGGGACGCGATCAGTCCGGCCAGGGCTGCGAGGGCGAAGATCAGCACTCCGAGCTGGCCGGGATCATGGCGAATGTCGATGCCGACATAGCGTTTAATGCCGTCGAAACTGATGGAGCCCTTGCCTTCGGGGAGCGTGTAGCTTTGCCCCGGGGCCAGGACGATGCCGCCGGCCTTGAGGTTGCGGTTGTTTAGCGGGGTCAGGTTTTTGGTGTCCAGGGTGTAGACGTTCCGTGGCTGCCCGGCGTTGAGCCCCAGGTCGCCGTAGTAGGAATTCAGGTTCAGGCGCGGGTTTAGCGGGTCCGGGTCGCTGGCGTAGGAGATCCCCTGGTCGTTGACCAGGGCGGTGGGGAGGAAGAATCCGACGAAACCCAGTTGGGATGGTCTGGCATCAGGGGCCTTGATGACCAGCAGGGAGGTGTAGGCCCCGTCGCTGGGGATGGAGACGACGGGCCCGCTAAACGCGGTCTTTCCGGCGCCGTCCTTGATGGTCACCACGGGCGCGTAACCGTTGCCGACCAGGTAGAAGCTGGCCCCGCCCACGGTGATCGGGTCGTTGACCTTCAGGATCCTTTTTACCGGCTCCGCCCCGGGTTTGTCGGTAACCGTCACGGCTGCGGTGAAGTCGATGGGCTGGCCGTAGTGGGCGGCCGAAGAACGGTCGAAGGTGACGTCGAACTTGTTCAAGGTGATGGCAAAAGGGTCCAACCGGGTCGGGTTAAAGTTGGCGCCGGGCGAAAACTGGTCATAGCCGACAAGAGTGTTCACGAAGGTGTCACCTTCGACCAGGATTTTCTGTCCCCGGTAGCCGAACAAGCCCCCGATGGCGACGCAGACCAGGACCCCTATCAGTGAGACATGGAAGAGCAGGTTCCCCACCTCCCGGATCAGCCCGCGTTCGGCCGCCACGGAGGGGCGTTCCCCCCCGGCGTCGTAGACATGGACCCGGTACCGGCGCCGGCGCAGCAGCCGGGCCGCGTCCTGCACCGCCTGCCCGGCACTGATCCCGGACGATTCCGGCAACTCCAGGGTCCCGTATTCGGGCAGCCGGGACAGGCGCTTGGGGGTGCGGGGCGGGGCCGATCGCATGGCCTTCCAGTGCGCCCGGGCCCGGGGGACGACGCAGCCGATCAGGGAGATGAACAACAGCAGGTAGATCGCGGAAAACCAGACGGAGGAATAGACGTTGAAGAACTGGAACTTATCCAGCCACGGCCCATAGCCTGGATGGTCCTTCAGGTATTGCGTGACGACAGAGGGGTTGACCGGTCGTTGGGGAAACAGGGACCCGGGCACGGCCGCCACGGCCAGCAGCAGCAACAACAACAGGGCATTGCGCATGCTGGTCAACTGCCGCCAGATCCACCGCACGGTTCCGACCGCACCCAAACGGGGCAGCACCGGCGCCCCGGTGTCCGACTTCGCCGTGGCTGGGGGATGTTCTTTCGTGGGGCCCATGGCTATTTCCCCGCCACGGCGTCGGCGATCAGGGCCTTCAGGGTGCCCTGGTCCGCGAGGCCGAGGATGCGGGAGGCAACCCTGCCGGCCTTGTCGAGCACGAGCGTGGTGGGCACCGCCTGGGGCGGCACGTACTGGGTCATGGCCAGCAACACCCCACCGCCGGAATCCTCCATGCTGGGATAGGTAACCCCAAAGGTCCGCTCGAAGGCGGCGGCCTCGGGCTCACGGTCCCGGATGTTGACCCCATAAAACAGGACCCCGTCGGCCTTGAACTCCTGGTACAGGGCCTCCAGCCGGGGTGCCTCCAGCCGGCACGGGGAACAGGCGGCATACCAAAAGTTCAGTACGACCACCTTCCCTGCCCAGGCCGTCGATGACACGGCGGTCCCGTCGAAGAGCTTGCCGGCCAGGACGACCGGTTCCTTGCGTTCATTGATGGCGTACTGGGCCACGGATCCGTCCCCGGCGATGAAGTTCTTGTTGTCCCCGGCGTTGGCTTGCCGGGCCAGCGAATCGTTGGATGCACACGCCGACAAGGCCAGGACACCCACCCCGGACAGGGCGGATAGCTGGAAGAATCGGCGCCGAGAAGGTGGCAGCGTTGACGAAATCTCTGATGCAGTCGGGGTGTTTCGGGGCAGGGGAAGGGACATCGGAATCCTCATATAACGAAATTGTAACTTTTGATTTTTGTCGGTTAGGCTGGTAAAAACACATACCCCTAACGGGTATGTTCGTGGGCCGTTTCGCCAAACCACGTCGGCGGGCCACGACCGTTCAGCTTCCCGACGGGGGCGGAGGAACCACCGCTGGTGCCCTGGTGCACCTTGGGGTGAAGCCTGCCCAACACACCACGGCCGCTATGGCTGCGCGTTGGGCGGGCCGGGCAGGCCCCTCGCCCGAATCCGACAGCTAACTTCGCCGGCGTCGAGAGGATCCCCTTTATGTCTGCCCACCGCCAACACGGCCGCCGCCGCGCGACCACACCCATGCCCGCCTCCGTCTCGCGGGGCCGCCACTGGGCATCCGCTCCCGAGTCCGAGCCCAGAAATGTCACAGGCAGGAAACCGCTAGCCCTGGCAGTAGCCGCAGCAGGATTCATTGCGTTAACAGCACTTCCGGCCGCGCACGCCGACACAGGCCACCTCGCCGCATCGGTGACCGCCAACGCTGCCACATCCTCCCTGCAACCGGCCGTGACGGCAGACAAGAATGTTGTGGTGTCATTCGCCAAGCCATCGGTCAGCAGTAAACCAGCTCCGGCGGCGCCCCCCGGTGGCCTGCACCCGGCGGGCGCCCCAGCGGCCCCGCTCCCGGAACCGGCGCAACCGGCCCCGACTGCACAGGCACCGGTGCAGTCGTCTTCCGGACTGCGCCCACCTTTGGCATCCATAACGGTTGCCTCACCCTTTGGGTACCGGACCAATCCACTGAGCGGGGCCGGCGGGGAACTGCACACCGGACTCGACCTGGTGGCGACATGCAGCACGGCGGTGTTCGCCGCAGGATCAGGGACCGTGACCGAGGCTGGCTGGAGCCAGTACGGCGGTGGAAACCGCATCGTCATCGACCACGGTGGCGGCATCAAGACCACGTACAACCACCTGGATAGCATCGGGGTCAGCGTCGGCCAGCAAGTGGGCGCGGGCGCCCAGATTGCCGGTGTCGGATCGACGGGCAATTCCACCGGCTGCCACCTGCACTTTGAGGTCATGGTCAATGGCCAAACCGTCGACCCGGCACCGTTCATCTGACCGGCTCCCGGCCACCGAGAGAGGACGATCCGTGCCGAGGGTGACCGGAGCTGACAGCCGGTTCGGTGACAGAGAGGCCGTCGTAGTCGCGCCGGTTGGCCAGGTGTTCCCGGGTGAGCTCGGCGAGTTGGTCATCGCTGAGCCCGTCGAAGGAGCGAGCCTCACGCTTGTCGCTGCGGGAGAAGCGGACAAACATCAAAATGAGCAGGGGCAGGTCCACTATTTCTGCCACGAACCACAACAGGTCCCCAGCCAGTTGCTGGTCACGCAGGGCATTGGGCATCCAACCCGGATGGTTCAGCAACCCCACGGTGGCGCCGTCAAAGACCTGCGGGACCATGCGCATCATGATCCCGGGGATCGCGTCGGCGACGAGTTCGATGAAGACGAAGATGAACTCCACCACAATCAGTGCGTTGACTGCCGCCTGGGCCCCTTCTTCAATGATGGGCACCGTCATCAACAATCCCATCATGGGCACGGCGACCGTCAGCACCACATCGGCGACGGGGCTGGTGCGCAGGGGATAGAACAGCGGGGTCAGGAAGACCGTGAAGAGAATCAGGCCCAGGAGTGCGGCGACGATAGTGTTGCCCAGCAGACGCATCAGGCGGTGCCCGAGAAAAGCCTCCAGCCTGGCCACCCCGGCGGGATCCAGGGTTGCCCGGGCCAGGGTGAGCGGCTTGCCCAGTCCCACCAGCAGGGGGACAACAAAGAGGTAACCGGTGATCTTGAGGGTAAAGACCCAGCGCAAGTCATGGCTGTAGACGCCGGGGAAACCAAAACTGAGCACCGCAAAGCTGCCCAGCCCCAGAGCATAGAAGGACACGGACCGCCACACCCGCCACCGCACACCCCGCTGGTGGGCGCGGACCAGCCCCCGGACATAGAGGATCGCGGCGGGCACCAGCAGGCACACTGCAGCCCAGTTCAGGGTCCAGGACCCGGCCAGCACGTCCCAAGGTGGCATGTTAGCGCTTCTTGGGGGTGGTGCGCCCCGCCAGGACCGCCCCGACGATCAGTACCGCCGCGGCGGTGGGGTAGCCGATGAGGAGGTCCTGAATGCCGGGCGGGCCGCCAGGGAGGGCGACATGTGCGAGCCAGTGCGATAGCCCGACCAGCGCGCCCAAGACCATGATGCCCTGGCCTACCCTGACCAGGCGCCGGTGGTGGCGGTAGTTCTTCGCAGCGTCATCGCCGGGGAGATGCTGTTTCATGTGCTGTCCTTTCAGAGGTGGGCTTGTTTAGCCGTTGGCGCCGCCGGAGCATGCGGCCCCGGGTTCCGGTGTTTGGGGACCCATGGCGTAGGCCTTGATGAAGACGGGCAGTCGAGAATCCCCGGCATTGGGGACTTCCAGCTGGGTGCCCCAGGCGGACGCGGTCACGGCCACTGCCTGGTCCGGGTTGGGGCTGAGGAGGACATAGGGTTTCCCCTTGACCAGGGCAGTCAGTGTGGTCACATCGGTCGGAGAGAGCCCCTGTTTGTAGCTGATCCATACGGCACCGTGTTCGAGGGAGTGCACGGCCCGGTTCTCGTTCACGGGGGTGGTGTAGATCCCGCAGTTGGTCCACGTCGCAGCATGGTCCCCGCCGACCCCGGGCTGCTGAGGGTAGGTCACCGGGGTTTGGACGTGGTTGCGGGTGAGATTCGGGTAGGTCTTGACTCCGGCGATGGGGCTTTTGGCTGCCTCAGCCGTCGTATTGCGGGTCTGGATGGATCCGGTGATGACAAACGTGACGACGACGATAATGGCGACGACCAGCAAACCGAACCCGCCGTAGACGAAAAGATTTTGTCGGCGTTGCTTGACTCGGTGTGCGGCGAATACGGCATCGATTTTCGCTTGGCGTTCGGCCTGGCGCTCTTTGGGATTGCTCACTGGGGAGCTCCTTGTGCTGATGGGTTTGCAGGTTTCTCGGATGTACCCGTGGTGGATCCTGGTTCGACGAAGGAGCGGGCCTTGCGGCGCTGCAGCAAGAACGCGGCGGCACCGGCGAGCAGCAACAGGCCCGAGACCCAGGTATTCACCCGCAACCCCAGGATGGTGTTGGCATAGTCGGAGCGCAGCAGTTCGAACACGAACCTGCCCGCGGTGTAGAGGACGACGTACAGGGCGAAGACGGACCCGGCACCGAGCCGGAATCTCTTGTCCAGGTACAGCAGCAACCCGGCGGCGGCCAGGCACCACAGGGATTCATAGAGGAAGGTCGGCTGGAAGTAGCCCAGCACGACTGGGGCACCAGCGGCGTCCAGGTGGGCGCGGCCGGTGGAGAAATCCATTTGGTGGATCTGCAGTTTCCAGGGCAGCGTCGTGGGGTCACCATAGAGTTCATTGTTAAACCAGTTCCCCCACCGGCCAAGGCCCTGGGCAATCAGGAGCCCGGGGGCGGCGGCATCGATCAGAGCCGTGAAGGGCACCTGGTGGCGGCGGCAGCCGATATAGGCGCCCACCAGGCCCACGGCGATGGCGCCCCAAATGCCCAGCCCGCCGTCCCAGATCTTCAACGCGTCCCAGGGGTTCTTTCCGGGCACAAAGTACAGTTCCGGGTCCGTGATGACGTGGTAGAGGCGACCGCCGGCAATGCCGAAGGGCACCGCCCACATCGCAATGTCCAGAACCACCCCGTCCCGGCCGCCGCGGGCGGTCAGCCGCCGGCTGGTGAGCCATATGGCAATGACAATGCCGGCCAGAATGCACAGGGCATAGAACCTGATTGTGAGTGGCCCGACCTGGAAGGCACTGACGGTGGGTGAGGGGATGAGAAAAGGGGCCAGTGTGGCTGGATTCATGGTGGGTCCGGTCTTAAGTGAGGTAGGAGAAGACGCCCATCATGCCGCGTTCAGCATGGTAGGCATTGTGGCAGTGGAAGAGCCACTGGCCCGGATTGTCGGCATCGAACTGGACCGTAACGGTCTGCATGGGACGGACAATGACGGTGTCCTTGCGCGCCCCGGTGGCACCGACCTGGAAGGTGTGGCCGTGGATGTGCATGGGGTGCCACATCATGGTCTCGTTGACGAACTTCACCTCCACCCGCTCACCGGCCTTGATGTCAAAGGCATTCGCAAGTGGTTTGGCCATGTCGAAGCGCTGGTTGTTGATGCCCCAGTCGTAGCTCATCATCCCGCCGGTCAGGCGCACCTCATGGGTGCGGTCCGGTGTCTTGGCCGGAAGGTTCACGGACGGGTCGGCGGTGAGCTGGCCGCCGTCGACGACCTTTCCAGTCAAGGACTTGGGAAGGCTGGCCGCCGCGGGGGCCCGCGCGGTGCCCGTGGAGACCAGCCCGTAGGTCATTTGGGCCTTTCCTTCGGCCAGGGCGAGGACGGGGGTGTAACCGTCACGGACGGTCAGGATCGCATCGATGCGCTCACCCATCCCGAGCACGACGGCGTCGACCTCGGTGTGCTTGACGGGGAAGCCGTCGGTGTGGGTCAAGGTCAGCTTCTGACCCGGGACCCCGACCCGGTAGGCGGTGTCCCCGGCGGCATTGATGACGCGCAACCGGATCCGGTCCCCGGCCTTGGCCGTGACGGTTTCCGGGTTGCCGGGGTCCCGGCCGTTGAAGAGATGGAAGGGATAGGCGACGTCCCCGGCGTCCCCGCCCAGGAAGTCACTGGTGGCACCCATGAGCATGCCACCGCCACCGCTTCCTTGGGTCATGCTGCCCATGTTCATGCCGCCGCTGCTTCCCTGGGTCATGCCGTCCATGCTGCCCATGCCCTTGGAGAGTTCTTTCAGGACCTCATCCGGGGTCCCGGTGACGCCGTCGATCCAGTCATCCAGGACGATCACCCAGTCCCTGTCGTACTTCAGCGTCTCCTTCGGATCCTCGATGATCAGGGCACCGTAGAGGGCGCGTTCGCGCTGCATCTCCACATGGGAGTGATACCAGTACGTGCCCGAGTGGGGAAGCTTGAAGCTGTAGGGGAAGTCCTTGCCGGCGGCGACCGCGTCTTGGGTGAGGCCCGGGACGCCGTCGGCGTTGTTGCGCAGGGCCAGTCCGTGCCAGTGGATGCTGGTGCCTTCGGTGAGCTTGTTGGCGATGGTGACGGCCAGCTGGTCTCCGGCCGTGCCGCGCAGGGTCGGGGCAACGAGGGCGCCGTCGTAACCCCAGGTGGTGATCTTCTTCCCCGCCAAGGTGGTGGAGAACGGTCCGGGAGTGAGGGTTTGGGTGATTGATTTGCCGGTGGAGGCCCGCCGTGCCTCGTACTCGTCGATGAGTGGATTGGTGGGCAGGATGCGGGTGGTCTGGCCGGTAGCAGTCTTGGTCGGTGTGGGTGTGCAGGCAGCCAGCGTCGCTGCGGCGGTGGCCGCAACGGAGAGTCCCAGGAACGAGCGGCGGTTCAGTTGGTATGTCATGGAGGAATCCTTTGAAACGTGTGTCGTTAGACGGGGGTGATGAAGGTGCCGGAGAGGTTTTGTAGTTGGTAGATCCACTGCATCCACACGCCGCTAACCATCAGGACACCGAGCAGGATGAGCATGCTCGCCCCTGCAAGGTTGACGATGCGGATGTGTCGGCGTATGAAGCCCAGGATCTGGGTGACCCAGCCCAGTCCGAGGGCGACGAGGAGGAAGGGGAGGCCCAAGCCTAGGCAGTAGATGAATGCCAGCAGGGCTCCGCGCCAGGCGCTGCCGGAGGTTACGCTCAGGGCCAGCACGGCACTAAGCGTGGGCCCCATGCACGGTGTCCACCCCAGACCGAAGACCACGCCCAGCAGCGGCGCCCCACCGAGCCCTGTGCGGCGGGTCAGGGTGAGTTTGCGGGTCTGCTGCAGCCAGGAGAATTTGCCTAACAACACCAGCCCCATGATGATCACAACCACGCCCAGGACGCGCATGAGCGGGTCCTGCCAGCGCAGCAGCCAGGACCCGATCATGCCGAAAGCCGCCCCATAGGCGGTAAACACGGCGCCGAAACCGAGCACGAATAAGCCGACACCGGCCAGTACGCGTCGCCGGTTCCGTGGCTGGTTCGGGTCGGTCAGCCCAGAAACATAGCCCAGGTAGCCAGGTACCAGTGGCAGGATGCAGGGCGAGAGGAAGGAGACGATGCCGGCGATCAGTGCCAAGGGCATCGCCACGAGCAGGGCCCCGGAGGTGACGGTGGTGGCGAAGTACTCTCCGATACTCATGGGGCTAGGATGCCGCCGGGCGGAAAGTTGCCCCGCCATCGGTGGAGACCTGGACACCATCGGTGGTGGACGCCCAGAGCCACGGCTTGCCAGCACTGCCTTCCTTGGCGGTGACCGCTTCGACCTGGCCGCTGATCTTCCCCGTGGCGGTCCAGCTCAGGCCCGCATCAGAGGACACGTAGACGGTGCCATCCGGGGTTACCCCGACCGCCTCCGTTGGCGCCTTCTCCACGGAGGCGGCTATGGCGGCGAATTGGATGACCGGGGAGCCAGGGACACTGCGCCAGCTCTTGCCTCCATCGGTGGAGCGCTGCACCCCCTCCTGGGTGGTGGCCAGCACCACCGAGGAGGCGGGGCTGCCCGCCAGCACGGCCGGGGTGAACGTCGCCGTGGATGTCTGCCACGTGGTGCCGTCGGTGCTGGTGCGCATTTGCCCGTCGAAGGCAACCAGTCCACCCCCACTGACGGTCAGGGCGTGGAAGTCCGACTGCCCGCCCCTAGAGACCTGCTGCCACGTCTTCCCGGCATCGGCGGAGCGGATGAGCCCGACCGGGTTCGGCAGGGAAGTCCCTGGTCCCGGGTGTCCGGAGGCAAAATAGACATTCGGATCCCCGGTGGGAGTGAATCCCATCAGGTCGATGGTGTCACTGACCTTCACCGGGGTCTTCTTGCTCGCGTCGAAGAGGCCATCGTGGGTGGCCAGCAGGATCTTGGTGGTGACCGGATCCACGGTGATGCCATGGACATGACTCACGGTGGCCGCGGGGGCGGGGCTCGGGGGCGGTGTAGCTGACGAGCATCCTGCCAAGGCCAGGGGCGCGAGCACAAGAGTGGCGGCCAGGGGAAGACGGGCACGCAAAAAGGCGGTACGGGGTTTCACGGGGGACTCCAAAAGTACGAAAGGGGGAAGGCTGTGGTGGTGGTCCGGAGGGTGTCGGACCGCCACCGGAAGTGCTGGTACCTGGAAGCTACAGGGCGGCGAGCAGGTCCTTCATGTTCTTAATTTCGGTTTCCTGGGAGGCGACGATGCTCTTAGCCAGGGCCACAGCATCAGCGTTTTTGCCGTCGGTCACTTCGGACTTGGCCATCTCGACAGCACCCTCATGGTGGGCGATCATCTGGGTCAGGAACAGCTTGCTCGCCTCAGTTCCCTGGGCGGCCTTGAGTTTGTCCAGGTCTGTGGCGCTCATCATGCCGTTCATGCTGTGATTGCCGGCCATGGCGGTGGGTTCGGACCAGCCGGTGAGCCAGGTGTTCATCTTCTTGATTTCGGGCCCCTGGGCGGCCTTGATGTCCGTGGCCAAAGCCATAATCTTGGGATCCAGGCCGGACTTGGCGAGCATGATGTCACTCATCTGGACCGCCTGGACGTGGTGGGGCGTCATCATTTGGGCGAACGTCGTGTCGGCGGCATTGTGCTCCCCGGTCGTGACGGTCGCTTCCACGGTGGAGGTGGTTGAACCTCCATGGTTCATCCCGGGCATGGAGCCACCATCGGTGGAGCATCCGGCCAGGGCGATCATGGCGGCAGCAGCGGTGGCGGAAAGGGTCAGAAATTTCTTCAAAGGGAACAGTCCTTCACTAAAACGAATCTCAAGCGTGTGCAGCGCTGCCCTGGTTGCAGGGCGCGTCGATGAGGACCTGCCCATGATGGGCGGGCCTGGGCATCGGTTTACGTTCTGCTGATCGAGAGTTGATTCAGTGAGGGAGGATCGGGGAACCGGTCGGAGGACTTGTGCCCGGGCATGGCGGTGAGCACCGCGGGGGAGGAAAGCTGGGTGCTACCTGAGGGCAGGGGAACACTCAAGACGGCGGCCCCCAACGAGGGGACACAGGCCCCATGCATGGCCATGCAGCCGCACACCGTCAGCGGACCGACCTGAGACGGTCCGCCCGGTCCGGCAACCACGCCATCGGCCGGCATGGCGTGGACAGAACCAGTAACTGGTGGGGTCGCGACGACTGGTGCTTCAACAGCACCGCTCATGCTTGCCGCGGTCATCGGTGCCGCCTGCGCCCCGCCAATCACATGCATGCCGAGGATTCCCCCGACAACGGCAAGCACGACGGCGAGCAAGCCGCCCCAGCGCAGCAAGGATCCCACCGTCGGCACGATATGGCGTGAACGCATGGGATCCTCTCTATATTGTCCGGGGCGGTTTTCGGGTCGTTGTGTATTGTACGGGGCCAGACTGGCTAAACACTCAGATCACGGTCAGCGTCCAACATCTGGGGGTGAGCCTAGGCGCGCCCAGACGCTCCTCGGTCACTTTTCCCGGCAGTCGCTGGTCGATGGAGGGGCTAGCTAGGCGGGCGCGACAGCGTAGCCGGCTTCAACCACTGCGGCTTGGATGTCCGAGGGCGCAGCGGGACCGGCAATCCTCAGGATCGAAGAGCCTCCGGTGACGAGTTCAACGGTAGCGGATTTCACTCCGAGAACCCTTGAGGCTGCTGTCTCAACGCTCTGAACGCAATGCCCGCAGGTCAGACCTTCCAGCTGGTAGCTGGTGGTGGCGGCAGCGCTGTCGAAGCCGACCGGAGCAGCAGGCGCCTCCGCCGTTGAGCAGCAGGCACAAGGGCTTTCGGCCAAGGGGAGGGTCGCGGCGGGGGCGGCAGGGGTGGCTTCGTTTAGTTCGGTTCCGCACATGATGAGGTGATTCCTTTGTATAGGGGGTCAAGGGTGCGTTGCGGGTTGAACGGCAGTGGCGGCCGGAGTGATCTGGGACGAGACAAACTACTTCACTAACAACAATCCGAATATACCCCTTAGGGGTATCAAATTCAAGTGGCCGCCTTCCCTCCAAGTCACCTTCCCTCAGGTGCGGCGGCGACCTCGTTCCAACCCTTGTGTGCCGTCAGCATTGAGGACCGGGATACCCTCAACCCCGATGCTCACTAGCAAGGCCCCTGTTGGACCGGCCCGGACTAGTGATTCGACTCCATTGTCGCAGATACCCCCGTGGCGTATATTGGGCCGGAGGCGGGGCCGATGCCTGGTACGAGAGAGGACGAGCCATGAGAGACCACGCTCGTCACGGAAAATCCTCTGAATCGTTCATAGCCTCGGCCCTAGTGCTGTCGGGTGAGGACCCTAGCGAGAGGGGTGTTGGATGTCCCCGTATGTGAGCGTGTTCATCGTCGTTGCTGTGTCCCTTGCGGCGATCGGCGGCCTGTATCTGCTCGGACGTGCAGTCTCCGTCTCCAGCGATACCGTCGAAGTGCTTCCGTTCCAGTCGGGCTGGAAGCCTCAAGAGCACGCGTTGTCTCGTTTCCATGCCCGCTGGTATCCGATGACACTGGTGTTCCTCGCCTTCGACGTCGAGATGCTGTTCATGTACCCGTGGGCCGTCGTGGTTGCCCAGATGGGCACCGAGGTGGTCATAGAAATGTTCGTCTTCCTCGGCGTGCTCGTTGCTGGCATCATCTGGGCCTGGCGGGAAGGAGCTTTCCGGTGGGTCTAAACAGGGTATTCGCTCGCCTGTCCACCGGCCGTGTCCATGTCCTCATTTTGGAGATCCCGGGCTATTCACTGTTGCGCATGCACGCGGAGGCTGCGATCACCGCCCGGGGCTGGGTGCTCGCCGAAGCTCCTGCCGACGCCGATGTCCTGCTTGTGTGCGGCGAAGCCACAGGCACGTTCGATGAGATCGCCGACGGGCTCTGGAACCAGATCCCCACCCCCCGCCACCGCACCGTCATCGTCGCCCTCGACGCGATGGCCGCCACTCTTGATTCGATCCCCACCGTTCTGACCGACCAGCAGAGGCAACTCGCCGATGCCCGGCAACGCCCCCAGCGCATCGAACAGGACATAGGCACGCACTCCGACGAAGACACAGACCCTGGCCACCACAGCACCCAAGAGCCTGGACACGCCGCGATGCACCATGGCCACGACAACGGTCAAGACCACGCAGAGATGCGGCACAACGGGCACGGCGCCCCTGCCACCGACGCTGATACAGGCGCCGACATGGATAGGGGAGATATGGAAATGCCCGGGCTGGATATGGGTGAGATGGACATGAGCCACATGGACATGTCCGGTCCGGCCGGCATCCCGCTTGCCAGCGGTGACGAGAGCGACCGCGACGGCCTTGAGATGGACGTCACCCATCTCACCCTCGGCCCGATCCTGCCCCACTGGCCCGCCGGTCTGGTGGTGCACTGCACGCTTCACGGTGACATCATCGGCGAAGCCCTCGTCGAACTCCTGCCCGGCCGCGAAGCAGCAGAAGCCCCGTCCGGGCCGCTGGCTGGGGCCATGGTCAGAGCTGCGGAACTCTGTGATGCCGCCGGGAACCTGCTCTCCGTCGCCGGGTGGGAACCTGTCGCGGCAAAAGTTTTACGGGTCCGCGATGAGCTCCTCACAGAAACCGCCTCCGGGCGAATTGCCGCAAGATTACACCGAACGTTAAGGCAGGTTGCCCGTTCACGGACCCTGCGATGGTCCCTTGCAGGCATCCCCAAGGCCGCCGGGATCGATGCACGGGCGAGGCTGCACGACTGGCTGAGCACCGCTGCTGCGCTGCTGGCCGGCGAACCACTCCCGGCGGATGAGTCCGACTGGCCGGCGACCCTTGACGACGTTCGGGGTGCGTTGATCGGGCAGGAACTCTCCACCGCCCGGTTGGTTATCGCTTGCATCGAGTCCTCCCGGATCAGAACGCTGATGGGGGTAAGTCATGGATAGTACGGTCACCGGTGCCCTTTGGGCGCTGATCCTGCCATTTGGCTTGGCCGTGGCGGCTCTGCTGGCCGCGGCCGGGAACGCTGTTCTGGACAGCCGTGCCCGTGGCTTGTCCGCCACGGCGGGCATGGTCGCACCTGTACGGGAGACCGCGCGTTTGCTGCGCCAACAGCGCCGGACACTACCCGGTGCCGACAGTCTGTTGTGGCGGATCGGCGGTGCCGGGCTGGCCGTGGCCGCGGTGCTGAAGGTTCTGGTGATCCCATTCGGTAATTTCACGTTCGCCGACCTCCCTACCGGGCTGGTCTGGTTCAACGCCATGGACGTGCTGCTCTGGGCGCTGTGGTGGCTGCTGGGCTGGGGCGCCAACAGCGGCTGGTCCCTGGTGGGCGGCTACCGCTTCCTGGCCCAGGCGCTCTCTTACGAGCTGCCTCTCATGTTTGCCCTGACAGCACCGGCGGTCGGTGCCGGAAGTCTCCGCCTGCTCGACATCCAGGACGCCCAGGACGGTCTCTGGTTCGTGGTCTGGATGCCCGCCGCATTCCTGGTCTACGCGGCGTCGGTCGTCGCGTTCTCCTCCTGGGGCCCCTTCCAGACCGCTACGGGACGGGACGCCGCCGGGGGCGTGATCGCCGAACTCAGCGGCGTCGACAGGCTCCTGGTCCTCGCCGGGCGTTATATGGTCCTGGTCGCGGGGGCGGCCTTTGCGGTCCCGCTGTTCTTCGGAGGAGGCTCCGGCCCCTGGCTTCCCGGTAGCGTCTGGGTGATTGTGAAGTCCCTTGCCCTCGTTGCCGTGTTCATCACCGCACGCAGGCTGTTCCCGACCCTGCGCCCCGAGCGCCTCGCCGAGATCGCCCTGGTGCTGGTCATGCCGCTGGTCCTCATCCAGGTGGCCGTCGCTGCCGTCATCGTCGTCGTGAACGGAGGGGCACTGTGATCCCTGCCATCCTTTTTTGGTTCTTCTCGGTCGTGGCCGTTGCCAGCGGCGCGGCCGTGTTCATTGTCAACTCGATGGCCCGCGCCTCCTATGCCCTGGCCGTCTCCTTCATCGCCGTCGGCGCGATCATCGTGCAGCTGCACCTGGACTACATCGGGGTGATCACCATCTTGATGATGGTGATGGAAATGGCGATCATGGCCGTGTTCATGGTGATGTACATGGGGATGAACCCGGCGCTGATGCCGATGGACATGACCCACCACAAACACCGGTCGGCGATCATCGCCGTGGCCGTGTTCGTCATCCTGGCGGGCGGGGCCCTGTTCATTCCGTGGCCGGCACGGATAGGTGTGCCTCCCGGGGATGTGACGGCGTCGTTGGGGCAGGCTCTGATGGGATCGAAGATGCTCGTGATGCTGACGATCAGCCCCGCGCTATTCGCCACTATCGTTGCCGCACTGGTGCTGGCCAACCCCCGGGGCCGCTACGACCGTCTCGGTGACAGCCTGACACGGGGCGGCGCCGACAAGGGGACCGCCCCCGAGGATCCGATCCGGGGAGGGTTGGGACGATGACGCTGCAATTGGTGTTGCTGATTGCGGCCGCCCTGTTCGCTGTCGGCCTCTATGGGGCACTGTCCCAGCAGGTCGTGGTGATGGTGATGATGGGTATCGAGCTGATGATCAACGGCGTGTTCCTGGCCGGTGGTGGACTCTGGTTTTATCTGGCCCCGACCCCTGACGGTCAGACACTGCTGTTGGTGATCCTGGCGGCCATGACGGTGGAGATGGCGATGGGTTTCGCCGCCGCCACCGTGGTCCACCGCTCCAGGAACTCCGACATGACCGACGCTGCCACGGAGCTGCACGGATGACCGCGGCGCTCCTGGCCGTCATCGGGCTGCCCGCCCTAGCCGGTGTCGTCCTCTTGCTGGCGGGCCATTACATCGAACACGCGGCCCGTGCACTATCCATCACCGCCGCAGCCCTCACACTTGTGGCCGCCGTCACCGCCGCAGTGGCAGCTCCGGCGGTGAGCCTGCCGTTCATCTCACCGGATGGTGCCGGACTTGCCGTCGACGGGCTCACCGCAGTCCTGCTGCCAACCGTCGCCGCGGTGGTCCTGCTCGTCCTGGTGTTTGCGTCCGCCGAGGGCCTCCGACCGGCGGCCAGATTTCACGGACTCATGCTGCTGTTCACCGCAGCCGTGACGCTCACCGTCACCGCAACATCACTGCCCGCGCTGCTCGCCTCGTGGGAAATCATGGGTGCTACCTCTTATGCCCTGATCGGATTCCGCTGGCAGGAGGCCCGCACGATGCCGGCCGGCCTGGTGGCGTTCGCCGTGACCCGTACAGCCGACCTGGGCCTCTACGCCGCTGCGGGGGCCGCGGTTATCGCCGGGCACGGCTGGCGCCTGGCCGACCTTGCCGACGCGGACGGCCCGTGGCTGCACGTGATCGCCGCCGGTGTGCTCCTTGCAGGATTGGGGAAGGCGGCGCAGCTGCCGTTTAGCTTCTGGCTCTCCCGGGCCATGGAAGGACCGAGCCCGGTCAGTGCCCTGTTGCACTCCGCAGCGATGGTCGCGATGGGCGGCTACCTCCTGCTCCGGCTCGAACCAGTCCTGCTGGCCTCCGGCTGGGCCGGCCCCACGGCCGCCTGGATCGGCGCCGCCACCGCGATCGTGCTCGGCATCGTCGCAATCACCCAGACAGATCTCAAACAGCTGCTCGCCGCCTCGACGGCGGCCCAACTTGGCTTCGTCGTCCTGGCCGCCGGGATCGGAGCCACCGCCGGGGGCACCGCTCAACTCGTCGCCCACGCCGCCACCAAGGCGCTGCTCTTCCTGGTGGCCGGTGTCTGGCTCACCGCCGTGGGGTCCAAGCAGCTCCCTGCACTGCGCGGCATCGGCCGGCGCTGGCCTCTGGTTGGGGCCACATTCCTGCTCGGTGCCGTGTCCTTGGCCGGACTGCCGCCGTTGTCGCTGTGGTTGGCGAAGGACGCCATCCTCGCCGCGGCCCTGCACGCGAGTCCCGCCCTGTATGCCGCCGGCCTCATGGGTGCCGGGTTGGCCGCCGCGTATTCAGCCAAGATGATCGCCGTCGTCTGGGCCAAACCGGGCCTGCAGGAACAGGCCGACATTAAACAAGGACGGTGGGATACGGAACGGCATGGCACCCGGCAGGTCCCGCCGGCGGTGACCGTTCCCTTGATCGTTCTGGCCGTCGCGGCCGTGCTGGTGGGTGTCTTGGCGGTCCCGGGGGTGTCCGAACCGTTCCGAACGATGATCCAAGCGCAGACGGAACCCGAAAGTACTGTTTGGGAACTGGTGGCCTCCGCGGTGATCGCCATCATGGTGATCACCTTGGTGTTTCGCCGCGGCACCCCGCACTTCACAGCGGCAGCCGACTGGTTCGGGCTTGAACGGGCCGCGCAGGCGGTCGTCGTCCGCCCCATGTTCCGCAGCGCGGAGGTGCTGGCACGCTTGGACGATCAACTCAACGCCGCGATCCTGGACTCCGGCCGCCTTCTGGATCGGGTCGCCGCCGGAATGGATGTGCTGGATCACGCCGTCGGTCGCACCCTTGGCGCCATCACGGCCGGCACCGCCGCGCTAGGGCTGCTGGCCCGCCGAGCCCAAACAGGCGCCATCGCCGATTACTACGCCGCGGCCGCCATTGTCACCGTTGCTGCTTTTGCCCTTCTGATCGTCGTGAGGTAGCCCGTGCTCAGTATCGTCATTTTCCTTCCTCTCCTCGTCGGGGCGGCTCTGGCCGTCATGCGCGGGTTGCCGGCCAGGGCGGCCCGGCTGGTGTGGCTGGCCACCACCCTGGCCGACCTCGCCTTGCTGATCGTGCTGACCTTCACGGCCAGTACGGGGGCGGGCGGGCTGCGGGCGGAGGAACGCGTTAACTGGATGCCGCAGCTGGGCAGCAGCTATCACCTCGGCGTCGATGGTCTGTCTCTGCCTTTGCTGCTGCTGGCCGGCGTCATCTTCGTCGTCTGCGCCATCTGGTCCCTGCGCGAGACCGACCGCCCACGGCCGCAGGCCGCCCTATTCCTGTTTTTGCAGACCACCTGCCTGGGACTGTTCGCCGCACAGGACCTGATCTTGTTCTTTCTTTTCTTCGACCTCTCCATCGTTGGCATGTACTTCGTCATCGCCGGCTGGGGGCACGGCAACCAGCGGCACTCTGCACTGGTGTTCTTCATCTACACCTTCCTTGGCTCCCTCGCCCTGTTGCTCGGGTTCATCGGCCTCTACCTCGGGGCCACCCCGCACACCTTCGACATGGTCGAATTATCCCGACATGGCGCCTTCACCGGCACCCCGGCCGCCGCAGGATTCGTGCTGGCCGCGATCGTGATCGGCCTGGCTGTCAAAACCCCGACGTTCCCGTTCCATTCCTGGCTGCCGCCTGCCCACACCGATGCCCCGACCATCGGATCGGTTGTCCTGGCCAGTCTGCTGCTGAAGATGGGCACCTACGGTTTCGTCCGGATTGCGATGCCCATGCTTCCGGATGCCTGGCGGAGCTGGGCCTGGGTGATCATCGCCATCGGGATAGTCTCGGTCCTTTACGGCGCCCTCGTCGCACTGGTACAAGCGGACATTAAACGCATGATCGCGTTCACCTCCATCAACCACATGGGCTACGTCGTCCTCGCGGTCGGCGCCGCCGGTGTTCTGGGACGCACCACCGCCGAAGCGCAACAGCTGGCCATCGCCGGGGCGGCTACCCAAATGGTCTCTCACGGCCTCATCACCGGCGCCCTGTTCCTGCTCGCCGGCGTGTTCTACGACCGCACCGGCAGCTACGACCTTCGCCAGTACGGCGGCCTCGCCCGGCCCGCACCAGCGTTCGCCGGTTTCTTCGCCATCGCCGCATTCGCCTCTCTCGGACTTCCGGGGTTTAGCGGCTTCATCGCTGAGTTTCAAATCTTTACCGGCAGCATCGGCACCGTCCCCTGGACACTCATCGCCCTGCCGGGCATCCTGATCACAGCGGTCCTGTTCCTGCGCGCGTTCCAGCGCGTGTTCACCGGAGAAACGAAGCAGCTGTCGGCCGGTTTCGCTGACCTCCACCCCCGGGAAACCACGGCACTGGCGGTGCTGACCGTGCTTAGCGTTCTCATCGGCATCGTCCCGGGGCCGCTGCTGGCAATGATTGAACCGGCCGCCAAGGTTCTCGTGGGGAGCCTGACCCCGTGACCTCGATGTCAATGAACATGGACTACTTGGCCCTATTGCCCGAAATTGTTCTCCTCACAGCCGCGGTACTCGTTCTTTTGGGCGGCAGCTTCCTGCCCCGCACCCGGCAGGTCATCACCCGGTGGCTCACTCTCGCCGCCCTTGCGGCCAGCGCGACAGCCGGCCTGGCCGCACTGGCACGGGCCCCGGAAACAATCTTCGACGGCAGCTACACCATCGACGCATCGACCACCGTCGTAAGAATGGCGGCACCCCTGGCCACCCTCGTCGTGATCCTAATCGGCCGGCATGAATTCACCGGCTCCGCCCGAGAGAGTGAAACCTATGCGCTCCTGCTGTTGGCAACGCTGGGAACCGTCATCATCGGCGGCACCACCGACCTGCTCGTCCTGGTCGCCGGATACCTGCTGGCCAGCATCCCCCTCTATGCACTGATCGGATTGTCCCGCAGCGGACCAGCCGCGGAAGCAACGCTGAAGACCTACCTGATCGGAGCCCTGTTCGGCGTCCTCCTCATGGCCGGAGTCACCCTCCTCACAGGACTCGCCGCGACCAGCAACTACCTGAACATGAGTAAATCGCTGGGCAATGCGCCCGTCGCCGCCCTCGCCGGTGGTGCCGTTGCACTGCTGATCGGACTGACGTTCAAAGCCGGCGCGGTTCCGGGCCACTTTTGGATCCCGGACGCCAGCCAAGCCTCCGGAGTAGCCGTCGCTGCGTTCCTGACCACGGTGCCGAAAATCGGCGCCCTCGTCGCCCTGGGCCGCCTAGTCGAAATCATGCCCGACACAGTGGACGTGCCCTTGCTCATCGCCATGCTTGCCGTGATCAGCATGACCGTCGGCAACCTCGCCGCCCTGGCACAGAACAACGTCCGACGCCTACTCGGCTGGTCCACGGTCAGCCAGGTCGGCTACCTGCTGATGCCCCTCGCCGTCATCACCGCCAGCGACGGCGCATGGTTGGCCTTGCTGGCCTACATCGGCCTCTACGCGCTCACGAACCTTACCTTGTTCGCCGTCGTTGCCTGCTTCCCCCACCGGGAAGAGCTTGACGACTGGGCGGGCATGGCCCGGACCCACCCCTGGCTCACCGGAACATTGATCGTCGGAGCACTCAGCCTGGTGGGCACCCCTCCGACGGCGGTGTTTATCGGCAAAGTCGCCGTCTTCACCGTCGCCTGGGACGGCGGAATGCCCTGGCTGGTCGTGGTCGCCGCCGCCAACACCGTCCTGAGCCTTCTCTACTACCTCAGGCTCATCCGACCCGCCTTCCGAACACCCGGATTCAGCCCCCAGCACGGGAGCCGGGGCACGCCGGGGGTGGCCCTGACTGTCAGCGGGACGGCTGTCACACTCGGTTTCCTGGTCCTCGCAGCGGGTGCCGTGGGTGCCGGAATCTGGTTGGTGTTCCTCGCGTAGGTTATCCACGGTCCGGATCGCTGGTGCATTCGATGAGCTTCTCAGCAATTGTTGCGGTGGCGTCGTTTAGAGGTCGCAGAGGCCGATTCCTTGCTCGTCAAGGCAAGGTGAGCGTTTTCCTGCCGACGGGCCGATGGAGCGCAGGCACGTGCACGCCGGTCCTTTCACGGCGGGCATTGTCAGCCAAACGAACCGTTGCATCTTGTTGAACGTGCCGAAATCCAGGACGGCGCCGTCGAGTTTGGCAGCCAGTTCATGGCTGACGCTGATCACGATCCCTTCATCCTTCCCGGACGTCGCCGGGGCGCTCAGCTGGCACCGGATCGGCTTCTTCGGTTCCGTCCGGGAAAAATAGAGGCCCTGCCTGCGGCAACCACCCTGGCCCTGGTAGCAATGCAACAAGCCGCCGAACACGCCAATCATGGCAAGAGCGTCGCCGGTCACGATGAAGGTGCCGTGTCCGGGGATGGACGCCTTCAGTCCGCGGCCCAACGCCTCCGGGCTTTCCACACCAGTCCGTGCCTCAGTGATGGACGTGCGTGGAAGTCTCACGACCGGCCTCGGTCTTCCCCGGCGGGTCGGTGATTGGCGTGATTGCCATGTCGTCGAGTTTGGGAAGGGCATGTTCCAGTCGGTGTTCAGCGGCGTGGAGGGTTTCCTGGACTGCGGACAGGGCGGCGTCGGCGACGACGACGGTGGCCGCTCCCTGGAGTCGGTGGCCGACCCAGCGCAGTTGTAGCCGTTCCACGGCCAGGATGCCGGGAGTTCCTTCAAGGGCTGATTGTGCGCGGGTGACGAGTTCGGGCTCGATCCCGTCCATGAGTCGGCGGCCAATACTTTTGACCGTGCCCCAGAGCAGGACGATGATCGCGGCGGAGATGAGCAGGCCAACGATCGGGTCGGCCAAGGGGAAGCCAAGCATGACCCCGCCCGCGCCCAGGACGACGGCGAGGGAGGTGAAGCCGTCGATGCGGGCGTGGACGCCGTCTGCCACCAGTGCGGCGGAGCCGATCTGCCGGCCCACCCGGATGCGGTAGATGGCCACAGCCTCGTTGCCGGCAAAGCCGATCACACCGGCAGCCAGCACCCACCACAGGTTGTGCAGTGGCTGGGGGTTGAACAGCCGGTCGATGGACTGCCAGGCCGCGACCACGGCGGACAACGCGACAACAGCGACAATGAATAGCCCTGCCAGGTCTTCAGCCCGTCCGTAGCCGTAGGTGTAGCGCCGGGTGGCGGCCCGGCGGCCCAGGATGAAGGCAATCCACAACGGCACGGCAGTCAGGGCATCGGAGAAGTTGTGGATGGTGTCCGCCAGCAGGGCCACGGAACCACTGATGAGGACCACCAGGAACTGCAGGACGGTGGTGCCCAGCAGAAGGAAGAGGCTGATCTTCAGGGCGCGGACGCCCTGGACGCTGGACTCCAGGGCGTCATCGATCGAATCAGCCGCGTCATGTGTGTGCGGGACGAACAGCTCGAACAGCCACCCCTTGAACCCCGTGTGATGCTTGTGGGAATGTCCATCATGGTCATGGTCGTGGGAGGGGGAGTGTCCGTCGTCATGCGCATGGCTATGTGGGTGGTCGTGGCCGTCGTCGTGGTGACGGTGGCCCGCCTGTCCGTTGAGGCTCATGCTGTTTTCTGCTCTGCGCGGTGGTGCGCGGGCATCCCACCGAGCGCGTGCTCGGCCTGGTAAATCGCGTCAGCGACCAGCTGGCGGGCGTGTTCGTTCTCCAACCGGTACATGACCTTCGTGCCATCTTGACGCGTGGAAACGATCCTTGCCAGGCGCATTTTGGCCAGATGCTGCGAGACCGCGGCCGGTGATTTCCCCACCGTCTCCGCGAGTGCACCCACCGCCATTTCACCCTCGCGCAGGGCCAGGATGATCCGTACCCGAGTGGCATCGGCCAGCATGGCGAACACCTCGACCGCCAGTTCAACGTATTGGCCGTCGACGTCCAGGGAACATTCTTTCTTGTTTGCATTCATATGCACATACTTGCATAAAGGTTGCCTTGGTGACAATCAACAGGTTCGGCCAGCGCCAGGGAACGGTAAGCCCGCTGCGTGAAGCCAAGGCGTCGGCGATTTCGCATGATCGCGATAGGGCACGTCTTGTGCCGGCTGTACCGGTTCTCCGCCGGAGGGTGGATAGAAGCGTTGCATGGCCCCTGACGGGGACCACGCGCTGCCTTAGGCAGTCCCTCTCACCGGCGGCCGAGGTGCGTCTGCACGCGTGGCCCGGAGATATCCTGGTGTATATCTGTTCATATGATAAAGTGTTCATATGAAAGTGAGACTGCAGACCGTTCCGAACCTGAATGACCGTCCCATGCATGATGTCGATGGCGGCCTGGCGCGAGTTGAAGTCCTCCAAGGGGCGCTGCCGTCGGCAGGGGATGTCGAGCGGGTCGCCGCCGTGTTTCGGCTGATGGGCGATCCCGGCCGGGTCCGGATCCTCGCCACCCTGCTCGAAGCCGGCGAGGTCTGCGTACATGACCTTGCCTCGGTCAGTAGCCAGAGTGAATCCTCGGTAAGCCAAGCCCTTCGGCTCATGCGCACACACCGCGTCGTGGAAACCCGCCGCGCGGGCCGCGTCGTGTTTTACCGGCTCGCCGACAGCCACGTCCGGATGCTGCTGGACATTGCGATCACCCATGCGAGCCACACCCCGGTTGTCACCTCAACCGCTACCCCCACTGAACCGTCCACCAAAACCACCCATCAGGAGCCATCGTGAACCCCTCACCCGCCACACTCACCTGCCCCAAGTGCGGAGCAGAAATGCGTCCCTACGAACGCAACGGCATCATCATCGACCAATGCACCGGGTGCCGCGGAATCTTCCTGGACCGCGGCGAGCTCGAGTCCCTAATGGACGCCGAAAGCTCCTTCAACGCAGCCGGGAATCCCCTCCCCGGATACGCCCAACCCCAGTACCCGGACCAGAGGGACAGCCACCGCGGAGGCCACGGCTCCGGACATGGCGACCGGCACGACGGCCGCAAGCGCGGCGGATTCCTCGGGGACCTGTTCGGCTGACCCCCGACGCTCTACCCCCCTCCTTAACCCGACCGGCCCTGACACTGGGAATGAGCATTCATGGCAACCGACACCCAACTTGACCTGAAGACCGTGCTGCCCGAAGCATTGGATGAACAGGACGCCTGCGTCCACACGCTGACCGATGGCCTTCAGGCCCGGGAGGGCGTCATGAGCGCCCACGTCAAACGCGCAAGCGTCACCGGCGCGGCGCAGCTGTGCGTGCATTTCGAACCTGACATCATCAGCCTGCAGCGGATCCGTGAATTGGCACTGTCCCTGGGTGCACGGGTGGACAGCGACTTCGGCCACCTCAGCATTGACGTGGCCGGCATTTCCAGGCCCGCCCGGGCGGCCCTGCTCGAACAGCGGCTGCGCAGCCTGGAAGGTGTGGCGGAGGCCCACGTGTCCGCCACCGGTTCCGTCGCCGTCGAATACCTCGCGGACCGGACCTCGGAGAAGTCGATCACGGACCTTCTCGAACGCTTCGGCACCCCGCCGCGCGCAGGACGTCCCGGTCCCGCCGAAGCACCCACAACGGGTGCCGGCGCACCCAAGGCCGAAGCGCACGATCACAAGCACGGTGGGATCTTCGGTGAGCGAAGCGAGCTGATCTTCGCGATCCTGTGCGCGCTGACCCTCGCCACGGGTTTCCTGCTCGGGCTCAGCCCCGCGGTGCCGGACGCTGTCTCGACGGCACTGTATATCGCCGCGTATTTCTTCGGCGGCTACTACACGCTCAAGGAAGCCATCCAGACGGTGATGGCCAAGCGGTTCGAAATCGACTTCCTGATGCTGGTCGCGGCCGCCGGCGCCGCGGTACTCGGGGACCTCGCCGAGGGCGCCCTGCTGCTGGCACTGTTCAGCATCGGCCACGCCCTGGAAAGCTACGCCATGGGACGGGCCCGGCGCGCCATCCAGGCACTGGCCGAACTCGCCCCTGAAAGTGCGATCGTCAAACGCGACGGCACCGAGCAGGAGATCCCGGTTGCAGAACTGCGGCTCGGCGACACCGTCATCATCAAACCCAACACCCGCATCCCCGCCGACGGTTACGTCACCGTCGGCCAAAGCAGCGTGGACCAGTCAGCCGTGACCGGGGAAAGCATCCCCGTGGACAAGGCCCCGATAGGGCCGCTGGCCTCCCGGACCGAGGTGGACATCCCCGCCGAAAGCCGCATCTACGCCGGCACCGTCAACGGGCCCGGGGTACTGGAAATCACAGTGACCCGGCTGTCCAAGGATTCCACGCTCGCCCGCGTGGTGCGGATGGTCAGCGAAGCCCAAGCCCAGATTTCGCCCACGCAGCGCTTCACGGACCGCTTCCAGCGCGTGTTCGTCCCAGCGGTGCTGATTCTCGTCGTTGTACTGCTCTTCGCCGGACTCGTCATCGACGAACCCTTCTCCGCCACGCTCTACCGGGCCCTGGCCGTCCTGGTTGCCGCTAGCCCGTGCGCGCTGGCGATCTCCACACCGAGCGCCGTCCTGTCCGGGCTGGCGCGGGCAGCACGCGGCGGCCTGCTCATCAAAGGCGGCGGAGCTTTGGAGAACCTCGGCACGCTGCGTGCGATCGCCTTCGACAAAACCGGCACCCTGACGGAAGGCAAGCCCGAACTGACCGACGTCCTACCGGCCGACGGCGTCAAGGAATCCGAACTGCTCAACGTCGCCCTCGCTGTGGAGTCCCAGAGCGACCACCCACTGGCCTCCGCCATCGTGACGGCGGCCCGCGCCCGGCTGGACGGAACACTCCCGCTCACCGCCGGTGCGGTCACCAGCATCACCGGCCGCGGCGTCAGTGCCCTGATCAACGGCGAGGAAATCCATATCGGCAAGCAGCGGCTCTTCACTGAAATCGACGGAACACCGCTGACGAAGGACATCACCGACTCCACTGCCCGGCTCGAAGCCGCGGGCCGGACCACCATGGTCGTTCGTCGGGGGTCCCGGTACCTGGGCGTCCTGGGCCTGATGGACACGCCACGGGACTCAGCCGCACTGGTCATCAAGCAATTGCGCGCCGCGGGTATCCGCCACATGATCATGCTATCCGGCGACAACCAGACCGTCGCGGACGCGGTAGCTGCGAAGCTCGGACTCGATGAGGCCCGCGGGGACCTGCTGCCCGAAGACAAGGTCGCGGCCGTGATCGACCTACGCACCAGGGAGCACAAGGTCGCCATGGTCGGAGACGGCGTCAACGACGCACCGGCCATGGCCAATGCCACCGTCGGGATCGCCATGGGAGCCGCCGGATCCGACGTCGCCATGGAAACCGCCGACGTGGCCCTCATGGGCGACGACCTCGAACGGCTCCCCTTTGCCGTGAACCTGAGTCGCCAATCCAGCCGGATCATCCGCCAGAACCTCTGGGCCAGCCTCGGCGTCGTCGCCCTCCTCATCCCGGCCACCATCACCGGGACCATCGGAATCGGCCTCGCCGTCCTGATCCACGAAGGATCAACCCTGCTCGTCGTCGCCAACGCACTCCGCCTCCTGGCCTACCGGGAGCCCAAAACCAGGTCGGGGACGGATCTACGTGGCCCCTAACCCTCGAGAGGCTCAAGGGTCGCGTCGACGGGCACACATCCTCCCGGTACCAGCGCCGCAAACAGCCGACGGCAAAGGAATGATGCCGACATGGCAGGAGTGAAACCCGCGGAAACCTCGGCGGCGCTGGTCGGCTCGCAGGGAGCCACGGCCCGCAGGAATACGCGCCGGTCACTGGTTGTTGGGTGCCCGTGCTGCAGGTAGTCAAGGAGTGCCTCGCCGACCACGACAGAAACGGGAAAGACCGTGGAGTAGCCGGTCTTTCGCTCGGGGACTGCCAAACGCCCACGCTTCCAGTCAATGTGATCAAGGGCCAGCGCCGCGACTTCCCGGCCGCGCAGCCCACCCCTATACTGGGGTTGCTAGGTGCCGCTCGTTAGCTGAGGCTCCTTCGCGGAAACAAGCCAGCGACCCCAAACGTCGAGAGACGCCAAGGGTCAGGACAGGCCTCCCCGGCTCAAGGGGTGGCCCCGATTGGCTCCCGGCGCATGCGCCAGGTCACGACGCGAAGTGCCAAAGGTCTTACGAGGAGGGGCAATCGCCAACGCTCATCGTTGGACTCCTCACCTGCACTGAGCGGGAAGACAGGAGCCAGCCCATGCCCGATGGCCATAAACCGGCTCCTCGCCCCCGCAGTAACCCCTGATCCTGCCTAAAAACTCCCCACTCAGGAAGCACCATCTCCCTTGGCCCTCGGCCGCTCGCGTCCGTGAACTGCCGAGCCCATCAGCACATTCCCCCTCGCCGCCCCCTGCCCGGGGAAGAACGAAGGTCCTCATGACTATGAACACCCCACCAAATATTGAACCTCCCCGCTCGGCCGTCCTCGATTCAGCCCATCTGGGTGACATCAAAGGCGCTTTTGGCACCATTGGCCTGCACGACGATGCGCCCCGGACCACTACCAAGGCACGGCTGAAGACCCTGATCGCCATTGTTGGCCCGGGCCTGATTGTCATGGTCGGAGACAACGACGCCGGAGCGTTCGGCACCTATACCCAGGCTGGGCAAAACTACGGAACATCGTTGCTGTGGACGTTGCTGCTGCTGGTCCCGGTGCTGTATGTCAACCAGGAGATGGTGCTGCGCCTAGGCGCTGTCACCGGGGTGGGCCACGCCCGGCTGATCATGGAACGCTTCGGCAAGTTCTGGGGCGCCTTCAGCGTGATCGACCTGTTTGTGCTCAACGCGCTAACCATTGTAACCGAGTTCATCGGCATCAGCCTGGGTCTGAGCTATCTGGGCATCCCGCAAATCTTTGGCGTGGTCATCGCCGCCGTGGTGATCATTGGCGCCGCCAGCACCGGGTCTTTCCAGCGCTTCGAACGGGTCTGCATGATCCTGATCCTCGGATCGCTGCTATTAGTGCCCGTCGTACTGATGGTGCACCCGCCAGTGGGCCAGATTGCCCGGGACTTCTTTATTCCGGGACTGCCGGCCGGGGCCGAGCTCTCCACGGTGATGCTGTTGATTATCGGCATCGTGGGCACCACCGTGGCCCCGTGGCAGCTGTTCTTCCAACAGAGCTACATCATTGATAAGCGCATCACCCCACGATTCATGAACTACGAGAAGGCCGACCTGTGGATCGGCATTGTGATCGTCGTCGTAGGTGCCGGGGCCATGATTTCCATCGCAGCCGCGACCTTTGCCGGCCGGCCCGGGTCTGGCAACTTCACCGACGCCCTAGGCGTCGCCCAAGGATTGGGGCGCTATGTCGGGAAGATCGCCGGGATTCTCTTCGCCATCGCCCTCATTGATGCCTCGATCATCGGAGCCGCCGCCGTAGGCCTCTCGACGTCTTACGCACTCGGCGACGTCCTCGGACTCAAACACTCCCTACACCGGAAAGTCTCCGAAGCCAAGGGCTTCTACGCCGTCTTCGCCGGGCTGCTCGTGGTGGCCGCGGTCATCGTGCTAATCCCCGGCAGCCCGTTGGGAATAATCACCGTCGGTGTCCAGGTATTGGCGGGGGTTCTCTTGCCCTCGGCCTCCGTTTTCCTACTGCTGCTTTGCAACGACAAGGCCGTGCTGGGCCCGTGGGTGAACCGGACCTGGCTGAACATTTTCACCGCCCTGGTCATCGCTGTGCTCGTCATGCTCTCCCTGGTCTTGACCGCCAGCGTCGTCTTCCCCAATATCACCTCCGGTGCCATTCTGGCGATCCTGATCGCCGGCAGCACGGCTGGCGTCCTCGCCGGCGCCGGCATTCTCATCAGGCGGCGCCTGCATCCAGTTACCGCCCCCGCGGTCCCTGTTCGCAGGGGGGACCGGAGCGAACGCTTCGGCTGGCGAATGCCCCCGATCGCCTTGCTGCAAAAACCGGTGATGTCCACCACCCGGCGGATCGGGATGAGCATCCTGCGCGGCTACCTGCTGATCGCGATGATCATGGTCATTGTCCGCATCGTTCAACTCGCCCTGGGCCACTAGCCACCGGCACACCCCCACGCGATAATTCAATTCATACCGGTATGCCACCGGCCGGTTCCGCTCCAGAAAGGAGCCACCCATGAACACCCCACCGCTAAAGCTCTCGGCCCTGCTCAAGAACGCCGTCATTGATGCCAAGGGCCTGCAAATCGGTACCCTGGCCGACCTGATCGTCTGCCTGAACCCGGACCACGCCCCCCAGCTGTCCGGGTTGGTCCTGCGTATCGGCTCCGGCACCGTATACGCACCAATCTCGATAGTGCTGTCGATGACATCGGAACGGATCACTCTTGCCAGTGCCCGGCTGGATTTGCGCCCCTTCGAACGCCGCGACGGGGAAGTACTCCTCCGTGCCGATGTCCTGGGCCACCGCATGATCGATATAGGCCACGCGGCCCTGGTGCGTGCCTACGACGTCCAACTCGAACACAACGCCCAGGGGTGGACCGCCACGGGAGTCGACACCCATAAGGCGCGCCGGCTCAACTTCAACCGTGACCACGAAACACACCCGGTCCGGCGGTGGGAAGACTTTGAACCACTCATCGGTCATACCGATTCGCTAGCCAGCCGCGCCGGTGGAACCGGGCTAGACCGTCTCAAGGCGCCGCAGTTTGCCGATCTCATCGAGGAAGCAACAACGGACGAGCAAAACGAGCTCCTTAACCACGTCCATGGGAACCCGGAATTGGAAGCGGACGTTTTTGAAGAACTCGACGACGACAGCCAATCCGAAATCCTGGCCGCCCGTACCAACCGGGAAACAGCGGCCATACTGGGCCGGATGCGTCCCGACGACGCGGCCGATGCCCTCATGGACCTTCCCCAGGACAGGCGCACCGACGTCCTGGGCCTACTACCCCAGCCCCAACGCGCACGAGTCACCAAACTCCTGGGATTCCACGACGCCACCGCCGGAGGCCTCATGGGCCTGGACTTCATCCAATTCCCACCCGATACCACCATCGCACTGGCCCTAACCGCCCTGAGCCGATCAACCACCAGCCAACCCGAAGCACTCAACGTACTCTTCAGCATCGACACCGGCGGCCGGCTCGTCGGCTCCCTCGGACTTGTCCAGGCACTCCAACTGCCGCAGGACACACTGCTGCTGCACGCCTGTGACCCGGACCCGGTATTCGCCACTCCTGGCGACGACGTCGTGGACGTCACCAACAGAATGGCCGACTTCAACCTACTTCTCCTGCCCGTCCTTGACCCAGAAGGCCGGATCCTGGGCGTGGTCACCGTCGATGACGCCCTCGAAGCAGCAATACCGCAAGACTGGCGCCGCCGCGAAGCACAACCCCACCCCAGCACACCCACCAACCACCACTAACAAACCCAACCGTTTCAACGATCCCCTTTCACTGGTCATTCGAAGCGGCGGATCCAGTTCAGCACCACCGCCGGATCCGCATTCAAAGCCATCCTCACCAGCTGCCCGGTGTCGGGATTTAACGTGCAACCAACCACGGCAATCGCGTGAACATCAAGCTCAATAAACGTATGCTGAAAAATAGCGTGCGACACGAGGCGCTTGTTGTTCGAATGGGGGTGTGAGACCTCGATCTGCTGGCACTCGTTGGTGCTGGTTGAAGCATGCAGGCCGCGGAAAATCCGATGACATTTGACGCGCTAGCTGCTGCTGGCCAGGTACTCGCGGAACACATCTCGGCCCTACTGGACCCCCTTGCAGAAGGCGACCGGGAGGCCCTCCGGTTCCTGCTTAACGCCCGGGATACCATGGAGCACCAAGGCACTGCGGACCGCCTGATCCTTTCCGCGCTGCTGCGGACCATGGAGCTGGGAGTCGATGCTCGCAAGGCCCTCGCTGTCGAGCAAATCCCAGAAGTCAGTCGCTTCAGGACGCACCGAAGCGACGTCCTGCAGACTCGGGTCGGACGTGCCGAAGCCAAACGGCTGGCTACCACCATCAATCAATTCCAGCTGGAGCGCGACAAGGAGCAGGTGGAAGAAATCGTCAGCTTCATGGCTGCCGGGTTCATGGTCCTGCCCGGACTTGGCCCGGTAACGTCAGCGCAAGTCCTCGTCTCGTACTCGCACCATGGGCGGGTCAGATCAGAAGGGGCCTTCGCCGGACTGGCCGGGGTGAACCCGATCCCGGCCTCCTCAGGCAACAAGACCAGACACCGGCTCAATCGCCACGGCGACCGACAACTGAACAGGGTACTGCACAGTTGCCCGGTCACGAATGATGGTTGACGCAGCCACCAAGAAATACGTCGAGCGACGCACCGCCGAAGGAAAGAACAACAAGGAAATCCGCCGCTGCCTCAAGAGATTCACCGCCGGCAATCGTTCAGGAAGCTCCAAACCCTCTTGACTTAAACCATAGAAGGGCCGTCTAGACGGTGGTGAATTGACCCATCATCCCCATGTCGGCGTGCCGGATGAAATGGCAGTGGTACATGTAAGGTGTTGCCGGATCGGCGTATTGGCTGAACTTAATCTCAATGCGGGCGGTGGCTCGCACCGGGAGGAAAACGGTGTCCTTCCATCCGGCGAATTCGGGTGGTGGATCGACGCCGTCGATGTCAAGAATCCGGAACTGTGCCCCGTGGAGATGGAAGTTGTGTGCCAGGTGGTCCGTGTTGCTGACGTTCCAGGTTTCCACGGCGCCTGCGCGGACGGTCAGGTCGATGCGTGACATGTCCATGAGCTTTCCGTTGATGTACATGTCTTTGAGAATGAAGCTGCGTGTGCGGGCAGCTTCTTCCAAGTCAAGAGAGGCTGGTGTGGCCAGGCTCGCAGGCAGGCTGAGAACGGCGGCCAGTTTCGCGGCGGTCCGGAACTGCAGCAGATCCAGGCTGTCATTACCACCAGCCCGGATGTTCAATTCTCCACTCATGCCCAGCTCCTGGGGAAGTGATTGCAGGACTGGCCGCTCCCCGGCCTTAAACCGCACCACGATTTCAGCACGTTCTCCCGGGGAGAGCATCAACCTTTCGACGGGAACGGGGGCCGGCAGCAGGCCGCCATCGGTGCCCACCACCGAGAACGTCCTGTTGTCGCTGAACCCGAAGTTGAAGACGCGCGCCGTGGCAGCATTGAGGATCCGGAGGCGCACAGCTTCGGTGCGGACGAGCAGGTACGGATTGATCGAGCCGTTGATGAGTATGGTGTCGCCCAGCAAGCCCGTGGGTGTATCCGAAGTCACCCGGAAGGAGCCGTCGTCTGTGAATGCGCGGTCCTGGACGATCAGGGGGATGTCATCCACGCCGTACTCTGTGGGCAGGCCCTGGTTCGGCCCGTCCCCGTCGACAATGAACATGCCTGTCAGCCCCCGGGTCATTTGTTCTTCTGACTTTCCATGGACATGGGGGTGGTACCAAAGGGTCGCCGCGGGTTGGTCTATTGTCCATTCAGGTATCCATTGCGCGCCCGGGGCAATGACCTGGTGGGGGCCTCCGTCGTGGACAGCTGGTACCTGCATGCCATGCCAATGAACAGTCGTCGGGTCCGGCAGGGCGTTGTGGACAGCCACGCGCACCTTCTCACCCCGCCGGGCTCTAAGGGTAGGACCTAAAAAGGCTCCATTGTAGCCCCAGGTAGGGGTGGGTGCAGCAGGGCGGAAATGGCTGTTTCCTGCTTCGGCCGTCAGTTGGAACAACCGCGCCCCATCGGAAGCAATGGTGGACGGGGCCAACGGCGGAATGCCCAATGGATTCGCGAAGTCCAAAGTCCCGACTGTGGATAAGACCTTCGCCGTGCCGACGGTGCAGCCGGTCAGCATCAGGCTTGCGCCAACTCCGGTTCCCAGCAGGAATACACGGCGCGAAACAAGGGGGGGCATGTCTCCAGCTTAGCCTCGATCTCAAATTGAATTTGGCAGGCCCGGTACACCGCGTATGGCAGGCGGCGAACTGCTGGTCAAAAGTACCTGCCGCCACTGGTCAAAACCATTGGCGGGAACGGTCAATAGAATGTTCCGTCTCTGGTCAGTTTAGAGTTGCCGCTAACACTCGGAAAGGGAACTGATGGCAGGAACTTCAGAAGTGATCGCTCAAGCAGCGGTCC
The DNA here is from genome assembly GCF_020905375.1 of Arthrobacter cryoconiti. Lineage (GTDB taxonomy): Bacteria > Actinomycetota > Actinomycetes > Actinomycetales > Micrococcaceae > Specibacter > Specibacter cryoconiti. Next base: position 85,985 of record NZ_JAJJBU010000027.1, read on the forward strand.
TGGTGGCCTTCCCGATAGCGGCGGCCATCATCGGATCCATTGTTTCCGTTGTGCGTCCTCCGGACCGGAAAACCACCAGCGCGGTTCAGCATTTCGCGGCCGGCGTTGTCCTGGCCGCTCTTGCCGGTGAGGTGCTTCCTGACCTGCGCGGTGAAGGAAGCCTGATCTGGGCCATTTCCGGATTTATCCTCGGCACGGCGGTGATGCTCACCCTCGGAGCGATAGGGCGCAGGCTGGAGAAGAAGCAGGAAACACAGGCTGGATTACCGCTGGGCCTGCTCGTGGCCGTTGGCATCGACCTTCTTTTGGACGGACTCCTTGTCGGTCTCGGAGCCACTTTGGGTTCCGGTCAGGGGTTGATCCTGACGATCGCGCTGACGATCGAAATTCTTTTCATAGGACTGTCGGTAACTGCTGAGTTGACTCAAAAGGGACTCAGCCGGAGCCGTGCCGTCCTCACAATCAGCGGACTCGGCCTCGCTACCGGTATCGGCGCCCTGGGCGGAGCAGCGGTTCTCGGCGGCGCAAGCCGCCCAGCCTTAGCCCTCGTCCTGGCCTTCGGCGCAGCGGCACTTCTATATCTCGTGGTTGAAGAACTGCTCACGGAGGCGCACCAACAAGCCGAAACCACATTCCTGGGAGCCATGTTCTTCCTCGGCTTCCTCACCATCTATGTACTCGGCGCGCTGTAATATCGGCACGGCGGAATCTCCCATCGAAAGTGGCCACTACCGGGTCAATCACCGCAGCCCAAGCGGCTGCGTTAGCAAGCCCGATGAAAGGTCGGCTGCCGTGGCCAAAAGGCCTACCACCGCAACAATAACTTTAGGAGTACTCCGTGATTGAAAGCGATCGCGCTTGGCTGGGCAGAAGGCCTTGGACGCCATCGGACTTTGACGGGACCGGGACCGGGCTGCATAACAAAGGCCTATCCAGCAGGTCCGTCACTTGCGTCGCGGCCACAAGGTCCCGCTATGGCGGCGACACCCGGGGCACATGGCAATTCCACCGGTCGCCATGTGCGCTTCACGATGCTTTTCAGCGATCAGACCACGAACACGCGGGAGGGCAGTAGCTTGGGCGTCAGTTACCCCGCATTTACTCGCGGCGGTCGGGAAGTCTCGGAGACGGGCGCGGGACGCGCCCGGAGGAATCGTCTGTGGATCGCTCTCGTCGCAGTCCTGGTCCTGACCGCGGTTGCGTTCTTTGCCATGGGCCGGCTATCGGCGGCACCGACGCCGATAGCCGATTCAGGTGCCGACGCCGGATTTGCCCGGGATATGCAATCCCACCATGCACAGGCCGTTGAGATGGCCTTGGTGATCTGGGAAAAGTCCGCCAACCCGGAAATCCGTGCCGTCGCCTACGATATTGCCATCTCCCAGCAGCAGCAGAACGGGCAGCTGTTCGCTTGGTTGCGGGACTGGGGCCTGCCCCAGTCAGGCTCCGCGCCGCCGATGGCGTGGATGGCCGGGACTGGCCGTGATGGCAGTTCGGCCCACTCGATGGCACCGGGCGGCGCCGCCGCAGGTGGGATGGAGGGTATGGCCACCGCTGAGCAGATGCAGATGCTGCGCGAGGCATCCGGTGCCGAAGCTGACCGGCTCTTCACGGACATGATGATCCGCCACCACCAAGGCGGCGTCGCCATGGCCAATGCTGCCGTCCGTCTCGCGAAGACGTCCAAGGTCCGCGATTTTGCCGCCCTCATCGTGGAAGCGCAAACCGCGGAGATCGCCGCGCTCCAGGAACTGCGCGGCAGACTCTGACTTCTTTGGATGAGCGAAAACCATAATGTCGGAACCAGAACGCCTCGCGGAACGAATAGTCATTATGAAGCGATCCATGCAACGAGTGCACCGCCGACAGACACAAGGCGTGGCGTGCCTAAGGCCGGTTCTCTGAAAGCCGATGGACCAGCATCTAATGAGTCGATCGACCGACGGCGATACCGGTGCCTCCATCCTCGCCGAAAACGCCCGGAGGGCATCGGCGGCGCCGAAAGCCTGGTTCGGCGCGTGCGGATCACGCGTGACGGGACTACGCTTCCGGAGGCGCCCGAGGGCCGCTTCGTCACCAGTTCTGGACATGGTGCAAGCACTCCGCCGGACCGTAGCAGGGAGCTGATGTCCACTTCCCCCTCCCGGGCACCATGCCGCGTAAGCGCCGGATCGGCGGTCGGACTTTCCGCTCAGCTGCAGGGCTGGACGACATTCGAGTCGTTCCTTCGGCTCAGCGATCAATCGTTGAACGGCCAGAATGCGCCCGGCAATAATTAAGCTACGTAAACCTTGCCTAATTGACGTGATTCTCGTCACAACCTACGCACTCCGGGTAGAAACTTAGGTTTGGCTAACATAAAGTCAGTGAGGCGAGCTCGGCCTGAGATGGAGCTCGCAAAGCCCTGACCAGCTACTGAAAGGCCCCTCATGAAGTTCCGTCTCAAGGCCGCTTACAGGCCTTCCACGGCCATCGCAGCCGTCGTCTCGCTGCTCGCCCTCTCCGCCTGCGGTACCGGCGCCGCCGGCACGGCGCAGTCCGGCGCCGCCGACGACGGTATCACCGTCTACAACGCCCAACACGAGTCCCTCGGGAAGGCATGGGCGGACGCCTTCACCAAGGAAACCGGCATCAAGGTCACCCTGCGTAGCGGGGAAGATTCCGAACTCAGCAACCAACTGGTCCAGGAGGGCAAGAAGTCCCCGGCAGATGTCCTCCTGACCGAGAACTCTCCGGCGATGACGCAGGTGGAGAACGCCGCCCTGTTCACGGATATCGACAAGGACACCATCGCCCAGGTCCCGGCAGGCTATCGCCCCTCAACCGGAAAGTGGACCGGCATCGCCGCCCGCAGCACCGTTTTCGCCTACAACAAAACCAAGCTCAACGCAGACCAGCTGCCCAAATCCATGATGGATCTGGCCGGCAACAACTGGAAGGGCCGCTGGGGCGCCGCCCCTTCAGGAGCGGATTTTCAGGCCATCGTTTCGGCCACGCTGGAGCTCAAGGGCGAGGACGCCACGCTCTCCTGGCTGAAGTCCATGAAGGACAACACCAAGGCGTACAAGAGCAACGGCACCGCCATGAAGGCCGTCAACGCCGGCGAGGTGGACGGCGCCATCATCTTCCACTACTACTACTTCGGCGACCAAGCCAAGACCGGGGAAAACAGCAACAACGTGGCCCTGGAGTATTTCAAGAAGCAGGATCCGGGCGCATTCGTGAGCCTCTCTGGCGGTGGCGTCTTGGCCTCCAGCACGCACCAGCAGCAAGCCCAGCAGTTCCTGAAGTTCGTTACGGGCAAAACTGGTCAGCAGATTCTGCAGAACGCCACCAGCACGACCTTCGAATACCCGGTGGGGAGCAATGTTCCCGCCAACGCCAAGCTGACACCACTGGCCGAGTTGGATGCCCCCAAAGTTGACCCGGCCAAATTGAATTCACCGAAGGTCACCGACCTTATGATCAAGGCGGGACTACTCTAAACTCCGGCAACACTTCCAACGGTAATGGCGCCAAGTACTGCGCCATTACCGGCAGTCACTCCGCCGCCTGGCAGAGGCAGGCGCCCGGTCTCCGTACGCCGTCGTACTTGGGTTTGCGCTGATCGCCGCTGATCGCGCTGGATCCGGCCGCCGGCGTGTTCCGGCGGGCTGTCCGAGTCCCGATTGGGAGTCGGACAGTTCTTATCTATACCTATGCATATGATAATACATTTAGGTGGGCCGAAGACTTCAGGTCGTTCCTGAGCCTGATGGCCTGTCCGCCTTGGCGGCGACGGTGACGACTGTGCACAAATCGAGATTCTCCAAAGCGTGCTTCCCTCGGTGCCGGATGTTGAACGGGTCGGGGATGCCAACCGCGTTCTAGCAGGACGCCCAGAACAGGCTCACCTCGATCGTGGCCAGCTCTTTGCGGGAGAGCTCGCCGACGTCGGAAGCCTGAGCGACGACGTCGGCATTTCCGGGGCAACGCGACGATAACCGGGCCGCCTGGCGGGCTCACCACCAGCAGGCCGTCATCGAGGAAACGCTGAGCTGGACGACTACAGGGGTGGCTTGTGAAAAAGTGAAATATCCGACGCTAAGCTTTTGCCGAGCGCCGTAGGGGCCTGTATTTGCCAGGTATATGGTTGCTGGTGCGTGGTCAGGGGTAGTCGCAGGCGTATGAGAGCCTTTACGGCAGGGATGTTCGGCACAGCCGTGAAAGGAGGTACGAATCATGATGGGTGACTGGTTCGGCATGGTGGGCTGGTGGTGGGCCATAGGCCTGCTGTTGGCCATTGGCCTCGTCTTGGTCATCATCCGCGGCGTCCGCGCTGCTGGCGACGACAGCGTCCAAAACAACAGTCAGGAGCCCCGAGGCACGGACAGTGGGGCCGCCGAGACACCAGGGGTGCCCGCGGGATACTCGCTGAGCGATACTCACGTGGTGAACTGAGTGCACAGGAGTAACAGGAACGTCTCCGTATCCTCGGCGAGGGCCCTTAACGACTCCGGACACCATCTTCGGCGGGTAATCCGCCGTTTTTGTCGCCAGCCAGAGCGCTGCCCTGGGCTACGCTGGTTGGCCGGGCGGCATTCAGCAGCCTGTTGATTGCCGCCACCGCACCGCGGACGGCTCCAGGGCCGTGACGCGTTTAACCGCAGTCGCTCTCCACGGCCCCACGTTGGCAGGGTCTCAAGGGGTTTCGAGTTCCTTCAGGGCTGCGAGGAGCAGGTGATCGGCGTCGGTGGCGACTTCGGCGACGGCCGGGGCGTCGCTGAGCTGGACCATGGTCTGCGCATCGATGGTCTGGATGACAGTAGTGCCGTTGTCCGGTCCGCGCCGGATGACGACGTTGCAGGGCAGGAGCAGTCCCATGTCCGGGTCCGCGGCGATAGCTTTCTGCGCCAGGGCTGGGTTGCAGACGCCCAGGATGAGGTAGTCGCCCAGGTGCTGTCCGGCGTCGGACCCGAGCTTGGCCTCGAAGGTGGCGCGGACATCGATTTCGGACAGCACGCCGAAGCCCTGCCCCGAGAGGGCTTCACGGGTCCGGGTTACTGCTTCCGGGTAGGGTAGGGCGACGGTGATGGTGTGTGCGTAGCTCATTGTGGTGCTCCTTTGTAGGTTTTCTCAGGAATGCAAAAGACTGCGGGATGCTGTGCTACCGGGCTTCGATCAGGCCCATCATGCCGCTGTCCTCGTGGTCGAGGATGTGGCAGTGGTAGACGGTTTTGCCGGTGAAGTCATCGAAGGCGATCCGGACCCGGACGCTGCTGCGGGCCGGGATGTTGACCACGTCCTGCCATGTGGGGCTCTCCACGGGCTGGCCGGCTTGTTCGAGGATTTGCATGGGCCACACGTGCAGGTGTACGGGGTGGTCCATCGGGCTGGTGTTCCGCAGGGTCCATTCCTCGACGGCGCCGGCGAGGACGGTGGTGTCGGTCCGGGCTGGGTCGAAGGGCCTGCCGTTGATGGTGAAGCTCATCATTCCCGACCCCGTCCCCCCGGCCATACCCATGTCCTGGCCGCCGTTGTTCATACCCATGCCCATGGCGAAGACCAGTTCCCGGTGCGCGGTGACCGCCACAGAGCGCAGGTCCCGTGGTGCCGGCTGCGGCGGGACCGGTCCCGGTGCGGCGCCCGGGGTGCCGGTAATAGCCAGGGTGGCCAGGGCGGTCCCGTCCGGGCCGGGCGGGGATTGTCCGCCTCCGTTGTTGCCGCCCATCATGGATCCCATGCTGCCTCTGTCTACGGGCAGGGTGCGCAGCACGGCCGCACCCTGAGCGGCGGTGACGAGTAGGTCCGCCCGGTTGCCTGGGGCCAACAGCACCTCCTCAACATCCCGGGGACTCTGGAAGCGGCCCGAATCCAGGCCGAGCAGCTGGAGGTGCTGGCCGTCGAGGCGCAGTTTCAGGTACCGGGAGGTGCAGGCATTGATGATCCGCCACCGTTCACGCTCGCCGGGCCGGGCGGCCAGAGCCGGGTTCAGCTGGCCGTTGACGAGCAAGAGGTTACCTTCGCGGCCCATCATTTTCTCCATCGCCGACACGGTGGCGATGGAACCGCCACCGGTGAGGGAGATGTCCGAGATGACTAGGACCCGTTCCCGGCTGACCGGCACGGGCTGTGGGTCCTGGACGATGATCGCCCCGTACAGGCCGCCGAAGATCTGGTCGGCCACGCTGCCGTGGCGGTGGGGGTGGTACCAGTACACGCCCGGCGGGTGGTCCGCCGGGAGCCGGTACTCATACTCAAAGGATGTTCCCGGTTCGATCGAAACCAGCGCATTGTCGCTGTTCCCCTGCGGGGAGACGTGCAGCCCGTGGACGTGCAGGTTGGTCGGATCCGCCAGCCGGTTCTCCAGGGCCACGTTCACCCGGTCCCCGGGCCGCAGTAACAGGGTGGGGCCGGGCAGGGACCCGTTATAGGAGAAAACGTTGGCGTCCCTGCCCGCGATCCTCATCTGGCCCAGCGCCGCTGACAGCTTCACCTGCAGCCGGCCGTCGGCACTGTGCAGGGCCTGCGGCTCACCCAGGTCCTGGCCGCTGGCTGCCTGGAAGCCCGTGCCCTGGCCCCACAACAGGCCTGCCGCGCCCGTCGCGACGGCCGCGACACCCGCACCTCCCAGCATCAGGGCACTGCGACGGCTGAGAGGCTGCATCAGGTGTCGTCCCCGAGGACCTTGAGCCGGTCACGGTATTCTTCTGTGCTCAATTCTCCCTTGGCGTACCGTTCGTCCAGGATTCGTCGGGCGGCGCTGACGCCTCGAGCGGACCCGCCCGTGCCAGGGCCATCCCCGCGGCCGGTTCCGCCGCGGTTTATACCGCCGGAGAAAAACCGCACGGCGAGGATCACCAGCAGCACGATACCGACAATCAGGAGTGCCCAGAACAGCCATGTCCAGCTCATCATCGAACCATATCCGCCCATCATTTTCCTTCTCCGTTCCTGTGGCATCGGCAGCTGTCCCGCCGGCCGCCTCGGGAGTCGTGGCGGGACCGGTGCAACGATTGCCAGCAATGATTCCCATATTCGACCCTAAGGGCCCGGGCCACAGCGACGCCCTCCGTGGGCTGGTTTTTCGGTTGTTTGCGGTTCAGGCGAGGGACAGGAAAAGTTTTTCCAGGTCTTTCTTATTCATGCTGGCATCTTCCCTGGTGATGCACTGCTCCAGGCCGGTGGCGATGATGACAAATCCTGCCCGGTCCAGGGCCTTGGATACGGCGGCGAGTTGGGTGACGACGTCCTTGCAGTCGCGGCCTTCTTCGAGCATCCGGGTCACGGCGGCGAGCTGGCCTTGGGCGCGTTTGAGCCGGTTGATAACCGGGGTGAGTTCTTTCGAATCAAGTTCCATGGCGGACTCCAGAGATGGGGACGTTTTTTCACAGTATATACCCCCATGGGTATGGTGGCCAGCGGAACTCACCCCTCTTCCTGTTAGTTGAGAACCATTTGCCAGATACCCTAGGGGGTATTATCGTTGTGATTAGAAGATACCGGAGGATTCCCTGTCGGAGACTCCATCCCCGCCCCGTGCAAGGAGAGCCCCATGCTTATTGAGCGCATCTATGACGAAGACTTGGCCCAGGCCAGCTACCTGATCGGCTGCCAGGCCAAGGGCGAAGCTCTTGTTGTCGACCCCCGTCGTGACATCGCCGTTTATCAGTCGCTGGCCGCCGCAAATGGAATGAAAATCATGGCCGTCACCGAGACGCACATCCACGCGGATTTCCTCTCCGGAACCCGTGAACTGGCTGCCGCGACCGGAGCTACCGCCTACGTTTCCGGCGAGGGCGGCACGGACTGGCAGTACGGTTTTGAAGCCGAACGCCTGCTTGACAACGATGAGGTCAGCTTGGGAAACATCACCGTGAAGGCCCTGCACACCCCGGGCCATACGCCCGAGCACCTCTCCTTCCTGATCACCGACGGCGCTTTTGCGGACACCCCGGGCTACCTGCTTTCCGGTGACTTCGTCTTCTCCGGCGACCTGGGACGACCCGACCTGCTCGATGAAGCCGCCGGTGGTGTGGACACCCGCTTCGCCGGGGCGAAGGAGCTCTTTACTAGCCTGCGGGAGAAGTTCTTGACCTTGCCGGATTACGTCCAAGTTCACCCCGGCCACGGCGCCGGCAGTGCCTGTGGCAAGGCTTTGGGTGCCATCCCCTCCACCACGGTTGGTTACGAGCGGCTCTACTCCTGGTGGGGGCCATACCTCGCAGCCAATAACGAGGCCGGCTTCATCAACGAGCTCCTCGACGGCCAGCCCGACGCCCACGCCTATTTCGGCCGGATGAAACGCGAAAACCGCGAAGGGCCCGCAGTGATGGGAGCTCGGGCACCCCTCCAGGAGCTCGCCGTCACCGACGTCCTCCGTGATCTCGCCGCGGACACGGTGACCTTCGTGGACACCCGCTCCCATGCCGAAGTCCACGAGGGCACCGTTGTAGGGTCCCTGAACATTCCGGCCGGCAAGTCCACGGCCAGCTTCGGCGCCTGGGTGGTGAACCCGGAAACCGATAGGAACCCGCTCGTGCTGCTGGCTCCGAACCAGACATCAGCGCAGGAGATGTGGGACCACCTGGTCCGGGTCGGCATCGACAACGTCGCTGGCTACGTCACCAGCCTTGAAAGCCTGCCCTCGAGCACGCCGAAGCTGATCCAGCCCGAAGAGCTCGACGACTTCGACGCCGCGATGGTCCTGGATGTCCGCAACCGCACCGAGCACACCGCCGGCCGCATCCCAGGTTCCCACCAGCTCAGCGGCGGCCGCGTCATGTGGAACCTCGACCAACTCCCGCCCGAGGGCACTATCGTGAGCTACTGCCAGAGCGGTGTCAGGAATTCCGTCGCGGCCAGTGCCCTGCGCCGCGCCGGCTACGACGTCGTTGAACTCGATGGCAGCTACGCCGGATGGGCCACCTGGGATCAGATGCGGGAGCCTGTTTCCAGCAACTAATCCGCGCCACATCTGAACTGATCAACTAACACCATTGGCGGCGCCCGGAACACCGGTCGCCGCCAATGTCGCATCCCCGACTGGTCTGCGGTCATCGCAATTGGCCGGGCGGGTCCGCCGCGAACCGCTGAAAGAAGCGTGGGCCAGATACGCCGCCGTCGACGATGCGGCCCCTACGATCGACCGGATGCAGTCGCGTCCTCGCGGAGGAATCAATGCACAGCACGGTCACAAGTCTGCAGTTTGGCGAGAAAGCACCATCGCAATAAAATACCCCATGGGGTATGCTGATGAAAACAATCCAAACATATATTAGGGAGCAAGCAGATGTGCCGTGCGGTGACATGTAAGAAATGTGGCAAGACAACGTGGGCTGGCTGCGGCGAGCACGTTGAACAGGTCATGCGCGGGGTCCCCTCCTCTGAGCGCTGCCGTGGGCACGAGCAGGAAAAGTCGGAGAGCCAGGGCTTTTTCGCAAAGCTGTTCGGCCGGTAGTTTGAACATTCCCAACGACTGGAAGGTCGTTGAGCTTATAGGGAGGCCCGGGAGGATGCAGTATCCTCCGGGGCCTCCCTTATGTCGTCGCGGTTTCTCTTAGGAGAGGAGCGCCTGCACGGCCACGTAAGTGGCAATGACCAGGACCAGGATTCCAAAGCCACGTTTGAGAATCTTGTCGGGGATCCGGGTGCCGATCCTTCCTGCTATGAGCGAGGCGACCATGGCGGCCCCGGCAAAAGCTGCTGTGACGGCCCAGTCGATCTGCAGATCGCCCAGGTGAGCGGTGAAGCCGGCGGCCGAGTTGATGACAATGACGACCAATGAGGTCCCGACGGTCAACGCCATGGGCAGTCCAAGAACCAGGGTGAGCGCCGGGACGATCAGAAACCCTCCTCCCACGCCCAGCAGCCCGGTTAGGAAGCCCACGACGGCGCCGGTGGCGATGGCCTTGGGCAGGCAGCTGCGCCAGTGGACCCCGCCGCCGCGCAGTGCGCAGGAACCCCCGGCGGCGGCGGATGGCATCAGCATCCTGATGCCAGCGAAGACCATGACGGCGGCGAAGGCCACCAAGAGGATCTTTGGATCAAGTAGGCGGTTGACCATCGCGCCGAGGTAGGCAGTAACGGTGCCGGCTGCACCGATGATCAGCGCCAGGCGCCAGTTCACCCCGGACCGCAGCCGGGGCAATACCGCGACGGCCGAGGATGCCCCAACGACAACGAGCGAGGTCGGGATCGCCGCGGCAAGCGGCAATCCTACACCGTAGACCAGGGCCGGGACGGCGAGGATGGATCCACCGCCGCCGACCAGACCCAACAGGGCGCCAACGACCAACCCGAACCCCGCCGCGGAGATGATCATTCCCGGGTACCCAGGCTCTGCAACGCCTGTTGGGCGGTGGGCTCGTTGGAAGACTTGTTCCAAGGCATGCGGGACAAGGCATTCCCCAGGGCGCAGCTGTTCGTCGCGGCCGAAAACGTCAGGCCCGCCCCGATCCCGCCAGCCACCAGGCGCAGCTTGGGTGAGACGAATTTCCCGGCGACGATGCTGGCAAGCACCAATGATCCTGCCGTCATCCTCACCTGGCGTTCCAGTGCCCAGGTCCGGCGGCCGCGGACTACGTCGCCGCCAGCAGCAGCGTAGGCGGGAACGCCTCCGGAAAGGACACTGGCACTGGCCAATCCGATGGAATCAAGGCGTTTGCGGGCCTGTTCGGCCCGGTTGCCGGACTGGCATACGAGTACGACGCGGGTGCCCATTTTTGCCGCAAATTCTTCGGTGTGCTCGCTGAGCATGGCCAACGGCACATGGTACGAGCCTCTGATATGCAGGGAATCGAACTCCGCGCCGCTGCGCACGTCAATGATCATCAGATCATCATGGTGATCTTCCCAGCCCTTCAGCGTGGAGGCGTCGATAGCCTGAGGGGCATTTTCGACCGTGTTGGTCTTAGCAGAGATAGTCATAGTCACTTTCGGTATGTTCTGGATCATTTCTGGTGGCCGACGCCCATGGCCCTGCCCAGAAAGGACGGCGTGAGGCGTTTGGAGGGTGCCTCGGTTTCGATGTGCGCCGCATGTACGGTCTTGTGGGCTGTGTCAATAGGGATAAGGGGAGTCCGCGTCGTCACCTGCGATTCGATTCATAATACCCCACGGGGTATTATGAATCGAATCGATACCCTAAAAAAGAGAACGTGTATCCCCTGTCGAATTGAGTGCATTAACGATCGTTCGCAAGACACTCCCCATCCGGTTTCGTGGCCCGCGGATTCCCGTGGCCGATTTTGTAACGCTTGCCGTGTACGCGGCAATGTAACGCTCAACCGGGTTGGTGATACACTTTCGTCATGCGAATCGGATATGGGCGTGTCTCAACACGCGATCAGCACCCCGAGGCCCAACACGATGCCCTGCGCGCGGCAGGCTGCGAGCAGGTGTACCTCGACACCGCCTCGGGGAAACTCGCCCGCAGGCCCGAACTCGACAAGGCGCTACTCTCGGCCAACCGGTCCGGCGATCAGCTCGTTGTCACCAAGCTCGACCGACTCGGGCGGTCGCTGGAAAACCTCATAGACCTGTCCAAGACGCTGCAGGAACGCGGTGTGGACCTGGTGGTCCTGGATCAGGGCGTCGACACGTCCACACCCGCCGGGCGGATGTTCTTCCAGATCATCGGATCGATCGCCGAATTCGAACACGCGCTGATGTCCGAACGGACCCGTGACGGGCTCGCCGCAGCCAGGGCGCGCGGACGGACCGGCGGGCAGAAACCAAAACTCGGTCCCCGCCAGATCAAGCTGGCCCGCGAAATGTATGAAGAAAAGAATGCCGACGGGAAACGTGCCCACACCGTGGAGCAGATCGCCCAGGAGTTCGGCGTCAGCCGTCCCACCATCTACCGGCACTTGGCCAAACCATGAGCGGCAGGTCTTGCGCATCCCGGTGCTACGACACGTCTGTAAATCACGCTTATCCAACCGGGGAGGACTTCTGACATGGCCCTACGATCCTTGCTCACGACTGCTGAACGCGGCCAAGTCCTTGAAATCCCCACCAGCACCGAGGACCTCGCGGTCCACTACACACTCAGCGAAGCGGACATGTCGTTGATTCGCCAACGCCGCGCAGATGCCAACCGGTTGGGCTTTGCCATCCAGCTGTGTCTGCTTCGGCACCCGGGTATCGCGCTGACCGACGACACCGAAGTGCCCACTGAAATGATCGACTGGGTCGCGGCCCGCCTGGCGATCCCGGCCGAGGCCTGGGATGAATATGGGACACGTGGGGAAACGCGGCAAGAGCATGGACGGGAGCTTCGCGCGTATCTGGGCATGTCCGCATTTGGAATCACGGATTTTCGCCAACTCGTGGAACACGTGGGCGAGGTGGCCGCACAAACAGACAAGGGCCTTGTCTTGGTCGGAGGCGCGCTGAACTTCCTGCGCTCAAGGAAGGTTGCCTCGCCCGGGGTGGGGATCATTGAAAGGGCCTGCGCGCAGGCGCTGACCCGGGCGAACCGGCGAATCTACGCCATCTTATGCGACCAACTCTCCGTCGATCACCGACGGCGTCTGGATGGTTTGTTGCTTCGCCGCACCGATAGTTCCTTGACCGAAATCGGCTGGCTGCGGCAGGCACCACTGCGACCCAACGCACGGGCGATGAACGAGCACATCGACCGACTCACGGCCTGGCGTGCCCTTTGCCTGCCGTGGGACGCCGGCAAACTGGTGCACCGGAACAGGTTGCTGAAGTTGGCCCGCGAGGGTGCATCGATGACAGCGGCAGATCTGGCAAAGTTTGAACCCGGACGCAGGTACGCGACCCTGTTCGCGATGTCCGTGGAAAGCATGGCAACGGTCACCGACGAAATCATCGATCTGCATGACCGAATTATTGGCCGGATCATTCGCACCGCCCGGAACAAACAAAACCAGAACACTTTGGCCTCCCGTGCCACCGTCGCAGCCATGATGCGCCTGCACTCCAAGCTCGGCGATGCCCTGATTGCAGCCAAGGATAACGGGGAGGACCCCTTCGCCGCGATCGACACAGCCATCGGCTGGGAAGCCTTGGCCGAAAGCATCGCCCAAGCCAAGGACCTCACCCGGCCCGCACTCGATGACCACCTCGCCCTGGTCAGCACCCACTTCACCACGCTGCGCCGCTACACCCCGGCATTCCTTGCCGCCATTGACCTCCAAGCAGCCCCCGCGGCGCAGGACCTGTTGGCCGCTATCAATGTCATCCGCACCATGAATACCACCGGTGCCCGAAAGATCCCGGACGATGCACCCACATCGTTCATCCGTCCCCGGTGGAAGCCTCTGGTCTTCACTGACAACGGCACAGACCGTGGATTCTACGAGTTTTGTGCCCTGGCGGAGCTCAAGAATGCACTGCGGTCCGGAGACATGTGGGTCACTGGCTCCCGGCAATTCCGCGACTTCGATGACTACTTGCTGGCGGGCACCGATTACACGGCCATGAAGAACGCCGGGGAACTTCCCCTGATCACAACCAATGGCGGCGAAGAATATCTCAAGGACCGACTCGCCCTGCTCAGCGAACGTCTGCACCAAGTCAACGCTCTGGCCTCCCGTGACGAACTGCCCGGGGTGCTGATCACCGACAGCGGCGTGAAGATCACCCCGCTCGAGACGATCGTGCCGCAACACGCGCAGCCCTTGATCGACCGGGCCAGCGCCATGTTCCCGCGGATACGAATCACCGACCTGTTGATGGAAGTCGATGGCTGGACCGGCTTCACACGCCACTTCACCAACCTCAAGTCCGGCCAGCCCTCCAAGGACAAGCAGCTTCTGCTCACCGCAATCCTGGCCGACGGAATCAACCTGGGCCTGACCAAGATGTCCGAGGCATGCACCGGCGTCACCTACGCCCAACTGGACCGCCAGCAGGCATCCCATATCCGGGATGAAACCTACAGTGCCGCCCTGGCCGAGCTGGTCAATACCCAGCACGCACACCCCTTCGCAGCGCACTGGGGCGATGGCACCACCTCTTCCTCGGACGGGCAACGCTTCCGCGCCGGCAGCCATGCCGAATCCACCGGGCATGTAAACCCGAAATACGGGGCCGACCCCGGACGGATGATCTACACCCACGTCTCAGACCAGTATTCGCCGTTCCACAGCAAAATCATCAACGTCGGGGACCGCGACGCCACCTACGTCCTGGACGGACTGCTCTATCACGAGTCAGACCTGGCCATCCAGGAGCACTACACCGACACCGCAGGGTTCACCGACCACCTCTTCGCCCTCATGCACCTGCTCGGATACCGATTCGCACCCCGGATCCGCAACATCGGCGACACCCGCCTCTACACACCCACCAACAACGCTAAACTGTCGACGTTGACACCGCTGATCGGCGGCACCATCAACACCAAAACCATCACCACGCACTGGGATGAAATCCTCCGCCTGGCCACATCCATCAAGACAGGCACCGTGACCGCCTCCTTAATGATGCGCAAACTCGGCGCCTACCCACGCCAAAACGGCCTCGCCACAGCACTGCGGGAACTGGGCAAACTGGAACGAACGCTCTTCCTGCTGGACTGGCTCCAAGAACCCGACCTGCGCCGCAAGGTCACAGCCGGACTGAACAAGGGAGAAGCACGGAACACCCTGGCCCGAGCCGTTTTCTTCAACCGACTGGGAGAGATCCGCGATCGATCCTTCGAGCAACAGCGCTACCGGGCCTCGGGGCTGAACCTTCTCACCGCGGCCATCGTCCTCTGGAACACGGTCTACCTCGACCGCACCATCACCACCTTGAATCAGGAAGGCAACCCCACGGACCCCGACCTGCCGCGGTTCCTCTCACCCCTGGGATGGGAACACATCAACCTCACCGGCGACTACACCTGGCCACGCACCAACAAGATCAAACCCGGCAAATACAGGCCACTACGACGCCCGACAAAACCTTAGCGTCGGATATTTTACTTTTTCACAAGCCACCCCACTACAACGTCTACCTCCAATGTCTTTCCCGCCGCCGCTACCAGCGTGAGGGATAATCAGTGGTACACGCACTGAAGCACCCTCCCAATGGACTCTCCCACCTCGAAAGGCACGACGATTCCATGACACCAGCCCGGACGTCACAACGAAAATTCGGAACCTTCCTGACTGGGATGGCCGCACTGGTAGTGATCCTCGCGGCCTGCAACCCGTCCCAGGGTCCAGCCGCTGGTGGCTCAACGGCAACCCCCAAACAAGCTGCGCAGTCCAGCCCCAGCAGCAACCCCATCTGTCCGAAGCTTGCCGAGCAACTGGAGACCCTGAATTTCTTTCCGAACACTATTTCCCTGCAGGACAACTCCGGCGCGATATCCATGGACACCGATATCCACAACCTTCAAAGCACCGCACCAGCGGACCTGAAGCCGCAACTCAAGGGGCTCGACAAAGTCATGGAAGCAGCTATCACCAAGCCCGCCAGCTACACTGAATCAGCCTTCGTCAAAGCCAAAAACACTGTCGAAGACTGGGGCCTGAAATACTGCTGAAAACAATTCGGCACCCTGTTGTGCAACCGAACCAGATGCCTGCAGCGAAAATAGTGCAAATCCCGGAACGCTACGCCGTATGCCACACGCAGCACTCCCACCTCGTCCAGGACGGCTCCTAAGGGCGGCCTTGTCCCCGACCTGCCAGCCTCCAATTCCCACCGGTACCGTAAGGGGCGGACCGTTCTAGACTCGGGCTGCTGTCCGTGTTTCCGCCGGCGCCCCGGCCATCCAGATCGCAACCTCCGGCACCTCGCTGGTGATCACGTCCGGCAAGCATCTCATCGGCCGGTCAAGTCCTCCGCTCAGTCATGCCGTGCCGCCCCTAGAAGAACTCAGGAAAGAGGTGGCAGTGTAAACCTCCCCTTCCATGCATCATTGCTGGTTGCTTTTCCTGCAGCAGCCCTCGTCGCCGGCAAGGTCGCCAAGGCCGTCAGCACGGATGTCATGACATGGCATTGCTGCGGCACGGCGGGATGACGAAAGTCGTTGACGGGTGCGACGCCCCGTCGACGCTGGGCTCGTCCATGCGAGCCTTCAGCTTCGGGGCAGGCGAGGCAACTGGACGCTGTTGCCTCCCGCTTCCTGATCAACCTGGCATGAAAAGCACCCTGTTCGTCACACCCGTCGACGAAGACTTTGTCTTCGTCGACGACCATCGAGGTTCATGGACACCAGAAGCAGGACTCCGGCTACGGGCGCTTCGCGGTCCGGGGCCTTAACACGGTGCTCGCCATCGCCCAACCGGCTGTACGGATACTACTCAACCCCCGCGTTCCCTCAGGCCGCTACCTAGAGGAAAGGAGAGGGGTTGACAGTCTCGCCGTTAACCATGACCTCAAAATGGAGGTGGCACCCGGTGGAGTTGCCAGTGGTTCCGGCGCCGGCGACCTGCATGCCCTGGGTGACCTGTTGACCGACGCTCACACCAATGCTCTCGAGGTGGTTGTAGCTGGTTTGGATGCCGTTTCCATGGTCGATGACAATACGGTTCCCTCCACCATAGGGACTCCAGCCGGCCTCGCTGACCGTCCCGGAGCCAGCTGCGAACACCGTGGTGCTACACGTAGCCGCGAGATCCAATCCCGTGTGCAGTTCACCTGTAGCTCCGGTGAGCGGGCTGGAGCGGTAGCCGAACGGGGAATTGATCGTCATGGCCGCTAACGGGGGACGCAAATTTTTGGACGAAGGTGCTGGGGCCATGGTCGCTGCGGGCGGTGCTGTGGAAGGTGAGGCAACTGTCTGAGGGTTGTTCGTCGAAGTAAGCGCAAGTTCTGCCGCTGGCGACTGAACGGGGGGAGCAGGTTTTCGTGTGCTGGAGACGACAGGAGTCGCAAAGCTGATTTGTACATCCTTGCTGGCAGTCACCTGGGACTGGGCTGCATGATTCAAGAGCTCTGTCGATGCGTCCGCTGTGGCGCCGGAACTATGCGGGGTTCCGGCATGAGCGGCCGTTAGGCCGATGACGGCGATAAGCCCGGATGCGGTAACGGTTCCGAGTTGGCGGGCAAGCCTCGCCCGCCCAGACGGGGCGGCCGGCGGGGATGCCGGCGGGGATGCCCAGTGGCGTCCACGGGACTGGGGCGCAGCCTTGGGTGTGGTGGCGCGGCGACGGCCGTGCTGGCGGTGGTCAGTCAAGATAGTGGTCCTCTCGACGCCGGCGAAGTTAGCTGTCGGATTCGGACGAGAGATATGCCCGGCACATCAAAGCTCATGCCGCGAGAACGGCGTGAGGAGCGATGCGCTTCACCCCAAGGTGCACAATGTCACCGGTACTGGGTCCTCCACCCCCGCCGGGCAATTGACTGGCCGTGGACTGCCGGCGGGGTTTGGCGATGCGGTCCACGGGCATAATCGTGAGACTATGCGGAAATCTAAGAATATCTGAAATCTAAAATAGTTACCAATTTGTTACATGCGAATCATGTGGGGGCGGTGACTGGAGTGCCCACAATCGGGCTTGGTGGAGCTGTAACGTGGGCATTCTTGGCTTGTAGCGCTCGACAGCCAGGACCTCAATCTTTGCTGGGATCGCAACACTCAAGCGCCCTCCCGCGGCTTCCTCCCAGGTTGCCTGCCCGAAAGTGGCGACTGAAGGGACTTGGATCCACGGACGAGCCTGAAACCTCATGGGGCGCTTCACCGCCTTCCATCGTTGTTGTGCGCGACCGGGGATGACAGATTTCAAAGCATCGATCTGAACGTATAGTCATATGTGACTCTATTTTCGCTTGAGTTGCTGAACAAAGTCTGTGAGAGGGGAAAGGACTTTCTGCTTCGACGATGCGTCCCACTACGGCCCGGTGATTTGGCGGGCAGGAATCCCCTGCCTTATCCGTGCACCCGTAAAGCGAATCAACCGTGACCGGGGTCGTTGCCGCCATGTTTATACAACGCACGGTCTAGTCCCTCACCCTGACCTGATGGTCAACTGCCACTCGCTCCACTCGTCTCATAAGGATCATTGAAATTGCCTGCTACAGACCCTAAGGAAATGCCGCTTCAGCACCCCCTGAACGGGCAGGGGCCGGTCCGGATGCCTCTGGGCGCCCGCCGTCTTTTGTTTATTGGCGGGTTTTGTGTGCCGGTGGGGCTGATCGCCACTGCCTATGTTTTTTGGGCGCAGCTGTTGCTCGTGGCCGGTGTAGCAGCGGTGGCGGTGGCACTGTCCTACCGGGACGGGGAACAATGGTTTTCCAAGTGGTCTTGGTTGACTGCCATCGCTGGTGGAGCTTGGGTGCTGTTTACTGCCGGGTATTGGTTGACGATCATCGCGGCCGCCCAAGCCTCGACTCCTCTGACTATCTGGCCCACCGTTTTATTCTCCTGCGGCATAGGAGCAGTCGTGGGGGTCGTCGCCGGCTTTACAGGGGGCTGCGTTTCACGTTTCCTGACGGCCCGGCGGGCAAAAGCGTTATCGATCTAGACGGTGGTTGGTAACACTGCCTCCAGCGTCCCACTTTTGCTGTTCAGAGTTGTCCTCGCATCCGAAGGTGGTCCCTCGGATGCGAAGGACTGCTTCTAGGACGCTTTGGACTTGGCTATTTGCCGCCGAACGATGATCAATGTTCCGATAGCTCCAGCCAAAATGGCTGCGGGAATGCCGACGGCTAGTGTGAGTGCGCCGTTGTTTGAACTCTTCGGCTGATCCGCTGCATTGGACACTTCGGCGCTTGCTTCGATACCGCTCACGGGCGCCGTTGTTGCCGGGAATGTCGTGGCCTTACCAGCTGCGCCCTGGTCTTCGACAGTGAAGGTGTAGCCCCCTTCAACGGGATGCCCGTCGGAGGAGACAGCACGCCACAACACCTTGTACTTCCCGGCGCTTCCACTGGTGACGGCGGTGGAGAGGGTTGGACCTTGGATGACGACCTTGCCATCGCTGACGGTCTTCCCCGCTCCGTCGGTGACGGTGATGATGCTCAGCTTCAGACTGTCAGAATCAGTGGGGGGCTTGGACAGTGTCAGGGAGACGGTCTTGGGGGCGACAGAGACTGTCGCGTCGGCGGCTGGACTTGTCGACGCAAGTGCGTCGTGAGCCAGGGCCGGTGTGGCCATGAGGGCTGGAAGGAGCACGGCCGTGCCGAGGGCGAGGCTCAGGCGGTAGCGTCGAAGCTGGCGTTTCTTCATGGGTGGTTCTGCAATTCTGCTCTGTGGTTCGCTGGTTGAGGGGATGGGCCATTCGTGGCTGGGCGCGCCCGAGCATGCGCAAAGCGCATATGGCGCACAGCAGTTTGGACACATATTCTGGGCCGTTCCGACTTCTTTAGGTCGAGATCAGCTTTCCATGTCCAGGAGGGCCCCTAGGTGAAGGATGTCCCTGGCGCAGGCAACCCTTTACCGGGGATCGGTATCCCGTGCACACAATGTGCTGGCCGAATGCGATGGGCAACGATTGTGGCGGTGAGATGCGATGGCGCAACCAGCGCGAAAGCGTCCACAAGATGAATTCTCCCCACGCGAGCATCATGGCAGCAAATACTGTCGCGACGGTATGCCAGGTCAGCATTAGCAGTGAACCGGGGGCAGTGAGATGCTCTTGCGGGAATGCCTCAAGTGACGCCTTGGCAGCGGGAACAGTCATGGTCCCGCGGTGATCGGTGTTCTGGGCGACATGGCTGGAGCCGCCTGCCAGGGCGGCAAAGACATAATGCAGGACCGTTTGACCCGCTGCGAGATAGACAATCAGCACTAGGGCGGTCATCTTCACCCTTGCGAGCAGTACCGGGGGGAGAAAAGCGACGCAAGCCAGAGTCGCCAGGATGGCAGTTGGTGGCAGTTGGTCCCCTGTGAGCTGGTGGGCTGCAGCCTGCATACCCAGGACCGTGGCGGCTAGGACCGCTGCCCGTGGGAACCGGAATGGTGACTGCGCCAAATTCATCCTCCCCATTCCTTGCTCGGCATTGTTGGGTTCAGCTAGGTACGGAGCACCATAGTTTGGTGCTCGTCGGGGTATCGGATCTTGCGGTTACTTGGCGGTGTCTGCCAGCGCCTGCCTCAAGGCTTCCTTGGTTGTGAGTGTGAGTTTTTTCCCGTCGAGAAAGAATGTAGGGGTTCCCGTGACTCCCAGGGCTGTTCCGTCGGCGACGTCCTTGAGGATCCGTGCCTTCGTTTTATCGTCGGCGACTGCTGCGTCGTAGGCGGTCATGTTGAGCCCCATTTCTTGTGCGAAGGTTCTAAACAGTGCCGCTTCGGATTCTTGTTTCTCCCCCCATTGGGTCTGGGTTTCAAAGAGCTTGTTATACATTTGCTCATATTTGCCCTGTTGGGCTGCGGCTTCGGCTGCCAGGGCCGCAGTTTTCGAGTTGCGGTGGCTGGGGAGGGGGAAGTAGCGGGTGACGAAGGTGATTTTGTCCCCGAATTCTTGCTTAAGCTCGTTGACGAAGGGCTGAATGGATCCGCAGGCCTCACACTCGAAATCAAGAAATTCGACCAGTTGCCCTTGTTCCTTGACGGGTTTGGTGACGCGGTGACTATCCCCGCGAACCAGTTGGCCCCCATCAGCGGGCGTTGTGACTTGAGGGGCCGGTTTGGTGAAAGTGAAGACGGCGTACCAGATCAGTCCCGCGGCAACAATCATGGCCATCAATATCCAAACAATCCTGCGGGCCTTTTTAGACGTGTCTGCCGGAGTGGTTGGGGTTGGTGGTTTCAGTGTCATGGGTGATGGATGCTTTCTTGATCGCGGTGGGCGGCGGATTCTATTTGAAACGTTGAGTGCTCAATGCTGATGTCGAAGTGTTCGGCGACACACTTTTGCAGGTCGGCCAGGATGACGCCCGCATGGCCGTCTGTCATGCAAGCGTCCTCAACAGTGACGTGGGCGGACAGTACCGGTGTTCCGGACGCCACCAGCGACGCGTGCAGGTCATGGACGTCAACAACGTGAGGCAGGGCGAGCATGTGCTCACGGACCTTCGCAAGGTCAAGTCCTCTGGGGACGCTCTCCATTAGGACATTGACGGTGTCCCGGAGCAGCTTCACAGTTCGGGGAATGATCAACGCACCGATCAGCAAGGACACAACAGCATCGGCCTGTAGCCACCCGGTCGTTGCGATAACGATGGCGGCAACGATGACAGCGACCGATCCCAACGCATCGTTGAGGACCTCCAGGAACGCGGCCTTCATATTGAAGTTGTGGTTGCGCCCGGAGGAAAGGATGACAAGGCTGATGGCGTTGCCCAGCAAGCCGATGATGCCGAACCACAGCATCATGGACTCACCAACTTCCGGTGGTTCGAAGAGCCTGCGAACGCCTTCGATGATGACAAACCCACCGACAGCCAGCAGCAAAGATGCCTGTCCGGCAGCGGCAATGATTTCCGCGCGCTTGTACCCCCAGGTACGGGTCAGCGTTGCCGGCTTCAGCGCCAGCGATGCCGCGATCAGGGCTATCAGCAGTCCAGCTGAGTCTGTGAACATATGCCCGGCGTCAGCCAAGAGTGCCAGACTTCCCGTTAGTACGGAACCGAAAATTTCGGCAATCATGACAGTGAAGGTGATAGTAAAGACAAGGATGAGCTTGCCGCGCTGGGTGGGCGCCGCCGCACCGTGATCGTGAGCACTCATGGGTTTCTCTCCAAAAGTTGAGGATCAATGACAACGAAACGAGATGGCACCCCGGTGAGATCGGACTGTGCACCGCAGAAGTTACTTAGACACCTGAGATTTCCCTCGCAAGGATCAAAAGCCATTAGGTTCTTTCAGGGCACGGCCCCGGTCTTCGGTGGAGTCCTTTCCGGAGTTGGCATGTGACCAACGGAGTGCCAAGACCAGGGATATGAGGAGTGTTGCAGACAGGGCCACGGCCCACGGAATGACACTGGCGACTTGCTGATCAGCCAACGGTGCCAGGCCCCATGTTCTTCCGAGACCCTCGAACCATCCTTGTCCAAGGAGCGTTGACGACAACCGCAAATTGGTGCTCAAAACGACTTGGGCCACTACGACGGCCAGGAGCAATAGCATCTTTGTGTCGTAGGTTGCTCGCCGCCGGATTGGATCTTTGGCAAGCATGGAATAGGCGAACAAGCACCCCACGCCTGTGAAGTAGGCAATCATGAGTTCGTGGCCTACGTGCTCGCGGAGGGCAAACCCAAAAGCATCAGAGTAGTAGAAGAACATCAGGGACACACCCAGGAGTGCCGTGGCACACCCGGGACGAGTCGCAACCACCCATGCTCGCGACTCGGTGATGGCCACAATCCACTCCCGCGGTCCCCGGGAGTCATCGAGCCGCGGCTTCAGGACCTTGAGTGCGAGCGTGAGAGGTGCCCCCAGGACAAGGAGGACCGGAACAACCATCGTCAAGGAAAACTGATTGAGGATATGGGCGCTGAAAAGTATGCGCCCATAGACGGCAGGACCGCCGGAGGTGAAATACACCAATGCTCCCAGACCAAAAACCCAGGAAAGAATTTTCCCATAATGCCAAGGCTCACCCTCCCGGCGAAGACTGTGCACCGCACGGAGATAGAGGTAAGCCGCCAAAACAGCCAGTGCTATCCACAACCAATCCGGACGCCAGGTCGTAACCCATTCCTTGCCCGTCAGTTCCGGAGGCAGAAGGTAACCGGTGAATACCTCCGCCGGGGTTAGTGCCGGGCGGAGGTCCTCTCCGCCCGGTGGCGGGGTCCGGCTCAATACGGCAGCAAGACCAATGACAGATCCCATGATCAGCAACTCAACGACAATGACACGCCAGAGCAGCCGCTGATCCCTTCCCCGGCCTGTCGGTGACTCCAGGCCCGGAATCAGCCACCTGCGATGAAGGAACCCCGCCACCCCCAGAACGACGGTGGCCCCAGTTTTGAGTAGAAGTAGACGTCCGTAATCAGAGCTCAGATCCCCAGGAATATCGATACGAATTAGGGCGTTGATAATTCCGGAAGCGAAGACGAGCACGAAAGCAAACCCGGCCAGGGTGGAGTACCTCCTCACCACCGTGGCCGTGTCCCGTCCCAGGGAAGAGCCGCTCACGACTAGTGCGGTTAGACCGCCAAGCCACAGGCACACACCCACCAGGTGCAACCCCAATGAATTGATGGCTTGTTCATGGTCGCTGCCACCGGCTGCATGGCCAATGAGAACCATAGGCAATAGACCCGTCAAAGCCAGTCCCGCCGTGACTGCCAGGGCCCCCAATGAGCGGGCGCCAAAGGTCAAGGTCGAGACGATCGCCGAAATGATGACAACCCACAGCCACGCTGTGCCGGTGGCAATATCCGTGACGTAGGAGGCCAGCATGGCGGCAAAATCAGGGTTTCCCGATAACGGAACCCCCGCAATATCGGCAAAACTAAAAAGCAGGACAGCCACCGCCGACAACGTCCAAACCAGGCTCGATACAGCAGCAAGGGCCATGACCCGGGTGAATGCCGGATGCTCGGATCCCTTGAGGACCAGACTCGTGCGCGCAGCACCTTTACCAGCCGCTCCATGAACCACCGGCGGAACAATGAACGCCGCGAAAACCAAGGCCCCGATGGTTGAGGCCGCCGCCATGTTCTGCAGGGGTTGCGCCACCTTGTAACCCCAACGAACCATGACCCCTGGATCACGGATCTGCCCCGGATTGGCCCCCTGAGCTATGACAGTGGCAACCAGGACAACAGCCACGGAAAGGACCGCAGCAATCACAGCCCACCACTGGGTAGGGGCCGTGCCGCGGCCATTGATGGGTGACGGCACTTTCAAAGCCACGGCAGTTCCTCAACGTAGTCCTCCCCGGAACCGAATACCTTCGGACCAGACAATGCCAACAAGCGCCGACACGTCACAAGAATATATGTAGAGTAGTTCAGACGTTAAATGAGGGTAAGTGGTGCGCCTGGGTCAGGCTCAGCTTGGTCCGACGGTGACGGGTATTACGGCATCACCTAATCCCCTATCGTAAATGCGAACCATTAGCAGGTAAGGGTAGTCTTGATGAATGACCGGAAAATCAACCAAATCGACCTCCTCGAAGGTACTCTCAGACAGCGAATGCTCAGTCAGGCTCGTCGATGCAGGCAAGGTCGAGATGGTCAAGTCCAAAATGCCCCAGGACGCCAATGTAGTGGACCTCGCAGCCACCTTTGGGCTCCTCTCCGATCCTGGGCGGGTACGCATCCTCATAGCCTTGCTCGAAGGGGAAATGTGCGTTTGCGATCTGGCCGCTACCACCGGTCTCAGCGAATCGGGCGTCTCCCATGCGTTGCGTCTTCTCCGAGCCTCCCGGGTGGTGGAAGTCCGCCGCTCAGGACGAATGGCTTACTACTCTTTAGCCGATTCCCACGTCCGCATGCTGCTGGATGTCGGACTGACTCATGTCGGCCATGCCGGGCAACAACGATTGACGATGGCCAGTTCCGGGTAGCTATCCAGTGGTATATCGCACCACATTCAATCCCTGAATGGCGGCACTGACATGCCGGACTTTGACATCGAAGGTCCAGTGTGGCTACCCACGCTGGCACCATCCCTGAGCGAGTATCTTTCACCAAACCTTCAACCCATCCCCCTTATTCCCGCACTGGCCCTGCTCGCGGGCATTTTCTACCTTGCAGGGGCCATCAAGCTATGGACCCAGGGCCGGCCCTGGTCGCCCGTTCGCACCGCCTCATTCCTGAGTGGATGCCTGACGATCATTGTCGTCATGGGGGCCGGCATTGAAGGCTATGGGTTGGGCATGTTCTCCATCTTCATGTTCCAACAGCTGACGCTCATGATGGCCGTTCCACCCCTCTTGGTGCTTGGTTCTCCAGGGACCCTGATGCTGCGGGCCACACCTCATTCAAAATTCGGCCGCCCAGTGTTGCAACTTGCCCTCTGGGGGTTGAGGTCCCGATGGGGACGATTGGCTATCCACCCCGCCTTCATGGTCCCCCTGTTCCTGATGAGCTTCTATGGCTTCTACTTCTCCGGACTAGCCGACTCACTCTTGCCGAACTGGTTCAGCCACGTTGGCTTGGAACTCTTGTTCCTCCTGAGTGGGATTTTATTCACCGTCCCGCTGATCTCTGCCGATCCCCTTCCTCGACGTCAAACCCATTTTGGGCGCATGGTGGACATATTCGCAGAAATGCCGCTGCACGCGTTCTTCGGTGTGATCGTCATGATGTCCACGAAGCCCATGGTTAATTTCTTCGCGGCCCCACCGGCATCGTGGAACATTGATCCAATGGCCGACCAAAACGTGGCCGGCGGCTTGGCATGGGCCTATGGTGAACTGCCCTCCGTGCTAATGCTTCTATTCATTCTCGTACGATGGCAACGCGATGAAGCCCGCGGCTGGGCCAAATCTGAGAGGAAGATTGCCACGGAAGGCACCCCCGAATTGGATGACTACAACGACTACCTTCAGCAACTATCCACTCAACGGGAGCGAAGGTGACCCACCCTTCAGTCCACTCTAAAAAGTGCCAGCTCGTCCGGCGACCGCGGGTCCCAGCCATGGCCCGGTCTCAAGTTCATCGTTGGGACTTGGTCATATGCGCAGCTGGCCGCTTCAGGACGACTGCGCCGAGGATGTAAAGCACGACTCCAGTGGTGACGAAGACGTCGGCGAGGTTGAAGGTGGGGAACCATCCAGTATGCAGATAGTCAACAACACCGTGCCCATCGAGACGATCGATGAAATTACCGGCGGCCCCGCCGAGCAGAAGCGCCGCGCCCGCGCGGGAGAGCGTGGTCATCGCCGGGGCCGAGAAGACGGCGTACCAGGTCAGTGCGGCGATGATCAGACCCGTTGCCGCGATGACGACCCAGACGGGAAGGTCCGCACCGAGGCTGAACGCGACACCAGTGTTGTAGAGCAGCCTGATATCCAACAATCCCAGGTCGGTCGTCACGCCTCCGGAGAGCACCGCTTCGGCCAGTACCTTGATGGCCAGATCGACGGCGGCCAGAATGGCCGCCGCTACGATCAGCATGATCCGGGCCCTGCGGACGGCCCGGGCGGGTGCCACTGGCTGCGCCGTGGTTTCGGCGCTCATGCTGCCGGTTCCAGGGCTGGCGCGAGCTGGGCCGGCTTGAGTGCGGCTGTGCGGCTGAGCCGGCCCGCCCGGACACCGTTGGCGATCACAACGATTTCAGCCAGTTCATGGATCAGGACCACGGCGGCCAAGCCGAGCAACCCAAACAGTGCCAGGGGGATCAGCACGGCGATCAGCAACAGAGACAGCCCCACGTTCTGGAGCATGATGGCCCGGGTCCTACGCGCGTGATCCAGGACCTGGGGCAAGTGATTCAGGTCCTCGCCCATCAGGGCAATGTCCGCGGTTTCAATCGCGACGTCGGTGCCCATGGCGCCCATCGCGATGCCCGTGTCTGCCGTCGCCAGGGCGGGTGCGTCGTTGACGCCATCGCCGACCATGGCCGTGGGCTGCCGGGATTGGAGAGTTCGGATGATCTCCGCCTTATCCTCGGGGCGCAGATCGGCATGGACTTCGGTGATGCCCGCTTCCTTGCCCAAGGCTGTCGCGGTGATGACATTGTCCCCGGTGAGCATGGCCGTCGTGTACCCGGACGCTGTCAGCCTAGCGATGACCTCGGCGGCTTCAGGGCGCAGCTCATCCCGGACCGCGATGGCACCGATGACCTCTCCGCCGTCCTCGATGAGTACGGCGGTTGCCCCTGCGTGCTGCATCCGCTCGATGTCCGGGGCCAGATCACCGGCATCGATCCAGCCGGGGCGACCGAGCCGGACACACCGGCCGTCAAGCAGCCCCTCCAGGCCGGCACCGGGGACCGTGTCCACATCGATGACCGATGCCCGATCGGTGGTCGAGGCGAGGATGGCGCGGGCCAGCGGGTGTTCACTGCGGGCTTCCAGCCCCGCCGCGAGGGCCAGCACCTGGGTCCGGGTTGCGGAACCGGTGCCCACGACCTCGATCACGGAGGGCTTGTTTCGGGTCAGGGTTCCGGTCTTGTCCAAGGCGATGGTGCGGATCCGGCCCAAGGCTTCCAGCGCCCCGCCGCCCTTAATGAGCACCCCGAGCCGGCTGGCCGCACCCACCGAGGCCACCACGGTCACGGGCACGGAAATGGCCAATGCGCATGGCGAGGCAGCGACCAGCACGACGAGGGCTCGTTCAAACCACAGCATGGGCTCCCCGACGATGAAGCCGAAGACGATGATCAGGGCCGCGGCGATCAGGATGCCGGGAACGAGTTTTTTGGCGATGTTGTCGGCCAAGCGCTGCCCCGGGCCCTTGCGGGACTGTTCGGCCTCGACGATGTGCACGATCCTAGCCAGCGAGTTGTTCTCCGCGGTGCTGGTAACTTCCACTTCCAGTGGCCCGGTGCCGTTGATGGAACCCGCGTAGACCTCGGAACCGGGACCGACCTCGACGGGGACGGATTCCCCGGTCAGCGCCGAGGTATCCAACGAGGTGCGTCCAATGATCACCCGTCCATCGGTGGCGAGCCGTTCCCCGGGCCGGACAATCAACCGCTCCCCGGGGACAAGGGTAGAGGGTGACACCGTGGTTTCGATTCCATTGCGCAAGACCCTGGCCTCGGCCGGCACCAGATCCAGCAAGGCCCGCAGGCCGCGCCGGGTTTTCGCCAGCGAATACTCCTCAAGCCCTTCGGAAATCGCGTACAGGAACGCGAGCGTGGCAGCTTCCTCGAACTGGCCCAGGGCGACGGCGCCGACGGCGGCGATCGTCATCAGCGTCCCGACGCCGATCCTGCCCTTGACCAGACGCCTGAGGGTAGAGGGAACGAACGTCCAGGCAGCAACCAACAGCGCCCCGACTTCCAGCGGAAGCGTCAGCATCCGGGGCCCTCCGGCCATCGATGCAATCCAGGCAGCCAGCAGCAGTACACCGGCCACGGCGGCCGCACGGACTTCGGTCACCTGCCAGAACCCGAGGGCTCCCTCCGCTTCCTCGGATGCACCCGTTTCGGGTTTGTCATCGCTGCAACCGCAGGCGTCGCTCATCGTGCATTCTCCATTATCCGTACAGCGCCGGTGCTGCCGGTACCATAGTTCGGGCACAGGCTGACCGCATTGCCGGTGGCGGCAAGCAGGACCTCGGCCTGGGCGAGCACGTCCATCAACTCCGGACGGGACAGCGAGTAGTACACGCTACGTCCCTGGGAGCGGCCCTCGACCAAGCCGCAGTCACGCAAGCAGGCCACGTGCATCGAGACCGTGGACTGGGCCAATCCCAACTCGCCGGTGAGGTCACCGACCCGCACCTCGCCACCGGCCATCCGCTTGATGATCTTCAGGCGAATGGGGTCGCTAAGGGAACGGAATAAAGCGGCCGCAGGGTCCAATCCACATGCGTTCGCGGGAGGGCTTTCATTGATCAGCATTTCCTGATGATATCTCAATAATCTGATCATTGATTCAAACAGTTCGGTTGCGGCCCGGCCGTGGTGTCCGACCGAAGAGTTCGTGAAGCCATTTGCGGGGGGTTTCGGGTACTCAGTGTCGGCTATTTCAGAAAATTGGGTCTCCATCTCGGTGCCGTAAAATATGAGGATGAAGCCAGCGGCTGGTACGGATTACCCAGGTTCGTATGCGGCGTTTCGTGCCTGGTTCGATGAAGATGTGAAGTGCCTCGACTACCTGGACTGGTTGCGCTGGCTAGCGGGCTTCATCTGCCCGTGGTGCGGCTGCCGGCGGGGCTGGCGGGCTCCCGATCGGCGCTGGCGTTGCGCGGGATGTGATCAGCGGGTCTCGGCTTTGGCCGGCACAATCTTCCACGGCACGCGGACACCCCTGACCGTGTGGTTCTCGGCGGCCTGGCATATGACCAGCAGCAAGACAGGCATCTCTGCGCTGCAGTTGCAACGCGAGTTGGGGCTTGGTTCCTACCAGACTGCCTGGACAATGCTGCATCGTTACCGCACGGTGATGGTCCGACCGGACCGGGACCGTCTCAGTGGCGACGTGGAGGTAGACGAGTCGTTCCTGGGCGGGCCGGAGCCCGTGGTCCCGGGACGTGGCGCGCTCGGAAAGGTGCTATTCGCGGCCGCTGTCGAGTTGAACGAAAACGGGTTTGGTCGTGTCCGACTGGGTGTGCTCGAGAACGCGAGTGCCGATAACCTGCGGGATTTTCTCGTCAAGAACGTCGAGCCTGGATCGCGAATCATCACCGATGGCTGGCCATCTTATCCGCCGGCAACCAAGGACCTGTACCTGCATACTGGCACCTCGGTAGCGGCCTCCGGCCTTGAAGCGCACGACGTGCTTCCCGCCGTGCACCTGGTGTTCTCGTTGGTGAAGCGTTGGGTGATGGGGACATTACAGGGCTCGGTCAGACAGGAGCATTTGCAGGCCTACTTCGACGAATGGGTTTTCCGCTTCAACCGGCGGCACTCACGAAGCCGGGGCCTGCTGTTCTACCGGCTCATGCAGCAGGCCGTGGACGGCGACACAGTCAGCTACAAGGACCTACGCAAGGCCGGGCGCACCAGACCAGCGCCGGACCCGCCGACCACGAAACATTGCTTGACGCCGAGCCTCGACCTTGGCGACGTGGGACTCCCGTGGCGCCAAACGAACCGCGAATAGCTGGTATTTCCACGGCACCGAGATGGAGACCCATCTTCAGAAAATTGCAGTCACTGGCGATGC
Organism: Arthrobacter cryoconiti; assembly: GCF_020905375.1. GTDB lineage: Bacteria > Actinomycetota > Actinomycetes > Actinomycetales > Micrococcaceae > Specibacter > Specibacter cryoconiti. The sequence goes on from NZ_JAJJBU010000027.1 coordinate 115,549, forward strand.
CGATAGGCCATCCCAGAAACGACCGCTCTTGCTACGCATGGATGCGCACTCCAGAAAATTGCCCAGTGAAACCGATTCGAGAATGTTCGTTCAGAGTGGCGGTCCTTTGCTGCGGCCGGGGCCACCAAGCCGCCCGGCGAAGCCGTGATTAAGACACCAACAAAGTCACAGGCAGGGTCAACAGATGTTTCTTCCCGCTAAGGCGCCAGTCTAACGAGGCAGCTTTGAAGCCAACCCTGCCTTCGAAGGGATGCGCTGGGCAGTAGGCACCCACCACTAGCACCTGACCGGAATTTCTGGCCGTGACGCCTGCAAATACCGGGGTTGGATGTTGATCAGAGGTACCTGCAGACTTGCTCAGCGGAGCAGGAGTCCGGTTCCGGCTCACTCGCCTTTTCGTGGAGCTGGGAAATGGTTTCCCTGAGGACCAGGAGCTCGGTGATCTGGGCATCGAGTTCCCGGAGGCGTTCGCCCAGCAGGCCTTTGACGTGCGAGCACGGCACCTGGCCGTGCTCGCGGATCTTCAGAATCTGCCCGATCTGGGCGAGGGTCAGTCCGGCGGCTTGGCCGCGGTGAATGAACCCGACCCGACCCACGGCATCCTCTGCGTAGTTCCGATAACCGGAGGCCAGGCGCTCGGCCGGAAGGAGCAGCCCCGAATCCTCGTAGAACCGCAGGGTCTTGGTCGTGGTCCCGGCGGCTTCCGCAAGCTGTCCGATTCTCATGTTCGCGGATTCCCCTGTCAATCGTCACCACACTTGACCTTCCACTGTACTGGAAGGTTCATAATGGCGCATAGGAACTTTTGAACCACAGGGAATGAGGCAGCTGGGATGACAAACGAACGGTTCGATTTGGCGATTGTCGGTTCCGGGGGCGGGGCGTTCGCGGCCGCGATCCGGGCCGTTGGACTGGGCAAGCGGGTCGTGATGGTCGAGCGCGGCACCGTGGGCGGGACCTGCGTGAACACCGGGTGTGTGCCGTCGAAGGCGCTCCTGGCCGCCGCGGAGGCCCGCCACGTGGCGTTGGACTCGTCCCGTTTCTCCGGGCTATTCGCCTCGGCGGGCCCTGTGGACATGCATGCCCTAATCGAGGGCAAGGCCGCGCTGGTGGAAAGCATGCGAACGGAGAAGTACATCGATCTGGCCGCTGACTACGGGTGGGCCATGGTCGAGGGGGACGCGTCGTTCACCGGGACCCAGGACACACCGCTGCTCCGGGTCACGTCCCCGGATGGTGCGGTGCGAACGATCGAGGCCGGGCACTACCTCATGGCCACCGGCTCCACCCCCTATGTGCCCCCCGTTCCCGGACTGGCCGAGACCGGCTACCTGACCTCGACGACGGCCATGGAACTGGACGAAGTGCCGGAATCTTTGCTGGTCCTTGGCGGCGGCTATGTCGCCCTGGAGCAGGCACAGCTGTTCTCCCGCCTCGGCTCCCGCGTGACGATGCTCGTCCGCTCCCGGCTCACCTCGCACGAGGAACCGGAGGTATCCAAGGCATTAACCGGGGTGTTCGCGGAGGAGGGGATCCGGGTGGTCCGGCGGGCCACCGTGGATGCCGTGAGCCGCGATGAGGACACCGGCGGACTTATCGCCTCCGCATCCGTGGCCGGAGGCCGGGAAGTGTTCCGTGCCTCCCGGCTGCTGGTGGCCCTGGGGCGCCGGCCCGTCACCGAGAGGCTGAACCTCGACGCCGTCGGGGTGAAGACCGGCACGTCCGGTGAGATCGTGGTCGATTCCCGCCTGGCCAGCTCGAACCCCAGGATCTGGGCTGCAGGGGATGTCACCGGCCACCGTGAGTTCGTCTACGTCGCCGCGGCCCACGGCACCCTGGCAGTGGAAAACGCGTTCACCGACGCCGTAGCTGAGGTCGACTACCGGCATCTGCCGCGGGTGACCTTCACCAGCCCGGCTGTCGGTGCCGTCGGGATGACCGAGAAGGACGCGGTCGCTGCCGGTATCCGCTGCGACTGCAGGGTCCTGCCCCTGCAGTACGTCCCCAGGGCCCTGATCAACCGCGACACCCGCGGCTTCATCAAGGTCGTTGCGGACCGTGACACCGGCCGGATCCTGGGCCTGACCGCCGTGGCCAAGGACGCCGGGGAAATCGCCGCCGCGGGCGTCTACATACTCGAGGCCGGGATGACCACCGGGCAGGTCGCCGGCATGTGGAGCCCCTACCTGACCATGGCCGAGGGCATCCGGATCACTTGCAAGGCCTTCACCACCGATGTCTCCAAACTCTCCTGTTGTGCCTGAGATAGACCCCGTAGTTGAAGGCGGCGCTTGCGCGTTTCCAAAGAAACATCGCGTTGGCGTCGGATATCTTGTTCTCTCACAACCTGCCCCTCGTCGCCGTGGCGGCTTCCTCGAATCCCAAGAGGATTTGACTACAGGGATGTGGTGAGCCCGACGATGAAGACGTCGAAGGCGATCCGCAGTCTCGGGCCCCAGGAAAACCGGACACAAGCACGTGGGCACTGGTCAAGAATGAACGCCAGGGAAGCCATCGAAAGGCCCCTAACACCGACCATGACGACGCTCGGTCAAACCTGCCGCCGAATATTTCACTTTTTCACAAGTCACCCGGAATAGCTCATGAAGCCACTTGCGCGCGGCCCCGGGTACTCAATGCCGGCTACTTCAGAAAATTGCAGTCACTGGCGATGCCGATAGACCATCTCATAAACGACCGATTTTGGAACTGCGGCACAATAGACGAAAAGCGGCAGAGACAGTCAAGGCCAGTTACTGGGCATCTCCATCCAACGTGGCATGCGTGTGCCCTCGTTACTAGTTGTTGGTTACGCTGATTTCTTCGACCAAGGCTTCGACGCGGACCCTGATGTCGTCGCGGACCAGGCGCATCCGTTCCATGCCTTCGATGCCCCGGGTGGAGGGTTCATCGGTGTCCCAATTGCGGGTCTCAATCCCGGGAACCGGATCAACCACAGCCTCGCTACCGAGGGCGACGATCAAGCTGACATTGGCGAGCATCTCGGCCGTGATGGCTTTGGGATGCTCATTGCTGATGTCGATCCCGAGCTCGGCCAGGGATTCTACGGGCTGGGCGTTCAGCGCCGGCCCGGGTTTGGTGCCGGCGGTGTAAACGGTGGCGGCATCCCCGCTGAGGTGGCGCATGAGTCCGCCGGCCATCTGGGATTTCCCGCCGTTTTTCACGCATACGAACAAGACGCCTGGTTTGCTGGTCATCGTCGGTGGTTTTTCTTTCAGCCGTGGCAGTGGAAGTAACGTTACACGTCCGGGGAGGGGATACCCAGGACTGGGACGGTTTGGGTGGTGAGGAGGCGGTGCATGAGGGATCCGGAGACGAGTTCATCGACTTTCGCCATGAAGCCCGTGCGCCGGGCCCCGAGGACTATGGTGGCTGCCCCGATGGCTTCGGCCAGACGACCCAGCGCCAGGGCCGGGTCACCGGCAATGATCCGCAAGGACCAATCCACTCCGTAACCGGCCTCCGCGGCAGCCAGCGACTCTTTGAGCTGCGCGCCGGCGATGGCGGCGTCATCGTCCGGTGCCAGGACCGGGTCCAGGGAAGTTGGCAGGACATTGTTCCCTGGCGTCCATTCGATCAGGTAGCTGGCCGGGTCCACGAATGCGGCAAGGAGCGGCACGGACCGGCTCTGAGCCAGGTCCAGTGCCCGGTCCCACACGGCAGGGTATTGGCCGGGGATGACCCCGACAATGACCGGTGACCCACTAAACCCTGCCCTGGCTGCTCGCTCGTGTTACGCCGACTTGACGCCAAACACCGCGGCTTAACCGAACGGCATTGCCATTAGTGCTGGCTGGACCGCCTATGGACCGGCTTGCGGGACACTCCGAAATGCCTATCCGGACGGACCCCTTGCGGGTGCTTGCGAGGATAGGACGGCGGGCGATCGCTGCCTGTTGCCCAGCTCGGAGCAACCGATCACCCCTGCGTAAGCGCCGCCATTACCCGCGTTTGCGCACTGTCTCGATCCACACCCGCAGCGACCAGCGCCCGATCCAGGCGGTCGCTATGGACACTGAGCACCCCGAACAATAGGTGCTTGATCCCGACGTGATCGGAATGAAGCTCCCGCGCGGTGCGCTGCGCCGCCTTGAGGGCCTCCAGAGACTTGCGGGTGAACGGCAACTCTTCTGAGGTGTCTAGCGGACCAGGGGCGGCGAAACTCATTATCACATCACGCACTTCATCCGGCCAGACGCCCAGCGCCGTCTGCACCATGTTCGGATAAGCATGCAAAAGACCCAATAGTAGATGCTCGGGACCGATGTACGAGTCATGCATCATTGCCCTTGACTCTTCCTGAGCCAGGACCACCACCCGCCGGGCACCGTCGGTGTAGTTCCCAGAAAACTTCGAACCGGTCATGCCCCAAAGCGTAGTCTTCACGGCGCGCCGACACCACGGGCGCGCCTCCCCGGAGGAGGATGTCCTGACCCGGCCGCTAATCGAGCTGCGGCCGTGCCAGGCGTTCCCGCTGACGGTTCCCCTTACAGGACGTGCAAACAAACACTTGCCGGCCAACGTTGGTGACATGAAATCCGGACTGGTGACACGTTGGTGACACGAAACCCGGAATAGTGACACGTAGCTCCGGAACCTACATGGATGAAGACCCCCGCAGCGGTGGATGAGACTCCGGTTTTCGTCCAAAATAACCCCACAAATGACCGAAAATGCCTCTGTCCCACCTTTGACGCCTTCAAAGGTGGGACAGAGGGCACCCCTCTGACCTGCGCGAACAGTTTTCTGTCCCCAGGCAGTTTTTAAAGGTGGGACAGTGACAATATGGCGCTGACCTGCACAAACGTCTACAATTTTGATGTTTGACCCACCCGTCCCACCTTTGCAAGAACACATGCTCTTTAGGCGTGCGCGTGCGCGTATGCGCGCGTGCGTGCGCGAGGCCCATTCTGTCAAGCCCAGATAAGCAGGAAGTTTTTTGATCCTGTCTGTCCGGTTTCATCATCCGCGTTCACCTCTTGTTGGTAGAGCACTGATGGAACACCGAATGGAGGGAAGCCTGAATGTTTGCGACACGCCCCGCAAATGAACTTAGGTTGAATCACGAGAAGGCTATGTTTGACCCATGGCTGATTCACGTAAACCCCGAGGCGTTCACTACGACGTCGAGCGCGAAGCCGTCCCCGTACGTCTCCCCTTGGAACACAAGGCTCACTTCAAGAAGCTTGCAGCTTCTGAAGGCATCTCACTTTCGAACTGGGTTACAGAGAAGCTCGCTACTGCGACTGGCCTGCCCGTTCCCGACTACATCACCAAGGAGCGCGAGCGAAAGTCAGCTTAAAACCAAAGCAGCCGCCCTGGTAAGGCGGCTGCTTGAAAATGTTTCGGCTCAGATCAGTTGTTTGGCGACGGCGATCTGGCCAGTCGGTCTTCAGTTTTGGAAAGGATCCAACTATGTGGAGGGACCCTCTGCTGCTATGAGTATAGCTAAGTTGAATCAAGTTGGGCCAGTTAACTCGGCCTGCGTGTCTATCGGCTTTCGTGGCGGTGTTGCTGCGTGACCTCGATGATGCCTGAGTCATCCCCTCGTTCATCCCTGGACCGCGTGATCCGAGCTCTGGAGGACCGTGGGTTCCCCACGAAACGGTCAGATCGTTTCATGACCCTGTGTCCGTGCCATTCTGACCGTTCTCCCTCGATGCATGTCACCTGGGAAGACGGCAAGGTGATGCTGTTTTGCTTCAGCTGCAGCCAGTCCGGGACCGCCACCTATGAGGATCTGTGCCAGGGGATTGGCCTTGAACCCACCGATCTCTTCGATGCGCCTCTTCCCCCGCGTAGTGAGCGCCCGAATGCCTCGGTGACCCGTAAGCCGGTGACCCGTAAGACCCCGCTGCCTAAGGTCATTCCTTTGACAGAGGCGGCGCCCAAGTCGGATCCTCGACACCGTTTTGAGGAGACCCAGGCTTACGAATATTTCGATGCCCAGGGGACCTTGGTGCAGCGGGTTGTCCGTGAAGAGTGCAAGATCAAGACGCACCCCGCCAAGCGCTTCAAGCAGCAATTCGTGGACCCCAAAAATGGTGCCCTGGTCAATCAGAAGCCTGAGGGATTCACTCCTGTCCTGTACAACCTCCCCACGGTTCTGGAGGCCGTACAGGCCGGCAAGACCATCTACCTGGTGGAAGGGGAAAAAGACGCCGAGACCGCAAGGGACCACGGCCTGACCGCCACCACTAATTCCCAGGGCGCCGGCAGCTTCCCGGAAGAGATGGCCATGTGGCTTCTGGGGTACGCCGAAAACGGTGACCCTCTGCGGACTCGGGTCCGAATCGTTGCAGATCTGGATCTTGCCGGCTATCGACGTGCCGCCAACCTTTACCAGGTATTGACCAAAATTGGCGTCAAGCCCACCATCGTCCTGCCCGCCACCGCCGATGAGAAGTCTGACTTCACCGATCACTTCGCTGGCGGCTTTGGCGTCGGTGATTTCAAGGTCACCAGCTTGCAGCGCGTTCAGCTGATGGCCCAGGTGGAGGAAATCAAGCAAGCCCTCACTCACGTCAATGACGCCTGTAAGCAGGGCGCTGCCCGCCATGCGGCCGCCCAGGAAACCGCAACGGAAGAGTCTCAGGAAGACAACGCTAAGGCTGCCGAATCCTGGGCCAAGGAAGCTTCCCGCCGTCTCAACAAGATCCGTGAGCTCGCCGCAGTTTCATCCGAGGTCTCCAAGGATGATGAGGACCTGGTGAAGGCGATCGAGGAGGTTCGTGATGATGCTTTTGCCCTGGTCAACAAGACCCACCAGGATCTTGGCCTGAAACTGCCGGCGGCAGTTTTGGATCAGCGCGGGGGAGAGGTTATCCCGCTTGCCAAGCCCGGGACCAAAGTGGCCGGCCCTGGCGAGTACGTCAACGATCCTGCCCCGCACATCCCCAACAACTCCGTCACCTATGCCGTCCGTCGGGGCGAGACCGTAAAGGTCACCGAGTCATTTTCCGATGACGGCGTCAAGTACCGCTATGACTCCGTGATGAACTGCTGGGCCCATGTGGTGGATCAGTTCGTTGAAAACGATGGTCTGGACTCCGAGTTCTCCCGTCCGTCCCTCGGGATGCGGGTGAAGTTTTTCCGGTGGCGCCGCGATGAAAACGGCCGCCCCATCCGCCTCAGCGATGGCTCCTTCGAAGTTGAAGAGGAAACTGTCACCTGGACAGCGGAGACCATCCAAAAAGGCAAGTGGTATGAGGAAATCCCTTGGTACGGTGCTGCTGCACTAACGTCCACCAGCCGCCGCGGCAAGGACGCCGCCTTTGACGGCATCCTCAAAGCCGTCCATGGGCCGGCCACCAAGACCCCCAAATACACGTCCACCGGCTGGCGTGAAACCCCACAGGGGCGCATCTTTATCCATGCCGGCGGCGCCATCAGCGCAGCCGGCTCGGTAGAGGCCGATGTGGTCCTTCCCGACGCCATGGCCGTCTATAAGATGCCCGAGCCCGTTACAGACGCTTCCACGCTGCGCCAGGCGTGGCTTGATGGCGTCCTGCCTCTGCTGTCCGGCCTGCCTGCCCGCATCGTTTACCCCATGCTGGGCTTCGTCTTTGAGTCAGTCTTCTCTGACCGCATGAAAGTCACGCTGCACTTCCAGGGCGGGCGTTCCTCCTACAAAACGGCCTGCGCCAACATCGGCATGCAATTCTTCGCCCCTGGGATCCACTTCGACAACAAGCGAGAAGTGGTCTCCGGCGCCAACTCCGGCGGTACCGCCCTCGGCATCCTGCGCACCGCGGCGCTGTGCTCCAACATGCCCGTCCTAGTTGACGACTTTGCCCCGGATGGGGATCCCAAGCGGGCCCAGAAGAAGCTCGGCGATGTCGCTCGCATCAACTACAACGGCTCACTCCGTGCTGTCGGAACCGTCGGCGGCGGGGTCAAGAATGACCGCCCCCTCAACACCGGCCTCATCACCACCGGAGAACTTGGCCCCGATGATTCCGCCGAGACCAGGCTTCTCACGCTCCTGCTCTCACCAGGTGACATCACCAATGCCCAGGACCTCTTCCCCAAGCTCGAACACACCAATGCCCGACGTAGCCGGGCGCTCCTAGGTTCCTCGCTCATCCAATACCTCGCCGGATCCCTTGATGAGGAAATCGCTGAACGTGATTACTGGCGTGACCACCGTGGAGCCCCCGGAAACCCCTATGACTTCTGGGTAGAGCAGATCCGCACACTTCCCC
>NZ_JAJJBU010000028.1 GCF_020905375.1 Arthrobacter cryoconiti
GCTGAACGTGATTACTGGCGTGACCACCGTGGAGCCCCCGGAAACCCCTATGACTTCTGGGTAGAGCAGATCCGCACACTTCCCCATGATTCCAGCCTGGAAGGGCGATTCTCCGACTCCGCACAGTGGTGCTCTCACGGCATCCGGCTCATGCTGCGCATGCTCGTTACTCGTGGCGCCCTCACCCAGGAAGAGGCCACCCTGATTCTCAACCAGGCAGACCAGGGAATCCTTGAAGCCCTCGCACTCCAAAACGATGTCGCCGGCGACTCCGGCCACCGCCTGATCAACTACCTCAAGGACGCAATCGCCGCCAACGAAGCCCACCTGACCAGCTCCGACGGTGGCCAGCCCATCGACCCCGAAGGCGCCGGCTGGATTAGCCGCGGCTTCACGTTGAATGCCGCTGAAAAGATGTGGAACCCCACCGGCACCAAGATTGGCGCCGTCAAGAACGGGCGTGTTTTCCTGATTCCCAGCGTCGCTGTTGGTGTTGCCAACCAGATGGCAAGCCGTGCCGATGCCACCTTTGGAGAATCCCAGGTCAGCATCGGTTCAGCCATGCTCTCCCACGGCTGGATCACCCCCGACCGGGCCGGCAAAAACGGTGTCCAACGCCGGCTCTCCGGCAAGCTCATGCGCGTCTGGGACATCCCCCTTTCCGTGCTCATGGGTGAGGATGACGGCACCGAGGACGACGGCATGCTGCCCCCCGCATCACCCACAGCCCCACCCTCGACACCGCTCTTTCCAGGCACCCCACCCGTGGACAATCCGGCCACGGACATGCCGTCATTTGACCCGTACCAGGAGCCCCAGCCAAAGGAAGGCACCATGACTCAGAGCCACACCTTCGTTGACGCCCTGGGCGATGAAATCGTGATGGACCACCTCACGGAATGGCAACCCTGCATCGTGTGCCAGAAGGCAGCTGCAGGCGCCATCGGCGGCACCACAGTGCACATCGCCTGCTGGAACACCCAGATGCTTGCCATGAAGGCCGAAGGTGCCGCCCAGGACCAGGCCCACCAGGCGCAACTGGCGCCCGAACCCATGCCGGCCCCGGCCATTACGGAAGACACCGAACAGCCGGCCGCGGAACCTGAAGAGACGATCCCCGCAGAAAACGCCACCCCGGCTCCGGAAGTTCAGGACGAAGAGGACACATCAGAGCTGGTTCAGGCGGCCAAACCCGAGCGAGTTTCACCCCAGCTCCCCGTCTTCGATGCCTCCTGCGCTGTCCTGGATCTCGACGGGATCCACATCCCGGGCCAGCCCGTCATTGAGCTGGATGCCCTCCCGGCCAATATGGGCGAAGTCGCGGATCTGATGGGCACCCTGAACCTGGGCACCATTGTCCGCAAGAACAAGAACCGGGCCGGCAAGTGGAACTTCCGTTCACTCCAGGGCCAGCTGTATATCACCACGGAGGCCACCATGGAGCTCCTGGGCATCGATGAGCTTCCCAAGGACCGCTTTGACCGGGTGACGTTCATCAAGAACCACACCACCAACCATCCCTTTGTCACAGCCGCCGTTCAGGACGGCTGGTCCATGAGTAAGGACGGCAAGCACCTGGAGGGCACCACCCGGATGTGGCGCAAGGACGATTCCGGCCGGCGGGCCATGATTACCCTCATCCCGATGCTCGGGGATGACGCCTACCCGGCCATTGCCGACTACAAGAAAGATGGGAAACTCAAGGGCCCCGCATCCGCCGATGCCGTGGCCACCCGTTTCCAACGCTTCGCCACGGCCCTGCAGTACCCCTACACCGTCTCAGCCAGCAGCACCGGCCTGGATCTCCTCATAGAGTCCCGCAAGGACCGTGAAGAGACCCTGGCCCCTTCAAACCCCGTGCCACCTGCCACGGTCCCTGCCCTGGTCCTGGACCATAACTGGTCCCGCCCTCTCTCTCAGGAAGAGGAAGGCCACCTCTACGTCCATGCCTACGACCGTGGCGCCTCCTACCTTGCCGCGGCCGACACCAACTTTGGCATCGGTGAAGCAACCCACCTCACCGACAACCCCACCTTCAATCCCAAGCTGCCCGGATACTGGAAGATCGAAGTCCCCGAAACCCAGGAATGGCTCATGCCGTCCATCTTCAATCCCGCCGGCCGTGAGATCCCCGGGGATTTTTGGTACACCACCGAAACACTGGCCCTGGCAACCTCGGACAAGCTCGGCTACACGATCCAGCCCAAAGAGGCCTATGTCTGGGAGAACAACTCCCGCCTCTTCTCCACGTTCGTCAAGAGAATCATCGATGCCCGCACAGCCTTGGACACCCCCACCGCTGACGACCAGGCAGCCCGTGACATCCTCAAGGCCCTCTATGTCCGCACCTTCGGCATGATCGGCTCCCACGAGCACCAGGCAGGCCGCCCCTGCTACAACCCCGAGCGATACGACTTCATCAAGGGCCGGGCCGGGGCGAACATCATCCGCCGGATCCTCGACATCGGCGAGAAAACCGGCCGCTGGCCAGTTGCCGTCTACACCGACACCATCCTGTACACCTCAAATGAAGCCGATGGCGCCAAGGCCTGGCCCGGGGGAGAAGCCACGTTCTCCCGCAAAGCCGGCATGTACAAGCTCGAAGGCACCGCCAAACTCGCCGACCTCAAAAAGTACCTCACCGGCAATGGTTTCGACCTCACCGCCAAGACCCTCTTCAAGTAGGAGCACGCCATGTTTGAAGAACCCAAAGCACCCAGCCCCACCGAACGCCGGGGAAGCTTCTTCTCAGCCCTGACCGGCCGCAAGGATGCCGAAGTGAGCGGCAAATCCGACAACACCATGGGCATGCTCCGCACCCTGTTTTCCAAGTCAGATGGCAAGATCAACACCCGCCAGGCAGCCAAGGATCTCGGCGTTAGCCAACGCACCATCCAGCGCTGGGTCAAAGGCACCCAGCACCCCAAAACGGCCAACCTGGCTAGGCTCAACACCAAATCCCGCCAAGCTGCCACAACCAAGGCAGGTCGCCGCAACGCCGTAAAGACCGCCCACAATGGCAAATTTGCCCAAAAGGGCGCCAAAATCACGATCCGCGGGCACCAAGGCGTGCCTGGATCCAACGCCCACGGTGACAGCTACGCCAGGTACCGGGCCGCCACCCTAAAAATGACTCCGGATGAGATGCAGGACCTCATGCATGCCTACGCCGAAACCGGGGATGCCGGTGTCCACGATTTCCTCCAGCAGCAGTACAGCAACAACTACGGGGCCGGCCAATGGAACATGGACTTCATCAGCAAGATCGACATCAGCGATATCTAACCCCGAAAGACATCCCAGGGGCCAGCTAGGAACCTAACCCCGCATCAAGGCTGATCGGTACGGGACAGGCCGCCAGAACCGCGCTGGAGCTTCCCTGCAGACGTTGCAGGCCCTGCGAGCCATGAACCTCCGGCAGCGCAATCCTCCAGGCCTGGCAAGCCCTCAGAGTCTCAAATTTGGCGCAAAGCGCCTCGAAATGGTTGGTGAAGATCTTCCGCCTGATGATCACCCCACCGCCGGCACCAGCCGTGACCCTGGTCAAGGACTTCTCACTCATCTTGCCGATCCGCGGGATCCAGACACCCAACCTGGGGAAAAACACCAGGTAAAGAACATGAGGCTCAGTCCAGCCCCTGGCAATCCAGTCAGCAGCCTTCACACCCTTGAGCCCCAGAGTGGCCGCATTTTCCCTGGCATTGCGCAGCTGCACGGCCTCCTGCTCATGCACAAGGTCCGAGACAGCAATCCTGGCCATGATACCGGCCCTCCGAGGCTCAGCAAGATGAGTGCGCCCCCACCGCCTCACCGTGCCGGCCGAGACACCCAGCGCAGCTGCCACCTTAACCGCATCCAAACGGCCATCAAATTTCAACGCATCAAAGGCATGCCCCAGAACGAATCGGAGTTGGGGACCATCGAACCAGGCTGCGGTCTGCGGGGCCATCACAGGCCCTACTACTGGTTCTTCAGTAGGTTCCCCCAACACGGCTGGAATTTTCATTCCTCCCCAGACTCCTTCTTCATTTCCTCAGCCTTCTCAGCCTCAGTCCTATTGCTCACAGCGGGAGGCCGGCCCTTGCGGTTCGGGTTCCTCTGGGCGCGGAGATCCAGATACTTCATCACTTCTTCCCTGGAGTAGATGGTGATCTTCTGCGCTACAGGCTGCGGAAAGTCCGGGTCCCACTTCTCCTTCAGCTTCCTAGCGTTGGAAGCCTGTTGAGACACACTGGCCGGCTTGATACCCATCAACGCAGCCACCTCATCCGTGGTCAGCCAATCCCGCCCAAGTTCCTTCACCATTGCAGCACTCCTCAACTCTCAATCAGAGGGCATGACCGCCACACCCATCAGATAAATATATCTCAGATAGATAATTCTGAAAATGATTCGAAATCAAAATAACGTTCTAAAAATTTCTGTCCGAAAATTTTCAAAATCTGACCATCAAAAATTCCCCGGACCCACTTCACCAAATCGCAGAGCGATTGGGCATTCCATGATAATCCTGCACCCAACAGCCCAGTCGGGCACCCCCCTTGCTGGCTTGCCAGCGAGCCTGAACGTTTGCAGCGCAGCTGCAAACTCTGCTACGCAGG
>NZ_JAJJBU010000029.1 GCF_020905375.1 Arthrobacter cryoconiti
GCCACAACAGTTACCACCACGCCACCCCACGCACACCCAAAACACCCTAAACACCCAAAAAGCCCCAAATACAGGCCACGCCGCTTTGCTGGTCAAGGGTCAAGGGTCAAGGGTCAAGGGTCAAGGGTCTGTGTCGGGAAACAGCCAAGTTTCTTGCCCGGCAGTCTCGTGGCCGCCGATGGATGGTCCTCGAAGGCGGGCAATATAGCCGACCTGTCGGCACGGCATGGCATGGCGTACGCGTTCAATTCGATACCAGCGTGCTCATGCCGGGTCAATCTTTACCGGGTCAATTCATGCCAGGTGTTCCCAATCCGTGGAGGGAAAAAGACGATTCCTGGCCCTATTGACTGTCGGTTACACGGACTCGAATAGAAGCGAAGTCGGCTGCAGCTTTACTGAGGACAGCCAAATTGGGTTCACCGACCTGCAATGGATCAATCCGTGGACGAAGAGTATATGCACGAAGTACAGACTCGGACAGAACAGCTTTTACTAGTTCCCGATCACCGCCGGTGGCCAGATATTCAAAGGTGTTGGCAGAAAAAACTCGGGAACCATCCTCGGCCGCTTTGAGGATGAGAGTGCTGTTGTTCTTTTTCGGCTGCGCATGCTTACCGCCGCATTTGTGGGCTTGAAGCTTTCCGGATGATGCAACCCCGATGGCATAGCCACCGCGACGCATCAGAACAATTCCCATAGTGCGTTCCTGCGACGCGAGGGAGACTAGCCGATGCAGTAGGTCAGGCCCTTTCCCGGGGCGTCCGTCATCAGGCCATGGCGGTGAGAGCACTGCCAAGGTGCCGTCTTTCATGTTCAGTCTGACGCCGTCGTCCGTGTCAGTGAGAGTGTCACACCCACCATGAGCGGAGCTAAAACGCTCGACCCAGCCGTCGAGCCGGCCGGCGGGTACAAAGGTGAAGCGGGTCGGAGAAGTCACGTCTGTCAGCCTAGCCCGTTAGCCTAGTGGGGTGAGCGACCTTTTTGATAGCGCCTTTAGCGACGACCTCGACGACGACGATGCCGGTGTCACAGTCCACGGCGTGCGTACAGGCAACGGCGAGTCACGTCCGCGCAATCCCCTCGCGGTTCGTATGCGGCCGCGCACTCTGGAGGAGGTAGTTGGTCAACAGCACCTCCTCGGCCCTGGATCCCCGCTGCGTGTGCTCGCGGCGGCAGACTCCTCTGGACCAGCTGGCCCCGCTTCCGTCATGCTGTGGGGGCCTCCTGGCACAGGGAAAACCACTCTGGCACATGTAATTGCACGCGGTCCAGGCCGGAAGTTCGTGGAACTTTCGGCCATTACCGCAGGCGTCAAGGACGTGCGCAGGGTCATGGACCAGGCTCTCATCGACCGCGACCTGCATGGGCGCACCACGATTCTGTTCCTTGATGAGATTCACCGTTTCAACAAAGCCCAGCAAGATGCGCTTTTGCCTGGAGTGGAAAATCGTTGGGTGGTCCTGATCGCGGCAACCACGGAAAATCCGTCATTTTCTGTTGTGTCGCCTCTTCTTTCCCGGTCCATCTTGCTGACCTTGAAGCCTTTAACGGACATTGATATTCACGCTCTTATAGAGCGTGCAATCACCGATCCGCGTGGACTCGATAATGTGGTTAGCCTCACTGATGAGGCCCTTGACCATCTGGTTCGGTTAGCTTCCGGCGATGCGCGCCGGGCGCTCACCACACTTGAAGCTGCTGCTGGTGTGGCCCTATCTCAAAGGCACGAGGGGCATGCCGGCGGGGAAGAGCCCGCAGTTGTCGACCTCGACATCGCAGAACGTGCGATCGACGCCGCCGCCGTGCGCTATGACCGAGCCGGAGATCAGCACTACGACATCATCAGCGCATTCATTAAGTCCATCCGGGGATCCGACGTTGATGCCGCATTGCACTACTTGGCCAGGATGCTAGAGGCTGGCGAAGATACGCGGTTCATTAGTCGGCGGATCATGATTTCCGCAGCAGAAGACGTTGGTATGGCAGATCCCACGGCACTACAAACAGCCGTTGCAGCTGCCCAAGCCGTCGCCCTGATCGGTATGCCTGAGGCGAGGATCATCTTGGCAGAAGCCGTCGTCCACGTGGCGACGGCACCAAAATCAAACGCGGCGTACTTGGGCATCAATGCCGCCATCGCAGATGTCCGTGCTGGACGCGGAACAAGTGTCCCGTTGCCTCTGCGAGATGCCCACTACGCCGGTGCCAGCGGCCTGGGCCATGGGAAGGGTTACATCTATTCTCACGATGAACCGCATTCAATCGCGACTCAGCAGTATGCCCCCGACGACCTTGTTGGAACGAACTACTACAACCCCACCGGTAATGGCGCTGAACGGGACCTCACAGTGCGGGTTGAGAGGCTGCGTTCCATCATCCGTGGCAAAGGCCCCTTGCCGAAGTGACGCCAAACGCCCACCCATCAATCGTCTTTCTTGGGTGCAGAACGACGTGGAACACGTGTTGTGACAGGTGGTAGAGTTGGTGGCGCACTGGCAAGCTCCGGCTCCATGCCCAACACCATGAATCGTCCCGACCTTTGGTCGCGTGATCTTTGACGTGTAGGAACATGCCCGGGTGCTGCAGCGATGGGCCGCAACAGCCCTAACTCTCCGTACCGGAGGCCAGAACACAAGATTGTTGCACATATTGGAAGGACACAAGTGGCTAACAACACACGTGCCCGCCGGCAGGCACGCCTTTCGCGTGCCCTCGGCATTGCTTTGACTCCCAAGGCTGCTAAGTACCTAGAGCGCCGCCCGTATGGCCCCGGTGAGCATGGTCGCGCCCGCAAGAAACAGGACAGCGACTACGCCGTGCGTCTGCGCGAAAAGCAGCGTCTGCGTGCCCAGTACGGCATCCGTGAAGCACAGATGACTCGTGCCTTCGAGGAAGCCAAGCACACCAAGGGCATGACCGGCGAAAACCTGGTGGAGATCTTGGAAACCCGTTTGGATGCTTTGGTTCTGCGTGCCGGCTTCGCCCGCACCACGGCTCAGGCCCGCCAGCTGGTTGTTCACCGTCACATCATGGTTGACGGCGCCCGCGTGGACCGCCCGTCATTCCGCGTTGCTGAGGGTCAGCTGATCCACGTGCACCCGCGCAGCCAGACTATGACCCCGTTGCAGCTTGCTGCTGCTGGTGCTCACCGCGATGTGCTTCCCATGGTTCCGGCCTACTTGGACGTGAAGCTGGAAAGCCTGCAGGCTCGTTTGGTGCGCAAGCCCAAGCGTGTTGAGGTTCCCGTAACCTGTGAAGAGCAGCTGGTCGTCGAATTCTACTCACGCTAAGTCTTTAGCGTTTGTGGGCCGGCTAGTTCCGGTTCGACACCCCAAAGCAGCCCGTGGCACGCGCCGCGGGCTGCTTTTGGTTATGGTATCTAATGGAATACTTGTCTAATCGACTGAAATGAGGCGCTATCCATGAGCGGTGGAGATATAGCGGGATTGATTGCAGCCGGCGTCTTCGCCGTGTTGGTGGCCCTACTAGCAGTTCCAATCTTCAAACTCGGCAAGGTGTTTGACGAAATTCGTGTCACCATCCGTCAGGTCGGTGACGGAACGACCCCACTCATCGATGAAGTGACCAACACTGTGGTCAGCACGAATGCCCAGCTGGGCAAGGTTGATGATATTTCCAACAACATCTCTGATGCGACAGCCAATATTTCGGCATTGTCGTCTCTGCTCGCTGCCACGGTAGGTCAACCGGTCATCAAAGTAGCGGCGTTCTCCTATGGCATCCGTCAAGCTTTTGCTAGCCGAGGCAAGCCCACGCGCGCCCGCCGTAGCCGCTAACCCTCACATTGATGGAGGAAACACACTCATGAAGAAGATCTTTTGGCTTGGTCTGGGTATTACCGTTGGAGTCATTGCCGCCCGCAAAGTTGCTGCCGCCAAGGGAGCGATTGGCCCTGAAGGGCTCAACCGCGCAGTGGGCAAGATGAGCGACGCCGTCCATGACTTCGCGGATGCGCTGCGGGAAAACATGGACCAGCGTGAAGGTGACTTACGCCTGGCACTGGGGTTGGAGTCGGAAAAGCAATCGAGTCCACGTCACTGACGTTAGCCCTTGGCCACCAGTCAGGTTCGCTTTTTGCGCTGTTTGCGTCAGCGTAAATTTAACCATCTAATTCCTTGACCACGCACCACACGGCAGCGCGTTACTGAACTGTTTTCACTATTGAAGGAGCCAACAGGCTAATGAAGTCCCATGAAATTGCTGATCGCTGGATCGAGTTCTTTACTGCTAAGGGTCACGTAGCCGTTCCGTCGGCGTCGCTCATTTCCCAGGACCCTTCACTTCTGTTCACCGTCGCTGGCATGGTCCCCTTCATTCCATACCTGACTGCCCGGGAAGTACCGCCCTACAAGAGGGCCACAAGCGTTCAAAAGTGCATCCGCACGGGCGATATCGACGAGGTGGGAAAGACTGTCCGCCACGGTACTTTCTTCCAGATGTGCGGTAATTTCTCCTTTGGTGACTACTTCAAAGAGAAGGCGATTCCCTTCGCATGGGAACTGCTGACAACTGCCGTGGCCGACGGCGGCTTTGGCCTTCCAGCGGACCGTCTGTGGGTCACGGTATACAAGGAAGACGATGAGGCGCTGGCCATCTGGCGTGATGACGTGGGCGTCCCTGTTGAACGTATTCAGCGAATCGGCAAGGAAGACAACTACTGGTCTACGGGCCAGCCGGGCCCCGCCGGTCCTTGTTCGGAGATTTTCTATGATCGCGGACCGCAGTATGGCGTTGAGGGCGGACCCATCGCTGATGAGACCCGCTACATCGAGATCTGGAATCTGGTCTTCATGCAGTACCAGATCGACAATGTCACCTCTAAGACCGAGTTTGACGTCGTCGGTGAGTTGCCTAATAAGAACATCGACACAGGTCTGGGCCTAGAGCGTCTGGCAATGATCCTGCAGGGCGTGGAAAACATGTATGAGACGGACCAGGTCCGCCCCGTACTGGACAAAGCCGCAGCGCTTGCCGGCAAGACTTACACGTCAACGGAAGACCCAGCGGACCCTCACCACATCGACGATGTTCGTCTGCGCGTCGTAGCCGATCACATCCGCTCGTCATTGATGCTCATTTCGGACGGAGTATCCCCGTCCAATGAGGGACGCGGCTATGTGCTGCGCCGGCTAATCCGCCGCGCCGTGCGATCTATGCGTTTGCTTGGCGTCGAGAGTGCCGTGCTGCCGGAACTGTTGCCGGTCTCGCGTGATGCTATGAAGGGCGCTTACCCAATTGTGGAGAGCGACTTCGCCCGCATCGGACGAATTGCGTACGCAGAGGAACGCGCCTTTCTGCGCACGATTGCCAGCGGCACTGCCCGGCTAGAAGATGCCGTGAAGGAATCCAAGGCGGCCAACACCGGGCTCTCTGGCGCTGAGGCCTTTGCCCTGCACGACACCTACGGTTTCCCGATCGACCTAACCTTAGAAATGGCGGGCGAAGCCGGCTTGTCAGTGGATGAGGCTGGTTTTCGGGCTCTCATGCACGAGCAGCGTGATCGGGCTCGTAAGGATTCCAAATCCAAGAAGGGCGGCCACGCTGATCTCTCGGTATTCAACGAGCTACTAAGCCATGGTCAAACAGTCTTTACCGGCTACACAGAGTTGGAGGGGGAAGGGAAGCTGCGTTCCATTCTCGCCAACGGCGTGCAGGTGTCCCATGCCACCACTGGGGATGAGATTTCCTTCGTCCTTGACCAAACTCCGTTTTATGCTGAGGCTGGCGGACAGGCTGCGGATACGGGTCTCATCACCGGGGATGGTTTCGTCGTAGAAGTTCTTGACGTTCAGCGGCCCATTAAGGGTCTCAGTGTTCACCACGCGATCGTGCGGGAAGGTGAACTGCCGGCGGATGCCGTGGTGCGTGCCGCCGTCGACCGTGAACGCCGTCATGCCGCCGAGCAAGCTCATACCGGCACGCACATTGTGCACGCCGCACTCCACCAAATCCTTGGCCCTGAAGCGTTGCAGCGTGGTTCGTTCAATAAGGCTGGCTATCTACGTTTCGACTTCGCCTGGGGCGAGGGTCTGAGCCAGGCTACCCGCTCCGAAATCGAAGAAGTCGCCAATATCGCCATCCGGAACAATTTCCGTGTCAGCACAACCGTCATGGATTTGGACGCGGCAAAGTCTTTGGGAGCCACGGCACTGTTCGGGGAGAACTACGGAGCGGAGGTGCGGGTCGTGGAGATCGACGGCGCCTGGTCCCGTGAGCTGTGCGGAGGCACACACGTGGAGAGTACTTCACGCATTGGTTCGCTGACGCTGCTCGGCGAGCAGTCCGTGGGCTCCGGTAACCGACGGGTCGAGGCATTCGTAGGAATGGACGCGTTCCGGCATCTAGCAGCCGAGCGCGCCCTCGTAGCGTCCTTGTCGGACATGCTCAAAGTGCCCTCGAACCTACTGGCCGAGCGCGTCGGTGCAACGGTGAACAAACTGAAGGCCGCCGAAAAAGAACTTGACAGGTTGCGCCACGAGCAACTTGCCGCGACAGCGGGAGCATTGCTTGGCAGCGCTGTTGACGCTACCGGTGTGAAAGTCCTGGCCCATGACGCCGGAGAAGTCCGCGGCGCTGATGACTTGCGCGGACTCGGGCTTGATCTGCGCCAACGCCTGGGCTCCGATGCCGCTGTTGTGGCAGTAGCCGGTGCTAGCGATGGCCGCCCCGTCATTCTTATTGCGACAAATGAAGGTGCCCGCGACGCCGGTGTGAAGGCCGGCGCCCTTGTAAAACTGGCCGCTGGAGTACTGGGTGGTGGCGGTGGAGGCAAGCCGGACGTCGCGCAGGGTGGTGGTACGGACGTCTCCGCGATTCCGGCCGCCTTGGCTGCCGTAGTGGCAGCCGTCAGGGACCGCTAGGTCGGGCGTGAAAGGAAAAAATTATCCACACGGAGTGAAGTTGGGAGTTGACGTGGGCATGGTCCGCGTCGGCTTGGCCGCCTGCGACCCAGACGGCATCCTGGCCACGCCTGTGAAGACTCTGACGCGTGATGCCAAACGAAATTCCGATATCCGTCTGGTGGCCAAGGAAGCCGGCACCCGAAATGCAGTTGAGGTCTTTGTAGGCCTTCCGCGCACCCTAAAGGGTGCCGAAAAGGCGTCCGCTGAGATGGCACGGGGATATGCGGCTCTGTTGGTGACTGAACTGGCGCGCGTTGGTCTGGACACCCCCGTGCGGCTCATTGATGAGCGGTTAACGACGGTGAGTGCACACCAGGCGCTGCATGCGGCTGGCCTCGACGGTCGGGAACACCGTAAAGTAGTTGATCAGGCGGCTGCCGTAGGAATCTTGCAGCACGCCTTAGACATGCAAAAAGGAAAGAATGGCATTGTGGGGGAGCTGGTGCCTGCAGACGTTGCGACCGTCCCTGGTGATGGAGCGCATTCCCGAACAGAAGAAGGTTTAGCCATTACCACGGAAGCACTAACGCCCCGCACCCCATGGTCCGCGTCATGAGTGATCTTTTCAACGGCAACGGCTATCCTCCGCATGCAGCCGAAGACCCCGTCGAATCAAGCTCCCTTCACGGAGATGGTCGGCCCCCTTCTGAAGAGTATTTTGAGCAGCCACCCCTTCCCTCTAGACGCACCACTCGTGTCTCCAAAAGGGTCCGTAAACGTCGTCGGACGCTTGCGTTCTTCGTGATTCTTGCCCTGTTTGCGGTTGTGGTGTTCTTCGTGGTTCAGACGGTTAAACCCATGCTGGGCGGTTTTTCAGCTTCCGACTACCCCGGCCCGGGAACTGGCACAGTGGAGTTGGTCGTCCAGGATGGAGCTACCGCACGTTCAGTAGCCGCCGAGTTACGCACCCAGGACATTGTGGCGAGCGAACAGGCCTTCTTGGATGCGCTCAGTGCAGCGAAAGGTGCTGCATCTCTTCAACCTGGAACGTTCAATATGCGCAAGCAGATGAAGGCGACAGACGCCGTTGGCGTCCTATTGGCAGGAGACCCATCCAAGGTTCACTACGCTGCGGTGGCACAGAATCTGCGAATTGGTGAAGTGTTGGAAGTTCTCGCCAAGAGCACCAGCATTCCACTTGCGCAGTTCACCGCACTGGCGAATTCACCAGCACAATTCGGTCTTCCGGTGCAGGCTAAGACACTTGAGGGGTATCTATCCCCAGGTGAGTACCGTTTCGCCGTCGAGCTGGACGCCAAGGGGATTCTGACTCAGATGGTCGAGGGAACCAAGAAGAACCTTGTGAGTGTTGGAGTAAGTGATCCTGCCGAACAGTTCCGGGTTTTGACCATCGCCAGTATTATTGAATTTGAGGGGAACACGGCAAATTACGCCAAGATTTCCGGCGCCATAGAGAACCGCATCAACAACCCCAACGGGGAGACCGGTGGGCGGCTCGAATCGGATGCCACTGTTGCCTATGGGCTGGGGATCAAGTCGTACAATATTTCCGACGCCCAAAAGGCGGACAAAACCAACCCCTACAACACCTTTGCCAACGCCGGGCTGCCAATCGGCCCTATCGGTTCACCTGGCCTTGAGGCCATCCGAGCTGCCGCCCATCCAGAGGCTAACCCTTACTACTTCTGGGTCACAGTCAATCTGAAAACGGGTGAGACGCTGTATGCCACCACCTATGCACAACACCTGCAAAACGTGGCGAAATACACCGCGTGGTGTGCAGCCAACGCTGGGGAATGTAAGTAGTTGGTAATGCGGCGGCACGGTGCAGTAATTGGGTATCCGATCGGACATTCCAAGTCACCGGCGTTGCATAATGCTGCTTATGCGGCGTTGGAATTGGGCTATACGTACACGGCCATTGACGTCCAGAAGTTTGAGCTTGCACCATTTTTGGCACGAGTAAGAACAGAGAGTAATTGGTATGGGCTCTCAGTAACCATGCCATTGAAAAATACAGCTGCTGCGTTAGCCGATGAACTTACGGACGCCGCGAGGGCTCTTGGCGCCGCCAATACTTTGGTCATGACAGACGGCGACGACGGCGCCACCCATGTTTTGGGCGACAACACGGATGTCGCTGGGATTATCAACGCACTGATCCATGCCGGTGTATGTGCGCGGCCACGCGCCGCCGTGCTCGGAGGCGGTGGCACGGCAGCTTCTGCGGTGGCTGCATTTTCAGTTTTGGGGGCTGCCGGAGTCGATGTTTACGTTCGTAGCCCGGAAAAGGCGGTAGCCCTCGAGGACGTGGCACAGAACGTTGGAGTACAACTGCGCTTACTGCGTTTTGACGATGCCGCACAATCATTGGGCGGCTACGACGTCGTCATCTCCACTTTGCCACCGCATGCCGGTGACCCCCTTGCGGAGAAAATGCTGCACAGTCTTGAATCAGTGGCCGGCGCTTGCCTGCTCGATGTTGCCTACGATCCCTGGCCCAGTGCATTGGCCCAGACTTGGGAGCACCAAGGTGGGACGGTGATTCCGGGGATTGAGATGCTTTTGTATCAAGGTGTGGAACAGGCCAAACTGTTTGTAGCTGCCGGTGGTAATGCCGATTGCATGCAGGGGCGCACAGCGGAGATTCTCAATGTGATGTGCGACGCACTTGGTCTAGCCCGGCGTCCCCCGCACGAATAGCACCCGTAGAGCATGGCAGGATGGAGAGTATGTTGCGTTGGTTGACCGCCGGGGAATCACATGGACCGGCCCTAGTTGGAATTATCGAAGGCGTACCGGCCGGAGTTGAGCTCACTAGTGCCCTGGTCCAAGAAGCACTTTCACGGCGCCGACTGGGCTATGGCCGCGGTGCTCGTATGAAGTTCGAGCAGGATGTGGTGACCATTCTGGGCGGTGTGCGCCATGGTCTAACTCAAGGCGGGCCCATCGCCATCCAGGTCGCGAACTCAGAATGGCCCAAGTGGGAACAGATTATGTCTGCGGATCCTGTGGCCGCAGAGGTGCTCGCGAGCCAGGCGCGCAACGCGCCGCTGACACGCCCACGCCCTGGTCATGCAGATTTCACTGGAATGCAAAAATACGGCTTTGACGAAGCTCGCCCCGTCCTAGAGCGGGCGAGCGCACGCGAGACGGCTACTCGTGTAGCCCTCGGTGTTGTGGCCGCACAAATTTTAGCCGCGGTGGGCGTTGAACTTCTAAGCCACACCGTCCAGATCGCCGGTGTTGCATGCCCGGTAGACGCCGCCATCCCGGTTTTCTCCGATGTTGCCGCTTTGGATGCGGACCCTTTGCGGTGTTTTGATCCCACCACCTCGGCCGCCATGGTCGCCGAGGTCGATGCCGCGCATAAGGAGGGCGAGACCCTTGGTGGTGTTGTTGAGGTGCTCGCCTACGGACTGCCGCCAGGACTGGGTAGTTATGTGCACTGGGATCGTCGTTTGGACTCCCGCCTTGCGGGTGCGCTCATGGGCATACAGGCGATTAAGGCCGTAGAGATCGGTGATGGTTTTGCCACTGCCGCTCGTAGAGGCTCAGTTGCCCACGACGAAATTGTCCGTGACGACCGCGGCCGTATCACCCGCACCTCAAATCGTGCTGGGGGCATTGAAGGTGGCATGAGTATTGGAGACGTAGTTCGCGTCCGGGCCGCTATGAAGCCGATCGCAACCGTGCCTCGTGCCTTGGCGACCATCGACATCGCTACGGGCGAGCCTGCCAAAGCACACCATCAGCGTTCGGATGTGTGCGCTGTCCCGGCTGCTGGTGTTGTGGCTGAGGCCATGACAGCATTGGTGTTAGCCGAGGCGCTTATGGAGAAATTCGGCGGGGACTCCATGACTGAGACCAAGCGCAACATGGACAGTTATCTTGCCGCTATCCCGACGAATTTGGACACGCTGGGACACGGATGAGCGCAGGCAAGGATCATGCCAGTAAGGTGAACTTCCATCCGGAGCGGCCCATCGTCATGATTGGCGCAATGGCGGTTGGGAAGTCCGTCATAGGGGCCGAGCTTGCGCGGATGCTTGGCTTGGAGTTCATCGATACTGACCAGCGGATCGTAGCAAAACACGGTCCTATACCGCGTCTGTTTATTGCCCGTGGGGAGCATTATTTTCGGCAGTTGGAGGCGCGCGCCGTAGCATCCGTTTTAGATGTGGCTAAGCCGAAAACGGTGGTGTTGTCCTTGGGCGGGGGCGCAGTACTTGACTCAGGGACACAGCAGTTGCTTGCCGGTGCCACCGTCGTCCACCTAAGGGCCACCGTTGACGCGATCCGGGAGAGAATTGAACGTACCACGGGCCGGCCACTTCTGGCGGTGGACCCCGTGGAAGCGTGGACGCGGCTGGCCACTGCGCGTGCCCCCGTTTATGCCCGCCTGGCTGATATCACTATTGATGTTGACAACTCAAGCGTTCCAGATGTGGTTACAAGACTCATTGACATTCTGGCCGAAGAATCAAAGAAAGAGAACACAGCACCGTGAGCGAACAGAACACAGTCATCAAGGTCACCGGCTCACATCCGGGGGAGAACTACGACGTCGTGGTGGGCCGAGGGATGCTGGCGGGGCTCCCTGCCTTGCTTGGTGAACGGGTTAAACGGGTATTGGTCATCCACCCTCGGGCCCTCCGCCTGACCGGGGATGCTGTGCGGGACGATCTGGCCGCGGCCGGATTCACCTCTTTGACCGCGGAGATTCCTGATGCGGAGGAGGGAAAGCACATTCAGGTTGCATCCTTCTGCTGGCAAGTGCTGGGCCAAAATGACTTCACCCGTTCGGATGCAATTGTCGCCGTCGGTGGTGGAGCGGTGACCGATGTGGCGGGTTTTGTTGCGGCAACATGGTTGCGGGGGGTTAAGGTTATCCACTTACCAACGTCGTTACTGGGCATGGTTGACGCCTCCGTGGGCGGAAAGACAGGCATTAACACGGCTGAAGGCAAAAATATGGTGGGTGCCTTTCATCCACCGGCCGGAGTGCTGGTTGATTTGGACACACTGGATACGCTGCCCAAGAATGAACTTGTCTCCGGTATGGCAGAGGTAGTTAAGTGCGGTTTCATTGCTGACCCGGTCATCCTGGATTTGGTTGAGGCCAATCCGGTCTCGGTGCTAGACCCCCGCTCGGACGTGCTGCGTGAGCTCATTGTCAGATCCATTGATGTCAAAGCCAAAGTTGTTTCGGCGGACCTAAAAGATCATGGACCACGGGAAACCTTGAACTATGGTCACACGCTGGGGCACGCAATCGAGCACGCCGAACGATACGCCTGGCGTCATGGTGCTGCAGTATCTGTGGGCATGATGTTCGCCGCCGAACTGGCCCGGAGTGTGGGACGTCTCAATGACGCCGATGCTGACCGTCACCGCACCATCTTGGACCAGCTCGGGCTTCCACTGACGTACCGTAAGGATCGCTGGCAGGCGTTGCTTGACGGAATGCGCCGGGACAAGAAAACGCGGGGTGATTTACTTCGTTTTATCGTGCTAGACGGAATCGGCCGCCCCGGGGTGCTCGAAGTTCCTGATTCCTCACTGCTCTTTGCCGCCTACCAGGAGATTGCTTCATAAATGGGACTAAAAGATTGGCCCGCTGCAGGATTCCCCGGTACTGCGGTGAATCCAGAAACTTTGCTGCCTGAGGTGGTGGACGAAGAACAGTGCACCGCCGCGTTAGAGGTCACCACTGATGCCGCCGACCACGTATTTGTTCTGCTGGCGCGGGGGCTCACTAGCGAGGCTGCCGAGATGGCCGCAACTGCAAGGCTCGTTGATCCAGAGTCGATTCGACTGCAGGTGCTAGATGCCGAGGTTTTGCGGGCTACCCGGCACTTTGACAGGGCCGAGCGAGTACTGAAAGCCCTGATTTCATCGGTAGCCGGTACACCCGTGGAGGCCTGGATTCATCAGCAGCTTGGCAAAGTCTATTTTTCTAACGACAACTTCGATGCTGCAGCGAGGAGTTTCACGACCGCTTTA
This sequence comes from Arthrobacter cryoconiti, assembly GCF_020905375.1. Lineage (GTDB taxonomy): Bacteria > Actinomycetota > Actinomycetes > Actinomycetales > Micrococcaceae > Specibacter > Specibacter cryoconiti. The sequence continues at coordinate 12,894 of NZ_JAJJBU010000029.1, forward strand.
GAGCAGCGGGTGGCCTCGGGGGCTGACGCTGCGGCGATCTATTCCTCAACAGTTTCGCTGCAACGGGCACTGGATCTTGCCGAACGTCAGTAAAAGCAAACGCCAGTAGAAGCGGATGCGGTAGTATGGTCAATGGATTTTTGATAACACTTATACGTAAGAGGCAATTGTGGCAACGACTAACGACATTAAGAACGGCACCGTTCTCAAGCTTGAGGGACAACTGTGGAACATCATTGAGTTCCAGCATGTTAAGCCTGGCAAGGGCGGAGCGTTTGTCCGCACCAAGATGCGCAATATCCTGTCCGGCAAGGTTGTCGATAAGACGTTCAATGCAGGCCTGAAGATCGAGACCGCGACGGTCGATCGCTCTGACTACCAGTACTTGTACCAAGACGGTGAAGACTACGTTTTCATGGATACCCACAATTATGACCAACTGACCGTCACTGGTAAGACGGTCGGGGACGCCACCAACTTCATGCTGGAAAACCTCAACGTGACGATTGCTCTGCATGAAGGTAACCCTCTTTACCTTGAATTGCCGCCGTCCGTGCAGTTGCGCATCACCTACACGGAGCCGGGCCTACAAGGTGACCGATCCTCGGCAGGTACTAAGCCCGCCACGGTGGAAACAGGCTATGAAATTCAGGTTCCCTTGTTCGTTGAGAACAACACCCTGGTTAAGGTTGACACTCGAGACGGCAGCTACCTGGGACGTGTCAGCGAGTAGTGGCAAGCAGTCAACCCAACCCCTCAGGTAAGCCGAATTCGGCTCGCAGCAAAGCTCGCCGTCGTGCCTTGGATATTTTATTTGAGTCGGAGCAAAGAAATGTCACCGCATTTTCAGCCCTGACGGCACGGCGTGAGAAGACCGATCAGATCATCAACCCTTACACGGTAGAGCTGGTGGAGGGTGTCACGTCAATGCAGGAAGTCATTGACGAGCACCTCCAGACCTACTCGCAGGGATGGACGCTGGAGAGAATGCCCGCCGTGGACCGCATTATCTTGCGCCTCGGAGCTTGGGAACTGTTGTTCAATGACGACGTCCCGGACGCGGTTGCTGTCAGCGAAGCCGTGGAATTGGCGAAGGTCCTCTCCACGGATGAGTCCCCGCAGTTCGTCAATGGACTGTTGGGTCGTCTTCAGCAGATCAAACCGACCCTCCTCGCGTAGATCGTTCACGGCGAACCGAGTCGATTCAGGAAGACCTTAGTCACTTGAACTGAGCCGCAGTACGTGCATGAAAACGCCTTGTTTTCAGCACGTACTGCGGCTCAGTTGTTTAAACGGGCATATTTATGGGTGGAACTGCTGGGCCTGCCATAGGGCACTTTGGTGCTTTCCGAGGAGTTCGCTGCGCGTGGCCTCAGACTTACGCAGCAGGCTGAGCTCAAGTGACTGCTCCGCAGCAAATCGTTTGGCCCGGGACGTTCCAGGTAATCCATTGGCGTCAACTAACAACCGCTGGCGTGTGAAGGCTAGACGTGTTGCCAGCCTGATGAATTCTTTCATTGTTGCCGCTGCACCGAAGGATTTTGACCATGCCAAGGCACGACGGCGGCCTGCCCCGGAAGCCAGCATCGGTACTTCTTGGGAACTGAACCAGCCCGAGGGTACGTAGTCAGAAAGCCTGCTGCGCGTTAGCTTGGCCTCTGAGCGGCGCAGGAAGATGATACTGAGGATGAACCCAGCGAAAAGAGGAACCTGGAGTACCAGGTACAGCAGGAGGAAGTTACCTCCGATGAACGTCAGGCTATTCCAAAGACCGTGCAAGAGCATCGCCGGGACCAGTCCAAGGACCCAAGCGCACAGCACCATGATGGTTCCGCCGTGACGTGCAGCGTAACCAACACAGGCACCGAGTGCGCCCGTGAACATCACATGCGCAAAGGGGGACATGAGCCCGCGCAGGATGAAAATACCCACCAAGCCGCCAGCGTTCCCGTCACTCTCCGTCAGTGCCTGGCCAAAGTAGAGGATGTTTTCGGTGAAAGCAAAGCCAGCAGCAATGATTCCCGCATACACAACACCGTCGATAGGGCCATCGAATGTGCGCCGCCGTAGGAAAAAAAGTACAAGAACACCAGCACCCTTGCAGAACTCTTCCACGAGTGGCGCCTGCAGTACGGCGCCTACCATGTCTGGATCTGCAGATGAGTTTGAGGCCATCAACACCGGCTGCACCCAGCTACCGACAACCAGCGTGGTCACTACGGCCATACCTGCGCCCCAGCAGAAGCCGAAGAAGAGTGCGGACTTAGGCTCAGGCTCCCAGCGGTCAACCCAGATCAGGGTCAGCACACAGATGGCCAACGGAATCAGCGCTAAAGCGCCGCAGATCAGAAAGACGTTGATACCAATAGCAACGGCGAAGAAGGCCAAGATTCCAAAGGTCAGCAGCGCTATCAGGCACAACAAGATGACATTCGTTACTCGCAGGCCTGTCCCTTTAGACGAGCGATTCCGTGGGGCCTTCGCATTGCTCGTCCAATAATCCGGTGATGGTTGTTGCCAGGGTTGCGTTGTTTGGGGTTGGCCCTGTTGTTGCCAGGGTTGCGTCGCTTGGGGTGCTTGTGTTGCGTGCGGTTGGCTTGGTTGCTGCCAATGCTTGTTTTGCCAGCCACTCGGATCAGTCATGGCTCAAGCCTAAAGGTAGTGTCACCCCTCTCCAAGAACTCCGGATTTCCACAAAGAAGGCGGCTCTCCAAGATCTCCAAATTGGAGGCTGCCGGCAGTGGAGCGCGTCAGAGGCTGAACCGAATTTACGCGCGGCAGAACGCTGACGTTCCTTGTGATAGTTTTGAAAGCGCAAACATCCTTTTAATTCCGTCCTGTGAGGCGGGGAAAGGGGACGCGAGAAAATGAATAGCCCCTCAACACCATCTGAGGACGCCCCATTCAACGCAGAGCCTGTGATTGTGTCACGCGTGGTCCTAACGGCCGCTGACATCGACCGTGCGTTGACTCGTATCGCCTATGAAATTCTGGAAGCGAACAAGGGCTCAGCAAATCTGTTGCTGCTTGGAATTCCACGCCGTGGCTACCCACTGGCCCAACGTCTGGCTAATAAACTGGCCGCCACGGACCCCAGCATCGATGCCGCGGCCATTGTGGGCCAACTAGACGTCACAATGTTTCGTGATGATCTTGCCCATCAACCCACCCGAGCCCCCCAACGCACCCGAGTTCCGGTCTCTGGCATTGACAATAAAGTTATTGTGCTCGTTGACGACGTCCTGTATTCCGGGCGCACTATCCGTGCCGCGTTGGATGCACTTGTAGACCTGGGTCGTCCCCAGGCAGTGCGCTTGGCGGTGCTCGTAGACAGAGGCCACCGCGAACTGCCCATCCGCGCAGACCATGTGGGCAAGAACTTACCCACTTCCTCCACCGAAAAGGTTCGAGTCCGCTTAGCGGAGATCGATGGGCCAACGGTGCGGGATGAAGTTGTAATCGAGGCCGGCATATGAGGCATCTTTTAGATACCGAAGACCTCAGCCGGGACCACGCAGTCCAGATCTTGGATACTGCTCAAGAGATGTCCGCGGTGGGGGAGCGTGAGGTTAAGAAACTGCCAGCGCTGCGGGGGCGCACCGTCGTGAACCTGTTCTTTGAGGACTCAACCCGCACCAGAATCTCATTCGAAGCCGCAGCCAAACGCCTCTCTGCCGACGTCATCAATTTCACTGCCAAGGGTTCTTCAGTCTCCAAAGGAGAATCTCTAAAGGATACGGCGCAAACTCTTGAAGCCATGAGTGCAGATGCCGTTGTCATCCGGCACTGGGCATCCGGTGCTCCGGCGCGGCTTGCCAACTCTGGCTGGATCGACGCAGCGGTCATCAATGCCGGTGATGGTACCCACGCCCACCCCACCCAGGCGCTCCTTGATGCCTTTACCATGCGGTCACATTGGTCCAAGCTGTCGGGGATTCCTTCCGTAGGTGCAGATCTAAAGGGAATGCGAATCATCATTGCCGGGGATGTTTTACATTCCCGGGTAGCCCGGTCCAACGTATGGCTGCTGCGCACTTTGGGCGCGCATGTCACCCTCGTTGCCCCACCCACATTGCTGCCCGTCGGCGTCGAGCACTGGCCGTGCAAGGTCAGCTATGACCTGGACGCCACACTCGAGGCTGGCGTGGACGCCATTATGATGCTGCGAGTTCAGGCGGAACGGATGAAAGCATCCTTCTTCCCTTCCACAAGGGAATACGCCCGACGATGGGGTTTCGACGATGCCAGGCTCGCTACCTTGGACCGGCTAAATCTCAAAGACACCATCATCATGCACCCGGGGCCCATGAACCGCGGACTTGAAATCTCTTCAGCCGCTGCGGATTCAGTGCGATCCACAGTGCTAGCCCAGGTCCGCAACGGTGTTTCGGTCAGAATGGCTGTCTTGTACCTGCTCCTGGCAGGGGAAATTCGTGACCCACAGCCCAACTCAAAACAAAACCCCACAGCACCGGCCACAGCAATGCCAGCAAAGGATAATTCATGAGCTCCGCACGTTACCTGATTCGTTCGGCGTCTATTCTCGGCGGGGAACGAGCGGACATCCTCATTCAAGGTGGCATCATCACGGCTCTTGGGGAGGATCTGGGCAATGAGGTGATCGGTGATGCCACGGTAATAGATGCGAGGACTCTTATCGCCCTGCCTGGCATGGTTGACCTGCATACTCACCTCCGCGAGCCTGGCCGCGAAGATGCGGAGACCGTTGAGAGCGGTACACGTGCCGCAGCCTTGGGCGGCTTCACCGCGGTGCACGCTATGGCAAATAGTTCCCCTGTCGCCGACACAGCCGGAGTAGTGGAGCAGGTGTACTCCTTAGGCCGGGAATCTGGCTGGGTGGATGTGCGGCCCGTGGGCGCTGTGACTGTAGGTCTTGCCGGAAAACAGCTTGCTGAGCTCGGTGCCATGGCCGATTCCCGGGCTCGCGTCCGAGTTTTCTCAGACGATGGAATCTGCGTCAGCGATCCTGTGATGATGCGTCGGGCCTTGGAATACGTCAAGGCGTTCGACGGCGTTATCGCCCAGCACGCACAGGAGCCGCGCCTCACCGAAGGCGCTCAAATGAACGAGGGCAAGGTATCAGCTGTTCTCGGTCTAGCAGGCTGGCCTGCCGTTGCCGAGGAATCCATCATCGCCCGTGATGTCCTACTGGCCCAGCACGTAGATTCTCGCCTTCACGTGTGTCATGTCTCCACAGCTGGTTCGGTTGAGATTATCCGTTGGGCCAAGGAGCGTGGCATTAACGTCACAGCGGAAGTTACCCCGCACCACCTTTTGCTGACGGAGGAACTGGTCCGTAGCTATAACCCGGTCTACAAGGTCAACCCGCCGCTACGCGCTGATTCCGATGTTCAAGCACTCCGCAAAGCCCTAGCTGATGGAACCATTGACATAGTTGGTACTGACCACGCCCCGCACCCCAGTGAGGCCAAGGAATGCGAGTGGGCAGCCGCAGCCATGGGCATGACCGGTCTGGAGACAGCACTCTCCGTGGTCCAGGAAACCATGATCGAAACCGGCCTGATGTCGTGGGCTGACTTTGCTCGTGTCACGTCCACGACGCCGGCCAAGATAGGCAGGGTAGTCGATCAAGGAAGGCCCTTGAATGTGGGTGAGCCAGCCAACATTGTGCTCGTTGACCCGGCCGCGCGCAGGGCCGTGGACCAAACGCTCATGGCTACTAAGGGTCGGAACTCACCCTTCGCTGGCATGGAACTGCCTGGCAAAGTGGTCGCCACGTTCTTCCATGGGCACCCCACCGTGCTCGATGGCCGACTGAATACTCCACGAAGACTTCAGGGTGCTACCCAGACAGGTGGGAACTGATGGGGGAGCGGACCGTACCTGCAATTTTGACCATGCTACTTGTGGTGGTCGTCTTTGGACTTATGTGGTGGGGCTGGCGCAGCAAGCTCAAACGTCAATCGGATGTGGCTCCCTTGCCCGTGGTTCCGGACGATCTAGGGACGCCCACCATGAGCGTTTCGGGTCAGTACGTGGTTACTACCAGCGCCGGTGACTGGCTGGACCGGATCGCTGTGCACGGCCTTGGTATCCGTACTAGAGCAACTCTGGACGTTTACCCCGGCGGCATCTTGATTGCCCGGACTGGTTCCGCTGACATATACATCGCTGCGGACGAACTGCGCGAGATCACGACGCAAAGCGGTATGGCCGGAAAATTTGTGGAAAAGGAAGGCCTGGTGGTCATCACCTGGGTGCTAGGCGCTCTAGACGTCGACACAGGATTTAGAACCACTGAAGCCGAAGCCAAGAGGCCTTTGGTTAATACCTTGAGAGAACTGCTTGGCTCCGACGCCGACCAAGCCGACAACACACAGACACCTGACGCAGACATCAGCAGAAAGAACAATGAGAATGAGTGAAGCAACCATGCCTGCACAGGCAGTTCTGGTCTTAGAAGACGGCCGCACGTTTCGTGGCACCAGCTACGGGGCAATCGGCACTACCTTGGGTGAAGCAGTCTTCACTACTGGGATGACCGGCTATCAGGAAACACTGACTGATCCGTCCTACGCCCGCCAGCTGATCGTCCAAACGGCACCCCATATTGGCAACACCGGAGTCAACTCCTCAGACAACGAGTCTTCCAGGATCTGGGCCGCTGGTTACATAGTGCGCGACGCTGCTCGTCGGCCCTCTAATTGGCGTTCTGAAGGAACCTTGGATGGCCAGCTCACCGCCGAGGGAATCGTCGGTATTCAAGGTGTTGACACCCGGGCCATCACGCGTCACCTGCGCGAACGCGGTGCCATGAAAGCCGGTATCTTTTCCGGTGCCGATGCCGCCCGCTCAGAGGCTGAACTCCTCGTTGCCGTCAAAGCCCAACCGTCCATGGAGGGTTTGGAACTGGCGCAGGAAGTCAGCGTAACGCAAACTTACGTCGTCGAGCCTTCCGATCATGGTTGGGAAGGTGAGACGAAATTCACCATCGCCGCATTGGACCTGGGAATCAAGGGGATGTCGCCCCAACGCTTTGCCGAACGCGGCGTGCGCGTGCACGTCATGCCGGCGGGATCCACATTTGAAGAAGTCCAGGCCGTCAACCCGGATGGAGTGTTTCTCTCCAACGGTCCCGGGGACCCTGCAACGGCCGATGCCCAGGTTGCGCTGTTGCGAGAAGTCCTAGACTCGCGCACACCGTTCTTTGGTATCTGCTTCGGCAACCAGATCCTTGGCCGAGCCCTAGGCTTTGGTACCTACAAGTTGCGCTACGGTCACCGGGGTATCAATCAACCGGTCCTGGATCGCTCTACCGGCAAGGTTGAGATCACGAGCCAAAATCATGGCTTCGCCGTTGACGCCCCCAAAGATGGCCCGGTAACCGCCCCGGAGGCACGCTTCGGCCGTGTTGAAGTTAGTCATGTCTCCCTCAACGACGACGTCGTAGAGGGTCTGGCGTGCCTGGATGTGCCTGCTTTTTCCGTCCAGTACCATCCTGAGGCAGCCGCGGGCCCACACGACTCCGCCTACCTGTTTGACCGTTTTATAGACCTGATGGCCGGCAACGCCGCGACGAAGACTGAGGAAAATAAGTAATGCCGCAGAGAGAAGATCTGAAGTCCGTTCTGGTTATTGGTTCCGGGCCCATCGTCATTGGTCAGGCCGCCGAGTTTGACTACTCAGGCACACAGGCGCTGCGAGTGTTGAAGGAGGAGGGCCTGCGGGTAATCCTCGTCAACTCCAATCCTGCGACGATCATGACCGACCCCGAGTTTGCCGACGCCACCTATATTGAGCCGATTACGCCCGAGGTAGTTGAGAAGATCATTGCCAAGGAACGCCCCGACGCGATTCTTCCCACGCTCGGCGGTCAGACAGCGCTGAACACGGCGATTGCCTTGGATAAGGCTGGCGTCTTGGCCAAATACGACGTCGAACTGATCGGTGCGAACATCGCCGCCATCGAACTCGGTGAGGACCGCGAAAAGTTCAAGGGTGTTGTAGCGCGCTGTGGCGCCGAATCAGCTCGCAGTCACATTATCCATACGCTTTCCGAAGCGCATGTAGCGGCCGAGGACCTCGGATATCCGATGGTAGTGCGGCCATCATTCACCATGGGAGGCCTAGGCTCCGGATTGGCGTACACGCCCTCTGATCTCGATCGGATCGTCGGGCAAGGCCTGCAATACAGCCCCACTACGGAAGTTCTTTTGGAAGAGAGCATCCTTGGGTGGAAGGAATACGAGCTGGAGATGATGAGGGACAAGAACGACAACGTCGTCGTAGTCTGTTCCATCGAGAATTTTGATCCCGTAGGTGTCCACACGGGTGACTCCATCACGGTAGCCCCGGCCATGACGTTGACCGACCGCGAATACCAGAACCTGCGCAATATCTCGATCGCCGTCATTCGAGAAGTAGGTGTTGACACGGGCGGTTGCAATATCCAATTTGCCATTGAGCCAGATACCGGGCGCGTGGTCGTTATTGAAATGAACCCGCGCGTCTCCCGTTCCTCTGCACTAGCTTCCAAGGCGACCGGTTTCGCCATTGCCAAGATCGCCACAAAACTGTCCTTGGGCTATACCTTGGATGAGATTCCCAACGACATCACGCAGAAGACGCCAGCCTCATTTGAGCCTGCTCTTGACTATGTTGTTGTCAAGGTGCCCCGCTTCGCTTTCGAGAAGTTCCCGGCCGCGGACCCCACCCTGACCACCACCATGAAGAGTGTTGGAGAGGCAATGGCCCTGGGCCGTAACTTCACCGAAGCCCTGCAGAAAGCGCTGCGTTCATTAGAACAAAAGGGTGCCAGCCTGGATTTCAGTTCGGTAAACGCCTTGGATGTCCCGGATTTGATCGAGGCTTCCAAACGGCCGACCACTGAACGCCTGTCACAAGTCCAGCGAGCTCTTTTAGGTGGGGGCAGTGTGGAAGAACTCTACGCGGCCACCGGGATCGACCCCTGGTTCCTTGACCAGCTGGTGCTCTTGAACGAGGTTTCAGAAACAATCCGAACCTCTGCGGCGTTGACGCCGGAGATGTTGAAACTGGCCAAACGTCATGGTTTCTCCGACGCCCAGATCGGCTCGCTGACGTTCAACTCTGAAGCTGTGGTGCGAGGGGTGCGCCAGGCATTGGCTATCCGCCCGGTCTACAAGACCGTGGACACCTGTGCGGCGGAATTCAACGCCTACACCCCCTATCACTACTCTTCCTACGATGAAGAGGACGAGATTGCGCTGCATGAAAAGCCCTCTGTCATCATCCTCGGCTCAGGTCCCAACCGGATTGGCCAGGGTATTGAGTTCGATTATTCTTGTGTCCATGCCTCGATGGCACTCCGGAAGGCCGGCTACGAGACCGTTATGGTCAACTGCAACCCGGAAACAGTTTCCACTGACTACGATGTCTCTACACGACTCTACTTCGAGCCACTGACACTAGAAGACGTACTGGAAGTCATTGCGGCAGAAGAACGCACCGGCGGCGTCATGGGTGTCTTTGTTCAGCTTGGCGGCCAAACACCACTGAAGCTGGCTCAAGAACTTGCCGACGCCGGCGTGCCGATTCTTGGTACCTCACCGGAAGCAATCGACCTAGCTGAGCACCGTGGCATGTTCTCACGCGTTCTCGACGAAGCCGGGCTGATCTCGCCGAAGAACGGCACCGCCGTCTCCTTCAACGATGCCAAAAAGATCGCCGATGAAATCGGATACCCCGTGCTGGTACGCCCGTCATACGTTCTCGGTGGGAGGGGCATGGAGATCGTCTACGATGAGGCCCATCTGTCTCGCTATATCAAGAACGCCACGGAAATCACCCAAGCACACCCCGTGCTGATTGACCGTTTCTTGGAGGATGCGATCGAAATTGACGTCGATGCTCTCTTTGACGGCAAGGACATGTACTTGGGCGGAATCATGGAGCACATTGAAGAAGCCGGGATTCACTCCGGTGACTCCGCGTGTGTCCTGCCTCCGATCACTTTGGGTAAGGACGTTCAGGAGAGGGTCCGTAAGGCCACCCGAGCTATCGCTGAAGGAGTAGGCGTCCGGGGCCTGATAAATATTCAGTTCGCCTTGGCGGCAGATATTTTGTATGTGCTAGAAGCTAACCCGCGCGCTTCACGAACTGTGCCGTTCGTTTCAAAGGCCACCGGAGTGCAGATGGCTAAGGCGGCCGCGCTGATCGGTGTAGGGGTTTCGATCGCCCATTTGAGGAGCGTCCATCACATTCTCCCGGAGGTCGGCGACGGCGGTACCTTGCCAGATAGTGCCCCTGTAGCAGTCAAAGAAGCTGTCATGCCGTTTAGTCGCTTCCGGACTCCCGAAGGACACGTTGTGGACTCGCTCTTGGGCCCGGAAATGCGATCTACAGGCGAAGTCATGGGCATTGACAAGCACTTTGACACAGCCTTCGCCAAGAGCCAGGCAGCGGCAAACGGGGCTCTTCCGGTCTCCGGAAAGGTGTTCGTCTCCGTTGCCAACCGGGACAAGCGCTCCATCATCATGGCGGTCAAGCGCCTAGTCGATCTTGGTTATGAGATTGTCTCCACCGGAGGAACCGCGGACGTACTTCGCCGCAACGGCATCGCGTCCAGTACGGTGCGCAAGATCAGTGAAGAACGCCCCGCAGCTGGGGAAAGTTCTAGTAAGGAAAACGATGGCGGCGAAAGCATTGTGGACCTGATCAACAACGGCGAAATCGATATGATCTTCAACACCCCGACGGGCGGTCAAGCACGTGGTGACGGGTACGAGATCCGAGCTGCCGCCGTGTCCAACGGCAAGCCGTGCATCACTACAGTGGCCGAGTTCAACGTAGCCGTCCAAGCCATGGAGGCGCTCCGCACTTACGAATGGGACGTGACGAGTTTGCAGGAGCACGCGAAGGTCCTGCGGGCCGGACAGGCGGCACAGCGTGGCTGAGCCGGATGGCACTCCTGATGCACAGGTAAAGTCCACGGAGAGCCCGAAGGTTGCATTTGGGACGCGGCTAGCTGAGGCCATGCGGGCTAGGGGGCCGCTATGTGTTGGCATAGATCCGCATCCGGGTCTGCTATTGAAGTGGGGGCTAGAGGATTCCGTTGCAGGGCTTCGTAGCTTTTCTCGTACGGTCCTAGAAGCCGTGGGGCCTCTGGCCGCAGCGGTCAAACCTCAGGTAGCCCTTTACGAGCGCCACGGTTCTGCTGGATTGGCGGTGTTGGAGGAGCTCCTGGCAGCAGCCAGGGAGGCTCGGGTACTTAGCATCGCTGATGCCAAGCGCGGCGATATTGGCTCCACTATGGCCGGTTATGCGGATGCTTGGCTGCGGGATGGGTCCTCGCTGGCGGCAGATGCGCTGACTCTGAGCCCGTATCTCGGATTTGAGTCTCTGCGTCCGGCGTTGGATCTGGCGGCGGAGAACGGTCGGGGAGTTTTTGTGCTGGCGCTCACTTCCAACCCGGAGGGTGCGTCCGTGCAACATGTGGGCGGGAACCAGTCGGTTGCCAAAGGTATTGTGCAGGCCGCAGCCAGGGAGAACGAGCGCTACGCCAAGGAGACATTGGGTTCTGTGGGCCTGGTTGTGGGAGCGACGGTTGGAACAGCCTTGAACGATTTGGGGATTGACTTGGCAGCCGTGCGTGGACCAATCCTGGCGCCCGGGCTCGGTGCCCAGGGGGCGACGGGTGCCGACATGCGTGCCACCTTTGGTGATGCTTATCAAGCCGTTCTGGCGACGTCTAGCCGTGGAATCCTAGGGGCGGGGCCGAATATCTCCGCTTTGCAGCAGGCAACCGTGGAGACGCTGCGAGGACTCTAGCTCGCGTGGATTGATTTTCACGCCCCAGTGCGGATAAGTTCAGTAGACACCCGCTGTGTACGAACCCGTCCGCGCTGTGGCCATCGCAAGGAGCCAAGTTGTGAGTTTGCCGTCACTGACAGCGCAAGAACGCGCAGCAGCACTGGAAAAAGCCGTCGCAGCCCGGACCATCCGTTCCGACATCAAGTCGGGGCTCAAGACTGGATCGGTGTCGGTAGCCGACGTCATTGGTGCTGCAAGCGAGGAACCTGCTCTAGGCCGACTCAAGGTGACAGACTTATTGGAAGCCCTTCCGGGCATTGGAAAGGTACGTGCAACATTGATCATGAGCGAGCTGGGCATAGCCCCAACGCGCCGGGTGCGGGGACTGGGCGTTCACCAGCGGCGCGCCCTCGTAGAGCATTTAGGTCAGCAGCAGTGAGCGAGGTGGTAGTTCCTATGGAATGCACAGTACGCTCCAAGCCACGTAGCGGAGTGACGGTTTTGGCCGGGCCCACGGCAGTCGGCAAAGGGACTGTTTCTACGTTTATCCGCGACCACTACCCTCAGGTTTGGCTTTCTGTCTCCGCCACGACCCGCCCGGCCAGGCCAGGCGAAGTGGAAGGAGTCCATTACTTTTTCAAGACGGCTGAAGATTTTGATTCGCTCGTTGAGCAAGGTCAGCTTCTTGAATGGGCGGTGGTCCATGGAGTCAACCGTTATGGAACCCTTCGCAGCACAGTGGATGCGGCCGTTGCCGCTGGCAAGTCGGTGTTGTTAGAAATTGACTTGCAAGGCGCACGTCAGGTGAAAGCAGCCATGCCGGAAGCAGATTTTGTCTTTCTTTCACCGCCCAGCTGGGATGAACTTGTCCGGCGGCTAGTCGGTCGCGGCACGGAAACGAGCGAAGAGCAGCAAAGGCGGCTGGAAACAGCTAAACTAGAACTTGCTGCCCATCCGGAGTTTGATTACACCATCGTCAACGATGATGTTAGCCGTGCCGCAGACGCGCTAGTCACCTTGATGGGGCTCACTCCCAGCCATGCTGGCTAGCCGGCACCACCACCACACGATTTTGGAGAAGTAATTGACTACACAGCTCGAAGGCATCATCAACCCGCCCATTGACGACCTGCTTGAGCGTTCGGACTCGAAGTATGGACTGGTCATCTTTGGGGCCAAGCGTGCGCGCCAGATCAACGCCTACTACGCTCAGCTGCATGAGGGCCTCTTTGAGTACGTGGGTCCGCTTGTTGACACCAAGCTGAACGAGAAATCACTGTCCATCGCTTACCGCGAAATCAATGAAGGCCTACTGGTCTCTAAGCCCGTAGAGACTCTCTAGTAGCGGCAACGCTGCGGATCAAGTGAGCGCGCTGAACATTGTTCTGGGAGTAGGCGGCGGCATCGCCGCCTACAAGTCGGCTCTGTTGCTCCGCCTCTTCACTGAGGCTGGGCACCAGGTCACTGTGATTCCCACAGAGGCTTCCACGAAGTTTGTTGGGCTGGCTACTTGGGAAGCATTGAGCGGGCATCCCGCTACAAATAGCGTCTTTGACGCCGTTGACACTGTTAACCACGTACGTCTGGGCCATGAGGCGGACCTGATAGTCGTAGCCCCGGCAACCGCTGATCTACTCGCTAGAGCAGCGGCCGGGCAGGCCAATGATTTATTGACCACCACGCTTTTGATGGCCAAGGGACCGGTGCTGTTCGCGCCGGCCATGCACACGGAAATGTGGCGCCATGCTGCCACCACGGCTAACGTCGCTACCCTGCGTTCGCGTGGAGTGCATGTTCTTGACCCCGATGTTGGTCGGCTCACCGGTCCTGACACCGGGCCCGGACGACTCCCGGAACCTTCTGCCATCTTCGCCGCGGCTATGGCGCTCATGGGATCTCCAGGGCACGCCGTAGGCGAGGCTGTTGGCGTGAGCTCGGAGGATGATGTTCTCCCGGCCGATTTCGTCGGGCGGCCTGCGCGGGGACACTCTGGAAACGGCGGGTCGCGCAAGACCGGCAAACTGTTGGGCAAGAGGGTCGTCATCACGGCAGGAGGAACCAGAGAACCCCTGGACCCTGTCCGCTTCTTGGGCAACAAGTCGTCTGGCAAACAGGGCGTTGCCCTCGCTGAAGCTGCCGTGGATGCCGGAGCGGACGTCATTTTGATCCACGGACACATGGACGTCGCCCCGCCGCAGAACGTCAAACTACACAGCATTCAGACAGCTCTAGAACTGCGAGCAGCCACTTTATCAGCGGCAGCCGGTGCTGACGTTGTTATTATGGCAGCTGCCGTTGCAGACTTCCGTCCGGCAAGTGTTTCCATGGGAAAGATTAAAAAGCGCGACGACGTCGCCGACCCGGTAATTAGCTTGGTCCGCAATCCAGATATTCTCGTGGAAGTTGTGGCCCACCGGTCCGCTCAGAATCTTTCGCAGCTGATTGTGGGCTTCGCTGCCGAAACCGGTGACGCCGACTGCGATGCTCGAAGTTACGCGGAAGCGAAGCTGAAACGTAAAGGGTGTGACTTGCTGGTGGTCAACGAAGTTGGTCCTGATGAGGATGGTGCAGAGAGAGTGTTTGGGCAAGAATCCAACACCGTGGAAATCATTGCCCTTGATGGAGCCGAGCCGGTGCATGCTGCCGGTTCAAAGCGGGCAGTGGCGGACGCCGTCGTAGCTCTCGTGGCGGAGCGTCTGGGTACCAGCTAGCCCTGCATTCATTGCCATGTGACATTTCATGCCGCGAGCCATGGGCTCGCGGAGAGAACAAAGTAGAGTAGATCAGTGACTTCACCTAACCCATTGCGCCTTTTTACCTCCGAGTCCGTCACGGCGGGGCATCCCGACAAAATTTGCGATCAAATTAGTGACGCCATTTTGGACGCGCTCCTGGCCGAGGACCCAGATTCTCGTGTTGCCGTGGAAACAATGGCCACCACGGGCCTAGTTCATGTGGCGGGTGAGGTCACTACCAATGCGTATGTGGAAATCCCAGCCATTGTTCGCAATACCATCTTGGACATTGGCTATGATTCTTCGGCCAATGGTTTTGATGGCGCTCGTTGTGGGGTTTCGGTGTCGATCGGACAGCAGTCACAGGACATCTTTGACGGCGTGTTCAACGCCCTGGAAGTGCGTGAGGGTACTGCCGTCGACGACTACGATACCCAGGGCGCCGGAGACCAGGGCATCATGTTTGGTTACGCGAGCAATGAAACAGCTTCCTACATGCCGACCCCCATCTATCTAGCACACAGGCTCTCCGAGCGCCTTAGCCACGTGCGTAAGTCTGGACTGTTGGACTACTTGCGCCCGGACGGCAAAACCCAAGTCACCATCGGGTACGACGGTGACGTACCCGTTTCTGTAGACACCGTTGTCATCTCCAGCCAACACGCGCAGGGGACATCCTTGGAGAAGCTGCGCGCGGACTTGCAAGAGTTTGTCATCTCTCCCGTCATGGACGCCTCAGGGCTTGATGTTTCGGCTATCAAGATGTACTTGAATCCCGCAGGCGCCTTTGTGGTCGGTGGACCGGTAGGCGACGCCGGTCTGACCGGTCGGAAGATCATTGTTGATACTTATGGTGGCATGGCTCGCCATGGTGGAGGAGCGTTTTCCGGCAAAGATCCGTCAAAGGTGGACCGGTCCGCAGCCTATGCCATGCGTTGGGTTGCCAAGAACGTTGTGGCAGCCGGGTTGGCATCCCGGGCCGAAGTCCAGGTCGGTTACGCCATCGGCGTTGCTCGGCCCGTGGGCGTTTATGTTGAGACGTTCGGCACCGAAACGGTTGACCCACGCCGCATTGAGGAAGCAATTGCCGCTGTCTTCGACCTGCGTCCGGCGGCTATTATCAAAGACTTGGACCTTAAACGACCCATTTACGCCAAGACTGCGGCCCATGGGCATTTTGGCCGGGAGGACCCCGATTTTACGTGGGAGTACTTGGATCGCGTTGATAATTTGAAAGCTTTCTTCAACGTCTAAAGTCTTCATTGAATCAAGCAAAACAGCTGAGTTCTCCACAGTCGGTTTGAGCGGACAGGTAAATGTCAGTGGCGCGTGCTTGACTGGTTGCAGGCTAAGGGCTTCTTATCTCGATGAAGCGTCTAGCAGATATTGCAATGAGCTAAAAGACTGGCAATGAGCTAAGGAGGCTGCGATGTCCGAACAGGAGAGTCATGGCGTCCAACTAAGCTTGTTGAGCGGCTTTGTTGGGCGGGAGCGAACTGCGGATCCGCACTCGGGCGTTGAACTGGCACAATCCCTTCCCGTGGCACGCGTGATCATTGACTCGCCACTGCCGCACCTGGACAGGGTTTTTGACTACTCTGTTCCCCGCGAGCTCGACGACGTCGCAGGCCCGGGTGTGCGTGTCCGGGTGAAGTTCTCCGGCCAGGACCTCAATGGCTTTCTGATCGAGCGCGTCGATGTTTCAGAAAGTGAACGACTAGTGCCACTGGCCCGGGTCTATTCGGCTGTCCCGGTTCTGGCACCGCAGATACTCGAGCTAGCTCAGAGCGTTGCACTACGTTATAGCGGAACGGTGGCAGATGTGCTGCGAGTGGCTGTGCCGCCGCGCGTCGCCAGCTTGGATAAGTTGTTTCTGAAAACGGCGGCGGATCGGGCAGCGGCCAAAACAGCCGGATCATTCCAGTCAGGAGATAAATCGGCTGGAGGTGGCCACGCGCCCGTCGCCGTTGCCGAAGCGGGCCACGCGCCCCAAAGTCCGGCAACGCTACCACGACCTGCTCGCTCCCTATTCACCGGTTACAGCCACGGGGATGAATTCCTCACCCAGCTCGCACTCGGTGCCTCCCCCAGAGCAGTCCTAGGCTCCCTAGCTGGCTATGGGCCACAATCGTGGCACCATCAGCTCGCTCAGGCTGCTTCCTACGCTCAACTTTCCGGGCGTGGCACCATCATCGTGGTGCCGGATCTTCGCGACCTTCACTTGTTGGAGAATGCGTGCTCCGCGGTGCTGGCTGCGGATAGTTTCGTGAAGCTGACGGCGGATGATGGTCCGGCAGTACGCTACGAGAACTTTCTGCGGGTTCTAAATGGGGAAGTTCAGATTGTTATTGGTACTCGTTCAGCGGCCTATGCCCCGGTATGGAACCTAGGACTAGTTTGTTGTTGGGACGATGGCGACGAGCTCCATATTGAGCGTCGGGCGCCATACCAGCACAGCCGAGACGTGCTCCTACTGCGCTCTGAGGCAGAGGGAACCGCCGTCCTGATGGCCGGCCATAGCCGAAGTAGTGAAGCCCAGCGCCTCGTGGCCACAGGCTGGGCACAATCTATGGTCGCAGAACGCACCGTAGCCCGGATGTCCACGGCCAGAGTAATCAGTACCGCGGACAGTTACGAACAAGAACGCGATCCACTCGCTTCCCTGGCCCGCTTACCACATAGGGCGTGGGAGAGTGCCAAGTCAGCGCTTTTGGCCGGACCGGTACTGGTGCAAGTGGCGAGAACCGGTTACGCGCCAGCTCTGGCTTGTCAGCGCTGCCGTGAGGTAGCCCGCTGCGCGGATTGCACCGGGCCCCTCATGCAATCCAAATCTGCAGGGTCTGCCCAGATTCTGCTGACTTGCCGATGGTGCGCGCGGGTCGAAACACATTTCACCTGTTCCACGTGTGGAAACCAGTCCTTGCGGGCACTAGCTGTTGGGGCATCTCGCACCGCAGAAGAACTGGGGCGCGCTTTTCCCTCCGTGCCCGTGATTTCATCCGCCGGCGATCACGTGAAAGCAACTGTGCCTGACCGTCCAGCAATTGTCGTCGCCACGGTAGGCGCTGAACCGGTGGCCGCTCATGGCTATGCTGCCGCGCTGCTACTCGACGGCGACTCGTTGCTGCGGCGCGAATCCCTGCGTTCTGGAGAAGATACTCTCCGCCGCTGGATGAATGCAGCGGCCTTGGTCCGCCCGGCTAAAGACGGGGGGACAGTGGTAATCACTGCGGATGATTGCGTGGAATTATCTGCTCTGGTGCGTTGGGACCCGGCTGGCTACGCCGAACGTGAGTTCGCGCTGCGCCACGAATTAGGTCTGCCACCTGCAGTGCGAGTCGCGGCGTTGACCGGGCGTGAGGCCGACGTTGTCGCTTTCACGGAGGCGCTTAAATTGCCGTTGTCAGTGCGAGTCATTGGTCCAGCACCCCTAGCGAGAGCTTTTTCATCGCCATCGGATCCGAAGGACGAGCCAGACTACCGGATGCTTCTTTTCTTCCCATACGGGATGGCCCTCTCTGTCACTGCTGCCATGCGGGCGTTGAAGGCCAGCAATGCCGCACGACGTGTCGGCTCACCAGTTCAGGTGCGCTGTGACGGGGTGGACGTCATCTAAAGCCGGATCTTCTACATCGTTGGTGAGCGCTCGATGCCGTCTGCTCGATGCCGTCTGGTCGATCACATCTCCGGGACGCTTACCTGCGACCAACATTTATGTAGTCTTCGCGCGCTGCGGCCTGCGATCACCCGACTCCGGCACCCGACTCCGGTCACCCGACTCCGGCACCCGACTCCGGTCACCCGTGTCCGGCCTCCAGGCACCCGTCTACCGCCTCCAGTCACCCGCCTACCGCCTCCAGTCACCCGCTTCCGGTCACCGATGATGCTTGGCGACGAGTTCGGCGGTGATTGCGAGCAACTCTTTGGCTGAGGCATCCCAGCTGAACGTGGCGGCCTGGGCAATGGACGCCGTCGAACTTGCTGCCCATGTCTCATCCGTCTCCAGGGCACGTACGGCGGCAGCAAAGGCAATGGGAGAGTCCGCCGGAACGTAGTGTGCCGCGTTGCCTCCCACCTCACGAAAGATTGGAGTGTCAGCTACTACCACCGGGGTGCCCAGTGCCATGGCTTCAACCAGTGGCAAACCGTAGCCTTCGGCCTTGGATAAGGTGACTAACGCCGTTGTGTGCAGGAGCAGATCGTCATATTCGGCGTCGCTCACTCCGTCATGGAATCTAACAGTTGAGCCAATCGGGATAAGAGCGGAGAGCTCTGCACGGCGCTGCGGCGTGATGCGGCTGAGCAGGTTCAGGGTGAAATCGGGAAGCTCCGCCATGGAGGCAATGAGCGTTTCTACGTTTTTGTAGGGCATGAAGGAGCCCATATATGTCAGGGTCTTCTCGGGAGCCACACTCGGGTCACGGGGCGCCCGCGCAGCCTGTGGAGCATTGCCCACTATGCGGATGGGCTGGCGCGTGAGTCTAAACTTTTTCATAAGGTTCAGCGTGGTGGTACTGATGGTAGCCACCACATCCGCTCGGTTCAGCAGCATGCGTTGCGGCCAGTAAGCCTTGTGATACAACCTCCACAGCACCCGCACAGGAGCCGGTAGAAAACCTGGTGGGGCGGGGTGTTCGTAGTAGATCAGATCATGGAGCGTGAGCACTAGTGGGTACTTCCTGCCCCAACTGCCCATTGTTTGCATGGGGCAAAAGACCAGATCGGCGTTAAGTTTGTTCACCTGCCGGGCCACAAAAAGTTCCATGGGCGAAAGTGGCGAATTGATTAATACCCAGGGAAGATCTGGCAGCAGAGCCAACTGACGGCGATCATGGATGAGCATAGTGACATCTGCATAGGGCGCAACGGCGGCTATGAGACTTGCGCCGTAACGGCTGATGCCGTCGTGGTGGTCCATGCGAGTAAAACGGGCGTCCATAACAAGTTGGGGGCGGCGGGCTTGCTCGGCACTGGTGTTGCTTTCGGTCACGGGGCAGGGTGCCTTTCCAAGAAGTCAATAATGGCGGCCGCGGCAGGGGCGGGCGTTTCATAGTGGATCAGATGCCCGACGTCCTCTATGACCACCAATTGTGCGTCTACAAGCAGAGATAGGAGCTTGTGTTGGTTGGGCAGTGTAGCGATCTCATCCTGTGCACCAGCTATTAGCAGCACAGGAAGACTAAGACGGTCTGCCACTTCACGCACAGTGCCACTTACCGAGGCTCGGAAGGATTCAAGGAGCATGTCGCGGTTGGCGAAGTCGCTGAAGTAGGCGTGGTGCTGGCCATGAATGAAAGTCAGCAAAGCCTTGTCCTTAGTTTTAGCCATCGTGACACTCATGACGTGGACTATAAGTTTGCTACGTAGCAAAGAATTGCCAAGGGCGGCCGGTAGTTTGGCAGCGGCCCAATAGTAGAAGACGGCAAGTTTGGTCATGATGCCTTTGGGGCCTTCCAAGGCGGGAGCCGCGATTGGATTGACCAAGATCAGAGGTTGCACACGTCCGGGATGGCTCGCAACGAAATGACTGGCCACAATCGAGCCAAAGGAGTGGCCCAAAAGTACGGTGTTGGGGCCCAGCGCCAGGCAGTCCAAGAACTCGGATAAGAATTCCCCATAGCTGGCTACGCTGTGTTCGATCCGGGGGAATGCCTGCGAAAGACCGAATCCTGGCAGGTCTGCCATGATGACCCGATGATTGGGTAGCAGCTCCACTACGCGTTCTAACCCGTGGTGATCCCCACGGAATCCGTGCACCATGACGATGGTGCGCGTCTGTGGGGTCCACTGTTCCGGGGCATAGTCCCAATAGTGAACTTCTGCGCCGGTCACCTCAACGGTATGTTCGCTGACCCTCTTGGTCAGGTTGAGGGTGATCGGGGCTTGGGTCGACGTTGTGTTTTCCTTCAAGGATTTTTCCATCATTAGTTGACGTTGTTAGGGTGGGAACCAGAGCGCTGCTCGCGATCTAATCCGGCGATCAACTCCATTTGCGCCTCCGTGAGACAAAAGTCAAACACCCGCAGGTTCTCAGCGATCCTGGCCGCGGAGGAAGCCTTAACGATTGCGGAGTGCGAACTTTGTACGTGCCAGCGCAGCACCACTTGTGCCACAGAGCGGCCATGGCTTGCTGCGATGGATTCCAGCACCGGGTCGTGAAGTATCTTACCGCGAGCCAAAGGGCTCCATGCCTGGGTTGCTATGCCTAGGCTCGAATGCAATTCGCGTAGTTCGTTTTGTTGGAGCCACGGGTGGAGCTCGATCTGGTGGATGGCCGGTACCACGTCGGTGGCATCAAGAAGCCGTAACAAGTGTGTTGGCAAAAAGTTACTGACGCCGATGGCTCTGACACGGCCTTCGCGATAGAGGGTTTCAAGTGCCTTGTACGTGGGTATGTACAAGTCCTGCTCCGGGCAGGGCCAATGAATCAAGAACAGGTCCAGATAGTCCAGTTGCAACCGCTGCATTGACGCCTCGAAGGCTGCGAGTGTCGCGTCGTAGCCGTGAGAGTCGTTCCAGACCTTTGAGGTGACGAAGAGCTCTTCCCGAGCGCTGCCCGCAGCGACTGCGGTATTGACGGCGCGGCCCACTCCGGCTTCATTGCCATAGAAGGCTGCCGTGTCCACGCTCCGGTAACCGGACTCGATGGCCGTTGAGACCAGATCCGCGCAGTCTTCAGCCGGGACTTTGTAGACACCAAATCCTAGTGCGTCGATCCGGACACCGTTATTGAGGGTGAGCTTGGGAGCCAAATGCATATCTTGACTCTACCGAGCAAAGTCAGACCATGTGCATATGCCACGGTTTAGAGGCCTTCTAGACTATTGAGGAAGCCAAAAATCGGGTCACTTGAGGCGCTTTCGGCCTCCACCAACTCCCTGGCCGTGGATTCATCGAGTATCAAGTCGGTGGCCAGTCCTGCAGCCAGTGCCCCCCGGAGCCCCTTTATTTTTTTAGTCCCGGAGACTACACAGATCCGACGTCGAATCTTGCGTAAGTCGGCCAAGCTGGGTCCGCTGGAACGGTCGTTGAGCACAATTCCCGCATCGGTTCCGTCATCGCGGAAGAAGACGGTGGCCACGTCCCCGGCCACTCCGCTAGCTTCCAGGGAATCGATGTCGGTGGAATCGAGGTAGCCTCCCGAGTACACATGGCTGGGTACGTCTGAATCTATGGAACCCACGCCAAAGATGGCGATCGTCATCCGGTGCTGCAGATCTAAAATTCGCTGCACGCTGCGTTCTTCCCACATCATTCGTTTGGTTTCGGCATGGTCGAAAAAGGCCGGAACAGGGAATTGCTCCACTTTTGCACCATAGGCGGTGCCGAACCGGCGGATGATTTCCGAAGCGTAGGTGATACCTGTCGTTTGAGTGTTGCCTGCTCCATTCAATTGAACTATCACAGTCCCGTGGGTTGTCTTGCGGGTAAGGTGCCGGCTCACGGCGCTGAGCGTTGACCCCCAAGCCACCCCAATCACGGCGTTGGAGTCCACCAACGGAGTGATCGTCCTTGCGGCCTGCATGCAAACACGGTCGAGCACCTCAATCTCGTTGAGCGTGTCCGCGACCGGAACTACGTGGACTTCCACCTTGTAACGCTCACGGATTGCCCGTTCCAACTCAGGTGCCCGGTCCGCTGGTGTTTTGATTTGAATCTGTACAAGTCCAGATTCTCTGGCCATGGAAAGCAGCCGCGAAACCGTGGATCGGGACGTGCCTAATTCACGCGCAATTGCATCCATTGTCTGATCCTGCAAATAGTACATTTG
Organism: Arthrobacter cryoconiti; assembly: GCF_020905375.1. Lineage (GTDB taxonomy): Bacteria > Actinomycetota > Actinomycetes > Actinomycetales > Micrococcaceae > Specibacter > Specibacter cryoconiti. The sequence continues at coordinate 35,172 of NZ_JAJJBU010000029.1, forward strand.
TGCAGCGCGGAGGGCATCGAGCTGTTTAGGGTGCTTGTTAGCCATGAGAAGCCTCAGCTTTCTGCACGTTTGTGCAATCCGGTTGACTAGTTTTTCCACCTATCTCAAGACTAGTGGGAACAGGCGCTCAGCGCACAGCTACGAAGACTCGGATGAGGTCAACGTGAGAACCCTCGGCAATGCTGCCAAGAATGTACAAACCACAAAAACACAGGCGGCTAATCGGCCCCAAGTGGAGGCACTACGGGACCGCCCACACGCCCAAGTGTTGATCATCGGCGGCGGCATCAACGGCGTCGGAACCTTCCGTGATTTGGCCCTACAGGGTGTCGACGTAGCTCTGGTGGAACGGGGTGACTACTGTCAGGGGGCCTCGGGGGCGTCCTCGCATATGATCCACGGGGGAATTCGTTATCTAGAAAACGGTGAGTTCCGTCTGGTCAAGGAGTCAGTGGTCGAACGCAACCGCCTCCTGAAGATCGCCCCTCACTATGTCAAGCCGTTGAAGACCACCATTCCAATCTTCAGCACCTTCTCAGGCATTATGGCCGCGCCGATGCGTTTTTTGACCCACAAACAGGGGAAACCTCAGGAACGTGGCGCCTTCCTCATCAAGGCCGGGCTTACGATGTATGACTCCTTCTCCCGTGACGGTGGCTCTGTTCCGCGTCATGAGTTCAAGGGCCGCGCCAAGGCACTTACGGAACTTCCGGCACTGAATTCAGGCATCAAGTACGCTGCCACATACTACGACGCCTCCGTCCATAATCCGGAGCGACTTACCTTGGATGTTCTCCAAGACGGCGAAAAGGCAGGGCTGCGGGCAGACGGTGTCGCCGGGGCCCGGGCCACTAACTACCTCAAGGTCACCTCCATCACGAAGGACGGCGTCGAACTCACCGATCAACTCTCGGGAGAATCATTCAATTTCACAGCAGACGTCATCGTCAACACCACAGGTGCGTGGGTAGATGAAACCAATAAAGCCATGGGTGCGCTGACTCAATTCATGGGAGGCACCAAAGGCTCCCATATTGTTCTGGATCACCCGGAACTGTTGGCGGCGTGCAATGGTGGCGAAATCTTCTTTGAACACACCGACGGGCGCATCGTATTGATCTACCCCATGGGTGACCGGGTCCTGGTTGGCACCACTGACATCGACGCGGACATGACTCAGGACGCTGTCTGTACTGATGCCGAGATCGACTATTTCTTTGACCTAATTGGTCACGTTTTCCCGGAGATTGTGGTTACCAGGGACGAGATCGTCTACAGTTTTGCCGGCGTGCGCCCCTTGCCCCGCCATGATGAGACGGCCCCAGGTTTTGTTTCTCGCGATTACCGCATTGAACGTGCGGAGCGTGCTATCGCGGGTGCAACCGTACCAGTGTTGAGCCTGGTCGGAGGGAAATGGACCACGTTCCGGGCCCTATCCGAACACATGGCCAATGATGTACTGGCGGTCCTGGGCCTGGAACGGAAAGTCTCCACGGCGAAGCTAGCCATCGGAGGTGGTGCCGACTTCCCGTCAACTGAAGCTGGTATCGAAGCCTGGATCCGTGAGCATACTAGCGAGAGCATCGATGCTACGCGCGCCGCTGTCCTTCTCACCCGATACGGGACTCGCGCCGAGAAGGTATTGACCTTCTTGGCGGCTGGAATGGACACGCCATTTGCCTCGACCCATGAGCTAAGTGTGCGGGAAGTTGAATTCATGGTGGAGCACGAGCAGATCGGCCACCTCATCGACGTGTTTATTCGCCGCACCTCTTTGGCCTTCCGTGGCTTGGTCTCAGGAGAACTCCTGAGTGAGACGGCCTCCGCTCTGGCCGGCCCCTTGGCCTGGACCAAAGAAAAGCAGGAGGAAGAAATTCTGCACGCACAGGACATCCTGGCCCGTTTTCACGGCGTTCAGGTAGCAAGCTTGATCGACTAAAACCCCGTGGGGGGATCAGTCACAAGAAATAGGCGCCCCACCGGGTGGGCGCCGATGACAAAAATGAATAACTAAAGGAGTCAAAGATGTCTCTAGGAATTGTGTTCCTGTCGGAAGTGATGGGAACCTTGATGCTCACGCTGCTCGGTTGCGGTGTTGTTGCCAACGTTGCCCTGAAGGGTACGAAGGGTAACTCGGGCGGATTTTTGCTCGTCAACTGGGGTTGGGGCCTGGCCGTTATGGCCGGTGTATTTGTTGCCGCGAAGTCCGGGGCTCACCTGAACCCCGCCGTTACAGTGGGTATCCTCTCCAGCGGTGCAGCCGACTATGCACCGAATGTACCCATCACATTTGCCTCGACGATGACGTATTTCGGTGCGGAAATGCTGGGCGCATTTTTGGGTGCAGTCTTCTGCTGGATTGCCTATAAGCAGCACTTCGATAATGAGCCTGACGCCGCTTCCAAACTGGGCGTTTTCTCCACAGGCCCGGCCATCCGCAGTTACGGCTGGAACGTTGCCACTGAAATCATCGGTACCTTTGTTCTCGTTTTCGTGATCCTCCACTTCGGTGGCGGAGTCACAGGGCTTGGGCCGCTGCCAGTTGCATTGCTCGTTGTCGGTATCGGTGCTTCCCTCGGTGGGCCTACCGGTTACGCCATCAACCCTGCTCGTGACCTCGGCCCGCGCATCGCGCATGCCTTGCTCCCCATCAAGGGCAAAGGCTCCAGCGACTGGAGCTATGCCTGGGTTCCGGTTGTTGGACCGCTGGTAGGTGGTGCACTGGGTGGTCTCATGGCACAGTGGCTGCCACTGGTAGTGAAATAACCCTTGTTGTTTAGGGCCCAATGACGTAGACCAAGAAGTGGACATTGGGCCCACCATTCGCAGACGGTACAAGCAAAGGAAACAATGATGTCTCAGTATGTAATCGCCATTGACCAAGGAACAACTAGCAGCCGTGCCATCGTGTTTGATCACGACGGTAACATCGTCTCAACCGGTCAGCTTGAGCATGAGCAGATCTTTCCGAAGGCCGGTTGGGTGGAGCACAATGCCACCGAAATTTGGAACAATACCCGTGAAGTGATCGGGACCGCGTTGGCTCAGGCTAACCTGACTCGGCATGACATTGTCGGCGTCGGTATCACTAACCAGCGTGAGACCGCTGTTGTCTGGGATAAGAACACCGGTGTGCCCGTCTACAACGCCATCGTCTGGCAGGACACGCGTACGCAGTCGATCGTTGATGAACTGGCGGCCGACGGCGGGGTGGAGCGTTTCAAGGCGAAAGTCGGACTTCCTCTGGCGACGTACTTCTCCGGTACAAAGATCAAGTGGATCTTGGACAACGTTGAAGGCGCCCGCGCTAAGGCGGAAGCCGGCGATCTCCTGTTTGGTAACACTGATAGCTGGGTTACCTGGAACCTGACGGGTGGCACCGATGGTGGCGTGCACATCACCGATGTCACCAACGCCTCGCGCACCCTCTTCATGGATCTTGAAACTTTGCAGTGGGATGACGAGATTCTGGACATCTTCGGTGTGCCCAAGTCCATGATGCCAGCCATCAAGTCCTCATCTGAGGTTTATGGTCACGTCCACGGTAGCCAGCTACTTCGCGAAGTGCCGGTGGCCGGGATCCTCGGAGATCAGCAGGCGGCTACGTTCGGCCAGGCCGCGTTCGATGCCGGCGAGGCGAAGAACACGTACGGAACCGGTTGTTTCCTGATCTTCAATACAGGCGAGGAAATTGTCCATTCCAAGAACGGGCTTTTGACGACTCTCGGCTACAAGCTAGGTGATGCCGCACCGCATTACGCTCTGGAAGGCTCCATCGCAGTTACCGGTTCACTGATTCAGTGGCTGCGTGACAACATCGGCATGATCAAGTCCGCTCCGGAGGTCGAGGAGCTTGCTGCCGCTGTTGAGGATAATGGTGGCGTCTACATCGTTCCGGCGTTCTCGGGTTTGTTCGCTCCGTACTGGCGTTCTGACGCCCGTGGAGCGATCGTTGGCCTGACTCGCTTTGTGAACAAGAACCACATTGCCCGTGCTGCGTTGGAGGCCACGGCATTCCAGACGCGTGAGGTATTGGATGCCGTGAACGCGGATTCCGGAGTGGACTTGACCGAATTGAAGGTCGATGGCGGCATGGTTGCCAATGATGCCCTCATGCAGTTCCAGGCCGACATTCTGGGTGTGCCGGTTATCCGTCCTAAGGTCACCGAGACCACTGCCCTGGGTGCGGCCTACGCAGCAGGATTGGCTGTGGGCTTTTGGAAGGATTTGGGGGAGCTCTCCTCCAACTGGTCCGAAGACAAACGCTGGGAGCCAAACATGGACTCTGCTGAGCGGGATCGTCAGATGCGCCTGTGGAAGAAGGCAGTCACCAAGTCCATGGATTGGGTAGACGAAGACGTAAGGTAAGCCCTTTGCACGCCTAACGCTGTTTGGGCGCCTAGTGTTGCCAGCCCATCCCGGCTAGCAGTGTTGGGAACGGGTCCGGTTGAATATGGGCCCGTTTGAAAAAGGCCGAGCTATGCCAAGGTGGGGCCCCACACGTTGTGGGGCCCCACCTTAGTGTGTTCTGGCTTTAGGGGACACCTTAATAAAGGGGATTCCGAATGCGCTAAAGTAGGAGAATGGAAATGAGGCTCCTCCTTAGCTAGCCGCAACGAAGAGTTGCGGCCGCCCCTTGCTCTGTCGAGGGGCTTTTGTGTGTAAAGAGCGAGGTGCAAGAAGCCAATGATGAATGAAGAGGCAGGGTACGTGAGCGTGCAGTCCCACACTGATGAGAACAGCGAAGAGGGCGTCTACAATTTCGCCAGGATGGAAGCCAAATGGCCAGCCGTCTGGGATGACCTTAAAGTCTTCACCCCTCTCGACGATGGTTCTAAGGAACGTCGCTACGTCCTTGACATGTTCCCTTACCCGTCCGGCGACCTTCACATGGGCCATGCTGAGGCTTTCGCCATGGGCGACGTCGTCTCACGCTATTGGCGCCAACTCGGTTACGACGTTCTGCACCCGATCGGTTGGGACTCGTTTGGCTTGCCTGCCGAAAACGCGGCCATCAAGCGCAATGCCCACCCGAGTGAGTGGACGTATGCCAACATCGACACTCAGGCGGAGTCGTTTAAGCGCTACGCCATTTCTGTGGATTGGTCCCGGCGTTTGCAGACCTCGGATCCTGAGTACTATCGGTGGACTCAGTGGCTATTCAAGCGGTTTTACGAACGCGGATTGGCTTACCGGAAAGATTCCCCTGTTAATTGGTGTCCGCAGGACCAAACAGTATTGGCCAATGAGCAGGTGGTTAACGGTACTTGTGAGCGTTGCGGGGCCATCGTCACAAAGAAGTCTTTGAACCAGTGGTACTTCAAGATCACCGATTACGCTGACCGCCTTTTGGAAGACATGGATGCGCTCAAGGGTCTGTGGCCCGATCGCGTCCTCGCAATGCAGCGGAACTGGATCGGCCGCTCCGAGGGTGCCCATGTGAGTTTCGTTATTGAGGCAGCTAGCGACGAAAAGCCGCAACGGGAACTGACCGTTTTTACCACCCGCCCAGACACGCTCTATGGAGCTACCTTTTTTGTCGTAGCTGCGGACTCTCCCCTTGCTCTTGATCTGGTCACGGGTGAAAATGCTGAGGCTCTCAGTGACTACCGTGAACAGGTTAAGGCTCTGAGTGACATAGAGCGCCAGTCCACGGAGCGCCCGAAGACAGGAGTATTTACCGGCCGTTTCGCGATAAATCCACTCACTGGCGAAAAGCTACCCGTTTGGGCCGCTGACTATGTCCTTGCTGATTACGGCACAGGAGCCATCATGGCTGTGCCTGCCCATGACCAGCGTGACCTTGATTTTGCTAAGGCATTTGGTCTACCTGTGCGTTCAGTCGTCGACGCTGGAAGTTCTGATCCGGAGGCGACGGGCATTGCCACGGTGGGGGAGGGCACCCTCATCAATTCTGGCGAGCTGAATGGTCTTTCGAAATCTGAAGCCATCCCTGCCGCTATTGAAATCTTAGAAAAGTTGGGCACAGGTGAGAAGTTTGTGAACTTCCGCCTGCGCGACTGGCTGCTGTCTCGGCAACGTTTTTGGGGCACACCTATTCCGATTATCCATTGCCCTGACTGTGGTGAGGTTCCGGTTCCGGATGATCAGCTTCCCGTTCGGCTTCCAGAGAACCTGCGCGGGGAGGATCTCTCGCCGAAGGGCACATCACCGTTGGCCGCAGCATCAGATTGGGTCAATGTTGACTGCCCCAAGTGTGGTGGAGCAGCTAAGCGTGATACCGACACGATGGATACCTTCGTTGACTCTTCGTGGTATTTTCTGCGGTTTGTTTCGCCGCAGTTTACCGAAGGTCCTTTCGACCCCGAAAAGGTCAACGACTGGATGCCAGTGGGCCAGTATGTCGGCGGTGTTGAGCACGCCATTTTGCACCTGCTCTACGCGCGCTTCTTTACGAAGGTCATCCATGACATGGGCATGCTGGAGGCCACTGAGCCATTTAGCCGCCTCCTTAATCAGGGTCAGGTGCTCAACGGCGGTAAAGCCATGAGTAAGTCCTTGGGTAATGGGGTGGACCTCGGCGCGCAATTGGACCGTTTTGGTGTCGACGCCGTGCGCCTGACAATGGTTTTTGCCGGACCCCCTGAGGACGACGTCGACTGGGCGGATGTTTCGCCGTCGGGCTCGGCTAAGTTCCTTGCCCGGGCCTGGCGGTTAGGCCAAGATGTGACCAGCGAACCCGGAACTGCTGCGACTTCGGGAGATCGCGTCCTGCGTTCTCTGACTCACCGCTGTGTCCACGAGGCTAAAGCTTTGTTGGAAGGCCACAAGTTCAATGTGACGGTGGCCAAAATTATGGAGCTGGTCAATGCCACCCGCAAGGTGATTGATACGGGTGCTGGGGCGGGAGATCCAGCAGTTCGCGAGGCCACGGAAGCTGTAGCTGTCTTGCTGAGCCTGTTTGCCCCCTATACAGCTGAGGACATGTGGCAGGCTCTAGGACACCCGGCCTCCGTAGCAAACGCCGGGTTCCCTGCCGTTGATGAGAGTTTGCTGGTGCAGGCGAGCATCACAGCCATTGTCCAGGTGGCGGGCAAGGTCCGTGACCGTCTGGAGGTCTCTCCGAATATCACTGAGGACCAGCTACGCGAGCTTGCGCTGGGATCGGCTGCTGTGCAGAAGGTCTTGGATGGCCGCGAGATCCGCACGGTGGTGGTGCGGGCGCCTAAGCTGGTCAATATCGTTCCGGCGTAGTCAAGCCATCATCGAATAGAAGCTCTCGCGCTGGCTACTCGGTCAGAGTGAGAGCTTCTATTTGTGCAGCAGAAAGGGAGCTCGGTGGAGAGGAAATCAGTAGGCGTGTGGTTTCGACATCAGGTCGAGCGCCTGCGCGCCTCGCCCATACCCACGAGCAGCCAGCCCCGGCACCGAGTCGCCGTAGTGACTGACTCGGCCGCAGCACTTCCCCCTGATTGGGTGGCCATCCATGAGACTACGGGTCAGCTGGCCGTTGTGCCGATGCCCGTCATCATTGGCGAAGGTGTTCACTCCGACGGTGACGTTGGACTTGAAGCACATATTTCTCTCGCTTTGGCATCTGGAAGCGGAGTTCGCACTTCTCGACCGTCGCCAGGGCAATTTGCTGCCGCTTATCAGGCGGCCTTCGATGCAGGCTTCGACTCAGTCGTTTCCATCCATATTTCTGCGAACCTCTCTGGCACCCATGATGCTGCACAATTAGCAGCGGACTGCGCACCTCTTCCCGTTCTGGTTTTTGACACTCGCACAGTAGGAATGGCTCAAGGCGCAGGCGTCGAAGCTGCCGTGTGTGCGGCAGCTTCGGGTTTGGCCATGGACGGTGTACTAGCCGCCGCTCTGGCTGCCGTGGAGGCCACCAAAGTCTTCTTCTACGTCCCAAGTCTTGAGCAGTTGCGTCGAGGGGGGCGGATCAGTCTGGCGTCCTCATGGCTTGGAACCGTGTTCGCGGTCAAACCAATTCTGGGTATCCGCGACGGATCAGTTGTTCCCCTTGAAAAGATACGGGGTGTCGAGAAAGCACTAGCCCGTTTGGAGGCGCTTGCTGTCAAGGAAATCCTTGGCAGAGGCGCTGATCTGGTTATGGTTAATCTTCACCATTTCGGTAACGAGCAGCAGGCACAGACTATGGCGGAAGCTCTGACTGTGCGTTGCCCCGGTCTGCCTGCTCCTGTTTTGACTCGGTTACCGGCAGTACTTGCCGCGCATGCTGGGTTGGGAGTAGTGGTAGTTGTCGTCTCAGATCGGGATTGTCCTCCACAGGGAGGTGGGAAGGACTAACAGTCCACATTCGTGGGACGAGGGCTCCAAGCGTTTCCCTGCGGGCCTAATGTATGGACATGAGCGGACAGAATCGCCAAACGCGCTGGATTTCTAAGCCGGATGAAACCACCGGGCAAGGGTTGTCGGATGAGATAAATCCGCAGCCACTTGACCAGGCTGGACGGAGGCCCCGGTGGGTAATTTCTGTCCGGGCCCTGGTGGTAGTTCTGGCTATCTCCGTGGCCGTCGTGGCGGTCCTTTGGTTACAACAGGCGGGGATCGCGGCGGCAGCAGCGGGTGCTTCGTCACAAGTATCCGTGAGTGTTCCTCCCTTAGATGTCTCCGGCAGTTCCAATAGTTCGCCCGCCCCCTCAGCAAAGGCCGTGGCCAGCACGGCAACGGATTCCAAAAGTGCGTCAGCGAAGACTGAGACAGACACGGCATCGAGGAGTGTGGTGGTGCATGTTGCCGGCGCTGTGCGGACGCCCGGAATTATTAACTTGCCTCGTGGAAGCAGGGTGTATCAAGCGATAGATGCGGCCGGTGGCGCCTTACCCGAAGCCGCACTGTCGGCCCTGAACCTTGCCGCCGAAGTCGTGGACGGTTCCCAAGTGATGGTCCCGACCATGGATGACGCCAAGGACCAGGCCGTCCAACCTGGTTCCGGCGTGAAAATAGGCCCCGGAGTCAAGACGTCCCAAACTGCTGGGCAGGGGCAGTCAGGACTTCAAGGCGGCATGATCAATTTGAATACCGCAACCGCCGCGGAACTAGATACCTTGCCCGGGGTTGGTCCGGTCATGGCCGAACGTATCGTAAAGTGGCGCGCGGATTTTGGGTCATTTAAGTCAATAAACGAATTGGATGGCGTCTCAGGCGTGGGTCCAAAGCTGCTTGAGGCACTGCGCCCGTTAGTGGTTGTCTCTTGAACGATGAGAGTCCGCCTTGGGCCAAATACACGCGTTTGGCAATGAAAACGCCTGCAGAACTCACTTCTGATACGGATTCAAATCTTCTCCCAATCCGCACTTTAGCAGCGCAAGGAAAAGGCCAGGGGGAGCATAGACTCAGCTGGGTCCGAGTGCCAAGAAGACCGAGGCCATCGACCCTTCGCGCTCTGGCCGTCAGAATGGGGGAGCGGTCACGTTATGTCGTGGCAGAGCCACGACGGCAGCGAGCGGATATTCGGCTCGTGCCAGCCGCCTTTGCCACTTGGAGCGGTGCTGGCATATTCATCACGCTCCCGTGGGCCTGGTCAGCCGCAGGATCCCTGGTAGCACTCGTGGTGGGTGCCATACTGGCCTTGGTGATCAGGTTGGCGCAGATCGGAATTGTCCCGGTTCGTGCTCCCTTCAGATCGATCGGACTGATGCTCTCTGCGGTGCTGCTGATGGTATGTCTAAGCACGCTGCTATTCAGCATTGGCCTTCGCCAACACGAGCGGACTACAACCCCGCTATCCATAGCCGTAGCCCACGGTCAGCAGCTTTCCATGACGCTTCGGCTGATGTCCGCACCGAGACCACTGGATTCAGTCCATGGACCACGCCAAGTGATCTTTGATGCGCTCGTAGTTCAAGCAAGAGCTGAAGGTCGTGCTATCGCTGGGATCATCAGGGTTCACGTCATAGCAGGAGCTGGATGGGAAGACCTGGCAGAAGGTTCGGAGGTGAGCACCTCGGGACGGATCACTCCAACGCCATTGCAGGATCCGGCGGTGGGATATCTACACCCGGCCACTGCACCCCTTAACGTTGTGGTAGCAGTCGATTCGCCTTCGCGTACCCTCAGAAATGGGTGGGAGGCTTCTGCTCGCCGCGTATGGGGGCATGCATCACCAGACACGCAGGGCTTGCTTCCAGGAATGGTGACGGGTGAGCGAAGCCTCATGGCGCCGGGTTTGGAAGCTGCCATGAAAACAGCGGGGCTGACCCACTTGACGGCAGTCTCTGGTGCAAATTGCACATTAGTCCTGACACTTCTCATGACGCTGCTGCGGTCTTGGCATATTCCTAGATTTCTCAGCGTCATGGTCGCAGTCCTCGGACTGGGGGGATTCGTGGCTGTGGTCGGCCCGGACCCCAGTGTGCTCCGAGCCGCGACTATGGGTGCCATAGGTGCATTGGCAATGGTGGGCGGAAGGCCCCGGCGGGTAGGGACGCTGCTGTCGATGAGTATCATCGCATTGATAGTCATGGATCCATGGCTGGCCTTGGACTACGCCTTCATTCTTTCTGTGGTGGCCACCTTGGGTTTGCACCTCTTTGGCAAACGCTGCGCCTACTGGCTCGGTATTTGGATGCCACAGTGGTTGGCCCAAGCTGCAGCGATTCCGATGATTGCCCAGTTGCTCTGTGCCCCCGTATTGGTGCTACTCCAACCTCGCCTGACACCTTTTTCGATTCCAGCCAACATCGCTGTCGCTCCCGTTGTGGCGTTGGTGACAACGGTAGGGACTCTAGGAATGGCGGTCACCGTCTTTGTGCCGGCAGTCGCTGATGTGTGCGCGGGGATCAGCGGAGCCGGCGCATGGTGGGTTGGAACGGTTGCCCGTTGGGTCTCAGCGATGCCAGGTTCCAGCGTCGCTTGGCCGTCGGGGGCGCCGGGTGTGGTCCTCATGGCCACTTTGGGAGCATTGATAATGCTGGCTTTAGCCAGCTTGGCAAATCCAAAATTCGCTTCTACCGTTTCTACCTGGATCAAGTCTAGGGTGTCTCGGCGGTGGCGCTTTCTCCTAGGCTTCGGTCCACTAACAGCTTTGGCTGCCGGAATCGGTGCCCTAATGACGCTGGCCATCGGTGGATTGTGAGCGGCTTGGGAATCGGGGGTCCAGATGGCAGAGTTGAGTGTGTGAACAGACCATTGATCGCGCAGCAGAGAATCACACGGCAGCGAAACGCGCAGCAAGCGATCCCCCAGCAGTTAATCGTAAAGTGCCGAAAAGGGCAGCCTTTGATTGCGGAGCAGGGAAACGGGCGGCAGTTGATGATGAAAAAGTCGAACATCGAGGCACTGTGAGCCCGGCATCCAAGGCTGCCTCTGGTGCATCAGACTGGCGGGACGTACCACTTGCCCCCATCGTGTTGCTGTTTGGTCCAGAAGACTACCTTGCCTCCCGGGCAAGGGAGAACTTGCGGGCAAAATTGCGAGCGTCCGACCCTGAGCTGGAGCTGAGCGCCCTCGAGGCCGCACAATATACTCCTGGAGCTTTGGCCATGGTGGCCAGCCCCTCACTCTTCAGCGAACCAAAGCTCATCGAAGTCTCAGGCCTTTCGGCTATGACAGATGATTTTCTCAGCGACGCGATCGCTTATTTGAAAGATCCGGCCCCGGATGTGACGCTGGTTCTCTGGCACAGTGGCGGCACCCGGGGGAAGAAACTGTTGGATGCGCTCAAGGCTTGCGGGGCCCCCCGCATCGAGTGCCAGGCTCTCAAAAAGGACCAAGACAAGACGCAGTTCGTCAGTCACGAATTTCTTGCCGCGAGGCGGCGCATAGATAACGCCGCGGTTCGGGCACTCGTTGCCGCAGTCGGTGCGAACCTCTCTGAACTCGCGGCTGCCTGCCAGCAACTAATTTCTGACACCGACGGCCTGGTGGGCAGTGATGACGTTGATAAATACTACGGCGGCAGGGTAGAGGCCACTGCCTTTAGGGTGGCTGATGCCGCCCTGGCTGGCAACGCTGCCTTGGCTCTGTCTTCTCTGCGGCATGCCCTGGCGACTGGGGTTGATCCCGTGCCTCTCGTTGCAGCGCTTGCCATGAAAGTTCGCCAAGTAGCTAAAGTATTCGCCGCTCACGGTAGTTCCGCCCAACTTGCGCGGGAACTTGGCATGGCTCCATGGCAAGTGGATTCTGCACGTCGCGATGCTGGACGCTGGACCAGTGAGGGTCTCGTGGCAGCCATCAAGGCGCTTGCCTTGGCCGACGCGGAGGTTAAGGGTGCGTCGCGAGACCCCGTCTACGCCGTCGAACGAGCCGTGACACTCATCTCGAACTCAGCCCGGCGCTAACTTCGAATATTGGCGGGCGTCGTGAGAGTGCGGTGTCCTGAATCCAGAGTAAGTCTCGGGCAGGGCTTTGTGAGAATGATTCTGGGTCCAGAGAGTCTGGCTATAGATACGGCTTAAACGTGTTGACCCCCACCAAAGGGTGGGGGTCAACACATGAGTTGCGAAGCGAATCAGCTTCCTTAGAGGGCGTTAACCTTCTTGGAGATGGCCGACTTGCGGTTGGCAGCGTTATTGGCGTGAATGACGCCCTTGCTGACAGCCTTGTCCAGCTTACGGCCTGCATTCACCAGGGCAGTCGTAGCGCTATCCTTGTCAGCTTTGGCCACTGCCGTATTGACCGCACGGATGGCGGTCTTTAGCTCGGACTTCACCGAAATGTTGCGTTGACGCGCTTTCTCGTTAGTGAGAATGCGCTTCTTCTGAGACTTGATATTAGCCACGTTGTATAACTCTCTTTTGATACGAAAATACGGTCGTAGAGGGCGTAGCTTGGCCATTGACAGCGGCGTGGGGATGCTCGAATTATGGTGAACGTCAGGCCAAGCTGTTGCAACCGCCGACCTGCACGGGTGCACACTACCAAAAAGTCTAGCAGATACGCGCGGCGGTTTTCACTTCCAGCCGTACCGTGTCCGCAGGACATTGGCTACACCAGAAAAGCGTTTGGCATCCAAAATCGCTCCTTCGCGGCGAACGTCGGCCATGTTGATTTGTATCACTCGATCGAGCTTAACTTCGCTGGGACGGCCCGCTCTATCCCACGGACCAGTACCGATATCGAGATAGTCGTTATCGTCTCGGTGGTCATTCGAGTGATCCTTGCTTGTCAACATCAGCCCCAATAGTCGTTTGCCGTTGTGAGCTATCAAGAGGACGGGACGGTCTTTGCCCTGACTGTAATCTTCTTCGAATGGAACCCATGTCCAGACGATTTCCCCGGGATCTGGCTTCCCGTCTGGATGAGGCGAGTACACCACGGCGCCCGTGCCCTTGAAATCGCCTGGATAGGGAGAGGAAAGGGGGGAGAGGTCATTCCCGGAAGCCTTCCGCCCTGGAGAAGTAGAGGCAGGGCGCCGGAGAGGGCGAGGTGCCTGGCTGCCAGCGGATCTTTTGGGCGCGGCGCTGGTTCCGGCCTTTAGGAGAGATTCGGCAAGGCCGCGCAGCAGGGAGAAGAGACGTTTACTAGTAGAAGCCATAGCTCCAAGGATATCGATTCGTGACAGCAAGGTCATGCGTCCAGGATCAAGTAAAAATCCGCCGGTTCTTTGTCGCGGAGAGTTACGTGGGAGACTTGTTGGCAATGAGTGTTCGGCATCCTTTGCGCGGACACAACCCCCTGCACGGTGTGGCCCGACCAGGCTTGTCCGTTGCGTTCATGCAACAGTAAGGAAACCCCAGTGTCACCCATGGCCCGCACTGCCCCGGTGCCCGCCGCAACCGATCCGGCGATCATCAGAAACTTCTGCATCATTGCTCACATCGACCACGGCAAATCGACCCTGGCGGATCGGATGCTCCAGCTGACAGGTGTTGTTCAGCAGCGTGACATGAAGGCACAGTATCTTGATCGCATGGATATTGAGCGTGAACGTGGCATCACGATCAAGTCCCAGGCAGTGCGTATTCCCTGGGAGCTTGATGGAACGTCTTACTGCTTGAACATGATCGATACCCCAGGGCACGTTGACTTCACCTACGAAGTCTCACGGTCCTTGGCCGCCTGCGAGGGTGCCATCCTCCTTGTCGATGCGGCTCAAGGGATAGAAGCCCAGACTTTGGCCAACCTTTATTTGGCAATGGAAAACGATCTGACGATCATCCCGGTGCTGAATAAGATCGATCTTCCTGCGGCGCAACCAGAAAAGTATGCGGCAGAGCTCGCAAATCTGATCGGTGGAAAGCCTGAGGACGTTCTCATGGTCTCCGGTAAGACCGGCGTCGGCGTGGAGGCTCTTCTGGATCAGATTGTCCGTGATCTTCCCTCTCCGAAGGGGGACCCGGATGCACCGGCCAGGGCCATGATCTTTGACTCCGTCTATGACACCTATCGTGGAGTCGTGACGTATGTGCGGGTCATCGATGGAAGCTTGAGTCCACGCGAGAAGATCCAAATGATGTCCACACGCGCCACCCACGAATTGTTGGAAATAGGTGTTAGTTCCCCGGAACCTGTCCCGTCCAAGGGGCTCGGAGTGGGCGAAGTCGGCTATCTGATCACTGGCGTTAAGGATGTGCGCCAGTCCAAGGTCGGTGATACCGTCACCACTTTCAGTAAGCCAGCGACCCAGGCACTGGCCGGCTATCACGACGCAAAACCTATGGTTTTCTCGGGTTTGTACCCAATGGACGGCGCCGACTATCCCGTGCTCCGTGATGCTCTTGAAAAGCTCATGCTCAATGATGCTGCGCTCATTTACGAACCCGAAACGTCAGCGGCTCTAGGCTTTGGTTTTCGCGTAGGTTTCTTAGGTCTGCTGCACCTAGAAATTACTCGCGAACGCCTTGAACGTGAACATAACCTTGACCTGATTTCAACGGCTCCCAATGTGGAATATGAAGTCACTCTCGAGGACAAGAAGGTCGTGCAGGTCACTAATCCCAGCGAATATCCAACAGGCAAAATTGCCGAGGTCCGGGAACCTATGGTTGCTGCCACCATCTTGGCCCCTACCGAGTTTGTTGGCGCCATCATGGAGTTGTGCCAGAGCCGGCGCGGCATACTCGGTGGCATGGACTACCTTTCCGAGGATCGGGTAGAGATTCGCTACCGTCTGCCGTTGGCGGAAATTGTCTTTGACTTCTTCGATATTTTAAAGTCTAAGACCCGCGGTTACGGTTCTTTAGACTGGAAGGCCGACGGCGACCAGGTCGCTGATCTTGTCAAGGTCGACATCCTGTTGCAGGGTGAACAAGTTGATGCGTTTAGTGCCATCACGCACCGGGACAAGGCCTACGCCTACGGGGTTATGATGACCGGAAAGTTGCGCGAACTCATTCCCCGTCAACAGTTTGAAGTACCCATTCAGGCAGCCATCGGGGCAAGGATCATCGCCCGCGAGAGCATCCGGGCCATCCGAAAGGATGTTCTTGCCAAGTGCTACGGAGGCGATATTTCACGTAAGCGCAAGCTTTTGGAAAAGCAAAAAGAGGGTAAGAAACGCATGAAAATGGTGGGCCGGGTTGAGGTTCCTCAGGAAGCCTTCATCGCTGCCCTGACGACCGGTGAATCTGCCAAGGACAAGTCGAAGAAGTGACGCCGTCCGCACTGCCCCTTGGCGACCCTGCCCCAGCTGACGGAATCCTGCCTGAGCAGGCTGCCGTCGGGGCTCAGGCCCGTCAATTTGGGCTCTACACGCACATTCCGTTCTGTGCTGTACGGTGCGGCTATTGCGACTTCAACACCTACACGGCCACCGAACTAGGTGGCGGTGCATCCCAGGATGCATATGCCTCAACTGCCATACAGGAGATTGAGTTTGCTGCGCGAGCGCTTGCAGAGTCGAATGTTCCCGCTCGAAAATTGAGCACAGTCTTTTTTGGTGGTGGCACCCCCACGCTCTTACCTGCCGGTGATCTTGTTTCCGTTCTACGGGCAGCGGTGAAGCAATGGGGAATCAAGGACGGTGCTGAGGTGACCACGGAAGCCAATCCGGACTCTGTGACGGCCGAGTCTCTTGCGGAATTACGTGCGGGCGGTTTTACCCGCGTGTCCTTTGGTATGCAATCGGCGGTTCCCCATGTACTCAAGGTCCTTGACCGGACCCACAGTCCCCAACGCGTCCCGCAAGCCGTTTCTTGGGCACGCGAAGCAGGTCTAAAGGTCAGTGTGGACCTGATCTATGGGACTCCGGGGGAGTCCCTTGTTGATTGGGAAACCTCAGTGCGCACGGCATTGTCGTACCATCCAGACCACATCTCCGCTTACTCGTTGATCGTCGAGGAGGGAACCAAACTTGCCGCGCAAATCCGCCGTGGACAGGTTCCAAATATCGACGACGACGACCATGCCGTGAAGTATGAGCTAGCCGATACCCTGTTCACCGAGGCAGGCTTGGACTGGTACGAGGTGAGCAACTGGGCCCGAACTCCGGGCGACGCCTGCCAACATAACATGGCCTACTGGCGCGGTGATGACTGGTGGGGAATCGGCCCAGGAGCACATTCTCACGTTGGTGGTGTGCGCTGGTGGAACGTCAAGCATCCTACGGCCTATGCCAATCGGCTCGGTAAGGGTGAATCTCCTGCTGCAGGGCGTGAAACCCTTGACGTTGACACGCGCACCATGGAAAGAATCATGCTAACTTCTCGTCTAGCTGAAGGTCTCGATACGGGTGTACTCAGTCCAGAGGGCCGCAAGGCCATTGCCGGGCTCATCGCCGCAGAGCTTGTTGATCCGCTCAAGGCCTTTAATGGGACATTGGTTCTCACACGGAAGGGGCGTTTGCTCGGTGACGCAGTGACCCGGGCACTACTTGCCTAGAATACTTTTTCGTGCCGAACCCACACGTTGTACTCGATGGCACCTCTTCGCTTTTCCGGTATTGCGTTCGATCGCTGATTACTTCATCAGGCGCAGGTTCCACCGGTAGCGGTACGGGTTGCCACGGTTGACCGCCAGTGCAGCGAGAACGGAAAACACCGTCAAGAAAACCCACACAATCAGGGCCAGAAGCTGAAAGACTGATGCAGCGCCCGCGGATACAGTGCTGGTGAGCAAAGCAATGATGTAGAGCACTATTGCCAGGACAGTGGGTGGGAGAGTGAAGTTCAGTGCCTCTCGAGATTCTTGAGCAGTGAACGGGCCTCGAGTGGCAAAAAGCCAGTAAATCACCGCTGACGGGATGCAGCCCAAAATTCCGCCACAGTGTGCCAAGAAAGCCCACTGATTGTCTTCGGCAGGCGAGAGCGCGGGCTTGGCCGGATTGCGGGAAGAATTCCCCTGGTTGCTCACTGTTGTGTCCCTTTCACCATGCGGACATTGTGTTCTACGGTCGTTTTGTCGCGCTACCTTCTAGGATACGGGTGCCGTGAGAAAATCGATGACTTCTTCAACTCTGCCCAACAGGGATGGTTCCAGATCCGCGTAGCTGTTCACTTGGGATAACAGCCGCTGCCATCCCAGGCCGACGTCCTCTTTCGTTTGGTGGGGCCATCCAAATGACTCCAGAATTCCTAATTTCCATTCCTTAGTGCGTGGAACCGTTGGCCAGGAGCTGATTCCAAGGGCACTAGGCTTAATGGCCTGCCAAACGTCAATATAGGGATGACCCACCACCAGGACGTTGAATTTCGCTGATGGCGATCTCATGAGATCCGCCACAATTCGTGATTCCTTCGAGTGCGGCACAAGATGGTCGACAAGGACTCCCAAACGACGCTCCGGCCCCGGCTGAAAGTCATTCACCGCTGCTGTGAGATCGTCGATCCCGCGAAGGGCTTCCACCACGATTCCTTCAACGCGCAGATCGTCGCCCCAGACCTTTTCCACGAGTTCGGCGTCGTGCTTACCTTCTACCCAAATGCGGCTGGCTTTAGCGACCTGGGCCCGCATCCCCTGGACCTTCCTGGATCCCGAGGCTGTCCGGACGGGTGCCGTGGTGACAGGGCCTGCCGCAGGGGAGACTAGCTCTATGGGCTCACCGTCGAGAAGAAAGCCAGGCCCCAAAGGGAAAGCGCGGATTCTGTTTTTGCGATCCGCAAGTTCCACAATGAGCATGCCGCCTGACTTTTCCAGCCTGACGATGGCCCCAACCCAGCCGGTGTGAACGTCCTCAAGGACGAGTTCGCGTTTGGCCTGGACCTTGCGCAGCGTTCGAGGTTTAGGTGCGCTGAGGTCCTGGGGACCCCAATTCTCATACTGCACTATGCTTCTCATCCTGCACTGCGTTCTTGGCCCTGTCTTCCGGTGTGGCTTCGCGTTTGTGTTGAAGCCATCTTGGTGGTGCGTAGTTGGGTAAAAGCCCATGCTAGCGTGGCACGGCGGCAAGACCATGGCAACGTGCCGGAATGTAGGTGTTTAAAGGTATTAGACTTAGCACTTGGGCACCTAGAGTGCTAAGTACATGTCAACAACTTTGCTAAGGCGATGTGGAGAGCGACGAGGGAGGTGCATCAGCATGAGTGAGCCACGAAAACTCGAGGTTCTGCGCGCCATCGTTGAGGACTATGTTCATTCCCGGGAACCCGTTGGCTCCAAGGCGTTAGTTGAGCGCCATCATCTAGGCGTTTCCAGTGCAACGATCCGTAACGACATGGCGGCATTGGAAGAAGAGGGGCTTATCGTCGCTCCTCACACCAGTTCTGGGAGGATTCCCACCGACAAGGGCTACCGATTGTTTGTGGATCAGATTTCCAGCGTCAAGCCGCTCTCAGCTCCTGAGCGTCGAGCAATTGCTGTGCTGTTGGATGGTTCTACGGACTTGGATGATGTCTTGGATCGGACTGTACGCACCTTGGCGCAGCTAACGAATCAGGTGGCAGTGGTCCAATATCCACGGGCCGCCAAGGCCACGGTGCGCCACATAGAGTTCGTCTCACTTGGCCCATCCCAAGTGCTGATCGTGTTGATCCTGGCCACCGGCAAGGTAGAACAATCTGTGATCGACGCTGAGACACCTTGTGTGGAAAGTGTGCTGACCGGGCTACGTCAGAAGTTCCTTGGCGGCGTTTATGGCCTGACTGTTGCTTCACTTCCGGCAGCACTGTCCGGTATTCCGGCTACTGTGCCGCTGAATGAGCAAGAGCTGGCCTACAAGCTTGCACGCGGTCTGGAGCAGCTGGCTCAGGCGGCCCGTGAGGACCGCATAGTCCTGGCCGGAACTGCCAATCTGGCGCGTTCCAACGTGGACTTCCCGCTGAGCATCGGTCCAGTTCTTGATGCCTTGGAAGAACAGGTGGTCCTGTTGCGTCTCCTAGAAGAGATGGCACAGGATTCCCTCGGCATGGCGGTGAGCATCGGCAGGGAAAATCCCCATGATTCATTGGCTGAGGCGTCTGTTGTAGCTACCACCTACGGTCGCGGGGAAACCGCAAAGCTTGGCGTGTTGGGGCCTACTCGGATGGATTATCCCAACACCATGTCCAGCGTTCGTGCCGTCGCACGCTATCTTTCCAGAATTTTGGCCGGCTGATACTAGCTGGGCTTTTCCGTATCGACCTTTCACAAAAGAGAGCAATAATTTTGACTAACCATTACGATGCACTTGGCGTTTCGCGTAACGCAACGCCGGAAGAAATCAAGAAGTCATACCGGAAGCTTGCCCGCAAGCTGCACCCGGACGTGAACGATGCTCCCGACGCCGCGGATCGCTTCAAAGCCGTTACTCACGCGTACGAGGTTCTTTCTGATCCGCAAAAACGCCAGGTCTACGACACCACCGGCAATGAGAACGGCAACAGCAACGGTAACGGTGCCGGGAATTATGATGGCCAGGGATTTGCGTTCCAGGACATCTTCGAGACCTTCTTTGGCGGCAGTGGCCAAAGCCACGGTCCAGCATCACGGACACGACGCGGACAAGACGCACTGATCACAGTGCGCGTGGAATTGGCGGAGGCCGTTTTCGGTGTCAACAAAAAGCTGGAAATAGACACTGCTGTGACGTGCACCAGCTGCGATGGTGACTGCTGCCGCCCGGGTACTCATCCCATCACCTGCGACGTATGCCACGGAAGTGGACAGATTCAGCGTCCCATGCGCTCAATCTTGGGTAACGTCATGACACTGGCTGCATGCAATTCCTGCCAAGGATTTGGAACTCGGATCGAGGACCCCTGTAATGAGTGCCTCGGTGAAGGACGAGTCCGCAGTCGGCGAACACTGACCATCAAGGTCCCTGCCGGTGTGGGAACTGGTACTCGTATACAACTTGCCGGACAGGGTGAGGCCGGGCCAGCAGGTGGTCCCGCGGGTGATCTGTATGTAGAGATGAAGGTCAGCAACGATCCCAATTTCCTTCGTGATGGAGATGACCTTCACGCAACCCTCAGTGTTCCCATGACAGCTGCAGCCTTGGGAACTGAGCTCACATTGGAAACCTTCGATGGTGAACAGCCAATTTCCATCAAACCCGGCACTCAAGCAGGGGAAGTCATGACCTTACGCAACCTCGGTGTCACGCACCTGCGCGGCTATGGGCGCGGTAACTTGTTGGTGCACGTCCATGTTGAGACGCCCACGAAGCCCGACGCCGCGCAGGAAGAGTTGCTCAAGCAACTGGCGGCACTTCGCGGGGAGACCTTCACCGAGGGCAAGTTGGTGTCAAGCGGCGGGATGTTTGCTAAGCTGCGCGATAAACTCGGCAACCTCTAAGTGCTATGAGTAACCCAGTCTTCTATGCCGATCCCGTGCAACTCGCAGAGCTTAGCGTTGGCGACCACCATACGCTGGACGGAGCTGAGGGCCGGCACGCTGTAACGGTCAAGAGACTAAGCGCGGGGGAGCCCGTTGACCTGTGCGACGGCGCTGGACGCCGTCTTGTGTGCGTCGTAGCAGCCGCAGCAGCTGGCGTATTGGATGTAGAGGTCAAGGAGATTCGCTTCGATCAGCTAGAGGACTACGAGCTGGTCTTGGTGCAGGCACTGGCCAAGGGCGATCGTGATGAACTTGCTGTCGAGACGGTCACTGAGCTGGGCGTGAACGGCGTCGTTCCATGGCAAGCAGAGCGTTCCATTGTGCGTTGGAAGTCAGAGAAGGCTCTCAAGGGTGTCACTAAATGGAGAACTGTTGTCGCTGTGGCAGCAAAGCAAGCCCGCCGCTCGCGTATTCCTTGGGTGGGCGAACTGGTGGGTACGGCTGCTCTTTGCGACTTGATCCGGGATTGTTCATTGGCCTTAATTCTCCATGAGGATGCCACCGAGTCTCTGCCGGATGTGCTTCGATCATGGCAGGCGGAGCAAAATAGGCACGAGGTCACGAGTGCTCCGGTACCCCGTCGCATTGTGTTGATCGTAGGTCCTGAAGGTGGCATGAGCCCTGCGGAAGTTTCGGCATTTCGCCTAGCCGGAGCACGTACTGCGTTGCTGGGGCCGCATGTCTTGCGTTCCTCCACAGCCGGTCCGGCCGCCGTCGTCCTGTTGAGCGCAGAACTGGGTCGCTGGTAAAAATCGGCCTGGACGCTTATGTCTTAGGGCGCGGAGATCGAAAGGACTTTGGTGTCGACGCCGACGCGTACCCCGGGTCTGCTCGGATCTTCGATGAACACGGAGACCTGATAGTTTCCCAACGGCGGTACCAACACGAAATTGAAAGAGCCTAGCTCATTAGGTCCTTGGCTAATCTCAACAGTGCCGGACATGGCTACGTGTGAGACTTTGCCGTCCTCCATTGCTTCTAGGATCCAGACAAGCTTTCCGGTAGGAGACATACCCGATCCACTGACGTTCAAAGGAAGGGCCTTGGTAACTGTTCCGTTGCTAGGCTCCGTGATCCACACGGGTGCTACGAACCCGGTGTTTCGCGTGAGCGGCTTATCTAGGAGCACATGCCCGAAAGCGTTATAGCCAGTGTGTCCATCCACCAGGATGGACACACCAATATTTGCTGACGGGTCGATGAGCCCTGACATGGACGCCGACGCAGTTGCTGTGTAAACCAGCTGTGCGATCGAGCGCTCTGCAATACCTGCATCGACTTTCTGGGCGAAGGCGTCGGAGGAGATGTCAATGGTGATGACGTTCTTGGCAGAGATGGATGCCCCCAGTTGAGAGGGTTCATTCCACACCGAAAAGAAGTCAGGGTCTTGGGGTTTGTCAGCCATCATGATGCGAAGAGAAGCGACGATCGGATCATCTGTGGTGGGCACTGGTGAAAACTCACGGTAGAGAAAAACCGATTCATTGCTGTGCCCTAACCAGTAGACAGGAATTTTCTGGTTGGCTGTGGGCGTCTCCAACGGAGTGGTTGTTGGCAGACCAGAGTCTTGGCCACTTGCTGTGGTGGGCAGAGCCGAATGCTGGCTGAGGATTGCAGGGCCCGGCGTGCAAGAAACTGTGGTGAGAGTGAGTGCCAAAGCAAGCGAAGCGATTCCCAGCAGGCGTCGGTAACGTTTCACAATAGGCTTTCCACCGTGCAACTGGCCAACTGGCGTGCTTGAGCCCGGCAGAGGACGGTGCAAAGTAGCTGGCATGCGAATTGTTTGCTCGCTTAAGGTCTAAAGGGATGGACTCCCGCAACAAAGACAAAGTGTGCGTTCCAAGACTCCCCAAAAACTTCGAACAATAATTTAGCTTGGCACATCTGCGGGTATCGACGGGGGCTATTAGAAGGATTCAAGCG
Organism: Arthrobacter cryoconiti; assembly: GCF_020905375.1. Lineage (GTDB taxonomy): Bacteria > Actinomycetota > Actinomycetes > Actinomycetales > Micrococcaceae > Specibacter > Specibacter cryoconiti. Next base: position 57,720 of record NZ_JAJJBU010000029.1, read on the forward strand.
AACTGAAACCGTATCGATACCCTAAAGTAACCGGGCCTTAATCGGGAGCGCACATGAAGGGTGACTGAGGATACTCTGCCTCGCTGATCGTCATTGCACATGAAGGGTGACTGAGGATACTCTGCCTCGCTGATCGTCATTGCACTAGGATTGAGACTAAGAAAACAACCGGGAAGTCCGGTTTAGTCAAGGAGAGATTGAAGGCCTGGCATGGCCGACTTTATGACAGAGCAATCCAGCAGCCACCAAGGACCGATTGTGGAACCGTCACAGGGGCTGGGGTTTCCACACTCAGTTGACGGCACCCGCACCGAAATAGTGCAGTTCGCATCCACTGAACAGATGGTCGCCACACTTGGCGCCGAGGACGATGGTCTGCGCATCGTGGAAAATAACTATCCGGGTATTTCCTTCCTTGCCCGTGGCAACGTTCTATCCATCACGGGCCCGCGCGCAGTTGTCCCGCGGATCATGCATTTGATGGAAGAAGCTCGTGGCATGGTATCTCGGCATTCCACCATGAGCGCCGCGGTATGGGAGCAGCTGGTGACTTTGCTCAAGGATCGACCTGATGGGTCTCTAGTGGACGTCCTCACTTACGACATCCTTTCCTCACGCGGACGTAAGATTCGACCCAAAACGCTCAACCAGAAAAAATATGTTGAGGCGATTGACCGAAACACAGTGGTGTTTGGGATCGGGCCGGCAGGCACAGGCAAGACGTACTTGGCTATGGCCAAGGCCGTTGCGGCACTCGAGAGGAAAGAGGTGAGCCGCATTATCCTCACCCGGCCAGCCGTTGAAGCGGGAGAGCGATTGGGGTTCTTGCCGGGCACGCTCAATGATAAAATTGATCCGTATCTTCGCCCGCTGTATGACGCACTGCACGAGATGATGGATCCGGAAACTATTCCACGTCTGATGGCGGCGGGCACGATCGAGGTGGCACCGCTGGCTTATATGCGAGGCCGTACGCTCAACGATGCATTCATCATTCTTGACGAAGCTCAGAACACCACTGCCGAACAGATGAAAATGTTTTTGACGCGGCTCGGTTTTGGTTCCAAGATTGTTGTCACCGGCGACATCACTCAGATTGACTTACCCAGTGGCACTGCGTCGGGGTTGCGTGTGGTTCGTGACATTCTTCTGGATGTCGATGACATCTCGTTTTCCTTGCTCGATGCCACGGATGTGGTGCGTCACCAACTAGTGGGTGCCATTGTCAGTGCCTATAACCACTGGGATGAAAGCAATGCCTCCCGTTCCGATACACCCCTTCAACGCCGCAAGGACATCCACCAACCATGAGTATTGAAATCAATAATGAGTCCGGCGTCCAAGTCCGTGAAGAAGAGTTAGTGAAGCTTGTTCGGCACATTCTCACGGCAATGCATGTCCATCCGGAAACTGAGGTTTCCATCATCATGGCGGACGTGGAAAACATGGAGAAGCTGCACATCGAATGGATGGATGAGACTGGTCCTACCGACGTGCTCTCGTTTCCCATGGATGAACTGCGCCCAGGCAGCCCTGATCTGCCCACACCTGCTGGTCTGCTAGGCGACGTAGTCCTTTGCCCCGAGGTTGCCGGCGAGCAGGCTCTTGCCGCGGGACATTCCTTAGAGGAAGAACTGTTACTTCTGACTACGCACGGCATGTTGCATCTTTTGGGCTATGACCATGCTGAACCGGAAGAGAAAGCAGAAATGTTTGGCCTCCAGCGTGAATTGCTCTCAAGTTTCTTGGGCAAGGAAGCCCCTGTCGAGACAACACAGTGACAACAGTAGCCTTACCTGCCCTGGCGGTGGTTTTCGCGGCTTTCGCTGCCCTTTTAACAGCTATTGAGTCGGCCCTGAGTTTTTTCCCTCGTCACGATGCTGAAACTGTGACAGCACAGAGCAGAGGTACAGCTCTGGCCCGAATCCTTCAAACACCCATGCTGCACTTGAACGCCTTACGTTTTTGGCGGGTCTGGTTCGAGATGGCAGCGGCCGTGGCCGTAGCCCTGTTTCTCATGGGCTTGATCGGGAACGTTTGGCTGGCTGGACTCATCGCCACTGTAGTTATGGCGTGTATTGGCTTCGTCCTGGTGGGGCTGTCCCCGCGACGCTATGGCCGTATACATGCCACGTGGCTGGTCGGACGCACTGCGTGGCTGGTTGATTTTATGTATCGAATATTAGGACCAATGCCGGGATGGTTTGTAAAACTGGGAGGAGCTCTCTCTAAAGAGCGCCTTGACGGTGATGACGCGTTCGTTACCGAGGAGGAATTTCGAGAATTTGTGGATCGTGCCAGTGATTCGGAGATGATCGAGGACAGCGAGGCTGAACTTATCCAGAGCGTGTTTGATCTGAGCGAGACAATGGTTCGAGCCGTGATGGTGCCACGCACCGATATCCGCAGCATTGATCAAGGATCCGAGCTGGAAGAGGCCATGGATGTTTTCCTTGACTCAGGATTCTCTCGTGTCCCGGTGATTGGGGAGAGTTCTGATCACGTGTTGGGCATCCTCTATCTGAAGGACCTCGTCGCAACCTTGCACCGCCACGATGATGGTCTTTCCCGCCCTCGGGTGGAGGATCTGGCTCGGACTGTGCGTTATGTGCCAGAATCCAAGCCCGTAGATGATCTTTTGCGTGAACTGCAGCAAGAATCCACTCACCTCGCAATCGTCGTGGACGAGTACGGTGGAACGGCAGGACTTGTCACCTTAGAGGACTTGATCGAGGAGATCGTCGGTGAGATCGCCGACGAGTATGATCAGGTTTCTCCTGAAGTCCAAGCCCTGGGTGAGGGTATGTACCGAGTTCAGGCTCGCATGGCGGTCGATGAGCTGGGTGAGTTGTTTGGCAAGGAGCTTGATGACGACGAGGTCGACTCCGTGGGCGGGCTGCTTTCAAAATATCTAGGTCGCATCCCCACTGTGGGGAGCACCGTGGAGGTCTCTGGTATCCGCTTAGTCGCGGAGCGGATGGAAGCAGGGCGCAATCGTGTCAGCCATGTCATTGCCAGGGCCGTACCCTTATCCGAGAATAAGAATGACAGCAGTGTTTCTGTCCGGGGCATTAACCACGACGGCGAGATAAGCCCGAGTGAGACGCAAGCTAAGCAAAACCACAGGAGTAACCATGACTAAGCAAAAAGGGAAGCTGGCCATGCCAACTCCTAAAGATGAGGGGTTTCGTGCGGGCTTTGCGGTTCTCGCAGGACGTCCCAACGCTGGAAAATCGACGTTGACGAATGCTCTGGTAGGGCAGAAGGTGGCCATTACCTCTGCCAAGCCACAGACCACCCGGCATACCATTCGAGGAATTGTGCACCGGGAGGGTTACCAGTTGGTACTAGTTGATACGCCAGGACTTCATCGCCCCCGGACTCTCCTTGGAAAACGACTCAACGACCTAGTTGCAGACACCCTTTCGGAGGTGGATGCCATCGGGTTTTGTTTGCCTGCGAATGAGAAAATTGGTCCCGGAGATCGCTATATAGCGCAGCAGCTGGCGAATGTTGGCAAGAAACCCGTCGTGGCGATTGTCACCAAGACGGACACCGTGGATCGGCAGGCTGTCACTGAACAACTCATCGCGGTTGAAAAACTCGGACGCGAAGTCATGGGGGAGTCCGGATTCGCCGACGTCGTACCTGTCTCTGCCGTGGAAGAATTCCAGGTAGAAACTCTCGCCAGCGTACTGGCCGGATACATGCCGCTATCGCCGGCACTTTACCCTGACGGTGACTTGACGGACGAACCAGAAGCCGTCATGGTCGCCGAACTGATTAGGGAAGCTGCCTTGGAAGGCGTGCGCGATGAATTGCCGCATTCACTGGCGGTAGTTGTGGAGGAAATTATTCCCAGGGAAGGCCGCACGGAGGGGCATGAACTGCTTGATGTTCGAGTCAATCTTTACGTTGAGCGCCCCTCCCAGAAGGCTATCGTGATCGGTAAGGGTGGTGCACGACTGCGAGAAGTCGGCACGAATGCGCGTCTTGGAATTGAGGCACTTTTAGGAACTCGAATCTATTTGGACCTCCACGTCAAGGTTGCTAAAGACTGGCAGCGGGACCCGAAACAGCTGGTGAAGCTGGGTTTCTAGGTACCGTTGCAACGGTTCGAAGTCCCGTAAAGCGGCCCTCCGGCGCGGCTTTGCGGGACTTCACAGTTTGGCCCGGTAAAGTAGCGGGAGTCATTTGTTCACAGTGAAAGGTTCATCCATGGCTCGACGCCGTGCCGAAACGGCGGCAGCTACAGCTGCCGGCACCACAAAAGATGAATCCTCCGACACTAAACTTCCGGCTGGACGTCACTTCAAGCCTCATCGTAAGACGGCACTGTGGATTAAGATCGTAGCCATTGCTCTCAGTGGAGTGTTAGTTATCGGGCTGGGGGCCGCTGGACTGCTTTACCTCAAGCTGCAGAACAATATCACCACGGCACCCTTGAATGCAGCGCTTTCCCCCGGTAAGGGAAACTCTTCGCAACAGCCTGAAGACACCGGATCATTGCAGATCCTCATTTTGGGTACGGACACCCGGGCAGGTGCCAACAGTGAATATGGCACCCTGGCTGACTCTTCTGGCGAAGGAAATTCCGACGTCATGCTGCTGATGAATATTTCCGCGGACAATTCCCAGGTGTCCGTTACAAGCTTTCCTCGTGACCTTATGGTACCGATCCCCGACTGTAAGCGGCCTGACGGCAACGTAATTTATGGGCAAGCAATGGGGCAGCTTAATTCGGCCTTGGCTGGCGGTCCGGGATGCACGGTGGCCGCCATCAATGACCTCACCGGATTAACCATTGACCACTTCATGTTGGCAGATTTCACAGCCGTGAAGGAACTTTCCACAGCTCTTGGCGGGGTTGAAGTGTGCGTCGATCATGCCATGTACGACGTCAACGGTTCCTTCTTGAAACTCCCCGCGGGAAAGAGCTTGGTTCAAGGTGAACAGGCGCTAGCGTTTTTGCGCACGAGGCATGCTTTTGGCGATGCCAGTGATTTGGCCCGGATCGCCGCACAACAGTATTTCCTAGGTTCCCTAGTGCGTAAGCTCAAAAGTGACGGGACACTGACTAACTTGCCGCAGCTGTACACCCTCGCTGACGTGGTGACCAAAAATCTTACGATCGATCAAGGCTTGGCAAATGTTCCGGCTATGGTCTCGATTGCCAAACGACTTGCAAAGATTGACGTTGCCAACGTTGCTTTCGTCACCGTGCCAACGGAACCCTATGTACGCGACCCAAATCGGGTCCAGCTCTTGGAGCCTGCAGCCGGACAGTTCTTTGCCGTGCTTCGCAACGAGACGCCACTGACGAAAGTGGCGCCCACACCCACTAGTAATTCAACGGTGGCCCCCACCGCGTCATCGGCGGCAACTGTACCGGCCACGGCTGAGCCCACCGTCCCAGTTGCTCCTGCGTATGACAAGTCGATCCAACCAATCACGGTTACCAATGGATCCACTGTTGCGGGGCGTTCCCTTGAGCTTATTAAGGCCCTTGCGGGTCAGGGCTATACGTTGTCGTCCAACGGCGGGGATATTGCAGCACAGAACAAGACAACTATCCTCTATGGTGCCGACATGGCGGACGTCGCCCATGACGTAGCAGTGCTTTTCAAGATCTCCGACTCGGCGGTTCATTCGGACCCCACAGTCAGGGGTGTGAAGGTAGTGGTCGGTACCGATTGGATTTCTGGAGTCGACTTTGGCACTGTCACCGTTCCCAAGGACATCGTCTCCAGCACAGCGGCCGAAAGCGACCAGTGCCTGACCGTGAATCCGCTCTACTACACGTACTGACCTCTTAGCCGCGCAGATCTGGTGAGGCTTGGATCGATGATCTGAGCCTCACCAGACGGCGTCACCAGATGTTAACGCGGTCCTTCGGGTCAAGCCACAGACCGTCTGTGGGTGCCGTTTCAAAGATGTCGTGGAAGGCGTCGAGATTGCGGACCACTGCATTGCAGCGCCATTCGGCGGGGGCATGAGGATCCGTTGTAATTCGTCGTATTGCTTCCTCAGGTCGAGTCTTTGACCTCCAGCACTTTGCCCAGGAGAAGAAGAATCTTTGCCCCGCGCTCAAATCGTCAATAGTGGGAGGCTGCGTCCCGTCAAGGCTGAGCAGATATGCCTTGTAGCTAATGGCCAAGCCGCCAAGGTCACCGATGTTCTCTCCTAGCGTTAGCCGGCCATTGACGCGTTCGTGAGGGGCCGCCGAAGGGGAGAGCGCATCATATTGCTCTATGAGCTTTTGGGTGAGTGCCTCAAAAGTAGTGCGGTCTTCCTGCGTCCACCAGTTGCGAAGTGCCCCGCTGCCGTCATACTGTGAGCCGCGATCGTCGAAGCCATGACCAATCTCGTGCCCAATAACGGCACCTATACCGCCGTAGTTCGCTGCGTCGTCGGCCGTAGCATCAAAAAAAGGTGGCTGCAGGATGGCCGCAGGGAAGACCACTTCATTCATCGAAGGGTTGTAGTAGGCGTTGACGGTTTGAGGAGTCATTAGCCACTCAGCCCGGTCAACGGGTGCCCCGATTTTTGCTAGTTGACGTGCTAATTCAAAGGCATTGCTTCGTTCTATGTTCCCAAGCAGGTCACCGCGGATAATTTCTAACGAACTGTAGTCCCGCCAAGTAGCGGGGTAACCGATCTTGGGAGTGAACGCGGAGAGCTTCTCCAAGGCCTTGCCAATTGTCGCCTGACGCATCCAGGGCAGTGCCTGGATGCTCTGACGGTATGACTCAATGAGATTACTGACCAGGACCTCCATGCGCTGCTTGTGCTCCTGGGGGAAGTGCTTGGCCACGTACAACTCTCCGACGGCTTCGCCAAGAGCGCCCTCCACCAATCCCACGCCACGCTTCCAGCGCTCCCGTATAGCCGGGGTTCCGCTGAGTGCGGTGCCGTAAAAGGAAAAGTTCGCTGCCACAAAGTCCGCTGAGAGGTAAGGAGCCGCCGCGGAGACGGTGCGCCAAGTCAGCCAAGATTTCCAGTCATCAAGGCGTGACTCCACGAGCAGTTTTGCTTGTCCTGTGAAGAAATCGGGTGTGGCTACTACCAGCTCCTTGCTTTGAGCTAACGTCACCCCGAGGGCTGAGAGCCAAATTTCCAGCTCTGGCAGTAACTCCAATGCTTCTGCTTTGGTCATGAGGTTGTAAGTTTTTTGCGGGTCTCTTAGCGTTACCGTGTCCCAATGAGTCGACGCTATCTGGGTCTCCAAGGCCATGATGCGCGACGCGGTCGTGCCCGCCTCAGAGATCCCCACCAAATTCAGCATGGTCTCCAGATGGGCTACGTAGCTCACTCGGACATCAGCGAATTTATCCTCGCGATAATAGGACTCGTCAGGGAGACCTAGTCCGCCTTGAAAAAGGTGAAGAAGGGAGCGCTCAGGATTGCCGGCGTCGTTGTTGACATACGCACCAAATAGACCGTCGCCACCTGTGCGGTCCAGGGTTCCCATGAGAGAGAGGACGTCGCTAATGGAGGTAGCAGCGCGAATTGTTTCAATCGTCGTCGTCAATGGAGTGGCTCCGGCGGCTTCGATGGCGCTCTCATCCATAAAGTCTGCGTACAGGTCACCTATTTTCGCTTCGTCGGCGGTTCCGGTTTCCGCGGTGTTCGCGGCTTCGCGGGCGCGCTCGATAATAGCTCGAACGGCTGCTTCGGATTGATCACGCAGCGTGATGAATGAACCAGTCATTGCTCGGTCATCGGGAATTTTTTCCCGGGCCAGCCACGTACCGTTTACGTGCAAGTAAAGATCGTCCTGAACGCGTACGCTCGAATCGAAGGTTGCCAGATCAATGCCGGAGTGAGTCAAAAGTATCGTTTCCCTTAGGTTTTCGTCAGCGGAAGCTGGACAGCGACTTCTGTTGTCCAGGTGCCGGGCTACGGCCAAGATATCGGCTGTGCACGCGGCGGAGGGTGAGCTGGTTCACTCCCATCTTAGTGCCGTGTTAGGGTAAAACAGTGCGCACTGGAATGCTCCTCCTTAGCTGCCGCGGCGAGGCCTAGAACCCGTTGAATTGATCAACGTGGAAAATGGCCGCCCTCGCTGCGGTGTTTGTGTTGCCCGGCCGGCCACCCACTGTTGAACAAGATTAAGGTCAGCTCCGATGCGAAACACGCAAAAACCCTCAGGAATGCCAGTCCACCGTTATGCTCCTTTCCAAGATCAGATCACGGTTGAACTTGCCGACCGTACGTGGCCGGGGAAGGTAATCACTCAAGCTCCTCGTTGGTGCGCTGTGGATTTGCGCGACGGAAACCAGGCCCTTATCGACCCCATGAGTCCCGCGCGCAAGATGAAAATGTTCCAGTTGCTGGTGAAAATGGGTTACAAGGAAATTGAAGTTGGTTTTCCGTCAGCCTCACAGACGGACTTCGATTTTGTTAGGCAGTTGATTGAGGCCGGTCATATACCTGACGACGTTACGATTCAGGTATTGACGCAAGCCCGTGAACACCTGATCGAGCGGACCTATGAATCTCTCATTGGGGCAAAGCAGGCCATTGTCCACCTGTACAATTCCACCTCCGTTCTGCAGCGGCGTGTCGTATTCAATCAGGACCAAGATGGGATTATGGACATCGCGCTGCAAGGCGCGCGGCTCTGCAAGAAATATGAGGAAACCCTTGGGGACACGCACATCACTTACGAGTACTCGCCCGAGTCGTTTACCGGCACAGAGCCCGAATATGCCGTGCGGGTTTGTAATGCTGTAGCGGATGTCTTCGAGGCCTCCAGCGACAACCAAGTAATTATCAATCTGCCAGCTACCGTAGAAATGGCAACGCCCAACGTATACGCCGACTCCATCGAGTGGATGAGTCGCAATCTCCATCCTCGCGAAGGGATTATTTTGTCCCTGCACCCCCACAACGATCGTGGAACCGGTGTGGCGGCCGCTGAACTGGGCTACTTAGCCGGCGCGGACCGCATAGAAGGGTGCCTGTTTGGTAATGGGGAGCGTACCGGCAACGTTGATCTGGTGACTTTGGGGCTGAATATGTTTACCCAAGGGATCGATCCGATGATTGATTTTTCTGACATCGACGACGTCCGCCGCACAGTTGAGTACTGTAACCAGTTGCCCGTTGCCGAACGGACTCCGTACGGCGGGGACCTTGTTTTCACTGCGTTCTCCGGCTCACACCAGGACGCTATCAAGAAGGGTCTGGAGGCATTGGAATCCGACGCTGCAGCTGCTGGAAACTCAGTGGACGAGCATCCGTGGGCCGTCCCGTACCTTCCAGTGGATCCAAAGGATCTGGGCCGCAGCTACGAGGCCGTAATTCGCGTTAATTCCCAGTCCGGGAAGGGCGGCGTCGCATACCTGCTTAAGAACGAGCACAATTTGGATCTCCCCCGCCGGGCGCAGATCGAATTTTCTGGTGTCATACAAAAACGTACCGACACAGTCGGTGGGGAAGTCAGCGGCGGGGAACTGTGGAACATATTCACGGACGAATACCTGCCCGCTGAAGTCTCTGATGACGCTTGGGGACGCTATAGGATCGGTTCCTTCACTACGTCCACTGACGATGACGGTGAGATGACGTTGATGGCTAAAATGACCATCGATGGTGTCACCGCGAATCGGACCGGCACCGGCAATGGCCCCATCGCCTCGCTGCTGGCCATTTTGGGAGAAGACGGCGTGGACGTGCGTGTCTTGGACTACTCCGAGCATGCTCTCAGTGAGGGTGGTGACGCTCGCGCAGCAGCGTTTGTTGAGTGCGCAGTGGGGGAGAGGGTTCTTTGGGGAGTGGGTATTGATGCCAACACGTCGGTATCTTCCTTGAAGGCAGTTATCTCCGCCGTAAATCGTGCCATACGGGATGCGAAATCGTCCTAACGAAATTGCTTGCTTCCCCGTCGTTGGGCAGGCAAAAGCTGGTGGTCTAGACAATTATGGGCTCATTGTTGGTTCCAAGGATTGCGCCCATGCTGGGGTGGCTTCGCGAGGCCGCCGCAGCATGGGGGAACGTTGAACCCGTTTATTGGCGCGTACCGAGGCCTTCGGGCCTTGGTAAGTGGAACAATGGGGGAGTGTCCAAACAATCCTTCACTACCCGCACATATCGAGACGATGCTGTAGTGCTACGTACACATAAACTCGGTGAAGCCGACAGGATCATCACGCTTCTGACCCACCACCACGGACAATTACGTGCGGTGGCCCGGGGGGTACGGCGGACCAGCAGTAAGTTTGGTGCCCGCTTGGAACCGTTTATGGTGGCGGACTTACAACTCGTCAAGGGTAGAAGCTTGGATATCGTTACCCAGGCCGTTGCCAAAGGTAGCTACGGTGACTCCATAGCGAAGAATTACGACAGATATGTGGTGGCGGCCGCGATGGCGGAAACAGCTGAAAGGCTGACCGACGTGGATGGAGAAACCTCCAGTTTGCAGTACCAACTCCTTGTCGGAGCACTTGCATCCCTAAGCAGAGGGGCCCATGCTCCAGAACTGATTTTGGATTCGTATCTACTGCGTGCCGTGTCCATTGCTGGTTGGGCGCCTAGTTTTGATGTCTGTGCCAGATGTGGGGAGCCTGGCCCCCATGATGCCTTCAATGCGTCTCTGGGAGGGGCGGTGTGCCATGAGTGCCGGCCGCCGGGTTCTCCTGCGCCGGCGAGACAAACGATGTACTTGCTTGCGTGCTTACTCAGTGGTGACTGGGCGGGGGCAGACGCCTCGGAACTGGCGCACCGTAGAGAAGGTGCCGGACTTGTGGCTGGCTATGTGCAATGGCATTTGGAACGTACCGTGCGTTCCCTCAGACTTGTGGAGCGTGTATAGACCGTGGCCATTCAACGAACTAGTCGAAGCAAAGCTAAAGCACCGGTAGTTGCACCTTGGCAGCATCCCTCGGGTGCGCTGATGCCGCGGATCCCTTCGGAGCTCGTGCCCCAACACGTCGCCATCGTAATGGACGGCAACGGTCGGTGGGCAAATCAACGTGGCCTTCCTCGCATTGAGGGTCACAAGGCTGGCGAGCCTGCGCTGCTCGATGTCGTGGCAGGTGCCATTGAGATGGGCATTAAGTACGTTAGTGTTTATGCTTTTTCTACGGAGAACTGGAAGCGGTCTCCGGAGGAGATTCGCTTTCTCATGGGTTTTAACAAAGACGTATTAAGACGGCAACGCGACCAATTAGATGCGTGGGGCGTAAGGGTTCGATGGGCTGGGCGGAAGCCAAAGCTGTGGGGCTCCGTCATCAAGGAACTTGAAGTCGCGCAAGAACGCACCCAAGACAACGACACAGTGACGTTGACCATGTGTGTTAATTACGGTGGACGTGCAGAAATTGCTGATGCCGTAGCTGCTATGGCCGTGGACATTGCGGAGGGAAAACTGCGTCCTCGTTCAGTGAATGAAAAGATGATCCAGAAGTATCTGTATCTTCCTGATCTGCCGGACGTGGACTTATTTCTGAGGTCTAGCGGTGAACAGCGCCTCTCTAATTTCCTGCTGTGGCAAAGCGCGTATGCTGAGTTTGTTTTTATGGATACGCTCTGGCCGGATGTGGACCGACGCACGCTGTGGGCCGCTGTGGATGAATACGCCCAGCGTGATCGCCGCTACGGCGGAGCGGTAGATGCCGCGCTGAAGTAGCCCAAAAATATAAAAGCACAAGCCTGCTATTCATCGCCCAAGATGACGACGCCTATGGTGGACCGCGAATCTTTTGGGCACTGCGTGATGGCGATCAATCAACGTAGCCGCGCAACCACCGCTCCAGACGGTCATAAGCGAGTTCTCTAACGGTCTGCGTCGAGAGGAATACTTCATGCAGGGCCCCGTCAATGCGCTCAACGCTCACGCTATCCCCCAGTGAGAGTGATCGGTGCGCCAGAACACGGACATCCAATACAACGTCTGAGCTGAGCATGTCCAGGGTCCAGACGGGGCCCAGCATGCTCCGCGAGGATAGCAGTACGAGCACGGGCATCGGCAGTGCAAGGCCACTCGCTACTTGCCGCTGCGCCGCTAAAATGGCACGCATCCAGCCTGCCCGGACGGGAAAGGCTTGAGGTGGTCTCAGCGCTCGGTCCACAGACCAGTCACCAAATGCTTCGTCACTGATTCCACGCCAGTAAAACGTACGTTCCGGCACGCGCATGCGAGTCAATGGTCGGCGCTGCGCGAACGGGCCTAACAGAGGAGTAGCGGCCCGGCGGATGGCAGCCCCGCCCTGTAGTTCCAGCCAAGGGCTGTTCAAAACTAGTTGGCCAACGAGTTCAGGGTACTTGTGAGCCCACAAAGCTGCAATCAGGCCACCCGTTGAATGTCCGATCAGCAGAATACGGATGCTGCCCGTGGACGCACTTGAAGTGGTCTTTGCGGCATCAAGGTTCAGGACGTCATAGGCGGCGAGGAGTTCCGCGTCGTAGTCGGCGAGATCGTCAACGTAGCCGCCCATGGATGGATCGGCGAGATTACGTCCGTGGTTGTGTAGATCTAGGGCGTAAAAGGGATGTCCTCTAGAGGAAAAATACTCAGCCAGTCCGGTGTTGTAGAAGTAGTCGCTCCAGCCGTGGATATAGAGAACAGGTGGCAGGACGGTTGCGTCATGATTCTCTGCCGGATCTCCTCTGGCCGGTAACGGCTTACCGTTCCCGTTGACTACAGCTGCCTCATGGGTTAACTTCCGGTCTGCCAGCGGGCAATGCCGCACTAGTGTCGCTTGACGTGGGCTGCCATCTGGGCGTGGCACATTCAAGGTGGTTGCTTCATAGCCCGGTCCAAGAATATCTGGGTGCCACGTTGGTTCTCTCTTGCTCACGCGGTGGCCGCCGCAGCTGCGTGCCGTCCGGCTGCGCGGCCTGAGAAAAGACAACCTCCTAAGAATGTTCCTTCAAGGGACCTGTAACCGTGAATACCTCCACCGCCAAAACCAGCTACCTCGCCGGCCGCGTAAAGTCCGGGAATGGGTGAACCGTCGGAACTCAGTACCCGTGAGTTCAGGTCCGTCTGCAGACCCCCTAGGCTCTTACGGGTCAGCGTGGAGAGCCGGACCGCGATCAGCGGGCCGTGCTCCGGGGCCATCATGGCATGTGGTGGAACGACGCGCATGAGTTTGTCAGTGCTGAAGCGGCGGGCTTCGCGGATGGCATTGAGCTGAGTGTCCTTTCCCAATCCGCTTTGGACCTGGTGGTCGCGGGCCGAGAGTGTTTTGTAGAGGCTTTGTGGCTCGATTAGCGATGTCCCCACTAAGGCGTTCATTTTCACAGCAAGTTCCTGTGGTGTGGTGGCGGATACAAAGTCGATGCCAGCGTCCAGGAACTTCTGGACCGGACCGGTAGCTCCGGGCAGCGCCCGTTTAGCGAGCAGCTTGACATCGCGTCCGGTCAGATCAGGGTTTTGTTCGGAACCCGAAAGTGCAAATTCCTTGCTCATGATTGTTTTATTGAGTACAAACCAAGAGTGATCGAAGCCAGTCGTCCCTAAGTGGCGTAACGTACCCAACGAATCGAATCCGGGAAATAACGGGACGGGAAGCCTAATCCCCTTCGCGTCCAACCATAAGGGCGAGGGGCCAGAAAGGATACGAATCCCATGATTGGGCCATACCGGATCCGGGTTGTGGATACCTTCGGGGTAGTGCCACATTCGATCAGTGTTGACGAGATTCCCACCGGCGGCAGACACAGCCTGTTGAAATTCCCCGTCCACGGAGGCCGGAACTCCAGAGAGCATATAGCGGGGACTGTTATTTTGAGGCCATTGCTGACGCACCATGTCATGATTGCCGCCAATACCACCTGAGGTAACCACGACAGCCTGCGCCATAGCGCTAAATTCACCTACCACTTCCCGGGAGCTAGCCTGCCCGCGATCATTGCTTGACGGCGCTAAGATCTCCCCGTGCACACCGTTGACAGAGCCTGCGTCGCAGAGCAGTTCCGTAGCCCTGTGCCGGAACTCCAACTGGATGCGTCCTGCGCTCACGCCCTCGTCTACCTTGGCCAGGAAGGGTTCCAGTATGCCTGGACCTGTGCCCCACACCACGTGGAAACGAGGGACGGAGTTGCCATGACCTTGTGCATCGTAACCGCCGCGCTCAGCCCATTGGACCAGAGGGAAGAAACGAACTCCGAGCGCATGGAGCCACGCCCTTTTCTCACCCGCAGCAAAATCTACATAGGCCTCAGCCCAGCGCTTGGCCCACAGATCCTCATCGCGGTCAAAATTCGCGGAACCAAACCAGTCACTGAGCGCCAATTCAGCGTTGTCTTTCACGCCCAGGTGCCGTTGCTCAGGGGAGTCTACCAAAAAAAGTCCTCCGAAGGACCAATGCGCTTGCCCTCCCAAAGATGCCATCGGTTCCTGATCCAGAATCAGGACGCTGCGTCCGGCGTTATAGGCCTCCGCGGCTGCCACCAGTCCGGAGAGCCCAGCTCCTACGACTATGACATCAGCTTGAAACTTCGTGTGACTCCCGGTGCCTTCCATTTTGCCATGCTAGTCCCTGTTCAAGAGTCAATTGTGTATAAGCACTCAAGGCACACGTTTTGCAGTTGCGCGTCAGAGACGGAAAACTAGGGGGTATGCGAATTTACCCCACCTTCTTCAAGCTCGGCTTCTCCTGGATGGATGCGGAGCGGGCGCACAAGATCGGCTTCACCTTAGTCAAAGCGACCCATAAGGTGGGGGTCGGGGCCGTTTTACGCCGTGTGTGTGCGCCAGCAGCCTCCTTGCGGACGGAAGCATTTGGACTGACGTTTCCCTCGCCCTTTGGGCTTGCTGCCGGTTTTGATAAGGGTGCTACGGGTATCAACGCATTAGCTAACTTGGGGTTCGGCCACGTGGAGGTCGGGACAATAACGGGAAGGTCCCAGCCGGGCAATCCACAACCTCGTCTCTTTCGTTTAGTTGCTGACCGTGCCGTTATCAACCGCATGGGGTTCAATAACGACGGCGCCAGCACCGTCGCCCCCAGACTCGTCAGAGCACTTGTTGGGCTCAAAAAGGAGTACCCCACGGTGCGTCCGGTCGTCGGGGTGAATATTGGCAAGAGCAAAGCAGTGGAACTGGACGACGCCTTGGACGACTATCTCGTCAGCGCCCGCGCGTTGGCTTGCGAGGCAGACTACCTTGTCGTGAATGTCAGCTCACCCAATACGCCGGGGCTGCGCCTGCTCCAGAACGTTCAGTCGTTGCGCCCCTTACTCTCAGGCGTTAGGGACGCCGCGGATACAGCTGCAGGCCGGCACGTACCACTGCTGGTGAAGATAGCTCCCGACCTCTCTGATGACGACATAGCTGATGTTGCGGAGCTCGCCCTAGATTTGGGTTTGGATGGAATCATTGCGACCAACACCACGATCAGCCGCGACGGTCTTCTTAGCCCGAGCGACTTGGTCAATGAAAAAGGTGCTGGCGGACTTTCCGGTGCACCGCTGAAGGCACGTTCGCTTGCCGTGTTGCGCCAACTCAAATCGATCGTTGGGGACCGGCTTACGCTCATTTCCGTTGGAGGCGTAGAAACCGGCGTCGAGGTTCAAGAGCGTCTCGACGCCGGCGCTACGCTTGTCCAGGGTTATACAGCGTTCCTGTACGAAGGGCCATTTTGGGCGGCCAGCATCAACCGGGAACTGGCAAGACTGCGCAAATACAAGACTGCGTAAATAGCGGCAGCTACTACGGGCGGGAACCAGGGCTGACGGTAAGCGTTGGATCTCGAATAATCGAGGGGGCCAGTGCTTGGTCAATTCTCTCCATGAGCTCGGCAGGGATTGCTACGCCAGCAGCCTTCACGTTCTCGGCAACCTGTTCCGGACGCGAGGCACCTACTAGCGCGGTTGCAACGTTCTCGTTTGCCAAGACCCAGGCGATGGCCAGCTGGGCCATGGAAAGACCGAGCTCATCGGCAATAGGTCGCAGCTTGGCGACGTTGCTGAGGATGTCGTCGTCCAAGTAGCGGCTGATCATGTTGGCCCCACCGTGGGCGTCAGTAGCGCGGGAGCCTTCCGGAAGGGGTGCGCCTGGCAGGTATTTGCCGGAGAGCACGCCCTGTGCCATGGGAGACCAAACGACCTGGGACATACCCAGTTCTTTGGCCGCCGGAATGACTTCAGACTCTATGACGCGCCACAACGCATTGTACTGGGGCTGGTTTGATACGAGGGAGAAGCCAGCCTCGCGGGCAAGGGCTTGCCCGCGTCGCATCTGTTCGGCGTTCCATTCGCTAACCCCAATGTACAGAGCTTTTCCTTGGCGGATAACGTCGGCAAATGCGGCGATTGTTTCTTCCAAGGGAGTTTCGTGGTCAAATCGGTGTGCTTGGTAGAGATCCACATAGCCCATGTTCAAGCGCCGCAGAGAG
Organism: Arthrobacter cryoconiti; assembly: GCF_020905375.1. Taxonomy (GTDB): domain Bacteria; phylum Actinomycetota; class Actinomycetes; order Actinomycetales; family Micrococcaceae; genus Specibacter; species Specibacter cryoconiti. The sequence goes on from NZ_JAJJBU010000029.1 coordinate 74,066, forward strand.
TTATTGATGCCCTCCATGATGTGTTTACGGGAGAGCCCGGCGTCATTGGGACCTTTGGGGCCCACCGGCCAATACACCTTCGTGAAAATTTCCAGGCTCTCACGCCGTTCCCCCGCAAGCGCCGCGCCCAATACCTCTTCGGCTTTGCCATTGGCATAGGCATCTGCCGTGTCAAAGGTGGTGATGCCGGCATCCAAGGCTGCGCGTACACAAGCACTCGCGACGTCGTTTTCCACTTGTGAGCCATGGGTGAGCCAGTTGCCATAGGTGATTTCGCTGATTTTCAGGCCTGAGCGGCCAAGGTATCTGTAGTCCATGGGCTAAGCCTACTCAGGTCCAAAGCACGACGCCGGTCACTCCCATAAGGAAGGACCGGCGTCGAGGCATGTGGTTGGTAGATATTAGGACGGAAACTCGCCACGCTTGACCATGGGCTTGGGGAGTCGGAGACGACGGAACTGTAGCGAACGCATGGTCCCGTACCAAATGACTCCCGAATCGACGGAATTGAACTTCCCGATCAGTTGACGTTTGAGTCTGCGCGACATAAGCCAGGCATCGATGGCAACTGCCGCCACGAGAACCCAGAAGAAGGCGAAGATTATGATTTGCAGATCGGCTCTTTGGAACAGCACTGATGCCACCACGATCGCCAGGGCTACGAACATCACGTACTCACCCAAACTGAACCGGGCATCGACGTAATCTCGTGCATAGCGCTTTTGCGGCCCTTTATCTCGGAACGGCAAGAAGCGTTCCTCTCCGGTGTCCAGAGCCCGGCGCATGCGAGCTTGTTCCTCGCGGCGGGCGTCGCGGGCTGCAACCTTGGCTGCAGCACGGTCGTTGGGAACCAAAGGGCGTTTCCGCGCCTCTTCCTGCGCCTTCCGAGACGGAGTGGGCGCACCCTTCTTAGACTGGGGGTCCCGTGGGTGCCCAATCTCAGTGGTGCTGGCAGGCGTTACCTGCAGGTCAGTGGCTTCGTCTTTCTTACGTCCAAACACCCGTAAAGGATACCCCGTCGGCGATGACAGTCGTGACAGTGGCGGTTTGTGCAACGGTAGGCTGTCATTTATGACATTGCTAAACCAAAATCATTCCAGTGAGCCTGAAATTGGGGCTGGCGTCCCCGTTGATCTAGTGCGCGCCAGCGTAGCCGGCGCGTTTGAGGCAACCGTGGCAGAGCTAGTAGATCTCGTCGCTATCCCCGGAATAGCATGGGATGCCTTTGACTCCTCCCATTTGGATCGCAGCGCCGAAGCCGTCGCAGCATTGATCCGCACCACGTGTATAGAAGATGTACAAATCCTTCGAGTCAATAAAGAAGACGGAACACCCGGTGGTCCTGCCATCGTGGCACGTAAGCTTCCCGCCCCGGGATATCCGACTGTCGTTCTTTATGCTCACCACGATGTCCAGCCCACGGGGGACCATGACTTGTGGGAGAGTGAGCCGTTCACGGCTGTGCAAAAGAATGGTCGACTCTATGGACGCGGCGCAGCAGATGACAAGGCCGGAATCATGGCGCACATTGCTTCCTTGCGCGCCCTCGAGGAAATCCTTGGCAGCGACTTTGGGCTCGGCGTCACCCTCTTCATAGAAGGAGAGGAAGAGGCCGGCTCACCCACATTTGGCACATTCTTAGAAACGCACCACGAATTGTTGGCTGGCGACGTGATCGTGGTCGCCGATTCTTCCAACTGGGCGGTGGGCGTCCCCGCCCTGACTACCAGCCTGCGCGGACTTGTCGACGGCACTGTGGAGGTGCGTGTTTTGGAGCACGCAGTCCATTCCGGCATGTTTGGCGGACCGCTACTTGACGCCCCTACCTTGTTGGCACGCCTGATTGCCTCCTTCCACGACGACGCCGGCTCGGTTGCCATCGCAGGACTGGTTTCCGGCAGTGAATCCTTGCTTGATTACCCCGAAGAAACCTTTCGCGCCGACGCAGCCGTACTGGACGGGGTCCGCTTGGCAGGTACTGGAAGCCTTACCGACCGTCTATGGTCCAAGCCGGCACTGTCAATCATTGGCATGGATATCCCGTCGGTGGCCATGAGTTCGAACACACTCCTGCCTTCAGCGCGTGCCAAATTCAGCCTCCGTCTTGCACCGGGACAGGATCCCGCAAAAGCCATGGCCGCAGTGGACGCTCACATCCAAGCTCACGCACCATTCGGTGCAAGCGTTATTTTCGTGCCGGGTGAGACAGGCCAGGCGTTTTCCACAGATACGACAGCGCCCGCTGCACAAACCGCACTGTGGGCTTTGGGGGAGTCGTGGGGAGTCCCGGCCGTCGAAAGCGGCATGGGCGGGTCCATTCCCTTCATTGCTGACCTCAAGGAACAATTTCCGGGCGCGCAAATACTCGTGACAGGGGTTGAAGATCCTGACTCTCGGGCCCACAGCGCTAACGAATCCTTGCACTTGGGAGACTTTGAGAAAGCGATTGTGGCCGAAGCTCTTATGCTGGCCGCCATGGACAAGACCGTGCTGAACTGAACAGGTCGGCTGGAACGCTCACCTGAAACCGCAAACTGAAACGATAGTTTACCGCGCAGGAGCATGAGCTCTCTAAAGGAGGGGAACAGTTCCCCGCTCGCGCTGGTTGCAATAGTTAGCGCCCGTGCCGGGCTCGACGTAGCATGTACCTGTACCCCACGTTAGGAAACATCATGACCGCAAATGTCCAAGCCGAAACCACAGCCACAGTTGACAGCGCACAGTTGCCCGCTCATGGTGTTCTGATCAGCGAAGTTGCAGCAGGGAAGGTGCGCAGCTTGCTTGAGCAGGAAGGCCGCACCGACCTGCGCCTGCGCGTGGCAGTCCAGCCGGGCGGTTGCTCGGGCCTGATCTATCAGCTGTACTTCGACGAGAGAATGCTCGACGGTGATGCTGTCCGCGCATTTGACGGTGTCGAGGTGATTATCGACAAGATGAGCGTGCCATACCTCGATGGTGCCAGCATTGACTTCGAAGACACCATTTCGAAGCAGGGATTTACCATCGACAATCCCAACGCCGGAGGCTCCTGTGCCTGCGGTGATTCGTTCCACTAATTCATTCCTTCTACTCGATGTAGAGAATATTGCGCTTTTGCGTCATTTGCCTCCGACGCACGGTGGGTTTAGTGCACATTTGACCCGTTCTAGCGGTAAGCTCTACATCGAGTAGTAAAACCCGTTTCGCACTGCAGACGTCAAAGTCCGCTCGGTGCGCAGTAACAAGAGGAAGGGCCGTCTGTGAGTTCGCAGGACCGAACCGGCAGCCGACGCGCAAGAGTCATCCCCATTGCGGGCTTGGCCATTGTCGGAGCGTTAGCTTTGTCTGGATGTACGGCAGAGAATAAAAATGGTTGGTTGCCCGGTGCGCGTGACACCACCAACCATACGGCCGGGATCATTGATCTTTGGGTCAATACGTGGATCACCGTCATGATCATTGGTCTCATTACCTGGGGCCTGATCATCTGGTGCATCATCGCGTACCGTCGTCGCAAAGGGGCCACTGGGTTCCCGCGGCAGACAAGCTATAACCTCCCGTTGGAGGTCTTTTACGTGCTTGTTCCATTGTTCATGGTGTTCGTGTTCTTCCACTTCACCGATATTGAACAGAAGTCCATCATGGCAAAGGTGGACAATCCGGATGTCACCGTCGATGTCCGTGCCAAACAGTGGTCGTGGGACTTCAACTACATGGCTGGCAACGATGTCAAAGAATCCGTGTACGACGTGGGTACACAAGCTGAGTTGGACGGAAAGCCGTTCGACAAATCAACACTTCCCACTCTTTACTTGCCCGTGAACCGAACGGTTCAATTGGATTTGAACGCTCGCGACGTAGTGCACTCGTTCTGGGTGCCTGCATTCTTGACGAAACTTGACGTTATCCCAGGCAAGACAAATGTTATGTCCTTGACCCCAACGGCGTTGGGTGAGTATGACGGTAAGTGCGCCGAGCTTTGTGGCGAGTACCACTCGGAAATGCTCTTCAACGTCAAGGTAGTCACACAGGCTGAATTTGATGCCCACCTGAAGTCTCTTCAAGACAAGGGTCAGGCCGGAACGCTTGGTAACGCGTACGACCGAAATCCCAATCTCAACTCGAACACCAAACAGGACTAGGGGGAGAGGAAAGTGACTACACTCGAGTACTCGACAACCGAGGTTTCTTCGGTTTCACCCAGAGTGGTTCCGGTCTCCAAGGGACGCATAGTCGTCAACTGGATCACCTCCACGGATCACAAAACAATCGGTTACATGTATCTGATTGTTTCGTTCATTTTCTTCTGCGTTGGTGGCGTCATGGCGCTCATCATGCGTGCAGAACTGTTTGAGCCTGGTATGCAAATTCTGCAGACTAAGGATCAATACAACCAGCTGTTCACTATGCACGGCACCATTATGCTGCTCATGTTTGCAACCCCGCTGTTCGCTGGTTTCGCTAATGTGATCATGCCGCTGCAAATTGGTGCACCCGATGTTGCCTTCCCACGGTTGAATGCTCTGGCATTCTGGTTTTATCTGTTTGGCAGTACCATCGCAGTGTCCGGTTTCGTTACTCCGCAGGGAGCGGCGGCCTTCGGCTGGTTCGCCTATGCACCGCTGTCCAACACCACCTTTAGCCCGGGAATCGGTGGCGACTTGTGGGTGTTTGGTTTGGCCCTTTCGGGCTTTGGAACAATCCTTGGTGCCGTGAACTTCATTACAACGATCATCTGTTTGCGGGCACCCGGTATGACCATGTGGCGGATGCCTATCTTCACCTGGAACACACTTGTCACCGGTATCTTGATCCTTATGGCCTTCCCGCCTCTTGCAGCGGCTCTGTTTGCTTTGGGTGCGGATCGACGGTTTGGCGCTCACATCTTTGATGCTGAAACAGGTGGTGCCTTGCTTTGGCAACACTTGTTCTGGTTCTTCGGCCATCCAGAGGTTTATATTATTGCGCTCCCGTTCTTCGGGATCGTCTCGGAGATATTCCCCGTGTTCAGCCGCAAGCCTGTCTTCGGTTACAAGGGTTTGGTGTTCGCCACCATCTCCATTGCGGCCTTGTCCGTGACAGTGTGGGCACACCACATGTACGCAACAGGACAGGTTCTGCTGCCGTTCTTCTCCTTCATGACCATGTTGATCGCTGTACCCACAGGGGTAAAGTTCTTCAACTGGATCGGTACCATGTGGCGAGGCTCGCTGACTTTCGAGACGCCAATGTTGTGGAGTCTGGGCTTCATTGTCACATTCCTCTTCGGTGGCCTTACCGGAATCATCTTGGCCTCACCGCCTCTTGACTTCCACGTTTCGGATACCTATTTCGTGGTGGCTCACTTCCACTACGTGGTATTTGGTACGGTCGTGTTTGCCATGTTCGCCGGGTTCTACTTCTGGTGGCCTAAATTCACTGGCAAGATGCTCAATGAGCGCCTTGGGAAGATCCACTTCTGGATGCTGTTCCTAGGCTTCCACGGGACGTTCTTGATTCAGCACTGGCTGGGTGTCCTTGGTATGCCTCGGCGTTATGCGGACTACTTGGTTGAAGACAACTTCACGTGGATGAACCAGTTCTCCACGATCTCCTCCTTCGTTTTGGGTGCTTCTATGATTCCGTGGTTCTGGAACGTGTACATCACCTGGCGCAATGGCAAAAAGATTGAGGTTGATGACCCATGGGGTTTCGGAGCTTCACTGGAATGGGCCACGTCGTGCCCGCCACCGCGTCACAACTTCACCTCATTGCCCCGTATTCGCTCTGAGCGTCCTGCACTTGACCTCCACCATCCGGAACTGGCTCCGCACTATGTCCCAGTTCCAGTGAGTGCATCAGCGACGGGAGCTAGCAAGTGAAAGTTGAAGCTAAAACATTCATCATCATCGGACTCTTCTTCTTCCCGGTGGCCACCGTTTATGGTCTGATGGGTCACTGGAGCGAACCAGTTGGCTTCTTGGCTTTGTATCTGGTGGGTGGCCTAGGCCTAATGATCGGGTTGTACCTGTATTACACGGGAAATCGCGTGGGACTGCGTCCCGAGGATCGTCCCGATGCCGAAATCCATGAAGGCGCCGGCGAGCAGGGGCAGTTTAGTCCCTGGAGTTGGTGGCCGCTAGTGCTAGCCTTGGCAGCCGCCTCAGGTTTCCTGGGATTGGCCGTGGGCTGGTGGGTCTTCCTGTTCGGTGCCGGCTTGACGGTCATAGCACTGATTGGCTGGGTATATGAATACAGCCGTGGAGATCATGCGCACTAAGAACTAAATATAACGAAGAGGGGCTGACAATTACTGGAAAGTAATTGTCAGCCCCTCTTCGTTATATGGACCGTAGAAGCTTGCGCAATACTGCTAGG
>NZ_JAJJBU010000003.1 GCF_020905375.1 Arthrobacter cryoconiti
CGTGGGCCGCGAATTGGCCAAGTATGGCATGAGCGAGTTCGTCAACAAGAAACTCATCCGCACCCCACTTTCATAGCCACAAAAGAGCAGCGGCCCCACTCCCGGAAGGGGAGTGGGGCCGCTGCTCTTTTGCCATGCTGAGTACTACAACGCCGTTGTCGCCAACCTTGGACTGGTCCATCAGCGAGTGAAGAACCTGGCCGGGCATGACTCCACCAATATGAAGGACATTGTTCCCACAGTCATGCTGTTTGTCCCCTCTGTGGATGGCATCTCCCACAACGAACATGAGTACACGCATGACGCGGACATCGTCTCCGGTCTCCCCATGCTCACGGATGTAGTGGGTCGCCTGGCCGAAGGTGAACTTAGCTAGGCTGCGACTTATGGCCGCCGGCTCTCTTCCAATGGGCAAAGCGTTGATGTGGATATGCCTTCTGGTGTGGCACGGTGGATGTCGTCTCAGGACCATTGCGGGAAAAACTCCGGAGAAACTGACACCCACGTTTTCTTCGTGGAACTCAAGGAGCCGGCCCGGGACCCGTTTCAGGTCCCAGGCGACTCTTTGGGTCCGCAGAGAACCTGAAGGGAGCCAGGTTTACCTTGGCATGAGTGCCCGGATGCATCCATCGTCGGGTTAAGGTCTTAGCTGAGGTAGGAGAAGACGCCCATCATGCCACGTTCGGCATGGTAGGCGTTGTGGCAGTGGAAGAGCCATTGCCCGGGATTGTCGGCGTCGAATTGGACGGTCACGGTTGTCATGGGGCGGACGATGACGGTGTCCTTGCGGGCGCCTTCGGTCCCGATTTGGAACGTGTGGCCGTGGATGTGCAGGGGGTGCCACATCATAGTTTCGTTGATGAATTTCACCTCAACGCGTTCACCGTCTTTGAGGTCGAACGCGTTCGCAAAGGGTTTAGTCATGTCAAAGCGGTGGCCGTTGATGCCCCAGTCGTACTTCATCATTCCACCACTAAGCCGCACTTCATGGACCCTGTAAGGGTTCTTCGCGGGCAAAGTCACGGACGGATCTGCGGTGAGCTGGCCGCCGTCGACCACTGTTCCGGTCAGGGCGGTTGGCAGGCTCTCCCGTGCCGGCGCAGTCCCGGTTCCGGTGGAGATGAGCCCGTAAGTCATCTGGCTTTTCCCTTCGGCTAGGGCCAGCAACGGCGTGTAGCCGTCCTGGACGGTCAGGAGCGCGTCGATGCGTTCGCCCATTCCCAGTACGACGGCGTCGACCTTGGTGTGCTGGACGGGGAACCCATCGGTGTGGGTCAGGGTTAGCTGCTGGCCCGGGACACCGATCCGGTAGGCGGTGTCACCGGCCGCGTTGATGATGCGCAGCCGGATTTTCTCGCCCGGTTTGGCTGTGAACGTTTCCGGATTTCCCGGGTCCTTGCCATTGAAGAGATGGAAGGGGTAAGCGACGTCCCCGGCGTCACCGCCCAAAAAGTCGCTGGAAGCACCCATGGCATGTGGCCCATGGGCATGGCGCCGTCCTGGCTGGTGTTGCCGTGGTCCATGCCCTTCATTCCGCCCCCTCCCATGTTGCCTATGCCTTGGGAGAGTTCCTTCAAGACGTCCGTTGGTGTGCCGTTGATGCCGTCGAGCCAGTCGTCAAGGACGATCACCCACTCCTTGTCATAGACGAGAGCCTCGTTCGGGTCCTCGATGATGAGCGCTCCATAGAGGGCCTGTTCGCGTTGCATTTCCACATGCGAGTGGTACCAGTACGTGCCCGGGTGGGGGAGCTTGAAGTTGTAGCCGTTCTGGGAGCCGGATGGGAAAGCGTCCTGCGTGAGGCCGGGAACGCCGTCGTCATTGTTGCGCAGAGCCAAACCGTGCCAGTGCACACTGGTGGCGTCGCTGAGTTTGTTGGCAATAGTGACGTTGAACTGATCGCCCACCGTACCGCGCAGGGTTGGTGCCATGAGGGAGCCGTTGTAGCCGGCAGTCGTGATCGTTTTGCCTGACAGCGTGGTGGTCAGCGGTGCCGGTGTCAGGGTGGTCGTGATGGTTTTCCCCGTGGCGGCCCGGCTGGCTTCGACGTCCGCGATCAACGGATCCGTGGGCTTGATGCGATTCTGGCCGGATGCTGCTGATGGGGGAGTGCAGGCGGCTAGGGCCGTCATGGTCGCAGCGGCCACGGACAATCCCAGGAAGGAACGCCGGGTGGGTGTGTTGGTCATAATGAAATCCTTTGTTGGTGGCCTGTTGGACCGTCGGCGGCGTTGGTGGTGGACTGTTCTCGGATATCCACGGCGTTAGGGTGTGGCCGGGGCGAAGGAGGCTCCGCCGTCGGACGAGCTCTGGACGCCAGCGGCCGTGGCCACCCAGATCTTGGGTTTGCCAGCCGTGCCAGCTACGGCGGTCACGGCCTGGACCTGTCCCTCAACCTTTCCTGCTGCCGTCCACGTCAGCCCGGCATCAAGAGAGACATGGACATCGCCTGCAGGGGTGACGCCGACTACCTGCGTGGGGGCAGGCCCCGCCTCCGGCGTTCCGGCGGCGAAGGACACTAACTGCATCAGTGGGGCGCCCGGGACTGGTTGCCACGTTTTCCCGCTGTCGGTGGAACGCTGCAGTCCTTCTTGAGTGGTGGCCAAAACGACGGACGTGGCCGGGTTTCCCGCCACGGTTGCCGGGCTGAAGCTGGCCGTAGACGCTACCCAGGTGACGGCGTCGTTGCTGGTACTCAGCTTCCCATCGAAGCCGATCAGACCGTGGTCGGTGGAGGTTAGTGCGTGGAAATCTGACTGGCCGCCACGTGAGATCGGTTCCCATGTTTTGCCAGCATCCGAGGAACGGATCAAACCCATGGGCTCAGGCAGCGAAGATTCGGGGCCGGGGTGGCCGGAGGCGTAAAACACTTTCGGATCGGCAGTTGCGGTGAATCCCATCAGGTCAATGGTCTCGGTGCCGACTTTGGTCATGGTGGGGCCGGTGGCGTCGTAAAGGCCGTCGTGGGTGGCAAGGAGGATCTGCGTTGATACAGGATCCACAAAGATCCCGTGGACATGCGCGGCTGTAGCTGGCACTGCTTCGGGAGAAACTGCAGCAGTTGTTGCTGGTGTGCAGCCGAGCAGAGCCAGTGGGAGGAGCAGGGCTGAGCCGAGCAGCGGAAAACGGGTACGCAAAAAGAGGGTTCGAGGGGTCATCAAGGTTCTCCAAGGGAAAGAGGGAAAGAGGGGAAGGCAGAGATCGGTGGCGGCCCAAAGCTGGGTTCGCCACCGATCATGAGAGCAGTCGGCTTTTTACAGAGTTGCCAGGAGCTCTGTCATGGCCTTGATTTCAGCTTCTTGGCTGGAAACAATTGACTTGGCCAACGTGACGGCTTCGGCATTCTTGCCGCCGCTGACTTCGATCTTCGCCATTTCCAGAGCGCCTTCGTGATGGGCGGTCATCTGCGTCAGGAACATTTTTGCGGCTTCGGTTCCCTGGCTTGCCTTGAGCTTGTCCAAATCCGTGCCGGCCAGCATGCCAGCCATGCTGTGATTGCCGGTCATGGTGGTGGATTCACCCCAGGAGTTGAGGAAGTTCGTCATCGTGGTGATTTCAGGTCCCTGGGCGGCTTTGATGTCCTTGGCCAGGGATACAATTTTTGCGTCCATGCCGGGCTTTGCCAGCATGATATCGCTCATTTCAACGGCTTGGGAGTGGTGCGGCAGCATCGATTGGGCAAACATCGCATCCGCGGCGTTGTGGTCGGCGCCGGTTTCAGTACCGACGTTGGTTGGCGGCGCGGTGGACATGGCCGAGCTGCCGTGGTCCATGCCCGGCATTGAGCTGCCATTGGTGTCCGTGGAGCAACCGGACAGGGCAATTAGGGCGGCCAGGGCAGTGGCGGAAAGGGGCAGAATCTTTTTCACAGTAAACAGTCCTCAACTCAAAATTTTCACGATAGGTGGACGTCACCCTTTTTATGGGGTGCGTTAACGAGGACCCGTCACACGGTGACAGGTCAGGATCGTTGGTTTACGTCCGGCTGATGGAAAGTTGAGTCAAGGACGGCGGGTCCAGGAGACGCCCGATGAACTTGTATCCTGCACGGTCCGATGAGGTGGGACCGGCGGAGGGATCGGGGGCAAGCCCTGGTTGTGGGGCCGCTGGTGTTGCAGCCCCAACGGCAGGGATACAGGACCCGTGACTGGCCATAAGCATCTCGCAGCCCGAGGGCGAACACGCACATACCGTGGCGCTGTCCAAATGATTTGATGCATCCGGAACTTTCGCATGGTCCGCGATTGACATAGCTGGTTGCGTTGCGCGGTGTGCCTGTGATGCCGGTGCCATTGATGACGCCGGTGACGCCTGTGCCATCGGTGCCATCGGTGACGCCTGTGCCATCGGTGCCATCGGCGACGCCTGCGCCATCGGTGACATTGATGCCGCCTGTGCACCGCCGATCATGTGCATGCCCAGAAGGCCGGCCATAATGACAAGACTGAGGGTGAGCAGCCCGGCCCAGTGCGGAAAGAATCCCGGTAGTCGCAACGTGCTTGATGTGTTCATGGCGGGATCCTTTCTGGTGGTTTGTCGGTGCCGGTCGCTGTGTAGTGTACCGGAGCGCACTGGGAGGTACGGGTGTGCTGGTGCTTAGCTCACTTCAGCTGGGTTGAGCTTGAGCCGGCGCAGCAGTTGGGCATTTAGTGCCACGACGATGGTGGACAGAGACATGAGCACAGCCCCCGCCGCGGGTGAGAGCACGAAGCCGACGCCGGCCAGAACTCCGGCAGCCAGTGGGACAGAGATGATGTTGTAGCCGGTGGCCCAGATTAGGTTTTGCCACATCTTGCGGTAGCTGGCTTTGGAGAGGTCCACAGTGGAGAGGACCGCGCGGGGGTCGTTACCTGCCAGGACTACCCCTGCAGATTCCATGGCGACGTCCGTACCGGCGCCGATGGCGATGCCGACTTCTGCCCTGGCAAGTGCGGGTGCGTCATTGACGCCGTCGCCGACCATGGCAACTTTCATTCCACGGCCCTGGAGTTCAGCAACTTTTTGATCCTTATCTTGGGGCAGGACTTCGGCAAAGACCTCATCGATGCCGAGTTCGGTGGCCACAGTGGCCGCGACCTGATGGGCGTCACCGGTGATCATGGCAACTTTGATGCCATGGGCCTGCAAGGCGTGGACTGCCTGCCGGGATTCCGCACGGATTTCGTCTTCCAAGGCGACGGCGCCAATCACGGCGCCATCTTTGATGACGTGAAGCACTGAAGCTCCTCGGCTCATCCATCCGGTAGTCGCTGAAGAGACCCGCTCCGGTTCGCTCAGATCAAGTTCCTTCAGTAGCGCCGGACCGCCGACGGCCACGGTGGAACCATCAATGGTGGCTTGAACTCCCCGCCCGGTCATCGACTGGAAACCGGTTGCTGCCATGGCCGGTGCACCGGTCTTTTGTGCAGCTGCAATGATGGCGCGGGCCACGGGGTGTTCGCTGTCGGATTCCACGGCGGAAGCCAGTGCCAGCAGCTCATCCGCGCTCACACCTTCAATGGCAGCGACGTCGGTGAGAGCGGGCTCTCCCTTGGTCAAGGTGCCGGTTTTGTCGAAGAGGACGACGTCGATGGTGCGCATCCGCTCCAAAGCCATCCGGTCCTTGATCAATACCCCTGCCTTGGCTGCGCGTTCGGTGGAGATGGCAATGACCAATGGAATGGCTAGACCCAGTGCGTGCGGGCAGGCGATGACGAGCACTGTGACCGTGCGTGTGACGGCATCGGGAATGCTGCCCAAGAGCGACCATACGATGAAGGTGATGACGCCGGAGCCAGCGGCGAAGTAGAACAGGAATGCCGCAGCCCGATCAGCCAGTGCCTGTGCCCGGGACGTGGAGGATTGGGCCTCGGACACCAGCCGCTGAATGCCCGCCAAAGCTGTGTCATCTCCGACGGCCGTGACTTTCACCCGCAGGGAGTTATCCGTGGAAACTGTACCCGCCACCACGGAGTCTCCGACCGTACGGGAGACGGTCTTGGACTCGCCGGTGATCATGGACTCGTCCACTTCCGAGGAGCCGTCGGTAATCACGCCGTCGGCCGGCAGCCTGGCGCCTGGCCGGACCAGGACAATGTCGCCGGGGTTCAGCTGCGCGATGCTGATGGTTTCGGTGCCTTCATCGACAACCCGCTCGGCCTCATCGGGCAACAGGGCAGCGAGGGCATCGAGCGCACCCCTCGCCGAACCGAGTGCGCGCATTTCGATCCAGTGCCCCAGCAACATGATGGCCACCAGCAAGGCCAGTTCCCACCAGAAATCCAGGTCGAAGCCGCCAATGCCCAAGCTCGTCACCCAGGAAGCGATAAAGGCGACCGTGATGGCCATGGAGATCAGCAACATCATGGCTGGCTGGCGGGACTTGATTTCCTGCCACCCACCCTTGAGGAACGGCTGGCCGCCGTAGAAGAAGATCACGGTGCCCAGCAGCGGCGGGATCCAGGCCGAGCCCGGGAACTGGGGCGAGGTGTAGCCCAAGAGGTGCCCGAACATGGGGCTGAAGAACACGACAGGGATGGATAGGAGCAGGGTCAGCCAGAAGCGGTTCTTGAACATGGCGGTGCTGTGCCCTGCGTGCTGGCCCTCGCTGTGCACGGCATGGTCATCATGGTCCATGCCGGTTGGACCCATCGCCGGGTGACCCGTCATGGGATGCTTTGTGGTCGAGTGCGCTCCGGGAAGCGCCTGCTTCGGTGCGGTGTCGGTGGGGTTGCTGTGCTTGTCCATCTCACTCCTTGCTGGGCCGTGCAGAAATAACCGGTAGCTGGTTAGCTTCGGGTCAGGGTGTAGCCTGCTTGTTCGACGGCGGACTGTACCGTTTCCCGGCTGGCACTACCGATGATGGAGAGCTGCGAGACGCCGCCGGCCACCAGTTCAACGGTGGCTGATTCCACTTCCGGAAGGGCTGAGAGCGCCGTTTCCACGGTTTTCACGCAATGCCCGCACGTTAGGCCCTCCATGCCGTACCCCACGCCAGCGGCTTGGGCTGGGGCAGTGGGGGTCCGGGCAGTGGGGGTCCGGACAGTGGGGGTCGAGACTGCGGCGTTCGAGCCGGTTGAGGCCGAGTCGGTGGAGCAGCACGCGCAGCTGCTGTCGGCTACCGGTGTCAGGTTGAGGTCTTTGCGGGTGTCGGTTCCACACATGTCAGTTGACTCCTTTTAATGAGGATGAAGGGTGCGTTGGGGTTGAACGGCAGTGGCGGCCGGAATGCTCCTCAGCCGGGACAAACTACTTCATTGACAACAAACCAAATATACCCCCTAGGGGTATCCATGGTCAAGGTGATATGAAACTCATCCTCCACTCTGCATGCGGCTGGATCCCGGCCGGGTTGAGGACCTTCGACTCTGTTCTGCCAGGCGACGGAAGCCATACACTCCACTCAAAGGCCGCACAGCACACAAGGACGGGATGAAGTCATGATGTATGGATGGGACGGAATCGGCTGGGGTGCAGGTGCCTGGGTGGCGATGATCGTGATGATGTTGGTGTTTTGGGGAGGTGTGGTGACAGTCGTAATTCTTCTGCTTCGACGTACTCATCCGCATCAAGGCCCTGACCCTGTGCGGCCTCCGCACTTCGATGCGGAGCGGATTCTGCACGAACGGTTTGCCAGGGGTGAGATCGACGAACCAGAATTCACTGCACGACGCTCCGCGCTCCGGCGTCAGGATTGAAAGCGATCTCGCATCGCATCGCATGCAAGTCACTTTCGGCGGCAAGGCTGTGATGGGAGAGTCCCTGCAGTCCGATACGTCCTGCAGCGCTGTTTACGCTCTATTCAGAATAAGAGTGGTCTGCATCCCAGCCCATCGCTAAAAGTTACTGATTAAGCACTGGCCAGGTCGACGCCGTCGACTGTGCCGCAGCCAAATCTAGCAACTTAGCCCGCGCCTCATGACTTCGGTACGCAGAAGGGCAATTGTGAGAGCAGTTTGGTCCGCTAGCCCAGAATCATTGAACGGAACTTCGGGAGATGGGCGGGCATCGCCAGTCTTGGTGAATTTCTCTTCAAACATGAGTAGGTTTTCCAGCGCATTGAGAAGCTCCCCATCTTCCATAGCGGAGAGTTCCTTGGAGGACAGCGCTGCAGAAGCTGAGCGCCTCCGCGAGAACCAAACCCAGCCGCCGATCAAAACGGCCAATGCCACGACGATGGCTAGGCTGACAAATGGAAGCCAGCCTGTCTCGGCAGCAAAAGTCGCTGGCTTTAATCCTGATGCAATCATTGGGAGCGATTATTCCACGTCATGGATCAGCTACAAGCTCAGAGACCATGGCGACAGATACCGCAGGCCGGACCCTGCCCAGTGGATCGCCCACGAGATCTGACGCCAGGCCAGCACCAGGCCAGCACCAGGCCAGCGCCGGACCAGCGCCGGACCAGCGCCAGGCCGGGACGTGAGTCAGCGCCAGCATATGGCCAGCACATGGCCCCCACACCAAGGATTCCAACTTGCGGGGAATTGATGATGGGAGTGTCAAACAATGCTCCCACCGATCCAATGTTGGTGATGGAGAAGGTGCCACCGCTGAGCTCGTCGGCCTTGATGGTTCCATTGCGGGTGCGGGTGCGGGTGCGGGTGCGGGACGCGACGTCGGAGATACCTGCATCCAGTCCGGCCAGGCTCAACGTTCCGGCGTCACGGACCACCGGAACCAGCAGCCCTTTGCGCGAGTCGACGGCAAAGGCTAGATGCTCGGCGTCGTGGTAGGTGATGGTGCCGGCGGCCTCATCAAAGGACGCGTTCAGCATGGAATACGCCTTGAGCGCCTCGGCAACTGCCAATGCAATGAAGGGCAAATACGTCAGATTCACCCCATTGGTGGCAACAACTGACGCCTTTGTACGCGCACGCAATCGCACAATTGCACTGACATCCACCTCGTGAACCTGCGTGAGCTGGGTGGAAGTATCCAGCGATTCACGCATTCGAGCGGCATTAACCGAACGGATCCGATGGGCTTTCACGGTGGTTCAGCGCAGAGTTGCCGAAGATGGAGCGCTAGCTGGCGCAGGAGGCACGACGCCGGACCGCGCTGGGTCTCTAACTGAGAGGCCCTGCCGGAGGCAGCAACAATATGGAGCTTGTTCTCTGATCCCCATCAAATACGCCACCTTAAAGGGTCGGTGCTTTCGCAAGTTGCACATGGTGTTATCACGCCAGTACTAGTTGGAGAGCATTCCGTCCAAAAGGTCAGCCGACCTTGCTGCGATCTGCATCGCCGCAGCGGCGGAGTCTTCGTCGTAGCTTCCCGCGGCATCCAGGAAGTTAATGGATCCGATAGTCAGGCCATTCTTGACCACTGGGACATTGACAATGGCGCCGCAGCCCAACGACTCTATGGTTTCGTGATCGTAAAAGAAGGACTTCACCGCAGCTTCATCCTTACCAAGAAAGGGTCGGTGTCCTTCAACAACTTGTTCTAGCCAGACCGGGTTGGTGTCCGCGGCGAAGGTCTTTTTACCTCCCACCGGGTACACGTCTGGGTGCGTCGTGTACACGCGCGCCATACTGGTACCACCATCAGCAATCAGCGAAACGGTAAACAAGCGCGCACCGATACTGGTTTGAACATAGGCGAAAACGTCTTCAAGTGAGGTGAATTGTTCCATTATGGGGGTCTTTCTGCTCGGTGGTAGAACCTTGAAGGGTTCTTTTCAATACGGTGAGAATGAGGTGCAAGGGTAGGATCTGCTCCGGTTCGTCAAGGATTATGCCCACGTCCCTGATCCTGTTGATCCTTTGCTGCAAGGTGTTTCTGTGGATATTGAGTGCCTTGGCTGCCAGCGTCATGGAGTTTTGATGCTCGAGGAAGGCGAGGGTGTCTCGGATAATCTGTTCCCGATCCGGAGCTGCCATAAGTGCTGGAAGCGTCAAACCGGCTACCAAGGAAATGGCGGCGTCGTCCATGTAGGCGGTCACCGCGCCCATGCCAAGGTCCCCAAAGGACGTGACGGTGCCCGGAGCGATCCGAATGCCGTAGTCGGCAGCCACGCGCGCTTGCTGGGCCAGGGCAGGCAAATTATTAACTCCGGACTGCCGCATTGAAGTCCCGACGGAAAATCCGAGCTCGGCCAAAGAGGAACTGACTTTCTCGCCAATACGTGATGGCAGTTGGCCAGGATCTTCACTCTCATCAACCGGGATCAGAGAAAGCCAACCGCCGCGCACTTCTGCCAGTGGTCGCCGGGCAGCCACTTTTCGCCACAGCAACCGAAGGATCGCCGTTCTTCCCATTGAGTGCTGCTGGTGAGCCGGGTGAGCAATCCAGACGGCTTGATAGCTGTGCTCGGAATGCCACCCTAGCTTGGCCAAGAGGTTGGGACGAGCCTTGTCAGCCAGCTGGGCATCAACTTGTAGGCAATCACTGACGTCTGTAAGTGCTAGGGTGGGGGCGCTCGCAGCGGAATCGTTGATCTCCCCGGCCATCCACACCGACTGGATGGATGGGACTGCCACCTCTAAATACGTTCTCACATCCAAAGCGTTCAGTTCGGTGGTCTTTGGCCCGCTGGCACTGAGTTTCAGCTGCCCCCAGTTAGCCGCCGACGGTAACTCGAGCTGGACAGTTGGCCCACCGTCAGCGGCAGGGCCGGCAGCTGCTAGAACGATTCCATCGTGTTCTAGAGTCAACCGGAAACCCCCTAGTCGGATGGAAATGGTCTTCAAAATGGTAGTGACCGTAGTTTCCTTCGTCACCGCCCTGGCAAACTGGGCCAGATCTACTTCTGCCAAAGACTTCACGGCACCGATTTCGGCGGCCAATGCCAGCGCGATGATCGATGGGTCTTGTTCGGCAGCCATCAAGTTGATATCAAGCCGTTCAGCCAAACTGATCACCGATTCTGCATAGGTGCTTTGGGCGATAATCACGGCACTAGCCCGCCGTTCCCACGCGTGGCGCAGAGCGGCGGAGACTTGCCAACCGCCGGATCCCACATGAGTGGAGAGGACCACAACTGTGTTCGGTGGCACTCTCTTGATGGTCTCCAGATCAGAGACAATGACCACACCGTCGATCACCGCATTGGTGGAGGCGGCATAGAGCATGGTTACAGTACTCAGCGCACCATGAGCCACAACTCCGGCCACGTCCAGGCGTATTGCTTTGCTTGGGCTAGGCATGACACCTCGGATGTTGCAGCTGCAGACCGAAGGCTGGCGGTCCGGCCAAATTCAGTCCGGCTTCCGTGTACCAGATCGGTGCCGCCGGTGTGAGGAAGATGTCGATCAGCTGCCCCACCCTGACGTCATCTAAGTTCACTACCTGACCCAGGTCAGCGCTGAGCAAGGTGATGATGTCGGGAACCGCGGCAGCCACGGCGCCGTCGACGAGCACGAGGAGAATCTCATTTCCGATTTCAAGACGAATAATTTGCCCGGTTTGTTCCGCGACGAGCGTCAAGCTGGTGGTTTGTGTCGGTAAGCCCAACGCCTTGTCTCGGGAGAAACTCTCCATGTGCTTGACTCGGGCCCGGGCCACCCGGGTAGCGTTAAGTAAGCGCATCAGCTGCACATATTTGCTCTCCACGGGCTCTTCAGCACCCAAAATCTCACCGATTTTTATCATTCTGGTCATCGTTCCGTGAATGCCGTGCTCCGCTAGTTGCTGGCCTGTGCACGGATACATGGCAGTTGCTGCCCACCCTCCCAGTTCAATGACGAGGGAGCGTACCAGCGTCTCTGCCCTCTGGGGGTCCTCGACATCCAAAGTCGAGTGCTCGCCCGTCACTCCCGTAACTGCGATGGGACTGATACGGACACCGCCAAGAGTAAGCGTGGTCTGACTGATCAGCGGTAGTACGCGTCCCATGGGGTCGGAATCGACGATCGGAAGGCCCGTCTGCAGGCCCGTCATCAACGGCAAAATACCATTGATGTTCCCTGCTGCCAAGGAATATAGCGCCGAAACCTTGCGCCCCAATCGTTGCTCAATCGCCTGAATGCAACGGACAAATTCGTCCCCCACAGGTGGCATATCGGCGATAGCGAGGCCCTGAGTGACGAAGCCGAGCGCTACCACCAGATCATTGGGATCGAGTTCGTCGATGTTTATCAGCCGGACATCGCCGGTGGGAAGCGCCTGAACAATCATTTCTTCATAGGCGAAGACGGCGGCAGGGTCGATGTGGCAAGCAAGGAAGTTTGCCCCTTTACTGAAGTGCCGAACGTCTTCGCTGTTCAAGGTTCTCATGCCTTGACCCGCTGCTGGCAGTCGGCTGGCAGGGCAGTGATTCCCGGCTCTGAATTATCCGCAGCCTGGACGCGTACCCGGACAATCCCCGGATTGCCGTACGGCAAGGCGTAAGAATTTGCTTCCATCACTCGTGTCAATACCGGGCTTCCACCCGACTGGACGACGATCGACTTGGCATCCTCTTCGGCTATCCGCTGAACGCGTTGGAGGTCCTCCTTGGAGGCGACGTTTTCGAGTCGATCGATCCATGCAGTCCACGGCGCTGTTGCACAACCGATCAGCGCAGCGTCGTCCTGCGTGCTAAAGCTTGGCTCCAGTCCGAAGGGAAGCGGCCCGTCACGGTCTAGGCGAAGGTCGACCACGGTAGTCGGGGTAAGTGGCTGTACAGGATGGTAGGCGGTGTACTTTTCAATGGCCGCAGCATTGGTCGCCAGGCTTGCTTCGTACACGTTTCGTAGGAGACTTGTGGACGTGGGGAGACCGTCCCGCGTGGTGCCCGCTCTGACTGAGTGTTCGCTTCCCACAATGATTTCACCATCGGCTTGGCCGGACAGAAGGGCCAAACCTACCAATTGAGATGCCGGTTCCGGATGCAGCGCATGTACTGGCCTCACCGCGAGGTGGCTTATGCTTGCGCGGCCGCCGTCGTTCTTCACGAAGGAAACCTTGGCGCCCGGAAAATATCGGTGACCAAGCTGTTCAAGGCATACCGCAAGATATTCTCCTGTCTCCATCAGCGCACTGTTGAGGGTTGTTGTGAAGTCGCGATCACGGAACGCATTGGCAAAAAAATCGTGCGAAATGCTAATTCGCACATCACTATCATGGGCCAAAATGGCGTCGGCAATGCGGGCTTCGTGCTCATCGGTGGAGTTGGCGCCTAGCGCCGTGATCGCCACATTCCGGTGGCCCTGAACAAGGGACGCGACATTTCTTTCGAAAGTGGCCAAATCAAGCTTGGCCAGCTCGTGAGCTCTGATGTCATGGCCGCCGCGCACATGCATGATCCGGGTGGCGATCCCTTCCACAATCCTGGGGAGCTTGGAGGTGTGGAAGACATCCGCGGGGGGCCGAGGTGAAATTCGGATGACGGCGACGTTGGACAAAGGCCGAGAAGAAAGAACCCGCCCCACGTCCACAATGATCTCACCCACGTTGGCTCCCATGGTTGTGCTGAGCGCATTGAGTGTTTGTTCCGCAGCGTCGCTCAGCGAAGCAGCGTCCCGCGTGGAGACCTCCGCAACCTTGGTCTGACCGGCCATCATCACCCCTTGGCAGGCGCCATCTTCGACTCTCAGCCCTATGCGCATGCTTCGATACTCCCTTGCAGCGTCACTACCCTTAGCTTTCGCGAGTTCATAGTCAAAACCAATAATTGCTCATTTACTCCGTTTTCGGAACAAGCCGTCCGCCGCGACAGCCGCCAAAATTAGCGCTCCCGTGACAACCTGCTGGTAGGTGGTGTCCCAATGAAGAAGGTTGAAGCCGTTTCCAATGACAGTGAGAACCATAACTCCCACGAAGGCCCGCCACATGGCTCCCTGCCCGCCAAGGATACTGGTGCCACCGATGACAACGGCGGCAATGGCCGTGAGCTCAACGCCGAGTGCCATGGATGGCTGTGCAGAGCCAGCCCGGGACGCCAGAATCATACCCGCCATGGCCGAGCACAGACCACTGATGGCGAACACTGCGACATGGATGGACCCTGTGCGAATACCGCTAAGCCTTGCCGCTTCCTGATTACCTCCGACGGCGTAAATACGGCGGCCGAAAGTGGTCCGCCACAGGACTATACCCAGAACTATGGTTGTGACGAGCATGAGGAGCGAACCGGCGGTGAGCCCGAATAGGCTCGGCCAGGTCCACGTTTGAAAAGCAAAGATCTGATCGGCTCTGGGGGAAACGATGGCCCCGCCGGTCAAAACTATCGCCAATCCGCGGTAAATGATGCTGATGGCCAGGGTGCCGATGAAAGAATTAACCTTCGTTCCCACAACCACTAGACCGGTGATCGTGCCAAGAACTAGGCCTGCCAGCAGCGCGCCGAAGAAGCCGGCGGCGACACCGAAACGTTCTGTCACCATGACGCCGATGATCGCGGAGGATGCCAGCGTTGCCGTTGAGGAAAGATCGAACACGCCACTAATGATGCAGAGGGCTGCGGCAGCGGACAGGAGTCCGACTACGGCTGCTTGGTCAAAAAGGTTGATGAAGTTCTGACCCGTGAGGAACGTGGTGGTGTTCAGGGCCAGGAATAGCATGATGGCTGCCAGTCCGAAAGTGACACCAAAATCTCTGAGATTTGGCCTGAACCTGCGTTTTTCCGACGGTTCAGATGAGGTTCTGGGTGCGGTGGCTGTTTTTAATGTCATGTGATTTACCTATTTCAAAAATGCTGACGTCATGACGTCATCGCGGGAGGCATTGCGGTCAAATTCGGCAACTATCCGGCCACGGCGCATCACGTTGATTCGGTGTGAGAGGCCAATGACTTCTTCGAGTTCGGAACTGACAACGACCACGGCCGTACCTTTCGCGGCCAAGTCGATGATCATCTTGTGGATGCGAGTCTTTGCTGCCACGTCGACTCCTCGCGTGGGTTCATCGACCAGCAGTACAGCGGGTGGATGGATCAACCATTTGGCAAAGAGGGCTTTTTGTTGGTTTCCTCCGGACAAGCCTTCAATGGGTGAGCCTGGCCGGGCACCCCTTAAATCAACGGCCGTGCTCATAAGTGCCACCGCCTTCTTTTCGGCAGCGCCACGAACGAAGCCAGCGCGCGAGCGGATGTGCAACGTCGCCAGCGCGATGTTTTCCACCACTGATCGTGACATGACCAGTCCCTGGTCCTTTCGAGATTCCGGAACAAGAGCGATCCCTGCCTTGATCGCGTCACGAATGGAATTGGCTCGGATGCGCTGTCCGTTGACCGCGACACTTCCCGCGCTCACTTTCTCCGCACCAAACACGGCAAGAAGTGTTTCGCTGCGCCCGCTGCCAACGAGTCCGGCCAAACCCAGGATCTCTCCCCGACGCACAGTAAGCGAGATGTCCTGTACAGTGCTGCTGCAGATACCTTGCACCTCTAAGACTGTGGCAGCCCCCGTTGTAACGGGAGGGAGATCAGGCACGAGATAGTCCACTTCGCGCCCCACCATGAGTGATACGAGGGAGGCTGGTGTGTGCTCGGAGGCGTCAGCGGTAGAAATATGGGCGCCGTCCCGCAAGATGGTGACGCGGGTGCAAACTTCCAAGACCTCTTCCAGGTAATGAGAAACCAAGATGATCGTTGTACCTGCGGCGGAAAGCCTGCGGATGACCCGCAACAAGTTTGCCTTTTCCATTTCGTTCAAGACTGCCGTCGGCTCGTCCATGCAGAGGATAGTGGCTCCCCGTGCCAACGCCTTGAGGATTTCAACCTGCTGCGCGTGCCCAATTGACAGCTGGGAGACCACCGTATCGGGATCCAGCTCGAAACCGGTTTCTCGAATCAGTGTCGTGAAGTGATCCCGGTCCCGGCGTCCCGTCACCAAACCGGCCGTATTGGCCCAACGGCCCAAAAAGACGTTTTCCAGAACTGTCCGATTGGGGATGAGAGAGAGTTCTTGCGAGATCAAGGATATCCCGTGGGCTATTGAATCCCGAGGTGTAGCAATCTTGACTTTCTTGCCGTTCAAGCAGATTGAGCCAGAGTCTGCCGTTACGGCTCCACCGATAATTTTCAATAAAGTGCTTTTGCCGGCACCATTTTCGCCGAGTATTCCGTGAATCTCGCCTTCGGCGATCGTGAGGTTAATGTCGTTTAGGACAGGAACACCCGCGTATCGCTTTCCAGTTCCCGCTACGGAGATTCCCCGAGGAAGCTCCGTTGCGTCCCCAGATTTTGCACCACCGTCTGCCATCAACGTGTTCATAGCTTTGCCGACTTCTGTAGTTGTCCATGAAATGAGGAATTTTTGCGATCCCGGTTGCCTGGCCCGACGGGCTTTGCGGATTACTTTGGCTTCGCGGAGCCAGGCAACTGATCACATGTCGTGCTAGGAGTTTCCGTTAGTCGCTGTACGCAGAAACGTAGTTGATTTTGTCCAGCACCTCTTTGGTTCCAATGGCATTGTTGGGGGCCAGCGTCGCTTCGTTGATGGCTGTCTCTACCTTTTGTCCCCTGGCTTTAGCCAGACCCAACTCAGTAGCTTTCACCCCGTCCTTGACGGTGTCATTGATGTAAATGCCGAACCACTTGCCGGACCGGACAGCTTCCACGTTGGACTTGGAAGCGCCGTTGCCGATGAACTTGATGTCGGTCTGGCCTGCCGCCTGGGCTGCACCACTGATGGCCTGGGAAGACCCGATCACCACGTTTAGTCCTGGATTTGCCTGAGATACGTCTTGGAACGCCTTCCTGCCTTCGTCCGCTGTGTAGCCGCCTTCAACACTGGCCACGAGCTTAATCTTGGGGTCGGTGGCAAGCTCAGCTTTAGCGGCGTCAGTGCGCGCGTTATCCAGGGGAAGTGATTTGAAGCCTTCCAGATAAGCGACCTGGCAGATGTCCGCAGTAACCGTTGCACAGGCCTGTTTGGCCATTTCGCCAAGAGCCTTCCCATTGCTGGTTGGCATGTCCACGATGCTGATCGTGCCCGGGATTTGGGGCTCGAAGGTATCGAATTTGTTCCCGACGATTGAAAACTCTGTCACTACTGTGATGCCGGCCTTGACGGCCTGTGTCAGCGGTGCGACCAGTGCTTGATTATCGTTTGCCTGGACCACCATGACATCAAACTGATGCGAGGTGATGGCATCCTGAACCTGCTGTACTTGAGTTTGGGCATTGAAATTCGAGTCGACGAAAGTTGCCTCAGCGTTGTTAGCCTTGGCAGCTTGCTGTACGCCGAGAAATACTCCCTGGGCAAAGGCATTCGACTTTGCGAAACCGAAGAAGCCGACGTTCAAAGTCTTGGCGGGGTCGACGGCGACATTGGCGTCGGAGCTTGCCGGTTGTGTCGGTGGCGAGCACGCTGACATGAGCAAGCTGAGACTGACAAGGGCGGCGGCGACGGCGGGGCGTGTATTTTTTTTCACGATGTGCTCTTTCTGGTTAGGGGGTTAGTAGCCGTAGTGGGATCTGGCGAAATCTTCTGTGATGTAGCCGTTGTCGATATCGTTTGTGATGTCTTTGCGCGACCGTTTGGATACGTCACCAAATCCGCCGCCGCCTCCCACTGCAAGGCGGACGATGTCTCCTGCTTTCACTTTTCGGGCGTTTGCCTTCAACGTCGCAAACTCATCCGTGCGGCCAGGATTAATGACCACTTCGGGGCCTTGGGCATCGGACCCTCCGAAGAGGCCCCAAGCTGGAGAAATGGAACGTTCGAACCAGAGGCCCACCGCGCAGTCTGCGAGGAACTCGTACTCACGCACCACGCCATTGCCACCGCGCCATTGGCCCTGCCCGCCGGAGTTGGGCCGGAATGAGTATTCATTGATCCGGAAGGGGTAGCGCGTTTCGAGCATTTCAATTGGAAGGTCCTTCAAGGAACCGTTGACGTTGTTGATCATCGCGGATTCGCCGTCGCTACCGCCCCAGGCGCCCCAGCCACCCAGCGTGGCTTCCATGGTGACAAAGTTGCGGCCAAACCGAGGGTCAAACCCTGCGGTGGTGATGATCATGGAGTCACCATGACTGGCGGCGGTAACCCGTTCTGGCATGGCGACGGCCATGGCCTTGGAGACCAGATCAATCAAGAGGCCCAGGTGGGAGAAATACCACTGGCAAGGCGCTGGCGCCATGGCTCCAAGGACCGACCCTTCCCGAACCTGTGTCGTCATGGGGCGGAAAGATCCGCCATTGGAGTTGGAATGGGGGCTGATGAGAAGTTTGTAACCGACACGCAGCCCGGAGACTGCCTGGGCTATCCCGCAGTTCACCGGACCGACCGTCTGGTCCGAGGAGTCCCTGACATCGAAGTCAATAGTGTCGCCGGCCACCGTGATGGTCAATTTGATCGGAATAGGCATGTCCAGATTGATTCCATCGTTGTCCAGGACGCCCTCGGCCTTGTAGACCCCGTCTGGAATACTGCGCACTGCCTCGCGTTCGATCACCTCTGTCTGGCGAAAAATTTCGTCCCTGGCCGCGTTAAGCTGCTCCAGACCGAATCTGCGCACCAATTCTGTGATGCGCGTTTTTCCCATCCGCAGCGCAGCGATCATGGCGTGCATGTCTCCGATGGTCTGGTAGGGGAAGCGCACATTGGTGCGGATAAGATCCACCACCGAGGTTTCTACACCAGCTTCAAGTAGCTTTACCGGCCCCATCCTGAAACCTTCTTGGAAAATATCGATCGAGTCCATTGACCCGCCAACATCTTTGGAGCCCATGTCCATCCAGTGGGCACGGGTCGCAGCGAATCCGACCACGGCGCCGTCGTCGAAGATGGGGGCAAATATGGTCACATCGTTCAGGTGCGTGCCGCCCAAATAGGAGTCATTGAGCACCCAAATATCGCCATCTTTCCAAACTTCCCGACCATATTTCTCCTCAACGGCGAGCGAACAGGTCTCCAGGTTCCCCAAAAAGAGGGGAAGCCCTGCGGATTGGCCCAGAACCCGGTGCTCCGGGTCCAGGAGGGCAACCACGCAATCGCCACCTTCATAGATGATGGGCGAGTAGGCGGAACGGATGAGGGTTGCATTCATGTCGTCAGCGGCACTTGTCAGTGCATTTCGGATGATTTCTACGGTCACTGGGTCAAGTGTTTTGACTGCCTGAAGTGTCATTTCAATTCCTTAGTTCTCAACTGCGTCGTCGGTACGGATGACTAGGGATCCAAATTCGTCAACAACCACGGTGAAGCCGGGCGGGACCACCGTCGTTGCGGTTTCTTCGACGATGATGGCGGGTCCACTGAAAGCGTGGCCAGCCGCCAAATCGTCACGACGGACAACAATTGTCTGATGATTGTCGTGGTCAAAGATCACGGAACGGACCTGGTGTTTGAACTTGGCGCTCGTTGCCGACGCAAAGCGAGGTGCGCTCAGAGTACCCAAGTCTCCTTCGGCCTTCGTGCGGAGAGTAACGATTTCGATGGGGGCACCCAGGTTGGAGTGACCGTAGCGTTCCTTGTACATCACGGAGAATCGGATGCCTAGATCTTCTAAGAAGTTCGGCGACTCGGGCTCTTCTGCAGTGAGCAGCGGAACATTGAGGGTGAATTCCTGGGACTCGTAACGGACATCCACGGAGGCGACCGTGGCCCGGCTCTCCGGTGGGACCCCTTCCGAGGCCAATGATTCAAGTCCATCCAATTCCATGTCGCGCAGCACGTTGGACATGTCTGCGAAATCGATGTCCTGATCCAGGAAATAATACGGCTCGGAGAAGTCCTTGCGGATATTGGTTTGCAGCATGCCCCACGCCGAGAATGCGCCTGGGAAGCGGGGAACCACTGTCTCAGGGATACCCAGTTCTTTGGCCAGAAATACCGCGTGCATCGGGCCCGCACCTCCAAAAGCCACCAAGGAGAAGTCTCTTGGTTCGATGCCTCGGGAGATGGTTATAGTCCGGATGGCCTGCGCCATCTGAGAATTGGCTACATCGCAAATGCCTTCCGCCATGGCTATGGGATCAAGCCCTAGCTGGTCACCAACGGTCCGCATCGACTCAAGTGCGGCGTCCTTATCCAATGAGACCTGGCCTCCTGCAAACCAGTCCGGATCGACGCGTCCCAAGACCAAGTTCGCATCCGTCACCGTTGGTTCGGTTCCGCCTCGGCCGTAGCAGGCCGGGCCGGGATTGGCGCCCGCGGAGCGGGGGCCGACTCGCAGTCCGCCGGCCTCGAGCCAAGCTACGGATCCGCCACCAGCTCCGACGGTATGGATATTGACGACGCTCATCAACATTGGCAGACCTTCGAGCATTGCCTCTGTTGCGACGTCGGGCTTGCCGTCAACCACCAGTGAAACGTCGAAGGAAGTCCCGCCCATATCGACGCCGATCAGGTTCCCTCGTCCTGACGCTTCCGCCAACTCCACGCCACCCATCGCCCCGCCTACGGGCCCCGACAACAACGTCTGAAGGGGTCGTTTGCGAGCCGATTCCGCGGTGAGTACGCCACCGGAGGACTGCATGATGTGCAGAGGAGCCTCAACACCACGCTGGTCAAGCTTCTTCTCAAGATCGTAGAGATAGTTCCGAACTACAGGTCCCGTATAGGCCTCAACGACGGCGGAGGAGGTGCGTTCGTACTCGCGCCATTCCTTGGCGGCCTCGTGTGACAGGGAGACAGTGAAATCCGCACCCAGCTCCTCGAGTAAAATCTCGCGAGCCCGGAGCTCATGAGAGGGGTTTTTGTAGCTGAAGAGGAACGCGACGGCCACAGCGCCGTAGCCGTCCTCGGCGGCTCTGCGAGCAGCGCGACGCAAAGCCACCTCGTCTAGTCCCCGGATCTCACGTCCCTGATCGTCCAGACGTCCACCGATCCCGACTACGTCCTTGCGCTCAGTGAGAGGCTTGGGCTTGCGGTATTGGGCGTTGTAAAGTTCAGTGCGAGGGCCACGGGCAATGTGGTAAACGTCCTCGAGGCCTGCCGTAGCAAGGAGCAATACCGGGACGCCCCGACGCTCCAAGAACGCGTTCAGCCCTTGGGTCGTGCCATGTACAAGAAAATCAATGTCGGAAAGATTCGGGACGATTGACTCCAGACCTGCGATCACCCCGGCGCTGAGGTTCCCAGGCGTGGTTGATGCTTTCGCTGCCGAGTACGAACCATCATCTTGGTCGTACGCCACGATGTCCGTAAATGTTCCGCCAATGTCCATCGACACTCTATAACGTGTCATCCGTATCTCCTTGTTGTTCGACTGAGAACCTGTGTCGGAGATCACGTTACAATTTGCGGTTTGAATAGAGTGTGCGGTTTGCACAGTCGGGTGGTCGGGAAAAGTGCACTATGCATTGTTTTCTAGCTGGCTGGTATTCCACTTTCAACTCTTTTGGGCATAGCGCCTTCTGCCATGACGCTAAACGGGGCGTTTCAAAGCGAGTGGCTGGTTCTACGTTCACCGAGAGTACGATCACGTTAAAGCGATCGGATGCCGCTGGAGGATTTCCCGCAGCTGGCTTCCCGGTGCAGTGAAAGCTACGAAGGAGCGTCTGATGACTGAGCCGACAATGATGGTAAGCGCCGTTCTGCACACTTCAGGGGCGGCGCGCCCATACACGGACAGCGGCCCTCTAGTCCTCGAACGCATAACTATCCCAACACCGCGCGCTGGGGAAGTGCTAGTCAAAGTGGAAAGAGCCAGCCTGTGTCACTCCGATTTATCGGTGATCAACGGCTCCCGGATCCGCCCCTTACCAATGGCATTGGGTCACGAGGCCAGCGGCACCGTGGCAGCTATTGGACCGGAGGTTGATGGAGTCGCTGTGGGTGAGCGGGTAGTCCTCGTATTTGTTCCCAGCTGTGGGCACTGCCGGGCCTGTACCTCCGGACGACCGGCGCTGTGCCACCGTGGAGCTGAATCCAACGGCACAGGCGATCTTCTACACGGGGAAGCACTTTTACGCTCGGCCACCGGAGAACGGATCAACCATCACCTCGGCGTGTCAGCCTTCTCGGAGTACATAGTGGTCGCCCGGGAGTCAGTTGTGGTGATTGATGATGACGTCCCCTTCGACATCGCTGCAATGTTTGGGTGCGCGGCACTCACGGGCATCGGTGCTGTGGTCCACACAGCACATGTCACACCGGGCCAGTCGGTCATCGTTTTTGGCCTGGGTGCCGTGGGACTGGCAGCCGTCATGGGGGCCGCACAAATTTCTGGAACCACCGTCATTGCCATTGATCCGATTGCCGAAAAACAAGACTTGGCTCTTCGGTGTGGCGCAAACTTCGCAGGCTTGCCGGAAGACGCAGCGCAACTGGTTGCTGACCACGCCGGAGACGGAGTGGACGTTGCCATAGAAGCGGTGGGCAGTGCAAAGGTCATGGAAATTTGTCTAGGCTTGTTGACCCGAGGCGGCGCTCTGGTGTCCGTAGGTTTGCCCCACCCAGACCAGAAAATCCAAATCCAGGCACTTCAATTTGCTGGGATGGGAAAGCGGCTGCTGGGCTCATACATGGGAGATGCTGATCCCGCCCGTGACATTCCCAGCTACATTCAGCTCTGGCGCGATGGGCAACTTCCCATCCAACTACTCCACACGGACACGAAACCACTGGCGCAGATCAATGAAGGTCTGGACGCGCTCGCCGACGGCCACGTGGTCCGTCGTCTCTTTAGCTTCGACGCCGTGTAGGCGCAGCCACCGAGGATGACTTGGCCGATCCGTGACTAATTGATGACGCGGAAAGCCCAGTATCTTCAATTCAGACACCTCACAGGATGAACCACGAGAGTCTCGGAACCAACTGGCGCGGGGAGTCAAGACTGCGAGGCTGATCGCCAAGTATTGGGGCGGTGGCACCACCAGTGATGCTCACAACTGGCGCCGCGGGGTTGGTGAGTGTGTTGGTGGTGAGGGTGATTGCGCTGGTGTGGGTGAGGGCGCGGCCGGTGATGTTGGTGTTGGCGCCTAGGGTGATTGCTCCTTGGGCGAGGATGGTGCCTGCGAATGTGGAGGATGCGCCGGTTCCTGCTGCGCCGAGGACTTGCCAGAAGACGTTGTTGGCTTGGGCGCCGTTGGTGAGTTGGATGGTGCTGGCGGCTGCTGTGTTTAGTGCGGCATCGACTTGGAAGATGAAGACGGCGTTGGGGTCCCCGCCTGCGTCGAGTGTCAGTGTTCCTGTTAGGGCGAATGCGGCTGCTGTGTGATAGACGCCGGGGGTGAGGGTTTTGCCGTTTTGGTCTCCTGCGAAGTTCGGGGCGGTGGGGGTGCGTGCTGCGGCGTCGTTGTAGGCGGTGAGGGAGTCTGTTTGTGCTTGGGTGGCTGCTGCGTCGCCGGTGTGGGTGGTTCCGGCCACGATGCCTGGGGGGAATCCTACGATTGCGCTCCCTGGGCCTACTCCGATGTCCCCGCCTACCGACGTCGTGCCGGTGCTGGTGATACCTCCGCCGCCCAAGACCAGATACGAACCGGCAGAACCCAACGCCACCGGTGATGTATGTGGCCCTCCGGCGCCCGCCGTGACCGCAATGGTTGCTGTGCTACTTTGCTGCCATTGCGCCGCGGCAATGCCACCTACGCTCAGTAGCATCACTAAGAAAAACGCTATGATCGCAACTTTGAAACCTGGGAGGCGACGCAGCGTTGATAGCCAGCTCTGTGACTGAGGGGCAGGGGTGCCACCGGGCGATTCCGTGCTGATCATTGTGGTGCTTTCCGCTTATTAAAGCTCAACCTAATGGTCACTACGGAGCCGCCAACGAACAATTTTTGTTCACGATACGCATGAGTGGTTGCAACGATACGCTGTTTGGGTCCTGGTGGGAATTACGACTTTTGGGATGTGGGGAAATGGTCTTCTTTGTGACGTACCTGCACCCAGTTCTGGAACTCAATCGGCAAGGGACATTCTCTTAAGCTATGGACATTAGCTAAAAAGGTAACTAATATAGCTACTATGACTTTACGCAAAGAAAACGCACCAAACGCAAACACGTCAGTCTCCTCGACTCAGTATCTGGATCGTGAGGAAGGGAAAATTGGCTACGACGTCCAGGGTAGTGGTCCGTTGCTGGTCCTGGTGCCCGGAATGGGAGAGCTGCGCTCCTCCTACCGGTTTCTGGCTCCCATCCTCTGCCAAGCTGGCTATCGAGTCGCCACGACGGATCTTCGCGGGCACGGTGACAGCGACACCTCGTTTTCCAGCTATGGGGATGTAGAGACCGCCGGAGACATTAGGGCGCTGATCGAGAAGCTGGGCGGTCCCGCCGTGATCATCGGCAACTCCATGGCCAGTGGGTCCGGAGTCATTGTCGCGGCCGAGCACCCGGAGCAGGTCACGGCGCTGGTGCTGGTGGGACCCTACGTCCGCAATCCTAAAGTCAACGCCATAATGTTGGCCCTGTTCAAGGCGATGATGGCACCTCTTTGGGTAGCGAGCGCCTGGAAGGCGTATATGCCGACCCTGTATGCCGGAGCGAAGCCGGTTGACTTCGCGGATTACCGCGCCGCCGTCTACGCACACCTTCGCCAACCTGCCTATGGCAAAGCGTTCTCTTTGACCACTCAGACCGACCATGCACCTGCCGAGGCGCGGCTTCCCGAGGTTAGCGCGCCAGTTCTGGTCATCATGGGTGAGAAGGATCCCGACTTTAAAGACCCCGACGCCGAAGCCCGCTGGATCGGTGGCGTCCTGCACGGCGAAGTAATCATGGTCCCCGACGCCGGCCACTACCCGCAATCTCAGCAGCCAGAGATCACCTCCGCCGCCGTCCTCGGCTTCTTGAAGGCGGTGTTCCACCGTGCCTAGGGTTGGTCTGACGCGAGAACGCGTAGTGGAAGAAGCTGCTGTGCTGGCCGATGAAGTAGGCCTGGGACAACTCACCCTCGCTGCCCTCGCCGAACGGTTGGGCGTCCGTCAGCCGTCCCTGTATAAACACATCGAGTCTTTGGCGGGATTGCGTCGCAATATCTCCATTCAGGCGAAAGGCGAGCTGGGAAACGTACTCCTCCGGGCCGCCGTCGGCCGCTCTGGAGCGGACGCCATTCACTCGATGTCCCGCGCCTACCGTACCTGGGCACTTGAGCACCCGGCTCGCTATGCCGCAGCGCAGATCGTAGCCGGTCCGCATGATGAGGAAGACGCAGCGGCGTCGCTGGCCGCCATTGCGATTATCACTGACGTCCTGATCGCGTATGAGCTAGAAGGAGATGACGCCATCGACGCTATTCGGGCGTTTCGCTCCACGCTGCACGGATTTGTCGCTCTTGAGGCAGAGGGTTCTTTTGGTTTGGACGTGGACATTGAGCGTAGCTTTGAGCGCATGATCCGAGGTTTCGTAACAGCTCTCACCAACTGGACGGAAACCATCGCCACGCACGACGGCGGTCGCTAAGGAAAGATGGGCAGGGGCACGACGGCGGCCATCAGTGTGGTGCCGAGGGCGGCAACCCCGCAGGCGGCAACGCGGCAGGTGACAGCCCAGCAGGTGACAGTGGCGCATTCGCAGCAAAGGCCAGCCGCGCGAATCGTTCACCCATCAAGCGGTGCGTTGCCTGGTCCGGATGTAAGGCGTCAGGCAGCGGAAGTTCGGCATAGTCAGCCTCTCCATAGAGCTCCAACCCGTCAAGGTAGTGCAGCTTCGGATCAGACTTTGAACGCTCGCGAACGATGCGATCCAACTCCTCCCGGATCACGCGAAGGGTGAGCTTTCCGCTGGCACTCTCGGCGGGGTCCCCGGTGGCACGGAACCGAAGTTCGCCAGCCGCCAGGGATTCAAGGTCAAAAGCGCCGGGGCCGGGAGTGTCTTCATGGATCGGGCAATAAATGGCAGACACCAGCAAAAGAGGTGTCTCGGGGTGCCCCTCGCGGATGGTGTCAAGGAAACCGTGGATGGCCGGGCCCAATGCACGCAAGCGCATCAGATCGAGATTGACCAAGTTGATACCAATTTTCAAGCTGATCACATCCGCCGCCATGTCACGGATGGCGCGGGCCGTGAACGGATCAAGGAGCGCACTTCCGCCAAAGCCTAAGTTGGTCAGTTCGACGCCACCTAAGCGAGCCGCAATTGCCGGCCAAATCGCCGTCGGCGACGTTGCATTTGACCCGTGGCTGATGGAACTACCGTGGTGGACCCAGACGGGTAGTCCCGTGAGCGCAGTGGGCTCCAGGGGAGCGTTGGTGCGCAGGGCAATGAGCTCGATTCTTTCGTTATGAGGCAACCATAGCTCGATGTCATGAGTGCCCTCGGGAAGATCATCAAAGCGAATCGTCCATGTGCCATCAGCCACTTCACTGAGAGTTCCCGTGGCCATGTCGATCGTCGTGGTCTTGCCACCACCGGTCGCCGAGCTGTCGTGTACCTGGCCATCGACAACAAGATCGACGGCCCCGTCCGGGCGCGGGCGAAGTCCGGAGAACGTGGTTCGTGAGCGTATGAGCTCCAGTTCCAGGGCGCTGGCCCGGCTCCGGAAGGCCAGCCGCACACCTGAGGGTTGGGACTCTGCCATGAGAAGTTGTGGGTCAGTGGTCTGCGCGCGGGCGCTCGCTGGCAGGCGATGGGGGAGGGTTCCTTGGCCCGTTGTTTCAAGTTCGACGGCGCCCCTAAAGTAGTCTTCCGGGATAGGCGCTGTAGTGATCCATTTTTCCATTGTCAGGGCCTCGTAATTCCTCGTGATTCACAGCGCATATTCGGTGCACTTACCA
Source organism: Arthrobacter cryoconiti (assembly GCF_020905375.1). Lineage (GTDB taxonomy): Bacteria > Actinomycetota > Actinomycetes > Actinomycetales > Micrococcaceae > Specibacter > Specibacter cryoconiti. The sequence continues at coordinate 26,514 of NZ_JAJJBU010000003.1, forward strand.
GTTTTCTAACAGGACATTCAGTCCGTGGACGATGTGTTTCCAGCTCTCACCGGAGGAAGGCTCGCTGTGGCTAAAACTCCCGCTGAGCTCCAGACTGACGTAGCCGCGCAAGACGCTGCCAATGAGACGGATGGCGTGCGTTTGGTCTGCCTCGTTGAGCTGGTAGCCGTCCAGGATTGCCCGCATAAGGCGGACGTGCCGAGGGCCCGCGCTCTGGGCGGCCGTCTGCGGGTCAAGCTGGCGTTGCATGGCGGCGAAACGGCCGGGATGTGCGTGGGCGTAATTTCGAAATGAGTTTCCCAGCGCAGTCAGAGCTGGCTCTCCGGAGCGTCCGGCCACCGCCTCCGCAGTACTATCCGCCAGTTCGGTCAGTGCCAGCAAGGTGATGCGGGTTTTGAGGTCGGCGGAACTCTCAACGTGTGAATACAGGCTGGCCGGTTTCACGTTGAAGTGACGTGCCAACTTAGCGACGCTTACGTTCTCAAAGCCGATCTGATCGGCAAGGTCCGCCCCGGCTAACGCCAGACGGTCAGCGCTTAGTCCTGCTCGCGCCACAGCGAGGCTCCTTCCCATGTCAAGGTCACGGTGGATTCATATCTAAAACTAATTATAGCAGGTAGTTACCTAATGATCGTAGGTAGCTTGAGTGATTGAGACAACGCGGGCCTCCATCCCCAGTCCGAAGTTGGGCTGGGGACGGAGGCCCGAATAATGGTTTAGAGGCGGCTGATTACTGACTAATTGTTTGTGTCACGGAGAGGTCACTGACGTTCAGTTTGGCAATCGAGAGATCCTTGTTCAAGACATACGCGGTACTTTGATCCTTGTTGAAGACAATGGCTTGGCGAGGCTCCTTGAATCCATCAATCGTTTTCACAACCGAATTGTCGCTGGCATTGATGACACTGATGGTGTTATCCACCTTGTTGCTTGCCAAGAGAAGCTTGCCGTCCGGGGACAAAGATGCACCATAGGGATCATTACCTACCGCGATGTCCTGGCTAATGGCCCCCGTCGCAGTATCAACCACGGAAACGCTGTTGCGCCCGCTATTGGCAGCATAGAGGGTACCCCCATCCGGGGAGACGGAGATTCCTCGGATCTTGGAGAATCCGCTGATTTCGCGAACGATTTTCCAGCTGGCTACGTCGATCACTGTGACCTTGTCGCCTTGGAAATTGGTGACAAAGACCTGCTTGCCGTCCGGAGAAGCTTGGATACCCTGGCGCGGCTGGGAGAACCCGGTGAGGACATCAACAGCTCTGCGGGCTGCGATATCGACGCGGGTCACGGAACTGTGTGCCTCATTGTTTACGTAAAGAGTTTTGCCATCCGGGCTCACTGACGTTCCGAACGCACCGGGCCCTACTACCACCTCATCTTTGAAGCTGGAATCATTAGTGTTGTAAAAGCGGAGGGTCCCAAGGGTGCTGTCAGAAACTACAAATTCTGAACCCTCGTTGACGAAAGCGATATCGCGCGGAGTGCCGAAGCCTTCGATCTTCTTACGCAGTTTGCCGTCGGTGAGGTCGTAGATAAGAATCGATTTTTCGCGGCTGTCAGAAACCACCGCGGTTTTCTCATCTGGGCTCACAGCCAGAGAGTTGTTGGTTATGTCGCCATCGAATGCGGCGATGGCCTTTGCCGGGGGCGAACTGACCACAGGTGTTTCGGAGGAAGCGGCGGGAGTACTCGGGGCGCTACAGCCAGAGAGAACTAGCGCCCCCAAGGTTAGCGTTGTCACTGAAATTGAGGTCATGGTGGCGTGTAAACGTTTGATCAATTAAATCTGATTCCTCAAAGGTCTACCGCGACGGCGATTGACGGGCGTGCCGTTGCAGTCAGGGTCTGCGGCGGGGTTCCGCCGTTGCGCTCTAAAACGCGGCTGGCGAGAAGTATGAATCACCCGTCTGTGGCTACCTCGCCACTGCGAGCCTATAAGGGCAAACTGGCGGCTTCCTGTTAGCTCGGAAAGGCCCCTTTAGGCGCCAATAACTCCCGAATTTTCACGGGGTGTTGCGGCCATCACGACGAAACGTCCCAAGACGTAACTGCATCTGGGCGTAGGGAGTAGCGGTTGGTGCCAGCGCGCCGTCGCGCAGGGCAATTGCAGCATTTACACCGGCATCTACGGCGCATCGATAAGGCAGCGAACCGGAACTGACGCGCTGCACGCCAAGTTGCCCCAACTCGGCCACGCTCAGGGTGGGGTGAGCCAACACATTGACCGGCAACTTGAGTTGTGTAGTTATGGCGCGGATGTCTTGCGAGGAGCTGACGCTGGGGACAAAAATTCCGTCAGCGCCGGCTTGAGTATAGGTGTGGGCACGCAGCAAAATGGCGTCCACGGTAGCCTGCTCACCAATCCACATATTATCTACCCGGGCATTGATGAAGATGTCCGGGGAGCTCTTTTTGATGGCGTCGATCTTCGCGGCAGCAATTGAAGGATCTATCAGCTGACCCTCAGTACTGTCCTCAAGGTTAATCCCGGCTACTCCCATGGCCGCCAGTTCCGCAACGAAGCTTGCCACCTCTACCGCGTTGCTGGAGTACCCGTCCTCGATGTCCGCGGTGATGTGCACGGGCAAGCGGACCAGTTCCGCCAGCAAAGCGAGCGTTGCCGCCTGGCTGGAACGGTCGCCGTCGGGCTTTCCGGCACTAGCGGCAATCCCAAAACTGGTGGTCCCAATAGCGGAGAATCCTGCTGTAGCAAAGGCTAAAGCCGAGCCCATGTCCCAGGCATTCGGCAGGAGCAGTGGCGCATTAGCGTGATGAAGTTCGCGAAAAGTAGCCATTGATATTCCATTCCGAAGCGGCAAAAAGTTGATCTTCTTCTTGCAGCCTACAAGCGGGGCGGAAAGCGCTGGCGCGAATGCAAGTGGAGCGCTCGCTGGAACGCTGCGGGAGCGCTCGCGGGAGCGCCGCCCAAAAATGCGCAGCTAGATCGGCTGCTGTGTGCGTTTATGCGCACACACTCTGCGCGAAAGAACGTTGAAGTTGCGTCGGAGCACTGCAATACTCAAGAAAACCATCATTGTGTGCTGCGCATCACATGTCGTGCCCGGTGATGGATTCATTTGTCAACGAGGACACGCGCGCTACGGCGCGCAGGGGAGAACGCAATGAATCAACGCGCTGATTCGAATCAATCAGTCAAGGACTCCGGTCTGCGGAAAGTGGTGGCCGCCTCTATGGCCGGCACCGTAGTGGAATGGTATGAGTTTTTCCTCTATGCCACTGCCGTCAGTTTGGTGTTTGGCAAGATGTTCTTCCCCAACGCCGGCTCGGTGCTGGACGGGATTATGGCGGGCTTCTTGACGTACGCAGTGGGCTTCGTCGCCCGTCCCATTGGTGGGATTGTGTTCGGCCACTTTGGTGACAAGTTCGGCCGCAAAAAACTGCTGCAACTGAGCATCATCTTGGTCGGTATTTCCACCTTCCTCATGGGTTGCCTGCCAGGATTCAACCAAGTGGGTTACTGGGCGCCGGCCATGCTGGTGGCCCTGCGATTCATTCAGGGCTTCGCCGTCGGTGGGGAATGGGGTGGCGCCGTTTTGCTGGTGGCCGAACATAGTCCCAACGAATCCCGCGGGTTCTGGTCCTCATGGCCGCAGTCCGCCGTGCCCCTCGGAAACCTGCTTGCCACGACAGTGCTGCTGTTCCTTTCCTCAACTCTTAGCGACACCGCATTCCTGAGCTGGGGCTGGCGCGTTGCCTTCTGGCTCTCCGCAGTGATTGTGCTCATTGGCTACTACATCCGCACCAAGGTCAACGACGCCCCCATCTTCTTGAAGGCGCAGGAAGAATTAGAGAATAATCCCAGCGCCGGCTATGGCGTGATGGAGGTCTTCCGGCGCTACCCCCGCGGCGTCTTCACTGCCATGGGCTTACGCTTTGCCGAAAACATCCTGTATTACCTGGTCGTCACGTTCTCCATCACGTATTTGAAGGTCATTGTTAACATCGATACCTCCCGGATACTGCTTCTGCTTCTGATAGCTCACGGCATCCACTTCTGCGTGGTACCTCTAGTCGGCAAGCTCTCCGACGCCATTGGCCGTAAACCCACGTACATGCTTGGCGCCATAACAGGGGCAAGCTGGGGCTTCTTCGCCTTCCCCATGATGGACAGCAAGAACGATTTTCTGATCCTGGCATCCGTGACCATCGGTTTGATGTTCCATGCGCTGATGTACGCTGGCCAGCCGTCCATCATGGCGGAAATGTTCCCCACTCGCATGCGCTACTCGGGTGTTTCCTTGGGCTACCAAGTGACCTCGATCGTGGCAGGTTCCATCGCTCCGTTCATCGCTACGGCGCTGGTTCAGCACTATCATTCCTCGGTACCGGTAGCCATCTACCTGCTTGGCGCCTGCGCCGTGACGGCAGTGGCCGTGCTGTTCTTGAAGGAAACCAGGGGAGTTTCCCTGCAGGACATTGACGACGCCGATGCTGCCGGAACGCTGGCCCTGAGCCTTGCCGCTTCGGGGAAGGCCCCGGCGTCGGCCGCAGAGAAGATAGGTTGATCCAATGGCTGAGGCAACGCAGGAACCACAGGTAGAGCAGATTCCGGTTGGCCCTTCGCCGGCTGGGACCGAAGCGCAGACCGGTGCGCCCGCACTGGCTGGCGAGGTGGAACGTGCGCTAGCAGACGTGGTGGGAGGTGCCAGTCTTGCTGGGAAACGTGCTCTTGTTACCGGTGGTGCCAGCGGGCTAGGTGCCGCCTGTGCGCGTGCGCTCGCCGCCCAGGGCGCCTACGTGATCGTGGCAGACCGCGACGGCGCCGGTGCAGCCGCCGTCGCGGCTGATGTGGGCGGCGAAGCATGGGAAGTGGACCTGCTAGACACCTCTGCCTTGGAATCGCTGAAGCTGCAGGTGGACATCCTGATCAACAACGCTGGCATTCAAACCATTAGTTCCATCGTGGACTTTGAGCCAGCCGCATTCCGGCGCATCATCACGCTCATGCTGGAGGCACCATTTTTGTTGATCCGTGCAGCCCTTCCGCATATGTACGAACAAAACTATGGGCGCATTATCAATATGTCCTCCGTCCACGGCTTGCGGGCGTCATCGTTCAAGTCTGCGTATGTGGCGGCCAAACATGGTTTGGAGGGGCTCTCAAAAGTTACTGCCCGCGAGGGAGGTGCCCATGGCGTGACGAGCAACTGCGTGAACCCCGGGTACGTGCGCACCCCGCTGGTCGAGGGACAAATTGCCGATCAGGCCCGCATTCACGGCATCCCCGCGGAGGAAGTACTCACCGAGGTGATGCTGGCTAAGAACGCGATCAAGCGTCTGGTTGAACCGGAAGAGATTGCCAATTTGGTGGCGTGGCTAGCGTCCGATCAAGCGGCCATGGTCACGGGCAGCTCCTACGGCATGGATGGCGGCTGGTCTGCATAGCGCGACGACGGTCCATAGCTTGGCGGGGCTAGTTGCGTTTCGTTAGTTATGTTGGGCTAGTGGGCTGACTGAAGTTGCAGGGCTCATGTTGCCACTGGGTCCTCCGGCAGAAGCTCCCGACGCCGGTGATGGGTCTCTTGCAACAAGGCGGTAATGACTGCCTGCACCGAGGGGGAGCGCAGGGATTCCGGCCGCGCAGCCGCCCAATACTGCACTTTTTGGGCCACCTCGCCAGGCAGCACGCGGACAAAGCCGAGCTGCCCGTCCACCATAAAGGCGGGCAACATGCCGATCCCGGCATTGGCGCGGACGGCTTCGATCTGGCCAAAAACGCTTGTGGACTGGAACTCGGCTGGCTCGCTAGTCAGTGTTCTGTGTTGGCGCGCCAACTCCGTCACTTGGAGCGTGGACTCCACATAGGAGACAAAACGGTGGCCCGCCAGTTCGGTGGCGGATTCTGGGAGACCAAAAACGTCTGCATAGCCAGTGCCCGCGTATAAACGCAAGGTGTAATCGGTGAGCAAGATGGTCTCGGCGCGGCCCGCGTCCACGCTGCCGGCCACCACTTCAATGTCCACCCCGGACCTGTTTTGACTGAGCCGGCGGGTAGCGCTGAGCAATTCCACGCGCAGGAGCGGGTGCTGTTTTTGCAGTCGGACCAGTGCCGGGGTGGCGATGAGAGCTCCGAAACCGTCGGAGGTGTTCAAGCGCACCACCCCGGAGACTACGTCAACTCCGTTCTCCAGCCCCGAGGTGAGAGAACTGAGACTTCTTTCAATACCCTCAGCGGCAGTGACAGCCGTGCGGCCCAGTTGCGTCAACTCCCACCCCTGGGGCGTCCGTTCAAGTGTGCGGCCACCCAACTGCTTATCCAGAGCCAAAATCCGCCGTGAAACGGTGGTGTGAGTGGTATTCAGGGCATCGGCCACAGCCGTAAAACGTCCTAGCCTGGCCACCGTGAGCAGGATCAGCAGGTCATCCGGGCTTGGCAGTTTCTTAAATTCCATTCGAAGCTTTCCTTGCTATTAGCGAGGTGCAAAAATGCACAGTCTGTCTGCCCTTTTCGGTCTTGTTTGCACTCTAGCAGCATGTGATGCTGGTCATAGGCGCCCCGTGTCTGATGCACGGGACATAATGGCAATGTAAGCAAAGGGGCTTTTATCATGGCAACAGTGGCGTGGATTGGTTTGGGAAACATGGGTGGGCCCATGACAGCGAACATGGTAGCGGCTGGCCACACGGTCAACGGTTTCGATCTCAGTGCCGACGCTCTTGCGGCCGGTGTCGCCAGCGGTGTCACGGCAACGTCGTCAGTGGCGGAGGCCGTCCAGGGCGCCGACGTCGTCTTCACCATGCTCCCCAAAGGCGACCACGTCCGCAGCGTGTACTTCGGTGATGCTGGCATCTTGGCCCACGCCGCCAAGGAGACGCTCTTGATCGATTCCTCAACCATTGATATTGAATCTGCTCAAGCCGTGCACGACGCCGCTGCTGCCGCCGGATTCCGCTTTGTCGATGCCCCGGTCTCGGGAGGCATGAGCGGCGCGGCCGCCGGAACCCTCACCTTCATGATTGGCGGGGAAAGCGGCGCAGTGAAGGACGCATCGGCATTTATTTCACCGATGTCCGCCAACATCATCCCCACTGGGGGAGCCACCACGGGTCAGGCTGCGAAGATCTGCAACAACTTGATGCTGTTCATCAACTTGGCCTCCACTTCGGAAGGCGCAGTGCTCGCCGACCGTCTCGGCTTAGATAAAAAGGTGTTCTGGGACATTGCCTCCGTTTCCTCTGGCGACAGCTGGGCGCTGCGCACCTGGTATCCCATCGCAGGGGTGGTGCCGAACGCCGCTTCCAACCACGACTTTGCTCCCACATTTACCGCCGAACTGGCCAACAAGGACATCAATCTGGCGATTGCCGCAGCTCGGAGCACCGACACACCCTTGGAAATTGGCGAGCACGTCCAGCAAATGTTCCAGCGTCTCATCGATGGTGGACAGGGCGGCAAGGACTGCACCATGATTGTTTCCCTCGTGGATGGAAGCCTTCCCGGCGCAGCAGGAAATAATGATGCAGAGACAAACGCGGCAGCGATCAACGGAAAAGGAAAGTAACAACCATGAGCGAAGTTTCAACAGAGACGGTTGTCCGGGACTGGCCCATGTGGATCGGCGGCGAAGAGACTGCCTCCCTTGGCTCGCAATGGCGCGACGTCCACAACCCTGCACGCCGTGAAACTGTAATTGCTCGGGTCCCCGCCGGCACCGTGGAAGATGTGGATAGGGCTGTGAGCGCTGCCCGGGCTGCCTTCCCTGCGTGGCGTGCCCAGCACTTCACCGGCCGCGCAGCTGCCTTGCTGGCAATCGCTGATGAACTCGAACGCCGCAGTGAGGAATTTGCCAGGCTCACCGCCTTGGACACCGGAAACGCGCTGCGCACTCAGGCCCGCCCGGAATCCACCACCATGGTGGCCATGTTCCGTTACTTCGCCGGAATTGCCGGTGAGGTCAAGGGCACCACTCTCCCGGCTGGCGACAACCAGCTCCAGTACACGCGTCTAGAACCTCTTGGTGTGGTGGCGTGCATCTTGCCGTGGAACTCGCCCCTGATGATCGCCGCCTTCAAGATTCCGGCGGCTCTGGCCGCAGGAAACACCGTCATCATGAAGGCTGCTGACGACGCGCCGCTGACCATCTTGCTCCTCGCACAAGTGTGCAACAAACACTTGCCGGCGGGAGTCGTCAATGCCATGACTGGCCGCGGCGCAGTGATCGGCAGCGCGTTGGCCAACCACCCCGGCGTAGATAAAGTCTCCTTCACCGGCTCCACCGAGGTAGGCCGGGAAGTCGCGGGGGAGGCCGGTGCCCGCCTGGCCCACATGTCACTGGAACTTGGTGGGAAAAACCCGTCCATCGTCTTCCCGGATGCTGTGGACGACGAACTCATTGACGGCCTGCTCCTTGCTTCGCGCTTCACACGGCAGGGACAAAGCTGTACGGCCGGCTCACGCCTGTTCCTGCACGAAGACATCCACGATGAAGTGCTGTCCCGACTCAGTGCCAAGCTGGGTGCCCTCAAAGTGGGCGATCCCTTGGATGAAGCTTCCGACATGGGCGCCATCATCAACGCCAAACAGCATTCGGCGATCGCCAATTATCTTGACGAGGGGCGTACCACGTCTGGGATGAAGGCTGTGCTGGGCGGGGACACCCCGGATTCCGGGCCGCTGACCGAGGGCTACTACCATCTGCCCACCGTCTTTAGCGGGGTGCGCAATGAATTCCGCCTAGCGCAAGAAGAGATCTTTGGTCCCGTCTTGGTTGCCATTCCGTGGCGTTCAGTGGATGAAGTGGTGGCCATGGCCAACGACACCAACTACGGGCTGGCCGCGTACGTGTGGAGCCACAACCTGGATGACGCCCTTAATACTGCACACCGGATCGACGCTGGCTGGATTCAAGTCAACCAAGGTGGCGGCCAGGTTCCCGGGCAGTCGTATGGTGGCTACAAGCAAAGCGGCATGGGCCGTGAAGTATCCCTCGAAGGCATGCTGGCTGGCTTCACCCAGACGAAGCAGATCAATGTCCGGCTCCGTGGGACCTCCAATGGATAAGCAATCCGGCCTACCGCTGGAGGGAATCCGCGTCTTGGATCTGAGCCGGGCACTGGCCGGCCCGTACGCCACTGCGCTGCTCAGTGACTTGGGCGCTCAGATCATAAAGACAGAGAGCATCAAAGGTGGTGACTCAAGCCGGTCGTGGCCACCCTTTGAAAACGAGCACAGCCTGTACTTCGACTCTGCCAACCGTGGCAAACAGTCGATTGCCATCGACTTCTACAGCCAGGAGGGCCGGGACCTGCTGTGGCAGCTGGCCGTCAGCTCCGACGTCGTCGTTGAAAACTTCCGCCCCGGCGTGCTGGCCACCATGGGCCTTGACCCCGACGCGCTCCGCGAAACAAAACCAGAAATCGTCATTGCGTCCGTGAGTGGATTCGGAGCAACCGGACCGCTGGCACAGGCGCCCGGACTGGACCAAGTAGCGCAGGGAATGACGGGGCTGATGTCCGTGACGGGGGCTGACGCCGCGAACATGTACCGGGTCGGCGTGCCAATTATCGACATGGTCTCGGGCATCAACACGGCACTGGGCATCGTTGCCGCTTTGGTCGGGCGGAACCGGACGGGGACGGGGATGGAAGTCTCGACGTCGCTCCTGGAAACCGGGCTTGCCCTGGCAGCATTCCAGGGTCAAAAGTATCTCAGCACCGGTGAAGTGCCGGTTCCTGCGGGCAATAACCACCCAGTTCTCTCACCCTATGGAGTGTTTAGCACCGGCGATATTCCGGTCATCATCGCGGTGGGCAACCAAACTCACTGGCGAGTGCTGTGCGAACTTCTCGGGGCCCCGGAACTGACGGACCACCCGGAGTACGCCACTGGCAAACTGCGCAACGTCAATCGGCATGCCTTGAAAGTGGTGTTGGAAGAGTTACTGGCCAGTGGCAGTGCCGAACACTGGCTGGGTGAACTTCGCACCGCGAAGATCCCGGCCGGGCCCATCTACAACTACGAACAGGCTTTCGCCGATCCGCAGGTCAAAGCCTTGGGAATGGTGCAAACGGTGCAGCGCCGCGACGGTAGCGAACTCCCGCTGGTCCGGGGACCCATCTCCGTGAACAGGACAGCGCCGCGCATTACGACGGCGCCTCCCGTGCTAGGACAAGACACCTTGGACGTCCTGGCGGAGTTGAACCTCAGCCCGGAGCAAATCAGCGGACTGGTTCAGGCCGGGATCGTTTTGGCAGCGCCGGATGTGAATGTTGGCGGCTCCGCCGGTTCCGCTGCCCATCTTGGAGGGGCTGGGGTCAGGGCATGAGTACGTCGGCAACTTCTACACCGGCACGGGCAGGCCTGCTGCGGGTTGAGCAGCACGGGCCCGTGGCGACACTTGTCATGGACAATCCCACTATGCGCAATGCGCTCACACAGGCGATGTGGCAGCAGTTCGCGGCAGTGCTGGACAAACTCGACTCTGACGATTCAGTCAAAGTGGTGGTGGTCCGGGGCGAAGGTGCCCATTTTAGCGCCGGAGCAGATATTGCCACGGTTGAAAGAATTCTGCACGATCCAGCAACCGGCCAGCACGACGGCGGCGACATCACAGTGGCCGAGACAGCACTGGCCACATTCCGCAAGCCCACCATCGCCGCAATCGACGGTTACTGCGTGGGCGGAGGCTGGCAGATCGCCGGAGCCTGCGACATCCGTTTGGCCTCGGAGAACGCCGTCTTTGGCATCACCCCGGCAAAGATCGGGATCGTCTACCCCCTTTCCGGGATCCGCCGGCTGGTTCAGTTGGCAGGACCAGCCACCGCCAAGTACCTGCTGTTCACCGGTGATTTCGTCAATGCGCAGGAGGCTGTGCAGCTTGGCCTGGCGGCGAAGATCATGGAAGCGTCCTCTCTATGGGAGGACGTCCACGCATTTGCGCTCAACCTTGCCGGGCGCTCGCAGTTTTCCGTGCAATCACAAAAGGATCTGGTCAACGCCATCAGCGAAGGGATACCTGAGGACGCGCTAGCGAACTTGAACGTGTTCTGGCAACAGGAAATGGCGGCAAGTGATGATCCTCGGATTGGCGTTGCCGCATTCCTGGCTAAGGAGACACCACAGTTCACCTGGCTCCGCCCCTCCACCTAATACTCCGCCTGTCCAACTGGCCGTCCCCAAACTGGCCGTCCCCAAACTGGCCGTCCCCCCCAACTGGCCCGCAATTGATGTCGAGAAATCGTGGAAAACCACGATTTCTCGACATCAATTGCGGGCCAGTTGTCGATTGGCTAGAAGTTTGCGTCAACAGTGACCAAGAACATGCTCGAATGCAAAGTTTGCACTTGTGCAATCTATGCATGAGTACATAAACTGTAGTTATGCAAAAAACTGCCGTCCCGTTGCGTGAGCGTAATCGACTGGATACCTGGGCGTTGATTCACGGTGCCGCGTCGACCATGGCGCTCTCCGATGGCTTGAACCACACCACCGTGGAAGCCATCTCCGAATCCGCTGGCATTTCAAAGCGCACGTTCTTCAACTACTTCCCCACGAAGGAGGACGCCATTTTGGGCGTCCAGGAACCCGTGCTCAACGATGACGCCGTCACTGCCTTTCGCGCCAACAGCTCCGCCGACCTCTTCGGCAGCACCGTACGCCTGATGACCTCCGTGGTGCGCACCATGTTCCCAGAAGAACCGGTGCTGCCTCGGCGCAAGGAGTTGATGGAGCAGTGCCCGGAACTGCGTAAGCGGATGTTCGCACACGTTAATACGGCGGAAACGCTGGTGGAATCGGTGCTTACCGAGCGTTACTCCGAGGGTGGATCCGCCAGCTCAGGGGTGACGTTAGACAGCGACGGGGCCACGGCTCTGCTCTTGCTGGCCGGCACCGTTATGCGCTTCACCTACCGGCGTGATCCGTCCGCCGCCTTTTCCGACGGAAGTGCAGCGGTCGATGAATCCATTGAAATCTTTCGAGAGGCAATTCAAGCAACCTTATGAGTACCCCACAAACCCTTGACGCATCGGTTGATCCCGGTGAGAAACGTAAAATAGTCTTGCTCTTCGCCGGCCTCATGGTCACCATGCTGTTGGCGTCCTTGAATCAGACGGTTCTCTCAAGCGCGCTCCCCACGATGGTGGGCGAGCTCAACGGCGTCGAACATATGGCATGGGCCATCACGGCCTTCATCCTCGCCTCTACCATCATGATGCCGGTGTACGGCAAGCTAGGTGACCTTTTGGGCCGCAAGCCCATGCTGTTATTTGCGATCTCCATCTTTACGGTGGGTTCCGTGGTTGGCGCGTTGGCCCCCGATATGACAACACTGATCGGGGCCCGCGTCATTCAAGGCTTGGGTGGCGGAGGTTTGATGATCCTCTCACAGGCCACGATTGCCGACGTCGTTCCTGCCCGCGAACGTGGCAAATACATGGGCATCATGGGTGGCGTCTTCGCCTTCTCCTCGGTGGCTGGACCGCTCATTGGCGGCGGGTTGACTGAGGGTCCCGGCTGGCGCTGGACGTTTTGGATGAACGTTCCGCTGGCAGCTTTGGCCATTCTTGCCACCGTGTTTTTGCTGCACATACCGAAGGTTGTTCACTCGGTCCGGCCCAAAATCGACTACCTGGGCATGATGCTGATTGCCCTTGCGACCACCGCGCTGGTGTTGGTGGGAACTTGGGGCGGTTCGCAGTACGCCTGGATGTCTCCAGAAATCATGACCCTGGCGTTCGTTGCCGTAGTGACCGGCGCTCTCTTTGTGTTCGTAGAGAGCCGTGCTGAGGAACCGGTGATGCCGCTAATGTTGTTCAAGAGCCGCAACTTCAACTTGACTACTCTGGCGGGCCTACTGACCGGTATAGCCATGTTCGGCGCCATCGGTTACATGCCCACGTACATGCAGATGGCCACGGGCTACTCGGCTACTCAAGCCGGACTTCTCATGATCCCCATGATGGCGTGCATGCTGGTGGTCTCGGTGATTATTGGCCGACGAGTCTCCACGACTGGCCGCTACAAGGTGGCTCCGATTGTGGGCTCAGTGATCCTCGGTGCGGCGCTTTTACTGCTGGCCACCATTCACGCCGATTCACCGGTCTACCTCATCTGCATCTACTTGGGACTCATGGGCATAGGACTGGGAGCCAGCATGCAGATCCTCACACTGGTCGCGCAGAATTCGTTCCCGCTGAAGTTCGTGGGCACTGCTACTGCCGGGCAGAACTATTTCCGTCAGGTGGGAGCCACGCTGGGTTCCGCCGTCGTCGGTGCCGTCTTTGCCAGCCGCCTCAAGGATCTCATTAGTGAAAAGCTGCCTGCGGGGGCCGGTGGCGGTAGCAATTCTTTCACACCACATTTGGTTAGCACTTTGCCTGGGCCCATCAAAAAGATCGTGATTGAGTCCTACAATGAGGCCCTGATCCCACTGTTCCTCTGGATGGTTCCGTTGGCTGTGCTCGCGGCAATCGTGCTGTGTTTTGTGAAAGAAGTGCCGTTGGCGACCAAGATCGACCGCGAAACGATTGTGGATATCGCTCCGGGCACCCTAGCCGAGTTCGAGCAGGAGATCTTGGTGGAGGAAATAGTGCTGCACGACGCCGAGCACGAAAGTGAGCTTGAAACTGCCGGTTCCGCTTCGCGAAGGTAGTCGGCAACTGACCCGCAATTGATGTCGTCGATCAACCTATATCGGTTGATGAAACTACAACAATTGCGGGTCAGTTGTTTATAGCGTCAGCTTTCCATGGGACGGCCGTGCGTGGGCTGTGAGAATTCGGGCCGGTAGACTGGGACGGGAAAAGACAACAACGTAATTGAGGGTCCCTTGCCAGAATTTACCGCCCGATTTGCCACCGCCGCTGAAACCGACCAGTGGGACATCTTGGTCACAGCAAACCCCAATGGCGGCAATTTGCTCCAGTCCGCAGCCTTTGCTGCCGTGAAGAAAAACTATGGATGGACACCGCAATTTGTGGTGATCGAGGGTGCTGGCTATGTCAGTTATAACCTGGTCCTGGAAAAGTCATACCCCCTTCTAGGGCGCTTGTGGTACCTGGTCAAAGGTCCCGACACCACGGTCCTAGCGGACATTCCTGCCATGACACAAGCCCTGCGCGTCTTTAGCAAGCGTGCCGGTCTCAACGTCTTCGCCGTGAAGATTGAACCAGACATTATTGCCTGCGATGAAGCCACTACTGTGCTTTCTGGCGCCGGGTTCATCAAAATGCCTAATCTGCAACCCAACGACAGCACGGCTTTGCTGGATATTTCCCCCGAGCCACAACAGTTGTTGCGAAACCTCCAATCCCGTGGCCGCAACGCCGTCCGCCGAGCCATCCGCGAAGAGGTTGAGGTGGTTCGCATGGAACCAGACGAAACCACCATGCGGACAATGTACGAGCTGATGCTCGGCACCATCGCTGCCAAATCAAACACCCAGGCGCGCAAGTACGAATACTACAAACAGTTCTGGAGCGAGTTTGCTAGCCGGGGGCAGGGCAGGTTCTATTTTGTGTTTGAAGACGGTGTGGCCTCAGTGGGTGCCTTCGTGGTCAACTACGGCAGGAAGGCAACGTATAAGGACGGCGGATCGCTGCAGAAACGTTCACAATACGGGGACTCGCACCTGGTCCAATGGGTGGCCATCAACGATATGAAGGAACTGGGCGCTCTTGAGTACGACCTCTGCGGCACCCCGCCGGCTGACCAGCTGAAAGACACCACGCATCCGTACCATGGGTTGGGTTTGTTCAAAACGAGTTTCTCAAAAACTGTGACGGACTTTGTGGGGTGCTGGGAGCTACCCTTCGCCCCGTTGCGATACAAGATCTGGACCACCGTGGCAGAACGAATAGCCCGCCAAGTGTATGTCCGGCGCACAGGGGACAGGTTCTATTAGAAGCTTCCTGGCACCCATGACTGACGCGAGGAGTGCGCAAAAGAGACGGTGTGGCCTATTCAACGGTCAGACTTACTCAAGGTCCATGGGATAGAAGTTAGGGTAGTGAAGAAAGTTCGTCAGAGATCCGTCGGGTAGCTGACGGGGCTGGGCCGACTGGCTGCCCGGTCGACGTTATTGAGCAGTTGAGGAAGTCATCAGGTGGCAGAAGATCCATGGAACCCTCCGGCAAGGGCACTGCCCAAGATCGAGCCTAAAATACAGCCACGATCACTGCCGCGGGTCGAAGTTGAGAGCTCACCGGCGCCCAAACCTGTGCCCAAGGTTACGTCAATGCCGGCGCCCAAACCTGTGCCCTAGGTTACGTCTATGCCGGCGCCCAAACCTGTGCCCTAGGTTACGTCTATGCCGGCGCCCAAACCTGTGCCCTAGGTTACGTCTATGCCGGCGCCCAAACCTGTGCCCAAGGTTACGTCTATGCCGGCGCCCAAACCTGTGCCCAAGGTTTCGTCCAAGCCTGCGCCCACGACGGCGGCCAAGCCTGCGCTCAAGTCGCAAGCTAAAACCCAGCCCAAGATTAGTGCCAAGGCGCAAGCCAAATCTCAAGCGAAAGTGCATGCCAAAGCCCAGCCTCTGACTCCCGCGCAGGCGCGGGCTAACGAGTCTGCGCGCAGAGTTTTGCGCCGATTAGTCCAGGGCGAAGCGCCACCTACGGCGCCGATGAACATTGTGGATCGGCTGGCTGGTAGCCCGTATGCGAATCCCATGATCCAGGTGGGGCAAGCCGATGAATCAGCCCGGAAAACAATCGACTTTGCGCTGCGTCTGGCGGAAACCATGTTCCGTTACGGGGCTGGAGCTTTGGAAGTGGAGACGTCTATCATCGCTGTGACGGCGGCTTTCGGGCTGCGGAACATCGAAGTAGATATCACCAACCAGTCAGTAATTATCAACTATGCCCACCGCGACGGCGTTCCGATCACCGTGCTGCGCGTTGTCCGGTCTTGGACTAACAACTATGCGGGCTTGGTGGAGGTGCATGAGCTGGTCACTGACATTGTGGGTGGCGGGTTGCCACGTTCCGACGCCTATCACCGCTTAGATGTGATCATCAAGCGACCCAAGCCCTTTCCCCGGTGGATGGTGGCGTGGGCTGAAGCTGTTTTTGCCGCGGCAGTGGTGGGGGTCATCGGCGGGACAATATTTGGCATGCTCGTGGCTCTGCTGACCATCTTGATGGCCGGTCAAGTGGCCCGGGTGATGGGCAAATGGCGAGTACCGGACTTCTTTGTCACGGCCATCAGCTCCTTCATTGTCACTGCCGTGGCCGTGCTGTGTTTCATGTTCCATGCGCCCTTAAGTCCCTCAGTGGTGGTGGCCGGTGGAATCTTGCTCATGTTGCCGTCAGGGCGGCTGGTTTCCGCGGTGCAGGATGCCATCAACGGCTTTCCAGTCACGGCTGCTGGTCGGTTCCTCTCGGCATTTTTGACGTTTGGTGCCATCGTGGCCGGAATCGCTGTGGCCCTTGTGACCAGTGCCTTGTTTGGTGCAAGCCGTCTCGATGTCGCCGAGCCAATCGTCGGGAGCTGGCCACTGTATGTTGTGGTGCCTCTCGTTGCTGTGGCCACAGTGGCAATCTGCATCGCCGAACAAACGTCGGTGAAGCTCCTTCTGCCCACCATGGGCGTAGCCCTGGCAGGCTATTTGTCTTACTACGTGGGCATGGAATTTGGCCTTGGCGGCCGGTTTGCCCCGGCGGTGGCAGCGATCGTAGTCGGGGTGTTATCTCGAGTGATTGCCCTGCGCATGCGCGCCCCGCAACTGGTGGTGGCCGTGCCGTCAATCATCTTCTTGTTGGTGGGCTTGTCTATCTTCCGGGCCATGTTTGTTATGACCCTTACGCCGGAAGATTCCGTGACGGGTGCTGTTGGCATCTTCAACGCGTTGGTGGTGATCTTGGCCGTGGCGGCCGGCGTCGTCCTAGGAGATAACATTGCCCGCCCGCTCACCCGCACCAACGGTAATAAGGACAGGCGACGTAACCGCAGACGGTGAGAGGTGCGCGTGGGGGCTAGAGAATCTTTCCGATGGGTTCCTTCTTTTCGGCCTGGAAGCGGTCCTCGCTGCGCCCGTAAGCCCAATAGCCGGACAACGAGACCTGGGAACGTTCTAGCCCGCGCTGCTTGAACAAGATGTCACGCAAGGCCTTGATGGACTCACGTTCACCGTGCACAAAAGCATCCACCCGCCCGGATAGCCACGGACCGGTTGCGACGGCATCGATCAATGCGGTGCTTGCGGCAGGTGTGGCGCCGTCTCGGAACAACCACGTTAGTTCGACGCCGGGGGGTGCTGTGAGGGTGAGGACGTCCGCCGGAGTATCTACCTCGAAGTAGGCGTGACCGCGTGCATCGGAGTCGAGGGACTCAAGTGCAGCGGCGATGGCCGGAAGGGCAGATTCATCACCCGCAAATAAGTACCAGTCGGCGTCGGGGTTGGGGCGGTAGGCCCCTCCTGGCCCGGAGAAGATGATGCGATCTCCTGGCTTCGACGCCGCAGCCCACGGGCCGGCGAGTCCGGAGTCACCGTGCAAGACGAAGTCGATGGCAACTTCACCGGCGTCCATATTTATCCAGCGCAGCGTGTAGGTCCGAGTGAGCGGCCACTGCTCGCGGGGCAAGTCCTCGCGGAGGGCAAAGACGTCCACTGGTTCGGCATACTCCACGCCGGGCTGTAAGAAGTGGATCTTGACGTACATGTCCGTGGCATCCTTGGGCACAAAACGAGCCAGATCGCCTCCTCCAGCCACAATCCGCACCATATGCTCACCCAGTCGTTCCTTGCGCAGCACGCTCAACGTAAATTGGGTGCGCGGCTTGACGGCGGGGGCTACGAATGGCTCGGTGCTGGTGGGGGCGTGGTTCACAAAATCTCCTGGATCGTGGTGGCTCGCGAACGTAAAAAGTTAGGTAATCCTAAGAATATCAGGCTGGAGTTGCGGGCAAAGCCCAGTTGACGGGCGAGGCGCCCTGGGACGTTAGAAGCTCATTGACGTGGCTGAACGGCTTAGAGCCGAAGAACCCGCGTGAGGCGGATAAAGGACTGGGGTGGGCTGATTCTATGACGGCTGTGCCTTCTAGCTTGGGCGCCATTTTTTGGGCGTCTTTGCCCCAGAGGACACTGACCAAGGGTTGCGTTCGCGCTACCAGAGCTGCAATTACGGCGTCGGTCACTTCTTCCCAACCTCGACGCCGGTGGGAGCCTGTCGCCCCTGGTGCAACAGTCAGGACGCGGTTGAGTAAGAGCACGCCCTGGTTTGCCCAGGAGCTGAGGTCACCGTGATGAGCTGGCGGGATACCCAGATCAGTTTCGAGCTCTCGGTAAATGTTTTTCAGGCTCCGTGGCAGGGGCCTAGTGATGCCAGAGACAGCGAAGGCTAGCCCTACCGAGTGCCCGGGTGTGGGGTAGGGGTCCTGGCCAACTATCAGTACCTTCACCCCGGATAGTGGCGCTGTCAACGCGCGTAGCACCCGGGTGGGCGGTGGCAGGCAGGGGGACCCGGCGTCGTACTCCGTCGCCAACATTGTCCCCAGCGAGCGCAGCGTTGACTCCACGGGAGCGAGTGCCACCGCCCACTCGGGGTCGACCAGGGAGAGCGGTGCCGTGGACAGCGTTCTCAGCGCTGCAATCTCACTGGCGTCCCGGGCAGGCAAATGTGGTTCGAAAAGACCGGGTGCAGAATCCATATCTCTATTCTGACCCGTCCGGAGCCTGAAAGAGTCCTCCACAGGGTGGGCCACGGAGTTATGCGTCCACAGAAGAGCAAATGACATGGCTGTCATTCCCCCTTATCATGGAGGAACGGGTTGCAGTGCTTGAGGCTTGAGTGCTTGGTGCTGCCGTTCGTAAAAAATGATCGCGATGAAGTCCCCGCAACGAAGTCAGGAGTGTGCTGTGAGTCAAAGCGCCAAGTCGATGCAGATGGATCAACCCTTCGCTGTGGACAATGACCAGTCCACTTGCAAGGACACGGATCTGGCGCTGAGTGAGCGCGATGTGGAAATACTGGCGCTTGAACGGCAGTGGTGGAAGTATGCCGGTGCCAAGGAACAAGCCATCCGGGACATGTTCGACTTATCTGCCACGCACTACTACCAAATCCTCAATGCGTTGATCGACACGGAAGCCGCGCTGGCCCAAGACCCCATGCTGGTCAAACGGTTGCGTAGACTACGTACGTCGCGTCAACAAGCCCGCACTGCACGTCGGACCCACTGAGAGACGCGCGCCCCTACTGCCTCACCCACAAGGACATCACTGCACCATGAGTAATTACCCTCGGGATGAATTTGACCGTGTTCTTGAGAACTCCGCCCGCCACGGCGTGCATCGGTCGTCTCTGGAAACCACAAAGCGCAGTCTTGTCCCGTTAATGGTTTTCGGTGCTGCAGCCTTGTGCATCGGTCTACTGGCCTTCCTGATTGTGCCCAATCTTGGGACCAATAAGACGGACACCACACCTATTGCTGCGGTTCAGACCACGGCATCCGCGTCACCCACCACGTCCAGTGCCCCCACGACGACGGCAGCACCCACACCGGTACAGACACCGTCTGCCGCACCCACGGCCGTGCCAACACCAGATTCAGTAGTGAACAAAACCACGCCCCTGTCGATCTACAACGCAACAGGGGTCAGCGGTCTAGCAGCCAAGTACTCGGCCACCGTGACAGCGGATGGCTGGACTGTAGCCCAGGCGGCCAACTGGGCCGGGGCCGTCCAAGGAACATCCTCCATCATTTATAACGGGGTAGCGCAAAAAGCCAACGCCGAAGCCCTGAGCAAGCTTCTCGGGATTGCGACCTTGATTGACTCAGCGGAAATGGGTCAGCCATTGGTCGTCATCCTTGGACCGGGAGCGAAGTAACGTCCGTTTGCAATAAATAGGGCCAAAGAGGAGGCCACCAACCCATTGGGTTGGTGGCCTCCTCTTTGGCCCTATACGCCTGTAACTAGTCCTTCAGCGGGACGCCTTGAGCGTCGGTGCGGTAGCTTTCATGACCAATGAGGATCAAGATGCCCTCAATCAGTCCCCAAACCGCCATGAATGGGGCAAGGATGCCGAAGCTGATCACAGACACGAGGAGCTGAATCAATGCGATTTTGGTTTTACCCAAGTAGAAATTGTGGATACCGAAGGCCCCGAGGAGGATGCCAAGGATTCCGGCAACTACCTTGGATTTTTGCTCACCGCCCTGCTGATAACCCTGCTGGTATCCCTGCGGACTACCGGGCTGCTGGTAACCCTGCTGGTTTCCCTGCTGCTGAGGCTGATAGGCCGGGGGCGCCTGGTAAGCCGGGGTTTGAACATCGGCTTGCTGA
Organism: Arthrobacter cryoconiti; assembly: GCF_020905375.1. GTDB lineage: Bacteria > Actinomycetota > Actinomycetes > Actinomycetales > Micrococcaceae > Specibacter > Specibacter cryoconiti. The sequence continues at coordinate 46,763 of NZ_JAJJBU010000003.1, forward strand.
TAAGGGGCTGGTTGCTCAAAGGACCCGAAATCGGGCAACTCGGCGCCTGCCGGCTTGTCAAGTGTTATCGGGTCCTGCTGCTCAAAACTTGGAGAAGACGACGGGGCCGCAGGAGCGGGAACAGCCTGTGCGGGCTGGCCGGCTAGGTCTGCGGGCTGATCAGGGGTTTGGTTCTCACTCACGGTGACTCCTTGTATGAGGCGCTTGGCAGAGACGACTCTGTGCGCCGGGTGCAGGGTGGTTGATGAATCTGTACGGCTTCCACGCTAGTCGGTTACTTGTACTAGTGGAAGCGTGCACATGCCGAAGATGCGGTTTGTTTTAGGTTGATGCCCGACGGCGCGCCGCACCGTGTGCCGTTCGCCCGCAGCACACAATGCCGTTAGCGCTTGCACTCTTAGGTGTCGAGTGCTAATTATTGAGTTAGCACTCTGAGGTGGTGACTGCCAGTTTTTGGTAAGACCGCCGCCGTCGGAGGTAATTCTTTCTCCAAATGGTGAGGGATGCGGAACGGGCGTAAAGAGATCGCTCGGGCCAATTCCCGTCCGTCGCGGGCACCATCGCGGGGAATCCAAGTCCATAATGACTGTCCCGAAAGGACTGAAGCCTACATGGCCAAGATCATTGCATTTGATGAAGAGGCACGCCGCGGCCTTGAGCGCGGGTTGAACATCCTCGCCGACGCCGTCAAGGTCACCCTGGGCCCGCGCGGTCGCAACGTTGTTCTTGAAAAGAAGTGGGGTGCCCCCACGATCACCAATGACGGCGTTTCCATCGCCAAGGAGATCGAGCTGGACGATCCCTACGAGAAGATCGGCGCCGAGCTGGTTAAGGAAGTCGCCAAGAAGACTGACGACATCGCAGGCGACGGTACGACGACGGCCACCGTGCTGGCACAGGCACTGGTCAAGGAAGGCCTGCGCAACGTAGCTGCCGGAGCCGATCCGCTGTCACTTAAGCGTGGCATCGAGAAGGCTGTTGCAGCCGTCATCGAGCAGCTGCTGGCTTCCGCTAAGGAAATTGAGACGAAGGAAGAGATCGCGGCTACTGCCTCAATCTCGGCCGGCGACACCGAAATCGGTGCACTCATTGCCGAAGCACTGGACAAGGTTGGCAAGGAAGGTGTTATCACCGTCGAGGAGTCCAACACCTTCGGCTTGGAGCTCGAGCTCACCGAAGGCATGCGCTTCGACAAGGGCTACATCTCCGCATACTTCGTCACCGACACCGAACGCCAGGAAACGGTTCTTGAAGACCCGTACATCTTGATCGTGAACTCCAAGATCTCCAACGTCAAGGACCTCGTTGCGGTTCTGGAGAAGGTCATGGCGTCTAACAAGCCGCTGCTGATCATCGCAGAAGACGTCGAAGGCGAGGCCCTGGCCACGTTGATCGTCAACAAGATCCGCGGCCTGTTCAAGTCCGTTGCCGTCAAGGCTCCGGGCTTCGGCGACCGCCGCAAGGCTCAGCTCGCTGACATCGCCATCCTCACCGGTGGCCAGGTCATCGCCGAGGAAGTCGGCCTCAAGCTGGAGAACACGACTCTGGACCTCTTGGGCAAGGCTCGCAAGGTTGTTGTCACCAAGGACGAGACCACCATTATTGAAGGTGCCGGCGAAGCTGACGCCATCGCAGGTCGCGTAGCCCAGATCCGTGCCGAGATCGAAAACTCCGATTCGGACTACGACCGCGAGAAGCTGCAGGAGCGCCTGGCCAAGCTGGCCGGTGGCGTTGCAGTGATCAAGGCCGGTGCCGCAACCGAAGTTGAGCTCAAGGAGCGCAAGCACCGCATTGAGGACGCTGTCCGCAATGCTAAGGCTGCAGTCGAGGAAGGAATCGTCCCCGGTGGTGGCGTTGCCCTGATCCAGGCTGGCGTGAAGGCCTTTGCCGGCCTGAACCTGACTGGTGACGAAGCAACTGGTGCCAACATCGTCAAGGTTGCCATCGACGCTCCGCTGAAGCAGATTGCTTTCAATGCAGGCATGGAGCCCGGCGTAGTTGTGGACAAGGTTCGCGGCTTGCCCGTTGGCCACGGCCTCAACGCTGCTACCGGCGTGTACGAAGACCTGCTGGCTGCTGGCGTCAATGACCCGGTAAAGGTGACCCGTTCCGCATTGCAGAACGCGGCCTCCATTGCAGGGCTGTTCCTGACCACCGAAGCAGTTGTCGCTGACAAGCCCGAAAAGGCTGCACCGGCCGGTGGCGGAGACGACATGGGCGGAATGGGTGGAATGGGCGGCTTCTAGTCCCCAGCACTAACGTCAAAAGGCGTCCTTGCCCTGCGGGCAGTAAGATTTCGCGAAATGCGTGCGAAATCCATCCCCGCTTTGGGCGAGGACGCCTTTTGTTTGTCTGTTGCAAGGTGTCCTTGCCCCGCGGGCAGTAAGATTTCGCGAAATGCGTGCGAAATCCATCCCCGCTTCGGGCGAGGACGCCTTTTGTTTGTCTGTTGCAAGGTGTCCTTGCCCCGCGTTACTGGTGCTCATGAGTAAGGAAATCTGAAAGTATGGACCCATGACGATTGTTGCAGCAGCCGATGGCTCGGCACTAGGTAATCCGGGACCCGCTGGCTGGGCTTGGTATGTGGATGACTCCTGCTGGAGAGCTGGTGGCTGGCCGCACGGCACTAACAATATGGGTGAGCTCATGGCGGTGCTGGATTTGTTTCGTTGCACGGCTCATCTGCCCGAAGAGCCGCTGCATATCCTGTGCGATAGCCAATACGTCATCAACGCCGTCACGAAATGGATGCCGGGCTGGAAACGCAAGGGTTGGCGCAAGGCAGATGGTAAGCCAGTGCTCAATGTGGACTTGCTCAAAGATATTGACGCAGCCATTGCGGGCCGTAAATACAAATTTGAGTGGGTCAAAGGTCATGCCGGACATGACCTCAACGAGGCAGCAGACGATCGTGCCCGTGCCGCAGCCACCGCCTACCAAGCTAAACAGGCACCACCTGAGGGCCCCGGATTTCCTGGAGCTGAGCTGGGTGCGTCAGCCACCGCAACGTCAGCCGCCGTAACGTCAGCCACCGCAACGTCAGACGTCGTAACATCTGACGGCCCAGCATCTGACACAGGCCTTCCTCTGCGGTCGGAACAGAAAAAACTGGCTGAGGATAGCGAGCAGTTGGATCTATTCTCGATGCTAGAAGATGACGCTGACCCCGCCTTCAGCCAAACGCAGGACGCAGGGCTTGAAACATTGGTGGAGTTGGAACGGGAGCTTCTGGACCCGACCGTGCGGGCAGATACCATCCGTACCGGGGAACTTCTGCATGCCAACTTTGAAGAAATAAGTGCGTCTGGTCGCCGCTGGACCCGCCCAGAGATCCTGACGAAGTTGAGCGAGGAGGAACAACGGGAGACCTCTCTTGAATTGCTCTCGCTCAACCGTCTGGATACTGCAGCGGTGTTGCTGACTTACCGCAGCATGGCTGCTGGGGTAAGCGCGCTGCGCAGTTCCATCTGGTTACGGGAAAATGGCCGGTGGCAGCTGCGTTTCCACCAGGGGACACCGGAGGTGTAGGCCGGCTTTGAGGCGTCTGGGTCCAGATCAACCTTTCCTTGTCAGCGCGTGGTAAACATCCTGGTGTTGGCGTCCTCGGCCTGCGCATATTGGGTTGCAGCCATGGACAGAGCTGAATTGATGCTCTCCAAGGACGCCTCCACTTTGATTTGGGTGGCATGCCATTCCTGAAGCAGTGCTTGGAAGTTGGTCGCTGCCGCTCCAGTCCACGTGCTTTCCAAATCCAATAGGTTGCGCTTCATGGCATCAACCTCCATTCGGATCCGATCCACTGATCCTTTGACTGCGGCGCTTTTGAGTGTCAGGTCTTCGCTGTTGACATTGAACTGTGCCATAGTGGCTCTCCTTGGTGGGCCTCACCTCATGGCTATTGCTAGAGGTGTTTCCACCGTAGAACTGTGCTGCCCTCTTGCGTTGCTAGCGGCTGGTGAATGTGGACGGCTCAGTCCTGTGGGTCCTCTGTGGAGGAATCAATGTCGTCGTCCGGTGTTTGGAATGGAAGCTCGATCGCCAAGGTGGCGCCACCTCCTGGCGTCTGTTCAACCCGGACAGTGCCATTGTGCGATGCCACAATGGCTGCGACGATGGCCAAACCAAGTCCGCTGCCCCCGGTGTTGCGGTCTCGTGATGAGTCGGCCCGGTAAAAACGTTCAAAGATACGTGGAGCCTCCTCCTCGGGAACTCCAGGACCGTGGTCACGGATCTTAATGACGGCTGTTTTCTGCTCGCCGTCCCCCCGGGATCCCACCATGATCTCCACCGGTGAGCCCTCTGGCGTATAGCGAAGCGCATTGCCCATCAGGTTGTTCACCACTTGACGCAATTTTGCTTCATCGCCGATGGTGGGTGCGGAAGTTCCAGTTCCGCCGTCGAGCCCCACAACAGTGAACGTCCGCTCGCGCGCAGAAGCCCTGGCATCCACCACGGCGTCATGGCCAATGAGCAGAAGATCCAGGGGCCGGAGCTGCAGAGGTCGTTGTTCGTCGATCCGCGCGAGCATGAGCAAGTCCTCCACCAGCGAGCCCATGCGCTTGGATTCGCTTTCAATCCGGCCCATGGCGGTGCCCACGTCGTCCGGGGTTTGCAGGGCGCCGTGGCGGTACAACTCGGAGAATCCCCGAATAGTGACCAGGGGCGTGCGGAGCTCGTGTGATGCATCAGCGACGAAGCGGCGCATTCGCTTCTCCGAGGCCGTACGCGCGGCAAAAGCATGCTCGATGTGAGCCAGCATGGTGTTCAGTGACTCTGACAACCGGCCGACCTCCGTGGCCGGGTTTTCAATGTCAACACGGCGTGAGAGATCTCCGGCAGCAATCGCGGCAGCAGTTTTCTCCACCCTCCCTAATGGTCTAAAGGAGCGGCTCACCGTCCAGTACGCGATCATTGTGCCGAGGGTGATAGCCAAGATGGCAACGCCAGCAATAACCACGGCCAGGCGTTCCATGGTGTTGTTGAGGTTTTCATAGGGCAAGCCCACCACGACGTAACCGCTATATTCAGGAGCGCTACCCACCAGATTGGCCGGGCCGTAGGTGAAGGACACGGGTGCGATCACTGTGACGCGCCAGGGTGCCCCGCCGTCAGTACTGGGGAGCGTGAATTTCTTCCCATTGAGGGCACCGGCCTGCGCCATCGTATAGCTAGGGTAGACAGGCTTGTCCTTGCCGGACCGGTTTTGATCTGCCAGCGTGGAATCGCTGAAATGGTAGCCGACGTAGTAATCAAAGCCGAAAGGCGACTGACCGGTGCTCTGAGAGTCGACCGTGCCATAGCCCACGATCGACTTTTGGAAGGTGGTCAGCTGCGAATCCATCTGATCTTCCAGAAAAGAGTGCAGCAATAAGAACGTTGTGGCTCCCAGTGCCAGGAGCGAAAGTGTCAGCAGGGCACTGGTGATGGCCACCAGCTGTGAACGCAATGATGCGTTCTTCCACAACGTAATCAATGTACTGGCGGGGGGCTAGCGCTTGTCGTTCGTCCGCAGCACATAGCCCACGCCGCGCTTGGTCTGGATCAGTGCCGGGAGCGTAGTGTCAGTGTCCACCTTGCGGCGCAGGTAGGAAATGTAGGATTCAACGATTGACGCGTCGCCGTTGAAGTCGTACTCCCATACGTGGTCAAGGATTTGAGCCTTAGAGAGGACCCTGTTGGGATTGAGCATCAGGTAGCGCAGCAACTTGAATTCTGTGGGGGAGAGTTCCACAGTGGTTCCAGCGCGGCGTACCTCATGGGCGTCGTCGTCGAGCTCCAGATCACCCACGCGCAAGACGGCGTCATCGTCCTCGGTGGGTTGGGTGCGGCGCAACACGGCGCGGATCCGGGCCACTACCTCATCCAGGCTAAATGGCTTGGTGACGTAATCGTCCCCGCCGACGGTCAGGCCCGTCACCTTGTCCTCGGTGTCGTCGCGAGCGGTTAGGAACAGGACAGGAAAATGGCGTCCCGCGGCCCTTAGCCGGCGTGTAACGGTAAACCCGTCCATGTCCGGGAGCATGACGTCAAGGACGGCAAGGTCAGGGTTGTACTCTTCAGCGGCGGCCAGTGCCTCGCGGCCATTGGCTGCTGCCACCACTTCGAATCCGGCGAACCGGAGGGAAGTTGAGAGTAGTTCGCGAATATTGGGCTCGTCGTCAACGACGAGCAGCTTTGCTTCAGGTCCGGTCTTCTTCACCATTTAAGTCTCCGACCATTGGCTGGGAATTTGCTGAGTATTCTATGGGCAATAACTGTCAGCCTACGCTCAGGCAGTTCACAGCGGCTAGTAGGGAAGGGTAAAAATCTCTTTCCGGATATGTGCGGGTGCCGACATTGGAAGGACTAATCTTTTCAGAAAGGACGTATCGCGGCTTTCCAGCGCCCAGTTCAGCAAGTGCTCACGCATTTCCTCTAGGACCTCAGCAAACGAGTCCTCCACCGCCAGGTTGCGTTGTTCTCCAGGATCAGCGCGGAGCTGGTGCAGTTGCTCCCGATTCAGGCCCCAGCTGTACACAGTGTATTTCCACGCCCCGCAAAGAAGGGATCGGCCGGAGGTTCGTGGCCCGGGGCGCGCCCCGTCACTGAAAACTGTCTGCACCACCACTGGACTCGGGTCCGGTTGCAGCACCGAAACCCCAGCGATTCCATCGGGAGCCGGAATGCCGGCAACGTCGCACAGCGTCGGAAGCAGGTTCAGCACCGCGGCTACCGGCGTATCAATGGTGGCCGCGGCCACCCCGGGGACGTGCAGCAGGAACGGGACTCGAATACATTCTTCGTACAGAGCGGTCTTTTGGTTCCAACCGTGCGAGGCATCCCCGTCGCCGTGATCACTGACGAAGACGACGGCGGTCTCCGCAAGATCGACGCTGTCCATGAGTTTGCCGATCTTTTCGTCAACTCGTGTGACGAGCGTTGCGTAAGCTGCCCGGTACGCCCTCCAGTCGTCGCTCGTGTAGTCCCGGGTTCCGTAGACGCGCTGGGCGGAATCTACTTCGACGGCAAGCGCCGACGGCGCGTAGGGGGAGGGAGAGAAATTCGCCGGCAGCGGAGGCGCCGAACCGACCGGTACGCGCGGAACATCGCCGTAAGGGAGAGGCTGCGAACGGGCGTACTCGCAAATGGTGTGAGGATCGTCAAAAGAGGCTACCAACATGAACGGGCGCTTCGAAGGGCGCTTGGACAGCCATTCCTTGCAGGCCTCCACCAGTCCTTCGTCGCCAAACGGATGGACGGCGGTGAAGCCGTCCTCCACCGAGGCGCTTGCCTGCTGAGCATGCCATTTTCCGGCATAGGCGCAGTCGTAACCGGCTACGCGAAACCAATGCCCCAGCGAAGCTGGATCGCGGCCAGGTTCCTCACCGTCCGCGGTATTGGAGCCGATGCCCAATTCATGCGGGTAGCGGCCCGTCACCATGGAGCTTCTGGCCGGTACGCACAGCGGAAAAGGCGTATATGCATGGGTGAAGGACAGGGAAGCCGCTGCCAGACGGTCCAAGTGTGGGGTGCGGAAATGGGAGTCAGTATCACGTGTCCGGTGCAGCGCATGGGCGGAGAACTGGTCCGCCATGATCAGCAGGATGTTCATCGGCCCTCGGCCAGTGCCGCGAGGGCAGCTTCCCCTGGCCAAGTCTGTGAGGCGTGGGCCAGCTTGGTTTGTAACGCCACGGCGTGGATCCGAATCCGTTCAGGGTCACTGACACTCACCAGTTCAAAGGGGTCCACAGCCAGGTCATAGAGGGTGGTGGAGAGTCCGTCGCGCTCATTGAAGCGGGCAATGAACTTGTCCGTGGCCGTGCGCAGGCCGCGTACATGATGTTCGGTTTCGTCTCGGGGGTAATAAAAGTACAAGGCAGAGTACGACGGCGGTGCGTCCTGCCCGGCGTCGTTGGTCCCGCCCTGTAAAAGAGCTCCGGAGACGTCCGCGCCCTGCATTTCGGAGGGCACCTGGCCGCCGTAACCCAGTAAGCCCAGGAGAGTCGGGGCGATGTCCACGCTGCACAGGCCCACGCTGCCGGCCATTGCCGGGTCGCGGCGCAGCTTGCCTGGCCACTTCAGAATGAAAGGGATCCGCATGGACTCCTCAAACGGCACGTTCTTGTACAGGAGCTCGTGGCTGCCCATTTGCTGACCATGATCGGACGTGAAAATCACCAAGGTGTCCGCGGTGAGGTTCAACTCGTCCAGGGTCTGCATGAGCCGACCTACTTGGGTATCAATGGCGCTGACTGCTGCATAGTACAGGGGCGCGATGGTGGCAGCTTCACGGCCTATAGTCGAGTCCAGCTCGACGTTGGGCCGTGTCAGTAGCTCGGCGGGGGACATCGCGGCATAGCTGGCGTCATGGCCGTCCGGGAGCTGGTCAAAGGGCTGGTGTGGCGGGTTCCACGACACCGCCAAAGCAAACGGAGCACGGTTCGCACCCGCGGCCCGGTGCAGAAAGTCAATTGCCATGTCAGTCTCATGGGCAGCGGACCACCCAGTTACGTCGACGCGTTGGTGCCGGGCGGCGTCGCCGGTCCAGTAGTGCGGGGAGAGGTGATCGTCGCAACAGCCGTAGGAGTACCAAAAATCAAAGCCGTGGCGCCGGTCAAGAGGGGAATAGGCATCCCAATAGCGCCCATCCTCCAGGGGGCCGCGGCCATGGATGGCGTCTTCGGACACGGGTGCTTCGAGATGCCATTTGCCGATGTAGCCAGTGTTGTATCCGGCATCCCTGAGCACTCCAGCCCATGAAGGGGCATCGGGGCGCAGGCCAACGCCCCACTCCGCGGTTTCAGAATTCACGTTATACGTCACCCCGTTGAAGGACGGGTACTGCCCGCTCATCATCATGGCCCGGTGCGGGCTGCACACGGGATAGTTGCTGACAGCGTTAGCCAAGGACACGCCGTCGGACGCCATGGCATCTAAGAAAGGGGTGGAAACAGCGTCGCCGCCCAGTTCCACGCACATGGCCCGGAACTGGTCGGCGACGATGAAGAGCAGGTTAGGCGTCTTTGCCATGATATTTACTATTTGCCCATGCCCAGGGTTAGGCCCTCTGTAAGGCGCCGACCCAGCCAAATATAGATGACCAGCATGGGCAGGATCACGATGCACAGGCCTGCGAACAGTCCACCCCAGTCGGCGCCGGAGTAAGTTTGCTGCTGTACGAAGGAGATCAGGGCGACCGGCAGTGTGTACTTGTCGGAGCTCTGGAGCAGGGTCAACGCGAGCAGGGTTTCATTCCAGCTACCTACCACCAGCAGCACAAAGGCGGTGAGGATGCCGCCCTTGGCCAGAGGCAGGGTGACCTGGACAAAGGTGCGCAGAGCGGACGCTCCGTCGAGGGCAGCCGCTTCCTCCATTTCAAGAGGGAGACTGCGGAAGAAGGCCGTCAACAAGAAAACGGTGAACGGCAGCGACAAACCAATGTAGACCAGGTTCAAGCCGATCAAGCTGTTGGTCAGGTGCACCTTGTCCAGCATGACAAAGAGCGGGATCAAGATGACCTGGGCTGGGATGCCCAGTCCAAGGATGAAGTACAGGCTCAGGCCATCGGTGAGACGGTTTTCCACCCGGCTGAGATAGTAGGCGGCAGGTGCGGCAACGGCCACGCACACGAACGAGGACACCGCCGTGGTCAAAATACTGTTAAGTGTGGCCAAGGCGAAACCACTGACATTCCAGGCCGTGGCGAAGTTGTCGAAGTTGAACGACGTTGGCAGACCCCATGGGCTTTCCAGGATTGCATGGGTGTCGCGGAAGGCCTGAAGCACGATCCAGACGAGCATGGCGATGAATAGCACCACCACTGCCCACAGAATAAAGACTCCGATGCTGCGGACCCAGTTGTGATCGGCCTGCAGGGCGGGACTGACGCCGCCACGGTTTCTTTTGCGACGGACCGGCGGTGGACCGGCTTGCTCGGACGGAGACGAGGTAAGGGCTGTCATGAGGATTCCTTAGAACTCAATGGCGTCACGGCGCATGGCACGGCGCAGGAGCACCACCAATACGGTAACCAAGGCCAAAGAAATGATGGCTGATGCTGTGGCGGCACCATAGGCCGGGGTGGACATGCCGGAGAATGCTGTGACATAGGTGTACACGGCCACGGACCAGGTTTGGGTGGGTGGCAGGCCTGCGCCGCTGCTGCCGCCAAAGACCCAGATGATTTCGAAGATCTTGACGGAGGAGATGGTCCACAGCACGGCACACGTGCCGAAAACGTCCCAGGTCAGTGGCAGAATGACGTACCGAAGGCGCTGGAGCGCCGTTGCACCGGCAAGAGCGCAGTCCTCATAGAAGTACGGCGGGATCCTGTCTACTCCGGCCATGATGATGGTTGTGAAGTAACCGGTCGTGGTCAGCACCATGGTGGCCATGATCAACGGAAAGATGTTGTCCTGGGCCAGCCAAGCCGGCGGTTCCGTGACTCCCAGAGGCTTGAGCAGGCTGTTGACCATGCCGCCCGGGTTGAAGATGAAGCCGGCCAGAATGCCAAAAACAAGGGCGTTGATCAGGTGAGGGAAGAAGATGACGTTGCGGGCTATCTTCTTTGCAGCCATGTCCCGGAGAACCAGCGTCATGGCAAAGGCCAAAATGAAGATTGCCGCACCAACCACGAACAACAGGAGCAGCGTGTTTCCGAAGGATTTCACGAACAACGGGTCTTGGAAGACTTGAATGTAGTTCTTGAAGCCCACGAAGGTCATGGGGCCGGAACCGGCCCATTCGTTGAGACTGATCCAGACTGCTGCTATCGCGGGGACGATGAACAACACGGTGTAGAAGAGGAAAGCCGGTCCGACGAACGGTACCAGAAGCTTGCGGCGCTGGCGTTCAATGCTGCTGCCGCCCCGACCCTGCTCCGGCTTGAGAGCCGGAGCAGGGTTGCGACGGGTGCGCTTGAGGGTGGAGGCAGACATTAGCCCTGCGCCTTCCAGTAAGCGATCGTCTTCTCCTTCATTTGGGAGACGAACTCGCCAGCATCAATTTTGCCTGTGAACAACAGGTCATCGGTGGGGTTGAAGTTTTTCTCCATGTAGCCGGCAGTGGTGACTCCGTCATTACCCATGTAAATTTCCTTAGCGTTGTCAATCGCTTTCTTGACGGAGGTGAGCTCCGGTGCAATGGCGGCGTCGGCACGCACAGGCAGAACCTTGGCATCCGTTCCTTCGGCGTCTTGGTACTTTTTGCCCATCAAGAAGGCTGCCAGTTGCTGGGCGCCTGCGGCGTTCTTTGCCTTCTTGGGAACGGCAAAGCCGGTGAAGTCAGCTCGCGCCATGGCGGGCTTTCCGGCCACGGACGGGTATGGGAATGAGGCGTATTTGAATCCGGGAGCGGCATACGTGCCGGTCTCTGTCGGGATCCATGAGCCGTTGAAGAGCAGATCTGCTCCTCCGGTGGCCCAGGCTTGCTGCTGGGCGGGCCACTTGCTGGCGTTGTAGCCCTTGATCATGTATCCGTTGTCGACGAGTTGCTGCACCGTCTTTGCTGCGGCCATGACCGCAGGGGAGTCCCAACCGGCGCCGGTCTTGTCGGCAGTAATTTTGGCGAATGCGCCGGGTCCTTCACTGTGGACCAGCGCACTAACAAACCAGTAAGCGTTGTAGCCGGCGATGTCGGCATCAGCAGCTATTGGCGCCTGCCCGGCAGCTTTTTGCTTGTCTAGGAGAGAGATAAAGTCTGTCCACGACGCCGGCGGGTTCGTCACCAGGTCCGGGTTCTTTTCTGCGTTGAACCAGACAGCGTCCGAGGTGAGACTGTAGGGCACCATCCACGGCTGGCCGTCTTTACCCTTGATGTTGTTCACAGCGAGGAACTTAGCCGGAATGAGCTCCGAGAGCTTCTTGCCGTCAATCATGGTGTTGTACGCGTCCGTCATTGGCAGCGCTTGTCCGGTGCTTCCCAATGCGATGTCGAGATTGGATTCAGAACCGTCAATGATGTCCGGGACGTTGTTGGTGTTCAGTGCCGGAATGATCTTTTTGGTGTTGGTTCGGCCCTGCCACTGCACATCGACCTTGGTACCAGTTTGTTTTTCGAAATCGGCGATGGCGTTTGCCATCACTTTTTGCTGCGGCTCGCCGACCTTCCACATAGACCAGTACGTCACTGTACCGCCCCCAGCAGAATTGGCGCTGGTACTGGCGCCACCACCCCCACAGGCTGTCAGGGCGAGCGTAGCTCCGGCCAACACGGCCAGGGCCTTTGAAAACCTAAAGTTAGGACTCATTTAGGACACCTCGTAAAGTAGTTGTGCCGTAGATCACGGCCTAGTGAGATGACTCAACCAGTCGGCAAAGAGATGAATCAAGGAGTATTTTGAGCTCTTTTTGGAAAACTTTCCACTCTTTGCTCGTCCTAGACACTCCAGATCACCGCGTAGGCGCGGATTCTGCGGCCTTTTGGTGCGATAAAGAACAGGCACTTTAAAAAAGGCATCAACGGATCCGAAAAATTGTTGGAAGAATGTTTCCTAAATCAACCTTTATTCCTATCTTCTTGGCTTGGCAGACTGGCCGGGATGCACTGTGAAAGGAAGCCGTGACTAAGAACCCAGCCCCGCGAAAGATCCGAGATGCTGATACACGCGACCTAAAATTCCGCTCATTGGCTGCAGATCTTCGCCGCGGCATTCAGGCTGGGACCTGGGCGGTGGGCGCCAAACTACCCACTGAAGCCCAACTGGCTGCAGAGACCGGCTTGTCTCTGACAACCGTGAGGCGGGCCTTTGATGACCTGGTCCATGAAGGGCTTGTGCTGCGGCGCCAAGGTGCTGGCAGTTTTGTTGCAGCGAGGCAACCGGCTCGGCGTCGTTCCCGGTTGACGGTCGGAGTGCTGCTCCCTGATACGCAGCTGTACTACCCTCGCGTTCTGCAGGGAATTGAGGAGACGTTGTCGGCACAGGATGTGAGTCTGCAGTTGGCTACGTATAACTACCTCCCTGAGCGGGAGGATTCGAGCATCGCTTTTCTCATTGAGTCCGGCGTGGATGGACTTATTCTGGTGCCCACCTTGACGGACATTGCGGACCCAGGCCGTCGCGTCACGGACCTGATGGCGCTGGACGTGCCTGTGGTGCTGCTTGAGCGCAGCCTGACGGACCTTGGGCCGGGGGACCGAACAGAGCACGTTTGTTCGGATCACCAAGGTGGAGCCTACGACGCCGTATTGCACCTCCTCGGTCTGGGGCACAAGAGTGTGTCGTTGCTAACGAGAGCGCAAACACCTACTGAAGCGGCCATTGTGGCCGGGTATCAGCGTGCTGCGGCTGACCAAGGGTTCGCCCCTCAGATGACCCGAATACTCAAAAGCGACTGGGAAAACGGTGCCCCGGACAAGGCTGTGGCCATGTTGCGACAGGTGGGGGCCACAGCTGCCCTTGTCTTTGGTGACAGGGAGGCAACATTACTTGAGGCCGCGGCGCAGCGAGCCGGAGTCCGGATTCCCGAGGACCTTGCGCTTGTTTCCTATGACGATGAAATGGCGGACCTTGCGCAGGTTCCGTTGACCGCAGTCGCCCCCGCCAAACATCGGATGGGAAAAATGGCTGCTGAAATCTTGCTCCGTCGGCTTGCTGAAGGAGACGACTGCCCGATCCACCAAGTTCGGCTTCGACCGCGGCTTGTCGTTCGGAAATCTTGCGGTGCCATCAGGCCACCTGCACACAACGAAGAGGAATGAGTCGAACATGCGGTTGGGAATTATTGGAGCCGGGGCTGTGGCAGTGCTGCATGCCGAAGGTGCCGCCGTCCTCGACGGAATCGAACTCACTGCTGTCTGTGATCTCCGGGCCGACGTCGGCGCACGAGTAGCCGAACCCTGGGGAGCCGCGGTCTTTACGGATTATCGTCAGATGCTGGCGGCCGGCGTGGTGGACGCGGTGGTCATCAACACTCCGCATAGCTTGCACAAGGAGATGGTGCTTGCAGCGGCAGCTCACGGCATCCATGTGCTTGTGGAAAAGCCGATGGCCACCACCCTCGCTGACTGCGTGGCCATGGAAGAGGCGTGTGTCCGTGCCAACGTGGTCATGGTGGTCGGGCTGATTCAGCACTTCATGGGTGAAAAGATCGCGCTATCTGCGGAGCTTTGCTCTGGGCGTCTTGGGAAAGTTCTGATGATCCATGATTACCGCAGCACGGATTACCGTCCCGCTGCCCGCCCTGCCTGGTTTTTTGACCGCGCAATCTCCGGGGGTGGGGCATTTATCAACATTGGCGCCCATTGTTTGGACCGTTCAATCTGGATCGGTGGGGCTCCTGCTGTGCGCATAGCTGCGAGCACACTGAATCGCTTTGGGGCTCCCGTTGAAACTGACGGCACCATGGAAATTGTTTTAGAAAATGGTGTTCAAGTGCGCATTTCCATCGTTTCTGACACACCGCACCATGTGGATGAAATGCTGGTGGTCTGCGAGAACGGGACCATTACGGCGGACCCGCGCAGCGGAACCTTCGTGGAGATCGACGGCACTTGCACCCAGATACATGAGTCATCGGAGCAGGACATTCAGCACGCCTTCACAGCCCAGCTAAAAGATTTTGCCGCTGCCGTGGACGGCGCCGTACCCAGCGTGGATGGCGAGCATGCCAAGCATGTGGTGGAGTTGGTGATGGCCGCATACGTCTCAGCCCAATCCGGCGTACCCGTTGACGTGGGCATTGCCGCGCGGCCGGGGGTGTCTTTACAGGACGCGCAGTGAATTGGCGCAAGGTGGGCACCGATCCGCACATTTCCCCATTTACCGGGTGGACCCGGGAGCACTGGGAGGCTGCGGCTGATGAACAAATCGCTGCAGCTTGGCGCTATTCTTCCCCCGGGGCTGCCCAGGTGCGTTTCCCTTCCGGACACGACCAGGATTCGGTGGAGCTCCTTGAAGGCTTCGCGCGGACATTTTTACTAGCCGCCTTTCGCCTTGCGGGGGCGGCGGGGAACCCAGAACGAGTGCCGGCGGGTTTGGCGCAGTGGTATGCCCGGGCTTTGGATGCTGGAACGGCACCGGAGTCACCAGAACGTTGGCCCCGCCTGACAGACCACGGACAAGCCACTGTGGAAGCCACTGGCATTGCCTTGGGACTACACCTGACGCGCCCCTGGATCTGGGACGAAGTACCCCAATCTGTACGCGATAACACTGCTGCGTGGCTCTCTGAGTCCGCATATTCGTATGGTGCGGAGAACAATCATGTCCTCTTCGCCGCCACTATCCAAGCTTTCCTCTGTTCGGCTGGATACCCTTACGACGGCGCCGGCATCGAGGCCGCACTAGCTCGGATTGAGGACTGGTACGTCGGTGACGGGTGGTATTCTGACGGTGAAGGTCGCCGGTTTGACCACTACAACGCCTGGACGTTCCACCTGTACCCGTTCTTCATCCTTGACATGTTGGGTGAACCGGAAAGCACCGGACGCCGGCAGATCTACCGGGACAGATTGGCTCAATTTGTGCACGGCTACAGCCACCTCTTCGGAGCCAACGGGGCGCCACTGATCCAGGGGCGATCGCTCATCTACCGGTGGGGCGTGACAGCACCCTTCTGGATGGCCTTACGCGAAGGAATTGCCGTCATTTCTCCGGGAACGTCCCGACGCTTGGCGTCCGGGACGCTGAAATATTTCCTCACTGGTGGTGCTGCCCCCGACGGCGTATTGACCCTCGGGTGGCACGGCGTGGATAGCTCAATCTTGCAGTCTTACAACGCTCCGGGCTCACCGCAATGGGCGGCAAAAGGCTTTCTGGGGCTGCTACTACCGGCTGATCATCCCGCCTGGGCGGACGTGGAGGAAGCGCTCCCCGTAGAACAGGCGGACTTCGCGCT
Source organism: Arthrobacter cryoconiti (assembly GCF_020905375.1). Lineage (GTDB taxonomy): Bacteria > Actinomycetota > Actinomycetes > Actinomycetales > Micrococcaceae > Specibacter > Specibacter cryoconiti. Next base: position 62,578 of record NZ_JAJJBU010000003.1, read on the forward strand.
CCCGCTGAAAGGTCCGGCATGGCTGGCCGTGGGAACACGGGCCACAGGTACCGTTCGCGTACTCAACGCAGGAAGCGACGGTCACCCACAAAAGGATGAGCCGCTTTACCGCCGTCTGGCGTTTTCCACCGCCACGGTTCCATGGCTCGACGCCGGTTGCCGGGACAACGATGTTTACCTCACCGGCCACGGTTCCACCAGTCGGCACCGCGGATTGCGCGGGGGTAGCGTGCGCCCTGGGGGCACTTCTAGTACATTCTCCCTTGATGCCGACGGCCGGGATGTGAGTGTCCAAATAGCCTGCTCCGTGATCGAAGGCATTGAAGTGCGCGCCGCCAAACTCACCGGCGTCGTGGGGCTAACCCCAGCCGTCTCCGGCTACCCGCGCAGTGCCCGTGAAGCACTCGTTGGCTGGTCAAAGATGCAGGGCGCCGAAGTGAGCTCCGTGGCGGGCGCCATCATGTCCAGCTTGCTCCTGCTGGACGGCAGCGCCGAGGCAACCGCCCGTGTGGTTTATGGCGGGGCAACCATCCTCGGTGTACACTCGGCCGTTCCCATCCTTGAATGGGGCCCAGTGCGAGCCAATGAACTTCGGGTGCTCTACCTTGTGGGACTGGACCTATCCTTGGCTGATCTTGAGCAATTTGCCGCGCGGATGCAGTGGGAATGGACCCCGGACGGGGTGCAACTACTCATCGGTGAGCAGCATGTGGTGCTTCCGTGGCAGCGTAAGACACCATGGCAGGCAGATGCAATCAACCAAAGCGTTTTTCGCTGGGAACCGCCCCGATACTAGCAGTGCTGCTTGGGGCCGTACCGTCCCAGTTGGGTTGCGTAAACGCTCCGGCCGGGTCCTCAGCAAGTCTCCCGTCGGCCGCTCTGATCGGGCAGTGCTGCCCTGCGCCTGCCACGGGTAGAGCGGAGCCATCAAATTCGGGAACACCATGAAGGGTAAACCACTCTGCCATTTGTGCGCGCAAGCCACTAATGGTGTGGTGGGTGTCGCCGTCGTCCATCAAATTCTGCCGCTCTCCCGGATCCGCGGCTAAGTTGTAAAGCTCGTGGGGTCCATCAGGGTAGCGGTGAACGTACTTCCATTCGTGCGTGCGGATCATCCGGACAGGTCCGTATTCGTCATACACCACCACCGCTTGGTCCTGGCGGTCGGCGGCAGCACCGCTACGGGTCTTCGCAGCTGGAGCCAACAACGGTGCAAAGGAAGAACCTGGCCCGGCCTCGAAGGGTGCCGGGTCCAAGCCAGCCAAATCGAGGATGGTGGCGGCGACGTCGTAGGCGGAGAGAAGCTCGTGGCGCACCACGTCCGCATCAATATGGCCTGGCCAGTGGAAAATGGCAGGAACTTTCACCGACGAGTCATACATGTTTTGTGGGAACGTGCCGTTGCCCTTGCCCCACACGCCGTGGTGACCGGCGTTGAAACCGTTATCACTGCTGAAGATGATCAGCGTGTCGTTTGCAATGCCCAGGAGTTCTAGATGTTCCATAATCGAGCCTATGGCTGCGTCCATGGCGCTGACGGCGGCAAAGTAGCCCACCAGGGCTGCCCGTACATCCGGCTCGCCGCCGATCGCAACCCCGTTCACGGTGGGTTGCCACGGGTGGGGGGCTTCCTGGGGGCAGCTGGCAAAAGAGCAATCTGCGTACAGGTCCTCAAATTCCTTGGGGTGCTGGCCCTTCCAGGGCTTATGGGGCGCCGTGTAGTTCACGGATAAAAAGAACGGTTCCTCGCGGTTCGCCTCCTTGTCTAAGAAGGCATGGGCGTCAGCCGTGATGGCGTCTGTGAGGTACTCGCTGACTTTCTCGCGCTCGCCGTTGCGGTACATGGTCGCGTCCCGGTAAGGACTACCGCCGCCCTCTAGACCGAACCAGTGGACAAATCCGCGACGTGCGGCGTCGTTCGCGCCCAGATGCCATTTTCCCGCCAGGCCCAACCGGTAGCCGTGGTCCGCTAGAACGTCTGTGAAGAGTGCTTGTCCAGCCAGGAAGTCGGGGGCCTTTGGACCAACCTCAACACCGGTGAGGTAATCGTGGACGCCGTGCCGGGAAGGGATTTGCCCTGTCATTAGGCTGGCGCGGGCCGGGGAGCAGACGGGGGAGACGCAAAAGAAGTTCTCGAGCCGGGTACCCGATGTGGCCAGGGCATCGAGGTGGGGAGTTTGGATCTCGTCGTTGCCGGCACATCCGAGCGCCCAAGGGCCCTGGTCGTCGCTGAGAATGAAGACGATGTTTGGTCCAATTTTTTTCGCGTTAACCATGGCTACTCCTTAGGCGGACGACGTATTTTAGAAAATTACCATCTTCAAAGAAGAGAAATAAAGAAGTATTTAGAAAGCCCACATCGTGTTTGGAAAGCGGTTTCCGGCCTTGGTTCGAGGGGTATCCTGAGACAACTGAAAGCATATTGAAAGGGGCACCATGCCACTGGCATTTTCAACGCTAGGCTGTCCGGGTTTGTCATTGGAAAATGTGATCGCGCTCGCACACGCTAGCGGAGTTACTGGTCTGGAACTGCGCGTGGCTGCCGGCGAATCTGTCTATCCTGGCATGTCCGGTGAGCAAGCGCGCGCTGTGGCTAGGACCCTGAGTCAGGCTGGTTTGGTGGTCTTGGCGCTGGCCAGCTATGTGCGCGTTTGCCAGCCCGATCCGGAGGGTCGCGACGGGGAGGTCGACGCCGAACTTCGCGACGCCGTCGAGCTTGCCGCGGCTCTTGGCAGCCGATATGTCCGAGTGTTTCCGGGTGCCGGAATTATCCCCACTTTGAAAGAGGAACCCAACCCCGCCATGCTCTCTGCAGACAAACTTGGTGGGCTTCGGCTCAACAGGGCGGCCGCGCAGGCCACGGAACTTGGCGTGACATTGCTGTTGGAAACACACGATTCCCATCCACGCGGCCAGGACATCATGCGGATCCTGGGCCACGTCGATACCGGTGCGCCGGTGCAGGTCATCTGGGATCTGATGCATCCTTGGCGCCATGATGAGGCTCCTGGGCGAACGGCACAACTATTGGCTGGGTCGCTGGCCTACTCGCAATTCAAGGACGGAATACGCAAAGCTGAGACCTACGACGTCACATTGACGCTGCCGGGGGAGGGAGAGCTGCCCTTGCGTGCCATGCGCGATCTGGTGTTTGGCATCGCCGCCTCACACGGCACTGTGGATCCGTGGATTTCACTGGAATGGGAACGTGCCTGGCATCCAGAACTGCCTCCACTTGCAGATGCCATTGCTGCCCTGCGGGCAGTTCTCGCTTAGACGGCTTACAGCTTGCGGCCAGTCTGTCCTCTGACCTTGTGGAGTCGAGGAATCGTGGGGCCCCCGCGTCAGCAATTTTGCCCGGGGCTGACCGCGCCGCGCTCGCGGTGCGAATGCGCGGAGCCTAGTGCCCCTGATGTAACCGAGCGTTGGGGGAGAGTGCCCCTGATGTAACCGAGCGTCAGGGGGCGTCGATGATGCGGTAGGCGTAGCCCTGTTCGGCCAGGAAACGCTGGCGTTTGGCGGCGAAGTCTGCGTCCACCGTGTCACGGGCTACGAGGGTGTAGAACGTTGCCGTGCGGCCGTCCTCTTTGGGACGCATGAGTCGCCCCAGTCGCTGTGCTTCCTCCTGGCGTGAGCCGAAGGACCCTGAAACCTGGATAGCCACGGAAGCTTCCGGGAGATCGATTGAAAAGTTGGCGACCTTTGAAACAACTAATGTCTTGATGATCCCCTGCCGGAATTCTTCAAAGAGCTGTTGGCGCCGCTTCACGCTGGTCTCTCCCTTAATTAGAGGTGCGTGAAGCCGTTCGGAAATCTCGTCGAGTTGGTCGATGTATTGCCCGATCACCAGCAGTTGTTCCCCTGCGTGTTGGGCAGCTAATTTTTCCACGACATCAGTTTTGCTCTCAGAGGTGGCGCACAAACGGTACTTCTGGGAATCGTCCGCCATGGCGTACGTCATGCGCTCGTCGGCGGGTAGATCAATCCGGACCTCTATGCAATCTGCCGGAGCGATGTACCCCTGAGCCTCAATGTCCTTCCATGGGGCGTCGTACCGCTTGGGCCCGATCAGTGAAAACACTTCTCCCTCCCGGCCGTCCTCGCGCACGAGGGTCGCTGTCAGCCCCAGCCGCCGTCGAGCTTGCAGATCAGCGCTCATGCGGAAGATGGGGGCGGGCAGTAGATGCACTTCGTCGTAGATGATCAGCCCCCAGTCGTTGTCGTTGAGCAGTTCCAGGTGCGGGTAAAGACCGCCTCGGCGGGTGGTCAGGACCTGGTAGGTGGCGATCGTGACAGGCCGTACTTCCTTGGCGGCGCCTGAATACTCACCGATCTCCGCCTCCGTGAGCGAAGTCCGGCGCAGCAGTTCTGCCTTCCACTGTCTGGCCGAGACAGTGTTCGTGACCAGGATCAGCGTAGTGGTGCCAGAGACCGCCATGGCTGCTGCACCAACGATCGTTTTGCCGGCACCGCAGGGCAGTACGATCACGCCCGATCCGCCGGCCCAGAAATTCTCCACCGCCATCGCTTGATAGGGGCGCAGGGACCAAGCGCCCAGAGACGCGCCTGTTGAGTCCACAGCGTCCGCATCCCCCGCCGTGAGCGTAATCGGATGCGGAGTACCGTCAACGTACCCGGCGAGATCCTCTGCCGGCCAGCCAGCTTTGAGCAGCAACGCCTTGAGCTCACCTCGCTGCGAGGAATGGACCACAACCGTCTGTGCGTCAATGAGCGGACCCAGCAGAGGCGCGATCTTCTTTGCGTGCATGACCTCCTCCAGTATGGGGAAGTCTGTGGTGCGCATGACCAGTCCGTGCACGGGGTCTTTTTCAAGACGCAGACGCCCGTAACGCGACATTATTTCGGCAATGTCGATCAGCAGTGGATGTGGCACGGGGAAGCGGGAATAGCGCAGCAATGTGTCCAGTACCTGTTCGGCGTCCAGCCCAGCGGCCCGAGCATTCCACAGCCCCAGGGGCGTGAGCCGATAGCTGTGCATATGTTCCGGGGCCCGCTCCAACTCGGCAAACGCAGCGATCGCATGGCGTGCTTCCGTAGCCTGCGGATGACCGATCTCCAGCAGGATGGTCTTATCGCTTTGGACGATCAACGGCCCGTCATTCATGGGGTCTCCTTCGTGGCTTCAGGGATCTTTTCCGCCGTGATGATCCGGCTGACGGGAATCCATTGCTCATGGCCGGCGTCGGGCACGCTCACGCGCAGCCGGCCTTCGATGAGTGCCAACGGGCGCACCACTAACCGCACTTCGCCTCCGTCGCTACCTGCCATTGTCAACTGGGTGAGAGCTCCGGTGGCAACAGCATGACTCAATCGTTCTTGCACCAGCGCCGTCGCGGACTCGCCATGCCCAGGGCTCCATGCGGGCCGGCTGCGCAGCAACGCCAGCTGTTCGTGCCTCGGGTCCAGAGGTACGACGCCGAGGTCCCCGCCAGTCTCGATTCTGGCCCTGGCCGCGGCTGCTTCATAGGGGGCGAGCGTGGCGTGCTCTGCGGGTTCTCTGGGGCGTTTCACACGCGTGGGATTGGCGCGAATGGCAAGATCACCGTTGGCTAAAGAGGCATTGACGCCGATGGCGCGCAGTGCCTTGTCGACTTCGGCAGGGGGCAGAGCGGAGATGGCGACCGTGGGTGCGATCAGCGTAAATCGCACGAGTGCACCGATGTCCCCGGCCAGCAGCTCCGCGAGTCGAGCAGGAGTGTCAGTGGTGATGAAGGTGGAAGCGGCACCGAGCATGATGCGTCCGTGCCGGGCGGCAGCGTCCTTGATGAGGTATCCAAGAGGCTGTGGGATTGGAGTGGTTGAGTGCTTACTTAAGAAGGCCGTGATGTCCGCCTCGGAGCGTCCGGCCGTGAATCCGCGTCCAAGCGACGCAGTACTGAAACGGTAGATGCCAGCGGCGCCTTTGCCTTCCGTGTCAGCGATCAGCGCGAGCTCACCGGATAGCGCGGGAGAGAGATAACCGGGGGCGATCGCGGTGAGATCGCCCTGCAACAGGACGTGCTCAACCGGCTTGGGCAGGGCCTGGTCCACGAGTGCCAACGCGTTCTCCCAGTCCCGTGCGATCACGGAAGCGCCCATGTCCGTCAAGGCGCTGGCGCCGGTGATTCCCAAGATCTCCGCCTCGGCCAAAAAGCCCGGAAGAGCTGCGGTGACGCGGCGGGCTGGACGCGGATAGTGCCAGGCGTAGCGTTCCCCCAGTTCCGTAATGGTCGGCGCCAGGGCGTGCGGGGGCACAGTCTTTACACGGGCGCCCCCGTAGTAGGTGCCCAGTACATCGAGCACGGTGGCGCGCAGCATGGCTGCGTCGGGGCGTAGTACGGCTCCGCTCAGGACCGTAACCACGGGCTTGCCGGAGCCCACCAGGGACGGCAGCCGAGTGGACTCCAACCAGGCAGTGACGAGCCATAACCACTGCTCGGCACGTTCACGCTGCAGCCATCCGGTTGCCGTGGGTCGCCACGTTGACGTGTCTGGATCCAGGGTCAATAGCCCGGCCATGGAAGCCAGCTCCAAGTAGAAGTACAGTTGTGCCACGCCGGTGTCGGTGTCCTGGCTTGCGTTGCGCACGGGACGCACGCCTACGCCGCCCGCAGCCAAGGTAGGCAGCGGAGTTCGGTTCACGGATTCGAGCAGGCTGGCCATGGTGCGCAGGAGAGTGGCGATGGCACTCAATGCCGCATTGTCTCGCAGTGAATCGGGCACAGTGCCGATTTCCTGTTTCGCCGGGACCGGTTCAAAGTGTGAAATGACATGGCCGTGACGCAACGCCAACCCCATCTCGCGGGGCAGCTCCACATGAGACTTGTCGATGGCCACCAAAAACCCCTTGTCCAGGAGCCAGTCTGCGGGGCCCCGGTTACCCCGGCCGAGAACGCCCAAGGGCGGGCCGGGCACTAATTTGGCCAGCAGCTCTGCAGCGCCAGCAGGCGCGTCGGCCAGCAGAGCATCTAAATCGTCGGCAAGCGTTGTTTCCGCACTGGCGCCCAGCTGGCGGTAGCTTCGGCCAAGCCCTGCAGGGTGAGAACCTAACATTTCGCGCACATTGGTCACGGGCAGGAAGTGCCGGTGACCGGCGTCGCAGGTACCGGAACTGGCCGAAGGGATGTTGACGGCAAGGGCGTAATCGCACAATTGCGCTAAAATGGCTGTCACTTGCTGGTGAGTTGCTCCGGAAACCGCAGTGGTCACCTCGGCGACAGTTGCTCCATAATCCGGATTTGCCGTGACCACTAGAGCAGTCAGCACTTGCAGCTGGGGCCGGTTGAGACGGTCAAGTGTACGGGCTAATCCTGCCCTGCTGCAGGCACGTGCCGCTAAGGCGGCGAAATCCACGGCGACCGGGTCCATGAGCTCAGGGCGCAATGTGAGCAGCCGCAATAAGGCAGTATCATCCCGTGCGGCAAGATCGGCGATTAACAGCGGGAGGGTGGACATCGTCAAGTGTGTTGGCCTAGCGCCGGCCTAGAGCCGTCGGCGGCGTGCGACGGCATGCAGGACGCTGGCGCCCATCATCAAGAAAGCTGCAGGCAGGCACAGCATCGCGATCCAGTCGAAGCCCGGCCACGGGGCCCCGCCAGCCCACTTGCTCAACAACACGATAATCAAAGCGGCCAGCGCCGCAAGTGCCAACACCACAGCGGCTATATTGAAAACTTGCCAACCGCGTTCGCCGCGGCCCGAGGATGGAGAAAGAGGGCTCATGTCCATAACGCTAACAGCGGACAGGTAGCGCACAAAGCGGCTGCTGATTCCCCAACGCGGTAATCTAGAAGGTAAGAGACCAGCTCGGCTGGCGCCTGTAGGTACCAGCTGCACGTTTCACAGCTTTCCGGTACCGCGAATCAAGTCCCGCGCAGGCGCAGGAAGAGATCCCCACTGATGAAATATATGAGGTAGAGCAAGTGCCGATCGGCAAAGTTAAATGGTATGACAACGAAAAAGGCTTCGGCATCTTAACTGCCGACGACGGCCGCGAAGTATTCTTGCGCGCCAACGCCCTGGCAGCCGGCACCGGAGACATCAAAGCTGGCACTCGTATGGAGTTTGGCGTGGCAGACGGTCGCAAAGGCGCCCAGGCCATGGCTGCAAAGGTTCTAGATCACGGCCCGTCCGTGGCTAAGGCCAAGCGCATGCCTGCCCGCGACCTGGCCCCCATTATTCAAGACCTCGTGTCCTTGCTTGAACGTTCCGTAGGATCCTTGACCAACGGCAAGTACCCGGAAGGTGATGCAACGAAGATCGCTGCCGCCTTGCGCAAGGTTGCCGACAACTTCGACGCGTAACGGTGCCCACCATGACCGAACTGCCCACGGAAACCGCCCCTGTTGCCGCTGACACTGCCAGCGCTGAAACCGGCGTCCCTGAAACCACTGCCGTTGCTGGGGTTGCGCAGGCTGCCTCGCGACCGGGTGTGCCGGTATGGAGGGTGGGAAAGCCGGATGCGTTCTTAGCTGACGCCATTGCCGTGGCCCGCGAAGCGCTCTTTGAGATCGCAACTGCGCAGGACATCGGCAAATACGTGGGTGCTCGCAGCGAAGGCATAAGGTGTGTGACCCACCTCTTTGAGTGTCTGCTGCCCGGCTACGTCGGTTGGGAATGGTTTGCCACGGTGACGCGCGTGTCCAGATCCAAGGATGCCACCGTCAATGAGGTGGGTCTGCTGCCTACCAATGATTCCGTCCTGGCGCCGCCATGGGTTCCTTGGGCCGAGCGCGTTCGTCCCGAGGACGCGCAAGATACGCCCGCCCAGGCAGATAACCATCACGAGGAAGACCTCCTCGAAGGTGAGCACGATGAAGACGGCGCAAATGAGCAAGTGCACCAGGACGACGTCGACGATTCTGACGGGGTCCGCGGCTAAGAAGCGTGCATGAGCATGAGAAAAGGTGACCTCTTCCAATAATTGGGAGGTCACCTTTTCTCGTGCACTAGTCAGTTGCGCCGGTGGCGGTTACAGATTTGTGATCACGTAGTCGATGCATTTGGTCAGTGCAGTGACATCCTCGGGCTCAATGGCAACGAAGGTTGCGATCCGCAACTGATTGCGACCGAGCTTGCGGTACGGTTCTGTATCGACGATGCCATTGGCACGCAGTACTTTTGCGACCGCGGCAGCATCGACTGACTCATCGAAGTCGATCGTAACGATGACGTTGGAGCGGTCCTCGGACTTCACTACGAACGGCGTTGCAACGCTGGATGCTTCCGCCCAGGAGTAAAGGCGGGCAGCAGAATCCGCAGTGCGCTTGGACGCGAAATCCAGCCCGCCGTTGGCGTTGAGCCACTTAACTTGCTCATTGAGCGTCACCAGCGTGGACAGCGCCGGTGTGTTGTATGTCTGGTTTTTCAACGAGTTTTCAATAGCCGTGTTCAAGTTCAAGAAATCTGGCACCCAGCGTCCCGTAGCGCCAATCCGGGCAGCGCGCTCCAGTGCGGCAGGGGAGAACAAGCCCAGCCACAGGCCGCCGTCGGATGCGAAGTTCTTCTGCGGAGCGAAGTAGTAAACGTCAGCTTCTTTGACGTCTACGTGAAGTCCTCCGGCCGCGGACGTGGCATCGACGAGGACCAGGGCGCCGTCGTCAGCTCCGACAACCCGCTGGACGGGGGCAGCGACGCCTGTGGAGGTTTCATTCTGCGGCCAAGCGTAGACATCGACGCCTGCCTCCGGCACAGATGTGGGGCGCGTGCCCGGGGCCGAGGTGATGATGGAGGATGCATCGATGAATGGGGCGTTGTTGGTAGCCGCGGCAAATTTGGAACCAAACTCACCAAAGGAGAGGTGCTGGGCCTTCTTCTCCACCAGACCAAAGGAGGCCACATCCCAGAAGGCTGTGGACCCGCCGACTCCAAGGATGACCTCGTAGCCCTCTGGCGCCGAGAAGAAATCCGACAGACCGGCACGGACTTCTCCGACCAGATTCTTCACTGGCGCTTGTCGGTGCGAGGTGCCCAGCAGGGCTGCACCCGCTGCGGAGAGGGCGGCCACCTGCTCGGGCCTGACCTTGGAAGGACCGGCGCCGAAGCGGCCGTCGATGGGAAGCAGATTGGCAGGGATGGTGAGGGGCGTTGATTCGCTCACTGATTGCTCCAAATTTCGCACGTTGGAAGTTAGGTCTCTTGGGCCTAGTGACGATTCTCCCGCACCGCAGTGATCATCCTCAAACGAGGGCCGCATATTGAAACAATTTGTTACGGGCCCGTGGTGTTCCCGTTTGCGAGACAATCAGTAGTTTTCGTCCGCTGTGTTAAGCAGGATAAAGTGAAGGGGTAGTCTCCTGCCCGGAAACTTGCCCACTCTTCAGGAGGAATCTTTCGTGACAGATCTGATCGACACGACGGAAATGTATCTTCGCACCATCTTGGAGTTGGAGGAAGAGAACATTGTGGCGCTCCGTGCGCGCATTGCAGAGCGGCTTCATCATTCAGGGCCCACGGTATCCCAAACTATCGGACGCATGGAACGTGACGGGCTGGTCATTGTTTCCGGTGACCGGCACTTGGAATTGACTCCCGCTGGCCGCGATAAGGCGACCCGCGTCATGCGCAAGCATCGGCTGGCCGAGAGACTACTCTCCGATGTCATCGGACTTGACTGGGCTTACGTCCATGATGAAGCGTGCCGCTGGGAACACGTGATGAGCGAGCGCGTAGAGCAAAAACTGTACGAATTGTTGGGTAAACCAGAAGAATCGCCTTACGGAAACCCTATTCCGGGGTTGGAAGAGCTCGGCGGGGCCGTGGCGCCATCGTTTGCAGCGGGGCTGTTCACCTTGGTGGACGCCATGGGAAGCTATTCTCCAGAGCAGTCCGTCACCATTCACCGTCTCTCCGAGCGGATCCAGGTCGACCCGGAGTTGCTGACCCAACTCGATGAGGGCGGGCTGCGTCCCGGAGCGAAGATTTCCCTAGCTCAAGCTGGGGAGTACATTTCGGTGCGTGTCCCGGGGATCGAGGGTGCCTTGGAATTGCCGCCTGAGGTCGCATCACATATTTTTGTTTCGATGAACTAAGCGCGCGGTCACTCCTCTGCCACCGCGGCAAATGTAACGAAATTGTCACGGACTAAGCTTTTACCGTATAGTAGCAACCCGGCGCCGTAATCAAAGCGTTACCAATTTTTGACACCGAGTCTTGCCTTCAAAAATTGGTTTATTGAATTTTAGGCAAGGACGGGGGAACCACCATTGGCGGACCGTGAGGTCTGTCTTGGGGTGAAGCCCGGCAACAACACTCATCCTTTCCACTGATGCACGCTCTCCGGGGCAGCGCTATGGATGGCTGTGTGCCACAGCCGGGCCGGGTCAATTAGTAGTACTCTCTGGCCCGAATCCGACAGCTAACTCCGTAGGTGCCACTAGAGAGGCAATTTGTGTCCGATGCAAGAGCGCATGGCCGCCGTCGCGCCATCACGCCGGCGATACCACCACTTCTTAGTAGTCGGCGTGAGGCCCTAGCGCTTGAGCGCACCAGCATTAAACCGCAGGTCTCGGCAGCTCATATGCTCCGGCGTTCTGTAGCCAACGGTGCGGGCCAGAAATTGGGACTTGCGCTGGCCGTCACCGGACTTGCGCTGGCTGTCACGGTGCCTTCAGCGGCATCATTGGCGGCGAATCCAAGCCAACCCCTACTTGCTTCAGCCAGCGAATCAGCGGTAACTGCAGCCTCCGACGTACCTATCTCCTTTGCCGCACCTTCCGTGTCCAGCGCGTTGAACCCCGACGGGAAGCTGAAGGCGACACTCGCTGTCAAGGCGTCCAACGTGAGCCCCCAAGCCGCAAAAGGCACACTGTCAGCTCCCTTGGCAGAATTAGTGGAAAGCTCGCCTTTCGGCGCGCGCATCAACCCACTGACTGGTGCCGTTGGCGAGATCCACGGGGGCAAAGACTTTGCGGTTCAGTGCTCCACCGCGGTTCTGGCCGCGGCTGGCGGAACTGTGACTTACGCGCAGTGGCACGAATTTGGTGGCGGTAACCGTGTTGTAGTGGACCATGGAAACGGCCTGGCGACGACGTACAACCACCTAAGCAGCATCGGCGTGAAGGTGGGCCAAAAGGTGGAACGCGGCCAGCAGATCGCTCTCAGTGGCACGACAGGCAATTCCACCGGCTGTCACCTGCACTTTGAGGTCATGGTTGACGACACCAAAGTCGATCCACAGGGCTGGCTCTAGTCCCTCCACATTCCCTCCACAGGGACTCTAGGTCACGAATTGAGCACTTTACCGTGACCTGAACGTGACATTGTTAAAAAACTGTTGTACCGTCGTAATCGCGCCCGCTTCGAATCAAGAGGGCGTCCGTGAGTGGATTGCCTAGCTCTGCCACCGCTCGTGGTCCGTTCGTAACAATCGTCTGGCAGGGGCGGGGGAACCAATATCGGGCTTCTTGCATGTTGAGAGGTCCTAGGGGTTAAGTCGCTAAAGCTTTCACTCGAAGGAACTATTCTTCAAGTCATTGAACCAAGCGGCCGGGTGACTCCCATCCGAATCCGACAGCTTACCTCGCAGGCTTTGGGAGAGGATCCTTCTTGTCTTCAAACACTGCCCTCGGGCGCCACCGCGCCGAGGTTGTTAAGACCAGCCCGATCTCCGTCATCACGAAAGCCGTCAGCTCCAACGTCGGTGGTGTCGGACGTCAGGCCGCTGTTATCGCAGCAGCTTCTGGGTTGGTCCTTACTTCTGGTATTGCTGCAAACGCAGCAACCCCCACCGTTGAGCGTGCTTCTGACGGTGGATCAACGCTTAGCCTGAGCACAGAGCTGGCCTCTGCTGTAACGGCGGCATCCACGGTGAAGATTTCCTTCGCCAGCCCTGTCGTCACTTCCACCCCTGCCGTTGTTGCGGCACCGGTTGTGGCACAGAGCAACAATGTTGCAGCTGTTGCAGCTGTTGCACCTGCCGCGAAGACAGCTGCTCCCGTCATCACGACCACGGAAGCTCCTGTTGCACAGGCTGCACCAGCAGTTCAGAGCGGCGTTGGCGCAACCATCGCAGCTGCTGCCTACGCCCAGTTGGGTGTTGAGCAGGACTGCACAGCATTGGCCTCGAATTCTCTGGCCGCTGCTGGTATTTTCTACCATGGCTGGCCGGCAGGTTACATGTCGCTTGGTCGTACGGTTAGCCAGGCAGAAGCTCAGCCCGGCGACTTGATCTACTACGCAAACGGCGGTGGTGGCCAAGCCCACATCGCAGTTTACGTAGGTAACGGTATGGCTGTTCATGGTGGATGGAATGGTCACACGACCACACTGTTCTCCGCTAACGTCGGCTCCGGCCCGGTCTTCATTGCGATCGGTCACTAAGATCCTTACGTAGCACCAAAGAAGGGACCCCGTCTTCGTGACGGGGTCCCTTCTTTGTTACTTGGATTAGCCTCTTGGCTTACGGAGAAACAGTTTCTGCGGTATCCAGAGTTTGATCCTTGACTGGTTGATGGTCAATGGTGGTTGCCAATGGGATCTCCTTGACGAAGCACAGCAGGATCGCAGCCAGGGCGAGCAGCGGGACCATGTAGACGAAGATTGGTGTCAGCGCATCGCTGTAGGCGCCAATCACGATTTGACGGGCCGCATCGGGTAGATTGCGAACAATCTCCGGGGTGAGCGAATTGATACCTCCTGCGGCGTGTTCCCCAGAGGTACTCATTCGGTCGGTGAGAATCATGGCCAGACGGTGCGCAAACAAACTTCCCACGACCGCCGAGCCCAGTGAGGCGCCGATCTGGCGGAAGTAGGTATTGGAAGCAGTGGCCATGCCCACTTGGGAATTCGGGAACTGGTTTTGAACAATCAAGACCAGGATTTGCAAGCTGGTCCCCAAACCAATACCCATCAAGGCCAAGTATGCACAAATGAGCCAAACCGGCATCGTAGCAGTCATCGTGGAGAGCAGTACCAAAGCGATGGCGACTATGACCATTCCGGAAATTGGCAGCCACTTGTATTTGCCTGTCCGGCTTACTATTTGGCCGGAGACTACTGAAGTTATTAGCAGACCCAGCATCATCGGGATCATCAAGAGCCCTGCCTGAGTGGCGTTAGCGCCCGTCACCATTTGCAGATAGGTCGGCAAGTATGCCAGCGTACCAAACATGGCGATACCCGTAATAAGACCAGCCCCGGTCGTCAGATTGAAATTGCGGTCCTTGAAAAGGTGCAAGGACATGATGGGTTGTTCGGCCCGGTGCTCAATCCAGACAAAAGTGACAGCGGCAAGGATGGTACCGGCGCCCATGGCAATGATCTGTGGAGAATTCCAGTCATACTTGGTTCCGCCCCACGTGCTGACTAGCACCAGCAAGGTGGAGGTAATTCCCAGCATAGCCATACCCGCGACATCCACGCGGGAACGGGTACGGGGGTGCTTGGGCAGGCGCAGGAAGAATGCGGCTGAAACGATCGCCAAGATGCCTAGTGGAATGTTCATCCAAAGCCCCCAGCGCCAGCCAATTCCATCTGTAAACCAGCCACCCAAGAGTGGACCGGCCACGGAAGAGATGGCAAAGACGCCACCAATGACGCCCATATAGCGGCCGCGGTCCCGAGCTGGAACGACGTCGGCAATAATGGCCTGGGAGAGCAGCATTAGGCCTCCACCACCCAGCCCCTGAATACCACGTCCAATGATTAGCCATGGGAGATCCTGGGCGAAGCCACCGATGATGGAGCCTGCGATGAAGATGGAAATGGCGCCAATGAACAAACCTTTTCGGCCGATAACATCGCCCAGTTTGCCATAAATGGGCAGCACTATTGTCGAGGCAAGAATGTAGATGGTGATGACCCACAGCATGTCATTGACGCCGTTGAGTTCTCCGACGATGGTTGGCAACGCTGTGCTAAAGATGGTCTGGTCCAGCGAGGACAGCAGCATGGTCAGAATGAGCCCGGCAAAGATGAGGTGGATGCGGCGCCGGTCCGGCGTCGTGGGTGGATGGAGCGATTGTATGGAAGTCATGAGAATCCTAGGGATGAAAGAAATGACGGTTGTGTTTGGGTCGTGATGCGACGGTGAGACCGGTGGATTAGTAGTTAGGGCCAGTGTTCGTTCTTGGTGATGCGCTGGATCAGCCGTGAGGCGCCAAGTACCAAATCTTCGCGGGTGTCTGCGAAATTACTGGTTGCCCACTTTTGCATGGTGTAACGCATTGCACCGAAGACGAGAGAAACCACCATGCGGGCCTCGTCCATGAGATCCGGGGTTTCTTTCTCGCTGCGGCCGCGGAACCTGAAGCGGTCCATGACGTAGCCGACGAAAACATCCTCGGTTTCACTGATCCGGGCTTTTTCCCGATTCAACAGTTCGGGGGTTTGTTGGATGAGTTGATGGCGTTCCCTGAAGTACTCAAGATCAGCATCGTTATCAACTATTTTTTCGGCGATCATGCTAAATAGGTCCCCAAAAACGCTAGAACCGGTGCCTTCCACAAATGCTTTAACTTGTGTTTGATTCGGCGTCGGTTTAGGGGATGAGATGTAGACGCCTTCCTTCGAGCCAAAGTAGTTGAAGAAGGTGCGGGCCGAGACCATGCTGGCGTCACAGATCATATCTACTGTGACATTTTCGTAGCCGTGTTGGAGTCCCAGTAGCGTCGCGGCGCGACGGATCGAGTGACGCGTCGCAGCGCGTTTGCGATCACGGAGGGTCTCCACTGGCGGCTCGTTGTTCAAGGTGACTCCATTACAGTGCGAAAATTTTCTGGTTGTCTTGAAGGACAGATACTACGATATATGCAGTTCCTGAAAATTTGCAGAGTATGCACAAATTGTTTTTTTGGGTATCAGGGTGTCGGGGCATCCGGGTGTAATGCTGACAGCTTTGGGTGACGCGCCCGGGGTGTGCGGGGCGGTTCTGACGGTGCGGACAGCAGTGTCATAGGGTGGGCACATGAATGAAGACAAACCATGACCGTGGGCAGGATCGCCGCTGTCGTCCTGTGCGGTGGCCGCTCAAGCCGGCTTGGTGGTGTTCCCAAGGCTGGTCTGATGGTGGACGGGCAGACACTATTAGCTCGCACGGTTGATGCTGCCCGCCACGCACTGGGTACCCCGGGTGGTACGGGCGCCCAACGCGGCGAGACAGCGCAAGGCGGCATCGTCGTCGTCGGACCTGTGGAAAGCGCTGCGCGATGGCTTGGTGAGGCTGCTCAGGATGTGGTCCTGGTTCAGGAAGACCCGCCATTTGGCGGACCGGCTGCGGGTATTGCTGCTGGCTTGGCCGGGCTGGAGGCTGGGGACGAGCGAGACTTCGCGTATGTGCTGGTTTTGGCGTGCGACATGATCGGTGCGGCCGCCCTGGCAGAGGCGCTCGTGGTAGCACTGGATGGTTGCGATCCGGACGTGGGTGTCATGGTTGAAGATGATGGACGCAAGCAGCCCCTGGCTGGCATCTACTCCCTAGGTGCACTCCAGGAGGCTGTGGACGCGGCGCGGTCCGCTGGAATGCTGGTAAATGCGTCCGTTTTCTCGCTGCTTGCTAATGTGAAGACTAAAGAATGCATTGTGCCCGCGGGACTGAGCGCGGACATTGATACATGGGATGATGCACGGCGCCACGGAATTCCTGCACCGCAGTGATAATACCGGTATTTGGAACGTCCGTGCTAGAAAAGAAAGGCTGGCACATGGAGAACAACGACGAGGTCTTGGAAGCATGGTTGGCGAAATTGCAGGCCGCCTTTGAAATTTCCGACATTGAGATTGATCTGCATGCCGTCTTGAATCTAGCGGGAGTGGCCGCACACTCTGTGGTACGCCCGGCCGCTCCTTTGACCACCTTCGTTGCTGGCCTGGCGGCGGGGTTGGCCGTTGGATCCGGTCAGGCAGGGGAGAAGGCCGCCATGGACTCCGCACTTGAGCTGGCTAAGAAGTTGGCGCGGTCCTCACAGGACGAATCCGACGCGGCAACACAGTCCGCTAGGTAGCAGCTCATGGTGTTGGGGCCTCCCGCCATGCCGACGCGTGGAACGGACGATGTAGCCCATGGGCACTCGCATGAGCTTGCGCCGACGTGGGAAGAAGCACGTGCCAAAGCGTATGAGGTGGCTGAACCGCTGCCCTCTCGCGGTGTAGCACTGGCAAGCGCCACCGGGTACATACTGGGCGTGGACGTCTGTGCCGTGCACGATATGCCGCACTATGCGTCCTCGGCTATGGACGGGTGGGCTGTCGCGGGCAGTCCTCCCTGGATCTTGGCTGAGCGGGGCAGCCGCCTCAGCCCAGGCCAGGCTGCACCGATCGTCACCGGCGGGCTCCTTCCCCACGGGGCAAAGGCCGTTCTGCGTAGCGAGTCTGGGAGTCTCTCCACTGACGAAGAAGGACTTCCAATTCTGGTGCTCGGTGGCGGAGCGCGCCCGGGCGAACCCAAAAATGGACAGCATATTCGCCCGGCTGGTCAGGAGGCTCGCAGTTTAGACCTGCTGATCAAGGCCGGAACGACTCTCAACCCGGCCCATATTGCCTTGGCGGCGCTCGGTGGTCTCGACGCGCTAGACGTTCTCGGCAGGCCCTCCGTCCAGCTCGTGTTCACCGGTGACGAGGTGGTGGCGGCGGGTATTCCAGCTCCCGGGTTCGTCCGGGATGCCTTCACCCCCCAGTTAGGGGGAGTCGTGGAGGCGCTGGGAGGTTCCGTGGTGGGGCTTCGCCGTGCGAGCGACAACTTGGAATCGATGCTCGAGGCGCTGGCGGACAACGAAGACAATCCGGCCGATGTCATTGTCACAACGGGTGCGACAGGGCGTTCCAGCGCAGACTTCCTGAGGGCGGCGATTACACAAATGGGGGCGAAGATGCATGTGGCAAACATCGCCATGCGTCCGGGACACCCGAGCCTTTTAGCCGAATTCCCTGATGGGAGGTTCCTTGTGGGGCTGCCAGGCAATCCGTTGGCAGCCATGATCGGCCTGCTGACGCTCGGCGCGCCATTGTTGGCGAGACTGGGCAGCCTTGCGATGCCAGCTACCTTTGAAGTGCCGTGCGGCTCGCCCATCAAAGAGTCCGCAGGGCCCACACGGCTGATGCCCTACCGGCTGGTGTACGGGCTGGCTTCGCCGTGCGCATTCACTGACTCGGCCATGATGAGGGGACTGGCAGCAGCCGACGGCGTCATGGTGGTGCCGCCGCACGGAGCGAAAATGGGCGAGAGTCTGCAGGCCTTCGCTTTGCCTTGGAAGTAACCCACCTCCGACGCTCGGTTACTTTCGGGGCTGTTTTTCCCGACGCTCGGTTAGATTAGGGGCTGTTTTTCCCGACGCTCGGTTAGATTAGGGGCTGTTTCCTTCGACGCTCGGTTAGATCCGAGGTTGTCGGAGTGCAAGTGATTACCGGAGCACGGAGCTGAGCAACAGGCTCGTCTCGCTGTTTTCGATACCCTTAATAGAACGGATTGTGCCGAGCACTTGGTCAAATTCCGCGAGGTTCTCCATACCCAGCTCTGCGACCAGATCCCATGCGCCATTGGTGGTGTGCAGGGCTCGAATCTCCGGCAGCCCTTTGAGCTCACGTATGACGTGTTTGGTGGCCTGGCCCTGGACTTCCAGCAGAGAGATGGCACGGATCGCCAATGGGTCAGTTTCATCACGCACGCGCACCGAAAAACCCACCACGGTGCCGGAAGCCATAAGGCGCTCCAACCTGCTGTTGACGGTAGCGCGGGAGACATCAAGGAGCCGGGCCAAGCTGGCCACAGGCTCACGACCGTTTTCGCGCAGTGCGGAAATGAGACGGCGATCCAGATCATCAAGGCTTTGCATGTACACAATGTACGCCGCGACGGTGTGTTCTGAGTAGTAACTATACGATATGTGTCTAATTTGTGTATTGATTATGCAGATCGTCATTCCGTACAGTGAAATCACCAGTGTGATTGAAAGGAACGTAATGACGCGCTTTGTGGATGTCAGAAATATGGCTAGGTGGGCAGCGACTCGCGGGCCGGAAAATATCCTTGCCGAGATGGCCGGATATGTGGAAGACGACTTCCGCCGCTGGGAGGAGTTCGATAAGAAGCCCCGCGTCGCCAGCCACACGCCTTTTGGGGTCATTGAGCTGATGCCGGCTAGCGACCGTGACACTTACGGCTTCAAATACGTCAATGGGCACCCGTCGAATCCTGCGCGAGGCTTTCAGACGGTGACAGCCTTTGGTGCGCTGGCCGACGTCCATAACGGCTACCCCACCTTCATGTCTGAGATGACGCTGTTGACGGCGTTCCGTACAGCCGCCACTTCAGCCATGGTGGCGAAGAAGCTTGCCCGCCCAGACTCGAAGACGTTGGCGCTCATTGGCGCCGGTAGCCAGTCAGAATTTCAAGCACTCGCTTTCCGCAGTGTCCTGGGAATTGAGCGGCTGACCGTGTGGGATACGGACCCGGAGGCCATGGAGAAATTCGTAAGGAATATGGCGCCACTGGGATTCGAGATCAGGGTAGCTAGCAGCGCACGGGACGCGGTGCGGGGAACCGATATTGTCACCACATGCACAGCAGATAAAGCGAACGCGGACGTCCTTACTGCGGACATGGTGGAACCTGGCATGCACATCAATGCCATGGGCGGCGACTGCCCCGGTAAGACAGAACTGGACCCGGTAATCCTTGAGCGCGGGCGCGTCTTCGTTGAATTTGAACCTCAGACTCGTATTGAGGGAGAGATCCAGCAGATGCCAGCTGACTTTCCCGTCACGGAGTTCTGGACTGTGCTTACCTCCGCAGCTCCCGGACGGACAGCTAAGAACCAAGTCACCATCTTTGACTCCGTGGGCTTCGCCATTGAGGACTTCTCAGCACTTCGATACGTGCGCGACGCCGTGGATGGTACTAACTTCTACGATGAGATTGATCTTGTGGCCAACCCGGAGGACCCCAAAGACCTCTTTGGTCTCATCGGTGCATTGGTCCCGCAAACCTAAGGATTGCAATGCCCGCGAACCTTCGGCGCTCGGAAAATGCGGAAGCGTTGGGGGGAAGTGCCCCGGTTGTAACCGAGCGTTGGGGGGAGGGGGGCTACTTCACGCCGGCATATTGACGAATTTGGCCCACGGTAGGAGTCACGGCGAGTCCGACGGCGGTGGGCCGGATACCGGTTTTCTCGGCACCTTCGTTGAACACATAGTAGGCAACGGAGGTGGTGGCATCTACGTCGGCCGAAGCATCTGCGAACGCGCGGAGTGATTCTGCCATGACCTTTTCCAGATCCGCATCCGCGGCGGCAGTGATCCGAATGCTAATGCTGGTGCTCATGCCGGCGGTGTTGTAGTAATTATTTGACGTGGACACCACTCCGGGGACGTTGCCAAGGGCAGTGTCTATGCCCTTGAGAAATTTTTCGCTGTTGAAGCTGCTGCCGCAACCGCCTAGAAGTGATGCAAATAATCCCATGAGAAGAACCATACTCAGTCTGCGGGTCAACGTGCGCATCCGGGGCTACCTCCGACCCACGGGGATGTCCACGGCACTGACCTTGGACGGGTCATCGCTGAGGAATACTTGCATGGACGGATCTTGTTCATAGGCTCCGACGGCAGGGTACTTACCGGTGTCCGCAAGGTCATGGATATAGGGTCCGGTTTCGTGGTTCTTGGCAAAATCTGGAATGAGTGAGTCGATTTTCCCTGTCGGGGCTCGATAAGGATCATCCATGGTGACCACTGAAACGTTGCTGGGGTGTTCAGCTTGCCCTCCCCAGGTGTTTGTCCCGCCTAGATCTAATCGAGGAACAATGTCGTGCTGATGTTGCGCCGCCAGCACATTGATACTGGGATCGATGGAATTGATATCAATGGGGGATCCAACCGTCATCACATTGGTGACGTTGAAATGGCTGTTGAATGAAGGATCTGACGCCAGCTGAGCGGCAATCATTCCACCTTGGCTGTGCCCGGTGAGCATGACGGGCGCATCCGCTGGGATACCTGCCTTCTGCATTGCCAAAATGACGTCCTGGCTGGCAGAGGTGGACTGGCCGGCCATCAACCTCAAGTTGCTGGTGAGATCCCGAGCCTGTCCGCTACCGTCTACGCCCCAGGTTTCCGTGCCTGGGATGTTCACAATGTACGCATAGGTACCGTCTCCTTGATCTACCTTGAGGATTCGAATATCGCCGTCCTCGGTACCTGGCAAGTGCCCCATTTGATACGCATCTTCAACCCCGGAGAAGATTGAGCTTGCTGATGTTGGTAGTTGCACCGGCCGGGCGGAATCATTCTCAACCGGAATCGGGTTTCCGGCATAAGGAGTGCCGTCGTCGAACCAGTGCGGGTTGATCATCCCCCCCGTGCCCAAAACTACGGCTAGATTTGCCCCGCTCCCCAAGGTGAGGGCAAGCTGAGAAACAAATCCGGAAATGGAGGGCGGATTGCCTATCAGTGACTGAAGGCCGGTCATGCCTAAATGGCCCAGTTGGGAGAGGAGATTTCCCGAGGCGTTGAAGAGGTTGCCGGCGCTGTGGCCGATAGTCCCCACCAGCCAGTCAAGTCCGTCCTTGACCTGGTCCGCACCCTTTCCAACAGCGTCCTTGACGCCGCCGATTACGTCACCGACACCGCCGGTGAAGTCGTCCCAGAGATTTTTGGCGTCCCCGATCAGCCGATCCAGGGGGCTACCGCCGTCGACGGAACTGGCACGTTCTTGTTCGGCAATGTTGCGTAGCACTACGGTGGCTACGTCTTCGAGGGCATTGGCGGTGCGGAGCAGCTGTGAGCGCTGTCCCGGCCATTGGGCCCGGAAGCGACCGCTGTCGGGTCCTTGCCAGCTGGTCCGCGAGACTGCCTGGTTGAGCTGGCTGCTGGCGTGGTCTAAGCGTTTAGCCGAGTCTTTGAGGAGTTTTACCAACTCGCGGCACTGCTGCGGGTCCAATCCCCACATGGTCCCGGTCATGCTTTTGCCTGCACATTCGTTAGTGCGTCATGGGCGCCCACGACTGCAAAGATGAGTTCATGGGCGATGTGTCCGGGGGGCACCTCTGTGATGGCCAGCTGGGGTGAAACGGCAGTATTGTGGGTCCGCACCGAATATAGATGCTCGTCCTTGACCGACCACATGCCTGCCCACATTCGTGGTGGATGTCCCTCAGCGGTGGACTGGACGGTCAGTGTCACGTTGGAATCTTCCCCGGCGGCCAGACTTGCTAGCGGCTCGGGAAGCGCACCAACGGGAAGCGCACCGGCTAGATCTCCGGCCGTCCCATCAGGGGCGTGAACCGGCCAGAGGCTCTCATCACCACCATTAACTTGGTCAACATTTAGTGGCGCGGCCTTGGCCGGGGCACGTACGGATGACAGGGGTGGTAGCAGCCGCTCCATGGCGCCCCACAGATTTTCCTCGTCAAAAAGTGTCACTTCCACGCTGTCTTCACTTCCGGTGAGCGTGGTCCCGGAGCTTGTTGACTCGCAAAGATGGCGCTGATGCACAGCTAGCCCGCGCCCACCGCGCACACCCATCACACTGGTGGTGCTAACGCCGGCATAAGTGGCACGGGCCGTGATCGTTATGGGTGCACTCAGAAGAAGTGCGACGGCGCCCATCCAAGCCCGCTGCACCTCGCCGACCTGGGGGGATAGTCCCAGAGTTGCCAGTTCGGCCCAGGCCGCAGAGCTGGATTGCGCATCGAGGGGCGTGGGAGCACCTATGTCGTCAGTTGCGGGGGTCAGGTCCAGGGCGTCAGCGGCGGTTTCACTGAGTACCCGCCACGCTGCGGTGCTGAGCTGGAGCCGGCGCAAAATGATGGGCCGGGTGGCGGCTTCAGGCATGTGATGTCTCCTCGGTGAATTACTGGATTCCCACGATGGCGGGTAAACGGTCTACTGGGGATAAAGCTATGCCACTTTCAGACTTTCGGCGATGGGCACGGCTACCCATGCTTGTCGGGCCAACTAGCCGCACACCCCTCACCGCGCGCATGGAAGCTAACAGCGCAAAAAAGAGTGGTGCCTCAGAGCTCATGCAGGAGACGACGCACAAACTGTTGGGTGCGTTCTTCCTTGGGTTCGCGCAGTACCTGGCTGGCGGGCCCGCGTTCCACCACGACGCCGTCGGCCATGAAGACCACCTCATCAGCTGTCTGCCGGGCGAACGCAAGCTCGTGAGTCACGATCACCATGGTCCAGCCTTCGTCGGCTAGTTCTTTGATGACAGCTAAGACATCGTCCACCAGCTCCGGATCCAGCGCTGAGGTGGGTTCGTCAAAGAGCAGCAACTGCGGCTTCAAGGCCAGCGCCCTGACAATGCCCACACGTTGTTGTTGGCCGCCGGAGAGCTCGAAAGGGTGAGCGTCTTTTTTCTCCAACAACCCCACCCGATCCAGCAGGCGTTCTGCCTCCGCAATGACTTTCGCGCGCGGGCGCTTCTGAACGCGGATGGGTCCTTCAATCACGTTTTGCAGCACACTCATGTGGGGGAACAGATTGTAATGTTGGAACACCATGGCGCTGCGATCACGCAGGGCCGCAACTTCCCGCGGACTCACGGTGGCGCTGAAGTCCAGAGTTAGCGGCGGAAGGTTATGTTCGACGCCGGAGGGCTCGTCCTTGCCAGCGGAACCATCCGCTGTGGTGTGGCTGGCACCGACGGTGACCGAGCCGGCGTCGGGCGTCTCTAATCCGTTGAGTGAGCGCAAAATGGTGGTCTTGCCAGACCCTGACGGACCGATAAGGGCAACAACTTTGCCGCGGGGAACGTCCAAGTCAATGCCGCGGAGGACTTGATTGGTGCCGAATGATTTACTCAGGCCGCGAACCTGAAGGACGGGTGCATCAATGGGCGACATAGCGGTCCAGCCTCTTTTCAAGTTGTGACTGCGCCGTGGATAGGGCCAGGCAGATCACCCAGTAGATGAGGGCCGCCTCTAAATACAAGAGCATGAATTCTTGGCTGAACGCTGCCACCTGCTGGGCCACACGGAACATTTCCGTGACCAGAATCAGCGACGCCAGGGACGTGTCCTTGACGAGAGAGATGAACGTGTTGGACAGCGGTGGCACGGACACGCGGGCAGCTTGAGGCAAGATGATGCACAGCAGGGTCTGGCTGCGAGACATGCCGATCATGTGCCCGGCCTCCCACTGTCCGGCCGGGACCGAAAGGATGGCCGCACGGATGACTTCGGCCGCATACCCGCCCACATTCAAAGAGAACGCGATGATGGCACTGGGCCAAGGATCGAGCTTGACGCCGATGGCCGGGAGCCCATAAAAAATCACAAAAAGCTGGACCAGCAGTGGTGTGCCGCGGATGACCGAGACATAAAACTGTCCCACACCGTTGGCTACCTTATTGCGGCTGATGCGCAGCATGGCAACGAGCAATGCCAGTATCAGTCCCAGGATAAAAGAGGACAACGCCAGCGGAATGGTGCCCTGGATGGCGCCCAGCAGTAGCGGACCCAGCGAACTCCAAAACAAGTCAAACCCCATGATGAGAACCTTAGCCCAGTGGTTACTTGCTCACGTCTTCGCCGAAGTACTTTTTACTCAACGTGCTTAGGGTTCCGTCAGCGCTAAGATCCTTCACCGCGGTATTGACGGCGTCAGTGAGAGCGGTGGAGCCTTTCCGGAAGGCAAAAGCAGACTCTGAGGAGTCCTTCGTGGTGGCTGCGATCTTCAGGCCGGAGTTCGGATTGGTCACTTGGTAGTCCAAGAAGGTCAACTTGTCGTTCACGATCGCATCCACACGGCCGTCCTTCAACAAGGTCACGGACTGGGCCCAGCCCTCAACGTTCTCCACCTTGGCCCCGCTTTCGGTGGCAAGCGTGTACCAATTGCTTGTGAGCGACTGCGCAGTTGTTTTGTCCTTCAGGTCCGCAAAGGACTTGATGTCCGAGTTGGCGTCCTTGGTGATAATGACGCCCTGGGAGACTGTGTAGGGGATGGAGAGATCGTATTTTTGTTGCCGTGTGGGATTGATCGTGACCTGGTTGGCGATCGCGTCAAAGCGTTTGGCTTCCAAGCCAGCGAAGATGGAATCGAACTGGGTCTCTTCGAATTTGGCTTTGACGCCCAGCTTCTTCGCCACAGCCGTGGCAACCTCGACGTCGTATCCGGTCAATTCTCCGGCGCCACCTTGGTGAAAGCTGAATGGCTTATAGGTGCCCTCTGTAGCAAAAACGATCTGGCCAGCTGATTTCACCGAGCTAAGCGAGGTATCCCCACCGGCTGCCGCTGAGGAATCGCCGCTGCCTGTTGCTCCACCACACGCGGCAAGGGCGATCGAAGCCGCTGCGAGCGTGCCGAGTATTCCAAAGGTGCGACGATTCATTTTCAGTGTTCCTTGTCGTGAAATTTTTTCGATTGCTGCGAAAACGTTGGGCCCCACGAGGGCTTGTCCGCCACGCTACCATCGTGGAACGCGGTTTCATGAGGGAATATTTCACCGTGTTACATCCATGGCAATGATGAGATTTGACTCACACTGTGATACTGAGATAGGCGCGGGTGAGTTGTGTGGATGCTATGGCCTTGTGGCGGCGTTTTTTTTGCTGAAGGGCGCCTCTATGCCGAACAGCATGACAGTAAGAGATCTCCATGAGTTCCCGGAATAATAGGGGCTCAATTAAGCTGAAGCTGTTAGAGTATGAAATAGATCACTAAATTCTCCCTCGTCTCAAGGAGTTGGCGGCAGTGAAGGAATTTCGAAATATCCCCCGGTGGGCGTTGATATTCTCCTCGTGCGTGGCCGTCGTGGCAGTGACATTTGTGATTATTGGAATATTCGATGTTGTGATGGGGGCGGGCACCGATAAGGTTTCCTTTGATGCCCTGGCCGCTGCAGCATTTGCTCTTGGTGCGTGGTCCATTGCAGTCAAAGGAAACCCTGAGCTTTCCAGACGCCGAGATGGTGCACCCAACCGTCGTAGTCCCCTCGACTGGTAAGCAACCGTTCGGTGTTCCTTGCGGGAGTCATTCCCTGTGCGTTCTCGAGCTTAATGCCCGCACGTGCAATGAAGTTCTCTCACACTGCTTCGGAGAATGATTCTCCGTCGCCAACGCTGAACCAGCCGACTGCTTCCTAAGCTGAGCTCGCTACTTTGGAGTTCCCAGGCATCGAACATCCCGTAGACAGAGCAGACGAGACCACCAGGTGTTCGTCCTTCGCGACCACGACTGTTAACAGTGCAGAAAAGACCAACACAAGCATCGCGGGTGAGTGAAATGGTGCTGACCACTCTAGGGTCCAGCAACTGGCTGTGAGCAAGTAGTCCGGCACTCGTTGGATAAGGACACCGAGATGACGGTTGGGATTGATGTAGCGAACGCTAGATTAATCTCCTCAGATTCTGCCTCGGGCAGCATTCATGGAACCCCGCAGCGCAGTCTGAGAACTGCGCCATCTAAGGACGCTGGCTGGGGAGCGCATGGAAGCCGTCAGAGGAGCGCGGGAATATCCCAGAGCGCCTAGGGGCTTAAGCTGATGGCTTGGCTCAACACAATTGAAGGATCACACATATGAGTATGGAAGGCGCCGCTTGGAGCTCGCTCTGGGGCACCATGCGGTCCGAGAAATCCAATAGCGGGATTTCTAAAGACACGGTGCGCCGGACAATACTTTTTGCCAAGCCCTACGGCCGCAAACTGCTCTTGTTCGTAGTGCTCTCTGTAGCGTCTGCAGCGCTCGCCGTTGCCACGCCGGTACTTGCGGGACAAGTGGTTAACGCGATCGTCGCCAAATCTGCCGTAGATGTGGTGGTTCGCCTCGCCGTGCTCATTGCCGTGGTGGCGGTGCTGGATGCCGGGTTGTCATTGATGATCCGCTGGATTTCGGCAAATCTGGGTGAAGGCGTCATTTTGGATCTGCGGACATCAGTGTTCGATCACGTCCAGCGGATGCCGATAGCGTTCTTTACGCGCACCCGTACCGGGGCGCTGGTCAGCCGCCTCAACAACGACGTCATCGGTGCCCAGCAGGCGTTTTCTGGGACGTTGTCAGGGATTGTCTCCAACTCGGTGCAACTGATCCTGACATTGATCGTCATGCTTAATACGTCCTGGCTAGTAACTTTGCTGGCGCTGGTGCTGCTGCCAGTCTTCCTGCTCCCAGCCCGCCGTTTTGGTTCCCGACTGGCCGGACTGCGCCGCGAGGGTGCGGATCTGAATGCCGATATGAGCACGCAGATGACAGAACGCTTTTCTGCTCCTGGGGCGACGCTCGTGAAACTGTTTGGCCGGCCCGCGGAGGAATCACGTGAGTTCGCCGCCCGCGCTGACAGGGTTCGTGAAATTGGTGTGCGTGCCGCCATCTTACAATTCGTGTTCTTCACGGCTCTCATGCTGGTCTCCGCTTTGGCGCTGGCCCTCGTGTACGGGGTGGGAGGCACGTTGGCGATCGGCGGCGCACTAAACGCCGGCGACGTCGTCGTCCTGGCTCTGCTGTTGACGCGCCTGTACGCACCTCTGACGGCGTTAGCGAACGCCCGCGTGGACATCATGAGCGCCTTGGTCAGTTTTGATCGAGTATTTGAGATTCTGGACTTGAAGCCGCTGATCACCGAGAAAGCCGTCACCACCCCGCTGCAACCCGGGCCGGTGGGTATTGAATTCGCTGATGTTCGCTTTGCCTACCCATCCGCCCAGAAGGTCTCCTTGGCGTCCCTGGAGGATGTTGCCGTGTTGGACACCCGTGGCGGGGAGGAAGTGCTCCACGGCATCTCATTCCGGGCCGAACCAGGTCAGACTGTGGCGCTGGTAGGATCCTCGGGAGCGGGCAAATCAACCATCGCCCAGCTGCTCTCTCGCCTGTACGACGTCGATTCCGGTGCCGTGCGCATTGGCGGAACCGACGTGCGGGACCTGTCCTTTGACGGACTGCGTGCCGCGGTTGGCATGGTGACGCAGGACGGGCACCTGTTCCATGAGTCCATCCGATCCAATCTGCGCTTAGCCAAGCCGGATGCCACGGATGCTCAGATTTGGGATGTGCTGCACCGTGCCCGGCTTGAAGACTTCGCTCTGGCCTTACCGGACGGCCTGGACACCGTGGTGGGCGAACGCGGTTACCGGCTCTCCGGCGGGGAACGTCAGCGCCTGACCATTGCGCGATTGCTACTGGTCCAACCCGCGGTTGTTATTTTGGATGAGGCCACGGCTGCACTGGACTCTACGAATGAGGCCGCCGTTCAGGCAGCCTTGGGTGAAGCGTTGGCGGGGAGAACTGCTGTGGTGATTGCCCACAGGCTTTCCACCATCCGTTCAGCTGATTTGATCCTGGTGGTTGAGGCGGGCCAGATTGTAGAACGGGGAACTCACGATCAACTCATAGGCAAGGGTGGTCGATACGCCGAGTTGCATGACACCCAGTTCGCCCAAGCTGTTGCCGCCGTCGTGGATGCCGAATTGCCGGAGAACGGGTAGCGGCCCGGGTCAGCGTGGCCGGCGCAAACGCGGGGCACGGCGGCTGTCCACCCCCAAGAAGATTAGCGCTAAGAGAATCGGCCCGTAAGTGAGCAGCGCTGACCAGCCCAGCGTCTCCCCGAGCAGGACTGAAACTCCTACCAGCAGCAGCGGCTCCACATAACTGAGCAGCCCAAATAATGATAAAGGCAGCCATTTGCTGGCCAAGAGGTAAAGCACCATAGCTAAGCCGCCCAGTATGCCAATGGCTATAGCGCCGACCCATCCGGTGGCGGCTGCGTTGCCGGAGATACCGTGCGGTCCACTGAGAATGTAGAAGATTCCCACGGGAAGCAGAAGCAGTAGCTCGACGGCAAAAGCGCCCAAGTTGTCAAAGCCGTATTTGCGGCGTAAAACAAAATACACGGGATAGCCCAAGCAGACCACAAGGGTAGGCCACGCGAGCCCTCCGCCAGAGACTGCCTGATGGAGAACGCCCAAAGCGGCAGCTGCGACGGCCAACTTGCGTAAAGGGCTGAGCCGGTCCGCGAAGAAGAACCGCCCTGCGATCACCATGGTGAGCGGCAGTAGGAAGTAGCCAAACGCTACGGACATCGCCATCGCATGCAGTGGTGCCCACATAAAAAGCCATAGCTGCACCCCGACGATGCCGGCAGCACAGATACCGGGCAGGATCAGCGTGGGCCGGAAGCGAACCCTAGAAAGTAGCGTCCTAACCTCAGCCCGGCCCCATGGAACAAAAGGCAGAATGAGGGCAAGCGTGCCCAAGGTCAAAACGACCCGCCAGCCAAATATTTCTTCGGAGCCCCAGTCAGAGAGTGAACCGGCAATGAGGAAGATCACGGCGAACAGTGCTGAGGCCGTGACGGAAACCGCCACACCACGCCGCGCTGAGCCAGTACTCATTCGATGGCCCTCGTCCACGAAGAAGGCCTGCAAGCGGCTTCAGTCGCAGACCGGAATGAAAAAACAAAGTGCCCCCGCCGGGGATCGAACCCGGATTTGCCCTTTAGGAGAGGGCCGTCTTATCCATTGGACTACAGAGGCGCATCATCCAGCCTAGCGGAAGCCACAATCAAGAAAAAACCGGAAGCTGTGGGGGACTAATTGATGGGGGCAGCCGCAATCACTTTGGGTTTGCGGCCCAGGAACAGTGCCACGCCAAGCGCGAGCAGGCTTGCGATCAACAAGAACCACGAAGCCGTGACCAGAGTCGAAGCTACGGTGACCGTCCCGGCGTCCAGCTTCTGGGCACCGAGCATGTTGTCAATACTGATGTTGGCCCAAATCTGGATGCCGGCAAACAGGATCGGGATGGCCCACAGGAACCAGCGCAACCACTTTTTGGCGACATTCATGGCAATCATGGTCATGGCGGTGAGACCAAATACCAGGGGAAAGAGCATCCCGGCAGTCTTGTGGACAAATTGCAGCTGACCTAAGGCATCCGAATTCAAGGCATCCCTCAGCGCCTGAATATGAGCCAAATCAAAGCCAAAAACCATGGAATCAGGCATGGCCAGCCCGCCAGATAATTCGGTCATCTGGTTCAGGGTCAAAATGTGGAAGTACCAAAACAGGAACAAGCTCGCCACGGAACCGGCAATGAGGATCAGATTTGCATTGCCCTGCGCCTTTTGAGGGGAACGCGCAGTACTCGCGTTGATGACCGGTTTGCTTGGCGGGGTAGCCTGCTGGCCATATTTGGCGGCGCGTTGGGCGGGAGTTTTAGCCATGTTCCCATTATGACGGAGAACGGCCGCCGACCCGCACTAGTCTGGTTGCATGGCCACAATTCTCAGCTCCACTTTGAGTGACGCGGACCTCGCCGCACTTCTTGTCCACAATGCCGGCAACCTGGCTCTGACCATGCGCTCTCAGGATACGCAGGCGCTGCGCGAAAGCGCCACGGAGAAAAATAGTGTCTCCGACATCGTGACCGCCGCCGATCTTTCCGCGGAACTCTACGTTTTTGAACAACTGCGACGCTTCCGCCCAGATGACTCAATAGTTGGTGAGGAGGGTGGGGGATACACGGGAACCAGTGGTCGGACGTGGGTGATCGACCCCGTGGACGGCACCTACAATTTCTTCAGCGGCTCCACTTACTGGTGTTCAGCGTTGGCCCTATGCCCTGCCACGCCGGACGACGCCGTCAGTTCCGCAACATCAGATGGCACCGCAGCGCTGTGGGACGACGAACCGCTCATTGGTGCCATTTACCAGCCCCAAGAAGACAAATTATGGCTCGGGGGGAGCAGCCAAAAAACAACACTCAATGGCATGCCGGTCGGTGTTGACCCGCGTGCTGAGATCGGCCAGCTATCAGCCGGGACGTATCTTCACCCCACCTGGTTTGCCGGGGAAAAGGCCGGGACCCCCTGGCGCAATGCCGCACAGCTGCCCGCCACACTGCGCATGCTCGGCTCTGGCTCCTGCGATCTTGCTCGTGTGGCGCAGGGAGAGCTGGGTGTGTGGTTCCAGCACAGCTGCCCGGCGTGGGACTGGCTGCCCGGCAAAGCGATCGTGCGTGCGGCAGGTGGGGAGACCGGCGTCGTGCGGGTCAACGGTCTTGACTGGTTTGTTGCCGGACCGGCGGAAGCTGTGGCAGCCATCATGGCGGCTTTGGCGGCTGGAACCACCGTCGACCCACATTGAGTGGATACCCGGGAAGGGGCGCGCGTTATCCACAAGCGGGCGAGTGAAACTTCGGGCTAGAGCCGTGGCCAACTAGACTTGGTGGCACCATGGACATGTTGTTTGACCCCTACGCCAAAAAGCCCACAGCGCATACTGCCGCCAGCCTCCCTGCCGCAATTCCGCTGTGGGAACACTCCGACCACGATGACCCTGGAGCTGACGCGCCAGAATTCGGAGAGGTTGCACCAGACGGTGAGCACGTTTCTGTTGCTGACGGGGTGGTCGGCGCGAGCAGTTTGCGGCAGGCCGGCGGGAACAGCACCGGAGCCCCCGCCGCGACGCTTAGCAGCCGTTGGCCTGCACCCGCTTCACTGCTGGAAGGGATGAATCCGCAGCAGGAAGCCGCAGTGGTCCATGCCGGGTCCCCGCTGTTGATAATTGCTGGAGCTGGCTCCGGAAAAACACGTGTCCTCAGCCACAGAATCGCCTATCTGCTGGCTACAGGACGCGCCCATCCGGGCCAGATTCTAGCTATCACATTCACCAACAAGGCTGCCGCGGAAATGCGTGAGCGCATCACCGGGCTCATTGGCGAGCCAGCCAAGACGATGTGGATTTCCACGTTTCACTCCTCCTGTGTGAGGATCCTGCGCCGCGAGGCCAAAACGATCGGCCTGAACTCCAACTTTTCCATCTATGATTCCGCTGATTCATTGCGTCTGATCACGCTAGTGGCCAAGGGCTTGGATCTTGACCCGAAGAAGTTTGCCCCCAAGGCGCTCATGCATAAGATTTCGGCGTTGAAGAATGAGTTGATCGACGATGACGAGAACTCCCTCAAGACCAACTTTAACGAACCGTTCGAAGCGGCGGTAGCCGAGGTCTATAAGGGGTATGCGCAACGTTTGCGCCAGGCTAACGCCATGGACTTCGATGACCTCATCGCCCAGGTGGTTTATATGTTCCGGGCGTTCCCCGGCGTGGCCGATTCCTACCGGCGCCGCTTCCGCCACGTTTTGGTGGACGAATACCAGGACACCAACCACGCCCAGTACGCGTTGGTGCGGGAAATCGTGGGACAAGAAACGGGAGCGGTCCCATTTCAGGGTTCCGTGCCCCTTGAGCCGGGCGAACTGACAGTCGTCGGTGACTCCGACCAGTCCATCTACGCGTTCCGTGGTGCGGATATCCGCAACATTGTGGAGTTTGAAAAGGATTATCCCTCCGCGGCCACTATCAAGCTAGAACAAAACTACCGTTCGACTCAGAACATTCTCAGTGCGGCCAATGCTGTGATCTCCCGCAATCCCAACCGTCGGGAAAAGCGGCTGTGGACGGCGGAGGGCGATGGGGAAAAAATTGTTGGATACGTTGCCGAATCCGAGCATGATGAAGCCCGCTTCATTGCCAAGGAAATTGACCGACTTGCGGATGAGAGTGATCTGCGTCCAGGCGACGTCGCCATTTTCTACCGCACCAATGCGCAGTCACGTGCCATAGAGGACATTCTGGTCCGCGTTGGTCTTCCGTACCGAGTGGTGGGCGGTACGCGCTTTTACGAGCGCAAGGAGATCAAGGATGCGCTTGCCTACCTGCGTGCCTTGGCAAATCCGGACGACGACGTCAATTTGCGCAGGATTCTCAACGAACCCAAACGAGGTATCGGAGACCGTGCCGAAGGGGCCGTGGCAGCACTGGCCGACCGCGAACGGATCTCCTTCTTTACGGCCCTGAACCGTGCTGATCAAGCTCCGGGAATCGCTTCCCGTTCTCTGAATGCGGTGAATACTTTTGCCAAGATGATGGCAGATCTGGGTGAGGTGGCTGCAAGCTCGGGCCCGGCCACGGTGTTGGAAGCAGTGTTGGAGCAGAGCGGGTATCTGCAAACGCTGCGTTCTTCCACTGACCCCCAAGATGAGTCCAGGGTGGAAAACCTGGCAGAACTGCTCGCCGTCGTGCGGGAATTTGAGAAGGAAAATCCTGTAGGGCCGGACGAAAACCCTGGAGGCACCCTCGCTGCTTTCTTGGAGCAGGTCTCTCTGGTGGCTGATGCCGACCAGATCCCAGACGCCCCGGGCGGCTCACAGGCCGACGCCGCGGCCGCGGTAGCCGAGGCAAAGCGTTTAGGCGTTGTCACCTTGATGACGCTGCACACTGCCAAAGGCTTGGAATTTCCTGTCGTTTTCCTCACTGGCATGGAGCACGGATTGTTCCCGCATTCGCGCTCCGCTACCGACCCCAAGGAACTCGCTGAGGAACGCCGGCTTGCCTATGTTGGACTGACTAGGGCCCGTAAACGGCTCTATTTGACCCGCTCCGAGGTGCGCAGTTTGTGGGGACAGAGCCAATATAACCCCGCCAGCCAGTTCATCGATGAGATCCCCGTTGAATTGATCGACTGGAAACGTGAGGGCACAGCGCGCATAGCGCCAACCATGGGAGGTGGCTTCGGCACGAGCCGATACTCTGGCTCGTCATGGGGAGCGGGCACTGCTGTAGGCGGACGGGACACCGGTCACCTGCCGCCGAGTATCTCAGCGCGCACCGCTGCAGGCCGCGTGCAGCCGCAAAAGGAAGTGATTTCCGTCAGTGTGGGTGAGCGCGTCAACCATACGTCGTTTGGCGACGGCACTGTGCTGGAGATCCAGGGGGCGGGGGACAAGACGGTGGCAAAGGTGCGCTTCGAGATTGGCGAAAAGCGTCTGTTGCTGCGCTATGCGCCGGTCACGAAGCTGGATTCCTGACGTTCACAGCAGTCTGGGCTGCAGTGGGGTAAGAGCCCAGCGGGCGCTTAGGCCCACGACCACGTTTTCAGCACGGAGTCGCAGAGGGCATCACGGTCGGCTTGGGAGACGGTGGTGCTGAAAGAGAACGTCGTGATGAATGTTTGCTCGCCGTGTGTCTGATAAAACTGCTCGATCTGATATTTGGCTCCGCTATGGGAAAACATGGCGGAAAGATGGGCGGACTCGGACCCGGCCACAGTGGTGCGAGGGCGAATTACCACGTCTGTGGCTCCGGCGTCCTTGATTTCTTTGACGCCTTGGGACTCGACCTGCTCAGGTGTAACTTTCCCCGCTGGTGAGAGCAAAACATTGACGTTATCGGCAAACCCGTCGGTGTCGTTTCGGTTCACCACCACTACGTCCAGTCCCTGCTGGGCCGGGTCCTGGTCTGGTTTGGTCCAGCCCTCGGGGACCACGATGCTGTATCCGGAACCGGTTATTTTATCTCCCGAAGCCGGTGCGGCTCCAGGATCGGAGGCCTGCGGATTGTTGGATTCCACGGACCGGGCGCCACTGGACTCGGAGGCCTGCGCCACAGTGGAGGAAGTCTGTGAGGAACTGGCGGAGGTAGTGGATGAACACCCCGCGAGTGCAAGAGAAGCGGCAAGTGCGATTACGGAGACGTGCAAGAGTCTGGGCATTGCCTTAGAGTACCAATGGCTATCGAATGGAACAAGTCATTGTCAGATGGCGGCGTGCCGTTTCAATGCATGGCAGGACGTGCCAGAGCAGCGCTAGCGCGGTCCAGGACGTGCCAGGGCAGGGCCCTAGTTGGGTCGGCGGCAGGCTATACGGCAAACTTATTCCATGGCACTTTCTCCTCGGCCCACCGTGCGGCACGTTGCGGGCGCTAAGCGTGCCTCAAACGGCCCTGGGTCACTCATGCGTGCAGCAACGCTCATCGTGCTGGCGGCTGCTGTCGGAACCGGCCTCGTGGGTTGCATCACGATCCCCACAGGCCCACCTGCCCAGCCCACGGTCACGGCAAAAGGACCCTTGAGCTATGTAGACAGGCTCAAAGCGATGGCTGTTGACCAAGCCACGGAAGATGCTGGGGGGGCAGAACTGCCAGCGTTTATTACGGATTCACGCAACATTGCCTGCGTCTTCACTTCCTCTCGGGCCGGGAATCTCAACCAGCCGTGGGAACCCAATAATTACACGGATTCAGCGAATGAAACGAGTCCCATAGTTCCGGTGGTGAACTGCGAACTCGCCAACTACCCGGCCCCGGATCCGGCGACCGTGAAGGGTACTTGCGCAGGAACCCACGTGGGTTATCTGGGTGGCACAGCGCTGCTCATGCCTGACGCCGTGAGCTACGGCGGCTGCCGGGCCGGTGTCACAGCGGTGGAGGCTGCGTTCGGAACAGCGGGCACAGTCAGCGAGAACATGTCCCGAATCCCGGTGTTGAGTCAAGGTCATGCCAAGGAAGCCCAAGGCTACCGCTGTGCCCCCATGGACGACGGCGTTGCTTGCGCGAACCTCTCTAACGGGCTTGGCTTTTTCGTCTCGGCAGACAAATATGAGCTCTTCGGACCCGGCCACGAAAGCCCAACAACACCTGCCGCTACGGCTCCCGCCACAACAACTCCGGCCTCAGGCGCAGCTACCAAAACCGGTTAGGCTCAGCGGTCAGCCATTCATGGTGAAACAGCTACTTGAGAGGTTTTCTGCGGGCCGCCAATGTGAGAGGAATAACCCTTAACACTGTGGTGCACGGGCCAAGTATGTGCTTTTAGTGCAAGGCGGTAGTGTGTGAAAAGGGGTTTTGCCCCTCAAAATCACTACTTCGACGTAGAAGGACACAAACCCGTGGACCTGTTTGAATACCAGGCGCGCGACATGTTTGAGGCTCACGGCGTTCCCGTGTTGGCCGGCATCGTGGCGCACACCCCTGAAGAAGCAAAGGCAGCAGCCGAGAAGATTGGCGGCGTCACAGTCGTCAAAGCACAGGTGAAGGTCGGTGGCCGAGGTAAGGCCGGTGGCGTTAAGGTAGCCAAGACCGCTGATGAAGCGTTCGAGCATGCCTCCGCCATTCTTGGCATGGACATCAAGGGCCACACCGTTAACACGGTCATGATCGCCCAAGGTGCCGACATCGCTGAGGAGTTCTACTTCTCCGTGTTGTTGGACCGTGCAAACCGTAACTACTTGGCCATGTGCTCGGTGGAAGGTGGCGTGGAGATTGAGGTCTTGGCAGTGGAGCGTCCAGACGCTCTGGCCAGGGTCGCCGTCGACCCCGCCGTTGGCATCGATGTGGCGAAGGCTGACGAGATCGTCGCCGCAGCAGGCTTCAACGCCGAACTTGCACCGAAGGTTGCAGCGGCCATCATCAAGCTGTGGGACGTCTTCAAGAAAGAGGACGCCACTCTGGTTGAGGTTAACCCGCTGGTTCTCACCGGAGCAGGCGACATCGTTGCACTGGACGGCAAAGTCTCCATCGATGAGAACGCTGACTTCCGCCACCCCGGCCACCTGGAACTAGAAGATGCCGCCGCAGCGGACCCGCTTGAAGCTAAGGCGAAGGCCGCTGGCCTGAACTACGTCAAGCTCGACGGCGAAGTTGGCGTCATCGGCAACGGTGCAGGGCTGGTTATGTCCACTTTGGACGTTGTGGCCTACGCTGGCGAAAATCATGGCGGCGTTAAGCCCGCCAACTTCTTGGACATTGGCGGTGGAGCCTCAGCTGAGGTCATGGCCAACGGACTGGACGTCATCTTGAATGACCCCCAGGTCAAGAGTGTTTTCGTCAACGTCTTCGGTGGAATCACCGCGTGTGACGCAGTCGCCAAGGGCATCGTTGGTGCACTGGCAACGCTGGGCACAGCAGCGAACAAGCCGCTGGTAGTTCG
This sequence comes from Arthrobacter cryoconiti, assembly GCF_020905375.1. GTDB lineage: Bacteria > Actinomycetota > Actinomycetes > Actinomycetales > Micrococcaceae > Specibacter > Specibacter cryoconiti. The sequence continues at coordinate 99,212 of NZ_JAJJBU010000003.1, forward strand.
CCTCGACGGCAACAACGTTGAAGAGGGCCGCCGCATCCTCAATGAAGCCAACCACCCGTTGGTCACCCTGGCCGCCACGATGGACGAGGGCGCCAACAAGGCCGCCGAGCTCGCCAACGCTTCGAAGTAGAGGTTTAGAAAACTTATGTCTATCTTCTTGAACAAAGACTCAAAGGTCATCGTCCAGGGCATCACCGGCGGCGAAGGCACCAAGCACACTGCTCTGATGCTCAAGGCTGGTACGCAGGTCGTCGGTGGCGTGAACGCACGCAAGGCCGGCACCGAGGTCACCCACGGCGACGTCGTCCTACCCGTGTTCGGGACTGTCAGCGAAGCTGTTGCCAAGACTGGCGCCGACGTTTCGATCGTGTTCGTCCCCCCGGCATTCACCAAGGACGCCGTCGTTGAGGCCATCGAAGCCGGCGTTCCGCTGGTTGTTGTCATCACCGAAGGCGTGCCGGTTCAGGACTCAGCGGAGTTCTGGGCGCTGGCACAGTCCAAGGTTGACGCGCAGGGCAAGCAGATCACCCGCATCATCGGGCCGAACTGCCCCGGGATCATCACCCCCGGCGAAGCGCTTGTCGGCATCACGCCGAACAACATCACACAGAAGGGCCCGATCGGCTTGGTCTCCAAGTCCGGCACCCTGACGTACCAGATGATGTATGAGCTGCGCGACCTTGGCTTCTCCTCGGCGATCGGCATCGGTGGCGACCCCGTCATCGGCACCACGCACATTGACGCCCTAGCTGCGTTCGAGGCTGACCCCGAGACCAAAGCCATCGTCATGATCGGTGAAATCGGTGGTGACGCTGAAGAGCGCGCAGCCGAGTACATCAAGGCCCACGTCACGAAGCCCGTTGTGGGCTACGTTGCTGGCTTCACCGCACCCGAGGGCAAGACCATGGGCCACGCTGGCGCCATCGTCTCCGGCTCCGCGGGCACGGCTCAAGCTAAGAAAGAAGCCCTTGAAGCTGCCGGAGTCAAGGTTGGCAAGACGCCTTCCGAGACCGCCGCGCTGCTGCGCGAAATTTACGCAGCGCTGTAATTTAGTTGTGAAGAAGAAGCGCGTCCGGCCGACTTTTGGCCGGGCGCGCTTTTGTTGGCGGAAGTCCCAAATTGGAGGAAGCTTTACGTGAAAAGGATCTCTTGGCGAAAGTTGGCCGTAGCGGCTGCGATCGTGCCACTGTTTGCAATGAGCGCCTGTTCTAGCTCGGGCGGGCGCCCCGGCGAAACTGCGGCAGCAGGAGGGGGACAGGTCGCCAGCACATCAAGCATCAAAATTGCGCTCATCACGCACGCAGCCCCAGGAGATACCTTTTGGGACATCGTGCGCAAAGGCGCCGAAGAAGCTGCGGCCAAGGACAACGTTGATTTGCTCTACACCTCCGATCCTGATGGTGGGCGGCAAGCGCAGTTGGTCCAGCAGGCCATTGATCAAAAAGTGGCCGGTATTGCCGTGTCGCTGGCCAAGCCCGACGCGTTGAAGGCTGTCTTGAAGAAGGCGGAGGACGCTGGTATCCCCGTGGTCAGTATCAACTCAGGGGCGGACCTTTTCGCCAGCCTCGGAGCGTTCACACACTTTGGTTCCGATGAAGGAATCGCTGGCGCTGCCGTGGGAACACGATTGGCCAAAGAAGGTGTGACCCACCCCATCTGCGTTATCCATGAACAAGGGAACGTGGCATTGGAAGCTAGATGTGCCGGTGTGAAGACCAAGATCGCTGGAACCGAGATCCTGTATGTTCAGGGAACGGATATGACCCAGGTATCCTCCACCGTGACGGCGAAGCTGCAGTCCACGCCGAACGCCGACGCGATCATTGGTCTGGGTGCACCGTTCACGGCTACCATTCTCAAAGCCGTCACATCCTTGAACTTGGGAGCCAAATGTAAGATTGCCTCCTTTGACGTGGGGGCCGATCTGCTCCAGGACATCATCGACGGCAAGGTACTCTTCACCGTCGATCAGCAGCCGTGGCTCCAAGGCTACGATGCCGTGGACGCCCTGTGGCAGAACCACCGCGGCGGATTCAAAGTCGGCGGTGGACTTCCGGTCTTGACCGGTCCGGCCATCATTGACAAGACCAACGCCCCAGCGATCCTCACATTCGCCAAAGAAGGCATCCGTTAAGGATGACTTGATGCCGGGCCCGATGGCGTCATCGGTCAGGCCCGCTCACACCAGGAGAACCACATGAGCACCATGTCCCAATCCCCGCCGTCTTTGCGAGATGAACGCGTCGGGCAGCGCAGCCTCCTTTCCGGCCTCCTGGGGCGGCCGGAAATTGGCGCGTTGGTGGGTGCCGTAGTGCTGTTCATCTTCTTTGCCATCGTTGCCCCCGTTTTTTTGCAAGCCAATTCGTTCGCCACGGTGCTTTACGGGTCCTCCACCATCGGCATCATGGCTGTGGGTGTCGCGCTGCTGATGATTGGCGGGGAGTTTGACCTCTCAGCCGGGGTGGCAGTGATCAGCTCCGCGCTGACTGCCTCCTTGTTCAGCTGGTACTTCTCCACCAACGTATGGATTGGTGTGGGTTTGGCGCTCGTAGTCTCGCTCGCTATTGGCTTTGTCAACGGCTGGATCTTGATGAAGACAAAATTGCCGAGCTTCATCGTCACCCTGGCAACATTTTTGATGCTGACGGGGCTGAATCTGGCCCTAACGCGTTTGATTGGTGGCAGTGTTGCCAGCCCCTCCATCGCCACCATGGATGGATTTTCCTCGGCGCAGGCCGTCTTCTCCAACGATTTCACAATTGCCGGCGTGGACGTGAAAAGCCCCATTTTCATTTGGATCCTGCTCGTAGCGCTGACATCGTGGATTCTGCTGCGAACAAAGGTGGGGAATTGGATCTTCGCGGTGGGTGGGGACGAAAATGCTGCCCGAGCCGTGGGCGTTCCGGTTAAGTGGACCAAAATTGGCCTGTTCATGGGGGTTGGCTTCTGTGGCTGGCTTCTGGGCATGCACAACCTTTTTGCGTTCGACGCCGTCCAATCAGGTGAGGGTGTCGGTAACGAGTTCTTGTACATCATTGCCGCAGTTATTGGTGGGTGTCTGCTCACGGGCGGATATGGTTCGGCTATTGGTGGGGCTATTGGCGCTTTCATCTTCGGCATGGCGAACAAGGGGATTGTTTATGCCCAATGGAACCCGGACTGGTTCAAGTTTTTCTTGGGCCTGATGTTGCTACTGGCTACCATCGTGAACCTGGTTGTTAAACGCCGCTCAGAACTGAAGTAGGGACTAAGCCATGATGACGACTAACGAAAGCGAGCTCTTGGCCCATCCGCCGGCGCCCTTGATGGAGCTGGAAAATGTGGGTAAGAGTTATGGGAACATCATTGCCCTGACCGATGTGAGCATGGCAGTCGATGCTGGCCGTGTCACCTGTGTTCTAGGGGACAACGGTGCAGGCAAATCGACGCTGATCAAAATTATGGCCGGTCTCCATTCCCACGATTCTGGCACGTTCAAAATCATGGGCGAGGAACGAACGTTGAGAAGCCCTCGTGAAGCCTTGGATGCCGGGATTGCTGCGGTCTATCAGGACCTGGCAGTGGTGGCGTTGATGCCGATCTGGCGCAACTTCTTCCTAGGTTCCGAGCTGACATTAGGGCGTGGAGCGTTTAAACGCCTGGACGTGAAGACCATGAAACAGACTACGAAATCTGAGCTGGCTCGGATGGGGATCGATCTACGCGATGTGGATCAGCCTATCGGGCAGCTTTCCGGCGGTGAGCGTCAGTGCGTGGCAATTGCGCGGGCCGTCCATTTCGGGGCCAAAGCGCTCATCCTTGACGAGCCGACGGCCGCGCTGGGAGTCAAACAATCCGGCGTCGTCCTGCGCTATATTTTGCAGGCCAGGGACCGCGGGCTGGGCGTCATCTTCATTACCCATAACCCGCACCACGCGTTCCCGGTGGGCGACCGCTTCTTGCTACTCAAGCGCGGTAAATCCATGGGATATTACGAGAAAAAAGACATCACACTAGCCGAACTGACCGGGCAGATGGCCGGCGGAGCGGAATTGGCAGAACTGGCCCACGAGCTCGAGGAGCTGGGCGGACATGGTGAGCTGGTCACCGAAGTCCAAGCCGAGCTGGACGGAAAATCCGGTACAGCTCCGGGTGACCCAGCAGCAACGTAGCCTACTCCGGGGCCACCATCGGCATGCCCTCGGCAGCCCAGTTGCTCATGCCACCCACCAGAGTATCCGCGTCGTAACCGAGTTCAGTCAGGGCCTGGGCCACTCGCCCGCTACGGCCGCCACCATGGCAGACGGCGATGACGCGCCGGGACTTATCCAGCTCGTCCAGGCGCTGAAGGACCTCCCCTGCCGGAATATGCACGGCATCTTCAATCATGCCCGCAGTGATCTCATCCGCTTCGCGGACATCGATAATCTGGACATCCGGGTCCGCGGCCATAAAATCGCCTGTGTTGATTTCCTTCATTGTTGCTCCTGAATAAAAAGAATTGAAGCGCCGCGGCATCCCGGCGGTGAGTATGTGAAACTGTCCCCTCCACAGTACCCGCCAAGCCTGACGCCTTAGTTACCAGGGGGAGCCACTGGGCTAGCTAAGCTGGGGACGTGAATGTACCTACTTCTCCCCATTCCCGCACCGTTGAAGTCGAGGAAGTCGCTGGCTTTGACGCGCTCATTGCTGGCGGGGCAAAATCAATGCACGGCTGGATCTTTCAAGCCGTTGACCTGCGTACCCGCAGCAGTGAGCTGGTGGCTTTACGGGCCCCCGGTGCCATCTTCTTGGGATGCCTATTTGCACCCGAAATTGAGAATCTGCTGCGCTCCCGAGGGGCCTTGATTTTCCCCACGCTGCCCAATATTCCTTTCAACGCCTACCGCGGACACCTGTACACGGGTGCGGAACTGTATGCAGGCATCGCTGGCGGTGATTATGAAAGCGTGCCGGACGCGCTGATTTACCAGTGGACACTCCAACGTGGGCGCGGACGCGCTTTGGATGCCACGCTGGCCACTGCCATGCACGACCACGCCATCAGTGACGCCCTCGATGACTTCATGACCACTCTAGCTGGTGCCGGAATCCGGACTGTTGGAATTATGGGCGGGCACCGTTCGGCTCGCGGAAGTACAGAATATGCCCAGGCCGCGCACTTGGGCCGATCGTTGGCACGTCAGGGATTCATGGTTGCCACCGGAGGGGGTCCCGGAACCATGGAGGCCGCCAATCTCGGCGCCTATCTTGCCGGATACGATGATGACGCACTAGATTCCGCTCTTGGCACCTTAGCGTGTGTTCCCGGATTTCGTCCTTCCGTGAGCGCTTGGGCGCAGGCAGCAGAAGCCGTTTTGGCGCAATTCCCCACAGGCACAAAGAATCTTGGCATCCCCACGTGGTTTTACGGGCATGAGCCGCCCAACGTGTTTGCTACCAGCGTGGCCAAGTACTTTGCGAATTCGGTCCGCGAGGCAGTTCTGTTGGCCCGCTGTGATGGTGGCATCATCTTCTTACCAGGAGCGGCGGGGACAGTTCAGGAAATTTTTCAGGATGCCTGTGAGAACTACTATGCCTCGGAGGGTGGGGAGAGGCCCATGGTGCTGGTGGGTCGGCGCTACTGGGAAAAGGATCTGCCCGTCCGCCCTCTTCTGGCGGCGTTGGCTAGCGGCCGGACCATGGCTGGGCGCATCCATGTTGTCGATACGGTGGAGCAGGCCTGCCAAGCGATTGCCCACTAGCTTGCCCGGGTGCCTAGAGTCTGATCCAGCCGAGCACGGCTGCTTTCTTCTTGCGTTATCCGACGATCGCGCCAAAGGCCAGACCTAGGAGATACGTCGCAGCGGCAGCGCCCAGACCGATACCCAGCTGCCGTAGTCCGCGCCACAGCGGTGAAGCACCGGAAAGCAGACCGACGACGGCGCCCGTTCCCATCAGCGTCAGCCCCACCAATGCGCAGGCTAATGCCAGGGCCCCAAACCCCGTCATGCCGAACAGGAAGGGAAGGATGGGGAAGAGCGCACCGGACGCAAAAAAGCAGAAGCTTGAGCTTGCCGCGCCCCAGGCCGTTCCGAGTGTCTCGTGCTCGTCGCCTTCCTCGCCTTCCTCGGGGACATCGGGACGCAGCGACAAGCTGGGGTCACAGTCGCAGCTGGCATGCCCCAGGCGCTCGGCGGCGCGGTGTTCGGCGGCGTCACGGGACATACCCCGGGCCAAGTAGACCAGGACCAGCTCATTGTTTTGTAAATCCAGTGCTGGCGCGGCGGTCAACGTAACCTGGGTCGGTAGGGAGGCGTCTAGCAATTCGCGCTGGGACCGCACCGAAACATACTCGCCGGCGCCCATGGACAGCGCTCCTGCCAAGAGGCCGGCAATACCGCTAAAGAGGACCACATGGCTGCCCACGCCGGTGGCGGCCATACCCATTACCAGCGAGAGATTGCTGACCAGGCCGTCGTTGGCGCCAAAGACAGCGGCTCTGAAGGAGCCGGAAAGCCGATTGCGACCGCGAGTGGCTAATCCGCGGACCACTTCTTCATGGATGGCCTCGTCGGCGGCCATAGCTCGCGTTGCGTCCACATCGGAGGCATAGGGAGATCTGGACTCTGCGCGTTGTGCCAACGCCAGAACAAAGACCGAACCGAAACGACGGGCGAGTAACCCCAGGAGGCGATTCCGGGAGGATGGCTTGGCAGGCGGGCCGGCATGGCTGCCTAATAGCGCCAGCCAATGCTGTTCATGGCGTCCCTCCGAGTCGGCCAAAGCCAAAAGAATGGCTTTTTCCTCCCCGTCGCGGCGCTTGGCTAAATCCCGGTAGACAGACGCCTCGGCTCTTTCATCCGCCAAATACTGGCGCCAGCGCTTGATCTGCGCCGGGTTGGGTATGCGTTCAGGCATGATCGGGACTCCTCAAATCCAGCCATCACTGTAGCTCTTTTTGGGACGGTTTTTCGGTCGGTATGCCGTGAAGAAAAGTTTAGGGACGCCGCAATTAGATAGTCTTCGAAGAAATTCACAAGTACATGAAAGTACTTGACAATATGGAAAGTACTTTCGTATGCTGAGTGACATCAACGGTCACTAGTTATCTGGGAGTCACCATGAACACGAATACCCGCGACAACGGAACACGGTTCGTCTGGATGGGCTTTGCTGCAGGGCTGGCCTGCATGCTGGCCTTATTCATCTATGGGCTTGTGCGGGGGAGTGCGCCAATGCTGGTCATGGCCTCGAGTGTGGGCGTGGTGCTGGGCTCCACATGGACGGCCACCTCGGTCGCCCTCAAGAAGCGGGCACGTGAAGCTGCGGCTGCTGCGTGAGGCGTCCTTACCTTTCGCTGTGAAGTGTAGACGCCTGCCAACCGGCTTCGACACACATCGGAAGAAGGCTAGTAAGCGCTCAGACGGAAACCTAGTCTTAGCCCGGCCCGGACACCAGTCTGCGCCACAGTTATCACCAGAGTGCTCACCTCCGGTATCCACTGGGCGGGGCGAACGGCCTGTGTCAGTGCGCTCACTAGATCGGCTGGTTCCGCGGAGAAAAACAGGAGTTGGCCGGTCGGCGAGAAGAAAGAAACAGTGCCGAGATTGACGTCCACTGCCGGCAATACCGGCACCGAGTAGGGGCGCTTGGTGGTTGCAGTGCGCTGTGAATTACTAAACGAAAGAGTGGTCATTGGCGAAACCCTTTGTGAGTGCTCTTGCCCGCTCCGGTTTGTCTTTAGTTCCGCCGCGGGCCACTTCTTCATCCGAGCCACCCTGTGAACATGGGGTTGGCGTGCGACAAGTCGGAGCTTGACATCGCATCTCATGAAGCTGGATTCAGAGTACCGCTTTAAAGTACGACGGCGGCATGATGACGTCATAAAGACTCGCCATCGTACCGCCGTCGTGCTTTTACGTAACCGGGAATACCTTAGCGCGCGGCAGTTTCCGTCATGATCTCGTCCGTGTTGGAGTCAGTGGCTGCAGCAGCGAGGCGGTCATCCCAGACTTTGCGGATATGAGCCGGGGTTGGCGGGGTTAGCAATGAGACCACCACGTAAACGACCAAGGAGGCGGCTAACCCGTAGTAGATCGGCTCATTGGCATAGATGCCGTCGGCACTAGGGATAGCACTTGTCGCGTAGAGCACCAGCATCAACAAGGTCAGTGCGCAGCCGACGCACATGGACCAAGCGGCGCCCAGACCGGTACCCCGCTTCCAGACCAAGCCACCGATGATGGAGACAAGCAGGCCTCCAACCAAGATGTCGTAGGCAATGGTGAGCGCGAAGACGACGTCGTTGACGACAATCGAGATCAGCACGACCAGTACGCCGAGTCCCAGGACGTACCAACGGTTGGAATTGACGTCGTGTTCTGGGTTGGAAGTATCCGATGAATCTATGGTCTTGCCAAACCAGCTAGCGACGAACGGGACCACGTCCTTGCGTGCCACGGTTGCAGCGGCGATGAGGGCTCCGGAAGCGGTGGACATCATGGCAGCCACGGCAGCCGCCATGACAATACCGCCTAAGCCGATCGGTAGTAGGTGTGTGGCGACCTCGGCGTAGACAACGTCCTTCCCAAGAGTGGCGACGTCGATCCCTGGCAGTGCCACCCGGGCCGCAAGGCCGATCAACGCACCGGCTACACCGTAGAGAATGCAATAAATGCCGGCTGTTGCGCCGCCCCACCTGGCCACAGTCGGGGTTCTGGCGGTGAAAACACGCTGCCAGATGTCCTGGCCGATCAACAAGCCCAGGGTGTAGATAACGAAGTACGTGATGATGGTCTGGATACCGATTCCATCCCATTGGAAGAAGCTAGCCTCAACGCGGTCCTGGATGCCGGACAGTCCGCCAGCTGCGTTCCACGCGAAGGGAAGCATGAGCAAGAAGACCCCCACGGTCTTGATGACAAACTGCACTTGGTCGGCCAAAGTGATAGACCACATGCCGCCAATCGTGGAATAGACAAGGACAATTGCCCCACCTACGGCGATTGCCAGCCAGCGGTCCCAGCCGAAAAGTACCACGAAGATGGTTGCGTAGGCTCCCGTAGACGTTGCAGAGATCATGATGGTGTAGGCCAGCATGACAATGCCTGACATCTTGGTCGTTTCCTGGCCGTAGCGCAGGCTCAGCATTTGGGAAACGGTGTAGATCTTCAGCTTCTGGATGGTCGGGGCGAAGAGCAGGCTCAGGAGTAGTACCCCGACGCCGATCGCAACCACCAACCACATGCCGGAGATGCCAAATTTGTAACCCAGTCCTACGCCACCGACGGTGGAAGCGCCGCCAAGGACGACTGCGGCCATGGTTCCCGTGTAGAGGAAAGGTCCCAAGCGGCGACCGGCAACGAGGAAATCGCTGTTATTCTTGGTGCGCGATTTTCCCCACCAACCAAAGGCCAGCATGGCGACCAGGTAGAGGACGACTATTGCAATGTTCAGTGTCACGTGAAGCTCCAGTGTGCGGTGATGATGGAGAAAGCAAGAATAAATTGCATGAGAGACAACTTATGTTGCCTAACAGGCTAAACTGTGATGGTGGTTACAGTCAATACATGGCTGCAGTCGCTGGACGTATAGAGTCACGATGGGCATGAATTGCCAAAGACTTCAAGGAGCGAAGATGAAAGCACTGCCAGTGGAGCCCAGCTCGGCGCCGGTTGCCATTGGCTCGCGCATCCGCGCGGCACGCCAAGCTCAGCGACTCACCATTGAGCATGTGGCGGACGCGACCGGTCTGACGAAGGGCTTTTTGAGCCGTGTCGAGCGCGATCTGACCTCTCCTAGTGTGTCGTCCTTGGTCACCTTGTGCCAAGTCTTGTCGATTTCCATCGGGGACTTGTTCGCTGTGCCCGAGACGCATCTGACACTTCGCGGGGAGGGCCCGCGGATCTCCCTAGGCGGAGAGGGAATTGTGGAACGGTTGCTCACGGCACGTTCGGAACGACGCCTGCAGATCCTCGGCACGACCATCGGCCCCTTTGGCCGGGGTGAATCCGAGTTGTATGCCGTGGATTGCGATGTGGACGTCCTGCACATCATCAGTGGGGAACTGACATTGATTATGACGCAAGATTCGTACGATTTGAAGGCCGGGGATACCTTGTCCTTCCCGGGCCGCGAGCCGCACTCCTGGGAAAACCGCTCCGCCACACCCGTTGAAGCGCTATTCATCCTGGTCCCCGCAGCGTCCGGGGCTGCTGGATAACCACTCCCAACCCGACGCTCGGTTACTTTCGGGTCCCTTTTGCCCGACGCTCGGTTAGAAACGGGCCCTTTTGCCCGACGCTCGGTTAGAAACGGGTCCCTTTTAGCCGACGTGGACCCAAGGACGTTGCGTCAGGTCAGGCTCTGCCTCCCGCAGCACTTCTCGCGTGACGGGCGCGATCTCGCCTTCGCCGGTGAACATGAACTTGATCATGTTCGTGATCGGGTTTCCCTCGTTCCAGCGGAAGTAGATATGTGGAATCAGACCGGTGGCGTCGCGCACATGAAGCAAGACTGCGGCGATTGTATTGGGGACATTGGAACCGTGGACCTCAAGTATTTTGAAGCCGTGGCGGACCACGCCGCGCACTTCCAAGGCTGTCTCAAAGTCGGAGGAGTCATCCACGATAACTTCCATAAAGAGAACTTGGCGAGGATCGCCGATCTGGTTGACAGCGGCCGCGTGGTTGAGTTTACGGCGGTACGCGGCGGCATTGCGCGTCTTGGGGTCGTGGGAGATGAACCTGATGGTGCCCTCATCGACGGCGGCCACAAACGACATGGCGTGTTCGTCCATGCGAATGTAGGTGGCGCGCAGTTCAAACGCCCGGCGGAACCGTGAGAGCAAGCTGACCAAAATGATGCCCAGGATGAAAAGTAAAGCAATTTTCAGCCCGTCCGGGCGTTCGATCGAGTTTGCCACGGTGGTGTAGAGGAATGCCACGGAGACTGCGCCAAAACCAAAGGTCTTGACGCGCTCCTTCTTGCGCCTGGCAGAGAGCGTCACGGCGATGGCAGCGGATGTGATCAGTACCAACACTCCGGTGGCATACGCGCCTCCCTGAGCATCGACGTCGGCCTTGAATGCCACGGTAATGATGATGGCGATGACAGCGAACACCAAGACCAGCGGGCGCACCGCCCCGGCCCATTCCGGAGCCATGCCGAAGCGAGGCAAGTACCTGGGCACCAGATTGAGTAGCCCTGCCATCGCGGAAGCCCCCGCAAACCAGAGGATGGCGATGGTGCTGATGTCATAGACGGTGCCGAAACCCTCGCCGAGGAGATCGTGGGCAAGAAAGGCAAGTGCGCGCCCATTAGCGGCACCGCCGGGCTGGAATTCCGCGACAGGAATGAGGATGGTCGTAGCAAGTGAGGACGTGATGAGGAAGGTGCTCATAATGACCGCGGCGCTCGTCAGCAGCTTGTGCGCACCACGGATGCGCCCCTCCGGGTTTTCCTCGGTGTCGCTGGCAGGGCCTTTGATCTGTGGCATGACAGCCACGCCGGTTTCAAATCCTGACAGACCCAGTGCCAAACGCGGAAAGACTAGAAGGGCGACGGCGACCACCATGACTGGGTTGCCGTGCTGGGTTGTCAGCGCTGTCCACCAGTCTGCGGTCAGTAAGGGGCTCCCGGCGACGTGGAACAACGCAACAGAAATGACCACCAGGTTAAGACTCAAGAACACGGCGACAAGGACCACGGCAATGCTGATGGCCTCCTTGAAACCTCTCAGGAACACGATGGCCAAGGCGGTGATGAGCACTAGGGTGATGATGATGTTTTGTCCGTGCAAGAAACTGGGGGCAAAAGGATTTTCTATCACGTGAGCTGAAGCATCGGCAGCTGAGAGGGTGATGGTGATCATGAAATCTGTGGCGGCAAATCCCAGTAGCGCCAAGACGAATAATTTGCCCCACCAACGGGGGAGCAGGTTTTGCAACATGGCGATGGAACCGGCTCCGCGGGGACTCTCTCGGGCCACCCTTTTATAGACCGGCAATGCGCCAAAAAGGGTCACGAGGACCAAGACGATGGTGGCCAGTGGTGCCAGCACGCCTGCGGCGAGAGCCGCGATGGCAGGCTGGTAGCCAAGAGTTGAAAAGTAATCCAGGCCGGTCAGGCACATGACTCGCCACCACGAGTGCGGTTTGTCGCTGGGCTTGGGCCGACCGTGCGGACCCTGGCGCTTTCCGGAGCTTTCGGGCAGGCCTTCCATGAGCCACAGCCGCAGGGCCTGTTTTCTAGTGGGCTTGGTGCGATCTCCCGGGTCCGATGGTGCGTGGGCGAGGGATGTCACGAGAAATTCCTTTCGGCCGTGCACGCACGGCGGCTGAACCGCTCGACGGCGGCAGAGTGAGACTAGCACCGGATTTTGGTCAGAGAGCACATCTTGACGAAATCTTTACGCGAGCCCAATGATCCGTGGTCAAACTCACCTAGATCTTTATCCAAGGAAAACTTTTGGTTCACATTAGACAACTTGGGTTGTACGATTGTGAGCAATGACCTGTGTGTGATCCAGGTCTACTGGCTTATGAAATGAGGACGTTCATGAAAGAAATCCGCATCGAGACCAACGGTAACTTGGGGCCGATCGATTCCGCCCAGATCCCGCGCTATGCAGGCGCTGCCACGTACGCGCGACTGCCCCGCCTGGATCAGGTGGCTAAGGCGGATGTGAGCGTTGTTGGCGTTCCCTTTGACAGTGGCGTCTCTTATCGCCCGGGGGCTCGCTTCGGCGCCAATCATGTGCGGGAGGCATCACGTCTCTTGCGTCCGTATAACCCGGCATGGGATGTGTCTCCGTTTGAAAACTGCCAGGTGGCAGATGCTGGCGATATGGCCGTGAACCCGTTCAACATCAACGAGGCCATCGAGACCATCCAGCAAAATGCGCTGGACTTGACCGCAAGCGGCTCTAAGCTCTTGACGATCGGTGGAGACCACACGATTTCGCTGCCGTTGCTGCGTGCCGCCGCTGAGCGCGCGGGTGAGCCCATCGCTATGCTCCACTTCGACGCCCACTTGGATACCTGGGACACCTACTTTGGTGCGGAATACACGCATGGCACTCCTTTCCGCCGCGCGGTAGAGGAGGGCATCTTGGACACCGAGGCCATCTCCCACGTAGGTACGCGAGGGCCGCTATATGGCAAAAAGGACCTCGATGACGACCACCGCTTCGGTTTCGGGATCGTCACAAGCGCCGACGTCTACTATCAGGGCGTACTGGAAACTGTGGCAAAAATCCGCGACCGCATTGGTAAGCGCCCGCTCTACATTTCCGTGGACATTGACGTCCTGGACCCCGCGCACGCCCCCGGCACCGGAACACCCGAAGCTGGCGGTATATCGAGCCGCGAACTCATCGAGATCATCCGCGGCTTCCGTGGCATGAACCTTGTTGGCGCCGATATCGTGGAAGTGGCCCCGGCTTACGACCACGCCGAAATTACCGGTATTGCCGCCAGCCACGTTGGTTTTGAACTGGTGACATTGATGGCGGACAACCACGTTGCGGGGGATCGATTCGGTGCCCCCAACGGCTACGCAGCCCAAGCCCTTGATGCCCAAGAACGACGCCGGCCGGCCGGGTTCTCCCCGACGGCCTCCTCCGCTACGAGCCAGGACGGTTCCAAATGACAGCTACTTCGACGACGGGTTCCACCGTCCAGCGCAACGGCGGGGATCTCGTGGTGGAGACACTCGCGGCCCTAGGTGCCAAGACAGTTTTTGGAATCCCGGGACAACATGCCCTTGGACTATTTGATGCGTTGAGCCGTTCGCCTCTGCACTTTATTTCCTCCCGGGTTGAGAACAATTCAGCCTTCGCCGCTGACGGGTACTCTCGAGCCACCGGAGAGGTTGGTGTGCTCTTCCTCTCTACCGGACCAGGGGCACTGACCGCGCTGGCAGGTTTGCAGGAGGCTTATGCCACCGGCGTGCCGATGATTGTTGTTGCCAGTCAGATCCCGCTGGAAGGCTTGGGGGCGCGCCGGAAAGGCATGTTGCATCAGCTGGATGATCAAAAGGCTTCCGCCGCGAACGTTTCCAAGAGCCAGCGGCTCATCCAGCATGCTTCTGGTATTCCCTCGGCTATTCAGGACGCCTGGACGGAAGCTGTCTCTTCGCCGCAAGGGCCTGTTTGGGTGGAAGTTCCACAAAATGTGTTGTTGGATCCCATCTTTGTGCCCGCTGTGGAGGATGCATTGGCCGAGCCGTTCGATAATCCTCCCCGCGTTGAGCTGATTCGGGAGGCTGTGAAATGGCTCTCGGCTGCTGAGCGCCCGGCGATCGTGGCGGGAGGCGGTGTCCGGCGCGGTCACGCCGAGGCGCAGCTGCTCTCCATCGCACAGAAGCTAAACGCCCCCGTGGTGTGTACTCCCGGTGGCAACGGCGCGTTCCCTTGGAACCATGAGCTCTCGTTGCAGTCGTGGGTGGAAGACAGACACGTCACCGAAGTCCTAGAGGACGCCGACGTGCTGGTCGTCATCGGGTCCTCGCTGGGTGAGGTATCCAGCAACTACTTCACGATGGAACCGCGCGGACGGATTATCCAGATCGACGCCGAACCTCGCGTTTTGGAGTCCAACCGGCCGGCCCTGGGTATCCGGGCAGATTCTGGCCAGGCGCTGAGCGCACTGGATGAGGCCTTGTTGGAACCTCATGGTGAACAGGCCAACTGGCACGGAGCAACTCCGCAGGTAACTGTGAAAGAGACGTTAGCCAAGGTCGTGGCACGGTTGGACGGACAAGACCTCAGTCTTGAGCGTAAGTTTATGGCGGATATCCGCGATGCCGTTCCCGCGGACATGCAAACGTTCTGGGACATGACAATCTCCGCCTACTGGGGCTGGAGTTGCTGGGATTCAATGGCTGGGGAATTCCACTCGGCCCAGGGTGCTGGTGGATTAGGGTACGGGTTCCCGGCGGCCATTGGTGGCTCGTTGGGGCTGGAGAGCCAGGGCAAGCCAGCCCGCGTGCTGGCTGTTGCCGGTGACGGATCTTCCATGTACTCGATCTCCGAGCTAGCCACCGCGAAGCAGCACAATGCGGCCGTCACGTGGCTTATCGTGGACGATGGTGGATACGGGATCCTGCGTGAGTACATGATTGACACGTTCGGGAAGGCAACTCATACCGAGCTGGCCCGCCCGGACTTTGTGAAACTGGCTGAGGCGTTTGGCGTCCCGGCCCAGCGCGTCGCTCCCGAGAATGTCGGAGAAGCGCTGAAGGCGGGATTCGCTGCCGACGGGCCCAACGTCGTCGTGGTTGATGTGCTCTTGAAGATGTTTGGACCAACGCACCTGAATCTGTAGATGACGTGAGGCTGGAGAGCCTAAAAAAATTTGATGGGCGGTGAGGTCGCCGTTGAGCCAGGAACGGTTCGACGGCGGCCTTGCGGCATTCCGGACAGGTTCTTTAGGTGCGCAACCTTACGTCAGTCAGGTTGGGGTGGCAGTGCTCAGGAGCGGCTGTCTAGCCGCCAGGACCAGTGATCGCTGTGCTTCTTGGCGTATTTCTAGGACTGGAGAATCGTTAGTAATTTCCGTGAGCAGAGCAAGGGACTCGGGATGGTTGAAACTCTCGAGGGCACGCGCGATCTTCCACCGCGTCAGCTCATCGTTGACGTTGCTGCGGAAACAATCAATGAGGGTGTGCAGGGCCGTGATCTTCTGTGCGGGAGCCACAGATGCATACGAGCACATGAATCCCACTGCATCGATGACTTCTACGACCTCCTCACGGGCGCCGTCGCGAATGCACGCCAACAGAGTCGGTAGAACGTGGGGGTCCATTCGCCCAAGAATGCGGGCGACGATGTCCCGAGGCAACGGGTAGCTGCTTTTCTTGAAGGCTTCACGGGACGGGCGTTTATGTTGGTTGTTCCCGATTTTTCCCAGTAACGGAAGCAGCAACCGTGCGCTTGTTGCACCTCCGGTTTGAAGTGCCGCGCAGAGTTCGATCTTCGTGTAGAGCTTGGTTTCTCGTGAGAGCCGTTCCACGAAAAGACGCTGCAGTGATTCATCAGCTCCAGGCGTCAGCGCCAGGATGCGGACGGCCGCAGTTCTTTCCACGGCGTCGTCCGATTCAAGTAGGCGCATCAAATTCTTGGCAGGCTGTGAGCGGAAGCGCGCAAGGTCTTCCTCGCTGAGGAATCCTCGAGCAAGTAATTGGCTTGACTGGCTTTTCATCAGGCCCCAACCCTAACGTGATGACGGGCTCCGCGGCCTAGAAGACGTCCGTGAAGTGTTCCACGGCTGGGAAGGGATCATAGAAGTGGTGCAGTAGCTCGCGCCAAGTGCCGTATTGTGCTGATTCTCGAAATCCGACGGTGTGGTCTTCTAGCTGGTCCCAGTGGACAAGAAGCAGATATGTGCTCGGTGACTCGAGGGAACGTGACAGCGAAAGCTTGCGGAACCCTGGCATCGAAGAGATCAGGGACTTCGCGGTGGCGAATGCCAGTTCAAAGCCGTGTTCCTGACCAGGAATGACCGGCAAGAGTGCGTGTTCGGTAATCATCGACCAAGTCTCACACAAAGAACTTCGGGATTTCTGGCTTTCCAGTTCTACCCCGACGGGATTGTCCCAGCAATTCTTCCTGCTCCCATTCTTTTTTGTGGAGAATAGAAAGATGCAAACACTTCGTAGTCAGCTTCGGGCGATTCCGTCAATTACTGGTCAGTCTCCGGCCTTCGATTCGGCATCTGCACCGGAAGAGCCGCACGAGTTGTTCCTGGGATGGTTCCGATACGCGCTTGATGCCGGCGTGTCAGAAGGGCATGCGGCCACGCTCTCGACCGTCGATGAGTATGGCATGCCGGACGCGCGGGTGTTGATTGTTAAAGACGTGACCGACGACTGTGATTTCAAGATCGCTACAAGCGATGACTCAGCCAAAGGCCACCAACTTCGACAGAACTCAAACTGCGCCCTCACGTTTTACTGGAGCACGCTGGCCCGTTCGGTGCGTGTCCGGGGAAGCGCGCATCGGGCTTCCGCAGCAGAATCAGCGCAGGACTTCTTGGCCCGTCAGCCACAGGCCCGGGCGATCGCTCTGGCCGGGCATCAAAGTTCAGTCCTTTCCTCTGACGCTGTCCGGGAAGAAGCTATCGCCCGGGCCACGGCGGAGATTGAGGCTGATGACAGCGTTGTTCCAGCAGATTGGGGGGTCTGGACTATCGTGCCAAGCTCCATTGAATTCTGGCAAGGCGATCCCAACCGAGATCACCAACGCCTTCGTTATACCCGGCTTGGAGCCGGCTGGGACAGAGAACGTCTCTGGTCTTAAAGACGCGGAGCAGCCTGCTCATAGACGCCTGGAGCAACGTTAGACTCAACGCGGTCACACTAGCCCAACGTCCCAAATAGAACTGTGTGCTATCGCGTGAAGGCTTTCTAAATACGGGGCTGGGGAGACCGCAGAGCCAAAGATGGCCACGAGTTCCGCCCAAACCGAGGACGGCGCCCAACAGCCAACGTCTAGAGTATGGGCGAAGGAGTGTCAGGCGTGGCGGGTAAGGTCGAGGATTATGAACAGGACCGAGCGGCTGTATGCCCTTGTGGAGGAACTTCGGGCAGTTTCGCCGCGGCCGCGGAGTGTGCATTGGCTGGCTGCTCGCTTTGAAGTTAGTTCCCGCACGATCGAGCGGGACATAAACGCGCTCCAGCGCACAGGAGCGTCTATTTGGGCCGAACCTGGGCGTACCGGAGGGTACTGCCTTAACAGTGACCAGACCCTGCCTCCCGTTAATTTCACGCCACAGGAGGCAGCGGCCATGTCGGTAGCCCTGCAGAAGTTGGAAGGCACTCCATTTTGGATGGCAGCCAGCTCAGGGTTGCGCAAACTCGTCTCGGTGATGAAAAGCGAAGACGCCGCCGTCGCCCGTGACCACGCAGGACGCATTCACTTTCTCGGTGACGGCCAAATGAATGACGGCCAAACGACTGCTGGCGAAGCCCAGAGCCCTATCTCTCATCTCATCGCGGACGCGCTTTCCGCTGGACATGTCCTGCGCATTGGGTATACCGACAGCGACGGCAACACTACAAACCGTGAGATCGAGCCCGTGGGATATATAGGCTCCGCAACAGGTTGGTATCTCATCGCCTGGTGCAGGCTGCGGGATGGGGTTCGGGTTTTCCGCACGGATCGGATCACGACGGTGGTTGCCACGACTGAAAAGCCTGCGCGGCGCGAATTGAGCGCCGATGATCTAGACATTCGCTATGGAGAGCTCCGCCAAGCTACTTTGCACTGAACCGACCATAAAAGAAGGCGCCCTCACCTCTCGAAACGCGCGAACTTCGTGATGGCAACGGGAGTGATGGGGGTGAAGAAGTTCACCAGGTTACCGTCGGGGTCCCGGAACAAAACAGAGCGGTTTCCCCAAGGGAGCGTCGTCGGTGCACTGACAAATTCATCGACCCAGCCTTGAAGCTTCTTGTACTCGGCATCGACGTCCTCAACCAGGAACTCGATGATCACCGAATGGTTGTCGGCTGGGCGGGCAGCCCCTGGGCCGAAGAGGCCCACGGTACGAGTACTACCGATCGCCAAGGTGCCCTGGGGGGTTGCGAGTTCGGCAAAGTCTTCATTTGGCCGACTCGCTACAGCACCGGTGGCGCGCTCGTAGAACGTCACTAGACGCTGGACGTCATCAGTGATCACACGCAGGGAGACAAGATTCATGAGAGGCTCTTTCGACAAAAGTGGTGTGCAGCGGTCGCTGCCACCATTCACTATCCCGCCTCGCGACGACAACGCCCTGTCGGTGTTTACGAACTATTCGGGAACAAAAAGATGCGAACGGCGTCCTGCGTTATTGAACGCGTTCAAAATTTCTGTCATACTCATATTTGAACACGTTCAAATATGAGGAAGTGAACCACGTGGCTGGTGACAAGAGCGAGCAAACCAAGGATCTGGTCCTTCAGACTGCCCTCGGCATGTTAAGGACCAGGGGCTACGCGAAGACCACCATGCGGGCTATTGCGGCCGAGGCAGGGGTCTCGCTCGGTAGCGCCTATTACTACTTTGCGTCCAAAGACGAACTGGTCCTGGAGCTGTACCGCGAATCCGTTCTGGAGCAGAGAGCTGCGGCAAACACGGCATTGGCCGGCAGGAAGGGACTGTCCGATCGCCTGAAAGTTGCCTTGCACGCTGGCGTTCAGGCCTTGAATCCCTACCATCACTTCGGCGGGGCATTCATTGCCAGTGCGCTGCCACCCCATACCGCAGTCAACCCTTTTGGTGCAGCTTCTACACAAGCGCGGGAGGAAGCCATTGCAATCTTCGCTGACGTCATTGACGGCACCAAAATTCCGGCTTACCTGCGGTCCCAACTGCCGGAACTGCTGTGGCTGGCCTATATGGGTATCGTGCTCTTCTGGGTGTATGACCACTCAGAAGACCAGCGCCGAACTCACACTCTCATTGACGGTGCCGCTGCGCTCATTGCCAAGCTAGTGGCTCTTTCGCGATTGCCCGTCGTGAAGCCGCTGGTTGAAGAGGCCTTGGCGCTCAAGGCCAGGGTGCAATCATGAAAACGGTGATAATCGCAGGCGCATCCGGCTTTATTGGCCAGCATTTTCGTCGCGAGTTTGAAGCCGCAGGATGGCGGGTACGTACGGTGGGACGCGCAGCAGACGCCGTCTGGGGTGACACCGCTGGGATCACCAACTTGCTAGAAGATACCGAATTGCTCATCAATCTTGCCGGAAAGTCGGTCTCATGCCGTTATAACTTACGCAACAAAGCGGAGATTTTTCGTTCCCGTTTGGAGACCACGGAAGAGCTGGCCCTGGCGGTACAAGCGTGTCAAAACCCGCCGCGTGACTGGTTCAACGCCAGCACGGCCACCATCTACCGGGATGCGCGTGACCGTCCCCAAACCGAGGACGACGGCGAGCTCGGCTCCGGCTTTTCCGTGGACGTGGCCCGGGGCTGGGAAGCGGCACTAGATGCCGTCCCGACGCCAAAAACTCGCAGGATCCCGCTGCGAATGTCCATTGTCATGGGTGACGGCGGCGGTGTGATGCGTCCATTCGTCAACCTGGCACGGCTTGGCTTAGGTGGATGCATGGGCGACGGCGGCCAAAAATACAGCTGGATCCATGTGAGCGACCTGTTTAGTGCCGTGATGTTTATACATCAGCATCCACAGATGACCGGCCCCATGAACATTGCTGCCCCGGAAGCTGTGGCAAACTCTGAACTAATGTCCCAGGTCCGCACGGCAGTCGGAGTGCGGTGGGGGTTTCGAACTCCGGCATGGTTACTGTCCATGGGGGCCATGTTGATTGGTACGGAAACCGAACTTGTCCTCAAAAGCCGCTGGGTGGCGCCTGCCAAACTGCAGGACGCAGGATTCGAGTGGCGATATTCGTGCCTTCACGAAGCGCTCGCCGACATCCAGCCAAGGTCCCGCTGATATGGGCGTGGACGCGCACTAGACGCCATGGGCAGAACGGGCGTTCGGCGATTGCCTAGGAGTTCTTTCCGATAGGCTCTCACCATGACTGCTGCCTCTTCGATGACCGTGACTACCCGCAACGTCGAGATGGCAACGTTGGGACCGGAATCGCCGCTGCCGTCGGTGCAACCGTTGCTTGAAGGTCCCTATACGGTGGGGGACACCTTGCCGGCAGATATTGCTGGCGGTGCGCGGTGGGGGCATGCCGCCAACATGTTTCCGTATCCCCTGCAGGACGCCTACACGCGAGAGAGCAGCGCAACGGCGCTGACCGCCGTCGTACTTGAAAACGATCACGTGAAAGCGACGTTCCTGCCGCAGCTGGGTGGTCGGCTGTGGTCGCTCATTGATAAGGCCAGCGGCAAGGAGTTGCTGCACACGGGGGACCGCATTCAATTTGCCAACTTGGCGTTGCGTAATGCCTGGTTCGCTGGTGGGATTGAATACAACATTGGCACGCGCGGGCATTCACCCACCACCTGCTCGCCACTCCACAGTGCCATTGTGCGCACTCCGGAAGGCCAGGAAGTTCTGCGCATGTGGGAGTTTGACCGTCTGCGCGAAGTGGTGTTTCAACTTGATGCGTGGCTTCCCTCCGATTCCAAAGTGCTTTTCGTCGCCGTGCGCATCCAAAACCCCAATGACGTCACCGTACCTATGTACTGGTGGAGCAACGCCGCGATCCCACAGACCCCTGCGACTCGGGTAATCGCCCCCGCTACCCGCGCTTACGCCACCGATTATGACGGTTCAATGGCGATCGTGGAGCCCACATCGTTCCACGGGATCGATGCCACCTGGCCTGCACGCAATCCGCAAGCTGCCGACTTCTTCTTCGACTTGGCTCCGCAAGAACGGCGTTGGGAAGTGGCGGTGGATTGCGACGGCGACGGGCTTGGCCTCATATCCTCCTCGCAGTTACGGGGACGCAAGCTATTTGTTTGGGGCGAAAACACGGGCGGACACCGCTGGCAGGAGTGGCTCACCCCGTCCGACGGCGCTGACCGGCACTATGCCGAGATTCAGTCCGGTCTCTCGCAAACGCAGTTTGAACATCTACCCCTGCCCGCGGGGGAGTCGTGGCAGTGGGTAGAGGCATACGGCAATGCAGCCTTGGATCCTGCTCTCGCAGGAGGAAGCTGGAAAGCGGCCGTGGCCCATGGGGCGCAACGCGTTGAGGAGCTCCTCTCCGAAGCGGCTGTAGACGCCGCGCTCGCCAACGCCGCCGCGTGGGCAGATCTTGCCCCGGACGAGATGCTGGTCGCTGGCAGCGGTTGGGGCGCACTGGAACGTGAGCGGCGTGTGGCAGCCAAACTGGATTGGCTCGACGAAACCGGAACGCCCTTCGCAACGGAGACACTGACGGCCGCTCAGGCACCGTGGTTGGAACTGCTGAGAGCCAATGCCGGGATTGTGGAGAAACCGTTTGAACCCTCCGCAGCAGCAGTGGTGAGTCAGCCGTTTGCTGGGGCGGAGTCTTTTGTTCGCGGCCTGGACTGGGAAGATCTACTCACAGCCGGGCGGAATAAGAGTGCCGAGGCGCTGCTGCATCACGCCGTAATGGTCCATGCTCGGGCGGACGGCGCCAGCTTCGGCGACATGGGGACGGTGGCGTCACTTTACCGCCGTGCGCTGGCTGAGTGCTCCCTCGCCACGAGTAGTCGCGCGCTGGCTCGGCGCGGGCTCGGCTTGGCTCTGATCTCCTCAGGAGATGTGGCCGGGGGCATCGAAGCGCTCACGGAGGCGTGCGCCGTGGATCCAAGTAACCGTTGGATCTTGGTGGAAGCCATGACTTTGGCCATCGCCCACGGTTTCCCCGCGCAGGCGCTTGCTTTGGTGGAGCAGGCCCCCAAATCCGTGGTCGACGTCGGACGCGTGAAGTTCCTGAGCGCACTCGCACATGCTCGCAACGGCGAGGCGGAGTTCGCGGCCGAAATTCTTCGTGCCGGGGTAGAAGTTTTTGACCTTCGGGAAGGCGAAAACTCCATCACCAACTTGTGGCAGGAAGTGTGTCCCGGTGAAGACGTGCCGCGTGCGTACCAGTTCAGTATGCGCTGACACGGTGAACGGATAGCGAGCACACTTCCGACGGGTAGCGAGCCCTAGCAGTTGCTCGGGACTCTCCACCCCTGCGGACGCTCGGTTACTTTCGGGGCACTTTGGCCCAACGCTCGGTTAGCAAGCAACCGAGCGTTGGCCAAAACACCCCCGAAAGTAACCGAGCGTTGGGGCAGGGGGCTTTGACAACGCACCGTCAGCGGGGCATAGTCGAAACTATGAACTTGTCAGACAACTGGACAGCCGGACAGGCCCAAATAGTTCGAGTGAGTGCAGCCGAGGCTGTGTTCACCTCGATCCGTACGGCTATCGAATCTGGCGAGCTAGCCGTTGGTTCTAAGCTCAGCTCCGAAATTGCGCTCGCAGCCCAGTACGGTGTCAGCCGATCAGTGGTTCGGGAGGCCCTGAGATCCTGCACCGCATTGGGATTGACGGCTACGCAAACCGGCAAGGGAAGCTTTGTGCTGGCCAACAGAGCAGTGGGCGATCTTGTTTTGGGTCGGTTTTCTGCCCGCAGCCTCATGGAGGCTCGCCCGCACATTGAGGTGCCCGCCGCCGAGATGGCCGCCGCGCGCCGCACTGATGCACAGTTGGAGCAGATGCTGGGCATCGTCCGGACCATGGAACAAGAAGATGATCCGGAAATGTGGGTTGGTTTGGACGCCAGCTTCCATGCCGCAATCGCGGCGGCTAGCGGGAACGGCGTTTTTGAACAAGTCGTCACCGATATTCGCGATGCCATGGTCAACCAGTCCGAAACTATTAACCTCATCACCGGCCGTCAGAGCCAGTCCGATGCTGAACACCGATTGATCCTCGACGCGATCATCCGCGCCGATTCCGTAGGGGCAGGCCGCGCCATGACAGAGCATTTGGCCAAGGTTGAGACGGCACTGACCCTCATCATGGGAGAAACGAACGAATGATAATATCCCCTCTTGCCAACCATGAACCGCTAGCTGTGCAGACCCGCGGAGCCATTGTGGAGAGCATTCACTTTGGCTCATTGGCCGCCGTCGGGCCAGATGGTGGAACCCTCCTAACTCGAGGGGATCCAAGCGCCCCCGTGTACCCCCGGTCTGCTCTGAAGCCGCTCATGGCTGTGGCGATGCTGCGCGCCGGTCTGAAACTCCCCAGTGAGCAATTGGCACTCGCCGCTGCCAGCCACTCCGGATCGACGGCCCACCAACGTGTGGCGGCCGGGATTCTTGCCGGCGCAGGGCTCACGGAGGACCATCTTCATAACTCCACCGACATGCCGTATGGCGTGGCTGAGCGTGAGGCGTGGCTGCGTGCAGGCAAGGGACCCACTCGGCTCGCTCAAAACTGCTCCGGCAAGCATGCGGCCCTTCTTGCCACCTGCGTCGCCAACGGCTGGCCCTTAGAAAGCTACCTTGACCCCGCGCATCCCTTGCCGGCACTGGTCCGGGAGAGCGTCGCTGAGCTGACCGGTGAAGAACTGACCCAGATCAGCACTGATGGTTGCGGTACTGAGGTCTTCGCTCTCTCGCTAACTGGTATGGCCCGGGCGTTTAGCCATCTGGTCACGGCAAAGGACGGTACGCCCGAACGGCAAGTTGCGGACGCTATGCGAAGCCACCCCCTGCTGGTGGCTGGCGAGGGCCGTGATGTCAGTGCCCTCATGCTTGCAATCCCTGGATTGTTGGCCAAAGACGGGTTTGAAGGAATCCAGCTAATCGCGCTTGCTGACGGGCGCACTGTGGCTCTAAAAATATCCGACGGCGGTGATCGCGCCCGGATGCCGGCCGCGGTTCCTGCACTGCTGACGCTAGGCGTGGACGCCACCGCGTTGGAGCCTTTTAACAACCTGCCTGTTCTAGGTGGCGGCCACCCCGTGGGTACACTCTTCGGGCTCCCCTTCTAACTTATTCATTTCCGTAAAGACACTTCTCCAAATAACTACGGGCGCTCCGCAGCGCCCAACACCAAGGAGCACCATGACTGACATTGCCCTCGATCCCCTCTCACGCAGTTATGAAAATGATTCCTTCCCCGTGCGAAGCGAACATGATCTCATCGGCGACCGCGACGTCCCAGCAGATGTCTACTGGGGCGTGCATTCACTGCGCGCCGTAGAAAATTTCCCCATCACAGGCCAGCCGCTGTCCACAAACACCAACCTGGTCAACGGGTTGGCAATGGTCAAGCAGGCCGCTGCGCAGGCTAACCATGAGCTGGGACTGCTCGATGACGAGCGCGCCGCAGCCATCATTTTGGCGTGCCAAGAAATCATTGCCGGAAACCTGCATGAGCAGTTTGTAGTTGACGTTATCCAAGGAGGTGCCGGGACGTCGTCGAACATGAACGCCAATGAGGTCATCGCCAACCGTGCCTTGGAAATCTTGGGCCACAAAAAGGGTGAGTACCAATTTCTGCATCCCAACGACCACGTCAATCTGAGCCAATCCACCAATGATGTGTACCCCACGGCTGTCAACGTGGCTACGATCTTTGCTGCCAAGTCGTTGGTAAAGGCCATGGAATATCTGGGCGTCGCATTCTCTGAGAAAGCTGTTGAGTTCAAACACGTCGTGAAGATGGGGCGCACCCAGCTCCAAGATGCAGTGCCCATGACGTTGGGTCAAGAATTCAACACTTACGCTGTCACCCTGGGCGAGGACCGTGCCCGGCTCGCAGAATCTGCGTTGTTGGTCCACGAGATCAACCTAGGTGCCACGGCCATCGGTACTGGTCTGAACGCACCGGCGGGGTACGCAGAATTGGCCCGGACGCATCTGGCGGAAATCTCTGGACTTCCACTGGTGACCTCTTTGGACCTCATTGAGGCTACCCAGGACGTTGGAGCGTTTGTGCACCTTTCGGGTGTACTTAAGCGTGTTGCTGTGAAGCTCTCCAAGGTGTGCAACGATCTCCGTCTTCTCTCCTCCGGCCCGCGTGCAGGCTTCGGCGAGATCACCTTGCCGGCTGTGCAGGCGGGCTCGTCGATCATGCCCGGAAAGGTGAACCCGGTGATTCCGGAAGTAGTCAATCAGGTGGCCTACGAGGTTATCGGCAACGACGTGACGGTTACGATGGCTGCCGAGGGTGGACAGTTGCAGCTCAACGCCTTTGAGCCCATCATTGTGCACAGTCTGACCAAGAGTATGCGCCACCTGGAAGCAGCCTGCTACACGTTGGCAGATAAGTGCATTCGGGGCATCACCGCTCACGAGGACAAGTTGCGGGCCCAAGTGGAACACTCCATTGGTCTGGTGACAGCGCTGACCCCGAAGCTAGGTTATGCGGCCTCGACGATGATCGCTCTAGAAGCGCTAAATAGCGGTCGAGGAGTGGCGGAGCTGGTCCTGGAACACAAATTGCTCACTGTCGAAGAATTGGATGAGTTGCTGCGCCCGGAGTACCTAGCTAATCTCAGCGACTAAATAACTGAGCGGCAATGACGCAAGCAACGATTTCATTGAGCAGCTGATGCGGGTGTGGGGCGGGTAAACCCGCATGAGCTGCACAATGAATGGCGCAAGTGCCCTAGTGGGAATAGTTTCCCGATACTGCTAGTTGGAAACTATTAGATGCAAACGCATAAGTATCGCGGTGGCAAATAAGGAGTTGCAGTGCAGCGCACGATCATTGTTGTTTCAGCCGGTCTCGGCGTTCCCTCCACTACTCGCATGCTGGCGGACCAATTGGCCTCGGCAGTCCAGAACCAGCTGGGCGAGCTGGGAACCCAGGCCGTGATCGACGTCGTCGATCTTCGAGACCTTGCTACCGAGATCACCAACGCCATGGTGAGCGGTTACGCTGGGCCGGTTCTGGCGGACGTGATCGCTCGGGTTGGTAACGCTGATGCCATGATTGCCGTGACGCCCACGTTTAACGCCTCCTACAGTGGGCTCTTCAAATCCTTCTTCGACGTGCTGGAGCCCAAGTTTCTGGACGGCATGCCGGTACTCTTTGGGGCCACCGGTGGAACGTCGCGGCACTCGCTAGTGCTGGAGATGGCGATGCGTCCGCTGTTCAGCTATCTGCGCGCCCGGACAATGCCCACTGCCGTCTATGCTTCTCCCGAAGACTGGGGGCAAGGTGGTTCCGACTCCTTGGACCGTCGGGTTGCTCAGGCTGCCGGTGAACTTGCCGCTGTACTTGCTGTTGCGCAAGGTGCGACGTCGGCCGCGTCGGTTGGTGCGACGCCGGCAGACGGGTTCGCCCCGGATCACAAAGCAATACGAAGTGCCTATCAAGCGGAAAAGTTGTCATCCCTGCCGTTTGAGCAACTTCTGGAGCAAACCCAGCGTCGCTAGGGAGCTTAGAAGAACGACTGGATGGGCTTGGTAGTCAACGGTGGTGGGTCTAGCTTGTCCAAGATGACCGTCAAGGCTGTGCGGTAGATGTCCGGATGGATCTCCGGGCTCGCGTGACCGGTATGCGGGATGTCGTATTCGAACGTCGAATTGTGCACAAAGAGTGTCTTCCAGCCGGCAATAGCCAACCGCGCATTGACGATGAAATCCTCGGGGTCATAAAGCAATCCGATCCCGGTGCTGTGTGGAATATTTCCATCGTATTGGGCGGGGAATGACTGGAGAAAGGTGGCTTGAGTCGTGTCCAAGATCAGGGAATTTTTGAGCCCGTCGAAAGAGCTGTTGATTCCCGAGCGCGCGGCCTCATACATTCCTTGACCGTTGGGGTTGCTCAGCCCACTCCACACGCCCGCGCCGATGCGCCCCAGCACGCCCAGATACGGAACCACCCTCCCGGCTAAGGAAATGTACTCTTTGCCGGGGTCTAGGACGTCGCGCACATTGCTCGGGCTAGAGCCCATCACGATGATCTTGACGTGGATCCCGTTTTCTTCCAGCAGTGAGGCCAGCACGACGGCGGCCATTCCGCCGAAGCTGTCCCCGTAGAAGTAGACGGTGTCGATCTTGCGTTCGTAGGTGTCGCGCTGAATAGCAATGAAGAGCTGGGCAATGTCGATGCCACCGTTGGAATAGCCGATGTAGGAGGCCGGAGCGCGCTCATTCATGGTGCGTTGAAGCGCTTCCAGCTTCCGGCCCGTGTCCCTGTAGCTAACTCCGAATCCACCCAATAGGTACCACGTCTTGCCTGGGAACCTGTTGGCTGCCGTCTTGTTGTCGTCATTATCCGGGGTCGTGACACGGAACTGTGCCCGCTCTGTCAGGAGGTAGTCCACGGCAATGTTCGCTTTGAACGCGGTGGCTGCGGCGGCCAATCCCACGGAGGCGATGGCTGCCCGGCGTCGAAGATAAATCGGCTCCCTAGCTTTGCTCTGGTGCTGGTTGGACTTGTGGGCAGGGTGATGAGCGCCGTCGTCGGACTTCGACGGGAGGGGACGGTTCTTCTTTTTCGCTGCCATAATGTATCGCTCTATTCTTTCACGGCAGGACTATGAAGCGCGCACCGCCCACTAGCACCCTGATGAAGTTGATGAAGTGGGCAAGCCAAGAACTGGCTCGTGGCTAAGATGGGTGGCACGATTAGAGAATGCAAGATTTCTGGCACTTCGCAGGTAATTTTTGGTGGCTGGCGTTCCCAGTTGCGGGTATCTTGGGCGGCTGGGGGCGGGCCATCTCCAAGGCTAATGAACGCCGGCATGCGCAGAGGATCGAGATGTACAAGCTCCAACATCCCGAATTGGCGTCGTCGAAGGGTCCGGAACTTTACCCGCCGTTGCAGGATCCAGGCGCATTCACGGAGGTGGACGTCGAGAAAGCGATGGATGAGCACAACGGCGTGAACCGCCGCTGGCTGGACTATGAACTGGACGTGGGGAAGCTCATTGATTTTCCCATGATGACCGATGTTCGCCAGCCACTGACGGTAGCGTTCCTGCGGGCCAAGCGCGACGCCGATGCCCTCAAGCCGGTGTCCGCATCCGAAGTGACGTCAAAGTCCCGTTGGGATGATTATCGTAACGCTGTCAACGCCTACGGTGTGGCTTTTGACGTTGCGGAAAAAGAGGCTCAGCGCGTCAAAGATTCAGCATTCTCCGAGCCTGAGCGGCAAAGGCTAGGCACTGCACGCAAACTTGTGAATATTGCACAAGATGAGGCAGCAAGCTCCGCTGAGCGCCAAACCGCCTACAAGCGGGCTCGTAAAGAACTGGACGGGATACTTCTGCTCCCGGACGTGACGGTCGCCGCACTTGAGCAAAAAGTGGCACGTATGATCGACGTCGCAAAACGGGCTGACACTCCGAACTACTAAGGCGCAGAGCCATCCGGCAGAGAGTGAAGAGCATCGCCGCCGCGGCGTGCTCCGTTGGAATACCCTGACCGGGTCTATCTTTAGATGACAGCATCCCGCTGGTCGCAGAGCGCTGGTCGCAGAGCAAGGACGCAAAAGATGTCACGCACAGTTGTAATTACGGGCGCCAGCAATGGCATTGGCGCAGCAGCAGCAAAAATGTTGGCGGAACCTGGGGACACGTTGGTCGTCGTCGGGCGTTCCCCGAAACGGACTCAAGCGATTGCGAAGGAACTGGAAGCGGACTTCTTCATCACCGACTTCGCAGAGCTAAAACAGGTGCGCGAGCTTGCGGCCAATTTGCTGGATCGATACCCCCACATCGATGTTCTAGCTAATAACGCGGGCGGTGTCATGAATAAGCGTGAGGTGACGGTGGACGGTCATGAGAAGACGTTCCAAATCAATCACCTGGCACCATTTTTGCTGACTACATTGATGATCGATCGGCTTACTGCAAATCGGAGCATCGTGATCAACACTTCCAGCGCTGCCAATAAGGTGATGGCTCGCTTCAACATTGATGATCTGGAATCGCAGCAGGACTATTCGGCCGCGCGAGCCTACGGAAATGCGAAGTTGGAGAATATCCTCTTCACCCGTGAACTGCAGCGTCGATACGGTGATCACGGCGTCACCGCTGTGGCTTTCCATCCTGGAATTGTCGCTACCGGCTTCGCCGCCGAATCCACAAACCTCATGAAGGCGCTTTATTCAGGGGTAGCAAGACGCCTATTGCTCTCCTCAGAGCAGGGAGCAGACACCCTGGTGTGGCTTGCGACCACCACACCAGGCACAGACTGGATACCGGGGGAGTATTACAGCAAGCGCAAGGTGGCCAAGGCCAGCAAGCTTGCCTATGACCCCGAGCTGGCACGCCAGCTTTGGGACCGGAGTGCAGCCATGGTGGCTCGCTAGTTCAATGCATTGCCCAGAGTTCCGGCCAGCGCTCCGCCCGTGTAGATTCCTTGTGCAATTTGCTCCACAAGCCACGGGCTGAACGCGAAAGGTGTCGCGGTCGCAGACTCTTCGAGATCGACGATCTCGATCCAAGCGACCTCGCAGGCTTCCTCTGGGTTGGCCCTGACGTCGCCGTCCCCTACATAGACCGCAGTGTAGACAGGGCAGACTTCGTTCTCCACGATCCCGGACGCGTCCACTGCACGGTATTGGAAGTTGGGCAGGGCCGGGCGGATGTCGGTGACTTCCACGTTAAGTTCCACGGCGGCTCGACGCCTGATGGCGTCCTCGAAAGTCTCGCCAGGGGCCGGATGGCCACAGAACGAGTTGGTCCACACTCCGGGCCACGTCTGCTTGCCCAGAGCGCGCCGGGTGGCCAGTGTGCGGCCCTGACCGTCGAGTAGGTGGCAGGAGAACGCTAAATGGAGGGGAGTGTTGGTGCTGTGGACCGTCGATTTGTCCGCGGTGCCGATGTGCCTACCGTCGTCGTCGAGTAGGGTGACCAATTCTATGGCAGAAGACATGGCGTCCTTTCAAAAGAGCTCATGGACAGTCTAAGGTTTCAGAACTTTGCGTGTGGACGCTCGCCGTCGCGCTTGCCACGGACCGATCTGAAGCACCGTCCGCCAACCCTCACCAGAGTTATCAGAAGGTTGTTCGGAAGCCGTTTTAGACGCTGGGAAACGCGCAGTTGTAGCAAGGGATTCTGCGGCTATTTGCTCGCGGGCACCATCGATGATGCGCTGACATTTTTCTTCCGTTTCGTTGACGATGAATTCCTTCCGTGCAGCCAGCGCCACTTTACTGAGTTCGCAGAACCACTGAGCCGCAAGTGTGGCAACGCCCAGTACGCCAGCCGCTGCCCAGGTCAGGACCACCTCCGCGTCGCGGACGCCGTCGGGCGGGGCAAACAGCTCTTGGAGGGTGAACCCGAAGGAGAATAGCGAAATGATGGCCAGGGGCACCAGCCATTTTCCGGCGGCCAACTTGTAATTCAGGAAGAGGCGTTTCAAAAGATATCGCGTACGTGCAGGCCTACGGGCGTCGTTTTTCAAATACGTCAACTGTTCCATGAGCGTGGGTCGCGCCAGAGACTCGTGCACCGTGAAGAAAGCGTTGAATGCTTTGTCCGTGTGCGCCTTGGCTCGACGAGCGCGCCGAGATACCCGCAATTTGTCTAATTCCACGCAAAAATAGGAAATTCGTTGCAGATTAAGCGTCCCCAATCGCTGGGCGTCGGAAAGATCCGCCAGCAATTCTGGGAGCCCCACATGGGCGTCCCGCAGGAATAGGTTGTAGATGATGGCAACGGCCACCATATACAGCAGCAAGAGAATCACAGTGGACAGGACGCCCGGAACGAAGAAGGGGTCAAAAGGCAATTTTGTGGTTGAAAGATACGTGGCAGCGAGGCTGGACGTCACACCCATTACGTAGTTCGCAATCAGTGTCAATAAACCAAAAATTAGCACCGTATGGAAAAACAGATGACTCTTTTCTCGCGTTTGCTGGTTGGGTCCAGCGTCGGCGGAGAGCTTCCTGCGTTGGCGCGCATTCTCAGGAATCTGGACCGAAATAGACACCAGTGCAAGCACCAGGAAAAAGATTACGACCCAGGACGCTGGGCCCTCTAAGACGATCTCCACAGCGATAACTTTCCCTTGAGAGCTGATAGAACTGCGGCATTTTCAGTACGCTGGGACGCGCTATGCCTTAGCAATGGCCTCTTTCAGAGCACCGAGCACCAAAATCACTGATGCAGGGTTGGCATTAGGTCCCAT
This sequence comes from Arthrobacter cryoconiti, assembly GCF_020905375.1. Classification (GTDB taxonomy): domain Bacteria; phylum Actinomycetota; class Actinomycetes; order Actinomycetales; family Micrococcaceae; genus Specibacter; species Specibacter cryoconiti. The sequence continues at coordinate 130,701 of NZ_JAJJBU010000003.1, forward strand.
CATGCCAATACGCCACACTGAAGACGCAAATTTACCCGCGCCGGAACCGATCTCAAGACTGAAATGCTCCAGGAGATACGCCCGCACCGCCGCAGAATTCACACCCTCCGGTACGCGCACGGTGGTCAGGCTGGGCAGACGGAAGCCTTCCGCCGCGAAAAGCTCCAGCCCCATTTCCTGCAGGCCGTTCTGAAGTGCGACGCCGGCAGCCGTGTGGCGGGCCTGAACTGCTTCGAGTCCTTCATTGAGGAGGTGACCCAAACCAGCCTCCAGGCTGGCGATCATGGCGACCGGAGCCGTGTGGTGGTAGGTGCGGGCAGTGCCGCTGGCGGCACCCACATATCCGCCCAACAGTCCTAAATCCAGGTACCAGGATTGCGGATTTTTGTTGCGGCGCTCGAAGGCGGCATCGGAAATCGTGAACGGAGACAGGCCAGGGGCAACACCGAGGCACTTTTGCGTGCCGGCGTAGCCGACGTCGATTCCCCAATCGTCAGCGCGTAGTTCAAGACCGCCAATGGAGGTGACGGCGTCGGTGATCAGCAGCGCATCCCCCTTGAGTTGGCCCAGCGCAGCAATATCGGAGCGCACTCCCGTGGACGTTTCAGCGTGCACTGCGGCCATCACCTTGGGGCTCGGGTGAGCCGCAGCGACGCGTTGTGGATCGATCGGCTGGCCCCACTCGTGGTCCACGCGAACCACTTCGGCTCCCGTGCGCCGGGCAACCTCACACATGCGTTCACCAAAGAGACCGTTGACGGCCACGACGGCAACTTCGCCGGGGGAGAGCATGTTCACGAAAGCTGCTTCCATGCCGGCCGAGCCCGTTCCGCTGAGCGGAAGCGTCCGAGCATTGGCGGTACCCCACACCTGACGTAGCCCGTTGCACGTGGCATCCAGGATTTCGATGAAGAGAGGATCGAGATGTCCCAACACAGGGTGGCCCAGCGCTGCGATGGCTTCCGGGTAACAATTGCTTGGGCCAGGGCCGAACAGATGCCGGTAGGTCAGGGACTGGCTCACGGAATGCTCCTTTGCGCGGAAATTTTAGACTCATCGTCAGCATAAGCCAGCACGGCACACCTTTCGAAAATGAACGCGCCATGCGTGAAGTGGCTTCCTTGACCGCCCAGCCTTACTCGCCGCTTCGTGAGAACATGCGTAGGTCGCCGGCATCCTCCACTTTGAAGCTGGTATCAGGCTAGACACAGTCCCTAGCGAAGATACCGGTCCGGACAGAGACTGACATGCGGGAATTTCGTGCCGTGGTGGCGACTAGCAGAGAAGAAGGAAAGCTGGTGGGCGCCGGAAAGGTGGTCTCCTTAGTGCACCTTGTGGGCCGGGCAGCCGTGGGTGAAAGCGCTCCCTGCCGCTGTCCCGAATGCGTGCTGGGTCAAGGTCACGGAGCCGTTGTGGAGGACTAGCCGCTGGTGCGCACCGGCGATACCACGCAGGCGAAACCGGCTGCCTCCGCTATCATCCGGAAGGACATGCTGCGGAGGCAGCCGGCGTTCACGTTTACTCTGGAGTCTTGTTCAGAACCCTTTTGGCTACGAACAATCCGACGACAATCAGCACTAGAAGCCCAGCTCCGGCAGCGATGATCCCCCACGGGACGCTTGAATCTGAGGTAGTTACCGCTGCGGTATCCGTCGGGGACGCCGCAGCGATCACCGCAGCGGAGGCTTCCCCTGTGGCGGCCGCAGTAGGCGCCACTGCGGAGCCCACCGCGGCGCCAGTCGCAGGGGCTGCGGTCGTGAAGGAGAAAGTGCCCTCGATCGGGTGCGAATCCGAAGAGACTATCCGCCATTGAACCGTGTAATGCCCTGCGGGAGCACCAGGCTTGACGCCTTGGGACACGTCACTATCGACAATACCTACGGGACCTTGGGCCCAGTTTGTTCCGGCATCATCGTTGATCAAGATCTCCGAGCCGATCTCGATGGGTGTGTGGCTGAAAGTCAGCCCGATCTTCTCCGGCATGACCTGAACCGTGGAACCGTCGGTCGGGCTCGTGGTTTCTATTTGATCGTGCGCTTGCGCCGCAGCCATGGGGACCATAAATGCGGCGAGAGCCACGAACGCCAGCAACATTCGTGTCAGTGGACGCATCCGCTTTCGTGCTTGGACTGGATGACTCATGAGAACCCCTTACTTCGCGTTTTCTGGCTTGCGGCGAGCCGAGATAACAAGACCCAGCGCGATTCCACCCAGCAGGAGTCCTGCCGCACCAAGGGCGATACCCCAGACACTGAGTGCGGAGACGTCACTGCTGGCAGCTGTAGTAGAACTGGCCGCACTCGGTGCTGCGGCAGCAGTTTGGGAGGCCGGCTCGTCTTTAGTTGTCGTGACAAAGGATGGCGCCGGGTGCTTTGGCTCCTCCTGGCCCGCTACGCTCTTTTGGTCCCAGTTGGCAACTGTCCCATCCGTATACGTTTGGGCAGTTGGGAGGGTGACCGTAGTCCCGCTGGCGGGCAGCTTTCCTAATGACAAAGAAAACGTTTGGTACTGGTTCGCTCCGATTTCATGCGCCGCGTCGGCGATCCACTCCACAGAAGTGGCGGCCTTCGTCACCGTACTGCCACCAACCGTGACGGGCTTAGGCAATTCAGAGGTGATCACAGTGGCAGTCCAACCATCCAATGGCTTGACGGAAACCGACGTGAAAGGTTCGTCGGTCGGCAGTGTGACAGTGATTTTGCTGGTCTTTGCGGTGGGTGATTCATTAGGAACATTAAAGGTTACGTGGGTATAACCGCCGGCTGTGGTGGCATCCGGAACGGCCTTCACGTGTGCGGACGCTGATGCGGCTCCTGCAGCAAGGAAGGCAACGGCTAGGACCCCGGTTGTTACGGTCTTAAAGGTGCGGCGTGATGAAGTTTTCATGGTGGCCTTTCAGAGGCAATCTGTCGAGAAAAGTATGGGTGCACCAGCCCGGCCTGTGTAAACGGACTGCTGCCGACCCGAAAAAATGAGTGGGTGCCAGCACAGCCTGAAGGCTGGCCGGTGGCAAAAAAGTGGCATACGGGTGGGATAAAGCTGCACGAGTAGACGCCCGCGAGCAAAGTTGGTGCTCCAGAAGTCACATGGTTTCGAGAAGTCTTACGCTCTCGAGATGTTCTACAGCGCAGCGGCGAGTAGCGGAGGCCCTCGGTGATGCCGCACGGGCAAAGGAATGTCCAGGCCGATTCTCATGGGAAGCCAGAGCGTGGGTGCCGCGTAAATGCGGGACGGTGCGGCAATGGGGACAATGACCAGTCCCACAATGGCAGTAATCTGCAAGCGCAATGCATCAATTAACTTCATGGTGCTGGCTTCGCCGTGGCGCAAAAAGATGATGGTCAAGACGGCAGCCGCTGCGTGGCTGACCCACATTAAAGCGCTGAGGCCCGTTCCGTGACCAAGCGCAACTTGCTCCGACAGGCCAGGGAGGAGGCCCATGTTCATCCCACAATGGTCCCCGGAGGCAATAACCGACGCCGGCATCGACATGGGCTGACCTGGGGAAGGACTAAACAATAGATGGAAGAGTCCCTGGCTCAGCACGACGGCGGCCACAAGGTTTTTGCGGGACAACACCCGTCCGGCGAGTGCCACACAAACAACTGCTGAGATGGACAAGGAGAGCAGGAGTAGCAGTGGATGCGGGGCGGCGCCGCCACCCATTACGTGGGAAAGAGCTGCGACAAAGGTGGCGAATGCAGCCGCGGTCCAACCGCGGGCAAGGCGCACTCCCCCCTTAGTCATGCTCTCTCCTTACTCCACGCCTTTTGGCACACGTCATTAGTTTCACCATCATAATCGTTCTACGCAGTGTCGAAAAACGGTGTGCTGGTCGTCCGCCGAAAGAGCCTCTACTTGCGCTCGATCGCTCGCGGCCTATCGCCGATGCCACGCGCAAAGCTAATCCCACAAGCTAATCCCACAAGCGATTTAGGCTAGGGGCACCAGCCATTCCACAATGACATAAACGACGGCGGCAATCGAGAACACCCACGTGATGATGGCAGCAATCCACAGTCCGCGGCGTCGAGTGGTGAGCGCCAATCCTGTAAACAGTGGCGCTGCTGCCATGGAGGCCACGGCAATCATGCCGAATAGCCCAGCTATTACGGAGCTCGCAGTGGCGGGATCATCGGTGCTGCCGGTGATGAGTATGTAGGAGATCAGGGCGAGGAGTGCGGCGGGGTAAACCAGGAGAATCCAGCCGATTCCGGTGATCCCTACCGCCCAAAACCGGGAGCGTGCCGGTTTGGCCGGCGTCGTCCGTGAAGTGGTGGCCGAGGAAACGGACAAGGGGAGGCGTTGGGACGGGATGGAATGGTGACGGCGGCTCATGGGTTTAGCTATTCAACAACCAACGGAACACGAGGTAAAGGATCACGCCAACCGTGGGTATCCCCGTCCATAACGCAGCCTTCCACAGGGCGCGTTCGCGGTAAATCACTGCCTGGCCCATCATGTGTGGCGTGATGACCATGCAAAACATGAGAAGTACGCCGAGGATGATCAACACGACCTTGCTAATCGTGGCAAGGCTGGTGGACGGATTCGTGACGGCAGCAAAAATGATCAGTGCCATCCCACACATGGGCACGATCACAACGATCCAAGCGAGCAAAGACACCAACGTGCCCGTCATTTGGGAGCGCTGGGGTCGCAGTGGATCGCTCCTGACGTCAGGGGTGATGCTTGGATCTGTCATAGGTCTATTTCTACCAGCTAAGGCTATGACACGGTAACGTGCCCCACATTGCTTACCCGACCCGGCGGTTCCCCGGGCTTAACCGTCACGGCGCGCGCAACCCGCCTCGACGCCGTCGTCCGTCAGGGCCTACGCTGGAGGGTAAGGGTCGGTTATCTCCAGCCCAGCAAAGAGGCCTAAATGACATCTGAATCACCTCTCATGGTGGACACGCTCAACCGCCCGCTGCGGGACCTGCGGATTTCAGTGACGGATCGGTGCAATTTCCGCTGCGTTTACTGCATGCCGAAGGAAGTTTTTGGCCGCGACTTTGTCTTCATGCCGAAGGAAGAACTGCTCAGTTTTGAGGAGATAACCCGGCTGGCCCGCATTGCCATGGATCATGGTGTGCGCAAGATCCGGCTCACCGGTGGGGAACCCCTGCTGCGCAAGGGCGTTGAAGACTTGGTGAGCATGCTTGCCGCCCTGCGCACGCCGGAAAATGAACCGCCTGACATTGCAATGACTACCAACGGCACCGCCTTGGCGCAAAAAGCACACATACTCAAAGCTGCCGGGCTGGACCGCGTGACAGTGTCCTTGGATTCCATGGACGACGCCGTCTTCCAGTCAATGAACGACGTCGCCTATCCCGTGGCAAAAGTGTTGCAGGCGGTAGATGCGGCTCAAGAGGCCGGGCTGGGGCCTGTCAAAATCAACATGGTGCTCAAGCGCGGGTTCAATGATCACAGCATCGTGGACATGGCCCGGCATTTCCGTGGAACCGGGTTGATCCTGCGTTTCATCGAGTACATGGACGTGGGCCATTCCAACGGTTGGAAGATGGATCAGGTGGTGCCCTCGTCTGAGGTCATTGCCCGGTTGAATGAGGTATTTCCGCTAGAAGCCGTGGGCGCCAACTATGGCGGAGAGACGGCTAAACGGTGGCGTTATAAGGATGGGTCTGGAGAAATCGGTGTGATTTCCAGTGTCACTCAGGCATTTTGCCGTGGCTGTACCCGTGCGCGCCTTTCCGCTGACGGAAAACTGTACACATGCCTTTTCGCAACCCGGGGGACGGACCTGCGGGAACTGTTGCGCGGCGGAGCGGACGACGCTGAAATGACAAAGGCGTTGCAAGTTCTCTGGGGTGCACGGGCGGATCGGTACTCTGAGCTTCGCAGCGCCGCGACACCCGAATTGTCCAATCCCAAGGACCGGATCGAGATGAATTACATCGGTGGATAAGGGTTCGTGGTGACAACCCCTGTGCTGGAGCGTGGCCTGCGCCGACGGTTCGCGCTGGCTCAGCATGATGGCTCGGCTGGGTGCTCTGTGACATGCGCCAGTTGCCGCGCAGCTTAATTTAGAAACGTGCGACGACGACGGGGCGAGCGTGCGCCGGACCCTCGCCACAGTTTCGGGCCCCGTCGCGCTGGTGGGTTGGACTTGCGGTGGTTGGTGCGGCAGCCAAGGGTGTTTCGTAGGTCAAGGCTCTGCCCTGGGTTGCAGCATCTACGCCCGCTGAGTGAACTGGCTAGACGTCATCCGGGGAGTCTGATCCGCGAACATATTGTGGCGGCCGGGGACTACGCATATCTAGATCGCTATCACTTTGGCGAAGTGATGGCGGGGGAGTTGTCTGTTACGAGTGCCGCCCTTGGGGACGGCGTGCAAAAACCAACCCGGAATGGTCTGGATCGCGTGCCCGTGGGCAGCCGGCCTGGCTTGATCTGCCATCGCGCTACCTCTTGACCACACAGGATATGGCTTTCGCATTCGGACGTGGTTCTTGCTAGCGCGGAACCGGGGCCCAGTTTTGCGCCAGGTGCACTATGCGCCAAACTCCCCGTGAGTTGAGCGCCCACGCAAAGTCACCGCTTCAGATTTGTGTTCTGCGCCCTCCTTATTAATGGCCCGTCCTGCTGAAAGCAGACGTCGTAAACTGGGTCTACGAGGTGGTGATGCAAATGAAGCGAGTCTTGTTGGTCAGCGCATGCTTGATCTTGCTAACCGGTGTGGCCGCATACTCTTTCATGGATCCGAATGGCATGCGCACAGTGGTTGCCGGCGTCGTCACCGTCTTCGTAATGGCCGTAGTTTTCGGCATCGCCGTCAGATTCGCGAAGTCCAAGCTCGGAAACAGGGTGCGTTCTGCGTTGTCACCGCTCGTCGGAGCCGCAGAGACCTATCAGTCAATGCTGTTAGGGCAGCCAACCATGACAGAGACTATTCATGACGCAATCCGTCGGGGGGCCCTAGATATTTACCCTGAAGATCACTGCGCCGATGATTCTTAAGTGCCGCAATTGATTATTAAGTACTCAAACTCTTGAATGCGCAAACGAAGCATTGGAACTATTTACAGCGAAGAACTCACAGATGCGCGGATGAACATCAGATGAACCCGCGGAGGTGAATGAGTGACACGTCACTCTTGGGGTGGTGCACATCCGCTAGATTTAGGCGGTTTGCTCCAGCTAGTGGAGGAATAGAAGTCAAAGAGTGACGCACCTCTCAATACGTAGTGGCATTCAGCAAAGAGATATGTATACTTGGACGTAGTTGTAGTGTTGCGTTTTTTGTAGTTGAAGCGACGCCATCCTTCGGGACGACGTCGCTTTTCTGGAGAAGCGGACTTACACCGTAAAACAGGAGGCCCGAAGGTCGGGCGGAATCTCCAACTTCAGAAGGAAATAGAAATAATGGCAACAGGTACCGTCAAGTGGTTCAACGCTGAAAAGGGCTTCGGCTTCATCTCCCCCGATGACCAGTCCCAGGATGTGTTCGCACACTACTCCGCAATCAACTCTTCGGGCTACCGTTCCCTCGAAGAGAACCAGAAGGTTTCCTTCGACGTCGAGCAGGGCCCCAAGGGTCCTCAGGCAGTCAATATCCAGGCCATCTAATTTCTAAAGAAACCGCGCGGGTAACCGTGCACATTCTTTAGTCCACAGGGCTGGAGCAGATAGGGTCCGGGTTTTCCCGGGCCCTATCTGTCGTTTAAGTCAGTCGTTATTCTCGCCCCGGCATCCGCCTTCCTCGCCTCCAGTGTAGGGACACTCCTGTCCACACATTCTTGCGGCTAACCCCGTAACCCCTTGCCCCGGTCTGCGTCACGCCTTCACGAGGGCGCACCCAGGTCTGCGCCAACTGGCGGAAGGCATGATCTTCGGCGCTTCGAGCCTTCCGGCAGCTCTGGGTATGGCACGATGGAAGACGATGAATACGAAAGTGGCCCGCAGCCAACGCGACGGATTGCCAATGCCGCTGGGGCTCCAGGGCGCACTGGAATCTGCCCAAGTCATTCTCATCTCAGCCTTGGCAGTGATTATTCCCTTAGCAGGAGTGTGGTTTTCCGGCGGTTTTGCGGAAAAGGACTTGTCAGTCACTGCCCGCCTCGCTGGACAGATATGGCTTGCCATCCACGGTGTTCCCCTCGATCTCACCTTCGCCTCAGGTCCCAGCTCGGCATCCGTGATGACGGGCGTGTATGCCTTGCTGCCTCTTGGTTTGGCGCTCATACCGTTTCTTTTGTCTTGGCGGGCTGGACGGCGCCTGGCCAGGGCTTCCTATACCGATCAACTCTGGCAGCCCCTCGTCGGAGCTTTGGTGGTGTACTCGGCTGCCGGGTTAGCCACAGGATTCATCTGCAGCATCCCCGGTGAAGTCGTAGCCCCCCTTATGGCCAGTATGTTGATCCCGCTCATTCCAGCAGGTCTGGGCTTAGTCATAGGTGCACGGCTGGAAGCCGGCTCTTGGGGGCGTCTCATTGGTGTTAACGCGGCGGACTGGATCGCAAAGACTAGCCAAGATCAACGCTGGACGGGTTCTTACGTGTGGAGCGTGGTTCGATCTGGATTTGTTGCACTGGCGACGGCATTTGCGTTGGCCTGCGGCTTACTGGCAGTTAATATCGCAGTGCGGTGGGCGGACATCGTTGGCGTGTATCAGTCACTGCGGCCCGGCGCACTCGGTGGTACCGGGCTCACGCTGGCACAGTTGGGCTTCATGCCGAATCTGGCAGCCTGGTCCCTGGCGTGGTCCACTGGAGCGGGGTTCTCCTTGGGAGTGGGCTCCGCCGTCACGCCGATGGCGACTGCCGTAGCCCCCGTTCCACCCATTCCACTGCTTGCTGCTCTCCCTGCTGGAAATTTGAACTGGGGATTTGCGGCACTCTTGATCCCAGTACTCGGCGGCATGCTGGGCGGTTGGTTCTTTGTTCGTGCTGGAGAAAATCACTTTGACGAGTGGCTGTCGCGGAAAGTGAGTCCTCGCTGGCTTTCGCTGCCCGCCTCTTCACTCTTTTTGGGCGTCGTCATCGCGGCTGTCGCAGCGATCCTAGCGTTCGTGCTTTTCTGGCTTTCTAGTGGATCCCTGGGTCTTGGCCGGCTCACAGAGATTGGGCCAGAGCCACTGCTAGCATCATTGTGGCTCGGTGCGGAGGTGGGGATCGGTGTTGTTATTGGATCCTTGCTGGCGCCTTGGATAGAACAAGAACGGCGCTCCACTTCCTCGACCTGAAACAGGGAGTATTAGATTGCCTTCTTTATGGATAAAATCATCCAATGCGCATCGTTGTTTTAGTTTCTGGGACCGGGTCCAATTTGCAGGCAGTGATCGACGCCGTTGTCTCCGGGGGCTTGCCCGTAGAGATTGTGGCGGTGGGGGCGGATCGGGCAGGCACTTTTGGCGTTGAGCGCTCCGCCGCGGCAGGCCTTGAGACCTTCGTGGTGGATTTCAAGAAATATGCCTCGCGCGCCGATTGGGACGACGCACTCTTGGAGAGGGTGGCAGGGTACAAGCCCGACTACGTAGTTTCCAGTGGCTTCATGCGCATTGTGGCGGCGTCATTCATCGATGCCTTTGACGGTCGCTATATCAACACTCATCCTGCCTTGTTGCCGTCTTTCCCGGGTGCCCACGGAGTTCGTGATGCTCTGAACTATGGGGTCAAAGTGACTGGATGCACGGTTCACTTCGCGGACGCCGGCGTGGATACAGGACCCATTATTGATCAAACGGCTGTGCGCGTTCTGGCCCAGGACACGCAAGAATCCCTCCATGAGCGCATCAAGGTGGCCGAACGCGAACTACTCATCAAAGTTCTAGGGGACTTGGCCCGGCTCTAAATATCAAGATTCCTGCGCCGCGATGTTGACAGTGGAGCGCAGCGCAGGCGAAAAGTTACTTGCGTTTACGTCCGCAAGCCAAAGAAATGATGGCCACGGCACCTGTGAGTGAAAATACGGCTGGCCAAGCACCGATCTTCTTGGCTAACGGGTGGGAGATGCCGAAGGCCAACAAGTACGTAGTAGTCAGTGCTGTGGCAGTGCATGCGCCCCGGTTCTTCTTCCAGCCAAAGAATGCGGCAGCGCCAGCCGCAGCTAATACGGCACCTCCCAGAGGACGGTTTTTGGTGGCTTGGGCGGTCTTGAATCCGCCAATGAGACCGGTGGTTGAGTAAACGGTGGGAAGCAGCGCGCTCATGGAAACTCCTTGAAAATGGTCGTTGTGACTTCCAATCAGCTTAACCAGCCAAGATGGGCGGTAACTGGGAAGCGTGCTGGGCTTATTCGAGGACGGCGCCCTTGGTTTCAGGAGCGGAGAATGCCATCGCGATCACCGCAATAAGCACTAGTCCACCGGTCAGGGCAAAGGTTAGCGGAAGGCCCAAAACCGGCCACAGTAGTGAGCCGAAAATGAGCGGAACCAGCCCTGCTCCCACCCGGGAGATGGTGGAGGCCCAGCCAAAACCCGTGGCACGCAGATGGGTCGGGTAGAGCTCCGAAACGTAGGTGTAGAGGACTGGGATGGCTACCTGGATTAGAAAACCGAAGATGAGAAGCCATAATTGGGCTGTGACCGGGGCATCTAGGACGAGCGCGAAAATTACCAGTGAAAGCGCCGCGAGGGGTGCACTCACGGCCAAGATCCACTTCCGTCCCACACGTTCCACCAGCAACGCTGCAGCCACCACACCCAAAAACCCGATCGCCGTCATGGATGCCGTCGCCATGAACGCCTTGTTTTGCGCGTAGCCTGTAGCCACCAAAATGGACGGCATCCACGTCAAGGCTCCGTAGTAGACAAGCAGGATCGTCAAGAATAGGGACCACGCGATGCCGGTGATGCGCCAATTGAAGCGCCAAAGCCCGGCTAACTGGTCGGTGACCTTGCCCAAAGAGAGCCGCGGGGCATCGGCGGGATCCGGCAAACGCCAGAGGCCGACGTCGGCCCCTGTGCGTCTAATTAGTCCTTCGATGACCTTCCGCGCCTGCTCTGGCTTACCTGCCCTGACCAAATACAAGGGCGATTCGGGCACATGCGTACGCACCCAGAAGACGAGCATGAGTAGCCGCCAGTCTCCGAACGCGCTGATCAGCACGGCAGAGATTACTCCGCACAGGGAGGCGCCGATGGGCCACCACGCATCCATGGCAGTCAACACGCGGCCACGGTGCTTGCGCGGGGTGAACTCTCCCACCAGTGCGTAGTCAACCGGGATACAGCCACCGAGCCCGAATCCTGCCATAAAACGGAAGACACAAAAAAGAACAAGCTCATGGGAAAGCGCGCCGAGCACCGTGAAAATGGAAAAAATCAGGAGTGTGAGTGTGAATGCCGTTTTCCGACCAATCACATCCGCGATGGAGCCCCACGCGAAGGCTCCCACGGCCATGCCAATCAGGTTTGCTGTGCCGATCCAGGCCGCCTGTCCGGGGGTCAAACCCCATTCCTTCGAGAGCAAGGGGATGAGAAAACCGTTGAGGGTGACATCCCAAGCGTCAAACATGAAGCCGAGCCCGCCAATGAGGAAAATGCTGCCCTGCACGCGCCAGCGCCACGGTAGTTCCTGGACCACTTGGTCGCCGGTGGGGAGGGACGTAATGGTGGTCATGGCGGCTAATCCTTCTTAGTTAAAGTCATTTCTACTAGAATAGACGACGTCGGACACGGCTGTGCGCAGTCCGCTCGCGTCATCTCCGTCCCGGCTAGGGCAAACCCGGTTACTCAAGAGGGAAATGGTGATGCCGTGTACCTTATCCACCAGAAGCGAAGTGCCCGTGAAGCCGCCGTGGCCGCGCGCATGTTCACCCAAGGTTCCCATCCATGGCTGCTGATTGATCCGCAATCCCAACCCGTGGCCAAAGCTAGGGCTTGCCGCATTGGCGTTCGCACCTAGAAGTTGCGGAAGTTGACTGCGCCACATTTCGGCAGCCAGCGCGGGGGAGAGGACTCCGGTGAGCCCCGTTCGGAGGGCCTCGCCGAACTCCGCCAAGCCGGCAGCCGTAGCGAACATGCCGGCGTTGCCGCTGAGTCCACCCAGCGACCAAGCTGCTTCGTCGTGCACTATGCCTTGGATCAAGCCTCGGCTTAGCGTGGGTTGAAATTCGGTCGGTGCACAATCCTGTGCGCGAGGGGAGCCAGTGATGGAGCCCGTCGGCAACTTCGAGAGCACCTGACTTTGAACTAGCTGAGCCCACTTAATCCCTGTAACGTGCTCCGCCAGCGACATGACCGTATTGAAGCCAGCACACGAATATTCAAATCGTGTACCGGGAGCGGCCTCCAAATCCATGGCGAGTAGGTTCTGAATGAGGGCAGTGCGATCAAACGGCTGGCCTTCGATGAGCGCTTGCTCCCAGCCCCGCCATTGAGAAGGCAGCCCGGATGTGTGGGTGAGAAGTCCGCGCAGCGTGACGCCGGTCTTCTGGCCGTGCCGATACTCCTGAAAAACTCTGCTGATGGGCGTGTCAAGGTACATTAGGCCGCCATCCACGAGAGCCAAGACCGTAACCGTTGTGAAGAGTTTCGTGACGGAGGCCAAATCAAAGAAGGTTTCCGCTGTTGCTGCCCCTGCGGTAACCACCGGCAGTCGCTGTCCGCCCAGGACGACGGCGCAACTGGCCGCCGGTGCCACGCCGTTCGCAACTGCACAGTCCAGCAAACGTTGTATCTCCTGGCCCAGGGGCCCATGGGCGGAAATCACTGGCGCGTGCCGTCGTCGTACATCATGTTCTCGTGCATCAAGTTAGCTTCGAATTTTTTGCTGCGGCGATGGACGCGGGAAGGAAGCCGTTGTTCTGAACCAAGAGTGCTGTGGCCAAGTCCGGGGAAAGTCCGGTCAGGATGGTCAGGATAGCTGTTTTTACGTGGCCGTCCGTGGCAGTGAGGGCGTTCAGCGCGGTATCGGCATCGCATCCTGTGACGCGCATCAGTGTCCGTTCGCTGCGGGCCCTTAGTTTGGCGTTGCTGGCGCGCAGGTCCACCATGAAGTTCTTATACGTTTTGCCCAAGCGAACCATGGTGATGGTGCTGATCATATTCAGCACCAGTTTCTGACATGTCCCTGACTTTAGGCGTGTGGAACCGGTCAAAAATTCCGGACCGACCTCGATTTCCAGAACCGTCTCTGCGGCTGCGCCCAACGGAGAATTCGCGTTGCAGGCGAAACCGACGGTGTACGAGCCCTGGGCGCGGGCTGCCTCAATGGCGGCGAGCACATACGGTGTGCGTCCGGATGCGGCTATCCCGATGACGCAGTCGACTCGGGTGAGTTCCAAAGCTGCCATGTCTGCCCGGGCAGCATCTGCGTTGTCTTCTGCATTTTCCACCGCTTGTTCTACAGCTTGTTCGCCGCCTGCGATCACACCAACCACGACGGATGGGTCCGTGCCAAAGGTGGGTGGACACTCGCTTGCGTCCAGAACACCAATGCGCCCCGGGGTCCCGGCACCCACATAAATGAGCCGACCGCCGCTCTTCATGCCGTCAGCCACGCGATCAATGATGGCCGCGATGCTTGGCAGGTGCGCTGCGATAGCCTGGGGGACCAGCGCATCCTCACCATTCATTGCCGCAGTGAGTTCTTCCGTGCTTAGCTGTGCAAGATCGGGGTAGCGGGCGTTGGAGGACTCGGTGAGGAGGGTTGTCAGCTCATGACGGACGGCGTCGCTGGATTCGCGAGTACTCATGGAGGCCCTTTCTGGAATGAAAACTTGATCGGTAGTTGAAATTCTAGTCAGCTGTAACGATTGTAAATTATTTACGTCCCTTAGGGCATGGAACCATAGACTGGGCATTCGTACTTCAGGAGGACACGTTGAGTATTCAGTCCGTCATACACGCTAAACGCGGCCAGCTCACGCCCGCGACTAAACGGGTGGCTGATGCGATCATCGCCAACCCAGCGGTGGTCCTCAGCCATACGGTGAGCGAATTGGCTGCACTGTGCGCCACCTCCGACCCTTCCGTCGTGCGTTTTTGCCGTGCAGTTGGACTTTCTGGCTATGCCGAACTTCGCTTATCGATGGCCACAGAGTTGGGAAGGGAAACAGCAAGCGTTGGCGAACACAACGAACCCGATTTTGGGGACGACATCAGCCCCGTGGAGACGCTGGCTCAACTGGTGGCGAAAATCCGCTTTACGGAGATCATGGGGATAGAGGAGACCACGGCCAACCTTGATTTGAGCATCCTCGCTCGGGCGGTTGAACTGCTCACTACTGCGCGTCGCATCACCATTTATGGTGTTGGTGCCGGCGCCATCGTCGCGGAGGACCTACGGTACAAACTTTTTCGGATAGGGCTGTGCGTGAGCGCATTTGCCAACGCTGACAATGCGTTGATGGGTGCGGCCTTGATGAAGCCCGGGGACGTGGCCGTTGCATTTTCACACGGTGGAAAAACAGCGTCAGTGGTGGAGTTTTTGAAGGTGGCTGCAACGGCCGGTGCCGCAAGAATTTTGGTGAGCAATGCGCCGTCGTCCCCTGCCGCGGAGAATGCTTCGTTGTGTTTGGCCACTATGGTGCGGGAGAGCGCGTTTAGGGCTGGTGCCATGTCCTCGCGGATATCCCAGCTGGCGGTCGTTGATTGTCTGTTTGTGGCCGTGGCACAGGGACGCTATGAGCTCTCGACCGCCGCACTGCGCTCTACGCGCCAAGCCGTAATGGGCAATGGAGCTGACACGGGCACTTCGATTGCCTGATCCCCTGGCCCAACTGACCCGCAATTAACGCTGAAAATATGGCAAATCGGCTACTTTTTGAGCATCTATTGCGGGCTAGTTGGGGGTGGGGCGCCAACCGCGACTGTAAAGGGCTGCACTGATCTTCTGGAGCGCCGCCTTCGCGTTATCGCCCATATGCTGCTTGCTGATTCGTACTTCTAGCCAACCATGGTTCGTGAAATCCTCCGAACGGGCGATGTCCTTCTGCACTTGCCAAGGATCGCTGTGGGTGCCGCCGTCGTACTCCACCGCGACGCGATACTCGGGGTAAGCCTGATCTGGCGTGCGCTCAATGCCCGGTGCCAACTGGATGGGGACGTTGATCAAGGGATCGGGGAGTCCCGCGTACGTCACGGCCAGGCGCAACAAACTTTCTGGTGCCGAATCCGAGCCAACCCTTGCCAACTCCAGGGCTTGGCGAGCCTTCTGGATGCCAGGAGTCCCTTTATGCCGTTCAAGGATGGCCGCAAGTTCGCCCAGAGACGCGTATGGCTGAGATCTGAGCTCAAATTGGGGCCGCGGAATCCGGACCAGATGATCTGCCACCACGACCAATTGATCAACGCTCATCTGGCGGGAGCAGTCCAACCATGTCCGCACCCGCGAAGTGATCCACAGCCCGTCCAGGCATGCGAGTTCCTCGTCCCAAAGATGTGTGGTGTGGCCCTGGACGCCGCGGCGCCGGGGTTCGTCATACGGGGCCTGGCGTGAGACATGGATGAGAGTGGAATCCCGTGCCGGCATGAAGCCGGGGAAGCCCCAGATCTCGAATGCGGTGGCATGGGAAACTGCAGAATGGCCGCTCACCTGCGAATAAGGCCGCGCCAACAATGCCAGGGACAGTGCAGCGGGGTTGACGGTCTTGATTCCACGGCTCAAAGTGAGGATCTGGCGGTGACGGAGTTTGCCCAAACTGACGCCAAGCGCCATCGCTTGGCCCGTGGTGAACGGACCAGAGCGAAGCTCAGCGGGAAAAGTCTCCGGGTGGAACATGCCTTCATTGTGGCAACTTTTACGAGGCCGTGCAGAAGTTATCCACAGCTGTGCCCCGCAGCGGCATCTGACCCGCAATAGTTGTCGAAAAAAGGGGGATTTGACGATATTTCCAGCGTTAATTGCGGGTCAGTTGGCAAGGTGGCCTCTCAGATGCCGACGAGCCGTGCCACCGCCTGCGCCGTAACGGCACTGAAGCCGTGGCAGTGGATGGTGGTGAGAGCAGTCCCTATGGCAGGCCCAGATTGCGGCGCTAGTCCGGTATTGATGCATACGGCGTGAGGGGCGACGGCGGCCACCTGAGCCAAGGTGGCCTGCTGGTTCATGGAAAGCAACGAATCCACCATCACGAAGACGGGCTCGCCCAGTGATTCCTCGCAGCTGACCAAATCTGAGAGATTCTCCGCGTTCAGCGAGGAAGCGCTGACGGCATTGACCCGATGGCGTTCCATTAGCGCTTGAGCCATGAAGTTATCAGTTGGTCCAGCAGCCATGTTATGCCCTGTCCGCGCGTCAATCAGAGTGAGAACAGCATCCGGATCCGCCAATTCCACAGCGCCCGTACCTTGATCAATGCGGCAGGCGCGCGCGGCAACATCTACCCAGTCGATGCTCGCATCCGCTTCGGCGGAATCGAAGCCATCTGTTTGTGCAGCATGGGGAGTTTGCGCGGACCATTGCGCAAACGTTTCTACGCGCTGAGCAGCACGACGCAGAACGGGGACGGGCAGACGCCCCGATTCCACGGCAGCCATGAGCGCATCAAACACTTCTGTGTAACAGGACTCGTCGTCACGGCCACTCGTATAGGCATTTAAGGGATTGCCCACGCACAGCAGATCTGCCCCGGCCAGAAGTGCCAACACGCCGCCTTCCCCGGGCCCAACGGTGGCGCGCACAGCGGCCATATCGAGGGCGTCGGTGATCAGCAATCCGTCGAAACCCATGTCCCGCAGCAATGCCCCCGTCAAGGGGTTGAGAGTGGCCGGAGCCTCGCCCAGCTCCGGGATGATGATGTGCGCGCTCATCATCGCCGCCACTCCGGCGTCAATGGCTGCCTGAAATGGGGGAAGGTGGTGTGCGCGCATCTGCTCCATCGTCAGCGCCACACGCGCCACGTCCATGTGAGAGTCCGCAACAGTGTCCCCATGGCCGGGGAAATGCTTGGCACACGCACCGACGCGCAACTCTTGGATGCCGGATACGGCAGCGGCTGTGTGCACGCTCACCAACTGCGTATCGGAGCCAAAAGCGCGCACGCCGATAACGGGGTTGAGCGGGTTGGTATTAACGTCCGCAACAGGGGCGATGCTCAGATTCACCCCGGCAGCCCGACAAAGGCGAGCGATCGCACGGCCCGCAGCAGCCGTCGTCGCCGGTTCATCCAGGGCTCCTAACACGGCAGCGCCCGGGATGGCGGAACCGTCACGCGCTTGCAGGCGAGTGACGTTCCCGCCTTCCTCATCCACGCCGACGACGGCGGACGGGTTGGCTGCGCGGATCGCGGCAGAGAGTGCCGCCACCTGTCCGGGGATCTGTGGGTCTATGTTGTGACTGAAATAGACGACGCCGGCCAGACCGTTACGTAGGGCGCGCTCCAGCCACGTCGGAACCGTGGTGCCGACAAAGCCTGGCCAAATGACTGCGTTGACCAGGCGCGCCAGCTCGGGGGAAGGAATTGTTTCGAGGGATTTCTCCGTCTGCAGGGAGTCCGGAATGCCTGAGGTGGCAAGCGGCTGGGCTGTTGTGGCCGATGAAGGCGATGGTGCACCAGAGTGCGGGGGCAAGTGGCGGGGGTCACTGGAAGTCATGCCTGAAAGCCTACCTAGTGGAAGTGGCCTAAACTTTATATGTCGCCATCATCGAGCCACCCCTGGAGAATTTCTGTGACCAGCTCACCCCTTAACCGTGTTCCCATCCGCCGGGCTTTGATCTCGGTCTACGACAAAACCGGTTTGGAGGAGCTGGCCATTGGCCTGCACGCCGCCGGTGTTGCCATTGTTTCCACTGGCTCCACCGCCGCCAGGATTGCTGCTGCCGGCGTCCCCGTGACCGAAGTTTCTGAAGTTACGGGATTCCCTGAATGCCTCGATGGACGCGTAAAAACTCTGCATCCGCTAGTGCACGCCGGCATTTTGGCGGATCGCCGTCTTCCTGACCACGTCCGTCAGCTAGAAGAAATGAACGTTGAGCCCTTCGATCTGGTGGTGGTGAACCTCTACCCGTTCGTGGAGACCGTCAAATCCGGAGCCGGCCAGGATGCTGTGGTCGAGCAGATCGACATTGGCGGCCCGTCCATGGTGCGCGCCGCAGCAAAGAATCATCCGTCCGTGGCCGTCGTCGTCGATCCCGCTAAGTACGGGGCCGTCATTGACGCAGCCCAAGCCGGTGGCTTTGAACTGGTAGCCCGTCAGCGCTTGGCCGCTGCGGCCTTCGCCCACACGGCGGCATATGACAACGCTGTGGCAGCATGGACGTCGGCACAGTTCCTGGATGAAGACGGGGACGGTGTTATTGACTGGCCGTCTTACGCTGGCTACTCGCTGGAGCGCTCTGAGGTGCTGCGTTACGGTGAAAACCCGCACCAGCAGGCGGCACTTTACGTGGACCAAGGCGCTCCGGCGGGGATCGCCCAGGCCGATCAGCTCCACGGCAAGGCCATGAGCTACAACAACTTTGTGGATGCCGACGCAGCCCTGCGCGCAGCCTTTGATTTCGCCGCACCGGCCGTTGCCGTCGTCAAACATGCCAACCCATGCGGTGTTGCCGTGGCCTCAGAGGGTGCCAAGGACCCGATCGCCGATGCGCACCGCAAGGCTCATGCTTGCGATCCCGTTTCAGCTTACGGTGGAGTCATCGCTGCAAACCGGACCGTCACTGCTGCCATGGCCCGGACCGTGAAGGACATCTTCACCGAGGTTGTGATCGCCCCCGACTTCGAGCCGGAAGCGGTGGAGATCCTCTCCGCGAAGAAGAACATCCGCCTGCTGGCTCTGCCCGAGGGCTACGGCCGCTACCCGGCTGAGGTGCGTCAGGTTTCCGGTGGCATGCTCGTGCAAATGAGCGACAAAATTGACGCCGACGGTGACACTCCCGCTCACTGGACGCTCGCTGCGGGCCCAGCCGCGGATGAGGCAACTCTGGCCGAGCTCGCGTTCGCGTGGCGGGCTGTGCGTGCCGCCAAGTCAAACGCGATCCTGCTCGCCAAAGACGGTGCCACAGTGGGTATCGGAATGGGCCAAGTCAACCGGGTCGACTCCTGCAAACTTGCGGTGGAGCGGGCCAATACGCTCGGCGTCGCCGTAGAATCTAAGGTTGATGCGGCGGGCGGTGCCTCTGGCGCGGGAGCAGCACTCTCCGAAAAGCGCTCAGTGGGTTCGGTGGCTGCCTCAGACGCATTCTTCCCGTTTGCCGACGGCTTGGAAATATTGCTCGACGCCGGCGTGCGGGCAGTGGTTCAGCCCGGTGGTTCCATCCGCGACGAGGAAGTCATTGCCGCCGCCAACGCGGCAGGCGTCACCATGTACTTCACCGGAGCTCGCCACTTCTTCCACTAGGAACGACCGCGCGCTGACCGGGCCGCGCTACCGGTGGTTGTCGGGTTGCTTTAACGGCCTCAGCGTTCGACGGCGGTTGGTACTTTTCCCCTCGAAAGGTACCGACCGCCGTCGTTCTTTAACACGGCTATATTAATACGCAACGCCCGGAGTGAAGGGCTAGCCCGCCGCAGCCCAATATGGCATGCTCGTAGGGCACCTGAACTGGACTACATAATGGGGGAGTGCTTCTAATGAATCCGGACAATCCGTCAGTCGGCGGCTGGTTCGAGGGCTTGCTGTCTTCGGAAACTTTCTTCATCATCTTCTTCGCCGTGATCGCCGTTTTCATCGTTGTCGTCATCGTGTTCGTGATTGTGCAGCTGATCCGCGGCCGGGGCCGGCGTAGATACGTCATGATGGAGATTGACGACGACGGAACCATGCGTCCTGCAAACATGCGAGGGCCGGGTTCAGGGCATAACGCCGGGCTCGATGCGCACAATGCCGCACATCAGCAGGCTATGCGTCAGGCGCAGAACCAGCAACAGTTCCCGCCGGGTATGTAGCCAGGCACGGGAAGTAACCGCAAGCGCAGGTTCTTAATCCAGTGTGGGCGAACCGCCATGGCGGTCCGCCCACAAAAAATACTCGAAATCTACGGTTCTGCCGGTTTTCCCGGTTTTACTCCGCTGCGCCGGGTTCCCTGGCGCCAAGTTCGGCATCCAAGCGCAGTAATCCGTTTCCATCTGTGCCGATCAGACCCACCCGGCCGATGATTTCAGCCACTGAAGCCTCCTCCTCAAGCTGCTCACTGACAAACCAGGTCAGCAAGGGCAAAGAATCAATGTCGCCTTGTTGCTGGGCCAAACGGTACAAGCCGCGGATGGACTCCGAAACTTTTTGTTCATTGCTCAGCGCTGCTTTGAAAGCGTCTAGAACCGTTGTGATCTGCAGGTTCGCTGCCGGAATGGCTCCGATCCTCGGGTGAGCGTCCCTGTCGGTCATGTGGCTAATGAACTTCTGTGCGTGGACCAGTTCCTCGTCAGACTGTGCCAGGAACCAGCGCGAAATACCCGGCAAATCTTGGACGTCCATTTCGACAGCAAGCTGGCGGTAGACCACTGCTGCTTCGATTTCCATGGTTACTTGGCTATTGATGGCGGTTTCTAGTTCTCCGGTTAGCTTCATACTTCAACGCTACTCAAAGTAGGTGCTGTTGTCAGGTACCGGTCACAAAGGGGTGCCCGGACTGCGCCGATACGCGTCAAAGGGGACCTCTCGGGTAAGTTGGAGGGGAAACAAATCTCACCAGATTCGCAGATATCCGTAGAATTTTCGTAGGAGACGCCTCACCCCATGGCAAAAATTATCTACACACACACCGACGAAGCGCCAGCTCTGGCCACGTATTCGCTGCTGCCGATCGTTCAGGCTTTTGCCTCGACCGCAGGCGTCGATATTGAGACGCGCGACATCTCCCTCGCTGGGCGCATCATTGCGACCTTCGGCGACTACCTCACTGAGGACCAGCGTGTCCACGATGCCCTGGCGGAACTGGGGGTCCTGGTTAAGGACCCTGACGCTAACATCATTAAGCTGCCGAATATTAGCGCGTCCATCCCGCAGCTAAAAGCTGCAGTCGCCGAGCTTCAGGGCAAGGGCTATGCTCTGCCGGATTATCCGGATGACCCTTCCACCGACGAAGACAAGAACGTTCGCGCCCGCTACGACAAAATCAAGGGCAGCGCTGTAAACCCGGTCTTGCGCGAGGGTAACTCCGATCGCCGTGCCCCATTGTCAGTGAAGAATTACGCCAAGGCTAACCCCCACAGCATGGGCGCCTGGTCCAGCGAGTCCAAGACAAATGTAGCAACGATGGCCACTGGCGACTTCTGCCACAATGAGAAGTCAGTCATCATCGAAGCCGACGGTAAAATCAAAATTCAATTCTTGGCTCAGGATGGTACCGTCACAGTCCTCAAGGACGCCTTCCCTGTTCTGGCCGGCGAAATTGTTGATGGCACGCTCATGAGTGCCGCCGCTCTGGACGAGTTTTTGGCCGTCCAGATTGCCCGTGCCAAGAAAGAGGGCATACTCTTTTCCGCACATTTGAAGGCGACCATGATGAAGGTCTCCGATCCCATCATCTTTGGCCACGTCGTCAAGGCTTTCTTCCCGGAGCTGTTTGCTCAGTACGGCGATGCCTTGACCGCCGCTGGCCTGAGCCCCGCCAACGGGCTGGCCTCCATCCTGAACGGTCTCAATACGTTGCCAAGCGACGTCCGCGAAGGCATTGAGTCAGCCATCAAGAAGGGTTACGCAGACGGCCCAGCTTTGGCTATGGTCGACTCGGATAAGGGCATCACCAACCTCCACGTCCCTTCGGACGTGATCGTTGACGCGTCCATGCCTGCCATGATCCGCACGTCCGGACACATGTGGGGCGCGGATGGTCAAGAGCACGACACCCTCGCCGTGCTGCCTGATAGCAGCTACGCCGGTGTTTACCAGGCCACCATTGATGACTGCCGCGCACACGGTGCCTTTGACCCCACCACCATGGGTACTGTCCCCAACGTTGGCCTCATGGCCCAGGCCGCTGAAGAATACGGCAGCCATGACAAGACGTTTGAGATCGCTGAGTCCGGCGTCGTGCAGATCGTTGATGCTGCAGGTACCGTTTTGATAAAGCACGACGTCGAAGCTGGTGACATTTGGCGTGCCTGCCAGGTCAAGGACATCCCCGTCCGGGACTGGGTCAAACTCGCCGTCACCCGTGCCCGCGCGTCGTCCACTCCTGCCATTTTCTGGCTGGACCCAACCCGCGCACATGACCTCAATGTCATCGCCAAGGTTACCGAGTACCTCAAAGACTTCGATACGGATGGCCTGACGATCAAGATCATGTCGCCCGTGGAGGCCACCGCGTTCACACTGGAACGCATCCGCCGCGGCGAGGACACCATCTCCGTGACCGGCAACGTGCTGCGTGACTATTTGACGGACCTGTTCCCCATTTTGGAGCTCGGTACCAGCGCCAAAATGCTCTCAGTCGTCCCGTTGATTGCAGGCGGCGGATTGTTTGAGACCGGTGCCGGTGGTTCGGCCCCGAAGCACGTCACACAGTTGGTGAAGGAAAACCACCTGCGGTGGGACAGTCTTGGCGAGTTCTTGGCACTGGCCGTTTCTTTTGAGCACCTAGCTGTGTCCAAGGGAAATGCGCGCGCGCAGATCTTGGCGGACACGTTGGATCGTGCCACCGGCACCTTCTTGTTGGAGAATAAGTCGCCTAAGCGCAAGGTCGGCGAGATCGACAACCGTGGCAGTCACTTCCACCTTGCCAAGTTCTGGGCACAGGAGTTGGCCGCCCAGAGCGTAGACGCAGAGCTCGCCGCAGCATTTGCCAGCGTCGCCGCTGACTTGAGCGAAAATGAGGACGTCATCATCGGCGAACTCGCCGCTGTTCAAGGCTCACCTGTGGACTTGGGTGGGTACTATCTTCCGGATGCTGCGAAGGTGGCCGCAATTATGCGCCCGTCGGCCACGCTGAACCACGCGATCGACGCTCTCTCCTAGCACCACCCAACTGGCCCGCAGTAAACGTCGTAAAACGCGCTTTTTGGCGCGTTTTACGACGTTTACTGCGGGCCAGTTTCGTTTTGGGCTCCGGCATCATTGCTAATGAATGATCCGAAAGGCGGACGAGATTTGCCGATAACGTCTTGATAATTGCGGTTTAGTCGTGGATATCACATCTGTTATCAGATCTTTACGTATAAATGTGTCCTACGCCACTTCAAGCCGGGTAGTGTCAGCTTTCGTGAAGCGCTCGGAAACCGGTGGACGAAGATGTTCCCCCGGGCCCGGCGACATAGTCCGGAAGGCAAATTTATGTACCGTAAGAAAGTTATGACCACGTTGGCTGCAGCAGCCACCCTTGGCATGCTGCTGGGCGGTTGTGCGAACCAGGCCGCCGCTCCCGGAGGCAGTACTTCGGAAGGAGCAGCGGGCGCAGTTAACATCCCGGCACTGACCTCGGTGGAAACCCCGAAGGATGCTGTACTCCCGGCAGGCGATGGCAAGGCCAACTGCCCGGCAACCACCACACTGGCCTACGTAGGTGCAGAAACCGGTGCGAACGCGCAGCTGGGTATCAACATCTTCAACGGTGTCCAGTTGGCAATCAACGAGCACAATGCAGCCAATCCAGGCTGTCAGGTCCAGTTCAAGAAGTTTGATACTGAAGGTGACCCGAACAAGGCCACTGGCCCCGTTACCCAGGCCACCAAAGAAGAAGGCATCATCGGCGTTGTGGGTCTGCCGTTCTCCGGCGAATCTAAATCAACGGGTAATATCTTCGAACAGGTCAAACTCGTTCACATCACGCCAGCTGCCACCAACCCGGCATTGACTGACAATGGTTGGACCACGTTCTTCCGCGGCTTGGGCAACGACGCCGTTCAGGGCCCGGCAGCAGCGAAGTTCATCACGGGCAAGCTCCAGGCCAAGAAGGTCTACATTGTCCAAGACGACTCCGAATATGGCATCGGCCTGGGCAAGACCACCTCTGACGGTTTGGGCTCCGCCTTGATCGGAACAGACAAGGTCACCACCGGCCAGAAGGACTTCTCGGCCACGATTTCTAAAATCATGAACTCGAAGGCTGATGCGGTATTTTACTCCGGCTACTACGCTGAAGGCGCACCGTTCGATCAGCAGCTGGTGGCAAAGGGCTACACCGGTACGTTCGTAGGACCGGATGGTTTGAAAGATGACCAGTTCATCAAGCAGGCCGGCGACGCATCGTCCAACTCGTACTTCACCTGCCCCTGCATCCCCGGCGAACTGATCCCGAGCTTCGAGAAGGCTTACAAGTCTCTGGCAAACATGGAGCCCGGTACCTACTCGATCGAAGGCTACGACGCGGCGACGGTACTGCTTTCGGGTATCGATGCCGGTAACCAGGATCGTCCGTCGCTGCTCAAGTGGGTCAAGAGCTACGACAAAGATGGTTTGAGCAAGCATTACAAGTGGAACGACAAGGGCGAACTTCAGGCCCCGACCGTTTACGGCTACAAGGTTGAGAACGGAAAGATCGTTCCCATCGGTGCCATCGGGGAGTAATCCTCGGCACGTAAAAAATGTTGTGGGGCGGGGTTTTCACGCCCCACAACATTTTCACGTGTACCTCTTTCTAGCCCACACGAATGATCCGGGAGCCGCGGGCAAAATCTGACCCGGCACCCCGCAAGATCGGACAGTACTTATGCTTCCAACCATCCTCTTGGCCGCTCCGGTGTCCAATGACTGGATCACCCTCGATTTCCCTTCTCTCGCACAAAATTTTTGGTCAGCCACTTTTGACGGCCTGACCTTTGGCTCCATCTACGCGCTGGTGGCCCTCGGCTACACGCTTGTTTACGGCGTGCTGAACCTCATCAACTTTGCTCACTCCGAAGTGTTCATCATGGGTTGTTACGGGGTCTGGTTCACGCTTAGCTTCCTAGGCTTTGGGCCATCAGCTCCTAACCTTGACATCGGCCAGATCATTGTGAATCTGCTGCTCGCATTTATAGTGGCCATTGCTGCCTCGGCTCTTACGGCCTTCCTGCTGGAGCGGCTCGCTTACAAGCCATTGCGTAAGCGCAATGCTCCTCGCTTGGTCTTTTTGATCACCGCGATCGGTGCTTCTTTCACCATCCAGTACCTGATTTTCATCTGGCGTGGCCCGGTGCCAGAGCAGGCGCTGACTATGTTCAAACCGACGCCAATCTTTGACGTCTTTGGCACCATCATCTATTCGGATCAGTTGATCATCGTCTGTGCAGCCGTCATCATGATGGTCGTCACTGATCTGTTCATTAGTAAGTCCCGGACCGGCCGTGGTATCCGTGCCGTTGCGCAGGATCCGGACACGGCAACCTTGATGGGTGTCAATAAGGAACGCATCATCATCACGACTTTCGTGATTGGTGGGATCTTGGCAGGTGCGGCGGCTTTGTTCTACGTTATGAAGATTCCCTCCGGTGTTGTTTACAACGGTGGGTTTATCCTCGGCATCAAAGCGTTTGCCGCAGCAGTCCTCGGTGGAATTGGTAACGTCCGTGGAGCGCTGCTCGGAGGCCTGCTGCTGGGCTTGATCGGCAACTACGGCCAGATCCTGCTCGGCAACTCGCAGTGGACCGACGTCGTCGCATTCATGGTTCTTGTTTTGGTGTTGCTGTTCCGTCCCGAGGGCATCCTTGGAACGTCGCTGGGAAGGAGCAAGGCATGAGCATGTCAGATGGGCCTAAGCCCCTGCACACAGCCAAGTCCGAGCAGATTGACGAAGACCGTGAGGCCGTCGGCACACCGCCCGGATCCAGTTCCGCGGCGCGCCGAAAGGGCAAGCTGTTTGGTGCCTGGAGTGATCGTTGGGCGGCCCTGCCCCGGCAAAAACAATGGCTATTTTTGATTGTTGTTGTCGCGTTGGCCTATCTCCTTCCGGTCATCAATCCGCCGTTTATCAGTACCGAGCCAGGTAACGATTTCCCCCTCGCGTGTCAGCTCATGGCAATTTATGCTCTGGTAGCTGTCGGTTTGAATATTGTGATTGGTTACGCAGGTCTGTTGGACCTGGGGTACATCGCGTTCTTCGCTGTTGGTTCCTATACAGCGGCCATGTTAACAAGTCCGGACTCCGCGTTCATCAAAATCCCATACTTGTGGACAATCCCTGTCGCTATGGCCGTCACGATGTTTGTTGGCGTTCTGTTGGGTCTGCCAACGTTGCGTCTACGTGGTGACTACTTGGCGATCGTAACGCTCGGCTTTGGCGAGATTGTACGTATCCTAGCGACCATCATCCCCGCAATGAAAGGCCAGGTTGGTTTCCAGAACGTTGGTCACCCACCCGGTGTCGGTGCTGATGGTATTCCGATCTTCGCGAACTCCAACGGCACCCCGTGGTACTGGCTGACGCTGACTATTTTGATAGTCATCTTGTTCTTGGTGGGCAACCTGGAGCGTAGCCGTGTGGGCCGCTCCTGGATCGCCATCCGCGAGGACGAGGACGCCGCCGAGACCATGGGTGTCCCAACGTTCAAGTACAAGGTCTGGGCATTTGCCATGGGCGCCGGGATCGGCGGTTTGGCAGGAGCCTTGATGGGTGGTCAGGTCGGCTTCGTGAACAACCAAAAGTTCGACGTCGTCACCTCCATTTTGTTCGTCGCCGCCGTCGTTCTCGGTGGTGCAGGCAATAAAGTTGGCGCGATTATTGGTGGGGCCCTCGTGGCATACATTCCGCTGCGGTTTACTGCCGTTGCCGAATACAAGTTCCTGATCTTTGGCTTGGCACTGTGCCTGATCATGATCTACCGTTCGCACGGTCTACTTGCGGCCCGGCAACAGTTGCTCGCTTATGGACAGAAAGCGTATGCGGCAGTGAAGAAATCCAATGACGCAAAGAACGCCCAGCCGGCTACCAATCTCGGAGAGGAGCTTTCCAAGTGAGTGAATCTGCCGAATTAACTGGCCCACGGACTCGTATCCCTTCGGAGGGTGTAGCAGAAACCGCAGCCTCCGAACGTGACATTGGGGTCAAGGTTGGAGATAACTTGGTGGAGGTGAAGAACCTCACCGTGAAGTTTGGTGGCCTACTGGCCATGGACGACGTCAGCTTCAATATCAAGCGCGGGGAGATCCTGGGGTTGATCGGCCCTAATGGGGCTGGGAAGACTACGTGCTTCAATGCCATGACGGGGGTTTATAAGCCAACAAGTGGTCAGGTGCTCCTTGAGGGCAAGTTGCTCAACGGAATGAAACAGCACAAAATTACTCGTGCCGGGTTGGCACGAACCTTTCAGAACATCCGCCTTTTCGGCGAGATGACGGCACTGGAAAATGTTGTGGTGGGATTGGACGCACGGCACAAGACGTCCGTCGTTGGCGCGCTGCTGCGCCTACCTCGACACATCCGGGAGGAGAAATCTGCCATTGAGCGCGGAATGGCCCTTCTGGAATTTGTTGGCATCGCTGATCAGGCTGCAACACTTTCTAGGCACTTGCCGTATGGTAGCCAGCGCCGGCTCGAGATCGCACGCGCGTTAGCGACTGATCCGAAGGTGCTGTGTCTGGATGAGCCGGCTGCCGGCTTCAACCCGGCGGAGAAGGAAGAGCTGATGCAGCTCATCCGCATCATCCGCGACGACGGCTACACCGTCCTCTTGATTGAGCACGACATGAAACTGGTCATGGGTGTCACCGATAGGATTGTGGTGCTGGAGTTCGGGAAGAAAATTGCCGACAACATTCCATCAGTGATCAGGGAAGACCCCAAGGTCGTTTCCGCTTATCTAGGGGAGCCCGAAGATGACTTTGCTTGAGCTAAAAAACGTTTCCGTCCACTACGGTCGGATCCAGGCGATCAAGGAGATGTCCTTCACAGTGGAGGAGGGGGAGATCGTCTCCCTTATTGGTGCCAATGGCGCCGGCAAGACCACCACGATGAAGACCATTTCGGGTTTGCTGAATCCGACCAGTGGCACCATCAAGTTCATGGATGAAGACATCACCAAGATGAAAGCCCACATCCGGGTGGTGCAGGGGATTTCCCAGGCGCCGGAAGGACGAGGGATTTTTCCTGCCATGACCGTGCTGGAAAACTTGGATATGGGTACGTTTGGGCGGAAGAACCGTTCGGGCGTGCCGGAAGATCTGGAGCGCGTGTTCACGCTTTTCCCTCGGCTGAAGGAACGAGAAAGGCAGTACGGTGGCACCATGAGCGGTGGTGAGCAGCAGATGCTCTCCATCGGGCGGGCCCTGATGTCCCGGCCTAAACTGCTGCTGTTGGATGAGCCGTCAATGGGTCTGGCTCCGCAGTTCATTCGCCAGATCTTCAAGATCGTGACCGAAATTAACAGCCAGGGAACCACGGTGTTGTTGGTGGAGCAGAACGCCAACCAGGCTCTGGCGAGGGCACACCGGGCCTTCGTCTTGGAGACCGGGGAGATCACGCACAGCGGTACCGGTAAGGAATTGCTGGCAAATCCCGCCATCAAGGAAGCATACTTGGGCGTCGGTTAGACGGATAGCAAAGTACGACGGCGGTTCTTTCCCTCCGCACAGAGGGCGGAGGGCCGCCGTCGTACTTTCATAGGACCCCACCTACTTAGACGCTCGGTTACTTTAGGGGCAGAAATGCCAAACGCTCCCGCAATAGCTGCGGGAGCGTTTGGCATTTCTGCCCCTAAAGTAACCGAGCGTTGGGGTTAGAGGTCCGTGCGTGAGTCGTTGGGGTAGCTGATGCCCATCTGGCGGCGCGCTTCATCGAAGAGTTCCATGATGGCCAGGCTGTCATCCAACGCCATGGTGGTACTTTCCGACAGCCCATCTTGGATGCAACGAGTCACCTCGCGCAACTGGTAGGTGTAACCGCTGCCGGGGTAGTCAAAGGTTTCGTTCCGCTCGTTCTCCCAGCCCACACAAATGCGTAGGCCCTTCGGGTTGTTCACTGAACCCACAGTCTCGATGTAGCCTTTGGAGCCGGAAATGGTTGCCGTGCGAGGTCCATGGGAGGTCAGGTAGCTGATCAGCTGTGCTTGGGCGCCGCTGTCATACGTGAGCGTGAGAGTATTTTGGCTATCTACTCCCAGAGCCGTCAGCTCGCCGGTCGCGGACACTGCATCAGGCCTGCCAAGACAAGCCCACGCCCAAAGCAGCGGATAGACGCTGATGTCCAGGAGGGCACCGCCGCCGTCAGCCGGAGCCCAAATACGGGCAGTGTCATCCTCAGGCGCCGGAAAGCCCAAATCTGCCCGAACCCACTTGATGTCTCCGATTTCACCCGAGGTGATGATCTCAAGCGCGCGTTGGAACCCCGGCACAAAACGGGCCCATACGGCTTCCATGAGGAATAGCTTTTTTGCCCGGGCTAGTGCGATGAGGGAACGCGTCTCAGCGGCAGTGATGGTCAGGGCCTTCTCGCACAAGACGTGTTTGCCCGCTTCCAGCGCCGCTTTGGCAATATCGTAGTGAGACGCGTGAGGGGTGGCAATATAGACCACGTCGATGTCGGGATCTGCCACCAGCTGGACGTAGCCGGGGGCACCGAGGCCGTCAGGACCGCCGTCGTAATAGCTGGTATGGAAACCGAACTGCTCGGCAAAGGCCACTGCACTGTCCGCACTGCGTGAACTGACAGCCTGCAAAGTGGCGTCCTCTAAAAGAGCCAGATCTGCCGTGACTGTCTTCGCAATGTTGCCGGTGGCCACCACACCCCAACGCAAGGTGGTGCCAGTGGCGGCAAGGGTCTGCGGGTTGAAACTGGTGTACCAGTCGGGCTGGCCAACGTAACGTGGGATGCTCATCACCCTAGTCTGCCAGTTCCGGGACGTCCGCGCGGAAATGTTTGCGGACGCAACAAAGGCCCCCTGACCTCGGTTCGAACACCTCAAAAGGGGGCGTACGTACCGAGACCAAGGGGCCTCTGCCATGGGTTCTACTTGGTCAGCGGACCAAGTACCTTGTCATTGGCGTATTCCTCAGCGGCGTTCGCCTTCGTCACGATCTTGGGAACCAGCAAGAACGCCGGAACAACCTTGACGCCATTGTTGTAGGACTTCGGGTCATTGATCTCCAAAGACTTGCCAGCCTGCAGATCCTTAGCCATCTCGATCGCATGGTTCACCAGCGCTGTGGTGTCCTTGTTGATCGTGGAGTACTGCTCTCCGGCCATGATGGACTTCACAGACTCAACTTCAGAATCCTGACCGGTGATGGTCGGAACGGACTTTCCTGCAGCCTTGACGGAGGTGATAACTGCCCGGGCCAGAGTATCGTTCGGGGACAGAACGCCATCCAGCTCGGCGCTGCCGTAGCTGCCGACCAACAAAGTGTCCATACGCTTCTGCGCGTTCTCTGCCTTCCAACCCTGCGTTACGGCCTGCTCGAAGCTGGTCTGTCCGGAGACAACCTTAAGGGTTCCGTCGTCAATCTTGGGCTGGAGAACCTTCATGGCTCCGTCAAAGAAGACCTTCGCATTGGCGTCATCGGGGGAGCCGGCAAAGAGTTCAATGTTGTACGGGCCCGTTGGCTTCTTAGCTTTCATACCGTCAAGGAGTGCCTGCCCCTGGAGCTCGCCAACTTTGAAGTTGTCGTACGCCACATAGTAGTCAACATCGGGGGTGTTCGTCAGGAGGCGGTCATAGGCGATAATCGTTGCCCCAGCGTCCTTGGCCTGCTTGAGCTGAGTTCCAAGCTGGCCGCCGTCGATGGCGCCGACGATGATGACCTTGGCGCCCTTGGCAACCATGGCGCTGATCTGGTTCTGCTGCTCAGAAACACCAGCGTTGGCGAACTGGACGTCACCCTTGAAGCCAGCCGTCTTGAGGCCGTCGTTGAAGAGTTTCTCGGCCAGAACCCAGTTTTCACTGGTCTTCTGCGGCAAAGCGACACCGATGACGGAGTCAGCGGCGAAGCCAGCAGCGGCACCAGAGGCAGCGGGAGTGGTTTCTGCACGGCCGCAACCGGTCATTGCCAGGGCGGAGACTGCCAGGATGGCAGCCACAGACGTGACGGCCTTGTGGAGCTTGATCATGGGGATCACTTTCTCTTGGTTATTCATGAAATGGTGCACAGTGAGTGAAAGTTTAAGCTTGAGTGGAAACTGTTTCCTTGAGAGGTTCCGCAGTCGAGAGCCCAGATTCGTCCTTGCGGCCAAGCCGCTTTGTCATAAAGCCAATGAAGGACGGCTTGCCCTGGGATTTGTTGTAGACGTCCAGGACGACGGCGGCCAGCAGTACCAGACCCTTGATGATCTGGGTAAGGTCCGAGCCGATTCCCAGAAGTTGGAGGCCGTTGTTCAAAACTGCCATGACCAGCCCACCGATCATGGACCCGACCACGGTGCCGACGCCGCCGGTGACAGCTGCTCCACCGATGAAGACAGCGGCAATGGCATCAAGTTCCCAGCCAACGCCGTCGTAGGCGCCGGAAGCATTGGACCGGGCGATGAACATCATGCCGGCGAGACCAGAGAGGACCGCCATGTTCAACATGACCAGAAAATCGGTGCGCTTGCTCTTGACACCTGAAAGTGCCGCGGCGTGCCTGTTTCCGCCAACCGCGTAGATGTGACGGCCAATAGTAGTGCGCGAGGCGACGAAACCGTACACAAGAATCAGGACACCCAAGATGATGCCCGGGACGGGGAATGAGGTGCCGGGACGGCCTGTAGCGAAAAGGTACGTGGCGTAAAGGATGACGGCGCTAATGAGCACGAGCTTGAAAATGGTGACCCAGAGCGGCTTTACGACAGCACCCAAGCGCACGGCCTTATTGCGGCTGTGCATTTCACCCCAGACAATGGCGACAACTGCCAGCAGACCGATCAAGACGGTCAGGTTGTTGTAGCCGGTGCTCGGGCCGATCTCAGGCAAGTACCCGGTGCCAATGAACTGAAAGTCGACGGGGACGGGGACTGTCAAGGACTTTCCGAAGAACTGGTTCGCGCCACGGAAGAGCAACATGCCCGCCAATGTGACAATGAATGCCGGTATTCCCACGTAGGCCACGAAGAAGCCCTGCCATGCCCCTATCAGTGCCCCGAGCACCAGACCGACCACGACCCCCATGTACCACGGGATTCCCCAGTCACGCATGGTGAGCGCGACCACGATTCCCACGAATGCTGCGATGGATCCCACTGAGAGGTCAATGTGTCCGGCGATGATGACAAGCACCATACCGATGGCCAAGACCAAGATGTAGGAGTACCCGTTGACGAGGTTTATGAGGTTTTCCGGGGTGAGTATGAGCCCGTTGACAAGACCGCCGGTCTTGACCTGAAAGAAGAGGATCAAGGCGATTAGCGCAAAGATCATCCCGAACTGGCGGGTGTTACCGCCGAAGAGTTGTTTGATGGCGTTCATGGTGGGGTCCTGTTTCCCTTGGTCTAGGCAGTTTTCTTGACAGCGGTCATGCGTTTCATCAACGTTTCTTGGCTGGCTTCGTTTTTGTTCAAGACGCCCGTGATGGCGCCTTCAAAGATGGTGTAGATGCGGTCGGAGATGCCAAGCAATTCCGGTAGTTCCGAGGAAATAACAATCACGCCTTTTCCTTGGTTGGCAAGTTCTTGAATGATGCCGTAGATCTCATATTTGGCGCCCACGTCAATGCCACGGGTGGGCTCGTCAAGGATCAAAAGGTCGGGGTCGGCGAACATCCATTTGGCCAAAACCACCTTTTGCTGGTTGCCACCGGAGAGCTTGGAAACGCCCTCATCGACGCTGGGGGTTTTGGTCCGCAATTGCTTGCGGTACTTTTCTGCGACGGCATATTCCTCGGTTACATCCACAACGCTGAATTTGGAGATGGATTCAAGGTTGGCGGCGACGGTAGTGGTTTTGATGTCATCGAGCAGATTCAGGCCCAGCGACTTACGGTCTTCGGTGAGGTAGCCGATCCCGTGCTTGATCGCCTGGTGAACATTGCGGAGCGTTACTTCCTTGCCATCCTTGATGATCGTGCCGGAAATATAGTTCCCATAGGAACGGCCAAACAATGAGCGGGCAAGCTCGGTGCGGCCTGCTCCCATGAGGCCAGCAAAGCCAACGATCTCTCCGCGGCGGACATTAAACGATGAGCCCTTGCAAACAAGGCGGTCTTGGACTTGAGGGTGCCGAACTGTCCAGTTCTTGACCTCGAAGAACACCTCGCCGATCTTGGGCGTGTGATCCGGGAATCGCGATTCCAAGGTGCGTCCCACCATGCCCTTGATAATGCGGTCCTCGTCAACGCCGTCGGCCTTGACGTCGAGAGTCTCGATCGTCTTCCCGTCGCGGATGATGGTGATGGAATCTGCGACCTGTTCAATTTCATTGAGCTTGTGGGAGATCATGATGGAGCTGATGCCCTTTGACTTCAAGCCCCGAATGAGGTCTAGCAGGTGCTGGGAGTCGGCTTCGTTTAGGGCTGCTGTGGGTTCGTCAAGGATGAGCAACTTCACCGACTTGTTCAAGGCCTTGGCGATTTCCACGAGCTGCTGCTTACCGACGCCGATCTCCTTGACAGGAGTGTCAGGGTCCTCAATCAGACCCACTCGTGCTAGCAGCTCTACAGCACGAATGCGGGCCTGTGCCCAGTTGATGACACCAAACCGTGTCGGTTCATTGCCCAGGAAGATGTTCTCCATGATGGACAGCTCCGGGATCAGTGCCAGTTCCTGGTGAATGATCACGATGCCGGCTTCCTCGCTGGCGCGGATGTCTTTGAACTGGCAGACCTCGTTCTGATAAACGATGTCCCCGTCGTAGCTGCCAAAGGGATAAACACCGGAGAGGACCTTCATCAGGGTCGATTTACCGGCACCGTTTTCGCCGCAGATGGCGTGGATCTCGCTGGCACGCACTGTGATGGAGACTTCAGAAAGAGCCTTGACGCCGGGAAATTCCTTGGTGATTGATCGCATTTGGAGAATGATGGGGCTTGCTGCGGGCAACATGTGCGGTCGCTTTCCAAGACGGACGTCTTTGTCTTTGCGTCACAGACGCATCAGCTGGTGGATCGGGTGGATCGGTCCGAGGTGCCACCTGGTGATGTGGGGCACAACGGTTTTTTGGTACTGAAGAAATTCAACTCGGTTGCGGCATTGGCGTCAAGCCTTTAACGCAACGAGATGGTAACGGTTTAGGAACTTTAACGTGAGGGAGATCTTGGAAGACCAGCGAAACGGCGCCTAGAGCCTCAGATCTGGACGTCAGGGATGAGGTGGCCAGGGTGGTATTTTCGCCAACGACAGGCACTGCATGGCGTAGAAGGCCACGGCGTATGGGTCCGAGGAGAATCTCACCCAGGGTTGCGAGTGGACCTCCGATGACAATCACGTCAGGGCTCATGATGTTTGAGATATTTGCGAGTGCGCGGCCGACGGCGGTGCCAGCGTCTTCGAGTACGCGCAAGGTGGTTGCATCCCCGGCCTTGGCACGGCTGACGATGTCCTCGGTAGTGACAGCATCCGGACGGTCGCGGCTAAGCAGGTTGATCATGGTGGCAGTTGAGGCGATGGTTTCTAGGCAACCACGATTTCCACAGCGACAGATGAGGCCCGATTCATCGATCGTGACATGACCGATTTCACCCGTAACGCCTAAGCTTCCCGAATACAGGGATCCATTGATGATCAGGCCGGCGCCGATTCCCGTTCCGATCTTGACGAACGCCAAGTTGGGGACTTCGGTGAAAGGGCCCCACGTGATCTGAGCCAGGGCACCCAAGTTTGCGTCATTTTCAATGAAAACAGGTAATTGAAGCGCCTTTTGAAGACGTTCATGAAGGTTGATTCCCACCCATTCTGGCAGGATGGCGCCTTGGATTACCTTGCCTGTGCGCTTGTCGATGGGGCCGGGAATTCCAGCTCCTGCACCCACCAAAGTGGAACGGTCGATCCCTTCTTCGGTGATGAGTTCTTCCAGCAATTGGGCGGCGGCAAAAATTCCCGCTGTGGCGTCGTGGCCCACGGGCAGGGGAATCTGGCGCTCTGTGATCACCTTGTATGAGCGGTTGGCCAAAACTACGCGAACGTGGCTACGGCCGAAGTCAATACCGACGGCGAGGGAGGTGTCACCTGTGTAACTCACGGAGTGGGCGCGCCGGCCAGAACTCGTGGTGGTGGTGAGGGTAACCAGACCAGCCTGCTGCATGCTTTTGACGATGTTGGAGACTGTTGCGGTGGAAAGGCCGGTCAGCCGTGCCAGCTCGGCTTGCGTTGCGGGGCCCCCACGCAACAGTTGTTCGGTCAGTCGGAGCTGATTGCGCTGACGCAATGCCGACTGAGAGCCGGGGCTCGCTGATGGGTGGGTGCCAGGAGGCAGGCTGGCGTCGTCGTCGAACATAAGTAGTAGCGTGCCCTATTTCTACATTGAGGTCAAGAACTTAACGCTAAAATGTTCAATTACGTTAATGTGTTCGATCCAAGTGTGGATCGACTACCCGTGGATCTCTTTGTGCTTGCGGGCCAGCTCCACGTAGTGAGTTGCGTTGTCGCGCACGTGTTCGCGTTCTTCCTGTGTTAAACCGCGACGAACCTTGGCCGGTACACCCGCAACCAGAGAACCAGGCGGGATGATGGCCCCTTCTAGTACGACGGCGCCGCCAGCGACCAAGGAGCCCTCGCCGATGACGGCTCCGTTCATTATGGTTGCCGACATGCCTATCAAGCAGTTGTCCTCTACCGTGCAGCCATGGACCACGGCGTTGTGGCCCACGCTGACGCCGTCGCCAATGCTGGTGGGAAACCCGGCGTCGGCGTGCAGCACCACGTTGTCTTGGAGGTTGGAGCCGGATCCGACCGTAATCGAGTTGGTGTCTGCGCGCACCACCACACCGTAAAAGGCGCTGGACCGCGCTCCGAGTGTCGCCTGTCCGATCAGCGTTGCCGACGGCGCTACAAAAGCACTGCTGTCAACAGCGGGCGTATGTCCGTCAAAGGGGAAAAACTGGTTCATGGTGTCTCCATATCTGTTGTGAGAACGCTGCGGCGCGAAACTCGGTGCGAGTTCTGCGCCTGGTCGACTATGCGCAAAACTCGTACCGGGTTTTGCGCCAGCCTAAAGCGGGCATTAGTCAAAGACGACAGTGCGGGTGCCGTCCAAGAGAACTCGGTGTTCGGCGTGCCACTGGACGGCTTGGGCCAGGGTTCGCGCCTCCACGGCCCGTCCCATGGCAACGAATTTTTCCACCGAGTGGCCGTGATCCACCCGGATCACCTCCTGCTCGATGATGGGGCCCTCATCCAAAGCGGCCGTTACATAATGGGCGGTCGCGCCGATGATCTTTACCCCCCGCGCATGAGCCTGGTGATATGGCTTGGCGCCCTTGAAGGAGGGCAAGAACGAATGATGGATATTGATGACGCGTCCGGGAAGGCTCTTGCAGAGTTCATCGGAGAGCACCTGCATATAGCGGGCCAAGACAACAAGCTCAACATCGAGCGCTTCAACGAGTTCCATCAGCGCAGCTTCGGCCTGTGCCTTCGTTTCGAGGGTAACCGGGATGTAGTAAAACGGTATTGAATAAAACTGCGCCAATGGTTCCAGATCCCGATGGTTTGAGACAATTGCAGGGATTTCAATGGGCAAAGTGCCGGAGCGTTGGAGAAACAACAGATCGTTGATGCAGTGGGCTGCTTTTGAGGCAAGAATAAGGGTTCGCACGGGGGCGCCGGCTCGGTGTAACTGCCAGTTGAGCTCAAACTCTGCGGCCACCGCGTCGAGGTGTTCGCGCAGAAGGGTAAAAGTCATAGCCGTTTCAACGGCAACGCGCATGAAGAAGGTGCCTGTGTCCGGGTTTCCGTACTGCTGGGAATCGATGATGTTACACCGCGCTTCCAGAAGTGCTCCGGCTACAGCATGGACAATACCCGGCTGGTCGGCGCATGAAAGCGTCAGTACGAATCCGTCGCAGGCAGGTGCGGTGGGTGCGTTCAGGTTGGAAGCGTCCGTGCTGGGCGAGGGTGCGGAGGGGGAGCGGAAGTCAGTCACCGGTTCAACGTTACCGGCAGTTGCGGGCTTGTACTAGAATTGTTGTGTTGCAACTGGCGATGAGGTGGGACACCACCGGGGAGCAGCACGATGCTAGACCTGCGGATCGTACGCCTGGGACCGTGGTCACGAACGCCGCTTAATGATTAACGTCTGATTTCGTCCCGTCCTCAGCTATGCAGCACACTTGTGTTTTGTTGTGATCTCGTTCCGCCCCTGATATTTCCAAAGAATTTTTACTCAATTCCACGGGAATCTCCACAGGGATCACCACCAATTAACACAGCGAAGCATGCTGCGCATCGGACGCGTTCTGCGGATAATCTGGCATAGAAGAGTATTTTTCGTGTCGTCCACCCAGGAGTCTTCAGTGTCCTTTAGCCCCACCCAATCCGTGACCAATGCCCCGCTCTCCGAGCTGGACCCCGAGATCGCCGCCGTCCTCAAGGACGAGCTGGGTCGCCAGCGTGACACGCTGGAAATGATCGCATCAGAGAACTTTGCTCCCCGCGCAGTACTTGAAGCGCAGGGCTCCGTCCTGACAAACAAGTACGCCGAGGGCTACCCCGGCCGCCGCTACTACGGTGGATGCGAGTACGTTGACGTTGCCGAGAACCTAGCCATCCAGCGGGTGAAAGACCTTTTCAACGCCGAGTACGCCAACGTCCAGCCGCATTCAGGCGCCCAGGCAAACGCCGCAGCACTCGCAGCCATGATCAAACCGGGTGAGAAAATCCTGGGCCTCTCACTGGCTCATGGTGGCCACCTAACCCACGGCATGAAGCTGAACTTCTCCGGGAAACTGTACGACGTCGCCGCCTACCAGGTAGAGGAAGACACCTTCCGGATCGACATGGACAAACTGCGTGAGCAGGCCATCGCGGAGAAGCCTCAGGTCATCATCGCGGGCTGGTCTGCCTACCCGCGTCAGCTGGACTTTGCTGCGTTCCGCTCCATCGCCGATGAAGTTGGGGCGCTGCTCTGGACGGACATGGCACACTTCGCCGGCCTTGTTGCAGCTGGCCTACACCCGTCCCCCGTGCCCTACTCCGACGTCGTGACTTCTACAGTGCACAAGACCCTCTCCGGCCCGCGCTCCGGCGTGATCTTGGCCAAGAAGGAATGGGCCAAAAAACTCAATTCGGCTGTGTTCCCCGGGCAGCAGGGCGGCCCGCTCATGCACGTTATCGCGGCCAAGGCAGTGGCATTCAAGGTTGCTGCGGGTGCGGAGTTTAAGGAGCGCCAGCAGCGTGTTCTGGAGGGCGCCAAGATCATAGCCGAGCGCCTGAACGCACCGGATGTTGCTCAAGCCGGGGTGTCCGTGTTGACCGGTGGCACCGACGTCCACCTGGTTCTTGTGGATCTGCGAAACTCCTCGCTGGACGGACAGCAGGCCGAAGACCTTCTGCACAGCGTTGGCATCACCGTCAACCGAAATGCCGTTCCGTTTGATCCCCGCCCGCCGATGGTCACCTCGGGTCTGCGGATTGGCACCCCGGCTCTGGCTACGCGTGGGTTCGGAGCTAAGGAATTCACGGAGGTTGCAGAGATCATCGCCGCCGCGCTGAAGGGCGGCGCCGACGTTGACGCTCTGCGCGCCCGCGTCAAGGTCCTCACTGCTGACTTCCCGCTATACCCGGGACAGGAAGAGTGGTAGGCGCATGAGCGCACAGATTCTCGATGGAAAGGCCACCGCGGCGGCTATCAAGGCCGAGCTAAGCGATCGGGTTGCTGCGCTGGCCGCACGGGGCATCACGCCGGGGCTGGGCACTATTTTGGTGGGTTCGGATCCGGGATCCCAATGGTATGTGGGAGGCAAACATAAGGACTGTGCGCATGTGGGCATCAAGTCCATTCGCATTGATTTACCGGAAACTGCCACCCAGGATGAGGTTTTGGCGGCGGTGAAGTCGCTCAACGAGGACCCAAGTTGCACCGGCTACATCGTTCAGCTTCCACTGCCGGCCCACATTGACCAAGACGTGGTGCTTGAGGCCATCGACCCGGCCAAGGACGCGGACGGTCTGCACCCCATGAACTTGGGTCGCTTGGTAGGCAATGTCAACCGGCCCATGATCTCCCCACTGCCGTGTACTCCCAAGGGCTGCATTGTGTTGCTTGAGCGCCACGGGATTTCACTGAACGGCAAGCGTGTGCTCGTTGTGGGGCGCGGCGTGACCATTGGCCGGCCCATGGGCTTGCTGCTCACCCGCCGCGATATCAATGCCACCGTGGTGTTGGCTCACACGGGCACGTTAGATTTAGCGGCCGAGTTGCGCAACGCCGATGTGGTGGTTGCCGCTGCTGGTGTTCCGCACATGATCAAGGCGGCTGAGCTCAAGCCGGGCGCCATTGTTCTCGATGTTGGCGTCAGCAGGGTCGACGACGGCCATGGCAAAGCAGTGGTCACCGGCGACGTCGAGCCCGCTGCCGCTGAAGTGGCCAGTTGGATATCTCCTAACCCGGGAGGCGTGGGACCGATGACCCGGGCCATGCTGCTGGCTAACGTGGTCGAGGCCGCAGAGCGCGGCTGATTTAGCCGTTCCGGGCCACAGGCTTTGGGCGGACGACGGCGGAACTCACCTTCCGTCGTCGTCCGCCCTTTTGCGCGGCCCAATTTGCGAGACCCCGCAACCACGTTCGGGACCCGCACCAGGGAGCCGTTCGCCGGTGGTGGAAGAGTGGTGCAGGAGCATGTCTGGTTTGAGAGAATAGAGGCATGACTTCTCTTGGATCCGGCAAAATGACCAAACCCGGCAAGTTCACAGGCCTTGGCACGATCGTGCTGGCGATCGTGTTCTTGGTGGCAATTGTGTTTGCAGCCAATAACAGCACAGTGCTCGGCTGGGTCATCGCCGTCATTGCGTTTGGGTGGTTGGCCCTCTCCACAGCCGTCTACATCGGCGTGCACAAGGCTGCAGCGTTTGGTGCGCGCCAGGTAGCGCTGGCTCAGGCGCAGATGGCCCAACAGCAAAGCGCCCATGACGCGAGCAGTGCGGGAACTCGCCTTGTGAGCGAGGAATCCGGCTCCCGGACTAGCGCCAAAGCGAGAGAGATGAAGCTCGATCACTCCTTCAAGATCATTAGTGTCCAGATTGGTGTGGTGAATGACTACATCGGCAAAGACGAGGCCATGGTGGCTCGGGCCTTGGAGACCATTGACATCACTGCCTGCAATGGCCGGGGCATGATCAACCCGGACTGGGAAGCGCAAGAAGCAAAGATGGATGCGGCGATGGAGAAGAAGAACGCCGGGCGCAACGCCGGGCAAGCCTCTTCCCGGGAACCGAATGCTGGAGCGGGCGCCACCGCACCCGAGGAGCCCGTGTCCGGCGTCGTTCTTGACTAACGCTGGGAGTGAACTGGACGGGAAAAGGGTAAGGTGGAGCAAGTGAGCAATGCTACGAAAAATGGTCATCTGCGGATCGCCAGTGTCAATGTCAACGGCATCCGAGCCGCCTACAAGAACGGTATGGCGACTTGGCTTGCCGCGCGTGATGTGGACATTTTGTGTCTGCAGGAAGTCAGGGCGCCAGACGCGATCGTCGAAGGCTTCCTGGCTGACGACTGGCATTTAGTACATGCCGAGGCGGAAGCGAAAGGGCGGGCCGGGGTTCTTATCGCGACTCGCAAAGACTCGTTAGCGCCGGTGGCCACGCGTGTTGGCATTGGCGATGACTACTTCGCCACCACCGGACGCTGGGTCGAAGCCGACTACACTCTAAACGGCGCCGACGGCAAGGCAACCACGCTGACCGTTGTCAGTGCCTATGTGCACTCCGGCGAAGTAGGCACGCCGAAACAGGATGATAAATTCCGGTTCTTAGACACCATGATGACCAAACTGCCGCAGCTGGCCACCAGCAGCGAGCACGCATTGGTGGTTGGTGATTTGAATGTAGGGCACACCACCTTGGACATCAAAAACTGGAAAGGCAACGTCAAACGCGCAGGTTTCCTGCCCGAAGAACGTGCCTATTTTGACAAGTTCTTCAGCGAGGAGATCGGCTTCAAGGACGTTGCCCGGGAAATGGCAGGGGACGTCGAAGGGCCGTATACATGGTGGTCCAACCGCGGCCAGGCGTTCACGAACGACACTGGTTGGCGAATTGATTACCACATGGCAACCCCGGCTCTGGCTGCTTTGGCTCAGAGCTGCGTGGTAGACCGCGCGGACTCCTACGAAGCCCGTTTCTCCGATCACGCACCGCTGGTCGTCGACTACAAGTTCTAAAGGACTCTTGATTCCCCATGAGTGAGACCACTTCCCGTCCCCGCGTTCTCTCTGGCATGCAGCCTTCGGGGAACTCCCTGCATCTTGGCAACTATCTGGGCGCGCTGGTTAATTGGGTCAAAACGCAACACGACTACCAGACGCTGTTCTTCATCCCGGATATGCACGCCATCACAGTAGCTCAGGACCCTGCACAGTTGCGGGAACGAACACGCAAGACTGCCGCGCAGTACATTGCTGGTGGTATCGACGTTGATAAATCCATCCTATTTGTCCAGTCGCATGTCCCTGAGCACGCTCAATTAGCTTGGGTCCTGAACTGCATCACAGGCTTCGGTGAGGCATCTCGGATGACTCAGTTTAAGGATAAATCCGCTAAGGGCGGTGCGGAGGCGGCCAGCGTTGGATTGTTTACGTACCCCGTGCTGATGGCGGCCGACATTCTTTTGTACCGCCCACAGGGCGTTCCTGTTGGCGACGATCAGCGCCAACATGTAGAACTTGCCCGCGATCTGGCGAAGCGTTTTAACCACCGTTTTGGTGAGACGTTCACGGTGCCAGAAGCCTTCATCCAGAAGGAAGGGGCCCGCATCTATGATTTGCAAAATCCAACAGCCAAAATGTCCAAATCAGCATCTGGGCCCAACGGGTTGATCAACTTGATGGACGACCCAAAGGTGACCGCCAAACGCATTAAGTCTGCGGTGACAGACGCGGACACGGTGATTGCGCACGACCGTGAGAACAAGCCAGGAGTGACAAACTTACTGGAAATCCTCTCGACGCTGACCGAAAAACCAATTCAGTCCTTGGTAGCGGACTACGAGGGCAAGATGTACGGGCACCTCAAAGCCGATGTTTCCGAGGCTGTGGTGGCGCGGATCGAGCCGATTCGTTCTCGTACTCTGGAACTGCTGGATGATCCGGGCGAGCTTGACCGTCTGCTGGCTCAGGGGGCTGCGAAGGCCCGCGGCATTGCCGCTGAGACGCTAGCAGACGTCTACGCAAAGGTAGGGTTCCTTCCTCCCATGGGGACGGTCGTCTAACGATGCCGGGCATTGGACAGAGCGGGGCGTCTCCTGCGCCCCAGCACGACAGCGTGGGAGTCATCATCACGATGCCCCCTGACTTGGCTGATGAGCTGGGCCGTTGGCGCAGCCGCTACGCGAAGCAAGATGCCGTCGCCGTCCCTGCCCACATCACGCTCGTGTCCGGTCGGGCGCTTGCGCACTGGGCGGATGCTGCGCACCACGTCCGCGAAGTTGCTCGCAGTACCACCCCGTTCAACGTTTCACTGCGGGGTACTGGGACTTTTCTGCCGGTGTCACCCGTAGTGTTCTTGAACTTGGTGGATGGCGTACAGGAGTGCCGGGACCTCCATGAGATGCTGCTGGAAGGGCCGGTGGAGCATCTACTGGATTTCGGCTTCTATCCGCATCTGACGATTGCCCATGATCTAGACGCTGAGACTATGGCGCGCGCCCAAATTGAAATGGCGGCCTTCGCGGCAGACTTCGAGGTAGATAGCATTGGGCTTTACGATTATGCCGACGACGGCTGGGTATTGCGTGAGGAGCTGAGTCTTGGGGGAGGAACCAAACCAAAAGGGTAGGCGCGAGCACGGCCACTCTCTCGGCGCCGGGCCAGTCGGAATTCGTGCCCAGAGGCCGCTTGCCGCCCCGCCCAAGCCGCCACCTAGTCCGCTGGATCGCGCGGCTCTGAAGAAGTGGTCGGGGGCTCAGCATGCCGCTTTCGTGGCAGCGAACGACGGCGGCAGCGTTGTTGGGCGTGTATCTGCTGGCTTCGTCTGGGCGAATGCATGGCTCGGGACACTGCTGCCCATACGCGTTTGGAATCTCTACACACGTCGTCGTGGCCCCTTGATGGCCGCCGGTAACGCTTACCTGATGTTTTTCTCCGTGGGCGCGATGTTGGTG
Source organism: Arthrobacter cryoconiti (assembly GCF_020905375.1). Classification (GTDB taxonomy): domain Bacteria; phylum Actinomycetota; class Actinomycetes; order Actinomycetales; family Micrococcaceae; genus Specibacter; species Specibacter cryoconiti. Next base: position 173,616 of record NZ_JAJJBU010000003.1, read on the forward strand.
GCGGGTTTCGCCATTTTCACCATGACGACTGCGGATAATGCAGTATTGCGTGAAGCCGTTATTAACACTGTTGCTGAAAGCACCCCGGGTCTGATCGACACCGGCAATGGGGGGCTGGCGTCACCTGAACAGCTCCTGGGTGGGAGCGACTTCGGGCTGACTCTGATCATCTCCCTCTTAGCACTATTGGTGACTGCCATGGGGTGGATCAACGGACTCCGTGAGGGGATCCGGTCTGTTGTGGGTCTATCCCGGGACCGGACCAACCCCGTCTTGTCGAAGGTGCGCGACGCCGGCACACTGCTCGTCCTAGCCGTGGCCTTAGTGCTGACCAGCGCCTTGGGTGTGTTGAACACGGCCGCCCTAGCGAGTATTGGTAGTGCTTTCGGGTGGGGTGAGTTCTGGACTGGCATAACTGCGCGTATTGGTTCGATCGTGGTGATGTTCTTGTTGGACACTGCGGTGGCCATGGTCATGTTCAGCATTGCCGCGCGGGTTCGGATGCCGATTCGGGTGCTGCTGTTTGCAGCTATATTCTCCGGAGCGGGGGCCACCGTGCTCCGCTTCTTCAGTACGGTGCTGCTCAACGGGATCACGAATAACGCTCTGCTAGCGCCGTTTGCAGTCATCCTGGGCTTGTTCGTGTGGTTCTTCCTCCTAAGCCAGGTGTACTTGGTTGCAGCGGCGATAGCCGCCGTCCGGGCGGCGGATCTGCGCGCCTAGGCTGCGCCGTCGAGCCTTCCGAGGCCGACGGAGCGTTTCGAGATAGCCGCTGCGCCTCGTCTGTGTCGGCGGTTTCCGTCAGACTCGGCGCAGGAGCGTCGTCATTTCGCCAGCGCAGCGAGGATGCGTAACTTAAAGCCAGCTTCATTGAAGAGGTCTTTCCATTGCACACGGATGAGCGTCCATCCCGCCTCAATGAGTGCGGTCTCACGCTTACGCTCTTGAAAAAGGGCTTCGTCGGTGGGCCTGTAGTTGAAGTATTTGCCTTTGCCATCAAATTCAAGCACTACGCGCTTTGCAATCCAGGCGAAGTCCACCCGATGGCGGCCAACGCGGGTGGCAATCCACACTTGGGGCGTGGGAGGCTCGATTAACAGTTTCCGCATTAAGTCTCGGGTCAACGTTTCGCCGGGCGATTCCGAGCGGGGATCAGCATTGAGGAGCACCTTGCGCAGGGTTCGAATCCCGCGATGGGAAGAGAGCCGATCAGCCGCTGCCATCAAGGTGGGCAGTGAAACGCCCATGCGGAGGGCATGATCGGCAATGATGAGCGCTTGTCTGTACGGCAGCGTTAAGGCGCAATCGATCACGGTGCGCAGGAGCGAGGTGACTCGTAGACGGCGAATGACAACGATGTCCTCATCATCGAGGGGGCTGCGATGAATCCTCGTGTCCGGGCCGGCGCCTATGCTAGAGGGCTTCTTCGGCTGCGTAATGTGAATAAAGTCATCCACATTCCATAGGAATAGGCCGTGGAGGATTGCGGCAGAGGTGTGGCTGTAAACAAATCCCGTGGCAGAGGACGTGAGAGTCGCAAATGCATGCAGGAGCACCCTATTGAGGCGGCGGGCATCCAACGACAAACCATTCCACCACGCGGCCCGTACGTAGCAGCCATACCGGAGTCGTGCCAAGATTCCCTGCTCTAAAAGACGGCGGATGGCACGGTCGCCGAAACCCGCCTCACGCAGTTGGGCCGTCCGCCACACAATCCGCTTCACCGCGAATGCTGCTTCGAAGCGCGCGACCAGAGGGCGGAAACTCGCTGCCTTGCTGTTGCCGGGTCCAGTGTCATGGAGCAGTGCGCTCGAGGATGCTGCGCCGTCGTGCTCGGAAAATGCGTTCATCCCTCAATCGTGGAACAGAAATGGGGGAACGGACGGGGCATAACTGTATCTGTGGATAACTAGCGGGCTACCGAATGTGCCGAGGAAGACGGAACGTTGCGAGAGAGTCGTTGCGCTACGTCTGCGTGGGCGCGCTCCGTCAGACTCGGCGGAAAGAAGGCGCCGCACCCCAAGGGGGAGCGGCGCCTTCGAAAGTGCTAGAACCTAGACCTGACGGGACAAAATGGCCTGCTTGACTTCAGCGATGGCCTGCGTGATCTGGATGCCGCGGGGGCATGCCTCGGTGCAGTTGAAGGTAGTGCGGCAACGCCACACACCCTCTTTATCGTTGAGGATCTCCAGGCGCATATCTCCAGCGTCATCGCGCGAATCAAAGATGAATCGGTGGGCGTTGACGATGGCTGCGGGACCGAAGTACTGGCCGTCGGTCCAGAACACGGGGCAAGATGACGTGCACGCAGCGCAGAGGATGCACTTGGTGGTGTCGTCAAAACGCGCGCGCTCTTCAGCGGACTGCAGACGCTCCTTTGAAGGGGAGTGGCCTCGGTTGATCAAAAACGGCATGACTTCTCGGTAGGACTGGAAGAACGGCTCCATGTCCACGATCAAGTCCTTCTCCACCGGCAAACCCTTCAGGGGTTCGACGAGAATGGGCTTTGACGTGTCCAAATCCTTGAGCAGCGTCTTGCAGGCCAAACGATTGCGGCCATTGATGCGCATGGCATCCGAGCCACACACGCCGTGTGCACAAGAGCGGCGGAAGGACAGCGAACCGTCCTGCTCCCATTTGACCTTGTGTAGGGCGTCGAGCACACGGTCGGTGCCGTACATGGTCATGGTGAAGTCTTCCCACTTCGATTCCTCGGAAAACTCAGGATCGTAGCGGCGCACACGCAAGGTGACGTCAAAGGTGGGTATTTCGCCGCCGCCGCCCAAATGGGCGGGCAGTTCAATCTTTGATGCCGGCTCCGGAGCGGTTTCGGCAGTTTCTATGGGACTCATTAGTACTTCCTTACCATCGGCTGGTAGCGCGTGACGACAACAGGCTTGGTGCCTAGACGGATGCCAGCAATGTGTTCCTGCGAGCTATCAGCCGTAACCTCAGCGTCTTTGTAAGCCATGGAGTGCTTCATGAAATTCTCGTCATCACGCTCCGGGAAGTCTTCGCGGTAGTGTCCGCCGCGAGATTCCTGGCGGTGAAGGGCTGCAACTGTCATGACCTTGGCGAGTTCCAGCAAGAAGCCCAATTCAACGGCTTCGAGCAGATCCAAATTGAAGCGCTTGCCCTTGTCCTGGACGGTGATGCGTGAATAGCGTTCCTCGAAGGATGCGATGTCCGCGAGGACCTTATCGATCGACTCGGCCGTGCGGAACACCTGCATGTTGGCATCCATGGTGTCCTGGAGTTCCTTGCGGATCGCCGCCACCTTTTCGCCGCCGTCGGAGATACGGACGTGCTCCAAGAGGGCTATGGTGCCAGCTTCAGGGTTTTCCGGAAGGTCGACAAAATCGGCGCGCTGGGCATACGCGGCAGCGGCAACCCCGGCACGTTTGCCGAATACGTTGATGTCCAGCAATGAGTTGGTACCCAAACGGTTGGAACCATGGACGGAGACACAGGCAACTTCACCGGCCGCGAACAGGCCAGGAATGATGGTGTCGTTGTCCTGGAGTACCTCGGTTGAGACGTTGGTGGGTACTCCACCCATTGCGTAGTGAGCCGTCGGGAAGACCGGTACCGGTTCCGTGTACGGTTCCACACCCAAATACGTGCGAGCGAACTCGGTGATATCCGGGAGTTTGGCATCAATATGAGCTGGTTCCAGGTGAGTCAAATCCAGAAGGACGTAGTCCTTGTTCGGGCCACAACCGCGGCCCTCACGGACCTCATTCGCCATGGAGCGGGCCACGATGTCACGAGGCGCCAAGTCCTTGATCGTGGGGGCGTAACGCTCCATGAAGCGTTCGCCCTCGGAGTTACGCAAAATGGCACCTTCACCGCGGGCGGCTTCGGAAAGCAGAATGCCCAAACCGGCCAGTCCCGTTGGATGGAACTGGAAGAATTCCATGTCTTCTAGGGGTATGCCGCGGCGGAACGCGATGCCCATGCCATCACCGGTCAGGGTGTGTGCGTTGGACGTGGTTTTGAAAACCTTGCCAGCCCCACCCGTTGCCAAGATCACGGATTTAGCCTGGAATACGTGCAGTTCGCCAGTGGCCAGATCATAGGAGACGACGCCGGCAATGCGCTTTTGCTTGTACGGGGTGCCATCCTCGCGGGTGGCGTCCTCCTCAACAGTGAGTAGATCTAAAACGTAGTACTCGTTGTAGAACTCAACGTTGTGCTTGACGCAGTTCTGATACAGGGTCTGCAAAATCATATGGCCCGTGCGGTCAGCGGCGTAGCAGGACCGGCGAACCGGTGCCTTGCCGTGGTCACGGGTGTGCCCGCCAAAGCGGCGCTGGTCAATACGGCCTTCGGGTGTGCGGTTGAACGGCAAACCCATCTTTTCCAGGTCGATCACGGCATCGATGGCTTCCTTAGCCATAATCTCTGCCGCGTCCTGGTCAACTAGGTAGTCACCGCCCTTGACGGTGTCAAAGGTGTGCCACTCCCAGTTGTCTTCCTCCACGTTGGCCAAAGCGGCGCACATGCCGCCCTGGGCTGCACCCGTGTGTGAGCGGGTGGGGTAGAGCTTGGTCAGCACTGCCGTACGGACATTCTGGCCGGCTTCAATGGCGGCACGCATTCCTGCGCCACCGGCCCCGACGATAATGACGTCGTATTTGTGGACCTGCATACTGGATGCTCTTTCTCTCTTTACTGCATTCAAATTGCCTGTGTTCACTTCAGTTCCCGGGCGGATGGTACCGGGAATTAGCCGATCCTTAGGGAACGGGACAGAAGGAGGGAAGGTCGATGACTGCACCGGCCGGGCACGGATCAAAGGTGAAAATCACCAAGGTACCTAGAACAATGATGACGCCGGCGGCAACGTACAGAACCGTCTTGAGCGTCATACGGGTCCCGTTACGCTCCGCGTAGTCGTTGATGATGGTGCGGACACCGTTGGTGCCGTGCAACATAGCCAGCCACAGCATGGCCAGGTCCCAGACCTGCCAGAACGGACTGGACCATTTGCCTGCAACGAAACCGAAGTCGATGGCGTGGATGCCCTCGCCAACTAGGAGGTTGACGAACAGGTGCCCGAAGATCAGGACAATGAGCACCACTCCGGAGAGGCGCATGAATAACCAGGCGAACATCTCAAAGCTGGAGTGTGATGCCTTGTTGCGCTTGTATTGCGGAGACTGCGCGCTGTTGGAGCGAGGCGATGCGATCATGTTGGAACTCATTTAGTGCCCCCCGAAGAAATTTGAGAAGACAATGGTGAGGTGGCGGATCAAGAACGGAATCATGACCACAACCCAAGCGATCAAAACGGTCCAGAGCATTTGGCGCTGGTACTTGGGGCCTTTCTTCCAGAAGTCAATGGCAATGATGCGCAAGCCATTAAAGGCGTGGAACACGATTGCGGCAACTAGGGCTGCTTCACCCAAGCCCATGATGGGGTTCTTATATGCCCCAATAACTGCTGTGTACGCTTCCGGGGACACTCGCACCAAGGAGGTGTCCAGAACGTGCACCAACAGGAAAACGAAAATCACTACACCGGTAATCCGATGTCCCACCCAGGACCACATGCCTTCTCGGCCGCGGTACAGAGTGCCAGCTGGTTTTGTCGGCACTGAATAAACCTTCCTGCATCACCGTGACGCTGGCGTGGTTCCACGCGGGGAAACGCACACGGCGTGAGCACTCATAACTCAGCCTAAACTTAGGCTTCGCTTACAGCATATTCAACTTAGGCACTCCTTGCCCTATGGGACAAATCACAGTCTTGTCACAAAGTTCCCTTATGGGCGGGAGAAATCGCTGAGGTAGTCCATGGGCAATAGTTGTCGGGTTACACAGTCAGCGGTCATCCCCAAGGCTGATCTTTGCCCGTTTCAAGCCCAGAAGCCCGGGTTCAAGAGGTCAATCGTTTAGAGTTGAGGCGATGAACACTGAAAATTTGGCCCATGTAGCCCCCGCCGGGCGAGGCCCTCTGGAGAAATTCTTTGCGGTTATTCCTGCCGGGGGTGTCGGCACCCGCTTGTGGCCGCTATCCCGGGCCGCTGCGCCAAAGTTTTTACATGATCTTACTGGCAGTGGCAGCACGCTTATCCGCGCCACGTATGACCGTCTGGAACCGATTAGCGGCAACCGTATCCTCCTTGTTACGGGCGAAGCGCATCGCGACGCCGTCTGTCGCCAACTTCCGGAGCTAGCGGACGACGATCTGGTGTTGGAATCAGAGCCTAAGGATTCCGGTGCTGCGATCGGCCTTGCGGCAGCCATCTTGTTCACCCGCGATCCGGAAACCATCATGGGCTCCTTCGCCGCTGATCAAGTGATCAGCCCGGACGAAAAATTCCAAGAGGCCGTTCGCGAGGCTATCTACACTGCAGCAACGGGCAAGATCGTCACCATCGGCATCAAGCCCACACATCCTTCCACCGGGTTTGGGTATATCAAGATGGGTGCCGCGTTGGAGATTGAGGGCGCCCCGCATGCCTGTGACGTCGCCGAGTTTGTGGAAAAGCCCAGCGAAGAGGTTGCTGAAAAGTATTTGGAAAGCGGCGCCTACAGCTGGAACGCAGGGATGTTCGTGGCCCCCGTTGAGCTGATGTTGCGTCACCTGAAGGCCAACGAGCCGCTTCTCTACGACGGGCTTATGGAAATTGCGTTGGCTTGGGACACCCCGGAACGCGTGGCGGTGAAGAAGCGGGTGTGGCCCACTTTGCCCAAGATCGCGATCGACTACGCTGTGGCCGAACCCGCTGCCGCCGCGGGTGATGTGGCGATGATCCCCGCTGACTTTAGCTGGGACGACGTCGGCGATTTCGCGGCGATCGCCCGTCTGAGCAGTGCCAAAGAAGTTAAAGATGTGAAGGTCATCGGTGAGTCTCCACGGGTCTTCACTGAGGACAGCACCGGAATAGTGGTCACCGACACCAAACGGGTCATTGCCTTAATTGGTATCCAGGACGTGGTGGTCGTGGATACCCCGGATGCGCTTCTGGTGACCACGAGGGCCCATGCCCAGCTGGTCAAGAAGGCGGTTGATGGCTTGAAGCTCAACGGAGACCTCGACGTCTTGTAGCAGCAACCGCTTGAAGCAACCCGGTGTAATGTGCCGTTGCTAATTCCGTGCGGGAGCAACGACGTGGTTAGAGTTTGAACTGTGCGCAATTACTCACTGGAAATAGAACCAACCGAACTGGTGGGCCCCTGGCTGGAACCTTTACTGGCGGAACTCATCGAGTTTCGCCGGGACCTGCATGCCCATCCCGAGTTATCTTTCCAAGAGCACCGCACCACCGCGAAGATTTATGACCGGCTGATAGCGGCAGGGTTATCGCCGCGTCGCTTAGAGGGCACCGGCGTCATCGTTGATATTGGGGACGGCCCTATCGCCACGGCCCTGCGCGGTGACATCGACGCCCTGCCGATCGTTGAGGAGACGGGACTGCCGTTCGCTTCCCATAACCATGGCGTCACGCATGGTTGTGGCCATGACTTCCACACGGCCAGCATGCTGGGCATTGCCCTGGTATTGGCCCGCATGCACGCGCATACACCGCTTGGTGGGAGCGTGCGCATCATCTTTCAACCGGCGGAAGAAACCCTCCCCGGGGGAGCGTTGGCCTGCATTGACCAGGGTGCATTGGACGGGGTGCCTCGCATCATGGCGCTGCATTGCGATCCGCGTATAGAGGTGGGGTCGATCGGAACACGGATCGGTCCCATAACGAGCGCCTCGGACACCATCAGAATTGAACTTTCCGGCCGGGGCGGGCACAGTTCCCGACCTCATCTGACCGAAGATCTGGTTTTTGCGTTGGCCCAGATTGCCATCAACGTGCCCGCAGTCCTCTCCCGCCGTGTTGACGTGCGTAGCGGGGTATCCATGGTGTGGGGTCAGATCAGCGCTGGGCAGGCACCCAATGCCATCCCTAGCCACGGCGTTATGAGTGGGACAATGCGTTGCCTGGATCGGGAAGCTTGGCATGCGGCCGGGGAATTGCTTGATGACGTGGTCTCGCAAGTGGCGGCGCCCTACGGCGTCGACGTCCACCTTGAACACACCCGGGGGGTCCCTCCCGTGGTCAACGCGGAACACGAAACGGCTCTGATCGAGGCGGCCGCCCGCGCGGAGCTGGGAGAATCTTCAGTGGTCCTGGCCCCGCAATCCATGGGTGGAGAAGACTTTGCGTGGTTCCTGCAAGGGGTGCCAGGCTCGCTGATGCGGCTTGGTACGCATGTTCCCGGTGGTGAGGAATTTGATCTGCACCGCGGCGATTACGTGGTGGATGAACGGGCGCTTTCCGTGGGTATCCGCGTGCTGTGTGCTGCAGCTCTCCGCGCCCTCCGTACTCTCTGACCCTGCAGGTAGAAATGGCTGAACTCCAAATACTTGGCGAAGTTCAATCCAAAAGATTGTGCACAATGAAGTTGCGAACAATTTAAAAGAGGGCTAGGCTCTTTCCATGGGTGATCGAACTATTCTCAAGCACCAAGTGTGTTTCTCCTTGTACGCGGCGTCCCGAGCGGCAACGGCGGTCTACCGTCCGCTGCTGGCACAGCTGGGCCTGACGTATCCGCAATATCTGCTCATGCTCCTCCTCTGGGAGCGCGACGGCGTGTCCGTCAAGGAGCTAGGGGAAGAGTTGGAGTTGGATTCGGGTACCTTGTCCCCACTGCTCAAGCGCCTTGAAGCTGCGGGTTTCCTAGAACGACGGCGTCAGCTTGAGGACGAACGAAAACTTCAAGTACACCTCACTGCGCGCGGGGAAGAACTCCGGAGCCAAGCGGAGCAAATCCCACAACAAATAGCTCGAGCGGCTGGCTTGAGCGCGGCCGATTTAGCACAGTTGAACGAAACGTTGGCTAAGGTCACCGGCGCCCTGCATGCAGCGCTGACCCCTAATGCAGCGCTGACCCCTAATGCAGCGCCAAATTCATTAACAGCATCTATGAAGGAGCATTCATGAAGGTCCTCTACACCGCATCCGCGACAGCAACCGGCGATGGCCGGGACGGCTCGGCACGCAGCGACGATGGAAAACTCGTTGTTGATTTGGCCTCACCCGTTGAAATGGGTGGGGACGGTAATGGCACCAACCCGGAGCAATTGTTTGCCGCCGGTTATGCTGCCTGCTTCCATTCGGCACTGCGAATCGTCGCTCGCCGAGCCAAGGCGGACGTTACGGGCTCTGTCGTGAGTGCCGAAGTTGACCTCGGCGCCGTCGGCGATGGTGCCTTCGGGATAGGCGTGCGCTTAGAGATCTCACTGCCGCAGCTGGGAGCCCAAGAGGCGAAGGAGCTAGTGGATGCAGCTCATCTGGTCTGCCCCTACTCCAACGCCACGCGCGGCAACGTGGACGTCCAGCTTACGCTCGCCCCTACGGAGGTTGCGGCATGAGTGAGGAATTGATAGCACGCGAAATTCAGTTGGTCTCGCGGCCTCAGGGCTGGCCTGTTCCGGAGAATTTCCGGCTGGTCGAAAATCCTGTGCCGGAGCTGGCTGAAGGGGAAATCCTGGTCCGCAATCTGGCCATGAGCGTTGACCCATATATGCGCGGGCGGATGAATGATGTGAAGTCTTACAGCGCGCCCTTTGCTCTGGATGCAGCGCTCGACGGCGGTGCCGTCGGTGAGGTGGTCTCCTCCCGCAGCGCTGAGCGCAAGGAGGGCGACGTCGTCGTGCATGGACTGGGATGGCGGGACTATGCCGTGTTGCCGGCGTCGTCTTCCAAAAAAGTCGATCCCTCCCTGGGGTCCCCCACGGCGTTCCTGGGAGCACTGGGTATGACGGGTCTGACGGCCTATGCCGGCCTGACGCGGGTGGCGGATTTCAAGCCGGGGGACACGGTTTTCGTATCTGGTGCCGCAGGTGCTGTGGGCTCACTGGTGGGTCAGATTGCCAAGGCGTTGGGGGCATCGCGTGTCATCGGCAGCGCTGGTTCACCGGAAAAGGTGGCTCATCTGCTGGAGCTCGGCTTTGACGCCGCCTTTAATTATCATGATGGTCCGGCGAAGGATTTGCTTCGTGCGGCATTGGGGGCAAGTTCTGGGATTGACGTCTACTTTGACAACGTGGGCGGAGAGCAGCTTGAGGCGGCCATCTCATTGGCCAACCCGTTTGCCCGCTTTGCCCTGTGTGGAGCAATTTCCGTCTACAACAGCACGCAAGCGCCCGTGGGGATCAGAAATCTCCCGCTGGCTATTGGCAAACAGCTCACGCTGCGCGGATTCCTGGTGGGTGCTCATCAAGATTTGAGCGATGAATTCGCCACCCGAATGAAGCGTTGGATGGCTGATGGAGACGTGCATTTTGATGAGACGGTGGTGGCGGGACTGGAAAATGCCCCTCAGGCATTCATCGATCTGATGCGTGGCGCCAATACCGGAAAAATGGTCGTCACCCTCCCGTAGCGAAGGGGTAAATGGTAACGGTTCCCCAACAATGCTCCGCGGGTAGGCCAATCCGGCTACCCGCGGGTAGCGTCCACCATTAGTGTGTTGTGTAACATCGTGATGCGGGAATGGGGATACCGCGCACGGATTGACACCTTATGGAGGAATCTTGAAAAACAACATCACGGGCACGTTCAAACGCGGGGCTACCGTAGGTACGGTGACCCTGGGGGCAATGGCGCTCCTGCTCACAGGCTGTGGCCAGGCCCCGGCCCCCTCAGGTGGCAACGCCAGCGGAAACGCTGGTGCGGCGGATTACCTGGGTTGCATCGTCTCTGACTCCGGTGGATTCGATGACCAGTCCTTCAACCAGTCTTCCTACGAAGGCTTGAAGAAGACTGTCGCGGATACGGGTATCAAGATGAAGGAAGCCCAGTCCACCACCAAGGCTGACTTTGAGCCGAACCTGAACCAGATGACCAACGCCGGATGTAACTTGACGTTCACCGTCGGTTTCTTGCTGGCAGATGCTACCAAGAAGGTGGCTACAGCGGACCCCAAGTCGCACTTTGCCATCATTGACGACAGCTCGATCGATCTGCCCAACGTCAAGCCGATAGTTTATGACACGGCGCAGGCTGCCTTCTTAGCCGGCTACACGGCCGCTTCCGCTTCCAAGACGGGCAAGGTAGGCACGTTCGGTGGCATCAACATCCCCACAGTGACCGTCTTCATGGACGGTTTCGCTGAGGGCGTGGCTTACTACAACGAAAAAAACAGCAAGGACGTCAAGGTTAGCGGTTGGGACGTAGCATCCCAGCAGGGCGTGTTCACCAACACCTTCGACATCATCCAAGAAGGTACCAAGGCGACCAATAACCTCATCAATGATGGCGCAGACGTCATCATGCCCGTTGCCGGACCGCTTGGTAAGGGTGCCGGCGACGCGATCCTGGCAGCGAACAAGAACGGCAAGGACGTCAAGCTCGTATGGGTTGACTCCGACGGCTACTTGACGGCCCCCACCTACAAGTCCATCCTGCTGACCTCGGTTATCAAGACCATGGGTGACGCAGTAGAATCGATCGTCAAGGACGACCTGGCGGGCAAGTACTCCGCGACGCCGTACATTGGTACTTTGGCAAATGGTGGCGTTGCACTAGCACCGTTCCACGACTTGGATTCGGCCGTTAGCGCGGACACCAAGACTCAGCTAGAAACCATCAAGAAGGGCATCATCGACGGTTCCATCAAGGTGGAGTCGAAGTCCAGCCCCAAGAAGTAAATTTTTTCGAACTCTGATGCGCCGTACCGCCAGCCTTCGGGCTGGCGGTGCGGCGCACAGTCGGTTAGGCACAAGTGCGGAGCGCAAAATCCGCACACTATTTCCACAAGACGGGTTAAAACCTTGAAACTTGAACTCAAGGGCATCACCAAAAGCTTTGGTGCCCTCGTAGCTAACGACCACATTGACCTGGTGGTTGAATCGGGTGAGATTCACAGCCTCCTCGGCGAAAACGGCGCCGGCAAGTCCACGCTCATGAATGTTCTCTACGGGCTGTATGAACCCACTTTCGGTGAAATCCTCATTGACGATCAACCCGTAAAGTTCTCCGGCCCCGCCGACGCAATGGCGGCCGGAATCGGCATGGTGCACCAACACTTCATGTTGGTTCCTGTGTTCACTGTGGCAGAGAATGTGGCCCTTGGCGGCGAAAGCACCACGTTTGGCGGCATCTTGAATCTCAATGACACCCGGGCTAAGGTGCGTGAGGTTTCCGCCCGCTTTGGTTTCAATGTGGACCCCGACGCGCTCGTTGAAGATCTTCCAGTGGGAGTTCAACAGCGCGTGGAAATCATTAAGGCTCTAGTGCGTGAAGCCAAGATCTTGATTCTGGACGAGCCCACGGCTGTGCTGACGCCGCAAGAAACGGATGAGCTCATGGAGATCATGCGCCAGCTCAAAGCCAATGGGACCTCCATTGTGTTCATTTCGCACAAGCTGCGCGAGGTCAAAGCCATCTCGGACACCATCACGGTGATTCGTCGTGGCAAAGTGGTGGGTTCGGCCGAACCGGGTACCTCCACCACGGAACTGGCCTCTTTGATGGTGGGCCGCGCCGTTAACCTGACTTTGGACAAGGCCGCGGCCACGCCCGGGGACCTCACGTTCAAGGTCAGCAATCTGACCGTTATGAGCGACGCCGGGCAGAGGCTGTTGGACGATATCTCCTTCTCCGTGGCAGACGGCGAGATTCTTGCCGTGGCAGGTGTTCAGGGCAACGGGCAGACCGAGCTGACCGAGGCCGTTCTGGGACTTCATAAGCACATCAGTGGCTCCATCATGCTCGATGGCAATGAACTCGTTGGCCGCAGTGTGCGTCAGGTCCTCGACGCCGGCGTCGGCTTTGTGCCCGAGGACCGTCAGGATGACGGTCTGGTGGGCGAATTCTCCATTGCCGAAAACCTTGTTCTGGACCTGTACACCAAGGAACCCTATTCGCGGTGGGGGTCCATGAACCGGGCAGTCATCGGCAAGAACGCCGAGGAAAAGGTTGCGGAGTTCGATGTACGCACGCAATCCGCACAAGACGCAGCCGACACCCTCTCCGGCGGAAACCAGCAAAAAGTTGTGCTGGCCCGTGAACTTTCGCGGCCGCTGAAGCTATTCATCGCCTCTCAGCCCACCCGCGGTGTGGACGTGGGTTCGATCGAGTTCTTACACAAACGCATTGTGGCCGAGCGTGACGCCGGCACACCCGTCATCATTGTCTCCACCGAGCTCGATGAGATTTTGGAACTTGGGGACCGTATTGCTGTCCTTTTCGCTGGCAAGCTCATGGGCATTGTGCCCGGAAAATCCAGCCGCGAACTGCTGGGCCTGATGATGGCTGGCCTGCCTGCCAACGAAGCACAGGCACAGCTTGACGGCAACGCAGCAACCATGGAAGGAGAGCGCTCATGAGTCAACAGATCGAAACCGCTAAAACCCCCAGCCCGCCGGCGAAGGAGAGCGAAGGAACACACCTAGTTCGAGAGATCATGAGCGGCAATGCTGTGATCTCCGTGCTCGCCGTCGTCGTGGCCTTGGTCATTGGTGGCATTCTGATCGCTGTCACAGACCCCCGTGTCAGCGCAGCGTCCGGCTATTTCTTTGCCGATCCCATGGCCACGCTGTCCGCCATCTGGTCTTCAATTTCTGAAGCGTACGGTGCCTTATGGCGCGGGGCGACTTACGACCCCACAGCCCGCACTTGGCAAGGACAGTTGGGAATCTTTGAAACGTTGACCTTCGCCACACCACTTATTTTCTCCGGGCTAGCCGTCACCTTGGCATTTCGTGCCGGGCTGTTCAACATCGGAGCACAGGGACAGATCATTCTTGGCGCCACGTTTGCTGGTGCCGTAGGGTTCGGGATGCACTTGCCTCCCGTCGTGCACTTGCTAGTCGTTATTTTGGCTGGGGCGCTTGGTGGCGCTATTTGGGGTGGGATTGCTGGATTCCTGAAGGCAAAAACAGGTGCGCACGAGGTGATCGTGACGATCATGCTCAACTACATCGCCATCTCATTAGTGCTGTACCTGCTGAAAAATCAGCTCAAGGACCCTAACAGCAGCAACCCCATCAGCCCGCAGATGGATGCCAACGCCCTGTTCCCGCTCTTGTTGGGTCCCAACTTCCGTGTCCACGCAGGCCTGATTTTGGCTATCTTGGCGGTAATCGGTGTTGCGTGGCTCTTGAACCGTTCTACTCTTGGGTTTGAATACCGGGCCATCGGGGCAAATCCAAAAGCGGCCCGCACCGCCGGTATGCTCGTCTCCCGCGGATACATCACCGTCATGTTGATTTCCGGTGCACTAGCCGGGTTGGCTGGCGTGGCACAGATCGCTGGTACGGAGAAGTCTTTGGACTCTGAGATTGCCGGGAGCATTGGCTTTGACGCGATCACAGTAGCGCTGCTGGGCCGCTCCAAACCCTGGGGGACGTTCTTTGCCGCGCTGTTGTTTGGCGCGTTCAAGGCCGGCGGTACTTCCATGGCCGTCAATGCCGACGTTTCCATTGACATCGTTGCGGTGGTGCAGTCACTGATTGTGCTGTTCATTGCCGCCCCACCCTTGATTCGGTCCATTTTTAGAATCAAGGAATCCCGCCGTGAAGGAGTCAGCGCATGAGCGTCACAGCAAAGCTTTCGCCGTCTATTGCGGCGGACCGTGTTGCCATACGTAGCTGGCGCACGCCCATTATGTTTGGCGTACTGGCAGTATTTGCCGTCGTCGTCTTCGTCCTGTTGGGCCCTGACGGGCATGCAACTTTCCGTCTCTCCCAAGACGGTGATGCCTGGCAGGTGCCCAATCTAGTGGTTCCGGCCAAAATATTTGGCATCGTCGTAGCCGTTGGAGCTCTGGCGTTGGCTGCCCGGTCTTACCAGCAGATGAAAAATGAGGGACGTATTTCCAAATGGGTGACGATGACGTTTGCGGTGCTTTTCGTCATGGGTTTGTTGGTGTGGATCATCGGCGGTACAAATACGCAGAACATCACGTTGGTAGGTCTGTTTACCGGCGCCATGCTGATCACCACTCCGCTGGTGTTCGGTTCGTTATCGGGTGTGCTGTGTGAGCGATCCGGTGTTGTCAACATCGCCATTGAGGGCCAGCTGTTGGCTGGCGCTTTCACGGCATCACTGGTCTCCTCCATCACACACAACGCGTTTGCCGGCCTATTTGCGGCCGCCGTCGCTGGTATGTTCGTCTCCTTCTTGCTGGCGGTCTTCAGCATCAAGTACGTGGTCAACCAGATCATCGTGGGAGTGGTCTTGAACGTGTTGATTTCCGGACTTACGGGCTTCCTGTTTGAAAAAATCATGAAGACCAAGGTCGACGGCGTTACGATTTTCAACCAGCCGACCCAACTGCCCAACCTGCCCATTCCAGTGCTCTCTGAGATCCCCGTGATCGGTCCGACTCTGTTCCGCCAGTCCATCATCGGCTACTTCATGCTGGTATTGATCGTTGTCATCTGGTTCGGGCTTTTCCGCACACGGTGGGGCTTGCGAATCCGGGCCGTGGGCGAGCACCCCAAGGCTGCCGACACTGTGGGTATCAACGTCAACCGGACTCGTTTTCTGAACGTGATCGCTGGCGGTGCAGTGGCTGGCGTGGGAGGTGCCTACTTCACTTTGGTGGCCGTGAGCAGTTTCAGCAAGGATATGACCGGCGGACTGGGCTTCATCGCCTTGGCAGCCCTGATCTTTGGACGTTGGAACCCGATTGGTGCGGCTCTGGCAGCTTTGCTGTTCGGTGTGGCAGGAAACTTGCAGAGCATCTTGTCTTTGGCCGGTACGCCGATCGATGGACAGTTCCTGGCCATGTTGCCTTATGCGCTGACGATCCTGGCGGTATCCGGTTTTGTTGGTAAATCCAGGGCGCCAGCCGCCGACGGTGAACCGTACATCAAGGGATAGGAAGTCTGTTGGAAAGCATTGATTGGGACGTCCTGCACGCTGCCGCCACGGCCGCGATGACTAACGCCTATGTACCTTACTCAAAGTTCCCGGTAGGGGCCGCTGCATTGCTCACCGATGGGCGGGTTGTGAGTGGCTGCAACGTGGAAAACGCCAGCTATGGGCTGACCTTGTGCGCCGAGTGCACCATGGTAGGAGCCATGGCCATGGGTGGCGGTGGGCGGATCCGCGCGTTTTACTGCGTCGATGCGGCTGGTTCCGTGCTGATGCCGTGCGGACGCTGCCGCCAACTGCTCTATGAGTTCCGTTCTGAAGAAATGGTCCTGATGACCAGCCACGGAATCAAAACCATAAATGATGTACTACCCGACGCCTTTGGTCCCGAAAATCTGGAGAAAAACCCATGAGTGGCTTTAGCGAGCGAGCCTTCGACGCCGTAGATATCATTGCGACCAAGCGTGATCGCGGAACGCTCAGCGCAGCACAAATTGCTTGGACGATCGATGCGTACACGCGAGGAATAATCGCTGACGAGCAGATGGCGGCCCTGAACATGGCGATCTTGCTCAATGGGATGGACCGGGCTGAGATCTCGCAGTGGACGACAGCCATGATTACCTCGGGGGAGCGGATGGACTTCTCCACTTTGCGAACCCCGGCAGGCGCGCCCATGGCTACCAGTGACAAGCACTCCACCGGCGGGGTTGGGGATAAAATCACGCTCCCGTTGGCTCCCCTCGTGGCCGTTTTTGGTGTCGCCGTACCCCAGCTTTCCGGTCGCGGGCTAGGCCATACCGGTGGCACATTGGACAAGCTCGAGTCCATTCCTGGGTGGCGTGCTGATCTCAGCAATGAAGCAATGATGCGCCAGCTCTCCGAGGTCGGCGCAGTTATTTGTGCCGCTGGCGCGGGCCTGGCGCCGGCTGATAAAAAGCTCTATGCCTTGCGCGATGTCACCGGCACTGTGGAGTCGATCGCGCTGATCGCCTCCTCCATCATGAGCAAGAAGATCGCCGAAGGCACCGGAGCATTAGTGCTGGATGTCAAAGTGGGCTCCGGTGCGTTTATGAAGAGTGTGGACATGGCCAGGGAATTGGCGCAGACCATGGTGGATCTGGGCAAGGACGCTGGGGTCAACACCGTTGCACTGCTGACGGATATGTCCACCCCATTGGGCCTGACGGCGGGGAACGCCATCGAGGTTCAAGAGTCGGTGGAGGTGCTGGCCGGAGGTGGCCCGAGCGACGTCGTCGAACTGACCGTGAAGCTTGCGCAGGAGATGCTCGTGTGCGCTGGCGTTCACGACGCCGACCCGGCCGCCGCGCTCAAGGATGGCAGGGCGATGGATGTGTGGCGGCGGATGATTCGCGCCCAGGGTGGAGACCCTGAGGCCACATTGCCGGTGGCACGGGAATCCGAGACCATCTACGCGGCGAAGGACGGCGTGCTGGTCGAACTGGATGCTCTGAGTGTGGGAATAGCCGCTTGGCGTTTGGGCGCCGGGAGGGCACGCAAGGAAGACGTGGTCCAGGCCGGGGCTGGGGTGCGTATGCACGCCAAACCGGGTGCCGTAGTGCGGGCCGGCGATCCACTGATGACGCTGCTAACGGATACCCCGGAACAGTTTGAGCGGGCCCGGGAAGCACTTGAGGGAGCCGTGCGGATTGCTCCACAGGGCTCCGCGCAGGGGAAGAAGCTCATCATTGACCGTATCTGCTAGCAACGCTCGGTTACTTTAGGGGCACTTTTGCACAACGCTCCCGCACCGAGCGTCGGTGAAATGGACCTAAAAGTCACCATAAGTATGGTGGGCTCATCCCATAGGTGGAGTAGCGCAGTGAAATGTCGGCCGCAAGGCGGATACCGACATGCGGGCCAGCGTGGGAAACTAATGAGTGACACCCCGCCAGAGGAGAGGAACCATCCCCGGTGGATTTTTTACACATCATCGATCAGATCAATGTCGGTATTGCCCATTCGTCAGCACAGTGGTGGATCATCCCACTGGTTGCTCTGTTTTGCCTGATCGACGGTTTCTTCCTGTTCCTGCCGAGTGAGACGGCCATTGTGGCGCTGTCTTCCATCTCTGCGCGCACAGGGTCCCCCAATATTTGGCTGCTGATTATGGGCGCCTCGATTGGCGCCATCATAGGCGATAACATTGCCTATTTTCTTGGCAGGAAACTTGGCACTGACAGATTCAAATGGATGCGCAAGCCAAAGGGTGCCAAGGCATTCGCCTGGGCGGGACGTGAGCTGGAAAAGCGCGGTGCCATCTTGATTTTCACTGCCCGCTACATCCCCGTGGGCAGAGTTGCGGTGAACTTCACAGCGGGGGCCACACATTTCCCTTGGCGACGATTCGTTGTCCTGGACGGGATAGCCGTAGTGACTTGGGCCGGCTATTCGGTGGCGATTGGCACCTTTGCGGGCCGATGGGTGCACCATAACCCGCTTCTGGGTGTCGGGATTGCCATTGCTTTTGCCATTGTGATCGGCTTCCTGGTGGACCACGCTATGAAGATTCTGCACCACCACTTGGAAAAGCGCGGAAAACTAGAACCGCGCCCGGAACCAGGTTTGAAGGCTGCCCAGCTCGCTGCAGAGGCCAGAAGGCGGGCGGCCGAACACGCGAACCATACCGGAGATGCGAGCCATTTTGGACACGCTGATACCGCTGTTCCCTCGGAGCAGCCAGATCACGCCGCTGAAACTACGCAGCTTCTGCAAGAAGCAGATGACTCGGCGCTTCCACCCAGCGATACGCCCATAGCGCACGGCACAGCCAAGAACTAGCGTAGGAACGCCCTGCTCCCTAGAGTGGAGCTTGTGACTAACCTAACGAAGGACCAATACACCGATTTCACTCCGGCAATTGGCATTAAAAATCTGCCGAAGGTCTCCTTGCACGACCACCTTGACGGAGGCCTGCGTCCGACAACCATCATTGAGCTGGCAGCGCAGATCGGCCATGAATTGCCAGCCACCGATCCTGATGAACTGCGCGCGTGGTTCCTAGATTCGGCGGATTCGGGCTCACTTGGGCGTTACCTGGAAACCTTTGAGCACACGGTTGCCGTGATGCAGACCCATGACGCTTTGGTACGGGTGGCTCGGGAATTTGTTGAAGACCTAGCCGATGACGGCGTGGTGTACGGCGAGGTGCGTTGGGCGCCGGAGCAGCACCTCACGGCCGGACTCTCTCTTGATGACGCCGTTGAAGCCATCCAGGAAGGCCTTGAGGCCGGAATGGACGACGTCGACGAGGCCGGCGGCTACATTGAGGTCAGCCAGATTCTCACAGCCATGCGCCATACGGACAATGGCGCCGAAATCGCACAGCTTGCCGTCCGTCATCGTGACAACGGTGTGGTGGGCTTCGACATTGCCGGAGCAGAAGAGGGCTTCCTGCCCTCGCGTTTCACTGAGGCGTTTACGTTTTTGGCAGAAAACAATTTCCCTACCACCGTCCATGCCGGAGAGGCCGCCGGACTTGAAAGCATCCAGGATGCGCTGGTTCACGGCCGTGCGCTTCGCCTGGGTCATGGGGTGCAGATCGCCGCGGACATCCACCTAGACGTTGCGCAGGAGGACGGGCACGACGTCGGAACTCTTACCTTGGGGGACCTGGCGCAGTGGGTGCGTGACCGGGAGATTCCGCTGGAACTGTGCCCATCGTCGAATCTTCAGACAGGTGCGATCGCCGCATTCGGCACCACGATTTCCGAGCACCCGATTGACCTGTTGCACCAGCTTGGTTTCAATGTCACCGTCAACACGGATAACCGACTCATGAGCGGTGTGACTCTCACCGGAGAGCTGGAACTACTCGCGGACACGTTCGGTTACGGACTTGAGACGATTCTGGAGCTTCAGCTCAACGCCGTGCATGCTGCCTTCTTGCCGATCGAGGCGCGCGAGCAGTTGGCCGATTACATCATCGAGTGCTTCGAGGACGTTATGGATGATCAAGAGGCCAGCGAGCTCGACGACTCCGACGACTCCGACGACTCTGATGACGAAGCTGGCAGTGCAGATGAGGACAATGCCGGGAGCTAACCTGGCCGACGGCGGCGCCCTTGAGCCAGTCGAAACTGGGGGAGCCGCCGTCGAACGCCTCGCTGAGGTCATCGCCGCACTGCGTGAACACTGTGCGTGGACTGCGGCTTTGACGCACGAGTCGCTGATCAGCTATCTCCTTGAAGAGGCCCATGAGCTGACCGGAGTCGTCGAGGCGCCTGGCCCACTGGACACGGCAGAACTGGTGGGGGAGCTAGGGGATGTTTTGTATCAGGTCATGCTCCACGCACTGTTGGCGCAAGAAGCTGGCGCCTTCACACTCGCCGACGTCGCACAGACCCTGCATGCAAAGCTGATCCGACGCAACCCGCATGTTTTTCATCCAGACGGCACACTGGCAGACCATTTTCCGGACAGCATCGCCGAAATTGAGCGGAGCTATGAGGCAGCAAAATCTGCTGAGCCGGCAGCTGCCATGGGTACCTTTGGCTCGATCCCTCCCACGCTGCCAGCGCTCTCGTTGGCGGCGAAGACTCTTGACCGGCTCTGGGGTCGCGGGGTGGAACAACCCCTGCCAGCCGGTCATCCGCAGACTGAAGAAGAGTTGGGAAAGGTGCTTTTCGACGTCGTTCGGGGAGCCCGCACCCAAGGTCTAGATGCCGAACGCGCCTTGCGCGCGGAGGTACGCCGCGTCCAAAACGGTTCGGGGACCGCCTAGCGACCGGGCGAGAATAAAGAGAATAACAAGGCACAGTCAGCTAACCGTTGCGGGCCGCTGGTGCATCATCGGTGCAAGTTCATGCAAACTTGCCCTACCCGCGCAAGTTCCGGACGTAGCAATGAGCATCCCGTCAGCGGAACCCGTTAGGATTGTGCCGACAGCGAGGTCGACTTTTATCCGCTCGAAGCTCAAAAAAGGAGCAATACGTGGCACTTATTGAAGCCATTCACGCACGCGAAATCTTGGATTCCCGGGGGAACCCAACCGTTGAGGTTGAGGTCCTCCTAGCTGACGGTTCCGTAGGCCGCGCAGGCGTCCCTTCCGGAGCCTCCACCGGAGCCTTTGAGGCAGTGGAGCGTCGGGACGGTGACAAATCCCGATACCAGGGCAAGGGAGTTTTGCAGGCAGTGGAAGCTGTCCTTGAAGCTATCGCCCCGGAGATCGAGGGAATCGATGCCACTGAGCAGCGCCTGATCGACTCCATGATGCTGGAATTGGATGGCACACCCAACAAGGCGAAACTGGGAGCAAACGCCATTTTGGGTGTCTCTCTGGCCGTTGCCAGTGCTGCTGCCGTCTCTGCAGACTTGCCGCTGTACCGCTACTTGGGTGGTCCGAATGCCCACGTTTTGCCGGTTCCGCTGATGAATATCCTCAACGGCGGCTCCCACGCTGACTCCGACGTCGACATCCAAGAATTCATGGTCGTCCCGTTGGGTGCCTCCACGTTCTCTGAGGGTCTGCGTTGGGGCGTTGAGGTCTATCACAACCTCAAAGCTGTGCTTGCGGAAAAGGGTCTTTCTACCGGTCTTGGCGACGAAGGCGGCTTCGCGCCGAATCTGCCCTCCAACCGAGCAGCGCTGGATCTGATCCTAGAAGCCATCAAGCGTGCCGGCTACGAGCCGGGCAAGGACGTGGCTTTGGCACTGGACGTTGCCTCCTCCGAGTTCTTCAAGGACGGCGCTTACCAGTTCGAAGGAAAAGCTCTTTCTGCGGCTCAGATGAGTGCCTACTACACCGAACTCGTCGCCGACTACCCGCTCGTCTCCATTGAGGATCCTTTAGACGAAGACGATTGGGAGGGCTGGAAGACCTTAACAGATGCACTGGGTGACAAGGTTCAGATCGTCGGCGATGATTTGTTCGTGACCAACCCCGAGCGTCTTTCCCGTGGCATCGAATCAAAGACTGCCAACTCACTGCTCGTGAAGGTGAACCAGATCGGTACACTGACCGAGACCTTGGACGCCGTCTCCATGGCCCAACGCGCCGGCTACACCACCATCACCTCGCACCGCTCTGGCGAGACTGAGGACACCACCATCGCTGACATCTGCGTGGCAACTAATGCCGGTCAGATCAAGACGGGAGCCCCGGCACGCTCGGAGCGCGTGGCCAAATACAACCAGCTCTTGCGCATCGAAGAAGACCTTGAAGATGCAGCACGCTATGCCGGACGCAGCGCTTTCCCGCGTTTCCAAGGCTAATCAGCGCGCCATTGGTGCCGAAGGGACCGGCGACTGGCTAAGGTGGAATACACCAAAGTCCGTTGTCGGTCCTTTCGGCGTTAGTTACGTCTTTTGGCTTCCAACGGCAGTAGCAGAGGTATCAGGAGAGTCATGGCAACGCGTCGTCCCAAAGTGCCACACGCACAGCACAACTCCGGGACTAAGACCGAGCCGGCTCCGCTTACCGTGGACACGCAAGATGGTACGGCTCCAACCCGCCAGCGCAAAGAACATCGCGTGCCTGTCTCATCAGCGGAAACAGCCCGCGGCCATGGAAAATCGCAGAACGCCCGAAGTGGCCAGGCGCGTCCTGGGGGCAGCACCAAGAACAATGGCACAGGCCCGGGAAAGAGTGAAGGGGTTATCCGTTCGGATAACGACGGCGTGGTTCCGGCCCGCACGTTCAACGGTCGTCTAGTGGTTATTGGCGTGGCCATGGCAACACTCACGCTGATTCTGGCACCCAATGTGCACACGTTCTTGGAGCAACGCGCCGAAATTTCTGCCTTGCAGGCGGACATTGCCGCCAAAACAAGTCAGCAGAGCACGTTTAAAACCGAGCTCGCTCGCTGGGATGACCCCGAATACGTCAAGCAGCAAGCCCGCGACCGTGTCAGTATGTTGCTGCCCGGGGAGACGGGCTACTGGGTGTATGGGGCCAACGCGAGTACGTCCGACGCCGGAAAGACGGCCGCAGCTGGGAATCCAGGATCGGTTGACTTATCTGCCAACAATGCCACCACAGTCACCGATAAACCATGGGTGGACGGACTGTGGCAATCAATCCAGAAGTCCGCCGACCCACAAGTCGCACCCGCCCCGGCTGACAAGACACCCGCTGTGCCAGCGCCCGCAGAGCAGCCTCCCGCAGAGCAGCCTCCCGCAGAGCAGCCTCCCGCAGTGCAGGCTCCCGCCGCTGGCAACTAAATCCATTGACGGACCCTGTCGCGGAAATGGGGCGAAGCCGGCTTCACGGTGAATTATTGAGTTAGCACCCAGTGCGGATCAGGCACTGTAAAATAGATGATTGAACCCAAGGTGCCTGCGCCTTGCAACCGTAATCGTACCGTTCACCGGAGGGACCGGAGCGGTATCGCGAAAAACCAAGGAAGGCCGTCGGTGCCAGCATCAACCAGCCCCGCGACAAGCGGACGCACCCCCACCCAACACGACCTGGATACTCTCAGCCGTCAGCTCAACCGTCCTGTACGCGACGTAGTCGAAATCCCCGCGCGTTGTGTCTGCGGGAATCCGCTCGTGGCGGCTACAGCCCCGCGGCTAAGTAACGGAATTCCCTTTCCCACAACGTTTTACCTGACACACCCGGTCATCACGGCAGCCGCATCCCGATTGGAAGCTGCTGGTCTGATGAACGAAATGAGTGAGCGGCTGACCACCGATGCGGCACTAGCCAGCGCTTATCAAGGATCCCACGAGGCCTATATTCGTGCCCGCGCCGAGATCGGGGAACGCTCTGGAACGGGACCAGTGCCCGAAATTGACGGTGTCTCCGCTGGTGGCATGCCCACCCGTGTGAAGTGTCTGCACGCCCTCGTCGGTCACGCACTTTCTGCCGGACCTGGCGTGAACCCATTGGGAGACGAGACGATTGCGGCCTTGGCTCCATGGTGGACGCCGGACGTATGCCATTGTGCTGGCGCGTGGGATGATTTTGCCCCGGTTCCCCATAAAGACCTCAGCCGCCACGTCAAGCATCTGAACCAAGCGTCTGAATCCAGCATCTGAACTAGGCTGGAGGAGTGCTCGTTGCGAGTCTGCCCACCAGTGGGTCTTCTTTTCGCTCTGCCAAAACCACCCCGTACCAGAAAGGCTTGACCATGCGCGTAGCCGCCATTGATTGCGGGACTAACTCAATCCGTCTGCTCATCGCAGATGTATCCAATTCCGCCGCGGGTGTGGCCACATTGACGGATGTTCACCGTGAAATGCGGGTGGTGCGATTAGGGCAAGGCGTCGATGCCACCGGCATGCTCGCTCCGGAAGCCTTGGCACGGACTTTTGCGGCAGCAGAGGATTACGCTGCGCTGATACGAGACTGCGCGCTGGACGGTACAGCCGTGGAGCGCATCAGGTTTGTTGCCACAAGCGCAACGCGCGACGCCGGTAACCGGGATGTGTTCGTTGCGGGCATCAAGGCCCGCCTTGGTGTGGAACCTGAAGTGGCCACCGGGGATCAAGAAGCCGCATTGTCCTTTACCGGAGCCACAAGTGTACTGCCCGCACTTGAAAACGAACTTGTCCTGGTCGTTGACCTAGGCGGTGGCAGCACCGAGTTCGTGGTGGGAAACGCCCACGGTGTGCAGGCTTCTGTGAGCACAGATATGGGCTGCGTACGATTCACCGAACGCTACCTGAAAAGCGACCCACCCACAGCCCTGGAAATCGCAACGGCAGAGGCTGCGGTGGAGGTCAAACTGGTCGAGGTACTTTCTACTGTGCCTCTCGCTAACGTGACGAAAGTAGTCGGGGTGGCTGGAACCGTCACGACCATCACAGCTCAGGCCTTGGGGCTTGAACGCTATGAGCCGGAGAAGATCCATGCCGCCGTCGTGCCCTTAGAAACTGCGGAAGCCGCAGCTAGCGCCCTACTGGGCATGAGTCGGGCAGAACGCGCCGAATTGGGCTTCATGCATCCGGGGCGTGTTGATGTCATTGGTGCCGGCTCACTGATCTGGCGCACCGTCTTACTGCGGCTCGCGGTGCTCACGGGAGGACGCATTGAATCGGAAACCACCAGTGAACACGATATTCTAGACGGAATCGCCCTTGGTACGGCTAGGGGAATCAGCTGACATTTTTTGGCCGCATCCACTGGAAACGAGTTTTTATGCCGGTATCGCCCCAGCCACTGCGCAGAAACCTGCGCAGATCGGCTGCCGCAGCGCTGGCGCTCGCCCTTTTTTCCGGGATAGCGTTAGCACCCGCTGCGTCCGCGGATGACATCCGCAACCGCGAATATTGGCTGGATCAATACGGCATCACGGCGGCTTGGGACACCTCCCAAGGTGAAGGTGTCAAGGTTGCCATCATCGACAGCGGTGTGGACTCCAGCCATAAGGATTTAGCCGGCGCGGTAGTCGGCGGGGTAGACATGTCCGGTTCCGGAAACGGAAACGGCACCAAGGGTGTCGGTTCCGAACCGGAGCACGGAACCCTTGTGGCGACTATGTTGGCTGGACGCGGACATACTGACCCCTCCTCCAGCCCAGTTGGCCCCTCAACGCCCCCTGGAGTGAAGGCCGGGGCTGGACCTGACGGAGTGGTGGGCGTTGCTCCCAAAGCAGAGCTGTTGAGTATCTCCGTCTGGCTCGGCAGCGAAAACCCGTCCGGGAAAACCGTGGACGATCAGATTCCTGCTGCCGTCAAATGGGCTGTGGACCACGGTGCAAGGGTCATCAACATGTCGCTGGGAAGCACTTCCACTGCCTGGCCGGAAAGTTGGGACGACGCATTTTCTTACGCTGAGTCCAAAGACGTCGTGATTGTAGCGGCCGCCGGAAACCGGGCCTCGGGAAGCGAGCAGGTGGGTGCTCCGGCGACCATTCCTGGTGTACTGGCAGTGGGTGGGCTGGATAAGAACGGTGCGGCCAGCAACGATTCTTCCTCACAGGGAATCAGCATTGGGGTCAGTGCTCCGGCCGAAGACTTGGCAGGCGGATTACCCGGAGGCGGTTACGCGCGGTGGAGCGGCACCAGTGGAGCCGCGCCGATCGTGGCAGGGGTCGCTGCGCTGATTAGATCAAAGTACCCGGACATGTCAGCAGCGCAGGTCATAAATAGAATTATTTCCTCCGCCAAGCCGAAGGGTGACGGCGTTCCCAACGCAATTTATGGCTATGGGCTTGTGGACGCAAACGCTGCGCTCACAGCTGACATCCCCGTCGTGGAGGCCAATCCTTTGGGTAGCATCGCCGATTGGATTCGTGTTCACCGCCGGGTGGCAGTATCCGCGCCCACGGCAGGCGCCACTGTCTCAGCAGAACCCGTGCCTGGTCCAACCGTCGCAGACCGGCCTGCCCCGCGCGCTGCGCGCGCGACTGAGCTTTCCGGCGCTGCGCCGACTGCGATTGTTTTTGGCTTTGGCGGACTCTTACTGCTCATCGTCGCGGCGGGCAGCACGCACTTACTTGTGGTGCGTCGAAAACTGAATATGCCTGGTTCCTCGAGTTCCACCGGCGTGGGTACCGCTGAGCCCATTGACTCAGATTCTGCTGAGCCTACCGACTTAGACACTGCGGACTCCAAGGACAGCTCGGTGCAGGTCAAAGGCAGCCACCAGCGCTGAGACGGGTTATAGCGGCGGCGGTGCCCGGCGTCGTACTGTGTCAAAAAAACGTGAGCTTGGGGTGCGTTACGCCATAGCGAGAAACGTATTAGTGAATATTTTCACAATCGTTGTATCATGGAGATATGGCACTCACACCCACATTTTCATCCCGTCCCCGCGTTCTGGTGGTTGGCGGCGGTTACGTTGGCCTCTACACTGCATTGAAACTTCAGAAGAAGATCGCCAAGTCCGGTGGCATTCTCACCCTGGTTGATCCGCTGCCGTACATGACGTACCAGCCGTTCCTTCCCGAAGTGGCCGGAGGCAATATTGAGCCCCGCCACGCGGTTGTTTCACACCGAAAGCACCTACAGGAAACTGAGCTGCTGCAGGGGTCAGTGACCAGCATTGACCACGCAAATCGCACAGCCATGGTCGCCCCGGCCGACGGCGGCGCACCGTTTGAACTGCCCTACCATGACGTAGTTCTGGCGGCAGGTGCCGTAACCCGCACGTTCCCCATCAAGGGCCTGGCGCAGTCCGGAATCGGACTCAAGTCCATCGAGGAGGCTGTCGCCCTGCGCGATCAGGTGCTCTCCCTTATTGAAGAAGCTGGCACCGAAAAAGATCCGGCGACCCGTAAGCGTGCGCTGACGTTTGTTGTAGTTGGTGGTGGTTTCGCAGGAATCGAAACCATCGCAGAGCTAGAGGACATGGCCCGTGCCGCAGTCAAGCTCAACCCGTTGGTGGACCAATCTGAACTGCGCTTTGTGCTCGTTGAAGCTATGGGACGCATCATGCCCGAAGTTACGCAGTCTCAAGCCCTCTGGGTTGTGGAGCACTTGCGCAGCCGTGGCGTTGAAGTCCTTCTTAATACGTCGTTGGACAACGCGGAAGAGCACAACCTCAAGCTCATCAACTTGCCCGATAAGTCTCTTGCTCAGCAGTTCGATGCAGATACTCTGATCTGGACCGCCGGTGTCATGGCGAACCCGATGGTTCGCTCCACAGACTTCCCGATCGAACCCCGTGGCCGCGTCTCCGTCAATACGAACCTGCAGATCACTGGCGAGTTCGGCGTCATCCCGAACGCCTGGGCTGCTGGCGACGTTGCAGCCGTGCCTGATGTTACCGGCGGCTTGCCCGACGGAACCTGTGTCCCTAATGCTCAGCACGCCCTGCGCCAAGCCAAACGCCTGGCCAAAAACCTGTGGGCCAGCCGTTTCAACAAGACGATGACCGGCTACAAGCACAAGAACTTGGGTGCGGTTGCCGGGTTTGGACAGTGGAAGGGTGTTGCCAAGATTATGGGCATCCAACTAAAGGGCGCACCGGCTTGGTTGGCGCACCGTGGCTACCATGGCCTGGCTATGCCGACAGTCGAACGCAAATACCGCGTCATCACTGACTGGTTTGTCGCCATGGTTGCTGGCCGCGACCTTTCCCAGCTGCTGAACTTGGACAACCCCCGCAAGACATTCGTCGAGGCTGCCACCCCGAAGCCGAAGCCCGCCGCTGCGGCTCCTGCGCAGGCGCCTGCGGAAGAAGCAAAAGCGCCAGAGTCAGCTGATGCTAAAGAAAAAGCGCCGGCTGCTAAGTAGTTCAAACTCGTAGTGTCAGTGCCTTAGCGTCGCTGAGTTTAGTGAGGCTGAGTTGAGTGGCACTGCCTCGACGTCTCACTGTGCGGCGGTGACCCTCCCACTGCGGGAGGATCGCCGTCGCACTTTATTGTGTACTTACCGCCTCCCCTGCGCGCATCCTCAAGGTAGTAGAGAAGGCGCGTCTGAGCTGCCCCATAGACTGGCCCCATGATCATTAGGCGCGAACGTGCTCCGGACCGGCCGGAGATCCAAGCCGTGATCGAGGCTGCGTTTTCGAGCAAAGTGGAAGCGCGGCTATTGCGTGAATTATTTGCCGCACGTGAATATCTGCCGGAGTACTCTTTGGTGGCTGAATCGGAGTCAGGCGAGATTCGCGGGTACGTCATCAGCACCCGTGGCCGGATCGGCACTGCGCCTGCATTGGGATTGGGGCCCATTGGTGTGCTGGAAAAATATCAGCGCCAAGGTATTGGAGCCATGCTGATAAATGCTACCGTCACGACCGCGAATGCGGCCGGGGAGAATGCCATAGTGCTCTTAGGGAGTGTGGATTATTTTCCGCGCCTTGGCTTCTTGCCGGCAGACTCCTTGGGTATTGCTTCACCGGATCGATCCTGGGGTTCGCACTTCATGGCGCTCCCGTTGTCCGGATACGGCGCTGATACACGCGGTCAGTTCCGCTATGCGGAACCTTTTAACCGTTTGTCAAAATAGTTTTGCGCGAATTTGCTGTCTCCACACTGAACACTGTGAGCTGGTTTATTTTGGGCGAGCATTATCCAGTAGTGTTAAGATCGCAATGCATTCGTAGATTTTTTACGCCCCAGTAGCCCAATGGCAGAGGCAGTGGACTTAAAATCCATTCAGTGTCGGTTCGAGTCCGACCTGGGGTACAAATTTTTTGCTTTTCATAGAGTCGTGCATCACGATACGGCTCCGCCGGGAACTTGTTGGCGTTCCTGCGCGTCTTACTTGGTAGACTTGAAACATAATTTACCCCCCTATTTCGGAGGAATCAGCGCCATGGCACTTGGTGGAAATCCGGTATTTGCCAATAACAAGAACTTCAAGGACGTGCCTGCTGGACAGCGCGGCTACGCCAATGGGGCCGCCACCATCGGTGCGCAGCAGACCCAGCTTTCCGCAGAGCAGCTTCAGCAGATGTACAGCAAGCCCTCAGCTACTGCTCAGCAGACTGGCCGGATGAGCTACGACGACGTCATCATGAAGACCGTGGGAACGTTGGCCATGGTCTTGGCCGGCGCCGCATTAGGCTGGATTTTCCCTATCCTGATGCTCCCGGGCATGATCGTCGGGCTCGTCCTGGGACTGGTCAACTCCTTCAAGAAGCAGCCTTCGCCAGCGTTGATCCTTTGCTACGCCGCATTTGAGGGAATGTTCCTCGGTGGTATCTCGCAGTTTCTCGAACAGGCTTACCCCGGGATTGTCGTTCAGGCAGTTCTTGGCACGCTCAGCGTGTTCGCAGTGACCTTGGTGCTGTTCCGCAATGCCAAGGTCCGCGCCACCCCGAAAATGACCCGGTTCTTCATCATCGCCTTGGCCGGGTATGCCTTGTTCTCTCTCATCAACTTGGGCTTGATGGTGTTCGGGGGAACGTCCAGTCCCTGGGGCATCAATAGCATGCACATCCCCGGCACCAATATTCCGTTCGGTTTAATCCTGGGCGTTTTTGCCATCGGCTTGGCCGCGTTCTCGCTGATTGTCGATTTCACGTCCATTGAGAAGGGTGTCCAGAACGGGCTCCCCGCAAAGTACTCATGGACAGCGGCCTTCGGGCTGACCGTCACCTTGGTCTGGCTCTATGTGGAGATCCTGCGCCTGCTAGCAATCCTGCGGGGCAACGACTAAGGCCAGCTGTCCCCGGTAAAAATCAACTCAGCACTCTCATATTTCAATAAAGCGTCCGCCCGGTCTTCGTAGGATCGGGCGGACGTTGCTGTTTCGTTCATCCGCTAACATCACGTGGTGCTCAGCGTCGCTATAGGTGGCAACGATCTGTCGCTCTCCGTGGATTCAATCCCTGCTCCTAGACGTTCTGCCGGTCCGGGACGAACCAGCTTCCCGGATCAGTTGCTTCAGTTGCTTCGGAGCTAAAGGATGCGGCGGGCTCCGGGACCGGGGGAGACGGTGAAGAAGTCCGGTGCTTGCCAGTTAGCCTTCGCAAACGCACGGTCGACGGCGTCGCGAACCTTTAGTTCTTCGGCTTCCGGGATGAGTGCGATCGCGCAGCCGCCAAAGCCGCCGCCCGTCATGCGCGCACCAAGGGCGCCATTCTCCAAGGCGGTGGCGACGGCTAGGTCCAGTTCGGCGCAGGAGATTTCAAAGTCATCGCGCATGGAGGAGTGGCTGGCGGTGAGAAGGGCACCAATCGCTGTGGGACCGGCGTCGTCCAGAACCACTACCGTGTCCAAAACTCGCTGATTCTCTGTGACAATGTGCCGCACCCGACGGTAGGTTACTGCGTCCAGGCGCAGAGCGGCCTCCGGCAACTGGGCCGCTGTGAGTTCACGCAGTGACGGGACGTCGAGCATTTGTGCACCCAGCTCGCAGGAAGCCCGCCGTTCGGCATAACCACCGGTCGCGTGGGCATGGGTGACTTTGGTGTCCACGACCAGAATCCGCAGAGCGGCACCGGAGAGATCCAAAGGAACCAAATGTGACTCGCGGGTGCGGCAATCCAAAAAAACGGCATGGCCGTCAGAGGCGAGCAAAGACGCCGATTGGTCCAAGATCCCGGTGGGAGCACCAACGACCTCATTCTCGGTGCGCTGGCCAATAAGTACCAGCTCCTTGGGCGAAAACTGGGCACCGTAAAGATCGTTAAGCGCTGTGGATACTGCGCACTCAATAGCTGCGGAGGAGGACAATCCAGCTCCTGACGGGACCGTGGAATGCAGATAGAGATCAAAACCGCCAACTTCCACGCCCATTTGGGCCAACACCCACACAACGCCGAGGGGATAAGCAGTCCACCCTGTCATGGTGCCGTGGGAGAGCGTGGAGATGTCAACTTCCACCATCTTTTTATCTCCGTAACTGGATATGAGCCGAGCGGTCTGGTCCGCACGCAGACGCACCGCCACCGTGGCCTCACGGTCAATGGCAAAAGGCAGCACGAACCCGTCGTTGTAGTCGGTATGCTCACCTATCAGGTTCACGCGGCCAGGAGCCACCCACACACCATCAGGGGGATAGCCAAACACTGTGGCGAAAGTGTCTGCCACGTTTTGTGCGCTGATGGGCTGGGTCGCGGATGCGTTCATAGTGCGTGGACTTTCGCGGTGGTGGGGACATTGAGGCCGCGCAGAACTGCTGCTGTTTGTTCGGGAGTTGTGTCATTGATGAAGGCGCCCATGGCTGCCTCTGACCCGGCCAGGAACTTTAGTTTGTCCGCTGCCCTGCGCGGTGAGGTCAATTGCAAATGTAGACGGCCCGCCGCACGCAGCGAAGGGACCAGAGGCGCCTGATGCCAGGCCGCAATGTAGGGCGTGGGGCTCTCATACAGGGCGTCCACACGGCGCAGCACATCAAGGTACATGACTGCCAGTTCGTCCCGTTCGGCGTCGTTCAGCGAGGCGAAATCAGGGACGTGGCGGTGTGGGGTTAGATGGATTTCAAGAGGCATGTGGGCGGCAAACGGAACATAGGCGCTAAAGTGTTCGCCTTGGGCTACCATTCGTTCACCCGATTTCACTTCGCTGGCAACAATGGAACCCAGAAGCGACTCGCGGCCGTCGTGCGCTTCATAGAACGCTTGTGCCGCATTAGCCATGACCGCGCTGCGGGGCGGAACATAGGAATACGCGTAAATCTGTCCGTGCGGATGATGAAGTGTCACTCCGATGTCCTGGCCGCGGTTTTCGAACGGGAACACTTGCTTGATGCCCGGTAGTGAGCTCAGGGCTTCTGTGCGGTGCGCCCAGGCATCAATTACTGTACGTGCGCGCTGGGGCGACAATCCGCCAAAGGACCCTGTGTGTTGGGAGGTGAAGGCCACTACTTCGCACCGGCCAAATGCCTTACCCGTACTTCCCCAGGCCGGGTGCTCGGGAGTTAGCCCCAAAGCGGGGCCCAAAGAAGGGAATCGGTTTTCAAAAACCGCTACGTCGTAGGCTGCGTCTGGGATTTCGGAAAGATTGGCGCCGGTGCTCGGACACAACGGGCACTGGTCTGCCGGGGGCAGATAGGTGCGGCTCTGCCGGTGCGCGGCGATGGCGACCCAGTCATTCGTGAGCGCATCGAAACGGAGTTCGCCGGTATCGGCATCCGAGCGGGGCTCCAAAGGACGGGTATCTGCGCCCGTGTGGTGGTGTGCCACAGGGCCTTCGTCAAAGTAGATCAGTTCCCGGCCGTCGGCCAAAAGAGTGCTGGTGGCGGTGGTCATGAGGACTTCCTGCTCTGTTTGGTGGGGGATTCGGGTATGGCAGGTGCCATCGTGAAGGTTGGCACCAGCGCCGCAAAAGCATCGCGCACGGCAGGCTCGAGACCGCCGTCGCTCAAAATGGTGTCCACTGCGGACAAAGGAGCGATCGTGGCGAGGGAGCGGACCCCAAACTTGCTGCTGTCCGCCAGCACCACCAATCGACTGGTTGATTCGATGAAGGCAGCGTTAGTTTCAGCTTCTAGGAGGTTCGGGCTACTCAGACCCCTTTTGGTATCCAGCCCGTGGACACCCATGAAACACATGTCTGTGTTGAGACTGTTAATGGCCAGGCGAGCAACGGGACCCACCAAAGCCTCCGACGGCGTCCGTTCTCCGCCCGTAACAATCACTTTGCAGTAGGAAGAACCGTGCCGCTGATAGAGCAGATCGGCAACCTTGAGCGAATTTGTCACAACCGTCAGGTTCTGAATTCGCTCTAGTTCCGCCGCGAGATGGACGGCAAACTGGTACGTTGTGGTGCCGCCTGTCAGCGCCAATGTCATGCCGGGCTGGACCAGGGCTACGCCCTGGATGGCGATAGAAATTTTGGCGTCCAGCTCCTTGTCCACATTGAGTAGAAAACCCGGTTCTAGGGCGCTAAGCCGGGCAAGCCGCATGGCGCCACCATGGATTTTACGTACCAGTCCACTGTGGTCCAGGGATTCGATGTCACGGCGGATAGTCATTTCGCTGACGTTCAAAACCGCGGCGACATCCACTACCCGGACGGCCTCATGGAGTTGGAGTTGTTTGAGAATACGTGCCTGGCGTTCAGGTGCCAGCATTGAGTCCCCGTCCTGTGCAGGAGAAAAACAAATAGTTTCAAACAAAATATTACATTATCGACTTAGTTTTCACAGAGCTAGTGACGAATTCGGAATATCCGGGCGGTCACGAGGTACCGTGGCTGCATGACTACACTCTCCGGAGAACGCTCCGCCGCCCCGGCCACGGGCCCTCAATACACTTTGCAGCGCGGGGGATCCCGGGCCGTCGTCGTCTCCTTGGCTGCGGGGCTTCGTGAGTATGTTCGCGATGGTGTGGAACTTGTGGAAAGCTACGGCGTTGGCTCAATCGCGCCCGGCGCGTCAGGCATCACTCTGGCACCCTTTGCCAACCGTATTGCTGATGGCCGCTGGATGCTCGACGGCGATCCCCAGCAGCTAGATATTACGGAAGTGGCTATGCACAATGCTATCCACGGATTGTTGCGTAATACCGGCTATACGGCACTTGAGTCCTCCTCGAGTCACGTGGTACTTGAAGCGCCCATTCACCCCCAGCATGGCTATCCGTTCCTGGCCCGCCACCGTGTCCATTACGAACTCACCGAAACAGGTGCGCTCCGGGTGCGACAAACGCTCATTAACGATTCCAGCCGCCTTGCCCCTTTCGTGCTCGGCGCACACCCGTATTTTCGATTGGGTAGCGCTGCGCCGCAGACGCTATCCGTCACCGTCAAAGCGGCCACTTATCTTGCCAGCGACGAACGTATGATCCCCACCCAGGCCCTTCCCGTGGATGGCCGCCACGACCTCCGCGAGGGCAGGCTATTAGGAGAGGGAGAGATGGATACGGCGTTCACGGATCTTCTCACTGACAACGGAGAAGCCCAGCACACGCTCTCCGCCCCCGACGGACGCAGTGTGTCGCTCTGGCATGACGGAAGTGTTTCTCATGTTCATGTGTTCATCACTTCGGCATTCCCCGGTAGGCCACTAGCGGTTGCCATGGAACCAATGACCGGACCGGCCAACGCTTTCAACTCCGGAGATGGCCTGCGGTGGCTGGAACCCGGAGCGGAATTTAGTATGAATTGGGGGATTGACGCCGTTCTCTAGCTACTGCGTGAGTTCCGCCCCTTCACAAAAATGGACGCCGGTTTACGTATTTTTGCTGGATAGGGAATTATTGGTCTATGACGCCCCTACAGCAACAACCAGAGCGCGATACCCACAGTGAAGACCCCACTGTCCCCTTTGCCCTGAAAGTTGCCGGCGACTGGGCTTGGCGCCTCGCCCTGGTCCTGATCGTGGGGGCCATGCTCATCTGGCTTCTGGGCAAGATCTCAATTCTGGTGATCCCTTTGATGGTCGCCACGCTTTTTGCCGCCCTATTACGCCCAGCGATGATGGGACTGCGCAAAATTGGTGTTCCCCGCGGTCTTTCCGTCGCCATCACGGAAGTTGGGCTTTTGGTTCTG
Organism: Arthrobacter cryoconiti; assembly: GCF_020905375.1. Taxonomy (GTDB): domain Bacteria; phylum Actinomycetota; class Actinomycetes; order Actinomycetales; family Micrococcaceae; genus Specibacter; species Specibacter cryoconiti. Next base: position 208,240 of record NZ_JAJJBU010000003.1, read on the forward strand.
GTGGTGGGTGGATTGTTCCTTGTGGGACGCCAGATGGTGAGCGGAATTGCCGAGCTCAGCAAACAGGCCGTCACTGGCCTAATCCAGATCCAGGCGTGGCTAACCACGGGACCGCTGTCGTTGAGCAACGACCAAATTGAGAATTATCTTCAAGACGCACTTGATGCCTTGCAAAATAATAGCTCTACCATTGCGAGTAAAGCACTGGGTATTGGTAGCGGATTTGGCCATTTCGCCGCCGGGCTGTTGCTGACTTTGTTCATTTTGATCTTCTTCTTGTTGGAAGGGGAGCGGATTTGGGCATTTTTGGTGCGGTTCTTTCCCCGACGCGCGCGGCCAGCCATTGATGGTGCCGGGCGTCGTGGATGGACCTCACTAGGAAGCTATGTTCGGGTCCAGATCCTGGTGGCAGCCGTGGACGCTGTAGGAATTGGTGCCGGTGCCGCCATCATCCAAGTTCCGCTGGCCCTGCCTCTGGGCGTACTGGTCTTTGTAGGATCATTTATCCCCGTGGTGGGTGCTCTTGTCACCGGAGCTGTGGCAGTCCTGCTGGCTCTGGTCGCTAACGGCTGGGTGAATGCGTTGATCATGCTGGCCATCGTGCTCGCTGTTCAGCAGCTTGAAAGTCACCTACTTCAGCCGTTCATTATGGGTCGGGCAGTCTCCTTGCACCCAGTTGCTGTGATTTTGGCTGTGGCCGCGGGGTCCAGCGTCTCAGGAATCCTTGGGGCCTTGTTTGCCGTGCCGCTTCTGGCTGTTGCGAACTCCAGCATCCGCTACATTGCCGAACGGGCCTGGGAGAGGGATCCTGCCCTCGCAGCGGAGTACGGCTACGTCACCGCAGAGATACCCGCGTCCATAGCGAGTGGTGGGCAAGGCCAAGGACCCGGCACGACGGCGTCCACGCTCACGGAGCAACAGCAAGATCCCGGCCGCAGCCCGGAGGAACCTGGCCCGATCCTCTAGATTCGTAAATCACATAGATTTTAAACGCACTGATCACCCTGAGAAAGAGATAAGCACCGTGAACGCAAGCAGCGATTTGCCCGTAACCCTCGCCGATGTTCAAGCCGCACGGGAATTGCTGCAGGAAATTATTGCCAACACTCCCATTGAAAGCTCCCGTGCCCTGGGACGAATGACCGGCTCCGAGGTTTTCCTCAAGTGTGAAAATTTGCAGCGAGCGGGTTCCTTCAAAGTCCGTGGGGCCTATACGCGCATGGCTCGTCTCTCCGCTGAAGAACGGGCACGCGGAGTGGTGGCGGCATCGGCAGGAAACCATGCCCAAGGCGTGGCGGTCGCTGCTAAGGCGCTCGGTATCAAGTCGCGTATTTATATGCCCGTCGGGGTAGCGCTACCGAAGCTGGCGGCCACGCGCGGCCATGGAGCCGAGGTAGTGCTGCACGGCTATAACGTGGATGAGTCATTAGCGGAGGCTGAAAAGTATGCCACTGAAACGGGCGCAGTCTTTGTCCACCCCTTTAACAACAAGGACGTCATCTCCGGGCAGGGGACCATAGGTCTGGAGATTCTAGATCAGGTCCCCAACGTCGACACCATCATTATGGGTGTTGGCGGTGGGGGGCTGCTGGCCGGGGTATCCGTGGCCGTTAAAGCGAGGGCCAAAGAACTGGGCCGGGAAATCAGGGTCATTGGTGTTCAGGCGGAGAATGCCGCAGCCTACCCGCCTTCTCTGGCAGCCGATGCCTTGGTTCCGCTGAAGAAACTGTCCACAATGGCTGACGGAATAGCTGTGGGCCGGCCCGGTCAACTGCCATTCTCGATCATCCGCGAACTTGTGGACGACGTCGTCACAGTGAGTGAAGACGCGTTGGCACGCGCACTGATCTTCCTCTTAGAACGTTCCAAGATGGTGGTTGAACCGGCAGGAGCCGTGGGCGTTGCGGCGCTCATGGAAGGTAAAATTGAGAATCCCGGCACCACAGTTGTGGTGTTGACGGGAGGCAACATTGACCCGATGCTCATGCTTAAGGTCATCCAGCGAGGCCTGTCTGCGGCCGGGCGTTTCCTCACGGTACGGATCATGCTTAACGACCGCCCTGGCGCTCTGGCAACCATTTCACGCATCATCGCCGAAAACGACGCCAACGTTACTGGCGTGGACCATACCCGCGTAGGTGGGTCTATCTCCATGGGCGATGTTTCCATCACAGTTAATTTGGAAACCAAGGGCCACGAGCATTGTGAACTGGTTCTGACGGCGCTGCGTACCGAGGGCTTCCAACCGATCGTGGTCCACTAGCCCGCGCAAACGGGCAGCCCTCATCGACTGTATTAAAACAACTAACCCGCAGTAGTTGCACAAAAACGGACGTTTTCGTGCAACTACTGCGGGTTAGTTGCTGGGTGCACTAAATTGTTGGGTGCACTGCGCTGGCAGGCGTGCTGTGTCTATCCTTGGTATGGCTTGGCGGAGATGATCTCCACCTCAATCGTTTTGCCATTGGGTGCCAAGTAGCTGACGGACTCGCCCATTTTATGACCCATGATGGAGGCACCAAGCGGAGAGCGTTCACTAAACACTTCAACCTTGGCGGTGCCAACTTCACGGCTACCCAGCAAGAATGTGGTCTCTTCGCCGCCAATGATTGCTACCACGAGCATGCCCTGTTCGACGATGCCGTCGTCGGCAGGTGCATCACCCACATGGGCGTAGCGCAGAAGTTCACTGAGCTGGCGAATACGGGCTTCAATCTTGCCTTGTTCGTCCTTAGCTGCGTGGTAGCCGCCGTTTTCCTTCAGGTCGCCTTCCTGGCGGGCCTGCTCAATCTTGCTGACGATTTCGGCGCGTCCCGGACCGGAGAGCTGAGTCAGCTCTGCTTGGAGGCGGTCAAAAGCTTCCTGAGTCAGCCAGGCAGCAGGGGCGCTGTTAGTGGTAGGCACGAGTTTCTCCTTGAATGTACAAAAAGCAAAGACCCCGCGTGGGCCGTTTCCATGGTGGTTTACGGCTGGCACAGTCACTGGTTAGTGAACGCACCAAGGCACGGAATCAAACAACTGAATCAACCATGGATGACCTAGCGGGGCAAAGGTATTATTCCCAGTTTAGTCAATGAGCCAGATAAACCCAAGAATGGCGCGCGGGCCAGTCATCAGACAGTCTTCAAAGTGGGCTTTACGACACGATCCAACAATTATCTACCACGCCCGTCACGGCTAGCGAGTCGGTGCGAACTTCTCCTCGAACCGTGGTGGTCCGGCCATTTTCACTACCGACGTCGGTGCTGTTTGGGCCGACAGTAATGACGTTCCAGCCCACTATCGCGAACGTGGAATTCAGTGCTTTGACAGCGCATCGGGCAGTGTCCGCAGAGTCTTTAGTGACAGCGATATCCACGGTGACCTGCGTGGAGTCCACCACGTTGTAGCTGAGGATCTTTTGTGTCACGGTCGGTCCGCCGCCGAAGACGACCCACAGTATCCACACTAAGGCTAGGGTGCTGGCAATAACTGTGAGAAGCAGCTTTGCTCTTTTAGACAGTGCTCGCTTGGGTGAGCCATAGCGGTTCGTTACGCTAGAAGCTACTGGAGAATCAGATTTTGTCACTGCATCCACTGGTGTCTTGATCCGCGGTTGCGCCGCGGGCCGGCTGCCCCGCTAGGGGCGTAAGGACATCACAAGTTTAGCGTTTATTCTGGTACTAGATTCCTCTACTTAAATTGCATCAAGAATCGAAGGTAACCACCGTGAGTACTCCTGAAGGGCAGCGAGCCGAGCCTCTGCGTTTGCTGGCCATCCACGCCCACCCCGACGACGAAGCTAGCAAGGGTGCCGCCACAATGGCCTCCTATGCGGCATCGGGTGTGCGCGTCATGGTGGCCACGTGCACAGGGGGTGAACTCGGTGGGATTCAAAATCCTGCAATGATCGGTGACGCGCATTCCGGGCGTGACATGGGAGGTGCCCGCCGAATTGAAATGGCGCGAGCTGCCGCCATTTTGGGAATCGAGCACCAATGGCTCGGTTTTACTGACTCTGGTTTGCCTGAAGGTGACCCACTGCCGGAGCTGCCAGCAAATTGCTTTGCCCTGAAGCCGCTGGAAATTGCAGCAGCACCCCTGGTGCGTTTGGTGCGTCGCTTCCGGCCGCACGTGATTGTGTCCTATGACGAGAACGGTGGTTATCCACACCCGGATCACATCATGGCGCACAAGGTCAGTGTGGAGGCATTCAACGCGGCAGGGGACCCTGCCGCGTACCCCGGCACGGGGGAGGCCTGGACGCCGCAGAAGCTCTACTACGACTTAGCCTTCAACCCCCAGCGATTCAGGGCTCTGCATTACGCTCTTGAGGAAGCGGGCCTAGCCTCACCTTACGCACAACGATTGGCGGCTTGGCTGGAAGCGGACACGGAAGGCCACACGCCGCCAGCAGCAACGAACCCGGCAACCACCAGGGTGGACTGCGGGGACTTCTTTGAAAAGCGCGACGACGCCCTGCGCGCGCACGCAACTCAGGTGGACCCTGAAGGCTTCTTCTTTGCCGTCAGCCCGCAAATGCAACGTAAAGTATGGCCGTGGGAGGACTACTCGTTGGTGAAGTCACACGTTCCCATGAATGTCCCAGAGAACGATCTGTTTGCTGGCCTACGATAGCTAGTGAAAGTCTCCCGCGTGCACCTGGCCCGCGGGGATGAAATGAAAGACGAATTGTGCACTCTTTGATTTTGCTTGCCGAGACGGTTTCCCCGAATCCGCAAATACCTACGCTGCGCCCCGGGCTTTCCGAGGACCAGATCACCCCCGGGCTTTTGGGCTTCGTGATCACGTTTTCCATTGTGATCGTGATGTTCTTTTTGATCCGCGACATGATCAGGCGCGTCCGCCGGGTCCGCTACCGTGCACAGGTGAGCGACGGCGGCGGATCGCACGGCCCACGCGCTGACTATATAGACATCCCGATTATGTCTGATGAGGCAGTGCGAGCCGCGGGTTTCGCGGTTGAAGAAAATTCTCTCCCGAGCAGTAAAAAGCAGGCAGACGCGGGGGATCAGCCAAGCGGGCAAGAGAATGCTAGGCCGACAACCACCGGAACGGGCGCCTCGTCCGGGGACGCCACGCAGAAGAACTAGGGGTTCTTAGATGAATCGGCTTGCTAGCGAACCCAGTGCGTACCTGCGCCAACACGCCAGCAACCCGGTGGACTGGCACCCTTTCGGTGCGGCTGCTTTCGCGCAAGCGCGCGAACGCAATGTCCCCGTCTTCCTTTCAATTGGCTACGCCGCCTGCCATTGGTGCCATGTCATGGCCCGCGAATCCTTTGAAGACCCGCAGGTCGGCGCCTACCTGAGGGAGCACTTTGTCTCCATCAAGGTAGATCGGGAAGAACGCCCCGATGTGGACGACGCGTACATGGCTGCGACCCAGGCCCTGACCGGCCAAGGCGGCTGGCCCATGAGCGTTTTTTTGACCCCATCCGGCCAAGCCTTTTATGCGGGTACTTACTTTCCGCCCCAAGCGAGTCCCGCCAGACCGTCGTTTAGGCAGGTGCTGGCGGCAGTGACCGAGGCTTGGACGGAACGCCCGGAAGAGGTCATGAGCACCGCGAATGCCGTATCGGCAGCGCTTGCGAACCCTGTGTGGAGAGTTCAAAGCGGACACGGACTGACACCCAAGGCCGATCCGGTCATCGATTTTTCCGCGGGTTTAGGTGCCGGGCTTGCCTCGTGTACCAGTGCGGCAGTGCTCGCCATGGCTGATGCCGAGGATCGCCTGCACGGAGGTTTAGGCACTGCCCCGAAATTCCCTCCGACCCCGGCGCTTGAATTCCTAATCCGTCATGCCGCGACGCAGGCGCCGACCGCAGCGGTGGCTCGTGGCCTGGCTGGCAGGACTCTTGGCGCCATGGTGGGCTCAGCATTGTTTGACCAAGTAGCCGGTGGTTTCGCCCGTTACAGCGTCAGCGCGGATTGGTCCTTGCCGCACTACGAAAAGATGCTGTACGACAACGCTGGGCTGTTGCGGGCACTTGTACATTGGGTGCGACTTGTAGAAAGCTCTCCCGGCAGCGTGAATGTAGCGGAGGAGCCCTCATCCGTCTCCAGCGGCACAAGTGCTCTCCGTGCCACACTTTCCGTCGAAGATGCTCGGCGCGCCGCTAAAGAAACCATCGCGTGGCTCTTGGCTGAGCTCAGGCTGCCGGGAGGCGGCTTTGCTTCCTCGCTGGACGCAGACACCGTCATCGATGGCGTACATCACGAGGGGGCAAGTTATCAGTGGACGCGCGAGGAACTAATTTCCGCCGCCTCTGACGCCGCCTCTGATGTCGCGTCTGATTTGGCTGCACTCGGGACAGACGCAGAGCAGGCCGCGTCCGCCGTCGGCGATTTCATGCATATTCCTGCGGCGGGCGCCGGAGCCTTGCACCCGGGCCGGGAGTTGAGCCGAACGGAACGAGCTATATGGAAGACGGTACTTCCGGGGCTGAAGTCACTGCGGGCAAAACGCACGATGCCTGCCCGCGACGAGAAAGTGGTGGCCGCGTGGAACGGGATGCTGTTGAGTGCCCTCGCCGAGGCGGCAATGATTTTAGAGGAGCCGCAGGCGTTGGATGCCGCCCTGGAATTAGCGCACTATCTATGTCAGGTGCATTGGGACGGCAGCGTTTTACTACGAGTCTCGCACGAGGGTCTGGCGCGCGGCATTGAAGGCATGTTGGAGGATTACGCTGCCTGTGCTGATGGTTTTATGGCACTGTATGCGGCCACCGGAGATATGGCATGGTTTGACAGTGCGGGGGCACTTCTGGAGTCCGCTCGGCGCTTTGCCGTGGAGGGGACTCTTATGAACACCGCCGTCGTGGGTGCCGGTCTGGCCCAGGCTCCGGCCGGGGCCCGATTCGCTGATCCATTCGATAATGCCACGGCGAGCCCTGTAGCTATGCTGGCTGGCGCCTTGGTTAGCCATGGCGCCTACACAGGAGCCAGGGAAGACCGTGTCTGGGTTGAGCAACTACTGGGATCCGTGCGGGAGCTAGCTCAGCGGGCGCCTCGTTCTGCTGGTGGGTTGCTGTCGGTCGTTGAAGCGTTGCTGGCAGGGCCCGTGGAAGTTGCGATTGTGGGTGTTCCGGGGGGCGCGTGTGATGCCTTAGTGTCGCAGGCTTGGAAGTCTCCCTCTCCAGGGTTGGTTATTGCTGTGTGGGAGGGCGACGGCGAGGCCCCCGTTGCGCTGATGGAGGGCCGGGGTATCGGATCGGGGAGCAACGAGCAGCCGCTCGCGTACGTTTGCTACAACACGGCCTGCCAGCGTCCCGTGTCTACTGCACCGGAACTGGCAGCACTTTTGGGCTACGACTCGGAGCTCACGTACGATCCCACCGGCCCCGACCGCGGAGCCGAGGACGTCACGTAGCTCCCCACGGGCCCTGTGGTCAGGGCGTCTGTCGTCACGTATGTGCCCGCATGAGCCGAACGCTGCGCCTGGGTGCTCACATACGATCCCGCGGGCGGGACGTTGACCGGAGCCAAGCCCTGTGGGGTGGTGGCTTCAGCTGAGTCGGCGACTAAGAACCGGATGTTCGGATGCGTGAGCGAAAGCGAAAAGCGTTTCAAGAAAATTCCTTAGGATTTAGCGGATCAGGGCAGCACTAATAGCGCCACGTCTGGTGGTGATGAGTGGGTGGATGTTTGTTTCTCACTCCGGCAACGGTGTTGCTAGAGGTGGGTTGCAGGCTAGAGTCGCGCGCCTAGCTGGCGTCGGGGCTTAGTTGACACTTGGAGCACAGTCCCCAGAAGGTAATCTCCGCCGATTGAATTGCGAACCCCTGCAAGTTAGACGGCGTTAGGCACGGGCTTGCACCAATGATGCAGTCAACGTCTTCAACATTTTTGCAGTTGAGGCAAATCACATGATGGTGGTTATCTCCCACCCGTGCCTCATACAGTGCGCTGGAGGCTGCTGGTTCGATTTTTCGGATCAAACCCGCCGTAACCAACGCGCCCAACACGCCGTAAACGGCCTGCAGGGAAGTTTTCGGCAGTGACGTCGCCACAAGCGAAAACACGGTTTCCGCATCAAGGTGTCCACGCTTGGAGAGAACACCAAGAACAGCGACGCGCGGCGCTGTCACTTTCAGCTGGGCGGACCGAAGTCTGCCCTCTAGAACTGCTTGTTGCTCGTCTGCGGCCATGATCCAACACTAACAGTTGTTTTTAGTTATTCAAAACAACTCGTATCTTTGAGATGAGCTGAGCTCCGGTAGCCCCGGAGAGCCTCGGCGAGCCGAGCAAGGTGGGATACGAAGGCAGGCGTTGACATGGCGTACAGCCCGTAGTCGTGCGCCAGTACTTCTAATTAGGCGAAAATCACCAGGATGACGGCGGCAAAGTGCGTTGCGAAGCCAGCTACTGTCAGTGCGTGGAACAGTTCGTGGAAGGCGAAGTGGCGAGCACTAAAATTGGGTCTTTTGATCCCGTAAATGACTGCCCCGGCAATGTAGAAAACGCCGCCTGCGCAGATGAGCAAGGTGGGCAGTGGCCCGGCCTCCCAGAACTGGGGTAAGAAGAAGAGAGCGGTCACGCCCAGCAGAACATATAGGGGGACGTAAAGCCATCGCGGGGCACCCACCCACAGCACTCGGAACAAGACCCCGAGCACGGCTCCAGTCCAGATGAGCCACAGCAGCAACACGGCGGTTGGTCGCGGCAGCATCAGCCAGGACAGTGGAGTGTAGGAGCCGGCAATGACCAGCATGATGTTGCTGTGATCCAACCGCTTCAGGAGCTTTTTGGTGCGCGGCTGCCAGTCAATGCGGTGATAAAGCGCACTGGTGCCAAATAGCATGACGCCGGTGAGGGTGTAAATAGCGACTGTGACTTTGGCGCCAACACCCTCAGCAAGTGAGAGCACAAGCAACCCACCCACAAGTACTAAGGGCGCCATGACAGTGTGAAGCCAGCCTCGCCAGGTGGGTTTTTCCTGGGCTGCCAATGAGCTTGTCATGGCAAAATCATAACGCGCGGACGCCGAGGTTACTCACTGGTAACCATGATCTGGAATCGACAGGACTCCGCTCTGGCGTCGAAGGAGGGCCCCTGAGGGTAACCTAGGACTAGAAAGTTTCCTTCGGCCGTTTGGCCCTGTCCGCAAAGGTTCGGTGCACAGTCATGCGGTTGTTGACCGGGCCCTTGCGGATGCCTAAGTTCCTTTACAGCTACTATGAGCGCAGTCTGAGTAAGTCTCTTGACCTGAGTAGCGTACCGCGGCACATCGGCGTCATGGTCGATGGCAACCGGCGTTGGGCCAAGCAATTCAATGCTCCCACCGGCCACGGACATCAAGCCGGTGCGGATAAAATCCTGGAATTTTTGGGCTGGTGTCAGATCGTTGGTATCAAGGTTGTTACTTTGTACATGCTCTCCACGGATAATATGAGCCGGTCCCCTGAAGAACTTGACGAGCTCATGGGCATCATCGCCAACACCCTTGATCTCTTGGACGCCGACGCCGACATCAGCGTCCACGCCATGGGAGCCCCGGAGTTACTGCCGGAGTATCTGGCCCAGCGGGTATCTTCGCTGACAGCCCGCGTCCCGGCAAAAGAGCGCATCCACGTGAACTTAGCCATTGGCTACGGTGGGCGGCGCGAGATCGTGGACGCAGTGCGGGAACTTTTGCATGATGCCCACTCGGAGGGTCGTACGATCTTGGACGTGGCCGATTCACTCAGTGTCGATGACATCTCCAAGTTCCTGTATACACGCGGCCAGCCAGATCCTGACTTGGTCATCCGGACCTCCGGAGAGCAGCGGCTCTCCGGGTTCCTTATGTGGCAAAGCGCTTACAGCGAGTTTTACTTCTGCGAGGCACTGTGGCCCGCGTTCCGGCGCATCGATTTCCTTCGCGCACTGCGTGACTACGCCGGCCGCAGCCGCCGCTTTGGGGCATAGGCAACATCCTTATGCAGAACCACCGCCGCTCCGAAATGGTCTTGGCAGCAGTTCTTTCTTGCGCTGCCGGATTCGTGGACGCCGTAGGTTTTATCCATCTGGGCGGATATTTTGTCTCCTTCATGAGCGGCAACTCAACCCGGGGCGGAACAGCACTCGCTGAAGGCAATTGGGGCGGGTTCGTGATTGCGTTTGGACTCGTCGGAGCTTTCCTGCTGGGAGTCGTCAGCGCCTCGATCCTGCGCAAGTTCGTCCCGTCCCGCAAACGCATGGCAGTCCTGCTGTACGTCAGCGCGGCCTTGACCGGCGCCGTCGTACTTTTTGATCTGGGTGTCGGCGTCTGGCTGGCACCAGCGGTCATGGCGTTAGCGATGGGCGCCGAAAACGTCATTTTTGAGCGGGACGGCGAAGTTAGCATCGGGCTGACCTACATGACTGGAACGCTGGTGAAGATGGGCCAGCATATGGCCAACGCCATGACCGGCGGTGAAAAGCTGCTTTGGCTTCGGTACGCCGTGTTGTGGGCTTCGCTCACCACAGGCTCAATTGTCGGCGGCTTCGCGTACTTTGCGCTAGATCTGAACGCACTGTGGATCGCAGTGGGCGTTTTGATCTTGGCGGTAGTTTTCAACAACTACGGGCACAGATCCAGCCCACGTCATCCAGCGGTGCGGGTAATTCTCTAACGCCCGCACCGAACCCCAAAATGTTCCCTGGAGTTAATCTTCAGCCATGGCGTGGCGTCACTAAAGCGTTGATATTCGGCGTAGTTTGGGCACAACGGCGGGTAACCCGCCCGGCCGCCATGAACCGAACACCGGGCAGGCAGCAAGCCCGGGGGACTGGAGCTACCATGCTTGAGACCACCAAGACCATCCACGGCCCGAGCGACGCGGATGCCCCTCTTGCCGTTAGGGGAGCACGCGCTTCCGTGCAGGCTTTGCGCAGTTACATCATTGATACCTCGGTCCTGCTCTCAGATCCGCGAGCTATTTTGCGTTTCGCCGAGCATGAAGTGATAGTGCCCATCGTTGTGATCTCAGAACTGGAGTCCAAGCGGCACGACCCCGAACTAGGGTATTTCGCCCGGACAGCCCTGCGCTTGTTGGATGAGTTGCGTGAACTCCACGGCGGTCTAGGTGAGCCTATTGCAATAGGAGAACTCGGTGGAAGTTTCCGGGTGGAGCTCAACCATGTCAGTGCAGATGTGCTGCCTGCGGGGATTCGCGGGAGCGATAATGACTCACGCATCTTGGCGGTCGCGAAAAACCTCGCCAATGAAGGCCGCCAGGTAACGGTGGTGTCCAAAGATCTGCCCATGCGCGTCAAGGCTTCGGCGATGGGTCTAGTCGCCGAAGAGTACCGCAACGAACTGGTCAAAGATTCGGGGTGGACAGGGATTGCCGAACTCGTCATCGCCGAAGCCGAGATGGCTGAGCTATACCAGGGACGTGAGGTCTTGGTGCCGGAAGCATCCATTCTGCCCACCAACACCGGTCTTGTTCTTTCCAGCAGCCGCGGATCAGCTTTGGGCCGGGTGGGCGCCGATCAGCAAGTACGTCTAGTCAAAGGTGACCGTGAGGTCTTTGGCCTGCATGGACGCTCAGCGGAACAACGCCTGGCCCTTGACTTGCTCATGGATCCGGACGTAGGAATCGTTTCCCTCGGCGGGCGTGCCGGGACGGGTAAGAGCGCTTTGGCTTTGTGCGCCGGACTGGAAGCGGTGCTCGAACGCAACGAACACCGCAAGGTAGTGGTCTTTCGGCCCCTGTATGCCGTGGGGGGTCAGGAACTTGGTTATCTGCCGGGTTCTGAATCCGAGAAGATGAATCCGTGGGCTCAGGCAGTCTTTGACACGCTGGGGTCAGTAGTATCCAGCCAGATGATAGACGAGATCATTGAACGTGGATTGTTGGAGGTGCTGCCGCTGACGCACATCCGTGGCCGCTCCCTGCACGATTCCTTTGTGATCGTGGACGAGGCCCAGTCGTTGGAGAAGAACGTACTGCTCACCGTGATGAGCCGAATAGGGCAGAACTCCAAGATTGTACTCACCCACGACGTCGCCCAGCGAGACAACTTGCGTGTGGGACGTCACGACGGTATTGCCGCGGTCGTAGAGACACTCAAGGGGCATCCGCTCTTCGGACATGTGACCCTGACCCGCTCGGAGCGCTCGCCGATTGCCGCGCTCGTGACCGAAATGCTTGAGCGCGCGGAGATCTGAGAACTCTCACCGTTGGTGCGTCTGAACCAATCTCAGGCCGAGGACCGCGTTCTAGTTTCCCAAGTCCCAGGGAATATGAGAGCGCACGTCCGTCAGGCCCATGCTGACCTCGTCGAAAAGGTCGTCAAGCATGTATTCGTCAATCCCTGCCAGCACCATCCAATGTCCTGCCCCGGAGGTGTCGCCGTCAAGGGACTGGCTGGCGACGCACACAGCGGTCTCGAGGTCGATCCGCACGGCTGTGCGCCCCGGGAATAGCAGCGGTGCGGCAGGGAAAAGGGGTTTGTAGGAGGGATTGGTGGTGAGAATGGCCTCGACGGCGGGGCGTCCATGATGCTCGGTCATGGCGACCCCGTCAATCTCGGCCACGTTGGCGTACGGTTTCTCAAACGGAACTGGCCGTTCCCCGGCCAGTTCCACAGGGTCCAGGGCCGAGGCAAAGCGTCCAGAGCCGTAAGCCGGTTCCCCGTAGAGGGCCTCGGGACGGCGCACCACAAAGCCATCGGAGTCCCGCACCGGATTGGCCATAGTTGGCGGGAGCAGCCACGGTTTACGGTTCCCGCTCAAGAAGAGGGAATCCTTTGAATCGTTGATCTTGGTGGTGCTCGCTAGCAACGTGCCATCGAGCGTTTCCACGCGTAGGGCACCAGGACGGCGCACCCAACAGTTCATGTCCATCGCTTCCAAGTCCGACGTCGGGATCCCGGCACCCGTGCGCGCCGCTCGTTGCGCGGTTGAATCCATCCGGTGAAGTTCGAAGCGCAGAGTTTGCCAGCGCCACGGCGAAGACCGGCACAAGTGGCGAAAAGTTGCAGCAGTGAGAGGTTGCCCATTCATATCCACAGCCTACGCTCGGAAGAGCCGAAAGAGGCTGCGCGGCGGACTGCCATGACGTAGCATCACGCTATGGTGACACGGCTGTTGGATCTGTTGGAGGCAGGGATCGTGCCGTTCCTGTGTGCCCTGGCGGCGTTCGTGTATTTGCTATTCATTTCGGTACAGCTAAGCGTCATCGACATCCGCAGCCACACCCTGCCCAACCGGATCGTGCTACCCGCCTACCCTTTCGCCGGTGTGCTACTGGCAGTGTCTGCCATATTGGCGGGATCCTGCGGTCACCTGTGGCGGGCAATGCTCGGAGCATGCGTAGTAGGCGCCCTGTACTGGGTGCTCTGGGCCATCTATCCAGCCGGGATGGGCTTTGGCGACGTCAAGCTGGCCGGTGTTCTGGGACTCTATCTAGGCTTTGTGGGGTGGACCCACGTATTGCTTGGGGTTGCGGGCGGATTCGTTGTCGGCGGACTATGGGGAGTTGCTGTGATCGCTACCCGGCGTGGAACGGTGCGCACACATATTCCATTCGGGCCATCCATGTTGGTGGGGGCATGGGCGGTTTTACTTCTGCTCCCGGCCTGAGGTCTGGCGGCGGATTGGCTCGGCCACGTGGCGGAACCAGGGAGGTAGGCTGGCCGCATGGGATCACCGGAATTCATCGTCAATGTCCGCAAAAAAATCGGCCACGATCCGCTCTGGCTTCCGGGCGTGCGTGGCGTGGTCTTTGACGAAGATTCGCGTGTGCTGCTGGGCAAACGCTCCGACACCGGCGATTGGGCTCTCATCACTGGCATCTTGGAACCTGGGGAAGAGCCCGGCCCCGGGTTGGTCCGCGAAATTTTCGAGGAGACGGCAGTGGTGGCGAGGATCGAACACTTGCTCGGCATCGCCGCCGTCGGACCGGTGACTTTCCCCAATGGCGACGTCTGCGACTTTCTGAATATCGAATTCATCGCCCGGCATATCAGCGGCACCGCATGTGTCAACGACGACGAATCAACGGCAGTGGGTTGGTTCGCGATCGCTGATCTTCCACCACTGCGGCCGGGGCACCTTGACTGTATCCAGCGCGCATTGATGTTCGACGGCGAACCCCGCTTCCAACGCTGACTTGCGGTGAGCGCGGGGCGCGGAGCCGAGCTACATCAGCCAGGTACGCCAGCTCAGCAGCGGGCACTGGCTATGAGTGTGGCGGGGCCGTGGTGCCGTGCCGACGCCGCGCGATCGCCGCCTGTTGCCACCTGCTGATCTGAAGGATGGCTGGCATGAGCCGAACCGACAGGCCAGGTAGCTGATCGAGCAGGCGGACCTGTACACCCCGCCACGCGGGGAGAGCTGTTACCGCTCGTGGCTTGTGCACTACGTCAAGCACCCGCTCCGCAACATCTTCCGGTTTCAGCAGTGCCCCGGAAAAGGAGAGCGACGCGTGAGGGTCCTCGAGCTTGTCATAAAGCATGGGCGTCCACATTCCGTCTGGACACACGCAGCTGATGTTGATGTGGCGGAAGCCGGCGGCACGGAGATCTCCTAGAGCGGAAATACTAAATCCCAGAACGGCGTGCTTGGTTGCAGAATATAAACCTTCACCGGGCACACCCACCAACCCGGCCAGCGAGGCGATATTGACGACATGGCCGTGGGTTGCGGGACGCATGGTTTCCAGAGCAGCCAAGGAACCATTGATAGTTCCATGGGCATTCACCTCGAACATCAGTTGGCGTTGCTCGGGGGTGACGTCCCAGACCGGTCCGGTGTAGAAGACTCCGGCGTTGTTGACCCAGACCTCCAAAGTTCCTGTCCGCTCCACTGTGGAGGCTGCCGCAGCCCGGCATGCTGCTGCGTCCCGGACGTCAAGAGTGGATGCGAAAGCACTGCATGGGCGTCCGTAATGCCCTGGGCTTAGCTGCTCAATCTCGTAGGCCACTGCGGCCGCACGGGCACCATCCACGTCGGTAACATGGACCGTGAACCCATCCAGGGCGAGCCGTATGGCGATCTCCCGCCCGAGCCCCTGACCGGCACCCGTGACTACCGCGCCACCTCGTTCAACGCTGTCTCCAGCTCTCCGGTCCTTCAACAAGCGCATCACTTGGACACCGCCTGGCCTGCTACGAATCGGCGCAGTCCACCGCGCTTTCGTGACCTTGCGCGGGCCCGCCCGCGACGCCGCTCGCGCGCCACTTCCCAGAGGTAACTATCGAAGTCGACCTCCATCGTGTGGCGAGGGGAGGCATAGAACCGGGCAGTGTTCAGCTCTTCCTCCCGTTTCATCAGCTGCCGAATTTGAGCAGCCGCAGGTAGCTCGTAGTGCCCCGAGAGTAGCTCAGCTACCCAGCGCGACTGAACCTCCGCCAGCGGCATCACGGCACCGATTGGCTGGAGCAATCCAATGAAGAAGAGCCCTGGTAATTCCGGGTGAATCGTGCGTTTCCACAAAGGAAGCGCATTGTCCTCAGGTTCCACAAGATGTGGGTCCAGGAATGGAAAGCGGACTCGGTAGCCGGTGGCCCACACGACAAGATCGGCCCGCACCCTTGTTCCGTCAGTAAACACCACCTGCTCGCCGTCGAATCGTTCGATCCCGGGCTTGGGCGTTACGCGCCCGGCACGAAGCGCCGGACGGATCTGTTCGGATTGGACCGGATGAGATTCACCCGGGCGGTGCGCGGGACGGGGGAGGCCGAGTTTAGCGGTGCTGCCGGAGGCCAGGGCGGCCAGTCGCAAGCGCGCCCGGATGGACCACCAAGGCAGCCAGCCCGGTAGCCCAATCTGGTCAGCGGCCCGGCCGAAAAGGATTTTGCGCAGCACCCACTGCCCTCGTCGCTGTGACAGGACAGCACTGTGCGCCACCCAGCCAGCCTCTGAAGCGATGTCGAGAGCTGAGTTTCCTGAGCCGACCACCACGACGTCGAGCCCGCGCAGTTGCTCCCCGGAACGGTAGTCATGGGCATGGATCTGCCAGCCACTAAAACTGCCCGGATACGCCGGCTCAGGCCAGCGAGGGTCCCAGTGGTGCCCGTTGGCGACCATGACGGCGTCGTAATGCAGTCTCCGTAAACCCTCGGGACCGGCGATGGAAACGTCCCATCCACCACTTGCGGGTGACACGGACACCACACGTGTGTTGAAAGTTATCTTGTCCCGGAAACCGAAATGCTCCACGTACGACTCGAAGTAGGCCGCCACCTGGTGGTGCTTGGCATAAGGGGGGCTGTCCGCGGGCATGGGGAAATCGGAGAAGGCCATCCGTGGACAGGAGGTGTTGATCTCGAGCGTCTCGTAGCATGCGGATTGCCCATTTGGGTTTTGATAGACCCAGTTGCCACCGACTACGGAGCCCTGTTCAAAGCAATCGACGGCGAACCCGGCCTGGTAGAGCGTCTTGGTTGCGGTGAGACCAGAGGATCCTGCTCCGATAACGCACACAAGGGGAAGCCCCGGATTGGTGGGGATGGTGGTGGTTGCGGCCAGGGCTAAGTCCCGTTGCCTGACAAGATAGGGCATGTGATGATAATTACATTGAAAATGAATATTTTCAATAGTTAACAGAAACCGTGCGCAGCCGGCGTAGAAGGGTGGGGAGGGAAACGTGGATAGCGCGGAGGTAACCATGGAATCAATGCGTAAACCAGAGGCGGGAAGCCTTTGGCGCGGAACCTCACTGCCCGCACGCGACGCTGCACGGCGGGAGAAGCTGCTGGCAGCTGGACTGGAACTTTTCGGCACAGTTGGCTATCCCGCGACAACTGTTCAGGGACTGTGCCGGGAAGCAGGGGTCTCCTCCCGGTCTTTCTACGACTGCTTCCAAGGCCGTGAGGACGTTCTGCGCGCGCTCTACATCCAGGCCACCGAACAGATGCGGTCCCAGGTGGCTGGATTGTCGGTCAACGACAGCGCGAGCGTGTCTGATCTCCTGCGCCGGGGCGTCCTTGCGGGCGTGGGAGGAATGCTCGAGGATGAACGCCTCGGCCGGGTTTGTGAGATCGAGGCGGTCGGGGTCTCGCCCGGGCTCGAATCGTGCCGACGGGAGCAGAATGCCGGTATCGCCGCGGCCATTGAGGATCTTCTGGCTGAGTCGATGCGGCGGGGCCTCATTCCGTTTTTTGATACGACACTGGTGGGCCTGATGGTTGTCGGCGGGATGAGTGAGGTCCTTCTGGCACATTTGAGCATGCCGGAGGATCAGCGGCGCTCGGGAGAAGAACTTGTTGTGGCAATGGCTCGTGTCATTGGACTCATGATCGCGTCGTAACACGCACTGCATTTTCGTGTGGCGCCGAACCCCCCGGGGGTTTTGCGCATAGTGCACCTGGCGCAAATCTCGGCGCGAGTCTGGCGCCCCGGGAGACAAAAAGTGCCCGGGAGCCCGCGGATCGAGAAAAAACCGAATCCGTTGCTCCCGGGCACCGTTCTTGGCCCAGTTGTGCCTGCTTGTATGGGTGCTTATTTAGGCGCGCGGGTCATGGCCATGACATCCAAACCCGAATCGAGCTGCTCCATGGTCAGTTCTCCGCGCTCCACGAATCCGAGGGCCAGCACTGCCTCGCGGATAGTCAAGCCCTCTTTGATCGCGTGCTTGGCGATCTTGGAGCCGTTCTCGTAACCGATGTACTTATTCAACGGGGTCACGATGGACGGGGATGCCTCGGCCAGGAATCGTGCGCGCTCCACATTCGCAGTGAGCCCGTCAATCATCTTGTCCGCCATGACGTGGGAGGTGTTGGAGAGCAACCGGATGGACTGGAGCAAGTTCGCTGCCATGACAGGGATACCTACGTTGAGCTCAAAGGCCCCATTGGTGGAGGAAAGAGCAATGGTGGTGTCATTGCCAATGACCTGCGCTGCGACCATGATCGCTGCCTCAGAGATCACCGGATTGACCTTACCTGGCATGATCGAAGAACCGGGCTGTAGGTCAGGGATGGAGATTTCGCCCAGTCCGGTGTTTGGACCTGAGCCCAACCAGCGAAGATCGTTGGCGATCTTCATAATCGAATAGGCGATGTTGCGAAGCTGCCCGGAGGCCTCGATCAAACCGTCGCGGTTGGCCTGAGCTTCGAAGTGATTGCGAGCCTCGGTCAACGGCAGCCCGGTGTCCTGAGCCAGCAAGGCAATGACACGCTGCGGGAATCCGGCAGGGGTATTGATGCCGGTGCCCACAGCCGTTCCACCCAAGGGAACCTCAGCAACACGAGGTAGGCAAGATTCAATGCGCTCGATGCCATAGCGTACCTGTGCGGCGTATCCGCCAAATTCTTGTCCCAGGGTGACAGGAGTGGCATCCATGAGATGTGTGCGCCCGGACTTGACCACGTCGGCGAATTCCGCAGCCTTCGCTTCCAGCGAAGTGGCCAGGTGAGCCAGCGCCGGGATCAGGTTGTTGATCAGCGCTGACGTTGCAGCTACGTGCACTGACGTCGGAAAGACGTCGTTGGAAGACTGCGAGGCGTTGACGTGGTCGTTCGGGTGGACGATTTTCGCTGAGCCAGCCGAAGCTAAAGCCTTGTTGGCCAGTGAAGCCAGAACTTCGTTCATGTTCATGTTGGAAGACGTGCCAGAACCGGTCTGGAAAACGTCGATCGGGAAGTCGCCGTCAAACTTTCCGGCAATAACCAGGTCAGCGGCGGCTTCAATGGCGCCAGCCAACTCGGCATCCAAAACACCCAACTCGGCGTTGGTGGTAGCCGCAGCTTTCTTGATGCGGGCCAGCGCCTCAATGTGTGCTGACTCCAGCGTCATACCGGAAATCGGGAAGTTCTCAACAGCGCGCTGCGTCTGTGCGCTATAGAGGGCGTTGCGGGGAACCCGGACCTCGCCCATGGTGTCGTGTTCAATACGGAACTCTTGTGCGGCGTCCGCGGCAGTATCAGTCATGCTTCCACCATATCGCCGCCATGCGCGCACCCAAAAACGTGTGTTTTCAAAACGTGCCGCGGAACAAACAGAAGTTCGACGCCGAAACGGGGGTTCCGGCGTCGAACTTGCCTCTTTGTCTGGCTCGCCTCAGGAGAAGCGCAGCGAGCTACCTTTGCTGGGTTAGCTCCTAGCTGTTAGGCGCTATTCGTTAGGCGGTTATGGAACCGTTGCTGTACACGAGATCGGCGCGACCGTCGTTGAGTCGATATGTCAGACCGACCACCGCAGTTTTCTGCCTGGCCACGGCACTGGCAATGATGGGTGAGTTCTCCACGAGTCTGGCGGCAGTCTGCTTCACGTGCTCTTCCACCATGTCGCCGATGTCGCTGTCCTTGTTCTCGCGCAGGGACGTCAGGACGGACGGGGTGATGCGTTCCACCAGGTCGCGCACAAAGCCAACTGGCATTTCTCCGGTAGCGACAGCGTTCTTTGTGGCCGTCACTGCACCGCAGGAGTCATGGCCCAAGACCACGATGAGGGGAACGTTGAGGTATTCCACCCCGTATTCGATAGAACCCAGGGCGGTGTTATCAATGACGTGTCCTGCAGTTCGCACCACAAAGGCGTCGCCTAAACCAAGGTCAAAGATAATTTCTGCGGCCAGACGGGAGTCCGAGCAGCCGAAAATGATGGCAAACGGGTGCTGGGTGGACAGTAGCGAGGTGCGCCTAGTTGCGTCCTGATTGGGATGCGAGGCACTGCTTTCAACGAAACGGCGGTTGCCCTCCATGAGGGTCTTCCATGCTTCAGTGGGGCTTTGGGGATGATCTAACACTGCATTGATGTTGCCGTCTTCGCCGCCAGTCATTATGGTGTTCCTTTCGTTGTGGACGTGGTGGGGTCTTGCCCCAGTTTCTTGCTCGCGGCGGCCGCAAGGACATCAAATTCCTTGAAATCGGCTGTCCCGGTCAAAATTATGGTGGTTTTGCCGCTGATCAAAATCAGGCTGCGATCCTCTTTAGGTTTATCACGCAGTTCCCATGTAAGCCCTGCAATATTGCGGGTTCCCGTCACAGGAGCGTTCTGCGCCTGGTTGGAAATCCAGGTCGGATTGGCCGTGATTGTTTCCCTCATGGCAATGAAGGTGTTAGCGGAGGTGACAAAACCAACATCCCAAAAAGCCACGCCGTCGGCCCCGGAACCGTTCCAACGCGCATAGTTGGCGGACCAGCCAACCGGCAAGACCGGGGCTGCGGGGGTGAATCCGGCCACGTCTGCGGCATGGCCTGAGATAGCCGCCACATCCACCACTTGGCGGTACGAATCCGCCTTCTGTTGGGGATTGAGCAAAACGACCACCATGACAATGGCGACCGTGGAGAGCATGGCCAGCAGCATGCCGATAACTGAGGCGTTGGCACGTTTTGCTGCCCCGGCGGCTATGACGGGCTTGACAGGGGAATTCTGCGGGGATTCACTCACGCAATCATTATCCCAGAAATACGGGTTCGTTGTTTCGTGCAGGCTTTCCCGCGAGCTCCATTGCGGTAATGCGTCAGAAGAGAAAACAGCTCTCGCGCCGATTCAACTATGATGGATACCGTAGGTGACCATACGGCAGGGGCGTGCACCGTCGCACGCAGCGACCCTATTCCTACTTCGAAGACGAGGTTATTACATGCCTGAAAAAACATCACAACGAGACTTTTCCCAACTGTCTAGTTCGCTCGCGGTGGGCGATGACGAACCGGACCGGAATCTAGCACTTGAGCTGGTGCGTGTGACCGAGGCGGCAGCAATTGCCGGCGGGCACTGGGTCGGTTTTGGTGAAAAGAACCTGGCCGACGGCGCTGCGGTGGATGCTATGCGCTCTCTTCTTTCCACCGTCCACTTCAACGGTGTTGTGGTCATTGGCGAAGGCGAAAAAGACGAAGCTCCCATGCTCTTTAACGGCGAAGTGGTTGGTGACGGTTCCGGCCCCGAGTGCGACGTCGCGGTGGACCCAATCGATGGAACACGCCTGACGGCGATGGGTATCAACAATGCGCTGGCAGTGCTGGCTGTAGCCGAACGCGGCACCATGTTTGACCCGTCAGCCGTGTTCTACATGGAAAAGCTGGTCACCGGACCGGAAGCCGCCGACATGGTGGACTTGCGTCTGCCGGTCAAGCAGAACCTGCACCTGATCGCTAAGGCCAAGGGCGTGAAGGTCAACCAGCTCACCGTCATGGTGCTGGACCGTGACCGCCACCAGCCGCTGATCCAGGAGATTCGTGACGCTGGTGCTCGCACAAAGATCATCCTTGACGGTGATGTGGCCGGCGCAATTGCTGCGGCGCGTCCCGGGAGTGGTGTGGATGCTCTGATGGGCATTGGCGGAACCCCCGAAGGTATTGTGGCCGCGTGTGCCATCAAGACCCTCGGCGGCGTCATTCAGGGCCGTTTGTGGCCCACGAGTGACGACGAAAAGCAGAAGGCGCTCGACGCCGGCCATGACTTGGACCGGGTGCTCTCAACGAACGACTTGGTCACCAGCGACAACTGCTATTTCGCTGCAACCGGCATCACCGATGGTGATCTGCTGCGCGGTGTTCGTTACGACAAAGGGCGCGTTCTTACCCAGTCGATCGTGATGCGTTCGAAGTCCGGAACGATTCGTTTCGTGGATGGTGAGCACCAGGCACACAAGTGGGAGACGTACGCTCGCCGCCCCTGATTGAGAGGATGTGAGTGTGCGGCTGCGGCTCTGGCTGCCGGCGACTGTCCCTAGTCTCTGGCAGCTCGACGACGGTGCGCAGCCGTGCGAACTGCGCCAAGTATGGTCCGCACGTTTGTGCGGACCATACGGGCCAGACCATAAGCGCGGTACATGCCCTTGTTGACGGGTAGGTCCCACGTTCCCGGATAGAGAACCTCGGCACCCCCAAAAGAGCGTTTGAACCGGGAGAAGCCGGCCCACGGGTGCTCTGGTTCGTCTTCTGGGCTCACCCCCCACATGTCAAAGAACTTCATTCCGGAATTTTTGGCGTCGAGCATCATGGTCACCAGCAGGGGGATGCCTGCATTGAGTTTTCTGTGGGCATCAGATGCGGCGGCATGTGCGTATACCCGGGTGTCTGCTGTGTCATAAGACAATGCTGCCGCGATTGGTTTCCCGTCAAGGTGCGCAATGAACAGCTTTGCGGCCCCGGCAGGCATGAGGGTGGCCGCAGCCGCGCCAAGGTATGCATCTGTTTGGGCTGTGAAGTCGGCCCGGCCGGCCACATCGTGTAAAAAGCCCAGCAAGATGGGCAGATCAGCCGGGTCTGTTGAGGACGTGAACGTGACGCCCTTCTTGTGAATATTGCGGAACAGGTTCCGGCTGGTGCTGCGCATGCCAGCCAATAATTCCTCGCGGGAGAGCGTGAGGTCCACCAGCCAGGACAGGTGAGGCTGGATGTCTTTTGGCGCCCTGACCAATCCGGCCGCGTGCAGGTGGGCCGCTGGGCTGTCCGTCATGGTGTTGCTTGTGTGCGAGCCGGGATCACTTTGCTGCCTTGCGGGGTCCGGTGTCGGCAAAGCTGCGGAGACCGGCTCAATTCTGACGTAATGGCAGTGATGCTCCTGGGCAAGGGTGCGTAGAGCCGTCAGGGCTTCACTAAAACCATGAGCATCCGTGGCACACGGCCCATAAGGGACGTAAAGATACGTGCCCAAGGATGTCTTTTCCTCGATGGCAACGAACTGCCAGCCGGCCCCGCTGCCCTCATGCACCCGTTTGCCGAGAGTCCGCTGGAACTGCGCCCAGAGGGGCGTCTGAAGAATCGGAATCATGCGCTGACCGAGGCCGTCTGCTCCGCTGGGCGGGCTGGTGCAACCGTGACGGCAAAAACCACCGCGGGCGATGATCCTGCCAAAGGATGCACCATGAGCGGATTCTCTGTGGCCGGGACAAACACCGAGTCGCCACGGGAGAGCACCATGTCCGCGCGGGGGGAATCCAGCACTACCGAGCCTGCGATTGCAATTACCAGCAGTGGACCATTTTGCACCAGCGGCACGGGGTTATCACCGTCTGAGATCTCTACTCGCTGTAAAACAAATTCGACAAACGGCGGCTCCCAAACATGCTGACCCAACTCGGTGGAGCGGGTCGGGACGAATGGCACAGCCGTCGGAGTGAAATCGACGGTTTCCATCAGTTCGGCAACGTCTACGTGCTTTGTCGTCAGGCCCCCACGCAGCACATTGTCTGATGACGCCATGACTTCTAGTCCCAGCCCACAAAGGTACGCATGGATATTTCCGGCGGGAAGGTAGATGGCTTCCCCGGCGGTAAGAGAGACACGGTTCAGTAGCAATGAAATCAGCACGCCCGGGTCGCCCGGATACTGCTGGGCAAGTTCGACGACGGTGCTCAACGCCGGATCCAGCCCGGCGTCGTTCTTGCTTGCCTGGGCGCTGGCCAAAAGTGCGCTCGCAGCGAGATCGACCAGCTCGGACGCGCTCTGCCCGGCGCCGATCAACGCAGCGAAAGCCTTGCGGATGATATCTGGTTCAACCATGCGCGAGTCCAGGGTGGATATCACTGTGGAGAGTAATGCGGGAATCGGTTCGCCGGTGGCGCCAATGGCGTCTCGTACGGCGCGGAAGAGCTCGCTTGACTCGGCACATGGGCGGAACCCGCACAGAGCTTCAAATGATGTGAGCGCAAAGAGCATTTCCGGCTTGTGGTTGGTGTCTTTGTAATTACGGTGGGCTGCGTCGTGTGGAACACCGGCCGCCTCTTCCTGGGCAAAGCGGTTGCGGGCGCGCTCCACAGTAGGGTGCACCTGCAAAGATAACGCAGTCTGGGCCGCCAGGAGTTTGGCCAAAAACGGCAGCTTCGAATCGAAGTCTTTGGCCACATCCGTCCCAAGCATGGCTACTGGGTGCGCGGCAATGAGCGCATCCAAGGGCACCGGGCCCTGCGAAGTTTGCGCCAAGGATGGGGAGTCAGGGTGCGCTCCCATCCACAATTCCGCTTCGGGGCCGCCACTGGGCGTGGTTCCTAGCAGTCCCGAAATTGCGGTGGTGGATCCCCACGCATAATCGCGCATGACGTTAGTGAGCGAAAACATTGTCTCTCCCTGTGGTGGTTGGAGGCATTACATGCCCGTAACGAGCCGGTTAGCGCAGACGCTTGTGACTATCAGTTTGCCGAACAGGTCCCGTTGTTGGCCAAAAGAGAGGTGAGCATTACATCGTCGCCATTGATGGCCAGTTGTTGGAGGTATTCTTCGGTGACTGGCGGGGCAGCAGGAGCAGCTGGTGCGGCTGGAGCAGCGCCAGCCCCAGCGTCAGGGGCGCTGGAACCGGGAGCTCCCGAGTCGGGGGCGGCCGAACCGGCGGTGCCCGTATCCGGTGCCGCTTGCGCGGGTGCCGGCGGATTGAGCAGATCCTGGACGCGCTTGTGGATGACGCCGAAATCGGGGTACGTGGAGAACTCGATCGGGAAATCGGGCGGGCCGATTGTCAATCGTGACAGCTCGTGACTCTTGGCCTTGATGGCGAGAGATACAAAACTACCCAACTGTCCTGCGGGGAGATCGGATTCTATGACCTTGGTGCCGGCATCAGCGATCGCATTGAACTTTGTCAGCACGGTGGCAGGGTCCATTTGTGCCAGCAACGCAGACTGGATGCACTGTTGGCGTTGGCTGCGAGAGTATTCAAGCACCCACTGGCGTGAACGGGCATACCAGAGCGCCTGATAACCGTTGAGTTTGTGCACTCCAGGAGAGATCCACCCGGTGGGTGGCAAATGGTTTCCAGTACCCGTAGGGTCGTCGCCACTGATGGGAACCCAACCACCCGCGTTGATGGTGACTCCGCCCAACGCGTCAATCAGCGAGGAGAACCCGGCCATATCCACCAGTACATAGCCTTGGATTTTCAAGCCAAGGATGCCGCCGGCAGCATCCATCATGGCCGCCGCTCCAGGATCAGATGCCTTGGGATAGAGGGCTGCGTGATTGTCAGTGACGTCCGTGTAAAGGAAATTGATGATGCAGTTGTCGCC
This sequence comes from Arthrobacter cryoconiti, assembly GCF_020905375.1. Classification (GTDB taxonomy): domain Bacteria; phylum Actinomycetota; class Actinomycetes; order Actinomycetales; family Micrococcaceae; genus Specibacter; species Specibacter cryoconiti. The sequence goes on from NZ_JAJJBU010000003.1 coordinate 233,105, forward strand.
ACAGTTGTAGCCGTCAGGGTAGACACTCCACAGTGGAGAGTCCTTGGAGAACTGTGCATTTTGTAAGTTGCGGGGAATGCTGATGGTGGCGGATTGGCCTGTCTTAGCATCCACACTGACCACAACAATCGAGTCTGGACGCCGCCCCGAACGGTTAGCGCCGGCGTCGCCGCCCATCACCAAGAAGTTGTAGCGACCGTCCACAGGCGCCATATCAGGTCCACTAGCGAAGATGCTGGTGATGGCGTTTCGACCAGAATTGACCAGAAATGCTCCATAGCCCAGAGATCCAGTCGTCAAGACCATTAGCACTACCAAGGACCCACCGACCACGGCGCGCATTCCCGGAGCCAACAGGGCCAGGCGCAGGATGATCAGCGTGTTGATGAACAGCACTGCCCAGCCAACAGCGACGACTATGGCGGCCACAATGAGCAAAAATGACGTCCACGGGTTGGTGAAGAGGTTCAGCAATGCCTCGCGGTTGAAAACGGCCAAGGCGACGGCGGCGACAACCATCAACCATACGACGAACGTGCAGCGCAAGGCCAAGCGTCCCAGCCGTTTGTTTCCGGCGACGATCTGGGCGCTCCCAGGCAGGACGAGGGTCAGCAGCAGGAGTATCCAGGCTCGTTTGGAGCGTAAAGGTGCGGATGCTGACTCCGGGTACCTGATCGGGTTGGTCAGGACAGGCGCACGATTAGAGGCACGGGAGACTTTAGGGCTGCTGAAACTCATGGGTGCCTTACCCTCGGTCCGGCAGCGTGTGCTCAGTGAGTTCTTGCTCAGCCGATGCGGGAGCCGGCCGTGTGCGTTCCGCTAGCACCGCCATCGGGTAGTTCGCGCCGGCTTTCTCGCGCAGGGCGGCACCTTTGGCGCAAGCTTGGTCATTGAGCTCTTGGGCAAAATCACCAAGCTTTTTCGTTAGCGAGGTGGCGAGATCATCCGAGCCGGTGGCAAGTATCCGCACTACCAGCAAACCAGCGTTGCGGGCACCACCGATCGAGACTGTGGCGACGGGAACGCCTGCGGGCATTTGGACGATTGACAGCAGCGAGTCCAGACCATCCAGGGTTTTCAAGGGCACGGGGACGCCCACTACCGGCAGTGTGGTCACGGAGGCCAACATGCCCGGCAGATGGGCGGCTCCTCCGGCGCCGGCAATGATGACGCGCAGGCCACGCGCCGCGGCAGCTTGGCCGTAGCCGATCATTTCGGTCGGCATGCGGTGGGCGGAGACGACGTCGGTCTCAAACGGGATGGCGAACTCGGAGAGCACCGCGGCGGCGGCTTCCATAACGGGCCAATCAGAATCAGAGCCCATCACAATGCCCACGAGGGGGCGCAGAGAATTACTCACTCAAGTTCCTTTACTGTCCGTCACGGATGATGTTGGCCACGGTTGCGGCGCGGGTACGGACGGCAGTGACGTCTTCGTTCGCGAAACCAATCACATTGACATGGCCGATCTTTCGCCCGGGGCGCACTGATTTTCCATAACTGTGCACCTTTACGGCGGGCTCAGCGGCCAGCGCCGCACGGTAGGAGCTAAATAGATCCTGGTTGGCGCCGCCGAGGAAGTTCTTCATGACGACGACTGTGCCTAGAGCGTCCGTGGCGCCAAGAGGAAGATCCAAGACAGCTCGCAGATGCTGCTCAAACTGGCTCGTGAGGGAGCCATCCATGGTCCAGTGGCCCGTATTATGCGGGCGCATTGCCAATTCGTTGATGAGGTATCCGGGGCCGCGGCCAGGTGTTTCGAACAACTCTGCGGCCATGACGCCGGTGACGCCCAGCTCGGTGGCGATCTTCAGTGCCGCCTGCTGTGCCCGTGCGGCGACCTCGTCGCTGATCCCTGGTGCAGGAGCGATGACCTCGTCGCACACCCCGGCCACCTGCCGGGATTCGGCCACCGGCCACGCCCTGGCCTCGCCGGAAGGGGTGCGTGCCACGAGGGCCGAGAGCTCGCGGGAGAAGTCAACAACCTCCTCCACCAGCAGCGGGCTCATGGCTGCGAACCATTCGCCGGCGAACTGCGCGGCGTGGTCTGCGTTGCGCAGGAATGCCACGCCCTTGCCGTCATAGCCGCCACGCGGCATCTTCAGCACCACCGGCCAAGCATTTTTTTCACCAAATTCGGTGATTTCCGCCACGGACGTCACGGCGGCCCAAGCAGGGTTGGGTAGGCCGAGTTTTTCGATGGCTGCGCGCATCACGAGTTTGTCCTGGGCATTCACGAGCGCGTCGGGGCGCGGCTGGACGTTGATGCCCTCCGCGATGAGCGTCTGCAGGTGTTCGTTGGGTACGTGTTCGTGGTCGAAGGTGAGGACGTCAACCCCGCGGGCAAAGGCCCGCAGGGTCTCTAGATCGCGGTAGTCACCCACGGGGGCATAGGCCACCGCGTCAACTGCCGAGACGTCAGCGGCCTCTGCCAAAACGTGCAAATGAAAACCAAGGGCTACGGCTACGGGGGCCATCATGCGGGCAAGTTGCCCACCGCCTACAACACCGATTACAGGAAAAGTCACAGTCCCCAGCGTACCGAAAGAGTGTGAGCATGCCCGCCTTTTGGCGAATATGTTCCAACTTCGCAGCTTCTTGCCAGCTAAGAGGAGCTTTCTCCCCTTTTTGTTTGCCCTAGAATTTAGGCAAAGAGCTCTGCTCGAACTCAAGCAAGCGAAGCTCGAACTCACGGAGGAACATGTACAAGGCACTGTCGGCACGCATCAAGGGGCTGTTTGGCCTTTTTTGGCGCGAGGTGGCCAAATTCGGCGTTGTGGGCGGCGTTGCATTTGTCATCGACTCAAGTATTTACGTCTGGTTGCTCAACGGAACGATGAGTGGGCATCCAACTAAAGCCAAGATCATCTCGGCTTTAGTTGCCACTGTGTTCTCTTGGGTGGCCAACCGGTACTGGACGTTCCGCCACCGCCGGCAGGCAAACATCGTCCGTGAAGTGGTCTTGTTTGTCATTATGAATGGCGTTGGGATCGCCATCGCCGCTGCCTGCGTTTACATCTCGCACTGGGTGCTTGGTTTTCAAACTGCCTCTGCCGACTTCATCGCGGGCTCGGTAGTCGGTCTAGTTCTAGGAACTATCTTCCGTTTCTTTGCCTACCGCTATTGGGTCTTTACAGAAGAACTCGATACCGAACCGGGTTTCCAAAATGACCACGCGCTGATCGAATCCGAAGGTTCCCCGGAGGTCAACTAGCCCAAGCTGGCCGTATTTGTAGCCAGCGCTTTTAGCCAGCCGTCACATTTTCAGTGCTCCGCAGGTGATCAGTGGCCGTTACCGACGGGTCTAGCAGCACCACGGAGCCGCCGGCCGCCCACGTGCGTAATGCGGCCGGAAGCACCTTGGCCCAACCGTCGCGTGCTTCAAGTAGTAGACGCTGCCCCACGATCGATTCATCTAAGGTCTCCACTGTGGGCGGGCCAAATAGTTGCGCAAAGCTCACAGCTAATCCACCTGGCTCCGGTGTTTGTGCGGAACCCGCCACGCTGTGTTCCCATGCTGTGTCGCCGGCGTCGGGAGCTTCATCCGCGAAGAACACGTCAGCGTGGGCACGAACACCGCCAGAATAATCCACGGCGTCGGACGGCAAATCGCCGGTCCACCTCATGGCCAGAGCCGGCAGGGCTACGGCCACGATGCAAGGGTTCATGGCTAACACCACACACTGTTGTGCCACGTCGACGGGGTTGGCAGTTGCCACAATGTTTGCGCGCGTGAGAGAAGAGATGCATGAGCCAAGATAGCCAGTCTCATCGGCATCGCTTTGTCCTGTCATTACGGTGCCACCCGTGGCAAAGGACGCCAGCGTCCACACTATTGAGCGCCAATGAATGGGCAGATCCAGCGCCACAACGGTGCCAGCTTCTGCATCCAACTCTTCGATGAGAAAATTTGCGGTTTTAGCCACCCAGTTATCCAATACACGCCCTGATAGCTCTACTCGCTCGGAATCGGCGCCGTACCAGGTAAGACGAGGGGCGGTGGGATTTTGTAGCCGGAACGCTTGGAGCAACGCGGCAATGGTGCGGAGGGAAGTGGTCATGGAACCGATCTTGCCACGCTAAGCCGAGAAGATATATCTGCTGATTTGCTAAATTCTTTTTTTCTAGTGATTTGCATCACGTCAGATTTAGCTTAAGGGTGCTATGCGGGTTCAAATACCCCGAAACTACGGTGAATTCAAGACTTTTTGAACCCAAAAGTGACACGCCACGAGGGAGGATCGACACCAAATTGCCGGGCGTGGCGGGTGCACTCTATGCCTGTAATGGTGGTTATGATTCATCGCCCGCTTGACGCGAGTGACTTACATGGATGTAATTAGACGCACGAACCGCTGTAAACGCCATTCCCGGCGGACCGAACCGCTTCCTTGGGGGAGATAGGTTCGGTGACAGGCAAGACGGCACCATTCAGGAGGACGATCATGGGGCAAACGCAACTGAGTGTGGAGTTTCGAAAAAGCAATGACACCGCGTCCCAAGTCGCACAGACTCGGGGCCAGCGCGGGATACCAGCTGACTGGTTTGTGGATCCAGCTGATCCAGGCGCAGCACAATCCCACGAGGCGGCGAACCGCCGGGCACTCGAAGACCAGGCAACGGCCTTCCTGCACGAGCATGACTATGTGGCGCAGCCAAGCGAAGTGCCCGAAGCGGCGAGTACGGCCGTTCCAGTCTGGATTGGAATACGGCCCGGTCTTGACGACTTCAGCGACGAAGGTGAACTAGGCTGGCAAACGGATGCCTTGTGTGCGCAAACCGATCCGGAGGCGTTTTTCCCGGAAAAGGGTGGTTCCACGCGAGACGCCAAAAAAGTTTGTGGTGCCTGCAATGTGAAGTCGCAGTGCCTTGAATACGCTCTGGCCAATGATGAGCGGTTTGGAATCTGGGGCGGCCTGTCCGAGCGTGAACGCCGGCGGCTGCGGAAACGAGCGGTCTAATTCTTGAAGCAGTAAACGTCACCGCCGTCGTGGTTGCCCACAACGGCGGTGCTTACCTCCCCACGGTCTTGGGTGCCTTGGCAGCCCAAACGCGCCCAGCCAACGCGATTCTGGCGGCCGACGTCGGCTCCACTGACGATTCAGGCGAGTTGTTACGCAAGGAATTGGGCGAGCGTCACGTCATTACTTTTGACGCCCGTAAAGGTGGCTACGGTGCAGCCGTGAAAGCGGTTTTGGATCTTCAAGAACGCCTGGGCGACGCTTCTACCCTGATGCCTGCGGCGTCCGGGAGCGCCAATTCAACGGGCAACTCCGCCGCTGCTCCCGAGGGTAGACGACGCGGCAGCGCGCACGATTCGCCATCAGCAACGGGTTCTCAGGAGTGGATCTGGTTGCTCCAAGATGATGCTGCACCCGCTCCGGACGCCCTGCAACGCTTACTGGAGGCGCTGGAACGCTCTACCACGGCTACGGTGGCTGGCTGCAAGCAACTTGATTGGGAGAATCCGCGGTCTCTGGTTGACGTAGGCCTGACGACAAATAAGTGGTTCGACCGTTTTGCCATGATCAATCTCGACGAATTGGACCAGGGACAGTACGACGACCGCACAGACTTTTTTGCTGTCAACGCGGCAGGCATGCTTGTGCGCCGGGATGTATGGAAAAAGCTGGGAGGCTTTGACCCGGCCATTCCTGGACCTGGGGATGACATTGACTTTTGTGCCAGAGTTCGGCTCGCAGGACATCGTGTCCTCGTCGTTCCGGGCGCTAAGATGTTCCACGTCGTGGACCGCGTCAACCCTCTGGGATCGCCCGCCGCTGCCCGTAAAGCCGCAGTCTTTACCCGGCTAAAGCATGCGCCTCTGTGGCAGGTTCCCTTCCTCGGCGCCGGCGCCGCACTTTCCGCGGTCTACTGGCTGTTCGCCGGGTTCTTACTTAAGGCGCCCGGCCATGCGGTGAGTATGTTCGTTGCAACCTTCGCTGCCCTACTGCGTCCGCGTGCATTGTTCCGCAGCCGTCGCTCCTTGGCTGCGGCTCGCATTCAACCCAACTCCGCGCACAGGGCCCTGCTGGTAGGGCGCGAAGAAGCCAGAAACCAGCTTAAATCCCTCCGAGAGGCCGTGGGACCCGACGAGGAAGACGACGACGCAGCGAGCGCACCATCGATCCTCGAGCCTACGGGGGACGTCCACCACGAAGCTATTGCCCCCATGGCGGCTGTTCGAACGTCGCCTTTGGTCAGCGCTTTGGGCTTGGCAGCGATACTGGCACTTGTTTCCATCCTGACGCTTTCACGCCTGCTAGGTGCCAAAGCAATATCAGGCGGGTCGCTGCTGCCCATATCTGACACCCTTGGTGTCATCTGGATGCACGCCACGGACTGGTGGATCTCCTTGGGTTCGGGCTTGCCCGGCCGGGGGGAGCCTTTTAACTATGTGTTGTGGATACTGGGGGCCTTGGGACTCGGCGATGCCTCTAAAGCGACGCTATGGATCTTCATACTTGCTATTCCGCTCTCGGCTCTGACCGGATGGTTGGCAAGCGGTGCCTTTTCACGCAAGCGTTGGCCGCGCATTGTGGCTGGCCTCTTATGGGCTGGCGCTCCCGTTTTGCAAACGGACATGGCGCAGGGTCGTTTGGGGGCTTTGCTAGCCCATGTGTTGCTTCCGTTAGTGATTTTGGGAATGATCCGGGCCGTCGGGGCAGCGGTGAACGGCCCCGAGAAGCTAGTGCTCCCGGCTGCCGCGGCCTCTGCAAAGAAAACTCATAAGAACACTAAATTGGGCCGTCCCGGTGTCAATGGAACGCCGTCATGGACTGCGGCTGCGGCCGCCGGACTAGCGCTCGCTGCCGTCTGTGCCGCCGCTCCGAGCCTTTTTGTCTTGGCTGTTGTGGCCGTTCTTGGAACAACGGTGATCCTTCGCCGCCGGGCCAAGACACTGTGGTGGTCCCTTGTTCCTTCCCTTGCCATTTACGTGCCCTACGCCTTCTCCGCACTGTCCAACCCACGGGCACTGCTGGCTGATCCTGGTCTTCCGCTTTCTAACAACCCGGGCCCCATCTGGCAGCAGTTGCTGGGTTTCCCCACCGCGATTTCGACAACACCCAATCTGTTGGGCGAAGGAACGCTGACTGGGGCAGGTGCCCTGGCCGACGGCGTCGTGTTGACTTGGGTTGCTGTGCTGGTGGTTGGTGTTCCGTTGGTCGCGGTAGCCTTTTTCGCTTTATTTGTTCCGCTTCGACGTGCCGGACTGGTGCGCACTTTGTGGCTAGTTGCCATCCTTGGACTGGGATTGTCTTACGCGAGCGGGCTGGTTGCGGTAGCGGTGGAGGGTAACTCCTTGGTGACCGCATTCAACGGACCAGCTATTTCCGCAGTCTGGTTTGCCGTTTTGGGGGCAGCCTTGCTCGGCTTCGATGCTGTCTACCGTCGTGGCTATGACGGAGTCGTGGCCGGGGATGCTACCAGCGCGGGCAGCAAGCACCGAGTCAGTAAGGTCACCGCTCTGGCGATCTCCATTGTGCTAGTTGGAGCGCCGACGGCGAGTCTGGGACTGTGGATCATCGGCAGCTTCGCGGGCAACACAGCAGGTTTGGTTGGTTCTTCCTTAGTTGCGGCGAAAAACATCGGCACCATTCCGGCCACCGCTGCCGACCGTGGAACCGGGCCTGAAGCCAGCCGGACCATAGTTCTTCGCGTCGTCTCCGAGGGGGGAATCGACGCTTCCTTGATGCAGGGTAATGGAACCACGTTAGACATGCTTTCTGGAATTGCCGCGGCTGACGGGCTGACGGGAGCTCCCGGCGATGAATCGCTGGCCGGGGCCGATGATGCCACCAAGATGTTGCGTGAAACTGTGGCGAGCATGCTAGCCAAGTCTGGTCCAGACCCGCGTTCCGAACTGAGCAAATTGGGTGTGGGCTTCGTGGTCCTCTCACAAGGGGACACCGCTGCGGAACTACTGGCAAGCCAACTCTCAGCGGTGCCAGGACTTGAAACTGTGGGACCTACGGACGCAGGCTGGCTATGGCGCGTCAAACCCGATTATAAGAGTTCCGGCGTTACCGACGTCATCAATCGCGTCCGGCTAGTTGATGCTTCTGGAGCTGACCTTGCTCCCGTAGCCTCAGTGGGACAAAACGTCGACGCCGTAATTCCCGCTGGCCTGCAAGGGCGACGGGTGAGCATGGCGGAACGCTTTGACTCCGGCTGGAGTGCTTGGCTAGATGGTCAGCAACTCGCCTCGGTCAAGGATGGATGGGCTCAGTCGTTTGAACTGCCCGCCACTGGTGGACATTTAGAGATTCGTTACGAACAGCCATGGAACGCGGTGTTGAACCTGGTGCAGCTGGTCCTTCTGGGACTGACAGTACTGCTGGCCATCCCCGTAAGAGCACGACGGGGTCGGACTGGATCCTTCCGAGACGAAGCGTCACTGCACAAGGTAGGTAGAAGTGTCTGAGGATAGCAAGCCGCAAGAGCCCAGCGAGGAGAAGTCGTCCCGCAAAATCAAGTCGCCACGGTTGAGAGTGCCACGTGAAAACTTCACGCACGCGAAGTCGAAGGCTTCCAAGGAAAAAAAGACTTCCAGGGAAACGGGCGCGGTCGTTCCGCAAGTACCAGAAGCGAATGTTCCGCATACGCCAACGCACGCCCTGGCCTCAGGGACACGTACCACAGGTAGTAAATCCGCCGACACTAAATCCAGGGGCCGCAAGACCGGTCACAACACTGCCACTGGCCGGCGCTGGCCCCGCGTCTTTGCCGGTTCTGCCACGGCGGCTTTGGCCGTTGGACTGGTTGCTGCCGGGACCCTGTTTCCCGGCAATGATGCCTCAGCCCAGCTCGACCCAGTCGCTCAAGCCCTACCCATGGGCGATGTCATCGCGAACTGCACCGGACCCACCCGGCTGCTGAGCGGATCGGCAGCAGGAGCAGATCCCGAGTTCGCTGCGGCCTCTTCTTCGAGTAAAAGTCAGCTCAGTGCATTGGTCCTCAGTGATCCTGAGGGTGTTCTGCCCGGTTCAAGCATTGACTCTTTGGACAACGCGGCCACGCCGCTGACAACGCTGGCAACAGCACCTCAAGAAACAGCACCTCAAGAAACGGCACCGGCAGCCTCGTCAGCGCCAGCCACCACCCTTGCCCCTGTGACAGGTGTTGCCAAGGGTAAGGCCGCCGTGGTGGCGAATAAGGACATAAGCGCTGCGACTGCCTTGCGTGTTCAGCCCCTGAACGGCATCGCCTACCCGGCCATTGGATCGGTGGTCGTAGGTGCTAAAGACGGTGATCTTCGTGGGCTGGCGGCGGCCAATTGCCAGCAGGCCTCAAATGATCTCTGGATTGCCGGTGCCAGCACAACCGTGGGCCGCACCGCCGTGCTGGTTCTCTCTAACTCCTCCAAAAGCCCAGCCACGGTTTCCTTGGAACTATTTGGCAAAAATGGTCCTCTCGTGGCGCCCGGTGGCAAGGGCTTAGTGGTGGCACCGGGGACGGAACGCTCAGTGGTCCTCTCTGGCTTGGCTTCTGACCAAGAGCTACTCTCCGTCCATCTGAAAAGCACAGGAGGGCCAGTCTCCGCCGTCGTCCAACAATCCGTGTTGCGAGGACTGACGCCGGGAGGTGTGGACTTCCTAGCCCCTGTTCAGCCGCCCGCGCTCACGCAAACTATTCCCGGCGTCCGAGTAGTCGATCCCGCTGCCGCTAGCGCTGTCACTGGACAGCCTGGTTACTCCGACGCTGGCACGGCGCTGGAAGTTACGGTACCTGGAATTAGAGATGTGGTTGTTGAGGTGAAAGCCTATGGGGCCAGTGGTCAGGTAGCCCTTCCTAACGGTGGAGTCTTCACCGCGGGGGCCGGTAAAGTCACTGAACTCGCTCTGGCCGGGCTCCCACAGGGTAGCTACACGCTGACGCTTAATGCCGATTCTGCTGTCGCGGCTACCGTTCGCCTGATGAATTCCACGAAGCCCGGCGACGCCGTCGATCTCGCGTACGCTCCGGCAACGCAGCGATTAGGCGTCAATCATCTAGTGACGCTGCCCGGCGGTGTTTCGTCCAACTTTGTCTTCACAGCGCCCACGGGATCGGCGTCGCTGACTCTGACACCCGTCTCCTCCTCAGGCGTCCTTGGACCACAGAAGTCAGTGGATCTCAAGGCCGCGATGACAAGTGTCATCGACCCGTCAGCGCTGCTTGGGGACGGGGTGGCAGGAGTGCTGATTTCTGCCTCGGGGGCGCCGGTCTTTGGGACCCAATTACTGGGAGCCAAAGACAGCGCAGATATTGCCGTGCTGCCGATCGTTGGTAGCTCAGCGGACTCACAATCGCTGGCGATCACCGTCAAAAACTGATCGGTTGGCGCTTTCGCCGTGGCTTATCTTCCTTGCCGAAAGCGTCGGAAGAGCGGGTCCACGGTATCTGGATCGATGTTCAGTAGGCCTGCCACCTGTTCAATGAGGACCTCGTGCACCACCTCGCGCACCTGCCAGGGAGCATCACAAAGAGTTTCCACAGGGTGGCGATAAATGATAATCACGGCCGGTTTTTCCTGGGTTCCGTTGGAAGCTTTGATCGCCGGCGTGCACTTGCCTAAAGGGGCCTGTATTCCCGAAGCTATGATGGCTTCTAGCCCGTTGGGAACTTCTTCCACCAGGTATTCCACCTGCTCCAAAGGGGTCCCCCAGAGGTCGCGCAGGCGGGCGGCAGAATCTACTACCAAGTCTTCAAAACGTTCCGCCCGTGTCCGGGCACCTGGGAGCCCGGACATCAACAGGGGACCGCGCAGGCCACGGCCGTGTCTGTTGCGGCGTCGTCTTTGAAAGCTGCGTGGCGTCGGCGCAGCGGTGTTAGCGGAACCGTCCGGCAGTGTTGCTCGGGAGCCTAGTTCCTCGACTTTGCTGGGTGGGGGAGCGTCTACGGAAGAGGTTGGTGCGTCATGAACAAAAGTAAGTCTGAACCCGGGTTCCTCTGCGAAGTGATGCATCATTTCACTCTAGTTCACCCGTGGTGTGTGCGCCGGTAGGGTCATTGGAGCCCAAACGCTGTAATCTTGGAAACCGTGGGAACTCTTCGTCAATGCACCCGATCCGCCTGCCGTGAGTCAGCGGTGGCTACTTTGACGTACGTTTATGCCGATTCCACAGCAGTCCTGGGGCCCCTTGCCACGTTCGCTGAGCCACATTGTTACGACTTGTGCGCCAAACACTCTGCCCGGCTGACGGTCCCACTAGGTTGGGAAGTCATCCGGCTTGCCCACTCGGACAGCCCGCCCGCACCTGGCCCTGATGACTTATTAGCCCTCGCCGACGCTGTTCGAGAAGCCGCAAATGTGATTCCCGAGGACTTTGGCCCGCCTCTACAGCGTGAGCCCAGAGGTACCCTCTCCCGGCCAACTTTGGAGCCAGGACCAGTCTCCGCTAGTGGTCGCCGAGCACATTTGCATATTTTGCGTGACTAAGATTTTGAAAGCATAAGACGGAGCTTCTGCACGTAGTTCCAACACCACCACAAGAGACGAAGCGAGACGAGCCGTGGCAAAGATTAGCGAAGAAGTGCTCAGTGTGCTCCAGTGCCCCGTCACCGGTTCCGCCCTGATTCAGAAGGGCAATGAGCTACATAGTTCAACTCCCGGCCCGGATGGGGTGCCTGTTGTGTACCGCATGGAGGACGGGATCGCCTTGTTGCTCCGGCCAGAACAATTAGAGGTAACCGCATCTTAGCTACTGCTGGGAACACACAGCGCAAGGGGTCGTCAATGAGCGCCGGAACTTTCTCTGAACTCCGTGGAGGCAACTCTTCGGAACTGTCCCTCTTAATTCGTGCCAGGTCCTAGCCATGGTTGACTGGCAAATCACGGGGCCATTGAGCCGCTTACTGCGTGCGGATAATCCTGGGCCGATGACGCTTAAAGGCACCAATAGCTACGTGCTGGCTGCTCCCGATGAAAAGTCCGTCGTGGTAGTTGACCCCGGTCCGCTGATGGAGGACCACCTTGGGGCACTGGCGGATTGCGGGATGGTGGAGCTAATCCTCATCACGCATCGTCATGCTGATCACACGGGTGGCAGTGCCAGACTCCACGAACTGACCGGTGCGCCTGTGCGGGCATTTCACGCCGATTTTTGCCACGCCGGCGACCCGCTCCTGGATGGGGAGAGCATCAGCGCTGCCGGAGTGGAGATCAAGGTGTTGGCTACTCCTGGCCATACCTCGGATTCGCTGTGCTTCTTCCTTAAGGACGACGGCGAGCACGGCGCGGTCCTGACAGGCGACACGATCTTGGGCGAGGGAACCACGGTGCTCGACTTTCCGGACGGCCAGCTGATCGATTATTTGGCGTCGCTTGAGACACTTCGAGTGCTTGGATCCGCCACGGGGCCGGTCACTGTGCTGCCAGCTCATGGCCCAACCCTCCCGGATCTGGCATCCACTGCGGGTGCCTATATAACTCATCGGCAGCAGCGGCTGGCGCAAGTGCGTGCCGGCGTCGAACTTCTTCGTCAGCGCAACGGGAGTGAGCCAGACGCTGCGGCCGTGACTGCTCTGGTCTATGCTGGCGTGCCTGCCGCGGTGCAAGGGGCGGCGCTGCTCTCGGTGCAGGCACAGCTGGAATACCTCTCTCAGTAACGTTCTGCTCACGAGGCAACGACCGAAACTTGGGACAGGTTACACAATCGAGACATCTGATTTGTCTACACTGACCCCAACTGCGCGGCTTATAGAGTAAAATTGAACTTCGGCGGTGAGCTGTTCCTGCCGTCATAGTGGAATAAAACCACCGAATTGGGGAGTTTGGATGCCTGCATTGGACGAGACCAAGAAACCTCGCCGTGGCTTGAAGATCACGCTGATCTCTGCACTGGCCGTGGCGATCGCCTTGGGTGGCGTGGGGGCAGCTACAGCCAACACGTGGCTTCCCTCTGCAAATTCCACTCCCACCAGCACCTCGAATGCTGCGCCAACGCCGTCTGTCGCGCCTGTACCTGCGGCGACCATGGTGTTCGCCCCTGAAGCTGGGGCCACCTCCGTAAATCCTGCGGCGCCGGTCAGCGCTCTGGTGGAGAACGGCACCGTTTATAGTGCCGTTCTTAAAGCCACTGCCACGGGTGAAACCCTCAAGGGGGATCTGTTCATCAGTGGCCGCAAATGGCTTAATACGGAACCGTTAGCGTTCGACACCAACTACACGCTGACGGTGACCGCGGCCGATGAGTCTGGAAAGAAGACCACCAAGACCAGCACGTTCTCCACGGTTCCGGCTTCCCACGAGGCTGACCTTGCGATGTACCCGGCGGCGGATTCCACTGTGGGAGTGGCGCAGCCGCTGCAATTCACCTTCAGCGAACCGGTGTTGAATAAGGAGGCGGTGGAGAAGGCCATCAAAATTACTGCCTCCTCCGGTCAGACGGGCGCCTTTCGCTGGTACTCGGACAAACTGGTGCGGTATCGTCCGGCAGATTTTTGGGCTGCGAACACCAGCATCACTGTAGATATGAAACTTTTTGGTGTTGACATTGGAAACGGCCAGATTGGCAACTTTAATAAGACCAGCGTGGTCCAGATCGGTAACCGTGTCGAGATGGTTGCGGACGCGGCTAATTTGGTGGCGAGTATCTACATCAACGGAGCCATGGTCAAACAGTATCCGGTGACGATGGGCGACGAGCGGTTCCCGTCTGCTTCCGGATACCTGGTTATTCTCAGTGACAAGCAGCGCTTCGCCCACTTTGTTGCCTCCACCATTGGCCTCAAGCCGGGCGACCCTGCCAACTACGGCGAGGTTGACGTGGAGTACGCTACCCGGTTGACACCCAGTGGAGAGTTTATCCACCAGGCAACCGACTCGGCATTACCATTTTTAGGTCGGGTAAATCTCTCACACGGCTGCATCGGAATGTCCGCTGAAGGCGCCGGTTGGGTGTTTGCCAACATGCATACCGGTGACCTCGTCCAGGTAGTTGGTAGTCCGAACGAGACGATCGCACCCCTGGATGGCTTTGGCGACTGGAACATTCCCTTCGCTCAGTACGCAAGCCGCTAAACCATCGGAAAAACGCTAAAGGGTGAGTCACTAAGTCAAGTCCTCAAGGACTCTTAGTTACTCACCCTTTCTTCGTTGGGTTGTGCACGCTGCTGGCAGCTACGCTCGATTTACTATTTAGCGACACCATGGCAGGAGATGCGATCACGAAGCACGGCGGCCCGACGTGCTTGAGCGCTCATCCGCACGAAGTCCCGCTCGCGATGTTCGCTGATAAGGGCTGCCAAGAAAATCTCCGGGCTAGTGCCATGCGGAGGCGCGGGAGAAACATGGAGTAGGGCTTCGCTGGCTAAGGCAGCGCCCAAAGCTGCGCGGGATCCGGCAGCCATGTGCCGTCCCTGTCCCAAAAACAACGAAATGCGCCGCACGAGTGGGTCTGGGAGCCGTCCGATATCTGCCAGTTGCGCCCAGGGCGCCAGTGCCTCAACAGTATGAACCTGCAACGGGACAGTCTTAGGTACCCGGACACGGATGGCGTAGGTCCCGGCGAGCATGTCCCCAAGTCGCTTGGACTTCTCGTTAAACAAGGACACTAAGAAGGCTACCGACCCAATGGACATGTAGAGCTCAAGGACGCCTAAAAGGGAGCGGATCAAGGCGTGGCGGAAGCGGATAGAACCGCCGTCGTCACGCACCACCCGAAGGCCCATGACAAGTTTTCCCAACGATCTACCTCGGGACAACGTTTCCACGGCGATGGGCAGGCCCACCACTAGTGCCAGCGCCAGCGCCAGGATAATTGCTTTAGCCGCCGCCAAATCCACCAGGAACGGAATGGCGGAGAAAGCAATCAGGGCGCCGATGGCCAGTAGTACGGTGGCTAGCACATCGATGGCCGAGCCCAGCGACCTGGCGGCAAACGATGCCGGTCGCAGTTCCAGAAGGACGGCTTCACCCGTGAGAATCTCGCTCATGGTGCCAGTCTAGTGAGGAACTCGCCGTCGGTGGACTATAGGCTGGGGATGTGAATTTGGATGCGTATTCGGCAGTGCACAGCCCCCAGTGGGACCGGCTGCGTTTCCTTGGGCGCAAACGTAGGCTCACGGGGCAAGAAAGCGACGAGCTCCTCCAGCTCTACCAAAGCGTCTCCGCTGAGCTTTCTTTGATCCGTTCAGTCGAGGCCGAAAGCGAGCTCTCGGCATCGCTGTCCGCCAACCTCGCCACAGCTCGCACCCGATTTACCGGGGCGCGCAGCAACTTCTTTGCCGATGTGGCCCGCTTTTTCACAATTTCTTTGCCGGCTGCGTTTTTCCGCTTGCGCTGGCTCACAGTTGCGGTGGGTGTGTTCTTCGTGATTATCAGCGCGCTTTTTGCGGTGTGGACCTCATCTAACCCGGACGTTTTGGCTGCCTTGGGGTCCGATGCGCGCCTGCAGCAATTGGTCAATCATGACTTTGTGGACTACTACTCCTCGAACCCTGCGGCTTCATTTGCCGGGTCCGTGTGGACAAACAACGCTTGGATCGCCGCCCAGTGCGTAGCATTTGGCGTCACGGGTGTTTTTGTCCCATATTCACTCTTTGCCAACGCCCAAGGGATAGGCATGAGTGCTGGCGTCATGTTTGCCTATGGACGCGGAGACGTCTTCTTTATCTACATACTCCCGCATGGATTGATGGAATTGACATCAATTTTCATCGCCGCCGCGGCCGGGCTGAGGATCTTTTGGGCCTGGGTCTCGCCTGGTCCGCGCAGCCGTCTGGACTCTTTGGCCTTGGAAGGGCGCTCACTGATGACCGTCGCGCTCGGATTGGTCTTCGTGCTCTTTGTTTCGGGTCTTGTGGAAGCTTTCGTCACGCCCAGTTCGCTACCCGTTTGGGCAAAAATTGGTATTGGAGCGTTGGTGCTGGCGGGTTATTGGACCTATACGCTGGTGCTGGGGAGGCGCGCCTGGCTGGCTGGGGAGCGCGGTGATCTTTCCGAGGACGACGCCGGCGCCGCCGCGATTTCGCGCTGAAATCGCTTTCTGCCCGGTCCATCGTTGCCCGCGAACAACGTTCCCAGTGGGTCACAAGAGCTGGCGGTGT
This sequence comes from Arthrobacter cryoconiti, assembly GCF_020905375.1. Classification (GTDB taxonomy): domain Bacteria; phylum Actinomycetota; class Actinomycetes; order Actinomycetales; family Micrococcaceae; genus Specibacter; species Specibacter cryoconiti. Next base: position 249,137 of record NZ_JAJJBU010000003.1, read on the forward strand.
GCGGACAGAGCGAAGATTGGCACTGTGCCTAAAGCTGTGAATGTGGTGACAGTTTTCGCCAGCTCCGGGGTGGCAACGGCAATGATGAGCCGTGCAACGGTAGTCTTCACGGTGTGAGAGAGAACCAGAAACCGCAGGAATCCGCTGGCGAAAAGCCGGGCTCAGACCGGGCTGACGCCTTGGCCAAGATCAAGCTTGCCGTGCCGACTGACGGTAGCGAGCCCGAACCCATGCGCCCGGCCGGGCGCATGCTCAAACTCCCGTTACTGGATGAAAAACAGGATGCAGTGGACGCTGGCGCTGTCAGCACAGCCCCATCCTCCTCGGAACGCTCAGTCACGGCTGCCTCGACTGCGGCTGCCTCGACCAATACCGCCTCCACTGCGGCTGCCTCGACTGCGGCTGACTCCACTGCGGCTGACTCCACTGCGGCTGACTCGAGTGCCGCTGGCGCAGCCACGCACAGACCGTCTAAAGCCGCGTCTAAAGCTGAGCCGCAGGGACCATCGGCTGTTTATGAGGAACAGTCGCCTACCTCCATGCTGCAGATAAGTCCTGCGGAGAAGGACTTAGCCAAGACTAGGGCGGCACTAGAACAAGCCGCCAACACAAAGCCGGTATTGACACGGGTTTTTCAGGTCCTGCTGGCTGTGTTCTACCCCGTGGTATTGCTGGTAGTCGCTATACGTTTGGTCACCACACCAATATTTCTGTGGGTGGAGTATCACCGTCCGGGTTTCCCCGCTGACTCTTTTGGTTTTAGCACCGATGACCGGATGACTTATGGATCCTACACGGTAGATTACCTGCTGAACTTTTCCGGCTCCAGATATTTGGGTGGGCTAGTGAACGCCCAAAATAACCCACTGTTTTTGACCCGTGAAGTGGCGCATATGGCTGACGTGAAAACGGTAATCACCATGGCGTTCATTGTTGGTTTGGTGCTGGCCGCTGTGATGGTGGTGGGCATGGTGTATCTCTCCAAACGCAGCGTGGGCGGGATTCGCCGCGGACTGTTTGCGGGCTCCATCGCCACCCTTGTTTTGATCATCGCTTTGGGCGTGTTGGCTGTTCTGGGGTGGGAAGCGTTCTTCACTGAGTTCCATCGAATTTTCTTCGCCAATGGCACGTGGACTTTTTACACTGATGACACCCTGATCAGGCTCTTTCCCAGCGACTTCTGGACGGACTCCGGGATCTTTATCGGCGTGTTTGTGTTGGTCGTTTCTTCGTTGACTATGGCATTTACGTGGCCCACCAAAGACCGGCGCCAAGCCGTAGAGCGTGCGCACCGGCCGGGCCGCCGCGCCGCCGTCAAGTAGGCGGTTAGGTCAGCGGTCCCGTAAGCACAGTCGGGTGGCATTGAAACTCGCTCACTCATTCGTTGCCCGCAGCTGACCGGCTAGTGCACCCAGCTGTTTAGATCCAGCTGTCTAGATCCAACTGGGCAGCCACATGTGCTGGCGCCAGTATTCAAAGGGAATCAATTCAGTGGTCCAGATGGGGTAGAAGTAGGCACTGAGGAGCACTGCCAGCACTACGAATATCCCTGCGAACAATGCCCCCTGCTGCCGGCGCCATGGTGGTTTGGAGATCGCACCCATGATCAGTCCCAGCACCATGGTCACGGCTAAGATCATGAACGGTTCGTAGGCGATCGCGTAGAAAAAGAAAATGGTGCGATTAGGGTAAAGCAGCCACGGTACGTAGCCTGCGGCGAAGCCCACCAAGATGGCGCCTGCCCGCCAGTCGCGCTTGGCGATCCAGACTCCGATGAGGAACAAGATAGCCAGGGAGCCGCCCCACCAGATGAGTGGGTTGCCCAAACTGGTCACCATGGCCGCGCACTTATCCGCTGTGCACCCATCCTCGCCACGGACAGGGTATTGGGAGTAGAAAGAAGTGGGACGGCCCATGACAAACCATGACCACGCATTGGCCTTGTACGGGTGATCGGAGGAGAGCCCGGTATGAAAGTTATACGCGGTGTCGTGGTAGTGCCACAGTGATCTAAGGGATGCTGGCACCCAACCCCATGTTTCACTTGGGTTCGACTGCGCCCAATTGCGATCGTAGGCGTCCTTGGAGAGAAACCAGCCCGTCCAACTGGCCAAGTAAGTTGCCGATGCTACCGCAACCATGCTGACAAACGCGAGGATTCCGTCCTTCAAGAGGGCGCCAGTGACCCAGAACTTGATCCCGGCAATGCGTCGGGCACTCATATCCCAGACCACGCTCATCACGCCAAATGCGGCAAGAAAGAACAATCCGGACCATTTGGTGCCGATGCACAGGCCCAATGAAACTCCTGCGGCCACGCGCCACCAACGCATTCCCAACCACGGGCCGTACAACAAAGCTTTCGCCGGTACCCTGCCATCCGCCCCGGCGAGCTTGGAGAGCTTTCTGGCCAGCCGACGTCGGCCATCATCACGGTCCATGAGCAGGGCGCCAAAGGCGAGTAACGCCCAAAACATCACAAAAATATCTAGCAGTGACGTCCGTGATTCCACAATGGCGTGCCCGTCGACGGCGAACAAAAGTCCGGCGATGGCACCCAAGATGGTGGAGCGGAACATCTTCGTGGCAATCAAGGCCAGGATGAAAATGGAAAGAGTGCCGACCACGGCCGCGGAGAAACGACAGCCAAACGTGCTGCCCGGACCAAAAAGCCACATGCCAAAAGCAATCATCCATTTACCCACCGGCGGGTGAACCACGTACTCGGGAGTGTTTTGGATGCCGGTAAAAATGCCTTGGTTGAAAAGGTCGTTCGCCTTTTCAGCCCAGTTCCGCTCGTAGCCGCTCTGCAAGTACGAGTATGCGTCCTTGACGTAGTACGTCTCGTCGAAAACAAGCGAGTTCGGTTCCCCGAGGCGCACAAAACGCAAGACCCCGCCGATTAACGCTGTCAGTAAGGGCGCCAGCCAGAACCACAGACGCAAGCTCAAGGGTGTCTGTGAGAACGTGGCCCGTTTTCCGATGAGTCGCAAGATCAGGGCGCTGCGGGTATAGGCCGTGGCCGGATCTAGTAGCCAGCGGTTTGATCCACGTCCTGTACTAGGGGAGTCACTGACAGCTGGAGTCTGCATGGATTCCGGAAGTTGGCCCGGGCTTACGGTTGGCTCTGAGGCCTGGGCGTTGATGTGCACGCTGTCCATGTTACCTAGCGCAGCCGAGTGCGCGGTGCTGGCGGTGGCCAACTACGCTGGTGTCATGGACGAAGATCAAGACCTGAACGCAGAGAGTTTCGGCGCTGACGCCGGCCAACCCGAAGAAGCAGACACGGATGACGGTGCCGAGGCTCACACACGGCGGCTGAAAACGGTGGGCGGCCTGGCCACAGGCGAGGGTTGCATCGTTTTGGCGGCCACGCCGATTGGCAATATGGGCGACGCCTCCGCTCGGCTCATTGCCTGGTTGGGAGCAGCCGATATTGTGGCCGCGGAAGACACCCGGCGCCTGCACCGCCTTGTTACGTCACTGGGAATCACAGTGACAGGGCGGATTGTGAGTTACCACGAGCACAATGAATCCGCGAAGACCCCAGAATTGTTGGCTGAAGTTCAGAGCGGAAAAGTATTGGTCATGGTCACGGATGCCGGAATGCCTTCGGTATCTGACCCTGGATTTCGCCTGGTGGAGGCCGCAGTCACTGCTGGTGTTCGCGTCACCGCCGCGCCCGGACCGTCTGCGGTTTTGACGGCGCTGGCCCTTTCCGGACTTCCCACCGATCGTTTTTGTTTCGAAGGATTCCTGCCACGTAAATCTGGTGAACGCGCTTCCCGCTTGCATGAGCTCTCCGTGGAACCGCGCACCATGGTTTTTTTTGAAGCTCCTCACCGGTTAGAGACAATGCTGAGGGCGCTACACACGGCATTTGGACCTGCGCGTCAAGGCGCCGTATGCCGGGAAATGACGAAGACGTACGAAGAAGTGATCCGCAAGTCGCTTGCTGGTCTGCTGGAATGGGCGGAGGAAGCGGAGATACGGGGTGAGATCGCGATTGTGGTTGCGGGAGCGCCGGTCGGAGATCTTGGTTCCAGCGAAGACCATGTGGCTGCTGTCAACGAGCTGATGGGCCAGGGAATGCGGCTCAAGGAGGCTGTCTCAGTGATTGCCCACGATGTCCACGTCAGCAAACGCGAACTTTACAGCGCCGTTCTGGCCTCCAGGGCTTAACCTGAACGGACTTTGATCTGGCGCAAAACTGGGGTTCAGTTTTGCGCCAGGTGCACTATGCGCAAAACTGGCGCCCGGTTCTGTGCTGGCACAAACTAGGCGTCGTTGTACAACTGCACAAGGAAATCTATCGCTCGTAGTGCGCACATGCCTAGACACCCTTGGTGGTGGAGAATTACCGTGAACAAGAACACACCACCGACATCGTCGTTGCTCCGCGCGCTAGCCCGGAGAACCAAGCCGAAACTAGGAGTCACCATGACCGCTGCCACCGAGCTGACTGACCGCGAAGAAGCGCTGCTGGCAGGTGTCCCCACCGGGTTGCTGATCAACGGTGAGTGGCGCGCTGCCGCGTCCGGAAAAACCTTTGATGTTGAAGACCCTGCCACGTCAAAGGTCTTACTGAAGCTGGCCGACGCCGGCGTGCAAGACGGTGCCGCCGCTCTAGATGCCGCCGTTGCAGCGGCCTCAGAATGGGCTGCCACGGCCCCGCGCGTCCGTGCCGAAATCCTGCGACGCGGCTTTGAGATGGTCATGGCCCGCGCTGACGACTTTGCTCTCCTTATGACGCTGGAAATGGGAAAGCCGTTGGCCGAGTCCATGGGCGAGGTTAAGTACGGTGCCGAATTCCTGCGTTGGTTCTCTGAAGAAGCCTCCCGTTCCTTTGGTCGTTACAGCGGCAACCCTGAGGGCACACAGCAGATTCTGGTCCAGAAGAAGCCGGTTGGTCCATGCCTTTTGATCACGCCCTGGAATTTCCCGCTAGCCATGGCCACCCGCAAGATCGCTCCGGCCATCGCGGCGGGTTGCACTATGGTTCTCAAACCAGCCAACCTCACCCCACTCTCCAGTCAGCTGTTCGCGCAGGTCATGCTCGAGGCCGGTCTGCCGGATGGAGTCCTGAACGTCATCGCAACCAGTACGGCCGGTGCGGTGACCGGGCCTCTCATCCAGGATCCACGTCTTCGTAAACTTTCTTTCACCGGCTCCACTCCCGTAGGGCGACGCCTCTTGGAAGACGCTTCCACCAACGTCTTGCGTACTTCCATGGAACTTGGCGGCAACGCCCCCTTCTTGGTTTTTGCGGACGCCGATCTTGACGCCGCCGTCGAGGGTGCCATGGCAGCCAAAATGCGCAACATGGGCGAGGCCTGCACAGCAGCCAACCGGTTCTTGGTCCATGAATCGGTCGCGGAGGAGTTCGCGGAAAAATTCGCCGCCAAAATGGGGGCAATGACCCTTGGCCGTGGCACCGAACGGGACACAAAAGTCGGTCCATTGATCGATTCCAAGAGCCGCGAGAAGGTTCACTCCTTGGTAAGTGACGCCTTGGCTGAAGGCGCCACCGCGGTGGTCGGAGGCGCGCCCGTGGACGGGCCAGGATACTTCTACCAGCCCACCGTCTTAACCGGAGTGAAGCCAGGTGCCCGCATCCTTGGTGAGGAAATTTTTGGCCCGGTGGCCCCGATCGTTACGTTCAAAAACGAGGACGAAGCGGTAGAGATGGCAAACGCGAGCGAATACGGCCTGGTTGCTTACGTCTTTACAAAGGATTACGCGCGCGGATTGCGCATGGCAGATCGCATTGAGACCGGGATGATGGGTCTAAATGCTGGCGTTATCTCCAACGCGGCAGCACCATTTGGCGGCGTCAAGCAGTCCGGTCTGGGCCGTGAGGGCGGGCTGGAAGGCATCGCAGAATACCAGTACACCCAGTACGTTGGCATGCCGAATCCACACACCGTCTAAGTCATTTCGGCGGATCGCAAAATTGAACAAAAGGTGGTTCCCGTCAGGGAGCTGCCTTTTGTTCGGCTCCGGGGCTCAATGGCCCCGGTACCAGAGGGAGGACGGGAAAAGTCCCGCGCGAACCCTGATCCACGTGATTGCACCGCTCTGCATCGAAGCATTGATCCGTTCAAGGGCGTCTGCGAGGTCATCCCGGCTGCCTGGCAAGGCTGGCGCATGCGCAGCGTTCTGGCCGGTCGTCTGGCCGGTCATCTGGAGATGCGGAGCGGAATGGGGCGCAAATGCCCACTTTTCATAGGCGGTCCGGATCAGCTCGACGTCGTGCTCGGTGCTTGCGCCAAGCATCACGGCTATGTGTTCTCCCTGGAGCGCTGGCGTCAGTGCAGGATCACGGCGATATCCATAGTCCGTGGCCGTGGCGAGGAGTTCGCGCCATGCCAACTCCTCCGGCGTCGGGCGTGGACTACGGGCCGAATCTGCGCGGCCCGAATCCTTGCCACGGATCAGGGCAAGTCGCCGTCGTCGCGCTAGTGCCCGCGTCACGGCAGGCGATGCCAGCGCAAGCAGTGCTAACAGTAAGACCAGCAGCACGGTGCGGAGGCGAGTTTGTGGGGGAGTCTCTGGCGCGTGCACGAGAGGGCCTGTGGCAGCGGCTGTGGCAGTGGCAGTGTCTGTTGCGCCGGAGGATGCGACGGGACGGTTATCGGCGCCGTTGAGCAGATCACTGTTGTTTTGGCTCGTCTCCGGGGCGACCGTAGCAACTGCGTATGAAGGAACCACGCCACGGGACGGTGTGGGCTCGAACGGAACCCAGCCCAAGCCCTCGAAGTAGAGTTCGGGCCAAGCGTGGGCATCGCGCCCCGTCGCCTGATATCCCTGCAAGGTGACCCCGTCGATGCTGACATTATTTGTTATCTGGGAACCGGGCGCGAAGCCCACCACTATGCGAGAGGGTATACCTACCTCTCTGGCCATGACTGCCATGGTTGCGGAAAAGTGAACGCAATATCCGGCTTTGACCTCCAGAAATTTTGCAATGACGTTCATCCCTGCACCGTCGTAACCCTTTTCCACCGGCGTCTTTTCGCTGTACGTGAATGCCCCGGATCGCAAGTAGTCAGAGATGGCGAGGGCGCGGTCGTAAGGAGTATTTTTGCCAACCGTGACGTCTTTGACTGTTTTGCTGATAATGCCCGGCATGTTATCCGGCAGTTTCGTGAAAACAGGATCCAAGCCGGTGTTCGGTTTTTGGGTGGCGGCCCGGAGCAGATCGGGTGTTAGCTCGGGCGTTTCACTGGTCACTTGATACGGTTTTTGCGACGTTAGAGCATCGCCGTGGATGGTTTCCGTGGAGGGTTCCCACGTCCACAGACCGCTCAGCCCCTCGACCTTCGTGGGCCGTAGTGGGGAGGGGAGCCAGTTTGTGCTCAGCGCGGCCAAGGACACCCAGGTGGTGGTCGTGGAACGTGGCACGGCGGTGTTTGCTCCAAAAGTAGGGGCAAGAGTGCCCATGTCTTGGCTGAGGTTCTCCGGGACTGCCGAGGGCTTCCATGTTTTCCCGGTGAAATCCTCCAGGGTGCTCATTCGCATGTAGAGAGAGCCAGGTGCATTCGTTAGATACGTCATGTTCACGGAGTTGGACTGTGAACGCAGGTCATTGCCCAGTGAGATCATGGGGTCCAGTGCGCCCACATTACCGACTTGTCCCAACCGGCTTCCTTGCGGGAAAGTTCCAGAGGTAAAACCAGGAATTAGTCCTGGCAGCACACCAATGACCAGTACGACGGCGGTACCCAGCACAAGTGCGCGGCGGAGAGTTCCGCTGGCCGCACGGTTTGCCCCTGGACGAGGCTTCCCATCCGGGGCATACCAGCGACAACAACCCAAAATGAGCATGTACCCGATGGCGGCCCCGACGATGGAGAGAACACTAAGCCCGTCTTGGGTGGTGAGTGATGAAGGTAGCAGGATCAGCACCAAGCCGAAGGCGCTCGCCGCGGGCAGCGCCACGGTAATAGCCAAGGTGTCCACCAGCATGGCTGCGAAGCCGAGGCCGGCACAAATGACGAAGATGATGGCGTTCTCGGTCGGGACAGGGGCGTTGCTCACCATGAGGATCGTCGCCGCCTCGCCCGTCAAATTCACGGCGGCTCGGACTGTCGCCGCCGACGGAATGAGCCCCAAGAACGCTGTCGCGGGAAAAAAGACGAGTGTCAGTCCCATGGACCACCCGGCTAGTGCGGCGATCGGCGCATAGAGTGCCAGCCGGGGATAGCGTCTGATGAGCGCAGGCAAGAACGCAGTGAACACGACAACCAGCAGCGCCGGGGGGAACCAACTGGTATCCAAAAAAACATTGCCGAGGGCCGGGGCAGCGGCCATGATCGAGCCCACCACGGCGAGCGCTAGAACCCACCGGGCCGGTCCAGTTTCCGGTACTCCCAGAATCCTGCGTGGATGATCACGGCGTTGTGGGCTCCGCTGCCCCCTGGGACCGGAACCTGCGCTAGTGGGCAGATCTCCGGATTCGGAGGTGCCGTCGCTGCGCGCGTGTTGGCCCGTCGTGGTCCCAGTCATTGCTGCCCCGCGCCCCGACGGGCACCACTGCTGGGAGCTGACGGCGCCGATGTTCCGGCATCAAGCTCGATCCAAGCTTGCGCCAATGCTGTGGAAGGTGTGGCAGCAACCGCTCGCCAGCCTGCCTGATGGAGGATGCCCAGGGAGTCTTCCGCTAAGGCGACGTCGGGGCACACGAGCAAGGCAAAGGCGCCTTCGGACGCGTTGATGGCGGCAGAGAGCACCCGTGCATCCGCCTTAGTCAGCAGTCCGGTGACGACGACGACTGGCCCACGCCGTCGGGCCGCGAACAACTGGTCCACCAAAGTCTCGCCCAGTCCCGACGGGACGTTTTTGGTGGATGTGGCGTCGGGGCGCTGTGAGAGCTCAAGGGCGGCTAGTGACTGTGCCACTTCAAAGGTGCCCACCTGACCTGCAAAGTCTTCCTGATGGGGATCGGGAGCTGAAGGCGAGGACGTGAATGCTGGGGCGCCGGCGTCGTCGAGGACACGCAGTGAATAGCCTCGCTCCAGCAGATGGGAGGAAATGGAGGCGGTCGCCGTCACAGCCCACTCGAATGCGGGAGAAGAGTGCAGAAAATCCTTGCCGAACGCGGACTTGGCGGTGCTGCCGTAGGTGTGTGGGCGCTGATCGAGGATCAAGGTCGCCTCGGGGGTGGCCACCGAATCCTCCGCGCGGACCATCAATTTGCCCTGCCGCGCCGTGGCTGGCCAATGAACGCGCCTAAACGGGTCACCGTGACGGTATTCGCGAGTCATGACATCGTCATTGCTGGGGTTGGCCTGTTGACGGGTCATTTGAGAACCATCCTGTCCACGGCCACCGATGAACGGCACTAAGGGCAGTTGAATGATGGCCGGTGCGACGGTCAATGCATCGCCCTGGTCCAAGCTGCGTGCCAGAAGTGCGACGTCGAACGGGTCACCAAATGTGGCTGTGAGCGGGCCGATGGTGAAGACGCCCCTATGGTTAGGCTGCATCGTGTAGCTATACCGGCTAACGAGGCTATGGGCAGAAACCGGACGTGGATACTCGAAACGCGGTACGTCAATGAAGCGTGGAGGCAACTGCTCAGTGATGCGGGCGCTTGCGCCACCGGGGGTGGAGCCGCGCACTTCAACGGTGACAGTGGTGGTTGTGCCCGCTTCGGCAAAGGCGGGTGAAAACACGCGACTGACGGTAAACCCAGGAGCAAAGAAGCGAAGCCCCGCGCTGGCAGCAATGGGAAGTATCACCATAAATATGCCTGCCACCAGGAGGTCCCGACGGCCCAGAACCGCGGCGAAGAGCAATGTCAGTGCCCCTACGGCCAGCAAAAGCCAGCCTCGGGGCCGAAACCAACGCTCAGGAAGCCACTGCATCAGCGCACGGGTCCGGCCTTGCGGAATCCGCCAGAAAATGTCCGGCCAACGGCGGACCTGGATGAAGTTGTGGGCACTGTGGGCACGGGAACCTGGGCCAGAATATCGGAAATTTCTGCGGCAGCTGTGGCCCCAAGACTTGCTGCTTTCCGCTCAACGATGAGTCGGTGGGCGAGAACTGGTTGCGCTAAATTGCGGATGTCATCTGGAAGAACAAAGTCTCTCCCGGCCAGTGCGGCAGACGCTTTTGCTGCGCGCAGCAGCTGCAGGAGTGCGCGCGGGCTGGCGCCCAGGCGCAATCGGTTTCTCGTTCGGGTCGCCTGACCCAAAGCTACGACGTATTCCTTAACGGCTGCCCCGACGTGGACAGCGGCCACCACTTGGAACATTGACGCAACGTCCGCAGCAGTTGCCACGGCAGTGACTTCATCTAAGGGGTTGCTCCACTGGTGAGATTCGAGCATGGCCAGCTCCGCCGTCGTATCTGGATAGCCAAGAGAAATCCGGGCCATGAAGCGGTCGCGTTGGGCTTCCGGTAGAGGGTAGGTGCCTTCCATCTCAAGGGGGTTTTGCGTAGCAACGACCATGAACGGCTCCTGCAGGTGGTGGGAGGTCCCATCCACGGTGACCTGCTGTTCCTCCATCGATTCCAACAAGGCTGACTGGGTCTTCGCTGAGGCCCTGTTGATCTCATCGCCGATAACCAGGTTGGCGAAAATAGCACCCGGGCGGAATTCGAAGCTCTGGCTCGACTGGTCGTAAATGGACACACCCGTGATGTCACTGGGCAAAAGGTCCGGGGTGAACTGGATTCGGTTCACGGAACAGTCAAGAGTCTTGGCAAGGGCCTTAGCCAGCAGTGTTTTACCCACGCCCGGGACATCCTCCAGAAGCAAGTGCCCGCGGGCCAGCAGCACCGTCAACGCCAGCTCGACGGCCTCTGGCTTGCCGTCGATCACTGTATTCATGGCAGCCATGATGTCTTCGCTGCGTTGGGCGAAGGTCGCCGCTTTCATCAATGGGCCCACGGTCCCTGCCACTTCCAGTGTCTCGCTCAGGTGCATGCCAAACCTTTCGCATCAGCCGCTACGACCCAAGAAATGGAAGTAGTGAAGCAATAGTGACCCACGCTACTATTATTGGCTTGTTTTTGGGGAACAGTGCAGTGGTGGTGGTAGGTATATTTGGGGAATATGTGCACTTCAGAGATTCCCCAGCAATATAAGCGCCCGGAAACCGTGTCCTTGGCAGCCGCAGATGCGCAGGTTCAAGAGCCCGGGGCGCGTCCCCGTCCTGGATTCGCGCCGGCGCCCCTAGCGCTGCCGGAGCCTGTGTATGACAACCATACGCATTTTGACTTTGGTGACTCGCCGATCGCACTTCGCGAGGCGCTGGATGCTGCCTCGACGGTGGGTGTTCTCGGAGCCGTGCAAGTGGGCTGTGACCTTGCCTCATCGCGGTTTACGTTCGCTGCCGTCGACGCTGATCCCCGCGTGCTGGGAGCTGTGGCCATCCACCCGAATGACGCCCCCGGATTAGCTCTCGCTGATGGGGCTTCGGGGGGCACCGCATTGGAGGATGCGCTGATCGAAATCGAGACGCTTGGCGCACATCCGAGGATTAGGGCAATTGGGGAGACCGGGCTGGACTATTTTCGCACTGCGCCGGACGGTCTCGCCAGCCAGCAATACTCCTTTCGCCGGCACATCGACATTGCCAAGAGACTTGATCTGGCACTGCAGATCCACGACCGAGACGCACACGAGGATGTGGTGCGCGTTTTGCGGGAGGAAGGGGCTCCGACAAAAGTGGTCTTTCACTGTTTTTCAGGAGACGAGGAACTGGCTAAAATCTGTAATGACAACGGCTGGTACATGTCTTTTTCTGGAACGTTGACGTTTAAGAATGCGGCAAATTTGCGTCGGGCGCTCGCCGTAGCGGATCCGTCGCTGCTCATGGTGGAAACGGATGCGCCATTTTTGACACCGCATCCCCATCGTGGACGTCCGAATGCCAGTTACATGCTGCCGTATACGGTACAAATTATGGCACAGTTGAAAGGCTTGGATTTGGACCGCTTAGGTATCTTGTTGCGGGCCAATACGGAGGCTGTTTACGGAAGCTGGGACGCCTGACAGGGCCGGAGGACCGTTACCATTCCTTGTCTTATTGGTAACGAACAGGTTACGATGGATGACTATTAGCCGTGGTCGGGGAAGGCCAACGGATGTAATGCTGGCGAAACTAACGTTTCTTGTGGGTTTCGGCGGCGATCGTTCCAAGGAATAAATGTGTGGTTTGCCGTGTCTGCGGTGCTGCGCTTTTTTGCCTGTACTTCTCCGTGCCCGGATGCTCTAGCAGTTACGGGAACTAGTGACAAACCTCTTCTCCTCACACGGAAAGCTGAACGTTTTCAAGATCGCCGGTCAGGTGGCTGTGCTCCTGGCACTCGTGGCCGGACTTATCGCTTTCGCGGGAGCCAATAAAACCGTCTCCTTGACGGTGGATGGCCAAGCCAGTTCAGTTCAAAGCTTTGGGGGAAGCGTGGCGGACGTGCTCAAGCACGCGAATGTTGCTGTGGATGCGGGGGATCAAATTACCCCGGCGCTGGGAACCCAGATCGGCAACGGAACAGCCATCACGGTCAATACTGCCAAGAAGGTCACGGTGAACCTTGACGGCGCCGAACACACTGTCACCACCAACTCCAATAAGATCAGTGGTCTGATCAGTCAGCTCGGCATCGCTGCCAGCGCTCGGGTTTCTGCCCCGGCCGACGCCCTTTTGGCTAGTTCAAGCAATATCAGCATCATCACTCCCAAACAGGTCACTATCGTCGCTGACGGTAAGACAACTGTGCGCACCACCACGGCGGAGACCGTCCAAAATGTACTCTCCGACGCAGCGATCACGCTGGCACCCAGCGATGTGGTTTCGGTTCCCCCAGCGGCAAAAGTCGTGGAGAACATGGTCGTGAAGGTCTCTCGCGTGAACCCCGCAGGTATAGTCACCGAAGCTTCGGAACTGCCGTTTGAGACCGTCAAGAGCGTGGACCCGGCCATGTATAAGGATGAAAGCAAAACTATTAAGGCCGGCGTCGCCGGATCGGTAGAGAAGACATTCCAAACTGTCACTGTTGACGGCCATGAAGTCAGTCGAACCGAAACCGCAACCAAGACCGTTTTGGAACCTGTCGCCGCGCAGGTGAGCGTGGGCGCTAAGGATCGTCCTGCCACTCCAGCAGCACCAGCCAACACGGGTGCACCAGCCCCGGCCATGTCTAATCAGGCCATGTGGGATGCCATTGCTCAGTGCGAGTCCGGCGGCAACTGGTCGATCAACACCGGAAACGGTTACTATGGCGGTCTTCAATTTGATGCAGGCTCTTGGCTGGCCAACGGCGGCGGGGCCTACGCTGCCCGGGCCGATCTCGCCAGCAAGGAGCAGCAGATTGCCGTTGCGAACACTTACTACGCCAAAGCTGGCCTCGGGCCGTGGGGCTGCGCGGGCGCCGCTCGCTAACGCGAGAGACTAAGCGCCAGAAGATCCAGCCGTCAGAAGATCCAGCATTGGGCTCCGCTGCCCCCGGCAGTCCCACACGGGCTACCGGGGGACCGTGACGCCGTGGCCCAGTGCCGCGACCGGTGTGTAATAGCAGATACGATGGGACCCGTGACCTCGCCTGAACCCACCCCCGGAACCAAGCCGCTACTTGGCGCAACCGAGATCCGCCGCCTAGCGGAGGAAATCGGAGTGCGTCCGACAAAGACACTGGGACAGAATTTTGTCATTGACGGCAACACTATCCGCCGGATAGTTAGCGCGGCCAAGATCGAACCGGGTGAGATAGTGCTGGAGGTTGGGCCCGGGCTGGGCTCGCTGACTCTGGGGCTACTCGACGCCGCTGCTCGGGTGGTGGCGGTGGAGATCGATCCCGTTCTGGCAGCTAAATTACCATCAACTGTTGCCGCGCTCCGCCCCGAAAAGTCGATGAACCTTGATGTGGTCCTTGCAGACGCGATGCGCGTTACGGAACTTCCGGCGACGCCCACGGCCTTGGTGGCGAACCTGCCGTACAACGTGGCAGTCCCCGTCGTTTTGCATCTCTTGGAGCACTTTCCTTCACTCCAGCATGGTTTGGTTATGGTCCAGGACGAAGTGGCGGATCGGATGGTGGCTGGCCCAGGCTCCAAAACTTACGGTGTGCCCTCGGTTAAGGGGGCCTGGTACTCGCAGATGCGTAAGGCCGGAGTCATTGGCATGAACGTGTTTTGGCCGGCACCGAAGATCTCCTCGGGCTTGGTGGAGTTCATCCGCCGCGAACCTCCACAAACTCACGCGAGCCGCGAAGAAGTTTTTGCTGTCATTGACGCGGCCTTTGCCCAACGGCGCAAAACGTTGCGTGCTGCGTTGGCAGGGTGGGCCGGCAGCCCCGCAGACGCCGAACGCTATTTGCGCATTGCAGGTGTTGACCCCAGTGCCCGTGGCGAGGTCATCGATGTCACCGCCTATGCCCGCATTGCCGAAGCCAAGAACCCTCTGGTGGTCTAGCCCTAGTGGAAGATCGCAATCCCCGTCCCGGACTGCTCCCAGAAGTTCAGGGTGATCCCATCGGAGCCGTTGATGACTTCACCGGATCGCCCCCGCACGTTCGGGTGAGAGCTCCTGGAAAGATCAATGCAAGCTTCAAGGTCGGCCCGCTGCGCGCGGACGGGTACCACCTCGTAGCCAGTACTTACCTTGCCGTCTCTCTCTACGAGGAGGTTCGGGCCACGGCGAAACCCGGCACACCGGCGTCGGACGTCACCGTGAGCATCAGCGCCCACAGCACGTTACCCGAGCAGCAACTGGCAAGTATTCCGTTGGACGGGCGCAACCTAGCGGTGAGGGCTGCCCTGCTGGTGGCAGACGTCAGTATGAATCCGTGTGGTGTGCACTTGGAAATCACCAAACGGGTGCCCATCGCCGGCGGGATGGGCGGCGGTTCCGCTGATGCAGCTGCCGCACTCGTTGCCTGTGACATCCTGTGGGGCGCAGGACTCTCCCGTGAGGAACTCTCACTTTTGGGAGCCGAGTTGGGCGCTGACGTGCCCTTTGCGTTGCTGGGTGGCGCGGCTGTAGGGCTGGGCATTGGGGATCAGTTGACGGCGGCCCTGGCGCCAATTCCCCTCCATTGGGTACTAGTGCAATCGGACTTTGGACTCTCAACGCCGGTGGTATATGGCATGCTTGATACCTTGAGAGCCGGGACCGAGCCCGATACTCCCGAGCTCGTTGACCCGCCTATTTTGGCGGCGTTGCGGGCAGGGGATCCGGCTGCCCTGGCGAAGTGCCTGACTAACGATCTCCAGGCAGCGGCCATTGAACTTGCGCCAGGGCTGGCGGCAGTTCTAAGCGCCAGCGCCGAACAGGGTGCGTTGGCAGCGCTGGTGTCCGGTTCCGGGCCCACAGTGGCAGTGCTCGCCACCGATGGCGCGCACGCAGCTGCTCTGGCTGCCAAGCTGTCCGACGGCGGTTTTGTGGCCATGGCAGTGGAAGGCCCCGTTCACGGGGCGCACAGAGTTTTTGATTCATAATTTCCTTATTAGATGAAAGTAGTTTGTCGTGGCACACCTTCTCGGTGGAGAAAACCTTAGTATCGCCTTTGCCACCCGCGTCGTTTTGGACAGTGTGACGGTGGGCCTTGAAGAAGGCGATCGAATCGGCATCGTGGGTCGTAATGGTGACGGAAAATCAACATTGATGCGGCTGTTAGCAGGGCGCCAAAGTGCCGACTCCGGACGAGTCACCAAGCGCGGCGGGGTCCACGTTGGCTATCTGGATCAGTCAGACGTGCTCGACGGCGAGAACACGGTGGGATATGCGATCGTCGGCGAATCCGCGGATCACGTGTGGGCGTCGAATTCAAAGATTCGCGAGATCATGGGCGCCCTTGTCGGTGAAGTGGACTGGGATGCGAATATCCACTCGCTCTCCGGCGGGCAGAAGCGCCGCGTGGCATTGGCCAAACTTCTCATCGGTGATGATGACGTCATCATGCTGGACGAGCCCACTAACCACTTGGACGTGGAAGGTGTTGCCTGGCTGGCCAAACACCTCAAGGGTCGCTGGCGGGCCAACGAGGGCGCGTTTGTGGTTGTCACCCACGATCGCTGGTTCCTCGATGAGGTCTGTAACAGGACCTGGGAGGTCCACGACGGCGTCATTGACCCGTTCGACGGCGGCTATGCGGCCTATGTGCTGGCTCGGGTGGAACGCGACCGGATGAACTCCGTCATTGAGTCCAAACGGGTACAACTGGTCAAAAAGGAGCTCGCGTGGTTGCGCCGCGGCGCACCGGCACGCACGGCTAAGCCGAAGTTCCGCATCGAGGCTGCCAATGAGCTCATTGCCGACGTCCCGGAGCCCCGGGATACCGTAGCGCTGTCCAAGATGGCAACAGCCCGGCAGGGCAAGGACGTGCTGGATTTGGAAAACGTCTCACTTTCCTACGGTGATAACGAGATCTTCAAGAACATCACCCTGCGTCTGGCGCCCGGGGAGCGACTTGGCTTGGTCGGCGTCAATGGCGCGGGCAAAACGACCTTGCTGCGTCTGCTCAATGGCGAGGTGGAACCGACGTCCGGTCGGCTTAAGCGGGGCAAAACTGTGCAGACAGCCGTGTTGACGCAGGAAGTAACCGAGCTCGATGACGTCATGAACCTCCGAGTGCTGGAGGTCATTGAGCGCGAGAAGCGCTCTTTCGACGTCGGTGGTAAGGAAATGAGCGCTGGAGCATTGGTGGAGCAGCTTGGCTTCACGAAGGACAAGCAGTGGACTCTCGTCAAGGACCTCTCCGGTGGTGAACGGAGGAGGCTGCAACTGCTGCGTCTGCTAGTAGGCGAGCCAAATGTGCTCATGCTCGATGAGCCTACGAATGACCTTGATACCGACACCCTGGCCGCTGTGGAGGACGTTCTGGATGGTTGGCCAGGCACGCTAGTGGTGGTTTCGCACGACCGATACCTGTTAGAACGTGTCACTGACCACCAGATGGCGATGCTGGGTGACGGGAAACTACGCGGGCTGCCAGGCGGAGTAGACCAGTATTTGGAACTGCGTGCGGAGGCTCTCTCGTCCGCCAAACCCGCGGGATCGTCCGCTGACGATGCTCCCTCCGGGCCCTCTGAGGCGGAAAAACGAGACGCTCGCAAGCAACTCAACCGCGTGGAG
The DNA here is from genome assembly GCF_020905375.1 of Arthrobacter cryoconiti. Lineage (GTDB taxonomy): Bacteria > Actinomycetota > Actinomycetes > Actinomycetales > Micrococcaceae > Specibacter > Specibacter cryoconiti. The sequence goes on from NZ_JAJJBU010000003.1 coordinate 266,218, forward strand.
CGCCAGCTGAGTAAGCTAGCTGCCGCCGAGGCAAAAGTGCAGCTGACGATGTCGACCAACGTGGGCGAGTATGACGCCCTGGCAGAGTTGCAAACGAAGCTCGCTGAGCTCGCGACTGAAAAAGAGTCTTTGGAGCTGCAGTGGCTCCAGGCTTCAGAGGTGCTCGCGTAGCCCGAGTTCGCGCCAGCGCCCAACCGGCGACTAGTTTTGCGCATAGTACTCCTGGCGTGGAACTCACCACGAGTTTCGCGCCAGCGCGAAGTAGAGATATTCCTCCCCAGCGGACTCTGCTTCCTTAGTTATCCACATCTGCGTAGATCCACCGGACTGCTGTGTTGAGGGTGCTCCAGACTGGGGTGATGGCTGGACATCAAGGTAAAAATAGGCACCCGGATTCGTTGGAACGTGTGATCTCATCGTTCGGAACGGTGGCTAGGCGCCGAGACTTAACGGCCGCCGGTTTCTCTTCGTGGCAGCTTTCGCAGGCTGAAACTCACGGCCGGATCGTTGGGGTTGCTCGGGGCTATTTCGGGCTGCCAAAGCCCGACCCATTAGATGTCCTGCTAGCCAAGAACCACGGCTGTCGATCGTGCCTGAGCCGTGCCAAACAGCTTGGTTTGTGGGTTATCCGTGAGCCAGAACGGCTCCATATCGCTGTGGCGCACGGCCGACCAGTGATGGGCTGTGTGGTCCACCGGATTCGGGGCACACAGACGCTCATGGACGTCTTGTATCAGTGTGTGAAGTGCGGGAGCGAAGTTGAAGCGTTGTGTGCCCTTGAATCTGCAATCGTCCTCAAAAAGTGCACTTTTGCACAACTTCGGCACGCGTTCGCCCGCAGGGAAGACGTGGCCGCCCGGGCGATTATTGCCCTGATCGATCCGCAGTCTCAATCGATCCTTGAAACCGTGGCTCGCTATTACATTCAGAAAGCCGGGTACAACGTCCAGGGACAGTTTTACGTCAAGGGAGTCGGCCACCTTGATTTGTTGGTGGATGGGATCCTTGGCGTGGAAACAGACGGGCAAACGTACCACAACACGCCAGATGGCTGGAGTGAAGATCTGCGAAGGGATAACCTGCTGGTCGTAAACGGCCTCTGGTGTCTGCGTCTGCCAACAGAAATAGTGCTCCAACGCCCAGAAATCATGCTCACGTGGGTGCGGCAGGCGTTGGAAAAGATTCAGGGTGCGTAGGCGGTCCCGGAGGTGTTTGCGCCAGCGCGCAATTGGCCCCGGGTTTTGCGCATAATGCACCTGGCGCGGAACTCACTACGAGTTTTGCGCCAACGGTAAGTGGGCCGCCGTCGAGCCTTAAAAAGTGTGAAATTTGACACCTCAAGCAAACAAATTTGTCAGCTGACACCGCCTCAACTCGCGAAACGGGGCTCTGGCGTGGCACACTATATTCTCGTGAGCTTGCCGTAAAGGGAAAACTTCACATTCCGCCCTGGTGTAATGGCAGCACCCCAGCCTTTGGAGCTGTGGAGTATAGGTTCGAATCCTATGGGCGGAACAGTGCTAGAAATTCGGGCGGCGCTGTGAACGGGTACCATGGACTTGTTTCCAATTGCGTACATTTGATCACGGACAGTGGTCCGGGTAGGAGTGCCACTTAGTGAGCCCCCAAGACACAAAATCATTCAATCTCGCTGCCGTAGTGGTGTTAGCGGCCGGGGCCGGCACTCGGATGAAGTCTCGAATTCCCAAGATCTTGCATCCCATTGGCGGGGTTTCCATGGTGGGACATGCACTCGCCGCAGCCAAAGGACTCAACCCGAATCGCCTCGCCGTGGTGGTGCGTTTCGAGCGCGATCAGGTGGCTGCGCACATTGCCGCCTTGGACCCATCAGCCGTCATAGTTGACCAGGACAACGTCCCCGGTACCGGGCGTGCTGTGCAAGCGGCCCTGGAAGTGCTGGATGCAGAAGTCCCGACGCGTGGCACAGTGGTTGTCACCTATGGTGATGTCCCACTTCTGACGAGCGAGCTGCTGAGCGAACTGACGGCGACCCATGAACGTGACGGCAATGCTGTCACCGTCCTGACCGCCGTCCTGGCGGATGCCGCCGGTTATGGACGCATCTTGCGCGATGAAACTGACGGTACGGTGCTAGGCATCCGCGAGCATAAGGACGCCACCGACGAAGAGCGTGCCATCAAGGAGATCAACTCCGGCATCTACGCTTTCGACGCCGATGTCCTGCGCAAAGCTCTCAAACTCGTCACCACGGATAATAACCAGGGAGAGATGTACCTGACGGATGTGTTGGGCCTTGCCAGGAACGACGGCGGCCGCGTCGCCGCGGTTCTCACCACAGATAAGTGGCAGGTAGAAGGCGCCAATGATCGGGTCCAGCTCGCGGCACTTGGCAAGGAGCACAACCACCGGATTGTGCAGGCGTGGATGCGTGCAGGTGTCACTGTGATCGATCCGGCCACCACCTGGATTGATTCCACCGTGCAGTTGGAGCAGGACGTGACGATTCTCCCCGGCACTCAGCTGCACGGAAAAACCACTGTGGCCCAGGACGCCGTCGTCGGCCCTGATTCAACCCTGACGGACGTTCAGATCGGTGCGGGCGCGCATGTCACGCGCACAGAGGGAACAGGTGCCGTGATTGGGGCGCGATCCCAGGTGGGTCCCTTTACGTATCTGCGCCCCGGAACGGTGCTTGGCGCGGACGGTAAGATCGGCGCATTTTATGAAACCAAGAACGTCACGATCGGCCGAGGTTCCAAGCTCTCCCATCTGGGCTACGCTGGCGACGCGGAAATTGGCGAGGACACTAACATTGGCTGCGGCAATATCACAGCTAACTACGACGGCGTCAACAAGCACCGCACGAAGATCGGCTCAGGTGTCCGAACCGGATCCAACACGGTTTTCGTGGCGCCCGTGTCCGTGGGCGACGGCGCTTTCACCGGTGCCGGTGCTGTGGTGCGCAAGGATGTCCCCGCCGGGGCATTGAGCCTGACGGTGGCCCCACAGCGCAACGCCGAAGGCTGGACGGTCGCGAACCGACCCGGGAGCATCTCCGCACAGGCAGCGGAAAACTCCGCTAACTAAGACTTCTCACCTACCCCACCCTGCGAGAAAGCGATCCCATGAGCGAACTAAGTTACAACGTCGACAAGAAACTGGTGTTGGCGTCAGGCCGTGCGCACCCTGAACTGGCTGAGGAAGTTGCGCGCTGTCTGAACACTGAGCTGCTGCCGATGTCTGCTTATGACTTCGCTAACGGGGAAATCTACGTGCGCTCGGGGGAGAGCGTACGAGGCAAAGAAGTTTTCATCATTCAGGCCCACCCGGCGCCATTGAATAACTGGCTCATGGAACAGCTCATCATGGTGGATTCCATGAAGCGGGCCTCGGCCCGTCGGATCACCGTGGTGGCACCGTTCTACCCCTATGCCCGCCAAGACAAGAAGGGCCGTGGCCGGGAGCCGATCTCTGCCCGTCTGGTCGCGGACCTCTATAAGACGGCCGGCGCTGACCGCATCATGAGCGTGGACTTGCACACTGCCCAGATTCAGGGCTTCTTTGACGGTCCCGTGGACCACCTTTTTGCCATCCCGTTGCTGGCTGGGCATATTCGTAAGGTTGTCGGGGACGACGCCGTCACGGTCGTTTCCCCTGATACTGGCCGCGTGCGCGTGGCTGAGCAGTGGGCCGAGCGCCTGGGTGGGGCGCCGCTGGCCTTCGTGCACAAGTCTCGTGACTTAACGGTGCCGAACCAAGCGGTTTCCAAGACTGTGGTCGGCCAGGTTGCCGGGCGCACCTGCGTGCTTATTGATGACATGATCGACACCGGCGGAACCATTGCTGGTGCCGTGCGCGTGCTCAAGGATGCCGGTGCCAAGGACGTCATTATCGCCGCGACTCACGCCGTGTTCTCGGACCCGGCAGCTGAGCGTCTCGCGAACTGTGGTGCCCGTGAAGTGGTGGTCACTGACACTCTCCCGATCCCGGCCGCCAAACGCTTCCCCACACTGACCGTGCTCTCGATTGCTCCGCTGTTGGCTCGCGCCATCAAGGAAGTCTTTGAAGACGGCTCAGTGACCAGTCTCTTCGACGGCAACGCCTAGCATTTTCGGCTGGCGCCTGCGCAGAAGTTCCCGCTAACGCCAACCACTTTCCTTCCGCGCTAAACCCGGATCGGGTTCGGTGCCACTTGATCACTGGCGCCGAACCCGAGTTCGGTTCGGCCCAGCGGCGTCCGGAGGCAGCGAATCCTCTGCTAAACTTGGAAAGTAAACCTTGGCGAGGGACGCTTATATTGCGTCCGTGATCGACTAGGTCCCACAGCTCCTGAATCTTGAAGGATTGTGTAGGCCTGTTTAGTCCACGCGAAGAACCACAAAGATAAAAGGAGCTTTTTCTATGTCTGATTTGAACCTCACGGGCGAACTTCGCACCGAATTCGGCAAGGGCGCAGCACGTCGTATCCGCCGTGCAGACCAGATCCCCGCAGTTGTCTACGGCCACGGCGTAGCCCCCTTGCACATCGTCTTGCCGGAGCGCGCAACCGTGCGTGCGATCCGCGGCGCCAATGCTTTGCTGACGATCACGGTGGATGGCAAGGCTCACTTGGCACTCGTCAAAGATATCCAGCGTGACCCTCTGCTCCAGATCGTTGAGCACATCGACCTGCTGACAGTGAAGAAGGGTGAGAAGGTCGTTGTTGACGTCCCGATCATCCTCACCGGCGAGCCGGCCCCGTCCGTCGTCGTCAACCAGGAAGAAATGGTCGTCAGCCTTTCCGCAGACGCCACACACTTGCCTGTCAGCGTTGAAGTCAAGCTGGACGGGCGCGTAGCTGGCCAGCACATCTATGCCTCCGACCTGACCCTGCCGGCCAACGTTGCCCTGTTGACTGATCCCACTTTGTTGGTCGCGCATTTGGCTGAGCCTAACGTTGCCGCTGACGAGGAAACCGCAGCAGTAGCAGCAGAGTAACTTTTACTCCATGTCTACTACATGGCTTGTAGTCGGGCTCGGGAATCCCGGGCCCGGCTACAGCCGTAACAGGCACAATATTGGCTACATGGTGGTTGAAGAACTTGCTTCCCGCCATGGCGTCACCTTCAAGAACCACAAAGCGAGGGCCCTCATTGCCCAAACGCGTTTAAGTGTTGGTGGACCGAGGGTGGTGTTAGCCAAACCGTCGGTTTTTATGAACCTCAATGGGGCGCCGACGGCGGTGCTTGCCAAGTTCTTTGACGTTTTGCCCGAGCACGTGCTTGCCATTCATGACGAGATTGACATCCCTTTTGATACGGTCAAATTAAAACAAGGTGGCAGTGAGGGCGGTCACAATGGGCTGCGAAGCATCTCCTCAGTGATGGGCACAAAGGACTACTACCGGGTGCGCGTCGGTGTGGGGCGGCCCCCAGGGCGTGGAGATGCAGCCAGCCACGTGTTGAGGGATTTTTCCTCCACGGAAAACAAAACGCTGCCGTTCCTGATAGATGCTGGTGCTGACGCAGTTGAGGTTCTCATTGCGGAAGGCCTAACGGCAGCGCAACAAAAATTTCAGGGCTGAAATAGATGTCTCCACTGCCAAGACCTAACTTGAATCCCGGTGGCTGCCACCCCAATGGCTCAAGACCCATCGCAGTATGGCTTGCGTGGTCCTGTCTTCAAGATGGCTAGTAGGTGGATTTTTGATGAACGGATGGGCAAGCGCTTCCCAAAAAAACTGATCGATATCCCTGCTTCGTCCTGTTACAATCACTGCTAGGAGCAACCGCGGTTTCTAAGGGCCGCTTTCTTGCATGATAAACGGGGTCTCAAAAATGACAATGGAAAAAGTTGTCGCTCCTGAGTCGTGGGTCCAGGGCGGTGAAGGTACATCCCGTGGAGCCCTGGGGGCGGTTGATCGTAATTCGTGGTCGCCGTATGGGCGTCATGACAAAGCGAACCAAGTTTTAGAAATTCTCCAAAACTCCGCAAGATATGGCGCTGTGGTCATCGGTCCTTGGGGTGTCGGAAAAACGGCGTTGGCCCGAAATATTGAAAAGTTACTGAACCCAACCACACATGTTGTCAGAGTTTTTGGTTCCACCACCATGACTTCGATTCCTTATGGCCCACTTTCGTTGTTGGTTGCCAAGCTACCTACAACTGCCTTAGAGACACCCGTAGGTATCATTCACGGCATCGCCGACCTCCTGCAAAGTGAGGCCAACGGCAAAAAAGTTCTCTTGATCATAGATGATCTACCCGGCTTGGACGTCATGAGTCTCGGCGTGATCATGCATTTGGTCATTAGCGGCTGCGTCAAGATTCTCGTTATGGTGAGGGACCTCAACAATCTTCCCGAGGACATGCTCTGGTTGCATAAAGACGGCTTATTGGATCAAGTTCAACTGGAATACTTCAGCCGCGCGGAAGTTGCGGAGCTTATTTCCTCGGCAACAGATTCGGCGATCTCTGAGTCGGCGGTCACAGCGCTACACAGTGCAAGCAGTGGTATCCCTCTAGTGCTCAAAGCGCTTTTTGATGAGCAGGTAGCCAATGGTGGCATACGCCATCGGCGTGGAGTTTGGGTCGTCACTGGTCCCATCAACTTGGATCCAGCCAGTGCTCTATCTGAAATTGTGTCCTCGGTCCTAGCCCGGGAGAATGAAACTGTCCGCGTAGGCGTTGAGAAGATGGCGCTGATTCGCAGAGCCCCACTTTCGATTGTGATATCTGCCCTCGGAGAAGACACCGCGGCCCAGATGGAGCAGCGGGGCTTTCTTAAGATCAGCTCTCAGAAATGGCGACACACTTACCTGACTCACCGCTATGTGGCAGACATCGTTCGAGGCTGGCTGTCCGCGGAGCGGAAAGCGACTCTTCTGGCTGAGATCTCCGCCTGCGCTAGCTCGGAGCTTAAGGCATTGGACGGGCCGGAGATCATGTCCATGGCCGCGTGGTCGTTGGACGCTGGGTTGGTACTGGCACCAGAAGCGGCCTTAACGGCAGCTCTAGAAGCTGTGCGGAACTTTGACCCCGGTCTGGCCCTTCGCTGTACTGCGCAAATCCCGCCCACTCATCGCCTGAGGATCGACGCCATCCAGGCGCGCAGTAAGGCGTTTAGGATTTTGGCTGACTACCAGCGTGCACTCCAGGAGCTGGAAACAGTCTCCGAGGCCGATCAAGCCGAACTTGATCTGGAAGACTACTGTGCTTGGGCGGCTTCGTTGTGCGGGGCGCTGCTCTGGGTGGATGGTGGTTGTGTAAGGATTCCCGGTGTGTTGGCTGCGGCGCATGAACGGATCACCCAAGTCAGCGAATCCGGGAGTGCTACCCATCTAAGCATCCGGACGGCTGAGAATACTCTTAGACTGGCGTTCTTCGAGCAGCAGATATTTCGCGGTGACTATGCCGGTGCCATCGAGGAACTTGAGAGCGCTAGTGAGGACGACGGCGATCCTGGCTTTGCACTCAATTGCTCCGCTCTGCTTGTTCCAGCTTTTGCAGCTACGGGGCGGGAACTCGATGCCGTGGCTCTTGCCAAGCGAGTCTTGGGAACCGTTGACTCGGGGCGTCAGGGGCTGTGTTTCGCCGACTACTGCAAGGACGGCATGCATAATGCCTTGACCTGGAGTGGACTGTGGCGCGAATCCGTTGACCTGCTCAGGAACGAACTTGAGGGTTTGTCACAGCTGGCGTCGTATAGCGGTGGGCTGATCGAGTTAAGATTAGGACTGTCCTACACATATGCAGGCCGGGGCGAGGAGGCGGTGGCTGTGTTGTTGGCAGCTACGGCGCAGTTGGAGGTCCGGGAATTTCGCAATTCACTGCCGCTGGCCTATTCGGCGCTGGCATTCGCCTACGCGCAAATCAACAATGAAACTGAAGCGCTGCGTCATTTGGCCCTCGCAGAAGATGCCACGCGACCAACCCTTTGGACGAATGACTCTATGTCTTTGTTTTTTCGCTGGATGGCGATGCGCTGGCTTGATGATTCTCAAGCCAGCCATCAGCTGATGGATACGGCGCGTGAGGACATCGCCCAGAAACGGTATACGATCGCATCGATGTCCATTTTTGGCAGCACCATTCATGGCTCCGAGAAAGACTACCGGCTCCTGGAAGAGGTTTCGCTTCGACGGCAGGGCCCCATGGCTACCATCAGTGTTCTGCTCGCCGTGAGCTGCCAGGACCGCGATGCAGGTAAAGCGCTTGAGGCGGCGGCTTTGGCGCAGGAACTCAGATTAGATGCTGTGGAATCGCGTTGCTCCGTGCTGGCCCTGGATCTCGCGCGGGACAATGGGCAACACGGGCAGGCCAGAATGGCTCGGGAGCGGCTAGCGCATCTGAAAGAGAAACTGGCGGTATTGCCGGTCTCACCGGCAAACCAGCAGGTGAAGCTGACTCAGCGTGAACTTCAGATAGCAAAGCTGGCCAAACGTGGCTTCGGAAATAGGGCTATTGCCGACCGCATCGGCGTTTCCGTCCGTACGGTCGAAGGCCACCTTTATCAGGTGTACAGCAAGTTGGGCGTCACTACTCGTGGCGAACTTGAGCAGGGCGTGGAGCTTTAGCATTGGTCCATCGATACGGGGATGGCCCGTCTGCTAATGAGCGTCGCCGGGATTTAGTGCACCCCTTTTGCCGCGATGAAGAGCTCCAAGCCATCATTCGGGATCTGAGCCAAGAGGCCTGCCGGGCCGTGTTACTAGAATCTGATATGGGTCTGGGTGCAACGACCCTTCTGCAGTCTGTCGCCGAACGGGCGCACGGTAATATGCCAGTTCTTGCCATCCACGGGACCCCGTCGCTGGCAAAAATTCCCTTTGGCGTCTTGGCCGCAAACTTGCGAGCGAGTGGTCCCACTTCATTGCGGTCACCGGTGGAGATGATCCGTGACATGTTGGCACTTTTCTCCGAGACGGCCGTTGATAATTCGGGCAACTTAGATGATTCTCAAAATACGCCTTTAGTGATCTTGGATGAGGCGGAATTCATCGACCAACCCACAGCCGAGTTGCTGGTTCACTTGGTGCAGGTCGGCAGCGTGAAGCTTTTAGCGTCGTATCGTACAGGCAGCGAAATGACGGAGCCTCTTCCATCTTTATGGTCTAAAGGGGTGGCAGAAAGGATGCGGCTACTCCCTCTAACCCGGAGTGAGGGCCATGATTTTTGCTGTGCGATGCTCAGCGGAAGAGTGTTGCCCAGCAGTAGCTGGCATATGTGGTCGGCGGCTGCTGGTAACCCGCTGTTGCTGTCCTTGATCATCTCCGACGCTTACCAGGACGGCCACCTCTCGCAAAGCAATGGCGCTTGGGTGGCTGACGCAGCAATGCTCCCGAATGGCGTGCAGTTGCAAGGCCTAGTACACGGTCAATTGCGGAACCTCTCGGCAGCGGCGGAGGAAGCCTTGGCGTTAGTTGCGCTCTCAGAGCCCGTGAAATCGGCCACCTTGAGGGAAATCGTTAGCGCAGAGGCGATTGAAGAACTGCTACGTCGGCGTATAGTCCATGCGCCAGCGTGGGAGCCAGGGCAACTGCGCCTTATCAACCCTGCATATGGTGACGTTATTAGGGCCACCTTGCCGCATACCAAGAGTCGCCGGCTTCACCTCCAGCTCATTGAGAAACTCAATGCCGAGGCTCCCAACCCCGAGGCTCTCCTTCGCCGGACCATGTGGGCCTTGGATAGCGGCCTGCCAACTGATGATGGACAACTGTTGCAGGCGGGAACCTTCGCCTGCAAGTTGTACCAATCGGAGACAGGATTGCATTTGGCGTCGGCCATTACGGATCCTAAATTTCTCAGCCGTGCCAACTGTGTCAAAGCGCGGGCGAAATTTAACATGGGAGACTATGCTGCAGCGGTCGGACTATTGGAGGCGGCGGAAAAACAAGCCACAAACGTAGTCGATCTGCTATTTGGTGGATTGTTAATGAACGCAGCTAAAGCGGCGATGGGCCTTCCGCTGAAAGCCTGTTATGAGGATGCCGCGAACTTACGTCGTCATGGCGAACAGCTTGCCCTGTCTGCGGAGAATGATTCAGAGCAGATAATATGGATCACTCAGGAGCGTGCCACTGTCCTTGAGCTGTTGACGATGTCCAGAGAAGGCCGTTATTTGGAAATGGACAGCCCCATCCGCACAATTTTAGCCGCGTCCGCCCCTGCCTACGAGTTAGATCATAAGTTGCACTGCTCAATTGCGCTGGCAATGGAGTCAGAACGACTGAGTGCCCTGGGCCAGCCGGAAAGCGGCCTCACGGCAGCGTTCTCGGCCTTGGCTATGACCCATCAGGAGGACCGCGACGTTTATTTTCTGCCTGAAATGATCGTCACCCGCTCCCAAGTTGCAGCATTGCTTGCGGGGGACTGGGTGCAAGCTGAACAAATCTTGGCGCACTTTTCAGTGGACATGGGTCCTGCGACGATTTCCTTCGGCGGTAGCATCGACGTGGCACGGGGCATGGTCATGCTTCGACAGGGGCGGATGAGTTCGGCTTTACCCGTATTACGATCAGGGATCGTGTCTCTTCAACAAAGTGATCCACAGCAGATGCTGGGCCTGTGCACGGCCATGGCTATGTACGCTGGGGCGGGTACCGGTCACTTAGATGCTACAGCGCCGAATTTGACGCCGTCGGGGGCTAATAATTGCATGTATCTTGTCTCGATTCATGAACAAGCCTTCGCTGCTGCAGCCCTTGAATACCGAGAGAAAAATGGTCAGGGGCTAACGGGACTGATTCGACTGGCCGATGATGCCGCCAAACGCGGACATCTAACCTTAGAGCTGACCGCGCTGGCCCTAGCTGTGGGATTCGATCCCGACAGCTATATGGACAGGTTCGCCAGTGTTGCGGCCAAGGTTCAAGGCCCGTGGGCAGGCGCCGTGCGCACTTATGCTCGAGTCTGGGCCAGCGGGAACGCACGGGCACTCGTCGAAGCGGGGGAGGAACTTCTCTCAGCACGCATTTATCAGCATGCGCAGAAAGTCTTCCACAAGGCTTTTGCCCTTTCCTTAGGTAGTCACCAGCAAGACGTGGCGCTTAGGGCTCGTGACGGACTCGCACGGGTAGCTCACGCTACCGGCGAAACTGCTACGCAAGGAGTCACTGAGGGGGTGTCATCAGTGGAGAGCAAAGCTGTGCTCACCAAGAGGGAGGGTGAAATTGCGGCTTTGGCGGCGTCAGGTGCCTCCGATAAGGATATCGCGGAGAAATTAGGCGTTTCAGTACGCACCGTTGAAGGTCACCTCTACCGCACGTACGCAAAGTTGGGTATTGCTGCGAGGGAAGAGCTTGACCTCGTCTTGCCGTAATACAGGTATGAATTCGAGTAGCTCCGAGTACCGACGAGTACTTACGGGTAGTCACGCAAGTACTTAAGCGAGTACTGCCCCGTTTCTAAGTACCCTTACTCCGACTAAACGGGTAGTCACCACGCGTGTGTACGCGTCCTTGAGGCCGTTAACTTGAAGTATCCCACCGGGTACAAGTTCAAGAGGTCTCGAATGTTTAGTCTGCAGCACACGGTGGTGCTTCCTGCCGGGGGAGAAAATCTCAACCTCGGGGCGCACCAAAGGACGGATGTTACCTTCCCGTCCCCTAACCCCAGGTTGGAAACCCTGTCCGTCCTTCAAGGACGGACTCCCTATTCGGAGCCGGCGACGGATAAGCCTTCTGAGACCAAGGCTTTCCCCCAGCCGTCGTCGGCTCCCTTGTTTTATTTCCAGGCTCAATCCGGAGCCCAGAAAAGCAGCCCCATGTACGCCGTTGACCATCTGCTGCCGTTTAAGCCGGTGTCGCTGTCGTGACGACCATCAAGACACAGAAGCATGGCAACAATCGGGTTTCCTCACCCAAAATAGGCACAAAGCCTGCGCCTACGGCAGTTTCCCACAAGCACAGCGTCTGGGACGAGACCACGCATTCAAAGGATGCCCAGATTGCCAAATCTGGACGCCGTTGGTGGACTGCCTATAGCTGGCGGTTGCGTATCACCGATCTACTAGTCATCACGAGCGTGACGTTTCTAGCATTCTCGCTGCGGTTTGGACTTGACGATCCAACTGAACGCGAACGCTATGGACAAGTTGGCTACTTTTGGTTGTCCGTGGGTATAGCTATTTTGTGGATGGCCGATCTCGAAATATGCAGAAGCCGTGAGAAGCGTGTTTTTGGCGGTGGAGTGGTGGAGTACCGCCGTGTACTTGGATCCACAGTTAGAGTATTTGGTTCCGTGGCCATTGTTATGGCCGTCCTCAAAGTTGATGTTATTCGTGGATTCTTTGCAGTGGCCCTACCACTGGGCATCGCTTTGTTACTACTAAGCCGCTGGCTGTGGCGCCAATGGCTGAGTAAACAACGCAAAAACGGAAACTATCTCTCCGACGTGGTGGTGCTTGGTAGCGCAGTTGACGTTGAATACGTCATTCACCAATTGCGCACGAATTTGAGTGCAGGGTACCGGGTAGCTGGCGCCGCGCTTTCTTCTCTTGATAAATCCATGGAACTGCGGCCGCCGTGGTACAAGATTCCGGTGTTATCCACCATGGCTGATATTTCACGCGTGGTGTTGGTTACAGGAGCGGATGCAGTGATTGTTGCAGGCCCGTTGCCTGGCGGCCCAGAAACCATTCAGCAACTCGGCTGGCGTCTTGAAGATCTGTCCACAGAATTGGTGCTCGCTTCGAACCTAACCAATATTGCCGGTCCACGGGTTCATTTCCGTCCGGTAGAAGGTTTGCCACTAATGCATGTGGAACTTCCCCAATATTCAGGTGGAAAGCACATTTTTAAGCGTGCTATGGACATAATTCTCTCTTCATTTGCACTTTTGGTCCTGATTCCTGTCCTCCTGGCTCTGACACTCATAGTTCGGATGGACAGCTCCGGGCCGGCATTCTTTCGGCAGGAACGAGTGGGACGCAACGGAGAGTCCTTCAAGATGTATAAATTCCGTTCCATGGTGGTGGATGCCGAAGAAAAGCTCGTTGGATTAGCGAAGCAGAACGAAACAGATGGACTCATGTTCAAAATGGCCAACGATCCCCGGGTAACTCGGTGTGGTCGCTGGATGCGGAAATTTTCGCTGGATGAGCTTCCACAATTTTGGAACGTTTTGCTCGGAAACATGAGCTTGGTAGGCCCAAGGCCCCCATTGGCAACTGAAGTTGCCCACTATGAGCAGCCCACACATCGACGCCTGTTAATAAAGCCCGGAATTACTGGCCTATGGCAGGTCAGCGGACGCTCGGATCTGAAATGGGAAGAAGCCGTTCGCTTGGATCTCTATTACGTTGAAAATTGGTCATTCATGGGAGACATCGTGATCCTGTGGAGGACATTTAGGGCGATGCGAAGTTCGGCAGGTGCTTACTAGAAATGGGAGTCTCCATGGGAATGCGAATCGGATATGCGGCTGGTGCCTTCGACCTGTTTCATGTGGGGCATTTGAATTTGCTTCGGCAGGCTAAAAGTCGCTGTGATTACTTGATTGCCGGCGTCGTGGCTGACGACCTTCTGCTCCAGACGAAGGGACACTCACCCGTGATTCCTTTGGTGGAGCGCTTGGAGATAGTACGCAACATTGGCCTCGTCGACGAAGCCGTTGCCGAAGTCTTGCCGAACAAGATCGATACTTGGCGAGAAAAACCCTTCGACATCTTTTTCAAAGGTGATGACTGGAAAGGTACGCCCAAGGGAATCGCCCTTGAACGTGATTTTAGTGCCGTTGGTGTGGAGATTGTTTATTTTCCATACACGGTCCACACATCGAGCACTGTACTGCGGCGCACGTTGGAGATTATTACCTCTGAATACGAGGAATCTTCGGCCCGCCAACGCCGTGTGTAAAAGGGTGCGTTGCCGGAACTATCTGGCATCGCACGGTCTTAATATCAGAGAAGAATCGGGGGATTCAAGCAATGAATCAAATTACTAGGAAGTTTGAGCCACTACGTATAGCCCTCATCGGCACTAGGGGAGTGCCTGCACGATACGGCGGTTTCGAAACTTGTGTTGAAGAAGTTGGAAAACGGCTCGTGGCTATGGGACACGAGGTGACTGTGTACTGCCGGAGAAGAAAAACAGATTCCCCGGCCCCATCGACGTACCTTGGCATGAAGTTGGTTCATCTACCGGCGCCACAGAAGCGGTCTATGGAAACTTTAGTTCACACAGCACTGTCTGTGGGGCATCTTATGGCCCACAGAGTTGACGCTGCGATTGTTTTTAATGCTGCCAACGCCCCGCTGCTGCCGGTTTTGCGAGCTGCGCGAATTCCCGTCGCCACCCATGTGGATGGACTCGAATGGAAACGGGCGAAGTGGGGGAATCTTGGGAAGAAATACTACCGTTTGGCAGAGGCACTTGCCGTCCGATGGTCTGATGCGCTCATTGCAGACGCGGTAGGGATCCAAGACTATTACGAGGATGCCTTCAACGCACAGACATCCCTCATCACCTATGGTGCACCGATTTTGTCCGAGGTAGGTTCGCGCAGATTGGCCGAAATTGGACTAGCTGCCGGCCGTTATCATTTGGTGGTTGCAAGATTCGAACCCGAAAATCATGTGGACTTGATCGTAGAGGGTTACGTCAACAGCCATGCACGGTTTCCACTCGTCGTGGTCGGGTCGGCTCCCTACGCAGCAGAATACAGCCGAAAGATTCACGACCTCTGTGATGACAGGGTCCACTTGCTCGGTGGCCTGTGGGATCAGCAGCTCCTCAACGAGCTCTATTCCAACGCTGCGATCTACTGGCATGGACACTCGGTTGGCGGGACCAATCCTTCACTCTTGCGAGCTCTGGGTGCAGGTGCTGCTGTAAATGCTTTTGACGTGGTGTTCAACAAAGAAGTTCTTGGGGACGCCGGTGCCTATTTCTCAGTACCCCAGGATGTGAGCGCCTTGGTGGAGTTCGCAGAGACGAACACGGATGACTCAGCTAAGCGAAGTGCCGCCTCGCTTGAGCGCGCCCGCCTCTACGACTGGGACATGGTCGCCGGCAAATATGAATTGCTTTGCCAGCAAATGGTTGCTGACGGGCGCCACGGTCAACGTAGCAGCGGACGCCGATACGCGTCGGCGTGGGGATGAGCTCCCATGCTGACACGAGAGAGACTTCAAGAATCCACAAAGAGCAGGAGGCAGTGAAATGAGTATCAACTTCCGACGGATCACCTCACTGTTCACTCGCGGACCATCCCGACAGGCCGCTGCCTCTGACCATGAACGACGTCCAGTAATTCTCATGGCACATCCGGGTGCGGATCTGTATGGTGCGGACAGAGTATTTTTGGAAGCGGTTGATTGCTGTGTTGCGGACGGCTTAGACATTGTTGTTACTATTCCCGGTCCGGGCCCACTTGTTCAGGAGCTGGAAAGCCGCGATGTGAGAGTAATTTATTGTTCGACTCCCGTGCTTCGAAAAAGCCTATTAACGATAACTGGTATTTTACAGCTCGCGACTAAAACAATAACGGGTCTAATTAGCGGTTGGAGACTAATTCGACTTGCAAAACCAAAAATTATTTATGTTAATACACTAACCATACCTCTGTGGACTATCTTGGCGCGTATTTTTAGGCTGCCAGTAGTATCCCACGTTCATGAGGCAGAGAAATCAATTCCTAAAATTCAACGCCTAATGCTCTCCACTCCACTCCTGCTATCGACAAAAATTATTGTGAATAGTCGTTTTACGTCTGACGTACTCGTGGGTGATATCCCAAGATTGAGCAAAAAAATATCAGTAGTACTCAACGGTGTCGCTGGTCCACTGACAAAGACTGCACCACGGGAGCTGATTATCGGGTCCTTGAATATGCTCTACGTGGGCCGAGTTTCACATCGAAAAGGTGTGGATGTGGCAATTGAAGCTGTCAAATGTGCGCGGGACCGGGGGGTAACTGTTCACTTAGACATTGTCGGTACTACTTATCCTGGAAACGAGGCATTTGAAACAGACCTGAGGCAGCTGATCAACCACCTAAATGTACGGTCTTCCATTACCATGCACGGCTTTCAAAGTGATGTTTGGGCCTATCTGGATCGGACCGACATCGCAATCGTGCCGTCACGGGCCGACGAATCGTTTGGTAACACCGCGGTAGAAGCAATACTGGCCGAGCGGCCACTCATCGTTAGCAAAAAACCAGGCCTCATTGAGGCTGCTGGCGGATACGGCGCGCCTCAATTTGTTGCACCGGATGATCCAGCTGCGATTACTGACGCAATTGTTATGTTGTACGAAAATTGGGGCCACTACCGTGGATTGGTTTCCCAAGACTCGGAAACCGCCGGAGTGCGTCAGAGTACTGAACAATTCCGCGGTGGAGTTAGGAAGGTGCTCTGTGAATATCTCAGGTAACCAAAATATGGGGCAAGCCAGATCGCGTCCGCTTTTGTTGGGAGAGCGCACATCATGAGTACATCGAACATCGATTCGGAACTTCATTCGAACGCGCGATACGGGTATACCGAAGCCATTCGACGGTTGTCAGCGGGGCGCAAGTACACAGGGCAGAACGCACCCGCATATTCACGTTTCGTGAACAGGCGCTTAGGACGGTATCTGGCTGGATTAGCATATTGCGCGGGTCTGAGCCCGAACGCCGTGACGGGGATCAGTGCGCTGATGACATTTTGTGCCATCACCCTGTTGGCTGTCGCGCCCCCAACTGTGCTGCTCGGTGGGACGGTCGGGACTCTTTTAGTACTTGGGTATGCCCTTGACTCTGCGGATGGACAATTAGCCCGGCTTCTAGGTCGGGGAAGTGTCGCCGGCGAGTGGCTCGATCATATGGTCGATGCGCTGAAGGTGTCGGCTCTGCCTTTGGCATTGATGGTGGGTCTTTTTCGTTTCAATTCTGTACCTTCTTGGTGGCTCGTGGTTCCGCTAGTGGCGACCGTATCTGGCTCAGGTCTATTTTTCGGAATGATTTTGACTGAACAGTTGAGACGTCAACATGAACCGACGAAGATGACTTCAAAATCGGCAGGAGATATTCCCCTGTGGACGAGATCATTAATGGTCCTACCTATGGACTACGGGATCTTGTGTATTACTTTTCTCTTGTTCGGTTTTTTACCAGTATTTCTGATTATTTACACCTTGATTACTGCGCTGACGCTATGCTTCTTTGTACTGGCAGCACGTAAATGGTTTATTGAATTAAAGAGGCTCGATGAAGATCCAAAGAGTCGCAGTTAGAGCTTTCTCTGATAGTCCAATAATTCGGTGCAAGAATAGTTTATGGAGATTTGTTGCTATGTTAGGTTCAGTTCAACGGGGAGCGTTTGCGGCACGGTCTAGATTCATGGTGCCGGGAAGTCGGACGGCATGGAAAAATCTCCTAACGTCTGATTCGATCACGCCCGATGCTCTCAAGGGCCTGAAGACCGATAGGTCGATAGCAATTGCTAGATTCGCCATGGAACATTCGAAATTCTATTCCGATTTTTATCACGGACACGGCTTTTCGGTTGGAGACTTGAAGGACCCCGCCGCGTTTTACGAATTACCGCTGACAACAAAGGAACTACTGCGCGAAAACTTTGACAGTATTGTCTCGGATGAACGGACGGTGGCAAACAGCGTACTTTCCGTATCAAGTGGAAGTACTGGCCAACCGCTGAAGATGTATAGAGACTTGCGTGTGCCTGCCAGAGCCTTTGAATGGCGGTTGCAGAATTGGTGGGGACTGGAACCGTGGATGAGCACAGCGGTGATTGACCGCCATTATCGGACGAAGTCTGCACATTGGAAGCAGCAATTACTGTGGTGGCCTGCAGGACGAATCCAGCTAGACACCTTTGACATCAGTGATCAGGCCGTGAGGAAATTTGCGCATGCGTGGCAAAGGAACAAACCAGAATTTTTGATCGGCTATATTGGTGGGATTTTAGCACTCACCCGGATAGCTGCAGAAAAAGGTATTTTTCTTGCTCGTCCCAAAGCTGTGGCCGTGACAGCCGGTCCGCTTTCTCAGGCCCAACGGGTAGAAATCGAAGAGTACTTCGACGCACCAGTTTACGATCACTATCGGACGACGGAAGCAAACTGGATCGCGGGTGAGTGTCAAGAACAATCTGGTCTACATACATTCGACGATATTAAGAACGTTGAAATCGTTCAGGACGGACTTCCCGTTCTTGACGATCGAGACGGAGAATTGGTCGTTACCGACTTCGACAATAGAGTATTTCCAATCATTCGGTATCAACTTGGCGACGTGGCTTCCCGCATTGATGGTCCGTGTGCTTGTGGGCGTCCGCACAACAGAATTAGTCAGGTCCGCGGTCGGACATCTGACTTTTTGGTCCTCCCGAGCGGGAAGGTGATTCTAGGAGGACTGACGGGACTGTATGCGGGCGCTGACGTCTATGTCCGCCAGTTTCAAATCCACCAGGAACAAGATTATTCGATCGTTGTCCGTTGCCTGTTGAGTGAACATCCCGATGCCGTTCAGGTGGCACAGTCCAGACTTGCAGGGCTGCGAGCCAATGTTGGCTCAGAAGCGGCCGTAAGACTGGAAATTGTTCAGGCAATTGCACCCCAGGGCGGAAAGTTTCGGTTCATCACCAGCGACGTCAGAGGTTCAACTTCGACGGTGCCCCGATGAAACCGCTCCGTGTGATGGAGTCGTTCGCAATGCCACGCCCAACGACGAATCCGTACATAGCCCAGCTTGCTCAGTCGCTAACGAGTGAACCCAATTGCGACTTGTTATTGTTCTCTTTCGCAGGAGCAATTTTCAGAAAATACGACGCTTTTCATGTGCACTGGCCCGAGGTTATTTACCGGGGAAGTTCGCCGTTGAAAAGCCTCCGGCGCCAGATCCTGACGGCAGGCATCCTCACTCGGATTCAGTTGACGAAAACTGCGCTTGTAAGAACCCGGCATAACATTGCTAGGCCCAGTGGACTGAACCGGCGCGAAGAATTTCTTGATCGATGGTTTGACCGTCTGACCACATTGGACATCTGCCTCAATGATGCGGCTGAGGAGACCGCAACTGAACGTTCCATGGTCATTCCTCATGGGCATTACCGGGAGTGGTTCACGCCGGCTATACATATTTCACAGGTGCGTGGGCGTCTAACCTATTTCGGTCTAATTCGCCGGTATAAAGGAGTCGATGGTCTTGTCTCATCTTTTCTAGGTACATTGACGCCTGGCCTTACATTGTCCGTTTCCGGGAACCCATCGACGCCGTCACTCAAAGAAGAACTTATAAGCCGCGCCGGCAGTGACAGCGGGGTGAGCTTCGACTTCAAGTTTCTCTCCGATACGGAGCTGGTCTCGGTTGTCACCCTGGCAGAGCTGGTTATATTGCCTTATCTCTTTATGCATAATTCGGGAGCAGCACTAGCCGCTTTGTCGCTAAACCGCCCTGTTCTAGTTCCTGACACGGAAGTTAATCGCGCACTTTCACAGGAAGTCGGACCTGGGTGGATATACCTTTTTGATGGCGTCATCACGGCGGAAGCCATCGATGCGGCAATCTTAGCGCTGCGTGCCGAACCTCCTGTTGTAGAGCCCAATCTGGATGCTCGGTCGTGGGAGACAATGGGTGCCCAACATGTGAGTGCCTTTAGGGTTGCTTTGGGCCTCAAGGGAGGCTCCGTGTGGAGTCAAGAGATGGAGACACACTTGCGGCAATTGGGTGTTCGAGTAGGTGCTCGACATGACTGACTTGGACAAGACACAAGCCATTCAATTCGCCCTAATTGTAGTCAACTACGGGTCTAGCCATCTGCTCTCCGAGAATCTCGCTGGTATGAACCTTGGTCTTCATCACGGACTAATCATCGTGGTTGATAACTTCACGACGAACTCAGAGCGGCAGAAACTGCGGCAATTGGGAGTGGTGGAAAACTGGACTGTGCTCGAGCTTGACGAAAATGTTGGATTCGGTGCTGGCGTGAACGTTGGTGCTCGCCATGCTTTTGACTTGGGCCTGGCATCAATGGCGGTTATAAATCCTGATGCCAGAGTTTCGCCGGAAAATTTGCTCAAATTGATTCAGGCTACTCTTGATGATCCAAATGTGATGGTATCACCAATTATTCGAACCAGCTCGGGCGCTGTTTGGTTTGACGGTATGGATCTTTATACAAATTCCGGCAGAGTAGCAAGCAGTCGGCGGCGGGTTTTGCCTGCAGGCCCCAGCGAACCTTGGATTTCAGGCGCTTGCTTTGCTGTCTCTAAATACATGTGGGAGTCCGTCGGCGGATTTGACGAAGACTATTTTCTGTATTGGGAAGACGTCGATTTATCAAGACGCGTGGTGCGGCAGAGAGGACGCCTAGCTGTTCTTACGGATGCAAGTGCGGTGCACGATGAAGGAGGCACGCAGAAGAGTGCAGGAAGACCTGGCAGCAAATCCGAAGTTTATTATTTTTATAATATTCGGAATCGTCTTATCTACGCTGCAAAACATGGCGACGACGCGCAATTGAAATCTTGGATTCGTGCTACTCCTCGAGTCTCATACGAGATCCTACTGGGCGGTGGTAGGCGACAGTTCCTTTCTAGTATTGCACCATTTCGTGCTTATATTAAGGGGATTTTTTTCGGCTGGCAAATGATGAAAGAAATACAAAAAAACAAAAACATGGCGACTGGTCATGTCACTAGAAGTGTTAAAGGAGAAGGCTCATGTTCATAAGAAGGAAGAAGGGGGGTTGTAAAGGTGCGGCGAGTAGCGACGACCGAATCATCTATTTGACTGGCGCCGATTATTCGAACTCCGGATCAGCAAGTGGCCGCACCGGTTCGAGGGTGAAGCAAGGAAGGCTGCTTCTTACGTCCATTTTGTTCGTTATGGCGACAGGCTCGATAATGCTGGCGGGCTGCACCGCACCGACTAGTAACAGTGCATCTCCGTCAGCCGGCGTATACGGAGCTGCGTCACCGGCACCTTCGGCTGCTGTGGCGCCACCGCCTTCAGCGACTGGACGCTCCACTGCTGTTCCCGCACCTGCGGCAGCATCGTTGTCTGATGAGATCGCCAGCGTTCCTCCGGGACCGTTGGTTGCTGTTTCTCTGGATGCAACAGCTGATGTGCAAAACAATATTACGATCAACGTTCAGAAGGCCAGTGCCATAGACGCTAAGGCCGAAACACCAGGAGAGATTTCTGGACCTGCAATTGCTTTTACGGTATCAATTCACAATGGGTCAAAAAGCCCGATCAATGTCGATTCGGTAGTGGCTACTCTTTTACAAAAAGACGGCAATCTTGGTATGCCCACCACCTCTGATCCTTATCATGCGTTTTCAGGTGACATTGCACCAGACGCAACCGACCAAGGAACCTATGTCTTCCTTGTCCCCATCGGCGATCGTCAAGGACTCAACTTCACTGTTGAATATCTTGCAGGATCTGCCCGTGCACAATTTACTGGCGATGTCCCGTGATACGCCATGAGCCCCTCAACGGAGTGAGAATGAAACCGAGAATAAGCCCATATAGGCACGCTGTTCTGGCATTAACAATGGCTATTGGAACGCTCAGTCTGTTACTAGTTGGCTTGGTTGCGCCAGCCTCAGCTGACACACTTTTGCCTGGACCAGCACCAATAGAGCAACGTTCGAGCACTACGGTCACGAGTGATCAGTTGCCCACTGTCCAGATTGATCAGGGAGTGGTGTGGACACAAGAAGTTGTGGGCAACACTGTCTTTGCAGGCGGTTCGTTTAGCAACGCTAGGCCAGCCGGTGCGGCACCAGGGACCAGTCTGATCCCACGGAGCAACATACTTTCCTATGACATCACCACGGGCGTCATCACATCGTTTGCTCCTTTGATCAATGGAACGGTGAAGTCGATCAAAGCGTCTCCGGACGGTACCAGGTTGTATGTGGGAGGCACCTTCAATTCTGTGGATGGCCAGACGCGGTGGAACCTTGCCGCGTTCGATCTTCCAAGCGGGACACTTGTTCCTAATTTTCAAGGAGCAGTAGGAGGTTCTTACGTCAACGCGATAGCAGTGACTGATACCGCCGTCTACGTGGGCGGTCTCATTGGTGCCGGTAATGGAGTCAAACGGCAAGGTTTTGCGGCATTCAACACTAAGGGGGGACTGCTTGGTTGGGCTCCAACCTCTGATTTGCAGGTGGATGCAATGACTCTGACACCCCAAAAAGACAAGCTGATTGTGGCTGGGCGATTTTCACAGATCAATGGTGTTTCCGAACGCGGACTGGCCGCTCTTGACTTGACGACGGGCGCACTTCTGCCCTGGGCGGTGACGAATATTGTCAAAAACGGGTGGGGGACAGGATCAAATGCAGGCAAAGCCGGCATTTGGGCTCTTTCCATCGATCAAAATGCTGTTTACGGAACTGGCTGGGTCTTTGCTGATGCCACCGTCGGTAATCTTGAAGGGTCGTTTTCCGCAGACCCTGCAACCGGAGATGTACGTTGGATTGCGGACTGCCACGGTGACCACTACGGTGTCTACTCGGATGGAACCACTGTTTACACGACCAGCCATGAGCACGCCTGTGAGTCTGCAGGCGGAATGGTGCAAAAACAGCCCGAAAATATGCGCAATGCAAGTGCAACCACGGCAGCACCGAAGGGAACATTAAGCCGGAGCCCTTGGGTGAACAACATCTACGTAGATTGGAGCGGGTATCCGGCACCAGCCGTTGTTGACTGGTATCCGGACTGGATAACTGGCTCAGCAACCGGAATGGGACAGGCAGGGTTCTCGATTGTTGGCACCGGAGGCTTTATCTCCGTGGGTGGCGAATTTGTGGGAGTAAACAATCAACGCCAGCAAGGACTGGTCCGCTTTGCTGCGCAACCGCCGGGAGGCGCAAAACAAGGCCCCCGGATCTCAACAGCGAATTGGACACCCAGTGCTAGATCGGTGGCAGCAGGGGCCGTTCGGGTGTCCATTCCCGCAAATTGGGATCGTGACGACCTTAACTTGAGCTACAAACTGATGCGCTCAGGAACATCCACGCCCGTTGCGACGGCAACCGTCCAATCGACTTACTGGAACATGCCAGCAGTCACGCTTTCAGACACGGGTCTACTTGCTGGATCGACGCAAAACTACACGATTGTTGCCACTGATCCCGATGGAAACAGCGTCACAAGTTCTCCCGTATCCGTTCAGGTCAGCAGCGCTACAGCAAGTCCATATGTAGCGCAGGTGCTCGGAGACGGACCATCCCTATTTTGGCCGCTTGGTGGCAATGCCTCCACCGCAGCCGCGGATTGGGTCGGCGCGAACAACGGAAACGTAGGTACCGGAGTAGTTTCTGGCACCGGACCCGGTGCGATCTCGGGGGACAACTCACCTGCGTCGACATTCAATGGGACAAATAAGGGGATTATTGGTACATCCAATGCTCTGACCGTGGGTTCATCGTTTTCCACCGAGGTTTGGTTCAACACCACCACCAACAAGGGTGGAAAGATCGTTGGGTTCGGTTCATCTGCCAATTCAGCGTCGTCGAGTTATGACAGGCACGTTTACATGCTAAACAACGGAAAGGTGACGTTTGGAACGTATCCCGGGACAGTGAAGACGCTCACGTCCACGGCTGCATTCAATGACGGGCAATGGCATCACCTGGTTGCCGAACAAGGAAGCGACGGCATGAAGTTGTTCGTGGATGGAAACCTTGTTGGTTCAGATCCGCAGACGACTACAGCGCAGTCTTACCAAGGATATTGGAGGCTTGGCGGTGACAATCTAAACGGCTGGCCAAATCAACCCTCAAGTGATTACTTTGCCGGTTCGCTGGATAATTTCGCCGTCTACGACACAGCCCTTACTCCATCACAGGTGGCCTCGCATTATGCGCTGGGAACAGGTCAGGGCGTTCCGACTGCGTCTTTCACAGCATCGGTTGTGCCGGGGACATTAGGGATCGCCTTTGACGCGACTGCGTCGACTCCTTCGGCAGGCCAGACTATTGCATCCTATGAATGGGACTTTGGGGACGGAACCAACGCCACAGGGGTAACGGTGACACACGACTATGCCGCGGCCGGAACCTATCCTGTGGTTCTGAGCGTGAAAGATGCGGCTGGTGTTCCAGCGACGACATCTCAATCGGTGGTGGTTGCTGCACCTCATCAGCCGCCAACGGCAGTGGCAAACCACACCACGACGGGAATGACGACGGCATTTGATGCAAGTGCTTCAACTGCGAGCGATGGGGCGTCTATCAGCGGATATGCATGGGACTTCGGGGATAGCACTACGTCCACGTTAGTGAACCCCACACACACGTATCTGGCCCCCGGAACATTCACTGCGACTCTGGTGGTGACTGATTCAACGGGAGTTGCTAGTCAAGGGGTACAAACGGCTATCACAGCAACGCATGCGGCCCCCGTCGCGTCCTTTGTCGCGACGCCTTCAGCTCTGGTACTTTCAGTTGATGCCACAGGATCAACGGCTAGCGACGGGGCATCACTTACGTATTCTTGGGACTGGGGAGACGGGACTCCGCCAGGTGCTTCAGCGACGGCACAACATACCTATGCAACGAGTGGAAGTTACACTGTGAAGCTGACCGTTCAGGACAGCATGCAGGGCAGCGCCGTGGCAGTTCAGGCAATCCAAGTGTCCACTCAGGCTTTCATCGCAAGGGATGACTTTGCGAGAACTTCTGCGTCAGGCTGGGGCGCTTCCCAGACGGGTGGCACGTGGAGTGGAACCTATGGGCTTTCCGTCGCGGGTGGGACCGGAAACATAGTGATGGCCCCAAGTCAGACCCTCAAGACATCTTTGTCCGGGGTCGCCGCTATCAATAGTGATTCGACCTTCACCGTAGGTACGGACAAAGTTGCAAACTCGACTTTGCAACTCAACTACGGAGTTGATTCATCCGCGGCTGGAGAGTACCGGCTGAAATTGAGATTCATGGCCTCGGGTGCCATCAATGTTGGGCTTGGCAAAGTCGTAGGCACAGCTGAGACTTTGCTGGCGGACAGACCTCTGACGGGCTATTCACAGCAAGCCGATCAGAAATTGCAGGTTCGTTTCCAGTCGGTAACTTCCGGAGCTAGCACCACGATCCGGGCGAAGGTTTGGGTGGATGGACAAACTGAGCCTGCAACCTGGTTCGTGACAGCTACGAGCAGTGATCCAACGCTGCAGGTTGGCGGCACAGTGGCCCTGAAAGCCTATTTGCCGGGGGCTACGACCAATGGTCCCATTACGCTCAAGATTGGTAACCTGGCAGTGATCCCGATGAACTAAATGACTAAGTCCCATGCTGCCCCGGGCAGTTGTAGGCGGTACTTCGGACAATGCCGAGGTGCATCCTGCAACTGGCTGGGGCAGTTTGCTTGGCAGAGTGTGCTTGGGGCGCTTACTCATGTTGAGTGGAACACCACGCCGCATTGGAAAAAGGGCTCTAGGCGAAAGAGTCAATCGAACTTCGGGAACAGGATGGTTCTATTCTTCTTTAGTGCAGCGCCCAGAATCCAACCTGAGCAAACCGAAGGATTGACTTGATCCTGCAACGGGTACCTCTGAACAATTGATCTTTAGTGCAGCGAGTTCGTGAATTTCTACTGGACCAAATCCTCCTCTGGTGTAGATGACATACATTGGGGAAGAGGAGGAAGGAGCGGTGCTTTCGACGGTTAGAAGCGGGTCTATGGAGACTATCGTCCTGAATTCGATGACCGGCTGGGTACCTGCTATTAGATTCTCTTGAAGTGTCTTACCAAAACTTGCGTCGTGGGTCGCGTACGCGATCCCGGCGTTGACGCCCGTCTCGCTGTAGTGCTGGAGGAAAATAACGCTGTCGCCTACAGATAATTTCGAGGACAAGGCGGCGGCAAGCGCAGGGAAGTCGTCTACCCACCACGACGCCCGCAGGGCCGTGGCAGTTGTGGCCGCGGAAAGCACAAATATCGTAGCAGTAGCCACGGCGAGTCCGACTGCAGGCCATTGGCGCAACTTTCGCGGGCGAGCTGACGTCATAGAGTGTGCAGTCTTGTTCGGTCCCGTGTCAGTGAAGGAATAATGCGCGACGGCGGCCAGCGCCAGTGAGAGTCCGAGGATACTAGGCAGAAGGTAGGTGGTGCGTAGGAAAGGTGCAGCTAGAAGGGACTCACCCGTTAGGACCAGCCACGGAAACACGAAGAGGGTGAGCGTAAAGCTAAACCTCTTCATCTCCTGGCGACGCATTGCACCATTGAACTTTATGAATAAAAGCAGCACTCCGCCTGCGAGCACAATTGATACCAAGGCAAGAGCGAGGGCCTCAAACCACGTCAAGCGTCCGTCTTTTGTAAAAACGATCAGGCTGGCCAATGAGCCAATAATCGTTCGATAGTTGGGGACTGGGATCCAAGATACTTGCCCGCGCTGAGAAAATGCTGCTACTGCAATTGGTGCGATGAATAATGTGCCGATAAGCGTGGTGCAGAGCCACGTCAACACCTTTGTTTTGTTGATGCCAATGACGAGAACAGACGTTGACCCAATGGCTAGTAGCGCCATGAGATGCATGAGGCCGGCGCCAGAGAGAGCGATCCCATAGCCAATCCAGGCGTAGACATGAGGGCCTGGCGAGATTGCTTTCACAAGGAAGTAGCCAGACATGGCGACAAACATCGTTGCCAGTGCGTATGGTCTGGCAGTAGCAGCCATCTGAAAAAATAGTGGGTTCAGAGCCAAGAGCATGCCCGCTACGAATGCGGGTGCTGGCCCCCACCATCGCAGCGCAATCATAGCAAGGAATGCTACGGCTGCTGTTGCTGCGACTATGGACAGAAGCCGTAGGCCGAAGTCATTGGGTATCGCTGAATATACGTAGTGGACGAGGAAATAGTAGGGCGCCAACACTGTATCAACGTGGGAAACTGCACGTGGAAGATCGTCAATATTCAGTGATGCAAATGACCAAGTTGCGAATTCATCGCGCCACAGAGGTCGTCGTAAAGACGAGATGAGTGAAAAGCAGGACACCACCAGTATGGGGAATAACACGGAAAGAAAATTTCCGTGCCGGTGAACTGAGCCAACTATACGATTTAGAGTCACGGCTGAGCCTTTTCGCGGCGCAGCATGAACGCCACCCCGATCAGCTCGCGCATATCGCGGCGCGGCGCTGGAATCAGCAATGCCGCCGCGTATAGAACGATTACGGCTCCCGACGCACTGAGTATTTGAACCCACGACCCGAAATTGGCCGTCCACGTTGTTGCCATGTAAGCCGCTCCCGCTGCGACGGTGGCCAGTCCGCCCATCCGTAAGAATGCAGTTGTAAACATCCGGATCGGAACTCCTTGGATTGTCTTAGCAATCCAAATCAGGGAAAGCGGCCAAGAAACTATCGCGGAGATGAAATAGCCAGCTGCGACTCCTGTGACACCCCAATGAGCTCCGATGACTAGGCAAGCGATCTTGATTCCGACACTGACGAGGTTGAACTGGAACAGTGCACCCGTAATGCCCTTGGCAACGTAAACCCAGTAGCCGAAGTAGCCGAGTGTTTGAAGTGCCGCTGAAGCCGCCAGAAAGGCTAGTATGGGCGCAGAGCTAAGCCATTCGCGTCCGAGGAGTATATCGGTAGCAGGAAGTGCTGCTCCTGTTGCTATGGCCAGTGCTGGAACTATTGAATAGCCCAAAGCGGATTGTCCGACTCGAGCAAATTTCCAGAATCTCTCCGGTGCCTCCTGCAATCGCGAGAGTATGGGGATCGCCACGTTGGTGATGGGTGCGCGAAGCTGATTGGCAATGTTCATGACCAATTGAAACGGCCGGTTGTAAATTCCCAAGGGAGCCGGACCAAATGCGAGTCCTATGGTGACGGTGTCAGCGTTGTTACCTGCATATGTGATGATTTGGGTTGCTACCATGTGCCCTCCGAAGCGTAGGAACGCCTTTATCGGAACGCCACGACGTGGCAGGTGCGGCAACCAACGGCAAGCGGCGGCCGAAACCAGAAGCACAACAATAGCTTGGATGATTAGCTGCCCGGCCAGCGCCCAAACACCAAAGCCCAAAACTCCCATGAGAATGGCTGTTCCCAAACCGATGGCTGATGAGGTGAGGTCTATCAAAGCAAGCGCAGTGAAGCGAAGTGAACGGGTCAGGCTTGCCCTGAACTGGGTGGCAATTCCGTTGATGAGGAAAACTACCGCGATGGATTGTGAGAGTTGAACCAGTTCGGCATGTCCAAAGAACCCCGCAATTGCCCAAGATGAAAAGAAAACGATGATCGAGAGTGCGAGCCCAATCGCTGAGTTGATCCAGAATAGCCAGTCACGCTGTTCCTCGCTAAGGGATTTGGCTTGGACAGCGGCTTGGGAAAGCCCGAAATCCCGAAAGACTTCGGCGATGCCAGCTACCGCCATAACCATGGCAAACAGTCCGTAATCATTGGGACTTAAGAGCCGGGCAAGGACCACAACTGACAATAGTTGGATGAGGATCCGTCCGCCCTGCCCGGCGATTGTAACGCTTGCTCCTCTTACTGCCCGGCGACCAAGGCCATCCTGTGGTTGGGTGGGGTTAGAAGTTGATGGCATGGGTGGCTCAGAGCACCAAAGTCCGCTCAAAGGGCCGCGTAGGATTCGCGGCAACACTCAGTCCAGAAGTAGTGGTGGGGACTTCTTGTTCCGGAGTCATGGAAGTTTCTAGCCGCAGCTTGGCCCCAGCAAGTAATTGAGCAAGCTCGGGAAAACTTGAGTAGTGGGGTCCCAGTAGATGGGAAGATCCCGCCAGCATGTAGAGATCGGCGACGGAGGCTCGCAAGGCGGAAAGACTGTTATATTTCCCTTTATCTTCCGTTCCGAAGCAGCCACTGAACGCTTGTTGCGCTCTAAGGAATGCTTCTGGCGTATCTGCACACACATAAAAAGGTACATCCGGCCACATGACGCGTAACTGACTCATTCTTTCTAGATACCACTCCAGAGGTGAATGTTTCAGAGTCAATGCGTGGGCATTGGACTTCGTCCTGATCATGACACCCACATAGCCGCGGTGGACTGATGGACCATCATTGGCGGCACTCTCAATGAGCCGGATCACTTCCTTGGTGGGCGTCAGTTTTCTTAGTTCAGTTTCCCATGACGGCAAATTCGTTGGAAGCACTATGGCATGAGGGGTTCGAATTTGCCATAGACGCTGTGTCCGAGCATCTGCATCCAGCCAGTCCAATGAGTGGTTGACATACGGACTACGTAAAGCCAGAAGTCTAGATACGGGGAGCGGGACCACAGGCGCATCAAACTCCCACAATTGGTCTAGACGTGCACCAAAGGTTGGTCCGGTAGGCCAGGTGTAAGCGAAGGAACGCCCCTCCGCTTGCGCTAGAGTCCGGCAGCCAAGAACCACGCGAACACGATTACCGAGGCCATGATATTTGCCTGTGACAGCGATAAGAGCTGGTGATTCTGTAGCAGCCTTCAAACCGCGCAAAAAGTTACTCATGTGGTTTTGGCTCTTTCGGTGCCGCCCGTCGAGTTCTGTGACGCTACAGAAGTGCGACCCGGGGC
Organism: Arthrobacter cryoconiti; assembly: GCF_020905375.1. Classification (GTDB taxonomy): domain Bacteria; phylum Actinomycetota; class Actinomycetes; order Actinomycetales; family Micrococcaceae; genus Specibacter; species Specibacter cryoconiti. Next base: position 295,684 of record NZ_JAJJBU010000003.1, read on the forward strand.
ACGGGTGCCCACCCGAGGTATTTTACGTTTGTACTCGTCGTAGTAAACATCGCGCCGCTTTGATGCCCGGACCCGATTGAGAATGATGCCGGAAACGTGGGCGCCAGCTGAGTCGAGGACATCCGAGGCTTGTTCAAGCTGAATTTGTCGGAGTTTGGAAGCGTCGACGACCAACACGATTGAGTCGACCAACTGTGCAATACCAGAGACATCTGCGACCGATAAGACGGGGGCAGTATCAATTATGACGAAATCGTAGATTTCTTTGGCCTGCGAGATAAGGCTGGCCATGCGGGCTGAGCCGAGTAATTCGGCTGGATTCGGCGGTAAGGATCCTGCCGAAAGAATCTCAAGAGTTGTGTCGCTGAAGCGCTGTGTGGCCTCGTGGAGTGGAATGTCTCCCAGCAAAACGGTGGTCAAACCGATCGCATCTTCGAACCCGATGTAATCGGCAACCCGTGGGCGGCGCAGATCAGCATCGATGAGAAGAATCCGTTCTTTGGTTTCTGCCATGACCAGGGCAAGGTTCAGCGCAGTGACAGTCTTCCCTTCGCCAGGGATCGCTGAGGTGACCGCAATTGTTGTGGTGGCGTGGCTGGCCGAGGCAAAGCGAAGACCTGCCCGGATTTGTCGAAAGCGTTCCGTGGCCGAACCATTAGGCAAACGCAATGCTATGGGTCGTGAGTCGCGGCTGGGCCTTGTCGATTCTGCAAACCCCAAGAGCGGGCGCTCTGTCATGGATTTCAAGACCGCCACAGAACGAACCCGCGTATCCAGTAAAGCAGTCAACAAGATGGCAAGAATCGACAAGGCCACACCAAGAATCCCACCGAAGAGTGCGTTCTGTTTCTTGTTGGGTGAGGATTGAAATTGAGGTGCGATTGCTGGGTCGATCACATGGGCCACGACGCTGGAATTAGTGGTGCTCTCTACCGGTGAGACCTGGGAAACTGCCTTCGCTAAGTGGTCTGCCGCGCTATTCGCGATTCGTGCGGACAAAGACGGATCGGCCGTGTCTGCTTTGACTTCTAAGATCACGGTGTTTTGCGGCGCAGTGACGGAAAGGCTCCGCAAAATATCATTTTTGGACATACTCGCCCCAATGTCTTGGGAAACCCCGTCCACCACTATCGCGGAGGTCGCTAATGCTGCGTAAGAAAGCATTTGATTTTGCGTGTACGTGGATCCCTGATTGATGTCAGAGCCGCTGGTGCCTGTCCGTAGAGAGAAGAACAAGGAAGCACTCGCGTGGTAGACCGGCGTGATTGTGTAGGACAAGGCGAACGCTCCAAGGCCACCCACTACTCCGGCGATAACCACTACATACCATCGCTTACGTAGGGCAGCGATTAGTCGTGTGGATCGAGTCGTGTTGACCGCAATCACGGGAGCCATGCTTGGTCCTTTCGTTTCCAGCTCGACACTGCAATTCTGTCTTTAATGTGGACCGAATTTGCTGTTCGTCCCGGGGTCAAAGCGTGAGAGGCAACAGCAAGTCCAGCCAGAAACCAGACAAACGTGGCATATTGAGTGATCAGTGCAACGGTGGCAAACCCGGGAATCATCCCAATTATTGCTACCGACGACGGAGTCCCCCGACCCCTGAGTACGGAAATAACACAACATGCAAGTGCGGCGATGACGAGAACAAGTGGAACCAAACCCAATCGTAGCGCAGTGAGTATCATTTCGCTGTCGATGGATTGAAATCCACCATAATAGGTTTGACCGTTGGGGGAAACTGTCCAGGTGGGTGTGATTCCCAGAAGTGAAACGCTGCTAAAAAGGGAAAAAAGACTGGATCGGTATTCAGCGCTTCCTGAGGCTTCCTGCCCCGCTGAGGAAAACACATCGAGGAGTAAAGGCACACCGATGGTTGCGACCACAATTGTCATTACAGTTACTATTTTTCTTACGTTGGCGGGAATCTGAGGGCCAAGTGCGATGAGGGCCACAACAATGGTGATTGCGATTCCGATAACACCGATTCGGCTAAAGGTCATGCCCACTGCCACCATGACCAGGAGCAACGATAATGCCCGCAGCCAGACGGGCCAACGCGCAACCAAAACGAACACCGAGCCCATCGCCAAGCATGCACCCAGAGCAATCGAGTGCCCAAAGGCGCCTTCGACGCGGAGTAGCCCGCCGCGATACTGGAGATCATGCCAAACGTTAAATAGGGCATTGTTTGCATGTATACCAACAAAAATATTGACTCCGCTGAGGAATTCAACAACAGCCAGGAGCGAGGCAATAACCGTTCCGATCGCAAGAGCGGAATAGATCCAGGGCAGGCCGACACGACTAGAAATGAGCCGCCCGCCGGCATAGGGCACGATCCATCCGAACAATACGATGACCAGATGTCCCCAAAGAATCCAACCGAACATCCATAAAATTATGACGAGGAATGTGAAGGAAATAATGAGGACATCCACAATTGACAAGTGGAAGTTTCGCAACGTTGACGTAGCGATTATCATTAGGGTCATCACTGTGATGGCTGAATAAAAAATACCTGCTTGGACTCCGACCCAAATTGGTACAAGGAACAAGACAAGCGTCCATGCCGCCACGAGTGACCTGGGGGACCAACGAAAAAAGAAAAAAGCGTTAACGCCGACGGCCAGCGCAATAGCCCCAAGGAGAATGATGCGGAATTCGTTGTTAGTCATAGGTGCACTCCGGTCGCTGACGAAGGTCCATGCCCAGGGCGGCCAACGATGAGTGTCGCACGGATAAACTCCACTTCGAACCGAATGTCTGTGCTTATTCTATGCACAGCAAACGTTTGCAGGTCTCCAATGGTTGCTTTCATGGCGGCGCGGCCGGCCCGTTTGGTGGTTGATAGCGCTGGAACGCATGTAACGCCTGGCATGTCGATCTGTGAGGTGTCGGCACAAATGCTAGCGTCCGGCGACGGTGGACTTGATTATGCGCAGCACTTTCGTTCACGCAGCGTGCAACTACTTGACCTCAGCCATTACAGCTTAGTGTTAGGCGCAACAAGAGCGATTCGCAGCGAGACAGTCCAACAAAACCCTGCGGTGAGGAACAAGGCGTTTACGATTCAAGAGGCGCTTATCTTGCTCAGGGAGGGGCTCACTGAAGCGGAGGAAGTCGTTTTTCGACAGGAAGGCCCTGCGCCCGTGATGATCGCCAGGCGGGGTACGACAGCAACCCCCGGTGAGTTGCAAGGACGAATGATCAAAAGTCGTGAACATCCCTTGGATCTAGTCGACGGTCACATTGAGCGAAAAAAGCGACGTCACCAAGCCACCCTCCAACGTGCTGCAGCGATGGGTACGGAGCTGGGAAGTGCGCTTCTCCAATGGCAGGACAGCGTTAATGGGGCCTTGGCGCAGAACCCCTAAGTAGTCTGTTTCGAGAAAAAATTCCTAGAGCAAAGGCTTTTCACATGCCCACTATTGCGGGCCAGCCCGTCGTCGTAGCAATTACAACGTTTAAGCGCCCGAAGCTGCTGGGCGAACTTCTTGATACGGTCCAGGCGTTTGTGCAGAAAGTTCCACAACCATGGGTTGTCTCGGTGCTGGTTGTGGACAATGACCCAGCGGAAACGGCGAGGACAGTTGTAGCAACGCGAATCGGCGTGAAATATGTTGCCGAGAGCAAACCGGGGATTGCTGCTGTGCGGCAACGTGCGATTGACGAGGCCGGCGAGGGGTCATTGCTGGCGTTTCTTGACGACGACGTTTTCCCAGAAGCTGCTTGGCTTGGGGAACTCCTGAAAACCTGGCAAAGCTACTCACCAACTATAGTCGCTGGATACGTGAACTATTCCTACCCCGACGTTACAGATGCCTGGGTCGTAGGCGGCGGTTTTATGCGCCGGGATACGCGTCCGACTGGGGCGGAGTTGCAAGCTGCTGCAGCGGGCAACATGTTGGTTGACGTAACTGCCGTTCGAAGTCTTGGCGTTCGATTCGATGCAACCTTGGGCTTCTCAGGTGGCGAAGACACTTTGTTTACCAGGCAAGTTGTTCGGTCCGGCGGAAGGATTATCTGGTGTCAAGAGTCTGTGGTGGCCGACTTCATACCCTTGGAACGCACTACTCGTAAGTTCTGTTTGAACCGAGCCAGGTCCCATGGCAGTACGGCAGTCCTTGTTGACCTTCGACTTGCAGCGTCCCCCACTGCGCGGATGATGGTGCGCGTCAAAGCCCTAGTCGGTGGGCTGCTTCGCATTGGGTGGGGCCTGATCAGGAGTGCCGCAGGAAAAGTCACTTCGCAGGAAGGTAAGGCGGGAACGGGTGCTCGAATAGCGTCAAGAGGCCTAGGAATGCTTGGCGCGTCCCTGGGACTCCAGTCGGACGAGTATCGACGCTGAGGTCTGACGCTCGACCCGCTGGCCTGCAGGTCTGGGTACGCATGCGCTCTCATCAGTGCAATAATTAAGTGCAGCAGATATGACTTAATCGAAATCGTCCAAAAATGCGCCGGTCCTGATGCAGAACTTGGCCTAGTCCGAAGACACAGAGGAGCATGCATTTTGGTGTTGACATCCACTGATCATTTCCACGATGGCCCCTTGAATGATGTGGAAGTGCTCCGTATCCGCAATGACTTCCCCATCCTGGACCAGGAAGTCAACGGGCAGCCATTGGTGTACCTGGATTCTGGGGCCACCTCGCAAAAGCCCATCAGCGTCATGGAGGCAGAGCAGGAGTTCTACGAACAACGCAACTCCGCCGTGCACCGCGGGGCGCACACCCTGGCAGTGGCCGCCACGGACGTTTTTGAGGATGCCCGTGCAACAGTTGCCGCGTTCATCGGCGCCCAAGAAAACGAGCTTCTTTGGTGCGCCAACGCTACGGCGGGACTGAACCTGCTCGCCTACTCCTTCGGCAACGCCAGCATTGGTGAGGTCTCCCCGGAAGCCCGCCAGTTCGCCGTCGGGCCAGGGGACGAGGTATTGGTGACCGAGATGGAGCACCACGCCAATCTGGTTCCGTGGCAGGAATTGTGCCGTCGAACCGGTGCCACGTTGAAGTTTATCCCGGTCGTGGACGACGGCTCCTTGGACATGGAGGCCGCTGCGGCGCTTTTTACGCGTCGCACCAAAGTGTTTGCCTTTACGCACGTCTCTAACGTCACCGGAGTTATCAACCCCGTACTGGAACTGACGGGCATGGCGCATGACGTCGGCGCGCTAGTGGTCCTGGACGCCTGCCAATCTGCCCCGCACTTGCTTCTGGACGTCAAAGCCTTGGACGTGGACTTCGCTGTATTCTCCGGCCACAAGATGTTGGCTCCTACTGGAATCGGTGCAGTGTATGGCCGGGCAGAGTTACTTGACGCGATGCCTCCCTTCCAGACAGGAGGTTCAATGATCACCACTGTCACCATGGAGCAGGCCAGCTATCTGCCCTCGCCACAACGTTTTGAGGCAGGAACGCAGGCCATCTCACAGGCTGTGGCGTTCGCGGCGGCCGTTAACTATCTCAGCGAGACCGGAATGGCTCGCATCCACGAGTGGGAGAACTTCCTGGGCCAGCGCATGGTGGTCGGTTTGGAAGCCATTGAAGGGATCCGTGTGCTGGGACCGAGTGCGGGCACCGCGCGGGCGGGGTTGGCGGCGTTCGCCGTGGACGGCGTGCACGCGCACGACGTCGGCCAGTTCCTTGACGCTGCCGGTATCGCCGTGCGCGTGGGACACCATTGCGCGCAGCCGCTGCACCGCAGGCTGGGCTTGAGCGCCTCAACGCGGGCGAGCACCTATCTGTACAACACCACCGCTGAGGTTGACGCTTTCCTGGCCGCAGTGGCCGGGGTGCGCCCCTATTTTGGGATCACTGGAGCATAAAAATGAGTGCATTAGATTCGCTATACCAACAAATCATTTTGGAGCAGTCGAAGACTCGCACCGGTGCTGACCTGCCCAATGATCAGTTACAAGGTCTGCACCTGCCGGCGGGAACAGGGCAAAGCCATGAGCTAAATCCCGTCTGTGGAGATGAGATCACTCTCCGGGTGGAAACGTCCCCGGGCGCTGACGGTCAGCTGGTCTCCGGGATCCACTGGGCTGGCGATGGCTGCTCGATTTCCATGGCGTCTGCCTCCATCCTGAGTGAATTGATGGTGGGGCTGGCCGTGGAGGAAGTCCACGACTTGATTGAGAACTTCCGTGAAGTGATGCGTTCTCGCGGCAAACTTCAAGCCGATGAAGAGGTCTTGGGAGATGCGGCTGCCCTCTCCGGCGTTTCCAAGTTTCCGGCGCGAGTTAAATGCGCCATGTTGGCATGGGTAGCTACAGAAAATGCTTTGGCACAATTGAGCTAGCGCGGGCTCACCCGCGTTGCCTGGGGGAGCCGCCCTGCTAGCGAGCTTGGCTAGCGATCGTTTTTTTCGGTGTCGGCGGGCCTTGCGGTGTCCGGGGTGGCGCGCGTGGAAGCATGACTGGTCGCAGTTGGCGATGTTCTCCGGATGACGCGCCGAATGAAGAGCAAGCACAGGGCTGCACCGATGGCGGCTCCGGTGGTATTAGCTACGACGTCCAGGCCTGAGGCAAAGCGGTTGGGCAAGAAAAGGCCTTGGCTAAGTTCTACAAGGCATGAGATGAGGGCGCCCCCTGCCGTTCCCAGCCAGAAACTCTTGAAGAGCGTGGCAATGATCAAACCCATGGGGACGAATAGAGCAATGTTGGCGGTGAACTCGATCTGAGGGTAGTCAATGAATTTTGGCAGGCCGTAACTATGTGCCCATGACAAGGTCTCGTGCAGGTTTTTGATGACGGGCTTGTCAACGGGAGAGGGCCAGAACAAGATCAAGGCCACTGCCAGCAAATATGCGAAGGCCAGTGTGATGGCAATGCGGTGGTGAGGCTTGATCATTGGGCTCAGTCTTGTTGATACACATCCGGGATGCCGTCACCGTCACTGTCCCGGGTCTCCAGCTCTGACAGTTTACGGTAATGCTTGTTCCTACTGCGTAAGACCACGGCGGCAATCATGGCGGCAATAACGGAGCCGGCTAAAATTGCCACTTTCGCGTGGCTGTAGTGGGGGCTGTCGTCACCAAAGCTGAGCTCGCTGATCAGCAATGACACGGTGAATCCCACCCCGGCCAGCAGCGCAAGCCCTACTACATCGATCCAGGCGAGTCCGTCGTCGAGTGTGGCTTTGGTGGTCTTGGTGACTAGCCAGGTGGCCCCAAAGACTCCCATGAACTTCCCAACCACCAGTGCAAGCACAATGCCAATGGCCACGGAATCGGTGAACGCGGATTTGAGTCCAGAGAGCCCGCCCAGCGCCACGCCGGCGGAGAAAAATGCGAACAACGGGACAGCCACGCCCGCAGAGATCGGCCTGACTAAATGCTCAAAGTGTTCAGCCAAACCGGGGCCAGCATCTGGGCCACCACGTTTGGCGGAACGGATCACGGGAACGGCAAATCCCAGGAGCACTCCGGCCACGGTGGCGTGGATGCCGGAAACATGTACCAAAGCCCAGGTGGCAAAAGCCAAAGGGAGCAATAGGTACCACGTGCGAATGCGTTTTTGGACCAGCCATGTGAAGGCAAGTAACGGCAAGACTGCTAGCGCTAGGAACTGCAGTTGTAAGTCGCCAGGATAAAAGACTGCGATGATGGCGATCGCGATCAGGTCATCCACCACGGCCAAGGTGAGCAGAAATGTGCGAAGAGCAGTCGGTAAGTGTGTGCTGATGACGGCCAGGACCGCCAGAGCAAAGGCAATGTCCGTTGCGGTCGGGATGGCCCAGCCCCGAAGAACGTCAGCACCCGCCGAGAAATTGATCAGGGTGAATACTATGGCCGGGACGATAACGCCTCCGACTGCGGCGGCGATGGGAACCGCTGCCCGGGCCGGGTTGCGTAGTTCACCCGCGACAAACTCCCGCTTGAGCTCCAATCCGGCCACAAAGAAGAAGATGGCCAGCAGACCGTCTGATGCCCAGCCTCCCAAGCTCAGGTCCAGATGCAGGAAATCGGGACCGATCTTAAAATCGCGAAGCGCAAAGTACCCGTCTGCGAACGGCGAGTTGGCCCATAGCAAGGCAATGATGGTGGCTGCCAAGAGAAGCAAGCCACCCACTGTTTCTGAGCGCAGGATGGCGCCGATGCGCAGGGTCTCTTCATGGCTGCTGCGGGTGAAAATTTTGCGGGGGAGAGGCAAATTCATAAACTGGGCCGGTCATCTCTGTGGGTCAAAAATACGTGAAGGTATTTTGGGTGCGGTTTTGGCATTGCCGACCAGACTTCCCGGCGCACCTAATGTTCAGTTTACACGCTTGGAGGCAGGCCCCCGGTGCGGAGGATCGCCAGCTCGGTGACGGTTGCCTCCCCGCACGAGTTGATGGTGAGCAGAGTCGCCTCAAGAGTTGGGTAGTTCGCCTCCCGAAGTAGTTGGATAAGTCCCTGCGCAAGATTTCCCAAGCGGAGCGCTCCGACCATGATGCTGGCGGAGTAGAGGCTAAGCGCTGCATCCATGGCGTCATCCCAGGAGCACGTTTCAACAGCCATCTTCAGCCGTGAGAACCGCGGCTGGGACATCGCAACGTAACGGTCCACAAAACGCTGGCACACGGACGCGTCGCCGTTCAGGGAGTCCTGCAACGAGCACAGAGTGGGTATGGACACCAAAGGCAAGGACGAAACAGAAGTAATGCGAACCATCTTCTTTCCCTGCACGGCGGATAACTGCGAAGGGCTCAACTCTAACGCGCTCAAAAGCGCGTTACTCATGTTTTAAGACCACTTGGGGTGATCTTGGGGAAATCTTGAGCACATGGGTGAAAGCTGTGTTTTTCTTTGACTTTTCTTTTGCATTCCAAGGTGCCTTTCTTGAGGTTGCCAGCGGATGGTTATGGCTATCAGCAGGAAAGCCTGCTGGATGAACTACCAACAGTTGAACTTGAAACAAGGGGTCTCACAATGAACAAGATGGCAAAAGGCGCTATGGCAACCGGTTTGGGCGTAATCCTGTTGGTAGGTGGTGGCGGAACACTCGCTACCTGGAACCAAGCACAGAGCGCATCCATGGGATCCATCGTCGCCGGTGATTTGAATCTTGCTCCCAGCGCTACTAATGGCACCGGCCAATGGGCCACCGCAGCCGGCACCAAGATCGCAAACATTGCCGCCTACAAGGTGGTCCCCGGTGAGGCCCTGACCTACACGCAGAATCTAGACCTGACGTTGGTGGGAGATCAGATGAAAGCCACTCTGGCTCTCACGGGTGCCGGAGTCGATAACGGGTTCGGCACCAATGTGGGCGTCGTTACCACTGTTGCCAAGGGCGCCAAGACTCTCACCGGGGTCACTTTGCTTCCCGCAGATTCCGGTGCCATCACTGCCACCACAACGTTCACCTTCAAGGTGGCAACAACGGGCCGTGACGCCGTGAACGCCACCTACAACTTCTCCACGGTCGGTTACAAGCTGGAGCAGCAAGCCCCGACAGCTTAGCTTCACCGCTTCTCAGCCAGGTCGTCCTGACACCGAGTCAAATTACATCCACGAACACGGTGGCGTTTCAGGCACCGGCCACCATCCTTGTACGGAGATGAAATGCGCACCACTCACATGATGAAGGCGGCAGGCTTAGTCCTAGCCGCAGTCATCCTGGGATTGTTGGTGGTACAGGGAAGCTACGCATTGTGGAATAAGCAGGCAAGCATGGCCGCCGGAACCGTCCAAGCTGCGGATTTTAGGATCAGCCTGACCGATACAAACGCGTCCAACACCACGGATATGACTCTTCCCAACGGGACAGCGGCAACCTTGGCGCTGAGTACCAGCCCAATTGGCGTGCTGGTTCCCGGGAAACCAGCCTATGCGGGAGTTGCGATCGCCAACGTAACGAATGCCAGCGGTGATTTCACGGTGCAAGCAACCATGGGCACCGTGAGCATTCAGAACGACGCCGGCGGGCTGGCTGGATTCCTCAATGTCAAGGCTGTTGCGGCAGCCTCACTGGATAAGTGCCCCGATGCGTCGCTCTTTACAGGGGTGCCAACCAGCGCTCTTCCCTCAGAGAGCATTGCAAAAAATTCCAGCACCGCTATTTGCTTTCAGGTGATGCTGGCCCCCACTGCCCCCGCGAGCACTGTGGGCAAGAGCGCCAGCATCAGTATTCCACTCCTCGTTACCCAGAAGTCTTGAAAGGTCTCTCATGACAACCCTGCGTATGTTCCCAGCGTCCACAACCGGTGTTGAAGCTGGCGAAGCACTGGTAGCTGAGGGTGCCTTGACCCGCAGGGATGCGCTGGGTGCATCGCGTAAGGGAAAACCTAAAGCTGCGCGGTGGGTTCTCCACGCAGCCGCTCGGGCGGTATCTTTCCTGCTGCTGATGTTCATGGTGCTGGCCGCATTGGTACTCATTGGCGTTCCGATGGTGACCGGTTCGCAGACGTACACGGTGCTGACGAATTCAATGGCTCCGCACTACGCGCCTGGGACGTTCCTAGTTGTAAAGCCCATCGCTTTTGATGAATTGCGCGTGGGCGACGTCATTACGTACCAGATCGACTCTGGCAAGCCCGCCGTCATCACCCACCGCATCATCGAAGTGGGAGCAACCCAGAGCGGCCAACGGGTCTTCACCACCAAAGGAGACAACAACTCTCTAGCTGACCCGAATCCCGTTGAGCAGGTTCAAGTCAAGGGCAAGCTGCTTTACGCCGTCCCGCTGGTCGGGTTCGCAGCTAATGCGGTGGGTCAAACCGGTCGCAGCGCCGTGCTGCCGCTCGCTGCCGTCGGGTTGATTGGCTTGGGCGTCTTCACCATGATCCGTGGGGCCAAGAACGGCGACAGCTCACGAAAGAAGGCAGGGCATCGAGCATGAGTAAAAGCCAGCGCGCGTCGCAGCTTTCGCGAAAGCACCGGCTGGGCGTTTTTGCTGCCACACTCCTTGCGCCCCTGTGCTTGATGGCACCTCTTTCACTGCTAGATGCTGGTAGCGCCGCGGCTGCGGATGACGCTTTGGAATTGGCCAACGACGGCGTGAACTACAGTGCGCTCGCGGCCGGTCAGCTCTTTGACCATGTGGACGGTTTTGTCCCAGGCGAATCACGCACCGGGTCCGTATGGGTCCGCAATACCGGGCAGGATCCTGCCGTGCTTTCCGTGGGCGTCACAAGTGCTAACGAAGCTTCAATGTTGCCGGCATTCCTAGAAATGGGTGTGCAGCGCAGCGGAACAGCATCGACGCCGGTGCGACTGGCCGGGGGAGGAGCGTGCCGCAGCGTAGCGCGCGGGCTTGAACTAGCTCCCGGCCAGTTCATGAAATTGGAGTTGACGCTGGCTCTGGTGCAAGATGCCCCCAATGGCACACGCCAGCAAAGCAATGATTTTGGGTTGCTGTTTCTCCTGCAGGACACATCGAACACGTTTGAGGTGTGCGACGCGAAGGCTGGCCCGTTGACAATGGGCGTCACCCCGCCTGGAACGGCTTCCGCAGGCACACATTCGCCGCTCAATATCCCCGGGGAAGCTAGCCCGGTGAGCACTGCTCCTGCAAGCCTTCTTCCTACAAGTACTGTTGCTGCCGGTACTGGACCGCAAGCAGTGATGCGCCGGGGTTTTCAGGGGTCCGCGTTCCTGGCAGCCGTGGCGCCGGGTGGAGAGGATTTAGATGCTTCCAGAGTGCCCAACGGAAACTCCGGCGGAATCCTGCCGTCTGGGGTCGTGCCAAAGTTTATGTCAGTCAGTCCGCAAAGTAACGTGGTGGGAAACAACCGGGAACCCGAAGAGCTTCTGATCTTGGGTCTGGTCGTTCTATGGTTGGCTTTGAAGATCCGCCGACGGAAGGGAAGCGCCTCGTGACTAAATCAGCAGAGTCCGCGGGCCCCCAACGTGATTCCGGCGGAGCCCGACCCAAAGCCAGCAAGGGCCGGTTGGGACGGCTGCGTTCGCTACCCGGATTCACGGTGGCGGCCACGACCTTTGTGCTAGTCGTTCTTTTAAGCGGTGGTGGGATGGCAGTTGCTCAGTGGCAGCAAAGCGCAACCGCTACCATCACCGTCACCGCTGGTGCCGCCGCCGTTGTGCCACCGTCTGGACCCAATGTGGTTGCTAACCCGGCCATTGCCACCCGACCCTCAGTGCAAGACCCGGAACGAGTGCGATGCCAATCGGTTCTTCCTCAGGAAACGTTAGCTAAGGCTACTTCTGCGGATATCAAGTTCACCTGGACAGCTCCCGCCACTGTCACCTCTTACACAGTTTCGCTTGACTTTATTGGTACGGGTTATACGTACTCACAAACCCAGGTGGTGAACAGCGCCGTTGCGATTTTCAAGCTGCAACGCACGCAGGCAGCGTTTGGCAACTACGCTTTGCGGATCCAGCCCATGAATGGTGCGGCAGCCGGAGACGCCATCTACCGTACCTATCAAAATGCGTCGCAGCGCTCCGATAATTGCTTCTATCTCAGTCCTGACGGCAGGTCGCCCTTAGGTACACCAGTTATTAGCACAACCGGGATGGTGAAGGGCGACACCACGGCCTCGTTGCCGATCACGTGGACGGCTGCTAGCGGCGCCACCAGTTATGTTGTGACCCTGACACCCAAGTCCAGGCCCCTATCAACGTATGGTCTTGAGGCGACTGTAAGCGGGCCGGAATTCACACTGATTTTTCCACGCGCACCATCCGATAGATTCGGCAACCCTGCTAACTGGGTTGATATCTGGGCCACCTACTATGGTGATTACACGCTGCGTATCCAGCCCATGAACGGATCGGTGGCAGGGGACCCTGTGTACACAATCGTCCACTATTCACATTGGACCGGCACCATAGACGGTTAGGTAAACATCTGTTCAATTGCTGGCTGGATTCGACTATTCACCCTGCGTATGCAAGAAGCTAAAGGTTATTTGTTGGAGAGTTCGCCCATATCCTCCAGCGTGAATCCCCGGGGTTTCATGGAACGGATCACCAGGAGCCGGTCTAGGTCCACGGTAGACTTGCTGCATCGGGCCCGGACAATGGAATTAGTAGTCCGCGTGGCCCATCAATATTTTCTGGCTGTCCATGGGTGTACGGCGTTCCGCAATTTTTGATCGCTGAAGACTTACTGTGCCAACTCATCTGTGAACGGAGCCTTGATGGCTATGACGACCGCGGGCCCTGCGCTGGGGCCCACACCCGAACAATTACAATCAGTGCGTGAAACGTTGAAGTCGCCCCGACGCCTCAAAACCGAGGTACTCGCAGGCCTTGTCGTGGCCATGGCATTGATTCCTGAAGCAATCGCTTTTTCGATCATCGCCGGTGTAGATCCCCGGGTGGGCCTGTTCGCGGCCTTCACCATGGCGGTCACGATTTCCTTCGTCGGGGGGCGGCCCGCCATGATCTCCGCTGCCACCGGCGCCGTCGCACTGGTCATTGCGCCACTCATGAAAAGCCATGGTCTGGACTACCTCATTGCAGCCGTTATTTTGGCAGGAGTCTTCCAGATTGTGCTCGGCCTGCTCGGTGTGGCCAAATTGATGAGATTCGTGCCCCGATCAGTCATGGTCGGATTTGTGAATGCCTTGGCCATTTTGATTTTTATAGCCCAAGTTCCAGAATTGTTGGGTGTTCCTTGGATGGTTTATCCACTAGCCGGCGTTGGTCTGCTTATTATCTTCGGCCTGCCGCGGCTCAGCAAAGCAGTGCCGGCACCCCTCGTTGCCATCGTTGTGCTCACCTTGGTCACAGTCCTTGGTGCCATAGCTGTTCCTACCGTGGGAGATAAAGGACAGCTTCCCGACAGTCTTCCGACGTTGCTGATGCCTAATGTGCCGCTTTCCTTGGATACGCTGGCGATTATTTTCCCTTTTTCGCTGGCCATGGCGTTCGTTGGCTTACTCGAGTCCATGATGACCGCGAAATTGGTTGATGACATCACTGACACCCGCTCTCACAAAACAAGGGAAGCTTGGGGACAAGGCGTGGCGAACATCGTCACCGGGTTCTTTGGCGGCATGGGCGGTTGCGCGATGATCGGCCAGACCATGATCAACGTCAAAGCATCGGGTGGACGCACCCGGATTTCCACGTTCTTGGCCGGAGTCTTCTTGCTGGTCCTAGTGGTCGCCTTGGGCCCGGTGGTCGCCGTAATACCGATGGCCGCACTCGTGGCGGTCATGATCTTCGTATCCATCGCCACCTTCGACTGGCATAGCATCCGGCCTTCGACTCTAAAGATCATGCCCAAGAGCGAAACCACAGTCATGCTCGCCACGGTGATCGTCGTCGTGGCCACCCACAACCTGGCCATCGGCGTCGGCGTTGGCGTGCTGGTGGCGTTGGTACTGTTCGCCCGGCGAGTTGCGCATTTGGTCACGGTAGAGCGCACTCTCACAGAAGAGAATGGTGAACCGTTAGCCACCTATACGGTCACAGGAGAACTATTTTTTGCGTCCTCCAATGACCTCTACACCCAATTTGACTACGCATTGGATCCCCCACGCGTGAGGATCGACATGCACGCATCCCACCTATGGGATGCTTCCACTGTGGCCTCATTGGATGCGATAGTGGAAAAATACCGCAGGCACGGAACCACGGTTGACGTCCTAGGGCTTAACGCGGCAAGCGCTCAAATGCGTAATCGGCTAGGTGGCAAGCTAGGCGCGGGGCACTAAACTCAGGGCTGCTTACCGTTGATTAGCGCTGATCAGGGCAATAACGCGGCAGACTAAATTGCACTGTGGTGCCGACCCCGCGTTCGCTTTTGAGCGAGATGGTTCCGCCGTGCAGTTCCACGATCGCCTTGGTGATGAGCAAGCCCAGGCCAAGACCAGGGATTGCGGACTTAGCAACTGAACCGGCACGGAAGAACTTTGTGAAGGCTTCGGCCGCTTCGGCGTCATTCATGCCCATGCCTGTATCCGCTACTGAGCACACCACTTGATTCCCGCTCTCCCAGGCACTCACCCTGACGCTGCCTCCGTTGGGGGAATACTTGATGGCGTTGGAGATCAAATTATCTAAAACCTGCCCGATCCGCCCGGCATCCGCTGTCACTTGAAGTTCTTTGGACATCAGGTTCTCTAGTGTCACACCGTTCTCGGTGGCTGCCGGGGCTGCCGCGGCGAGGCTGTGGGCCACCAAGGGGCCCAGATCGGCGCAGGCGAGCTTGAGCGTCATGGACTGTGCAGAGAGCAGATCGGTCACTAAGCCAAGGAGTCTTTCGGCATTGCGCTCAATGATCTGAAGGGATTTGACGGCGTGTTCCGAGCGCGCCACGTCGTCGTCTTCTAAGAGCAACCCTGTGAAGCCAAGAATGGATGTTAGCGGCGTGCGAAATTCGTGGGAGATATTAGCCACGAAGTCGTCTTTCGCTGCAAGGGCCGCGACCATCTCGGTAACGTCCTGGAAGGCCACTACTGAGCCGTAAAAGGCGCCGTCAGTGTCCATCATGGGACGCGCCGTGGCGGAAAGAGCACGCCCGTTCTCAGGTGTTCCAACCCAAACCAGGACATCGGAGAAAGACTCTCCCCTGACTGCGCGATATACAGGACGGGCATTTTGGGCTAGAAGTGTTTTCTTATCCGGGCTAAAGACCAGCAAGTCTTTTGCGCTCGGATCATACTTTTTTACTGGCGAGGCTAAGGTATGAAATATTCGCTGCCGGCGATTGACCACAAGATCGTTTCCTGCGGCATCGATGGCGACTAGTCCCACATTGACCGTGTTGACCACGGTATTGAGTAGTGCCTCGCCTCTTTGGCTGTCTTTAAGCATGGTGCGCAGCTGCGCGTCTTTTGCCCGCAAGACTAAGCGTTGACTGTCCATGCTGTGGGTCATGATGGTGACAGTGATGGCGAATGCCAGCATCATGACGGGAAAGACTAGGGGCTTGGCCAACATATCCAGGGACACCGCGCCAGGAGCGGACACGATGGGAATCCAGACCATCGCCAAGATCACGGCAGAGCAGGCCGCAACTGACCGCTTTCGGGCTACCGCCGAGGTGCAGATCCAAAAGACAGGAAATAGTGCCAACAGTCCGGTAGACGCCACGGAATCGATGCTGCCTTGGCGCAACAATGCCACACCTGCGAAGTCCAGGTAAGGGATAAGGAGTGTGGTGGCATGAGAGAACTTCTCCCAGGGGACAAACAGACACGCTGCCAGCAAAACTGCCTGTGCCCAAAGTCCTGAAACAAAAAGCGGGTTAGTGAACGTGGCTGGGTAAAAAACAGCCGTAAGAACCATGATCAGGATAATGCTGATGGTCAGGGGCAGTTGCCGCAAGAACACCTTAGTTCTTGGCGAATAGAGATGGAAATCGCGAAACAATTGATTATTCGCCATGATGGTTCCAGGTCCTTACCCATTCAAATTACGCTATGCCGCGTCCAGCATAGGCAGAAACAAAGAAAAACGTTGGCTCACCCGGCCGCAATCGACAGCCTTTTCGGAAGCGTCGATTCTATGCTGGCCCCGGCAGGCCGCTAGTCTTGAAGTTATCGGACCGGAACTTGTTCTTCGCTTCGAGGGGTGGCCGGTATGTTGGGAGGTAACGAAAATGGACGATCATCGAGTGGCCGTTGTCATTGAAGACGACCTCGACATCCGTGAATTGATCCAGATGATCTTGGAACAGTCAGGGTTCGAGGTCATCGCCCGCGGGCGCGGGGTCCAAGGAGTGGAAGCAGTACGCGAACATAACCCCGCCATTATTATGCTCGATCTTGGCCTGCCTGATATAGACGGCTTTGAAGTGGCCAGACGGGTGCGTCTTTTTAGTGACGCGTACATCATCATGCTCACAGCACGCGCCGACGAACTCGACACTCTCATGGGTCTAGAAGCTGGAGCCGATGACTATGTCACGAAGCCGTTCCGACCCAGAGAACTGCGCGCGCGCATCAATGCCATGCTTCGACGGCCACGGCAAGGAAGCCGTGAAGCAACAAAGGCCACCGCTGCAACGTCGCTAAGAGTTGCCCGGCTGGGAGAGCCGGCACTGGGAACGGCAACTCCGAAGAATGAGGAGGGAACGGGGATCATGGCGGGAAGTTCGACGCCGGAGAACGCCGACTCCGAGAAGCTCGTCTCGATGATTCCGACGGCCGAGCGTAGGGCGGATCCAGTTCCCAGCGATACGTCGATGACGGCTGGGAAAGGTAGCGAAGTTCGCTGGCGCGAAGGCGACGTGGACCGGCGTCTTTCCGCAAGTTCGGAGACTGAACGTGTGCTCACACACCGAGGCCTAGTCATGAACGTCGGTATGCGAACACTCATGGTGAAGGATAATCCGGTAGAACTAACCCGTACCGAATTCGACCTGCTGTTTGCATTAATGGATAACTGCCGGCTGGTTCGCACCAAAGCTGATCTAGTGCGGTTGCTGCGAGGGGATGACTACGAATCGTCCTCTTATACCAGTGACGCAGACGAGCGAACGATTGAGGTCCACATGGCTAATTTGCGCCGAAAACTCGGTGACGAAGCAAAAGCGCCGATCTGGATCAAAACGGTACGCGGAGTGGGCTACCGGATCGCAGTGTAGTTCGGCGCTGACCGTTAGCTAAGAATTGGCTCGCTTGTCAGATGCCCTGCAACGACGCACCCCGGCAGCACAAAGCTCACAGTCGTTCCCACGCCACGCTCGCTGTCGACGTGGAGGGTGCCACCATGCTTGGCGATGATGGTTTTGGAAATCATCAGCCCCAGTCCTATGCCCGGAATGGAGCGCTGGACGGCGGAACGAGCTCGGAAGAACTTGGTGAACAAGCCCAGCTGTTCTTCACTGGACATGCCTAGGCCGGTGTCTTGAATCTGAGCGTGCAAGTCCACTCCGTCCGGCCAGGCACGTACCGTCACGGTCCCGCCGTCGGGGGAATACTTGACAGCATTGGAGATCAGGTTATCCAGCACCTGACCTATCCGCTCGGCGTCGACTGCGGCTTCGAAACCATCACTCACCTCGGCGTGCAGCGTCACTTTGTTTGCTGTGGCCTCGGGGGCGGCAGTGGCCAAGGCATTGGTGATTAGTTGAGCCACGTCGGCGCAGGCCGGGTTCACAGTCACCGTGTCAGCGCTGAGCAAATCCGCGGCAAGTGAGCTGAGTCGATTAGTATTCCGAACGGCAATGGCGAGGTATTTTTGCACATCGGGAGGGAGGCTCGCCGATTCCTCCAGTGCCAGGTCCAAGTAGCCCTGAATGGATGTCAGCGGTGTGCGGAATTCGTGGGAAACCCGTGCGACAAATGAGTCTTTGGCTGAAAGCGCATTCATGATCTCTGTGACGTCGTGAAAAGCGATGACGGCCCCGGCAAAATGGCCCTCCTGGTCGAGCAACGGTCGCCCTGCTGTTGAGAGCGCTCGGGCGTGTTCGCCCGTGCCGAGCCAGACCTGATAGTTAGTAAAGGTCTCGCCCATGATGGCTCGGTGAACCGGGCGGGCCTCGGCGGACAGGGGGGTGACGGCGTCGACCCCAAAAACGAGGAGCTCGGGTTCCGTGGGGTCGGGAATATCCGCTGGTATCGCGAGCTTGTGCAGGTCCTTCTGCGTGGCATTCATCAGCCGATCGTTCCCGTGGGCGTCCACGACGACGACTCCCACAGCTACGGCGTCCAACACCGCTTCTAGGAGCTGGCCGTGCGTCTGGCTGGCAGCCAGTGCCGCCCGAAGTTCGATGTCCTTGCGCTCCAACGCCCTACGCTGGCTATCTCTGCTGATGGTGCCCATGACCACTGTAACGGCGAATCCCATCATGATCAGGGGGAAGAGCAGCGGTCTAGCCAGCTCCTCGGTGGTAAATCCGTCTGGTTCCATGAGCACCGGAACCCACACGGTGATCAAGGCACCTACCCCGCTGACGATAACGGCGGTTCTCCGGGCAAAACCGGATGACGCCAGCCAAAACACCGGAAAAAAGACCATGAGCCCCACGGCGGTGAGGAATTGAACGTTGCCAGCGCGGAATAGTCCTACAGCCAAAAAATCCAGATAGGGAATCACCAAAAACGCCCCGCGCGGCATCCGATCCCACGGAACGGCAAAGGAGGCTACTAGCAAGAGCACATTGAGAGCCAACCCCGCCATAAATAGTGGATGCTGGAATGACTGTGGATAAAAAGTCCCAGCAATTGCCGTACACACGCCAGCAGCCAAAGTAATGGGCAATTGATTCAGGAAAACACGGCGGCGCAAAGTGGTGTCCGCAATGAAATATTGGGACAGTCTCGTCTTGACCGATGTGCGGATCATTCGGGTCCATCCTTGTGCGTCGATGCCGAGACTTTTATGGCGTCCTAGTCCCGGTCTGACTATCCCGTGGACCCCATGGGCCTACTTGTTGAAACTACCCGAACCGGAAACTTTATGGTTGGGGGCAACGCCGTCCAAAATAAACTAGAGAAAGAGGAGAAGCAGCTATATTGATGATGTCATACTGGAGGAAGTCTCAGAACGAAGATTTCGCCGATTCTCAGTGCAGTAGCGGCTTGTAAGTGCAGGGGCTGCTTGTAAAAGCAGTAGCTGTGGGAATGTATAAATAGCGAAGTGGGGATGACATGGAGCATGCACGGGTTGCCGTCGTAATCGAAGACGACCAAGATATTCGGGAATTGCTCACCATGATTTTGGGTCAGTCTGGCTACGTCGTCCACTCGGCTGCAATGGGCGTGGACGGTGTGAGCCTCGTGCGTGAGCACGACCCCGACCTCATCACCGTTGATGTAGGTCTGCCGGACATAGACGGATTTGTTGTCACCGAGCGGATCCGCTCCTTCAGCGACAGCCATATCATCATGTTGACAGCCCGCACTGGTGTGTTGGACTCAATCACTGGCCGGGAGGCGGGGGCCAATGAATACCTGGCCAAACCGTTCCATCCACGAGAACTTCGCGCGCGCGTTGACGCGCTTTTTCAGGGAATAGTTCCTGAAGGCACAGAGACAGGAACCAGCGCGGCGTCCAAAGCCTAAAAAGGTTCCGGGACCGCCACCTACATGAGGCGCTGCGAGCACTCTGGGTCCGTTTTGCGCCCACTGCTCTGCGCCCACTGCCCAGCGCCCACTGCCAAGAAGGCTTGTGGTGTCCTGCCTAAGAGGTCAGGGGCGTGCTGGGTCAGCTAGCGTGTTGGACGTAACGTTCAGTGAGCTCGGCAATAGTTTCCTGGCCGCACTGCCCTACACCGACCATCGCAGCGCGAGCCTGCTCCTGCCGTTCTTGGTTAAGCATTTCCACTAAGTCCCCGGACATCTGGCCCAGCCTGTCGGCACCAACCATCACGCTGGAGGAAAAGAGGCTGAGCGCTGATTCCTTTGCTTCATCCCATTGTCCTGCCGACAAGGCCTCACATAGACGGGCATAGCGCAAAGGCCACATTTCCACGTATCGGCCTACAAAACCCCGAGATAGTGCCGTCTGACCGTCGAGTGATTCCTCGAGGGCAGCTAAAGAATCCATTGAAACCAAAGGAAGAGAACGGTAGCTCATCGACGTTCCGCCCCTCTGATGGTGTGGAATAGATCTACCCGGCCTGATGCCAGGATGTCATACTCGAACAATACTACGCCTTTGAAGAGGGTGGAAAGGGAGTCTCAGGAACAGATGGCCATGCAGCGCGCCAGGGAACCTCGAGGAGGCTTGCCACTAGGGCGGCGTTGATTCCCGGTGCAGGGACAGGCCGGCTGAAATAATAGCCTTGGCCACTGTCGCAGCCTAAAGCGGCCAGCATGGCTGCTTGCTCGCCAGTTTCAATACCCTCAAAGGTGGCAGCCAGACTGCAGGACTTGACGAGTTGCAAGATGGCGGCGATGAACTCGCGTTCGGCGGGCGCGGCAATGTCTGAACTGAGCAACGACTTATCCAGTTTTACCCCATCCACGGGGAGCGTGCGCAGGTAGCTGATAGAGGAATATCCCGTGCCAAAGTCGTCAATGGCCAATCCCACACCCAGCTGTCGCAGACCCCTAAAGGAATAGAGGTCCCACTCGTTGCCGGTGACCATTGAATACTCGGTGATCTCAAGCACCAGGTTTGCGGGCTCTATGCCTTCCTCCGACAAGATGCGCTGGACGTCGTCGAGCAGTTCAGGGCGCTGAAGCTGTGTTGCAGAAATATTTACTTGCACGCTGAAGCGGGGATCCAGCACCACCGTCTCGCGCCACCGTCTAAGTTGAGCCAGCGCCGTTTGCAAAACCCAGACCGCCAAGGGCGCCATTGCCCCTATTTCTTCGGCCAGATCAATGAACTCGTCGGGCATCAGCAGTCCCCTGCGGGGATGTTGCCACCTAACGAGCGCCTCCACGCCGACGAGCTCGCCAGTCTTCAGCGCTACGACCGGCTGGTAATACAACACCATTTCATCGTTTGAGATGGCAGCCTGAAGCTCGGCGGCTAGGACGCTGCGTACTTGCCGAGAGTTCAGTAAGTCACGGCTGAACAAGACCACACTTGCGTTGGCTTCATTCTTGGCAGCGTACATGGCCGTGTCGGCGTACAGGATTAAATCCACAGCGGAGTCGTCCTGTTTGGGGATGGCGATCCCTATGCTGACGGCAACCGAAATTTCAGTCTCTTCAACGGTCGCAGGACGCGCCAAGGCTGCCACAATTTCTTCGCCCACTTTCCGGGCGTTGGAAGCGGACGTGTTCTGAAGAACAATCGCGAACTCATCCCCGCCTAGCCGCGCCACAGTGTCTTCCTTCCGGACCGAGGCACGCAGACGCTCTGCCACGATTTTCAAGACGGCGTCCCCGGCGCCATGCCCCAGGGTGTCGTTGATTCCTTTGAAGGAATCTAGGTCAAGTAGTAGCAGCGCGGGTGCCCCCCGGCTCCCTGCCGTGGCAAGACTGGACTCAAGTGCCGTTTCCAAAGCGGTCCGGTTGCGCAGCTGAGTCAGTGGATCCGTCAAGGCCATCAACTCCATCTTGCGGAACGCTTCCATCAGCATGGCCGTTCTGTTCTTCACCCGAGTCTCCAGCTCGCCTTGAGCCGTTAGCAGTTCCGCTGCCATTGAGTTGAAACCGACAATGACCGCGTCCAATTGGTCCCGCGCGTCGGAGACAGGCAGACGAGTCGTTAGATCGCCGCCGGCGATCTTCACGATGCCATCGACAAGGTCATTCAGGCGTGAGTCTAAGAGATCCGTGGACATCGAAGAATGATCCCAGCCGTTAACTTGCTCAGGGCTCGGATCCGACGAATTAGACAATCCCATCATTGGGCCTCCTTCCGAGAAGCAAGTGTGTCATGAATCCCTCTAGCGTTGCGGCCCCTCATAGAGATCACCGCGCGGCCACCCGACGACGGCGGTCGGTCCCGCCGCGTAGATCACGGTTCAGTCGGCGGTCGCCATGGTAAAGCACGGACTGCCAGTCCACTTCCTCGGCCGTTTTAGGCACCACGACCGGGACAGGTGCCGCACGCACGCGCGGCTTGACATATAGCCAGTTGAGAAAGCCCAGGCTGATGTCGACCACAGAATTCCCCAACCCGATGTAGGACCGGATGGCGATAGCGGCCAGGGTGGCATTGAGTGCAGCAAAGGTGGCGTTGCCCCAATTACCCACCGTGATGTCACGCCACAAAGTGAAAAGTGAGAAGGCCACGATGAGATAGGGAACCAGCACATATAGACCAGGAGCCGCGGTCCTGTTCTTGACCTTGGGTGTGCGGACAAAAGGAATCTTGTCCCCGGTGAAAGCCTGCTGGAGGGATTTCAAAACACCGGCAAGATTGACCGGTAGCAGAACTAGATTGAACCCATAGATGCGGAAGATGTCACTGAAACGGTGGCCACAGTCCCGCAAGTCGCTGCCCATGGCCAGAAAATACGGCAATGCCGCGACCAGTACCAGCGGGCTGAGCAAGCGGCTGTCATAGGGGTACGCCAGTAAGAAAAGCAAACCAAAACTGGCCCAGGCGATCGAGGACATGTAGTTGACCCGCAACAGCAGTTCTCTAAAGAGCACAGTTTCGCGGCGTTGGCGGCGCCGACGCACCTGCGTCCATAATTTGGGCAGGATGAGCAGACCCCCATTAGCCCAGCGTCGCCGCTGCACTACCAGGGAACCAAAGTCGGGGGGAGTGGCGCTGTAACTTAGCCGCTCGGGATAGTTGGAAAGCGTCCAGCCGTGTGTGCCCAGATCCACACTGGACTCGGTATCCTCAATCACTGTGCGGTCTTGGATATAGGTGCGGACTTCAAACCCGCCCACGGTTTCAATTTCGACGATGTCTTCCAGAGCCACCTTGCGGATCACCGCATTGGCACCCACCCAAAATGTTGCCCCGTAATACGTCATGCCCTGATGGAGAATGTGCTGGATGTCTGTACTGGCCCCGGCGATCCGCTCAATGCGTGTAGGTGCGCCACGGAAAGAAGAATACGGAGTCTGCGCCACGGCGACACGCTCGTTGCCTGCCGACTCGAGGAAGTAGACCAAGCGCAGGCAATAGTCACGTAACAGCAAGGAATCGGCGTCGAGCGTCAAAAGGTACGTGGTGTCCGGGGCAATCAAATCCCCAGCCTCTCCGGTGTCGTCCTCTTCGCGGCGGCGCAGCACCACGCTGCCATCGGTGATCTCACGCTGCCAACGCCCACCCATCAAGGAGATGTAGGCGTTGAGGTTCATGGCTTTATTGGCCTCATGAGAGAGGCTGGCATAGGCTTTGCGCTCAAAATATTCGGTCTTGGCGTTGAAAATCCAGGTGAGGCGGAGGTATAGCTGATCAACCCGGTTCCAGTCCGGCCCCGTCCGCTGAGCCTTGGCCGCACTAAGGGCCAAGAGGACCAGCCGCAGCTCCCTGGCCAAGCCCATCAGGACCAGGTCCACGAAAAATTCGTCGACGTGGTCCTCTACGTTTTCGGCTTCGGCCATGGTTTCTAGCCAGACGGCGGCATAGTCGTATTCCGCCGCAATTGCATCCACTTCGCCAGCAGACACCGGGCCGGTGCCGCAGGGACGTGCACGGAAAGCGGTCAGCGCGGCATTAGCCCGTGCCGCTGGAACGGCTAGTGCCTGAGAAATCTCCTGCGCCAAAGCTCGTGTGGCGTTGAGCCGTTCGAGCACCAGCGGGTCCGTGGGCGTGGGAGGGTCATCGATCAGCAAAACGACTTTCAGATCCGGGAACTCCTGAAGCGCAGCAGACCACAAAGTGCCCCGCGCGACGTTTACTTCTTCCGCATAGGAAGGAACCAGCACTGTAATACCGTCGTCGTAGCTGACAAAATGCCGATCCAGTTCGCCGCGGGGTACTCGCAAATGGTCTCTGAAGCGGTAAAGCGCTCCCTGCCGTGCCATCAGATACATCAGGGCCGAGAACGTCAGGAACGTCACTACAAGAACGTAGGAGACAGTTTCTAATTGGAAGCGAAACCCGGCGTTTGGGTTGTCGGCAAGCTGTCTGAGCACGGTGGTGACTACGTACAACACCCAAGCGACCATGGTGATCACGATGGACAGACGCCCCCAAGTGATCTTCCGGCCCGAGGGTTTGGGGTGGACTATCGAAAGGGGTTCCGATCGTTTCTCGGATCCCCACTGGCGGCGCGGGCCCTGTCTCCCTGAAAGCGAGGGCTCGCTCGTTTCCGCGTCAGCAAGTTCTTGCGCCGAGACGAGTATCTCAGACATCTTTTCCCCCGTGCACGAGTAGGAGCGCCTGCAAAGGCACTGTGAATTAGTGCCCGGCTAAAGTGTGAGACCAGTCACCGGCTTTGCTCAGTAAACCTATGATAGTGCAAGCCAGCTATAGGTGGGGGCAGGCTGGAGAAGCAGACTGCAGATCAGTTCGACTGGTTGTCCAACCACTCCTGTGCGAGCGTCGCCTGCAGGTTTAGCGCCCTGCCAATCACCGGCTCAGCCGCCGCGGCAATCTTAGCTCCGAGGAACGGAATGGAGGAGCTGACCTCCCCGGCTAGTTCTACTACTGTGCTTTCCCCTGAGGGGAGCAGCCGCTGTGTGGCATTGATGTTTACCGGGGCACCAGCAACGGTGAGTTTGATGACATTGGTCCGAGCGCCGTCGGACGCCGGAGCGCTCCAGGACTCCTCCTGGGTAAGAGTCAGCGAGGCGCCAAGAAACTTCTGCGCAATGTCCGGCATGCGAGTGGTGGGCAGAGTCCGTACCGTTTTAGTCGTGAACGCTCCGGTGGTGACGCCGTCGCTTGCAAAGGACTTCAGTTCCCCTCCCACCATATGGCTCACATGCTTGACGAAGTCTTCATTGGCAAAGACGTCGGTGACGCGCTGTGCGGTTGCGGACAAGGTGGTCGAGGCGGCAAGTGCCATGGTTCCTCCAGGGGCTGCGTCGAAAATAAGCGGCAAGCCAGATTACCGCGGGCAGATTTCAGGATACAGTGCTGGCGGCATAGTGACTTGGCAGCGTTCGCGCGCACGACGCCGGCCCGGAGTAAGATTGTTGGCACCCCGGCCTTCCTTTGCGAATTCCGGGCTTTCGTGTTGTCCAGAGGCTGGTTTTTGCGAGCCAACGTAAGGAAATGATCCGCTGTGAGTCTTGAAGGTCTGCGCCTTGCCCTGTCCGAGGACCCCATCTTTGCCAGGATCCGGGGCTATGCTGCGCTCGACCCCGCCCAGCGTACCCAGGACCTAGAAGTCAGTGCACCCTCCGGCATGCGGGCAGTCCTTCTGGCCGAACTGGCGGACGGGTTGGCCGATGCGGGGGAGCTCGGCGGGCGGACCGGCGTCGTACTGGCTGTGACGGCCACCGGACGCGAGGCTGAAGATACCGTGGCTGCGCTGCGCTCCTACCTTCCCGATGCGTCAGTGGCGGAGTTCCCCAGCTGGGAGACTTTGCCGCACGAGCGCCTCTCACCACGGTCGGACACTGTGGGCCGAAGACTGTCAGTGCTACGCCGACTTGCCCACCCCGAGTTCGACGCCGGTACCCAACTTCGCGTGGTCGTGGCACCCATCCGTGCCGTAGTTCAGCCCATCGTGGCAGGACTGGGCGAATTGGTGCCGGTGCGCGTGAGCGTCGGCGACGAGGTTGGCTTCACCGAGTTAGTGAAACAACTGGCGGACGCCGCCTACGCCCGCGTTGACATGGTCACCCACCGCGGCGAGTTTGCTGTGCGTGGAGGTATTCTGGACGTTTTTCCGCCCACTGAAAACCATCCTCTCAGGATTGAATTCTTCGGCGACGAGGTGGAAGCGATGCGATGGTTCTCCATTGCTGACCAGCGTTCGCTGTCTTCCGTCAAAGGGGAAGTTGGGCACCCGACGGAGCTCTACGCCCCACCGTGCCGTGAAATCCTCATCACGCCCACGGTTATGGGCCGGGCAGCGAAGCTCAAAAACGAGATGCCTGCCGCTGCCGCCATGCTGGAAAAGATTGCCGGGGGCATTGCTGTTGAGGGAATGGAATCCCTCGCGCCAGCCCTCGTGGACGGCATGGTGGCGCTGACATCCCTGTTCCCGAGTGGATCAGTGGCAGTTCTGCTAGAACCGGAGAAAATTCGAGCCCGCGCCCATGACCTGGAATCGACGAACGAGGAATTCTTGGAGGCGGCCTGGTCCACAGCGTCAGACGGTGGAACGGCACCATTGGATCTGGCCTCCGGTGTACCAGGCGGCGTTGACTTAGCTGCTGCCTCCTTCAAATCCCTTTCCGAAACCCGCAGCGTTGCCCTGGATGAAGGTATGGGATGGTGGTCTATCAATTCGCTCACTTCCGACGATGATCTACTCCCGGACGTGGGCACAATAAATCTGCATGCACGTGAACCGCGCGGCTACCGCGGTGACGTGGCGGAAATGATGGAGTTCATAGGCTCACGTGTCAAGGAACAATGGCGCGTAGTGGTGGCCACCGACGGGCCAGGCCCAGCCCAACGCCTGGCTGAGCTCTTCCACGAAGCCAACATCCCGGCGTCGCGCGTGGAAAGCCTGACGGAGAAGCCAACACCTGGCATCATCGAGGTGACCACGGCGGATGTGGGGCGCGGCTTTGTGCTGGATTCACTGAAGCTGGGCTTGTTGACGGAGGCTGATCTGTTGGGGAGGGCCTCAGCGGTTTCCACCAAAGACATGCGCAAGATGCCTTCCAAGCGCAAGAACGTCGTGGACCCGTTGCAACTTCACTCCGGGGATTATGTGGTTCACGAGCAGCACGGTGTGGGCCGGTTTATTGAACTTGTCCAACGGAAAGTGGCCGGCGGGAGTGGATCTACCGGGATGCGCGAGTATTTGGTGCTGGAATATGCGCCATCCAAGCGTGGTGCTCCCGGGGACAGGCTGTTCGTGCCAACGGACCAGCTGGACCAGGTGACTGCTTACGTCGGCGGAGACGCGCCGTCGCTGTCCAAAATGGGTGGCTCAGACTGGGCTGCCACCAAGGGTAGGGCGCGCAAGGCCGTCAAAGAGATTGCCGGGGAGCTAATCCGCTTGTATTCAGCACGCATGGCCAGCCGTGGACATGCGTTTGGGCCCGACACGCCGTGGCAAGCCGAGCTGGAAGAGGCTTTCCCGTATGTGGAGACACCCGATCAGCTGACAGCCATCAACGAGGTCAAAGCTGACATGGAGAAAGAAATTCCCATGGATCGTCTCATCTCCGGCGACGTCGGGTACGGGAAGACCGAAATTGCTGTCCGGGCTGCGTTTAAGGCTGTCCAGGATGGCAAACAGGTGGCGGTCTTGGTACCCACCACGCTGCTGGCACAACAACATTATGAGACGTTCAACGAGCGTTTTTCTGGTTTCCCCGTCCGGGTCCGCCCGCTTTCGCGCTTCCAGAGTGCCAAGGAATCCAAGGAGATCGTCGAAGGTGTGCGGACGGGGTCCGTGGATGTGGTGATAGGCACCCACCGCCTGCTCTCGGCCGACTTTGCGTTCAAAGACTTGGGCCTGGTGATTGTGGATGAGGAACAGCGTTTTGGCGTGGAACATAAGGAAGCGTTGAAGAAAATGCGCACCAATGTGGACGTTCTGGCCATGAGTGCCACACCCATTCCGCGCACCTTAGAGATGTCGATGACAGGAATCCGCGAAACCTCTACCCTGGCCACACCACCGGAAGAACGCCACCCGGTTCTCACGTATGTGGGCGGCTACACGGACAAACAGGTGGGAGCTGCAATCCGTCGTGAGCTCATGCGCGAAGGACAAGTGTTTTACGTACACAACCGGGTTAAATCGATTGAACGCACGGCAGCCCACATTCAGCAGCTAGTCCCGGATGCCCGCGTGGCCGTTGCGCATGGGCAGATGTCAGAGTCCCGGCTGGAACAGATCATCGTCGACTTCTGGGAAAAGCGCTTCGATGTCTTGGTGTGTACCACCATCATTGAGACCGGACTGGACATCTCTAACGCCAATACACTCATTGTGGAGCAAGCCAACAATTACGGACTCTCCCAGCTGCACCAGTTGCGGGGCCGTGTGGGGCGCGGACGCGAGCGTGCGTACGCCTACTTCCTGTATCCGGCCGACGTCCCACTGGGAGAGGTAGCGCTGGAGCGACTTAAGGCGGTGGCAGCCCACAATGAACTTGGCGCCGGGATGGCCTTGGCTATGAAAGATCTGGAGATTCGTGGGGCCGGCAACCTACTGGGCGGGGAGCAATCTGGGCATATCCAAGGTGTCGGCTTTGACTTGTACATCCGATTGGTGGGCGAGGCTGTGGCCGAATATCGTGGCGACGGCGAGGAGCGGGTGGCGGAGATGAAAATTGAGCTCCCCGTCAACGCTCATCTGCCCCATGACTATGTGCCGGGGGAGCGGCTGCGATTGGAAGCGTACCGCAAGCTTGCGGCGGCAGTGACACTTGTCCAGATCGAGGATGTGGTGGCTGAACTGGTGGACCGCTACGGGGAACTGCCACCGGCTGCGAAGAACTTGATTGCTGTGGCCAGTTTCAAGGTCCATGCACGCACTGCCGGGCTAACTGATGTGGCGCTGGCTGGCAACTTCATCAAGTTCGCCCCAGCGGATCTACCGGAGTCTAAGGTTATGCGTCTGAACCGGATGTACCCGGGATCCTTGGTGAAGCCGGCGTTGAATGCGATTCTGATCCCCAAGCCGAAGACGGCAAGAATTGGCGGCCGTGATCTTGCCGACGCCGAGGTTCTCACGTGGGCGGAGGGTGTGCTGGAAGCTATCTTCGAGGTAGTGGCCTAGCCCAAAAAACTGGCCCGCAGTAACTGTCCGAAAACCCCGGATTTTCCGGGATTTTCGACAGTTACTGCGGGCCAGTTGGGTGGTGGCTACTCTCCAGCGGAGTTTGAGCGACCGATCCACGTTAGCGGGATAACAAGGGAGAGGAAGATCAGACCGAATGCAATGCAGCCGGGAACGAAGGCATGTGCCGCTGATTCAAGGCTCCAGAAGGACATCGCATAAATACCGCCGACGAACAGGGCAAAGAAGATGACAAAGAGAACTATCGACTGCGTCAAATTGTTCTCGGGACGGTATTTGCCGTTCGACACGGTTCCTCCTAACCCCAAATGTGGGGTGCTTGCTGGTGGTGCCGGGTATTCCGGCGCTCTGATCTACCCATGATCCTAGTACGTTTTAGTATGCTGCCGTGCCTTCGGTGCCGCTGACAATGGCGATGCCGGAGCTGGTGCCGATGCGGGTTGCCCCGGCGGCAATCATCTCTTGCGCTTTTTCTAGGGTGCGGACGCCCCCAGATGCCTTCACTCCGATGTCTGGGCCCACGCTCTGACGCATCAAAGCAACGTCAGCTGCGGTGGCGCCGCCGCCGTTGAATCCGGTGGACGTTTTGACGAAATCGGCTCCGGCCTCAACGGCGGCCTGGCACGCCAATACCTTTTCAGCGTCGCTGAGCAGAGATGTTTCAATGATGACCTTCAGCAAGGAATCCTCACCATGAACGACTTGCGCCACCGCTGAAATATCCGAGACGAGCACGTCCTTCTCCAAGGCGCGGGCCGCCGCGATGTTGATGACCATGTCTACCTCGTCGGCGCCATCCATGGTGGCGCCACGGGCCTCAAAAACCTTCACGTCGGTGTTGCTGGCACCCAGCGGGAAACCAATGACTGCGCAGGTAAGGACGCCGGTGCCACGCAGAGCCAGCTTGGCGGTCTCCACCCACAAAGGGTTCACGCAGACGGCTTTGAAATGGTGTTCAGCGGCCTCCTTGCACAGTTGAAGGATCTCAGCCCTGGATGCCTCCGGCTTGAGCAGAGTGTGGTCGATGTACCCTGCTAGCCCGTGGTTGGTGTCCTGGGTGAGGGATGTTGCTTTCGGCGACATTGATGTGGCCTTCCTATAGGTTCCTTACTCCATGGTGTCATAGAGGGAGGCGCTGATGGTGGGCATTGTTCGGATGGCTACTGCTGATGCTGTACTCACCCGCTCTAACCGAAGATGAGCACTCCGGCTAAGGCGAGCCCGGCCACCCAGACGGTGGAGATGGCTGCGAGGATGAACGGCTTGAGCCCGACAGCCAGCAGAGACTTCACGTGCACTCCGGTGCCCAACGCGAACATGGCTGCAGCCAGCAGGAAGCTTTCGCCCGTTTTGGACAGGTCCAGGGCTACTGCGGGAAGCCATCCGGTGGCGCGAAGAGCCATCATAAGGATGAAAGCGAGAACAAACAAGGGCATGATGGGAGGCTTCTTCGACGTTGAGGAAGCGCCCATTGACCGGCGCTGACGAACACTGACAACTGCCATGACAGGCGCCAGCATCAGGACCCTGGCCAGTTTGACGATGACCGCTACGCCGAGTGCTGTGCCACTGATTGTGCCGCCAGCGGCGACTACCTGAGCCACTTCGTGAATCGATCCGCCGGCCCATAGCCCCGCTTGGTAGTCGCCAAGCCCCAGGAGGCTCGCCGCAGCTGGTAGTAAGGGAATCATGAGGGTCCCGAAGATGACGACCAAGGCTACAGCGGTCATAACTTCTCGGCGTTCCTTGGTTTCAATGACACCGTCGACGGCGGCCACTGCGGCGGCACCACAGATGGAGAAACCGCAGCCAATCAAGAGTCGCTGGGTGGGGCTGACGCCGAGCCATTTTCCCATCACCAACGTCCCGGCAATGCCCAATCCGACAATGCCAACCACTACCAAGATCAAGCCGGGGCCTAAGGAAAGCACGTCACTGACCAGTAGTTGATAGCCCAAGAGTACGACGCCGGCGCGCAGCAGCGTCTTGGCTGCAAAGTTCAGGCCGGGCCGGAGCCGATCCGGGATGGCAATGAGGTTGCACAGTAGGACGCCGAGGATAATCGCAATTAAGAGGGTGCTAGTCCCGGGCAATAATGATGTGATTCCCAGTGCGGCAGCTGCTGCTAGAGCGCTGACGGTCAGTCCAGGTGCCAGCGACTTCCAGCGGGCCGGTCCCCAGCCTGCCAAAAAAGAGGTGAAACGCTTTCCGGCTGCGCTCAGGGAAGTATTTTTGGGGGTGGGTGGGGTGCCGGGGGTGAGTTCCTTGATGGTCATGATTCTATGATTTCGCCTCAGTGCATGGCGCGGTAGACGCCAATCATGCATGCAGGTATATCGTTTTGATATGACCACACGCTGGCCGGATTTGGCGGCCCTTGAAGTTTTCGTTGCTGTCGCCAGGACGGGCAGCCTCAGTGCCGCCGCGCGCAGCGTAGGCATGGCCCAACCCAATGCGACGCGCGCTATTGCCAGGCTGGAGCATGATCTTGGCGTGTCACTGTTGGTCAGGCGCACTTCGGGATCTTCGCTCACGGAAGCTGGTCAGACGCTGTTGGAGGGGGCTGTGGACATCATTGGCGCATCCCGCAGCTGGCTGCGGGATGCGGGTGATTTGGGGGAGGAGGGCCGTGCTCATTTAGCCGTTGGTGCAAGCCTGACAGTTGCCGAGTACCTGATGCCCGGCTGGCTTGCTGCGTTGAAACGCGAGCACCCGCAGCTGTTGGTGGGTTTGGTGGTGGAGAATTCGCGTCGTATTTTTGAGGAACTTGCCAACGACGTGATCGACGTTGGTTTTGTTGAATCGCCGAACATCCCCAAAGGTCTGCGACGTCTTGCTGTGTCCACGGACCACTTGAGCGTGGTGGTGGCGCCAGGCCACGCATGGGCTAACCGCGCTTTCCCGTTATCCGCATCGGAGCTTGCTGCCGAAGCACTTGTCGTCCGGGAGCGAGGTTCAGGTACCCGCACTGTGCTGGAACGAGCGTTGCACGGTCACGCACAGTTAGCACCAGCGCTGGAGCTGGGAAGTAATGCTGCCGTGCGTCTGGCGGTGGAAGCCGGAGCGGGGGCTGCAGTATTGAGCGACTTCGTGATCCGCGCACAAGTTGATCGTGGAGAACTCGTGGAAGTGGCTGTCGCGGGTATTTCGCTGGCCCGACGCATCCGAGCTGTATGGAAGGGGCCACGTGTTCTTAGCGGCCCAGCCGGAGACTTGGTCGCGCGTGCTCGCCAAGGCTATGGTCCTGGTCGCGCTAGTAATGCCGGGCTAGGCTCAAGTCATTGAAGTAGGTATTCGGTGCAATTGGCGAAGACCAGATAGAAAATGAGAACAAGGAGACGCTATGGACCACAAATTCGCCGTCGGGGATCACGTGCGATGGAATTCCGAAGCCGGGCACGTGCAAGGGACCATCACTAAAGTGCACACCAAAGACGTTGACTATAAAGGCCACACCCGACGCTGCACGCCAGAGGATCCGCAGTACGAGATCAAGAGCTCAACGACCGATCATATCGCCATGCACAAAGGCGACGCACTGACGAAGGTCAAGAGCTGAACACCTCGCGTGGCGCGCAAATAGTTGTGGAAAAGAACGGCAACGAGACCAACTAGTCGCTGGTCCGTGCTGTCTTGCCGGCGCTGTTTGGCCGCTACGACTAGTCAGCTACGGCTTATCGGTATTGGCTATACGGCGTCGGCGAATCGCGGAGACAAGTACCATCGTGGCCCCGGCCGCCACCGTCCACCACAAGACCCGCTTTTCCGCAGTCGCTTCCAGCCCGCTCCCCAGGCCTGCCTCCAGCGCGGCGCGACGGCGCATGCTTTTGCCCTGTGCGACTAAGAGCATGTGCTTCTCGCGCTTCTTAGCGCTGGCAGTCGTGTCCCGTGGCGGAAGCATGAGTTGGGATTCGGCCTTAATACCAGCCTGAAGCTGACGACCGCGTTCTAGTTCGGCATCCACTTGCGCTCCCAGGAGCAGCATGAGGTTGAGAATCCAGATCCACAACAGCAAGACGATTACCCCGGCAATAGACCCATATGTTTTGTTGTATTTGGAAAAATTGGCCACGTAGAAAAAGAACCCGATGGAAGCTAAGACCATAGCGATCAAGGCAACTGAAGCCCCGATGCTGATCCAGCGGAACTTTGGTTGCCTAACGTTAGGGGTGAAGTAGTACAGCACAGCGATGAGAGCAATGGCCAAGATGGCCACGACAGGCCACTTTGCGGTGTTCCACACGATGACGGCAGCATCTCCGACTCCCAGAACATTGCCGATCACTCTGGCCAGCGGGCCAGAAATCACGAGCATCAAGGCGATGGCTGCTACGAGCAGCACGGCACCCAGAGTCACGAGCAAAAGAGTTGGCCGTAGTTTCCAGACGGGTCTGCCCTCATCCGTGCCGTAAACGCGGTTCATAGCCCGACTAAAAGCGCCAACGTATCCCGATGCTGACCACAGGGCTGTGAGGAGACCTAACGCAAACGCCCAGCCTGCAGCCGAAGACCCGGCCAACGCTTTGACTGGTTCCGCAACAGCTTCGCTTACCTTGGTGCCTCCGAGCTGGCCGATGAGGTCAAGCATCACCTTGGTGGTCTCTTCTTTCTGTCCTAGCAATCCGACGATTGAGACCAAGGCCAAGATGGCGGGAAAGAGGGAGAGCACACCGTAATAAGTTAGCGCGGCGGCTAAGTCGGTACAGCCGTCGGTGCTGAATTTGCTCAGCGCACGCTTGGCAATATATTTCCAAGAGTTGGCAGGTAGCTTGATGGGGTTCTGGGGTTTCCGCGAGTCATGCGGTGACGGCGCACCTGCATGATCTACGGCTGTGCCTATTTTTACCTGAGAGCTCATTCGTCGATCCGTTCCGTCTGCGACACAGAACATTTTTGGGCCATGCCGCGCTTAGCGTTCACAATATCGCGTGTCTAGGCGGAGAACGTGGACATTTGTCGCGCCTAAGCTCAAACGAGCTAAGGCTCTAGTCTGGCCGTTCTGGGATTACTCCTGTGCACTGTGCGAGGAATCGGTCTGCGCCGTCCACCACTGCCCAGGATTCGCCACACTAAATCGGCGGCCGGTCACGGATGTTGGGATAATGCGTACAAAGGCATCTTTGTGGCCCGGCTCCAGGGGGAAAAGTTTGAGCGAAAAACTTTCCAGTACGTCTTCTGTAGAAGACAAAACATCGGCTGCGCCCTTGGCCACCACGCTCCACGCCGTGCCGTTGCGCTCATCGACGCCGTCTACTTCAAAGGCGACAGGGGCGCTGCCTATAGCACCGGTGAGCTTGGTGCCCGGGGCTGTCCGAAAGATGATGGTGCTGTGATCAACCACATAGTTGATGGGGAAAATGTCCGGATGGTCCTCCATCCAGACAGCCAGGCGTCCGACGGAGGCTTCTCGCAGCAAAGCCCAGCAGAGATTGGCAGGGAGTGTTTCAGTTTTGGAGACTTCCTGTTCGTGGCTCATGCCGATGAGCCTAGTCCGTAAGTGCACACTCCGGTAGGGTCCCCTCGGCAGAAGCCGCACGCTAGTGCCCTGCTGAAAGTGCCAGCCGGTGGGACAGCTGACGAGGCGCCCAAGTAAAGAAGCTCCGGCGCGCCTCTACCTGTGTGCGGTTAAACGCCCAACGCGGCTTTGATGTCTGCTCCCACGGCGGACAATGCGCGGGAGGCGTCGCTGCGGGCTTCATTGATTCGACCCTTTTCCGACACCGGCACAATGACCTCCAAGTAGCATTTGAGCTTGGGCTCGGTGCCGCTGGGACGGACAATGACACGGGAGTCATCATGGGTTATGTATAGCAGCCCGTCCGTGGCTGGAAGCTGTGGTGTGCCGAGGGAAAGATCGGTGCTCAGGACCACAGCTGAACCAGCAAAGGCAACGGGGGGCTGATCCCGTAATTTGCTCATCATTCTCTTGAGGTCATCGAGGTCGTTGACGCGGATGCTGATTTGTCCGCTCGCATGAAGCCCGTGTGCCAGGGCCAGCTCGTCAAGGACGTCGAAGAGAGTTCGCCCTTCAGCTTTGAGCGCAGCTGCCATCTCGGCGATGAGCAAACCGGCGGACATGCCGTCTTTGTCACGGACCACCTCCGGTGCCACGCAGTAGCCCAGTGCTTCCTCATAGCCAAACGTTAGCCCGGGTACTCGGGAAATCCATTTGAAACCGGTGAGTGTCTCTTGGTGGCGGTAGCCTGCCCCAGCGGCGATGCGTGCAAGCAAGCGAGAGGAGACGATTGAGTTGGCAAAAACGGGGACTGTGCTTCCCATGGCACCTTCCACTCGTTCCGCCCGTCCACCACGACGCGCCAGATGCGCACCCAGTAGAGCGCCCACTTCGTCCCCGTGGAACTTGTGCCATTTTCCAGTAGCGGGGTCGACGGCGCCCACGGCGGCCCTGTCTGCATCAGGATCATTGGCCAGCACAATGTCTGCCCCCACCTCGTGGGCCAGCTCAAAAGCCAGATCCAAAGCGCCTGGTTCTTCTGGGTTGGGGAAGGGGACTGTGGGGAAATCCGGGTCCGGAGCAGCCTGCTTGGCGACCGTGTGGACATCTGTGAAGCCAGCTTTATTGAGCACTGCCAGTGCTGTGTCATTGCCGACCCCGTGCATCGAGGTATGGACAATTCGAAGCTCCCGCTCCGGGAAGCTGTCCACATCCACAAGCGCTGAGACAGCGCTTATGTAGCCTTGAAGCAGGGAGTCATCAGGAACACTCCAGCCGGAGCTGGCCATGGGAATGTTAGAGGTGTCTCCCGCCTGTGCAGTGGCTGACACGCCTGCAATATGCGCGGCGATGCCCGCATCATGGGGTGCCACGATTTGTACTCCACGAGCTTGCGGAGCTACAGCTCGGTTACCCAAATAGACTTTGTAGCCATTGTCCTTCGCCGGGTTGTGGCTCGCCGTGACCATAACGCCGGCCTCGCAGCCAAGGGCACGGACGGCATAGGCCAGGACCGGCGTCGGAAGAGGCGAGGGTAGGAGGAACGTCTCAATTCCTGCAGCGGTGAAAATCGCGGCCGTCTCTGTGGCGAAATTCTCTGAATTGTGCCGAGCATCGAAGCCGACCACAGCGCGAGGCGTATATTGAGCCGCCGCGGGTTCTTGATGAGACCTTCCAGATCCCTCAGAATCCGCAAGGCCTTCAGAGAGATCCGGACGCCCCGCTTCTCCACTGCTCCGGGGGCCATTGCCGTCCTCGGCCGTGACGGCAAGGCGCAGAAGGTGCGCTGCAACCCCCGCCGCGGCGCGTCGGACTACGGTTCGGTTCATCCTGTTGGGGCCAGGACCCATGGCAGCTCGCAGCCCTGCCGTGCCGAACTGCAAGTTTCCCGCAAAGCTGTCGGCCAGTTCTGCGGCGGCGGCAGAGTCCGTCGCGGAAAGCCGGAGCAAATCCTGCAATTGCGCAGCCGTGGCAGGGTCGGGATCGTTCTGCGCCCACTGCGTGGCGGCGTTGGCAATGCCTGCACTCACGGGTGGGAGGGTGGGCTCGGTCCTGGATTCGGAAGAATGGTTCACCAGACTAATCTAACCGCAGAGCGCCTAAGTACGCAGCAGTCTGTCGGCAGTTTCCCCCCGCAGGCCCGCAGCGGCGCAGCGAGGGCCCTCCCTGCAATGCGACGAAGGCCGCGCAAACACGGGGCGCTTCTTAACAGTCCTGAAGGCTACATCTTGGCGATGATGTCCGCGAGTAAGCGCGAAATGCGGGGTCCGGCGGCCTGGCCGGCTTCGATGACCTCGGCGTGGCTCAGCGGGACAGGGCTGATGCCAGCCGCCAGGTTCGTGACGAGAGAGACGCCGAACACCTCCATGCCGGCGGCACGTGCGGCGATGGCCTCCAGCGCCGTGGACATTCCCACCAGATCGGCACCGATCCGCTTGGCATACTGTACTTCCGCCGGTGTTTCATAGTGCGGTCCCGTGAACTGTGCGTACACGCCTTCATCGAGGGAAGGGTCGACTTCGCGGGCCACGGCGCGCAGGCGGGAAGAGTAAAGATCTGTCAGATCCACAAACGTGGCGCCCTCTAACGGCGAAGTGGCTGTGAGGTTAATGTGGTCACTGATTAGCACGGGTGTGCCGGGCGCCCAGGCTTCGTTGAGCCCGCCGCAGCCGTTGGTGAGGACAAGGATCTTGGCTCCGGTAGCCGCTGCCGTGCGGACTCCATGGACCACGGCGCGGACGCCCTTGCCTTCGTAGAAGTGGGTCCGGGCGCCTAGCACCAAGACGTTCCGCCCGTCAGGAGTCCGGATAGAGGTGAGAGTGCCCACATGTCCTACGACCGCCGGTGCGCGGAAGCCGGGGACGTCGGCGGCATTGAGGGTGGCGGTCACCTCGCCAATAAGTCCGGCCGCCTCACCCCATCCCGAACCCAGTACGACGGCGAGGTCATGGGTTGGGACGCCGGTGGCGCTGGTAATATAGCTGGCCGCGTCGAGGGCCAGTTGGGTGGGATCGTCGTGGGAAATCGTCTCTGGAGTGTTCACGGATCAAACATACCGGCTTACGGGCTGTGCGAACATGTACCGGCGGGGTGTGGCCTGGACCTGGCGTCAAGTTGATGACCGGCCGTGGATAAGCGAGAATGAAGAACTGTGACCAGCGATCAAGATACATTCAAGCCCTTTGCCGTTCCTAGCCTGGCCATCTTGGGCGGTGGCCCTGGCGGTTATGAAGCGGCCATGGTCGCGGCATCCATGGGTGCCAAAGTGACAATCGTGGAACGCAACGGGGTTGGTGGTGCCGCCGTACTCACCGACGTCGTTCCTTCTAAGACGCTCATCGCTACGGCCGAGGCCATGAATCGCAGCGTAGATTCCACGGAGCTGGGCGTGAGCTTCAATGCCGACGACGGCGATCCCAAGGCAGCCATCCGTGCGGATTTGAAACTCATCAACGAGCGCGTCATCCGCTTGGCAAAAGAACAGTCCACTGACATTCGGCGCGGATTAGAAGCCGTGGGCGTGGAGATTGTGATCGGCACGGGCAAGCTGCTCGACTCTCGCACGATCGAGGTGGACCGAGGGGAAACCACGGAGATTGTCAAAGCCGACGCCATCCTGGTCTGTGTCGGGGCCCACCCTCGCGAGCTGGCGACAGCGCGCCCTGACGGTGAACGGATCCTGAACTGGACCCAGATTTACAATTTGGAAGAACTCCCCGAGGAATTGATAGTGGTGGGCTCCGGAGTCACGGGTGCCGAGTTTGCTTCCGCGTTCAACGGTCTTGGCTCAAAGGTCACACTGATTTCTAGCCGGGAGCAGGTGCTTCCGGGGGAGGATTCTGATGCGGCTGCCGTCTTGGAGAACGTTTTTGAACGCCGCGGGTTGCGCGTGCTCTCCCGCTCACGCGCCGAGGCCGTGGAGCGCACGGACGACGGCGTCGTGGTGACTTTGGGGGATGGCAGCAAGGTCACGGGCACGCACTGTCTAGTGTGTGTTGGCTCCATTCCCAACACGTCCGGGATCGGCCTCGAGGCGGCTGGGGTGGAATTGACCGCCACCGGCCACATTAAGGTCGACGGCGTCTCGCGCACCAGTGCGCCCAACGTCTACGCCGCCGGTGACTGCACGGGTGTGTTTGCGTTAGCATCGGTCGCTGCCATGCAGGGGCGAATCGCAGTGGCTCACCTCGGTGGGGACGGCGTGCGTCCGCTGAAATTGATGCAGGTTTCCTCAAATATTTTCACTTCACCGGAGATTGCGTCGGTGGGTGTTTCTGAAGCGGATCTCGCCTCCGGCAAATACCAGGGTGACGTGGTCAAGCTTTCCTTGCAGACCAATGCTCGGGCCAAGATGCGCAACGTCAATGATGGCTTTATCAAGATCATTGCTCGTAAGGGATCGGGCACCGTCATCGGTGGAGTGGTGGTGGGGGCCGGTGCCTGCGAGCTGATCTTCCCGATTGCCCTGGCCGTGACCCAAAAACTTCACGTCGACGACGTCGCAAACACCTTCACCGTGTACCCGTCCCTATCCGGATCGATCTCCGAAGCGGCGCGCCGCCTGCACGTGCACATGTAGTTCTGCGCGGAGTCAAAACCACTGCTTGTCCACATAGTGGCGCTGATTCATTGATGCGTGATGGCACTGGCTACGGTTGTGATTCATCACCGAACACCTGTGCCCGGTACCGGTTTACCAACTTCGCCCGGGGCAAAAGAGAAAGCCCAGGACATGAGCAAACCACAGACCCTTGACGCGGTCAGCGCACCTAAAGAGAACACACGCGGGCGGGTGATCGTTGCCAGCCTGATCGGCACCACCATCGAGTTTTACGACTTTTATGTCTATGCCACAGCAGCCGTCCTGGTTTTCCCGGCGTTGTTCTTCCCTAACGCGGGTGGCACCACGGCGCTGCTAAGCTCCTTCGCCATCTTTGGGGTGGCCTTTATTGCCCGGCCCCTCGGCTCAATAGTCTTCGGTCACTTTGGTGACAGGGTGGGCCGCAAAGGCACCCTGGTGGCTTCCTTGCTGACCATGGGTGTTGCCACTTTCTTGATTGGCGCCCTGCCGACAGCGCTTGTGCCGGGGTGGATATTCTGGGCACCAGCGTTGCTGGTAGTGATGCGCTTCCTGCAAGGCTTGGCTCTTGGCGGTGAATGGAGCGGTGCTGCCTTGCTGGCCACCGAGAATGCACCCGAAGGGAAACGTGCCATCTGGGGGACGTTCCCACAACTGGGTGCACCCATCGGCTTCATCTTGGCCAACGCACTCTTTCTGGGATTGAGTTTCGGATTGACGTCGGCCCAATTTAGCGCGTGGGGTTGGCGAATTCCGTTCCTGCTCAGCGCCATCATGGTGATAGTAGGGCTCTATGTCCGGCTCAAACTCGTCGAAACCCCTGCCTTCCAAAAGGTGATCGACCAAGGCGAAGTCTCAAAGCTTCCCGTGGGCAGGGTCTTTTCAAGTAGTTGGCGCCCGCTGATTCTTGGCACGTTCGTCATGCTGGCCACATACGTGCTGTTCTACCTCATGACCACGTTCACCCTGTCCTATGGGACGGCGCCGGCCACCATTGAGGCCGCAAAGGCGAAGGCCACGGCTGCCGGCAAGCCCATGGATGCCGCCTCCATTGACGCCTGGGTGGCAGGTTTGGGCTATAGTCGCAACGACTTTTTGATCATGTTGATCATTGGTGTTCTCTTTTTTGGCGTCTTCACACTTGTCTCGGGTCCGTTGGCAGAAAAGTATGGGCGACGCAAGACGCTGCTGTGGGTCACCTGCGGGATCATCGTGTTCGGACTGTTCTTCGTACCGCTCTTTGGCGCCGGAATGGTCGGGGTCATGACGTTGTTGATCATCGGATTCACGCTGATGGGTTTGACGTTTGGACCGATGGGGGCGCTGCTGCCGGAACTGTTCCCCACAAATGTGCGCTACACAGGTTCCGCGATCAGCTACAACATGGCCAGCATCTTAGGAGCGGCCGTGGCGCCGTTTATTGCCGTCGCGCTCTGGCAAACTGCGGGTGGCAGCCCCGTCCTGGTGGGTGTTTACCTATCAGTGATGGCAGTGCTGACGCTCATAGCACTGCTCATCATGAAAGAGACCCGCGACCTGGACTACACCTCCAACGTCAGCTAAGCGAGCTGGGTTGATCTCGTCACGTGGGGTCCGTTAGGTGATACGGGCCGGGTGTCAGTCTTCGATGGTAGCCAAGATGGCACCGCCGGAGACTGTGTCTCCGGCGGCCGCGGTCAGACCTGTGACGGTGCCAGCGCGGTGAGCCGTCAGCGGTTGTTCCATCTTCATGGCCTCTAGGACCACGAGCAGATCGCCCTCGGCAACGACGTCCCCGTCGGCTACTGCCACCTTCACGATGGTGCCCTGCATGGGGGAGAGCAAGGCATTGCCGTTGGCAGCCGTGGGTCCGGAGCTGCGGTTGCGCCCGGGCTTCTTCGCTTTCTTTGTCCCCGCCGACCGTGAAGCTGTGGTGAGCGCAAATGATGATGGGAGCGTCACTTCAAGGCGTTTGCCGCCTACCTCAACGGTCACACTTTGGCGAGCGCCGACGTCGTCCGGGGCATCAGTAACGCTGGCGTGCTCGAAGGCCGGAATGGTGTTGTTGAACTCCGTCTCGATCCAACGCGTGTGCGTGGTGAACGGCATCCCCTTGGCGGGGGCAAATGCGTGGTCCACCACCACAGCGCGGTGGAACGGCAGCACGGTGGGCATACCCTCGATCTGCATTTCCGCCAAGGCCCGGCTAGCGCGCTGGAGTGCTTGCTCGCGGGTGGCGCCGGTAACGATTAGTTTGGCCAGCATGGAGTCGAAATTTCCGCCAATGACTTCGCCGGCCGTGATGCCCGAGTCCACGCGCACGCCGGGGCCTGTGGGGAGGGTCAGGGTGGTCACTGTGCCAGGTGCGGGCATGAAGCCACGGCCCGCGTCTTCGCCGTTGATGCGGAACTCAAAAGAGTGGCCACGGACTTGTGGGTCGTCGTAACCAATGTCTTCACCGCGGGCCAATCGGAACTGTTCACGGACCAAGTCGATCCCGGTCACCTCTTCAGAGACCGTGTGCTCCACCTGCAAGCGTG
Source organism: Arthrobacter cryoconiti (assembly GCF_020905375.1). GTDB lineage: Bacteria > Actinomycetota > Actinomycetes > Actinomycetales > Micrococcaceae > Specibacter > Specibacter cryoconiti. The sequence continues at coordinate 337,332 of NZ_JAJJBU010000003.1, forward strand.
TATTGACTTCCAGGAAGGAGATGACGCCGTCGGCGCCCACAAGAAATTCGCAGGTCCCGGCGCCTAAGTATTTGGCTTCCTTCAGGATCGCCTTTGACGACTCGTAGAGGCTCTTGTTCTGTTCTGCCGTCAGGAAAGGAGCAGGAGCTTCCTCAACCAGTTTCTGGTTGCGGCGCTGCAGGGAGCAGTCACGGGTGGAAACCACCACGACATTGCCCGCTGCGTCTGCCAGACACTGAGTCTCAACGTGGCGGGGGGCATCGAGGAAGCGTTCCACGAAGCACTCGCCGCGGCCAAAAGCGGCAACGGCTTCGCGGACAGCTGACTCATACAGTTCAGGGATTTCCGCACGCGTGCGCACCACCTTGATGCCACGTCCACCGCCACCGTAAGCGGCCTTGATGGCCAACGGAAGGCCGTGTGTGTCGGCGAAGTCAAGGACTTCCTGTGTGGATTGCACCGGGTCCTTGGTCCCTGGAACCAGCGGCGCCCCGACCTTCTTTGCAATGTGCCGTGCCTGAACTTTATCTCCCAGTGCGGCTATCGCAGCCGGGGAAGGACCAATCCAGACCAGCCCGGCGTCGATCACCTTTTGTGCGAACTCTGCGTTTTCGGACAAAAAGCCATAGCCGGGGTGGATGGCGTCTGCTCCGGAGGCAATCGCGGCGTCCAGTACTTTGTCCATATCGAGATAAGATTCGGCAGCAGTTTGACCGCCGAGCGCAAAGGCTTCGTCGGCCATGCGCACATGCAAGGCTTCCCGGTCGGGCTCGGCATACACAGCCACGGAGGCAATGCCCTCGTCGCGGGCCGCGCGGATCACGCGAACGGCGATTTCACCGCGGTTGGCGATCAGGACTTTGCTGAAATGGTTTGCACCAGCGGACTGTGAGTTGGTCACACGAGACTCCTTCTATTCTCAAGTGAGCCTAGCGTGATTGTGAGGGTTTAGCTCACGCATCATGGTGTTTGTGCGTGTAAAGCGGCTGCTTTTTGTTGGTTATCCACAAAAGTTGTTTATTCGCCGGCAATCTTTCGCAGTGTGTCCAAATGGTGATTCCATGCTGAACGGCCCTCCTGCGTCATTTTCACTGACGTCCGCGGGAATTTGCCGACGAACGCCTTTTTGATGTCAATGATCTTTGCTTTCTCCAGCAACGACAACTGTTTGCTGAGAACTGAATCGCTGACCTGAAGGGTATTGCGCAGGTCCTTGAAGTCCATAGTCTCCGTGTGGGCCAGTGCGGCTGCGATCGAGAATCGGACCGGCTGGTGCAGGACTTCGCTGAGTTCATGCCGTGGATGGTGGGCTGTGGGCTCGCTCATGCGCGTAGCTCTCGGAACGCTGCTGCCAGTCCGACGCCGGCCAAAACGATCGCGGCGCTCACATAGTAGACCGGATTGCCGTGGGGGAACGCGATAAATGCCACGAGAAGAGCTACGACGTAGAGGACCATATAGGCCGCGAGTGAGGTTAGAAAACGCTTGGAGAAGCCTGCCTTGGTGGTGCGTTGCATCAATGGCCACGTGAATGAGCTGATGACGGCCCAAAGACCCACTGATGAGGCGAGCAGTGGCGCGCCGTATCCGGTGTGGGCCACGATCTCTAGGCCGATCATGAGTAGTGAACCAAGGATGGCCAAACTGGTGAACACCATGGCGGCGGGCCACGCAGCGGCTTTGGTTGCTGTGGAGGCAATACCTTGAGCCTTGGCCAGAAGTTCTTGCGCTTCCGCTGCGGAAAGTGTGGCGTGTGGTTGCTCCATGGCGTCGCTCTCTGGTGGGGGCACTGTGGTGAACTGCAGGACTAGATCCACTATACGAAAGTACTTTCCAATACGTCAAGTGTTGGCGGCGCCTGCTCGACTTCGCGCCTGCGCGTTACCCACCACGAGTTTTGCACATAGTGCACCCTGCGTAAGATTCGTGGGGGGTTAGGCGCAGGCGGAAAGTGTCATTTCCATAAGTCGGTGATGGGTACGCCCACGGAGACCAGTAGGCGGCGCAACGTTGAAATGGATAGGCCCACTACTGTGTGTGGATCGCCTTCAATGCCAGCAATGAAGGCGCCCGCCAAGCCATCAATCGTGAACGCTCCGGCCACCTGCAGAGGTTCTCCCGTTGTGACGTACGCGTCGATCTCCGCTTCGGAGACCTCCTCAAAATGAACCACGGCGCTGGTGACCTCTCCCTGCGCAACGCCGCCAGCGCCGTCGTGCATGGAAATAAGCCAGTGACCGGTGTGGAGAATTCCAGATTTACCACTCATTTGCCGCCACCTCGCGCGGGCCACTTCCGGCTCCCAGGGTTTGCCGTAGGGCTGTCCGTCGATCTCAAACACGGAATCGCAACCAAGAACTAGGCCAGAAACTACGGTGGCAGCAACGGATTCGGCTTTGGCCTGGGCAAGGAGTAGGGCTGTCTGGGCGGGGGAGAGTGGCCCAGCGGCTGCCGTGGCGGCATCCTCATCGACGTCCGAAACCTGGACCCTGTGACGAATTCCGGCGTCGTTGAGTAATTTAGTGCGGGCGGGCGAAGCTGAGGCAAGTACAAGCTCTGGAGTCATGATTACAGCCTAAACGGCCATCGAGGCGCAAATAGGCGAGGCTGCCAATGTTTACGCGAAACATTGGCAGCCTCGCCCTTTTGAGGTGCTGTAGAGAACTGCCGGACTTATCTGGCGTCGGCAGGTTCCAGTTCGGTCTCCGCAGCTTCAGCGGGGTTCAAACCCACTAGCTTTGCTCCCTCCACATCCACATCAGGGAGTATTTTGTTCAACCATTCGGGGATCCACCAAGCGGATTTGCCCAACAAGTGCATGGCTGCGGGGATGATTGTCATGCGGACCACAAATGCATCTATGAGCACCCCGAACGCCAAGGCGAATCCGAGCGGACGCACCATGGTCAGATGGGAGAAAATGAATCCAGAAAACACACTGGTCATGATGATTGCTGCTGCGGTGACAACGGGTGCAGCATGTTTGAAGCCGCTGCGCACTGCCTGCTTGGCGTCCTGGCCGTGGACGAATGCCTCACGCATACCGGAGGCAATGAACACCTGGTAGTCCATAGCCAGACCAAACAAAACACCAATCAAAATAATAGGCAAGAAACTCAGCACGGCACTTGGGTTGGCCACATCAAAGATGCCACCCAACCAGCCCCACTGATACACAGCTACTACTCCACCAAATGCCGCAACCAGCGAAAGGAGGAAACCGGCCGTTGCCAAGATGGGAACCAGGATGGAACGGAACACCAGGATGAGCAGGAGCAATGACAGCCCGACGACGATTGCCAGGTAGGGCGGGAGAGCCTCGCCCAGCTTGGAGGAAACATCGACGTTGGCTGCTGTTTGTCCGGTCAAACCGATCGTGACACCATGGTCGGCCTTGATGGTAGTTCCCTCTGCCCGGAGATCGTGGACCACTTGGACCGTGCTGGCGCTGGCTGGCCCCTCGTCAGGGATGACCTGGTAGACGGCTGTTTTGAAGTCCTTGCTGACAGTAACCGGGACGGCAGCCTTAACATTGGGGACCTGACGCAACTGATCGGCTACGTCCAAGTTCAGCGCTGTGGCGCTTGCCTTATCCAGACCGGCCGGAAGTGCGCCTACGACGATGATGGGTCCGTTCATCCCTTCGCCGAAGTTGGCTCCTGTGATGCTGTATGCCTGATAGGCGCTGGAATCCACTGGCTCCGAGCCGCCGTCGGGCAGGGCAAGGCGCAGACCGCTGGCCGGGATGGCGATGATGCCTAGGGCCACCACGGCGGTAACGAGGGAGATGACGGGGTGCTTGGTAACAAGGCCACCCCAACCACGGGCACTGCGGGCAATGTCCTTGGACTTGACTATTTGGGCAATATCTTCCGTTGAGAGTCCAGCGTCCTCTGCCGTGTGCTGCTGACGAAGCTTCTCACTACGAGCCCAACCGCGCTTGGAGATAACACGCCGACCCATCAAGGAGAGCAGCGCCGGGGTTAGGGTCAAGGCAATGAGCACTGCTACCGCTACCGTGGCAGCCGCGGCCAAGCCCAGGATGGAGAGGAAGGGCAGGCCCGTCACGGACAGTGCCGCCAAAGCGATGACGACTGTCAGCCCGGCGAAGAGCACCGCGTTGCCAGATGTTCCGGTTGCCTTGGCAATGGATTCGCGCATTTCCATGCCAGCTACGAGCTGCTGGCGGTGCCGGTTCACAATGAACAACGAATAATCGATGCCCACGGCAAGGCCCAGCATGAGAGCCAACATGGGGGAGATGGAAGACATTTCAATGGCGCCACTCAAAGCTAGTGTGCCGCCCACTCCGATACCTACACCGACAACCGCCATGAGGAGCGGGAGCCCCGCGGCCAGCAAGGTTCCCAGCATAATGATGAGCACGGCGGCAGCGACGGCGATTCCGAGAACCTCGGAAATACCGAATAGTGCGGAAACGTCTTCGGTGATTTCCTTGCTGTAGTGCACGCTGACACCGCTGGAGGAGAGCGTGTTCAACTTGTCTTGAAGAAGCTGACGATTAGCCGGGGTCACAGCGTTCATGGATTCGCTGAACTGTACTTGGCCAACAGCGGCCTTGCCGTTCTCTGAGACGAAGCGCAATCCGGAAGCGGCTTCAGCGGAACGCTGCCCCGTGACCAGTTCGGCTTTTTTCGCGGCTAGTTCCTTGGCGGATGCATCGTATTTGCTTTGCCCCTGAGCGAGCTGCGTTTTTCCAGCTTCAATGGCTGCCTGCTGGGCGTCAATCTGTGACTGTGCGCCAGCGAGTTGGGCTGCGGCGGCGGACGCCTGGGCGGATCCTGCGGGAAGTGCTGACATCGAAGCCTTCTGGGCGTCCAGCTGAGCCTGTCCGGCAGTGATTTTGCTCTGTCCATCAGCTAGTTGAGCAGCTGATGCGTCGAGTGTTTTCTTGGCATCCGCCAGCTGTGCCTCACCCGCTGTCAAAGCCGTGGTGCCGTCGGCCAGTTTTTTCTGAGCGTCCGCCAGCATGGCCGTAGTGGTGAATGGGTCAACTACGCCCTTGACCGTGGGCACGCTCGTGGCAGTGACCAGCACAGCAGAAATAACTGTTTCCTGTGCCGGGGTGAACGCTTGGCCGTTGGTGCTGGTGAACACCACTGACCCTGATCCGCCGGAAGCTTCCGGCAGGTCAGCCTTGAGCTTGTCCGCCATCTGTTGGGTTTCCGTGCCAGGGATCTGGAAGTTGTTGCTCATGGTGCCCATGAAGAGCACCGCGGCGCCACCCACCATTCCAATAATGAGTATCCAAGCGCAGATCACCAGCCATGCGCGGTGTGCCGAGAACCGGCCAAGTCGATAAAGCCAAAGTGCCATGATGCGTCCTTAGAGGTGTATTCAGTGCCGGAGCAGTGTAACTGGGACAAAATTATTGAAAGCAAGAGCTGTCGTCGAGGCAGCAGGAGTGAAGTGGGACGATTTCAAGACTGGAAGCCGTTGCGAATCAGAGCTATTGCTGTGGCCAAGAGCTCGCGCAGCTGTGCCAAAGATGTCGGGGAGGTGTCCGTGCCGTTCCGCTCGTGCCACACAACGATGGCCGCGCGGCCAGCTCCGACGACGGCGCCCACCATGGCGTTGATATACAGCTCATCTGTGCCCTGGGGCAGACGACGCCGAGCCACATCCGCGATTTTCACTGTGCATTCATCCCAGGCCTGAAGCTGGAATCGGCCAAGTGCAGGATCCTGCGTGAGAGCAAAAGTTTCTGCTAAGACGGCGAGGTCGTGAGGGCTACCTACATCAGCCAGAGCCAATTGGGCTGATTCGAGGATGGGTTCATCAACTGGCCGGGCTTCTAGCGCGGTAATCACGCTGTCCAGATAATCTTGTGTGAAACTGGCGACGGCTGCTTCCACGGATGAAAAATAGTTGAAAAATGTTCGCCTGGAGACTCCCGCCTCAGCGGCGACATCATCCACCGTGAACTCGTTCAGTGCGCGATTACGCAGAAAAGCCAATGCGGCCCCCGCGATGGCTTCACGATTCGCGGCCTTGTTCAACTCGCGACGGCCCACTGGCGTGCTCATGAGGGAACTCGCAGGGGGAGGGTTGGAAAACGTCATGTGTCTACACTAAGTGCAAGTTTGCACTCAATGCAAACAAGAAGGTTGAAGTGCTAAGCAAGCACTTCAACCTTCTTGTTGTCTTACCACGCTGAGCGCATGGCATACCTCTAGGATTTATGCGGCTATTAACGCCGCATAAAGGCTTATTGTGCTTGTGGGTTGGCAGCCAGGTAAGCGGACTGCCCGGTAGCGCCGCTTTCCCCTTCGGCTAATGGGATGGCGTAGACAGCCGTGCCGTAGGCGCACACTTCGGTCCAGTTGCCGCCCATCTCCGAGGTATCGAAGCGTGCAGCGATAATTGCGTTCGCGCCTTTGGCCTGTCCTTCGGCCACCATCCGTGCCACTACTTCTTGTCGGCTTTCATAAAGCGCCTTCGTCATCTCTGGCAATTCACCGCCACCTAGGGCACGGAAGCTGGCAGTGAACTGGGCGCCAATGTGGCGTGATCGTACAGTCAAGCCCATTACTTCACCAAAGATGGCGTCTATCTTGTAGCCGGGAAGGTCATTAGTTGTCACGATGATCATTTGGACACCTTTCGCGTGGTCGGCAGCAAGCGCGGCCGGGAGTCGTTCCTGAGAAGAATCCTACGGGGCCAATGGGCAAACTCTTGCCAGCACGCTCAACAAAAGTTGTGCTGGCAAGAGCCGCCAAGCGCGAGTCCTACTGTCTTTCCACCAGATTCTCCCCAAAGGATCTGGTCATTGTAGGCACGGCGCAGAGAAAAACGAGTGTCACAGCGCAGAGACACATGAGGGTCACGGCGAACAGTTCTAAAGATCGTCTTATGCTGGCTAAACGCTGCTGAGTTCGCGGCCGGAACCTGGCTCGCCGGCGTCGTTCTTCTCTGCGGTGGCCTCCGCCAGCAGTTCGGTGCTGTCATCCGCGAAAGGGTTGCCATTGCGAGCAGCGTTATAGAGGTCTTCGTTGAGAATACCCGCACGCCTGGACACGATCGTGGGGACTAGCGCTTGCCCGGCAACGTTGATGGCCGTGCGGCCCATATCCAAGATGGGATCGACGGCGAGCAGCAGCCCCACGCCGGCCAACGGCAGCCCCACCGTGGAGAGTGTGAGGGTGAGCATGACGACGGCCCCGGTGGTTCCGGCAGTTGCCGCGGAGCCCAGCACGGACACCAAAACGATCAGCAGGTACTGGCCCAGATCTAGCTGGATCCCGAAGAACTGTGCCACAAAGATGGCGGCGACAGCCGGGTAGATGGCGGCACAACCGTCCATTTTGGTGGTGGCTCCAAGTGGTACGGCGAAAGATGCGTACGCCCGGGGAACGCCGAGATTTCGCTCCGTCACACGTTCGGTCAACGGCAGCGTGCCGATGGAGGAGCGGGAGACGAAGCCGAGCTGGATCGCCGGCCAGGCACCCGAGAAGAACTGCTTGATGGAAAGGCCGTGTGACTTGATCAGGATTGGATACACCACGAAAAGCACCAGCGCTAGGCCAACATAGATGGCGATGGAGAACTTGCCCAACGCTCCCATGGTGGTCCAGCCGTAGCTGGCAACTGCTTTTCCAATCAAACCGACGGTCCCGATCGGGGCTAGGCGGATGATCCACCACAAGACTTTCTGGATGACCGCCAGAGCAGATCCGTTGAGTTTGAGGAAGGGGTCAGCAGCCTTGCCAACCTTCAATGCTGCGATGCCAATGGCGATCGCGATGACCAAGACCTGGAGAACGTTGAAGTTCACGCTGGTGGCGAGTGCACCGGCGTCGGATGCCTTGGTGGATGCCTCAAGGCCCAAGAAGTTTGAGGGGAAGAGGCCCGTGAGGAAAGCCCACCAATCCCCGGACTTGCCAGCGTAGTCCTTCGGAGTCGGCTGGCCAGTGCCAGCGCCGGGTTGGAACACAAGTCCCAACACAATGCCAATGGAGACGGCAATCAGAGAGGTGATGGCGAACCAGAGCAGCGTGTTCCACGCCAGCCTCGCCGCATTGGCGACCTGGCGCAGGTTGGCGATCGAGGAGATGACGGCGGTGAACACGAGCGGGACGACCGCTGCCTTCAACAGGGAAACATAACTAGAGCCGATGATCGTCAACGTTGCCGTCAGCGCGTTCGGAGCTGCCTTGGGATCATCGCTGCTGAGGTTGCGGGCGATCAGCCCCAGGATCAGTCCGGCAACGAGTCCGAGAACGATTTGGACACCGAAGTTGCCCAGCCACCGGGGGAGCCTCTGCACTTTGGGAGTGTTAACAGTTGAAGTCATGAGATAACGGTAGGTGGCAGAGGAGAGTGTCCAAGAATCTGTGTTGCCCCGTGTTACGGCTAGGTGCGGCCGGCGGCATGCACCGGCCGCACTCCTTGGTCAAGCAGGCCTAGTGTTCCAGCAAAGCCTCTTTGAGCGTATCCAGTCCCACGGAGCCCAAGTTCAGTGCCTGCGTGTGGAAGTCGCGGAGAGAGAAAGCCGCACCATCTTTACGGGCACGGGCGTCGCGGATCTCTTCCCAGAGACGTTGGCCGATCTTGTACGACGGCGCCTGTCCTGGCCAGCCCAGATAGCGGTTGAACTCAAAGTCGAGCTGTCCGGTGGAGATATCCAGGTTTTTGCGCAAGAACTCGTACCCGGCCTCAGCGCTCCATGTACCCGTGCCCCACTGCTCAGGGATCTCGAGCTCCAGGTGCACGCCAATGTCAAACACCACGCGGGCAGCGCGCATGCGTTGACCATCCAGCATGCCCATTTTGTCTCCCGGGTCGGAAAGGTAGCCCAACTCATCCATGAGTCGTTCAGCGTAGAGCGCCCAGCCTTCGCCGTGCCCCGAAACCCAGCAAGCGTTGCGCCGCCAGTCGTTGAGTAGGCCTTTTTGGTAGGTTGCCGTCGCGACCTGTAGATGGTGGCCGGGGACGCCCTCGTGGTAAACAGTGGTTGTCTCAGCCCAAGTGGCGAACGATTCCTCGCCTTCCGGCACTGACCACCACATGCGTCCGGGGCGGGAGAAGTCTTCTGATGGACCCGTGTAGTAAATACCGCCGTCTTGGGTTGGCGCAATCTTGCACTCGAGGGTCCGCATGACCTCCGGGATATCGAACTGTTCGCCAGCGAGATCTGCCACAGCCGCATTGGAAAGCTGTTGCATCCACTGCGTTAAAGCCTCAGTGCCCTTGAGCTGGCGGGCTGGATCGCCATTTAGCAAGGCTTTAGCTTCCTCGATCGACGCGCCTGGCTGGATGGCGTTTGCCACTGCAGATTGTTCGCCAATGACACGCTCCAGCTCGGCAACGCCCCACGCATACGTTTCTTCAAGATCGACGGCGGAGCCTAAGAATTCCCGCGATGCCAAAGCATAGCGTTCCCGGCCGACGGCGTCAGCGTCAGGTGCCAGCGGAAGCAAGTCATCGCGCAGGAATGACACGAGGGCGGCGTAGCCCGTGCGGGCAAGGTCAGCATTCGCCACCAATGTGGACTTCAATCCCGCCGGTAATTCTGGCGTGTCAGGTGTGGTTGAATCCAATGCAGCACCGGTGGCCAGTGAGGCGAAGAAGCCATCTGTGCTGGCATGGCGTTCGCATTGTTCGATTACGGTGAGAACTTGACGGCGTGCTGCCACCAAACCGCTGGAGGCGCCTGCGCGAAGCGAAGAGATATAACCGTCTACGGCAGCAGGAACGTTGGCGAGACGGCCGGAAATGTTCTCCCAGTCAACCACTGTGGCGGTGGGCATCAAGTCGAAGATGGCACGAATCTCTTGTGGGGGAGAGGCAATGTTATTTAGTTCGGCGAGCTGCCAGCCGCTACCATGTTGTTCCAGCGCCAAACCCAGCCGTTCGCGCATGGCATGTAGTGTCACTTTATCTACGTCGTCAACGGGTTCAAGCGCTGCAAGTTGCGCCAAAGTATCGCGGGCAGCATCAGCTCGTGCCTTCAGCCCCGCCGGAGCGTAATCCCGATACTCGGTTTCATGTCCGGGCCTGCCCAGCTCAGTGGCGAAGCCGGGATCCAGTTCCAACAGTCGTTCTGTGTACGCGTTGGCGGCCCGGTCAATGGTGGTGACGGTCCTTAGCAGAGGCTCGTGATCAAAGGTCATGCCACCGAGCCTACCCGCCGTAGCTGAGCTGACTATTCAACTAATTTGCCCACGACGCTCTCTTCGGTCATGCTCATCAAAGTAGTGATCTCCGGTGGTGTGGGGGCTACGGGCTCCGCCGTGAGACCACCCGTAAGCGACCACACCATGTTCACTTTTAGTTCAGGGTCAAGCTCTGGGTAGTCAGAGCGGTTATGCGCCCCACGAGTTTCCCGGCGGGCCAGAGCAGATTCCAGTGTTGCCCGGGCGGCGATCAATGAACCCATGAGGTCAAGTGCATGAGCGAGATCGTCGAATCCTGCGATGTCCGGGTGAACGGCCAGGTCAGGAAGGCGGGCCTCGACGGCGTCGAGCTTGCTCAGGCCTTGTATGAGTCCCTCTTCGCTGCGGATGACTCCAGCGTGCTCGCTCATGAGGTCACGAATGGCGCGCTGCATGCTTCTGACGTTGTCGAAACCGCGACCCGCCAAAAGGGTATCGATCTCTTCGCTTGCCGCGTTGATGGCTTGGCTACTACGGATCTGGGCCTTTAGCCCGCGCGAATAGGAAGCTGCTGCTGCTCCGACAATGCGTCCGTAAACCAATAACTCTGCCAGTGAATTACCTCCCAGTCGATTGGCGCCATGAGTTCCTGAACTAGCTTCACCAATTGCGTAGAGCCCGGCAACGTCCGTGCCGTGATCCTCTGGCCGCACCCAGACTCCGCCCATTGAATAGTGCGCTGTGGGTGCGATCTCGATGGGGTCCTTGGTGATGTCCAGCATTTGCAGGTCGAGCATATTGCGGTACACGCGCGGAAGTCTGTTCAGAATCACTTCTCGGGGTAGATGGGTAAGGTCCAAGAGCACACCTCCCTTTGGCGTCCCCCGGCCCTCACTAATCTCGGTAGAAATTGCGAGTGCCACCCGATCACGAGTAGATAGTTCCAGCCGTTCTGGATCGTAACGCGACATGAAGCGTTCGCCTAAGGCGTTGCGGAGAATGCCGCCTTCCCCGCGTGCAGCCTCGGAGATGAGTGTGCCTGCGGCATCCGCAGGTTCCATGATTCCCGACGGATGAAACTGCACGAGTTCTGCGTCCCTGATCCGGGCGCCGGCCAAGGCCGCAAGACGGAAAGTATCTCCGGTGTTTTCATCCCGGCGGGAGGTGGTCTGACGCCAAATTCTGGTGTGACCGCCGGTAGCTAAAATGACGGCGTCGGCATGGATGAGAACCCGCGAACCGTCAACGACGTCGAACCCGTAGGCGCCGAAGATCTGGTTCTCAGCCACCAAAAGCCGGGAAATGTAGACAGTGTCGATCACGGGAACGTCCAGCGCTGCGGCACGGCGGAGTAAGGTGCGCTGGATTTGTAGACCCGTGTAGTCGCCTGCGAAGCAGGTACGGCGATACGTGTGGGCGCCGAAGAATCTTTGTGAGATGCGGCCATCGGCTTCGCGGGCGAAAGGCATCCCCCACGCTTCCAGCTCCCGGATGCCCTCCGGCGCGTTTTCTGTCATGATGCTCACGATCCGAGGATCCGCTAGATCATAGGATTCCTTGATGGTGTCGGCAGCGTGCTGTTGCCAAGAGTCTGCCGGATCCATGGTGCCGAGCGCGGCATTGATGCCACCGGCAGCCAGGGTCGTATGGGCGTCGTGCTTGCGACGCTTCCCCACGGCGAGTACGTCCACACCCTGCTGGCGAAGTTCGATGGCGGCGCGCAGGCCTGCCCCACCTGTCCCAATGACGAGAACGGAAGTTGAAATGATGCGCTCGTTCATGATGTTTCCCTTTCTTCAGTACTGCTGTCTTCAGTTCTACAGTTCTAGGGCGCTAAACTTCTAGGGCTCTGCTAGAACTTGGCACGCGGGTAGCTCATGGTCTTGTGGTGGGTGCTAGCAACTGCGATGTGCGTCGGTTCGGGTCGCTTGTGGGAGTCGCCTTCAGCGCCGTCTTACCGCTAGCTGCGTTGCTCCGGCTAGGACGCAACAAGCGCATGGCATTGACAATGACGATCAACACCGACGCTTCGTGGACGAGCATCCCTATCGCCATGCTCACTCCACCCAGAAGCACTCCAAGGAGCAGCAAGGAGACGGTGATGAGTGCGATCGCGATGTTCTGCCGCATATTATTCACCGTGCGTCGCGCCAAGGAGATCGCTTCGGGCAGTTTGAGCAAGTCATCTCCCATGAGGGCGATGTCAGCGGTTTCCACTGCCACGGCAGAGCCAGCCGCCCCCATGGCGACCCCGATGTCCGCTGTGGCCAGTGCAGGAGCGTCATTGACGCCGTCGCCAACCATCGCCACCACGTACCCCTGCGCCTGGAGCGCGGCGACGGCATCAAGCTTGTCTTCGGGCAGCAGCGAGGCACGAACCTCATCGACGCCGGTGAGGACCCCAACGGCATTGGCTACCAGCGGTGCATCGCCGGTGAGCATAATGACCTTTTTAACTCCTGCCGCGTGGAGATTTACGACCATTTGGGTGGCATCGGGGCGGACCTCATCGGCGACTCCGATAACCCCAGCGACGATGTCATCAACGGCAATGATCATGGGGGTGCTGCCAGCCTGAGCCAGCTCATCGGCCACGCGGGTTGCAGCGGCCGTGTCGGCTATCTTAAACTGTGCCAGCAGCGCCAGATTGCCCAGCAGAATTCGGTGCTCCGTGGTGGTGACTGCGATGCCCTTGCCCGGCACAGGTTCGGTTGACTCCGGCAACCCGGTGATGCTGCGGCCCTCACGTGCCGCAGCATCGATGATGGCGCGGGCTAACGGATGCTCGGAGCCGGCCTCTGCGCGGGCTGCCAACGTCAAGAGCTGCTCACGGCTCATCGCGGGATGCAATACAACCACGTCGCTGACCTGCGGGCGTCCCATCGTCAGGGTGCCTGTCTTGTCCACAGCAACGGCTGTGATCTTCGCGGAAGTTTCCAGGAACTCTCCGCCCTTGATCAAGATGCCATCCTTCGCGGCGCGGCCAATGCCGGCAACTATCGAGACGGGGATGGAGATGACAAGGGCGCCCGGGCAACCGATGACCAGCAATGTCAACGCCAGAACGACGTCGGAAGTGAGCAACCCGAGCCCAAGGGCCAGGACCATAATCGCGGGTGTGTACCAGGCGGAGAATCGGTCCATGAACACTTGAGTTTTGGCTTTGGCGTCCTGGGCGTCTTCAACCCGGTGGATGATCCGTGCCAGCGTGGTGTCAGCTCCAACGCCCGTTGCGCGGACCTGCAAAAATCCACCCTGTGAGACTGTGCCAGCGAAAACTCTGTCACCAATCACCTTCTCTACCGGCATGGATTCACCGGTGATCGATGCTTCATCGAGGGCGCCGGTGCCGCCTGTGACTTCGCCGTCGACGGGAACCTTGCCGCCATTTTTGATCAGGACGGTTTCCCCCATGAGCACGGCAACGGCAGGGATCTCCTGCTGTTCGCCGTGGCGCAAAACGATGGCGAGCTCAGGTGCCACGGCAACCAAAGCGGCCAAGGCAGATCGCGTCTTGTTCAGAGTCGCAGTTTCAAGAGCATGCCCAATCGCGAAGAGGAAAGTCACCGCAGCGGCTTCCCAATATTCACCGATGATCACCGCGCCAATTGCGGCAACGGAGACCAGCAGATCGATTCCGACGATTTTCGCGCCGAGGGCCCGGACTGCGTTCACCACGATGCGGGCACCAGCAACCACGGCGGCGCTGACCATGACACCGTTGCCGACGGTGTTAGCGGGGGATACTTGCAGGATCACCAACGCGGTGATGATCAGCAACCCGGAGATCACCGGGATTGCCCACCTGTTGTTGATCCAAGTGCGGAACGTGTTCATGGCGCTCGCCTTTCCGGTATTTGGGTGGGAGTGCCTAAAAGGCGGCCGGATGTGCGGCGTAACCGGCCTTGGCGACCGCGGCAACCAAATCCTCAACACTGGCCACTGCGGCGTCGTGATCGATCTCGATGCGGGCAGAGGCGAACTGGACCTTGACGGCGGAAACACCGGCCAGGCGCTGGAGCGACTTCTCGATCTTCGATACGCAGGAAGGGCACGAGAAGCCCTCAGCGCGGAGAATCGTATGGGTGGTGGTGGGAGTTGTGGTGTTCATGATCGGGCCCTCCAAGGCTTGCATTCCCCAACGTTTATCGGGGTAATTCCAACGCTACGGAGGTGCCGCGAGACGCACCATGACGGGCGTCAATTAGCGGTAAATTTGGGCTCTAGTGGCGATCTACGGCTGGGTTTCAAGGATCGCGGCAAGCCTGTCCGGATCGAGCACGGACGTCCAGCGGCGGCCGGAATCGATAATGCCGTCTTTGCGCAGTTGGCTCATCACTCGGGAAACGGATTCCGGGGTTGAACCAGTGAGGCCTGCTAGATCGGCCCGGGATAAGGGGAGCTGGATCAATGTACCGTCACCACTGGCACCGGGCTGGCCAAATTTCTCGGCTAGGCGCAATAGGGTGGTTGCGACGCGGGCAACGACGGGAGTCCCGCCCTGTTGGCTGACCTGCGAACGGGCTGCACCGAGTAACGCTGAGACATTGTCCAGCAGACGCAAAGCGACCGTAGGGTGCTCGAGTAGCACTTTGCGGAACGCTCTAGTGTTCATGCGCAGCGCGCAGGTGGTGACAAGTGCTTGAGCCGTTTCGGCGTAGCGGGGCTCTCCCAAAATACTCAGGCCGCCGAAAAGGTCACCGGGGGCAAGGATGTCCACAATGGTGTCTTGTCCATTAGGGGCGGGCTGGAATATTTTGGCTTGTCCTGCAGCCAACACATAGACGTAATCTGCCGGTTCGCCCGCTGTATATAAAAGCTCTCTTTCGCTCCACGCAAGAGAAACCGTCCGTTGGTCGATGCTGTCGAGTTCGTCTTTGGATAAGCCGGCAAAAACTGGGACTCGTGCCAAAACTTGCATCCGCAACGGTTTGGGGCAGTGGTGGGGCTGCGCACAGGTGCTGTGCAACGGAATGTGGCGCCGATGGGCGTAAGTACCTTCGACCTCAAAAGCCAGCTCGGACTCTTCGGCAGGCAATTTCGAACGATTCATGTTTCCCTCTCGAACAAGGATTAGTGGATCGCGGCTGGTTAAGGGCAACCCTACCTCGAGGGCAAAAGGTCCATCCCGTGCTCTCCTCGTCGAGGCATCCGGCGCTCGTGCATGAACCGCTCGTAAGTGAACACTGTTCGTGGCCCAGCCCAACTAGGCGCTTTTTGCTAGTGCTATGTTCAGGACATGGACGCCTTAGCGGATGAGCCGAACCCTCCAGCAGCAAAGAACACACCAACAGTGCTTCAGAGCTTTAGAACCGAACTGGTCAAGAAGGAGCACGATGTTGTTGATGCGGATTGGGCCGGTGGTGTCCCACCGCAATTCGGAGTAGCCCCACGCATTCGCGTGGGCAAGAATAAATGGTTCAATCTGCTCTGGCTCATTCCGATCGGCGTGCTCCTGCTGATCGTGGGCATCGCCGTTGCGAAGGGGCTGCGTGAACTGCCGGCCGTGCAGGACTTCATCACCCGGTATCCGGGAGAGTCCGCGCTTCCGGCGGATGCTCCCGTTGGATTTCCGGCCTGGCTGGGCTGGCAACATTTCCTCAACGCCTTTTTCATGATTTTCATTATCCGTTCAGGCGTAACAATTCTCGCGGACCACCCCCGGTTATACATGACCCGTCACTCCACACCTGGCAAGGACTGGTTTCGTATCCAGAAGCCGATCCCTACAGATCCGCTATATACGGCGAAGCAGGACTCCATCACCTTGCCCAATGGTGTTGGGCTGCCGGGTAGACGCCATTCCATTGGGCTCGCCCGTTGGTGGCACCTCGGGGTTGATACATTGTGGCTCTTGAATGGGCTCGTCTTCATGGTCTTGATCTTCGTCACAGGTCAATGGATGCGTCTGATCCCTAGGAGTTGGGATGTCATCCCGAACTCGATCTCGGTCGCCATCCAGTACCTGTCCTTGAACTGGCCGATCGAAAACGGCTGGGTCAACTACAACAGCCTGCAGCTGATCGCTTACTTTCTGACCGTTTTCATAGCCGCACCCGCCGCGTTGATCACGGGGCTGGGGATGTCACCGGCGTTATCAACCAGGTTCCGGTGGATCAGCTCGGTCTTTAGCATCCAGATCGCCCGAACCCTACACTTTTTAGTGCTCTGCTGGTTCCTGATGTTCATCCTTGTGCACGTCACCTTGGTGCTGACCACCGGTGCCCTGCGAAACCTCAATCACATGTACGGTGCGCGTGACGATGGCTCATGGGTTGGTTTCTGGATTTTCGCGGCGTCGCTGATCGTCATGATCGTTGCGTGGGTTGGTGCCTCACCGCTTACTTATCGCTTCCCGCGCAAGGTACAGAAAGTCGGTTACGCGTTGATTGGGCCCGCACAGAAACTGTTCGAGCACATCGATGCGAAGCCGGGCCAGTACACCGAGAAAGACATTTCGCCTTACTTCTGGCACAACGGAAAATATCCGGAGACGGAAGAGTACAAACAACTTCGTGCAGGCAACTTCGCAGATTACAAGCTGCGCATCAACGGGCTGGTTGAGAACCCGGTGGAACTGGACCTCGCGCAGTTACGCGGCCTAGCCCACCACGAACAAATCACCCAGCACTTTTGCATCCAGGGCTGGTCGGGGGTGGCCAAGTGGGGTGGTGTGTCGATGAATACGATCCTGGAACTGGCCAAACCCAAACCGGAAGCGAAATGGGTGATCTTCTACTCGTTTGCCCTCGGTCCGGACGGCGGGATCTACTATGACGCCCAACCCATCGAGCAAATGCACTACCCGCTGACCATGCTGGCCTATGAGATGAACGACGACGACCTCTCGTTTGGGCACGGCGCGCCTCTGCGGCTGCGTAACGAGGTCCAACTGGGGTTCAAATTGGTCAAGTGGATCAAGGGAATTGAGTTCGTTGAACACTTCTCCGAGGTGGGTGGAGGGGAGGGTGGCTATAACAACGACCACGAATTCTTCGGCTACCGACAGTCGATTTAGGCTGGCCCCTGTGTAGGCGTATTACGCCCTAGCTGCGGGCACAAACACTAGTGTCTGGAGCGACGCCACGATCCCGCACCAGGCTTGGGCGGCAGGTTGAGTTGGGCGCGCCTGGCCCAGGACCTTGACGGCGCTTTGACACTTTCGCCGTCGGCACCACTTTGTAGAGCAAGTACGACGGCGGTCACTGCGGCAAGTTCCTCGGCGGTGGGATTGCCGTGGGTCACCTTGAGCAACGGCTCTTTGGTTGGGTGATCGCTCACAGTGGGATGTTCCCATGCTTCTTGGCAGGAAGGCTGGCCCGCTTGTCGCGTAGGGCACGTAAGCCCTTAATGAGTTGGATGCGGGTATCTGCCGGGGCAATCACGGCGTCCACATAACCGAGTTCTGCAGCTTGGTACGGGTTAAGGAGCTCGTCCTCGTAGTTGCGCACAATTTCGCCGCGGCGAGCCTCGACGTCGCCGCCGTCGGCCTGTACTGCGGCGAGGTCACGACGGTAGAGGATGTTCACGGCACCTTGGGCGCCCATGACACCGATTTGGGCAGTGGGCCAAGCTAGGTTTAGGTCGGCTCCGAGCTTTTTCGAGCCCATAACGATGTACGCGCCACCATAAGCCTTGCGGGTAATGACAGTGAGCTTTGGGACGGTGGCTTCGGCATAGGCATAGAGCAGCTTGGCGCCGCGACGAATGATGCCCTGGAATTCTTGGTCTTTGCCCGGTAGGAAGCCAGGGACATCCACCAAAGTGATGATGGGGATATTAAACGCATCGCAATTGCGGACAAACCGGGCGGCTTTTTCGGACGCGTTGATATCGAGCGTGCCAGCAAACTGCATAGGCTGGTTCGCCACAATGCCTACTGTGTGGCCTTCGATCCGGCCGTAGCCAATCATGACGTTGGGTGCAAACAATGCCTGCATCTCTAAGAAGTGGCCGTCGTCGAGGATTTGCTCGATCACCGCACGCATGTCGTAGGGCTGGTTCGCGGAGTCAGGAATCAATGTATCCAGAGCGGTGTCTGAATCGCTGTGTTCCACATCCTGGTCGTGTTCGGTGACGGGAGGCTCAGCTAAGTTATTGGAGGGAAGGAAGTCTAGGAGTTCGCGCACAAATTCAATGGCGTCAGCTTCGTCGGTGGCCAGATAGGTTGCGGTTCCCGTGGTGGAGTTGTGCTGGCGCGCGCCACCGAGGGTCTCCATATCCACGTCCTCGCCGGTGACGGTCTTGATGACGTCCGGGCCTGTGATGAACATGTGGCTGGTTTTATCGACCATGACCACGTAGTCGGTCAGGGCCGGGGAGTAGGCGGCACCGCCAGCGCACGGACCCATGATGAGGGAGATCTGCGGGACCACTCCGGAGGCATGGACGTTGTTGCGGAAGATATCAGCGAACATGGCCAGCGAAGCAACGCCTTCTTGGATACGGGCACCGCCACCATCATTGATGCCTACTACCGGACAGCCGTTGCGGAGCGCAAATTCTTGGATCTTGACGATCTTCTCGCCATTTACCTGGCTCAACGAGCCGCCGTAGACGCTGAATTCTTGGCTATAGACGGCGATCAGGCGGCCATCAACGGTGCCGTAGCCGGAAACGACGCCGTCGCCCAACGGCTTCTTTTTCTCCATGCCGAAGGCATGAGAGCGGTGCACGGCTAAAGCGTCGAATTCCACGAAGGACTCCGGATCAACTAAGAGATCGATGCGCTCGCGGGCCGTGTTCTTGCCCTTAGCATGCTGTTTCTCAATGGCTAAGTCACCTGAGGGCTTTTCGGATTGAGCCAGCCGGTCCCGGAAATCGGCAATCTTGCCTGCAGTTGTCGAAAGGTCGTGGCTCATCAATACTCCGGCTTGCTAGATTTTGGCGGACAACCCTTAAGTAGGAACCGAACAAAAGGGCAAACACTACTGACAGTCTAATAACGGAAATGTCCAATGTGTGTGTAGGAACCCTACAACGTCGGCAGTTCGCAGTCTCGGTTCTTCTACCGCGGTCAGAGCGTGACCCGAGATGTGACCCGAGATGTTACCGGAGTTGTAGGCCAGTTGTGGACCGGAAGTGGGCGCACGGAGGCGCGCTTCCCAGACGTACGAGTGGACGTACTGGGCGAGGGACTGGTGTGTCTGGCACCGCTAGAAATCGAGGGATGAGTGCTGGCTTGTTGTCTAAATTTACGCCGATAGCCATGCCGTTGACTCACGTTTTAGTGCGGTTGGTCCTGCGCCCTCGGGTGGAGATTTGGCGTGTCCGAGTTTCTAGCTGCCGGTCCACCGGCACCAGCCGGATAGGATTGAGAGCATGAACTGCACACTTCCAACCTTGAATACGGAAGCGCTGCACCGTTCCCTTTTGGGCCCCGTTGGAGAGTATCAGCGCGTCGACGTGGTTGATGAAATTGGTTCCACTAACGCAGAACTCGCCAACAGTGCGGCTTCTCAACCGGAGAATTTTCCGGATCGCAGTGTTCTGATGGCTAACTCCCAAGTCGCAGGCAAGGGGCGTCTGGACCGCGTCTGGGAAGTTCCCGCCGGAACGGCCATGATTTCCAGCGTTTTGCTCCGACCTTCGGAGTGTGCTGCGCAGATTGGTGCTCCGCAATTTGCCTCTAGTGGTTACGGGTGGCTGTCCGTCATAGCGGGCGTGGCCCTGTGCCAGGCTGTCACCGAGGAGTCGGGCGTTTTGGCGGTGCTGAAATGGCCCAATGACGTCTTGGTTGAGGGCCGAAAACTCTCCGGCATCTTGGCGCAGATGGTGCCTGTCCAGAGGGTGCCCAAGCAAACGGCATCAGCCCCGGAGGTGCCAACCCAAACGGGGCAGAGGCCGTCCGAGCAAACGCAATCCGCGCAAACTCTGTCCGAACGGGTACCGTCGGCCCCGATGCAGGGTCCCGCCGTCGTGGTTGGAGCGGGTGTGAACATCAGCCAGACTCGAGAGCAATTGCCGGTGGATCGGGCCACATCCCTTTTGCTGGAGGGCGGCACTCAACTGGATCGGAACCAACTGCTGCCGGCCTATCTGAACCGGTTCGCTCGCTTGTATCGCGGGTTTGTGTCTGTCGGGGGAGACGCATGGCGTCCCGTGGCAGGTGGAGAATCTATCCACGGCCTGGCCTCAGGACTCATGAGCACCCTGGGTACGAGTGTGCGTGCTGAGCTTCCGGGCGGGGTCATGCTCTATGGCACGGCGGCGGGTCTAAATTTGCGGGGGGAATTGGAGATTCACGGGGATGACGGTTCTGTTCATGTAGTGAGTGCCGGCGATGTGGTCCATTTGCGACGCGTCGGCGGTGGCGGCATTGATTATGCGTAGCTGGCTTGCTGAAGGCGAGCAGGTCCTGATCCGGTGCCGACCCCACGCCCGGATTTTAGTGTGGCCTGTGGTGGTGGGGCTACTTGTGATGATGGGCGCGGGAGCAGCTTTGGCGAGACTGCAGCCGGTGCAATATGCAAGTTGGGCAGCCGATGTTCCGCTATTGCGGGAACCGGCGATCGTACTGTTAGTTACTTTGGTGCTGTTCATTGAAATTCTCTACCCAGTGCGGAGAACGTTGCAGTGGGCTGGAACCCGTTACATCCTAACTAGTAGGCGGTTCGTCCTCCGACGGGGAACCCTGGGACGGCGTAGCCGTGAATATTTACTAACTCAGGTGCATAGCATTGAAATGCGCCAAAAGTTGCGTCAGAGGCCGGTTGGTTCTGGCGAACTGGATGTTCATTTGCAAAATGGCACACTCCATACTTTCCACGAAGTTCCCTGTGTGGCGGAATTTCATGCGGAAGTTCAGACGGCTTGGTCGCACGCGCTCCGAGCGTCCTTCCAGCAAGCTCCCGGCCCGGGGTACTACGCTGGTCAGGTTGGCCTTGGCGCCAACGATGATGACGGACATTTGAACGGAAAGGAACTGCGGAAGCTTGGAAGAGAACAGTGAAGTGACGCAGCCACTGCTTCCGCCAGCGTCCCGTAGCCAAACCAAGGCCCTTGAAGCTGCTTTGCTGGGCGGTGAACGTACGCTCAAACGCCGGGACGTGGCTGCTGGTGCGGGCGTGTCCTTGTTATCTGCCCGTAAGATTTGGCGCGCTATGGGTTTTCCGAACTTGGGGGACGACGACGTCGCATTTACTCAGCGTGATCAGGATGCGCTGGGCATTGTTGTCAGCATGGTGCGGGAAGGATTGCTGACGGAAGAGACTGCCATTTCCGTCACCCGTTCCATTGGACAGATGACTGACCGGATGGCTGTCTGGCAGATTGAAGCGCTCGTAGAGGACTTGGTGGCTGAGCATGGCGTCAGTGATGCAGAAGCGCGCCGTGCGGTTGTGTCAGAGCTTCCGAATTTGATCGGACCGCTTGAAGAACTACTGATCTACTCCTACAGACGACAACTTAACGCTGGCCTCCAGCGTCTGGCCGTCAGAGCGCACGAGGGTCTAGCAGCCAGCGCCTTGGGGCGTGATGGCGACGAGGACGATACCCCGTTGCCGTTAGCCCGGGCAGTTGGTTTTGCGGACCTAGTCAGCTATACCTCATTGTCTAGGCGCATGAATGAGAAGACACTGGCGAAGCTGGTGCAGAGATTTGAAAACGTGTGTGCTGAGATCATCAGCGTAGGTGGCGGCCGTCTGGTAAAGACGATTGGCGATGAAGTGCTGTTCAACTGTGAAACACCAGTTGCCGGGGCTCAAATTTCGCTTGCGTTGGCTGAAGCTATGGCGGCTGATGATTTCCTGCCGGAAGCGCGTGTCGCAATGGTGTGGGGGCGGGTGCTTTCGCGGCTGGGAGATATTTACGGACCCACAGTCAACCTTGCTGCCAGACTGACGTCCCTAGCTCAACCGGGAACTGTCCTGATTGATTCAGTCACCGCAACAGCCTTGGCCGGTGATGAAAGATTCATCTTGACCGAATTGCCCATGGAACAGGTGCGAGGTTTTGGAGAGATTCGTCCCGTACTGCTCCAACGTGGCAGCGGACAAGGGATCGTGGTCGACTAGTTTCTGGCGAAGCCGTGGTGGAAGCTGTTGTGGCGCTCGCTGCCTGTGGGATCAATCCGGTAGGGCGCAGTGTAATGCGGAACGCCGCTGATTAGTCTGACACTCCAGTCACTTGCATGCAGCAGATGGTGGTGCCTGGTGCACAGCAGAGCAGCATTATTCATGTTGGTTTCCCCGCCGTCCTGCCAGGGAATGATGTGGTGGGCCTCGCACCAGAAGGCGGGCGCCATGCAATCCGGAAATGTGCAGCCCATGTCCCGCACCAGCAGTAGTTTTCGCTGTTGGGTCGTAAAAAGCCGCTGCTTGCGCCCTACATTGAGGATCGTATTCTCGCCATCTACTGTGATGACAGTGGTTTGTGCATCGCAGAACGCTTCGGCAAAAGCAGCGAGTGGTTGTGGACCGCAATAGGGTGTCACGACGAATCCGGCACCGATTCCCGCACTTCTGATAGGGGTGCTGTCAGGATTATTTGTACTTTTTACCCTGGTTCGCTTGCCGAAAGTATCGCCAGTATTTTTAGTGGCCCCAGTGGCCCCAGTGGCCCCAGTGGCCCCAGTGGCCCCAGTGGCCCGGTTGTGTTGGTCGCGACTGAGTTCTTCTTGGGTAACCGTGATAAAAAGCTGTGGCTTGAGTCCGCCATTGAGTGGAAGTTTTCCGGTGCGTGCGGCCAGCTTGATGCAATCAATGAGGCCGTCTAGCAATTTCTGGCCGTGGGTCCGGCGATCCAGCACTACGAAGTCGGTGCTGAGGGGATCAATCGAATCAAGACCAGGTAGGTTTTCTTCGCTACCGGGAGCGGGCACACTGATCCCCTCCACTACATGTGGCCACGGGCTGGAAGGGCCGCTGTGTTCGGGCCCATCAGACTCTTGTGGTGGGATGGGATGTTCGACGCAACCAGAGAGCGATCCTCCTTGGGCGACTAAACTCTCGAGGAGATCTAGTTGTTCAGCAACGCTATGTGCGCGGGGACCGGAGTCCGCTCGCGAGTCGGAGCTGGTGCCTGTTCGCGCGGAGACACCGGCGGTTGTTCGCGCCCCGGTAGTAGTTCGTGCTCTCGCATCGTCGTTGGTATCCGCTTGCGCCCCGGCAGTAGTTCGTGCTCTCGCATCGTCGTTGGTGTCTGCTCGAGCGGACGCGTTGGTGCGCGCTCCGGCGGAAGCCATGGGCTCTCTGTCATCTTTGTCAACAATGTCAGCCATGTCATCAGTTCCAACAATGTCATCCATGTTCTTGTGTGGACGTGGGTTTGTCGCTGAGCCGATTCCTGCCATCAGCGTTTCGTATTGCAAGACGGTGAGGCAGCCATCAAATCTGACCAAGCCGCGGCGTGCTTGCCGGAAAAAGATACCCTGCTTCGCCAACAGTTCGCCTTCCGTAGGCTGCTGGCCATCAGGATCGAGCAGATTGATGGCCCGAGTTCCCAACCGCCGTAGAAATTCGGGCGGCTCATTGGGGGCAAAATTAGTGAGTGTTTCTTCAAGTTCCTGGACCTGTTCATCGGGGATACGGCCGGCATGGGAGAGGTTCATGGCATCATCGACGAAGCCAGAGACGATGATGGCCTGATCTGTCGATACATCCCCGGAGAAGAACGCAGCGCCAAGCGTGCGCTGCTTCGGGGGTGCGATATTCGCGGTGAGGGGATCCGTGACCGGCAGGAAGTGTTCAGCGAGCCGCATCCGCCGGTAGGACTCAGCCTTGGAAAGCTTCAAAGTGGTAATGAGAAGATCCAGAGGGGCTTTGAATCCATCGTCGGTGAACCGAGCCGCCCGGACACGGTCCGCAAGTTCGCCAGCTGCTTGAACGAGGATACCTTGCAAAAAACGGTTGAGATGTTCGGCGGTTTGCGCCCATTCGACGACACTCGTATCCGTCATGGATCCCAGATCCAGACCCAGCGGAGTGCTGGCAAAACCCGTTTCTCCATTCCCTGAACCATTGGTGGCAGTGGCAGCCGCCGCTAACCTTTTTGCAAGACTGAGGAGTTGATGAACATGCTCACCAACGACGCCGGTTCCCTTATCGGGCGGGGCGGGTTTCGGGGTCTTCTTCGTGCCTTCCATACCTATAAATCTACCCCCAGGCTCCGACATTGTTCGATCTATTTTCGAGAATGTGGATAGGATACCCACTCTACTCGTACTGTGGAGGAACGATTGCTTAGCTGAGGCTGTCGAGGTCTATTGCAGACGCGGATTCAGGGCGAATACCGAGTGGTTGTGCGTAATCTAGAATCAGTGCATTGCGGTGTTTGTTGGGTCGGTAATGCAAAAACTAGTGCAAGAAGTAGTGCATCAGGTGATGCAGGAAAGGAAAGGACAGGTGAAACACTTCTCTGCGGGCACACGTCGGGAATTGTCGTCAAGTACGGAATCACTTGTGGTGGGCGGCCATGTGCGCACCTTCTTGCTGGTTTCGCCAAGGGCTCCCTCAATTGCCGGAGCTGATTCCAACCCTGTGGAGGGAAGTTCGGCACCGGCCGCCGTCGTACTTGTTCTGCATGGTTCCAATCAGACTGGACGGGCAGTGCGAGCATTCAGCGGGCACAGTTTCGACACTCTTGCCGCCTCTGGCATGGCCGCAGTGGTGTACCCAGATGGCGTGAAGAAGCTCTGGAATCATTCGCGGACCGATGCTCGAGCAGTGGATGACGTTGCCTTCATGGCAGCTTTGGTGGACAATTTTCACGCCCAGTACGGACCCATTCCCGTCATCGTGGTTGGTTATTCCAATGGCGGGCAGCTGGTGATCCGGCTGATCCATGAAATCCCGGAGAAGCTCGACGGCGCAACGATCGTCAGTGCCACCCTGCCCCGGCCAGGTGGGCTGGCCTTTGCAGACCGGCATCTGCCCTTGCCTGTGTTGTTGATCCATGGGACGCGCGACAGGGTGGTGCGTTACGCCGGGGAAGGCAGCGTTTGGGGCCGGTTTGGCGGGAACCGTGGGCCGTCCGCTAAGGAAACGGCCGCCTATTTTGCGGCGAGGAACGGGATTACTAAAGCCCCTGACGCAGGCCTCCTGCCGCACCGTCCTGAAAGTGGAGGGACACACGTTCGGGTGCTCCGTTTTGAGCAGCCGGGCTGTGAACCGGTGCAGCTATACACCGTGGTGGGTGGCGGGCACGTGGTCCCCAATCGTCACAAGCGGGCAATCTTTGTCCTGGGCCGGACCACTCAGGACATCAGTACAGTGGAGGCCCTGATGGACTTTTTTCCTGCCCTGCAACGCTAGAACGAATGCGCGTGGCGTCGTGAACCACGTGGCTTTCAAAACAGATGTCTAGGTGTCCAGCCCGATCAGGCCGGCGGGTGCAGCCAGCGCTGAAGCCGCACTGTGACGATCATCCCCGGGCCGAAGCCAGCGGAGAATCCCATCTCAGTTCACTGCTTCCGTAACGGCGAGGAAGAATTTTGTAGTCGAGCTGGTGCCCATCCAGATGCAGAGGTGGAGGAACGTACGTTGTGTCTCCATAGTCTCCGATGGCTTTGCATAGCGGCGGGGTCAATTCGTGGGTGGGCTCGCCAGTTGGTGGTTTGGGCAAACTCATAAGTTCGCGTGCCGTGCGTGCCAAGGAAAGGTGCGCCGAACCACTCATGCCATCATTGCGTCCTCGTAGAAGTGTCAGAATGGCTGCCGCAGCACCCATGCCCACAGCGTGATCGAGAACCTGCACCGGCAGAGCCCCAGGTTTCCAGTGCCCGCCCTCGCCTGATCCATAGAGTGAAGAGATTCCGGTGGCGGCTTGGACGATGCTGTCGAAGCCTCTGCGATTGGCCCATGGGCCGTGATCCCCCCACGCATCGAAGGTCACGATCGGAAGCTGCGGGTACTCCATTTCTAGCGAATCGATGTCCAATCCGAATCGTTTCAGCGACTCTCCTCGATACCCCGTCAGAATGACGTCCGCGTGATCGATCAGGTCCCGAACGCGCTCTAAATCGGCCCTGAGGGCGAAATTGGCGAGGGCCGAGCGCTTGTCGAATCCGGTATCCATGTGCATGTCCCATAGCTCAGCCATGCCGGGAGGATCGATTCGGAGAACGTCGGCACCCAATGCACCGAGTAGCCGCGTTGCGGAGGGACCCGCGATGACTCGAGTGAGGTCAAGCACCTTAATCCCGGCGAGCGGGGCCGCAGTCGTAGCGACACCGGCTTTTTTGGGTGGCGATGGATCAAGAATTGTGCGCGGTTGGAATCGGATCCAAGGCTCCTTGCGAAGACAGCTGGCCTGCAAGGTGGACTCCCATTCCACGGGTGTCCGTACACGGACTGCCACCCCTCCAGCCTCAGTGACGAGTTTTTCGACGTCAGCGGCAGAGCGGTCACGAATTGCGGCGTCGACGGCGTCCGGCGTCGTGGCTCCCAGTGACGATAACAGTGCTGCCACATGATGCGGATAATTAGCATGCAGCCGAACCCAACCGTCGCCGGCCTGCCGAAACCCCGATAGTGGAGCGAATCCCTGCACGGACTTCCCATTCACCCGCAAATGGGTCCAAGACGCGAACGAGGCTGCCACGCTGGCAGATGAGAAAGCAACGTCAAGGGGGTTCCCGACGCTTGCTCCATAAGCGGACAGGGCGCGGGAAATCGTCAGCACCGAACCGAGCGCGAGCCCCTCAACATCAAGGTGTCCAGCCCACCACCAACGCGGCCCAGACCAATAAGGCCCAGACCAATAAGGCCCAGACCAATGAGGCGCAGCAGAAGGCGCAAAATCGCTCTCGCCTGGCGTGCCCAAGAGTTCTGGAATCCCGTCACTCGAATTCGCTTTCATAGCAACCGACTCATTTCATCCGGATCCGCATCGTGAAAGCATCTTATGCCCCTCCGACTTCGGCCACGAGGCCGTCACGCCTGCGCAGCTCCCACCACCTGCGCGGCTCCCACCACTCCCGCAGCATTGGCCAGCATGGCCGGAAAAATGGTGGCTCGCACGTTGATGAGCGGCAAATATTCGCCATGACGCACAGAAATGCCCCCACCAAGGATGATGACGTCAGGGGAGAAGAGGAACTCCACATGGCTCAGGTATTCCTGCAGCCGCACGGCATATTGCGCCCAGCTGAGTCCATCCCGTTCACGGGCGACGGCGGATGCTCCGGCTTCCGCTTTTCTCCCGCCAAGGAACAAATGCCCCAGTTCAAAATTGGGCACCAGGCGCCCATCGACCACCAACGCCGAACCAATGCCAGTGCCCAAGGTGAGCACCAGAACCACCGATCCACCCAAACCTGTCCCCAGCCCCGCACGGTGCGCAACCTCGGCTACTGCGGCGGCATCGGCGTCGTTCACCAACTTCACTTCGCAGCCCAATTGGGCCGAAAGAAAATCGTTGGCATTCACGCCAATCCACTCCGGGCTGATGTTCGACGCCGAGCACGCCACGCCATCGCGGATCACTGAAGGAAACGCCACGCCAACGGCCGCGTGTGTACTAGGCCATTGCCTTCGGAGTTCTTCCACCGCCAGTCTCAGCGCTTGCGCCACGGCATCCGGGGTGGCTGGCTGCGGCGTTGGCATCTGCGCAATCTGGCCCATCACGGCACCCGTGGCGGTGTCCACCACCGCGTACTTGATGGACGTGCCTCCCACATCTATGCCGATGCGCAAGGAATCGATGAGGGCGGAACGTTCTTCCCCATCCGTCGAGGGGGATGCCGGGAGCGCGGGCGCAGGCATAAAGACTGTCAAGGAGTGTCCTGAACGTGGTGCGGATTCAATGGTTAGACGAGCCAAGCGGTGGCTGCGCCAGGAAGTTTGCCGTCCTGAACATGCACGCTGGACAGCACGATTTTGCCCGGGGGAAGCTCGACTTCGGCCTCGCCAAAGTTGGTGACCACGCGCCAACCATTGGGGCGTACGAACTCCAGCACGCTTGAATTCTGGGTGTCCACCCAGTGAAGTTCCTCAGGGGCTTGCAGTGAATGACGCAGGGCAAGTGCCTCTTGATAGAGCGTCAAGGTGGAGTCGCGAACCCCGACTTGGGCACTAACAGCGACGTCGGCAAACCATGCCGGGGCGGGAATATGCGCTGGGGCGGTGCTAAAACCAAATGAGTCCGCTGCCGCATCCCAGGGTAAAGGCACCCGGCAACCGTCACGGCCGATCTCCACCCCGGTATTGCGCAAGAACGTTGGATCAGCCCGGTCGGCATCGGCAATGTCTCCCACTTCGTGGAGGCCCAATTCCTCACCTTGATACAGGTAGGCCGAGCCGGGCAGGCCCAGCATGAACAGCGTGGCGGCACGCGCTCTCCGCAAACCCAGTTCACGATCGAGCTCAGATTCCGGTGCGCCTGCCAGCAGCCAGGCCTTGCCATCTTGCCCTGTCTTCGGTAGCTCCTCCTGCGCCGCAGAATTGTTGGTGACGGCATGTGCTCCAACGTCTAAGTCGCCGACCGCTGGGAGCCCGTAGCGGGTGGCATGACGGACCACGTCATGGTTGGAAAGTACCCACGTGGAGGAGGCGCCGCTTGCTTGCGCTTGTGCCAGATTGTCCCGCACGATCGATGCGAAGGAGTCGGCGGTAAAGTCGGTCACGAGCAGATCGAAGTTGAATGCCTGACCCAAGCCCTCACTGGTGGCGTAACGTGCACGGCGAGAGTGGTGAACCCAAGCCTCGGCCACGGCCGTGCGCGGGGGCTCATACTGGTTGAATAAAGTACGCCATTGGGCATATATCTCGTGCACTGCGTCGCGGTCCCAGAACGGATGGGATCCGTCATGCCGTTCTTCCATAGCCATAATTTCGGCTTGGGAGGGCAGCGGCTCGGACAAATCCTTCACCAGTGCATGCGCGACATCAATCCGGAAACCGTCAACCCCGCGGTCTGACCAAAATTTGAGCGTCAGCAAGAAATCGTCGCGGACCTCGCTATTCGCCCAGTTGAAGTCGGGCTGTTCCGAGGCGAACAAATGCAGATACCACTGGCCGTCGGGAACGCGCGTCCATGCCGGTCCACCAAATACGCTTGTCCAGTCCGACGGCGGAAGCTCGCCATTGGTGCCATGGCCGTCACGGAAGATGTAGCGGTCCCGGGCAGCGGATCCTTGGGGGCTGAGCAGTGCTTCTTGGAACCACACATGCTTTTCGGAGGAGTGGTTGGGGACAATGTCCACAACAACTTTTAGGCCGCCGTCATGAAGCGCCGCCGTCATCGCATCGAAATCACTTAAGGTGCCCAAACGAGGATCCACGTTGCGGTAATCGGCAACGTCGTATCCGCCGTCGGCCAGTTCTGAGGGGTAGAACGGGCTTAGCCAGACAGCATCCACACCCAGATCCACCAGATAGGGGACCTTAGTCGTGATGCCTGCAATGTCTCCCAGACCATCGCCATTAGCATCATAAAAACTGCGCGGATAGATCTGGTAAACCGCAGCCTGACGCCACCAGTTGGGATCGGCGGAGGTTGACTGCGGGCTCTTGGCTGCAGGCGAGGAGGGGATCATGAGTGGAGCATCCTTCGTGGTGCGTGGACGACTATTGACGCGAACAGAATATTTTCGATCCATACATTCCAAACGGTACGTTCCAAATATTATATTTAGAACGTAAATTTATGTTCTGTTAGTATTATGGACATCGCATCGGCCCACGTCAAGGGGTATTTAGTGGAACACACGGCCAACACCCCACAGCAGCTACGACGCGCCAATATGGCCACCATTCTGGCGGTGTTGCGGCGAAGTGGAGCGGCAAACGGGACCGATCTAATTGATGCAACGGGGCTGGCGCGGGCCACTGTCATCGCTGTGTGCGATGACCTCATCAAGGCGGGGTGGGTGCAGGAGTTGCCTGCCCAGAAGCCGTCCACCGGGGTCCAGAAGGGCCGGCCCGCCCGCGTTTTTGAATTCGATGCCCGGGCCGGGTTCGTGGTGGGCTTGGACATTGGCATGGCCAAGACCACGGCGGTTGTGGCTGACCTCAAGGGCGCAATCTTGGCGAAGAATACCGTGGCCTTCGCGGCGATGGGCGTCCGTGCCGACTCTCCTGCGCCACGCTTTACCGTCATTGACCAAGCCATCTGCGCGGCTCTGGCGGATGCAGGGGCGGTCCCTGGTGAGGTCCTTGCCGCCGGGGTGGGCATCGCAGCGCCCGTGGATCGTGCTGGCAATATTCCGTCGGGGCAGCCGATGTGGAAAACATTTGATACTGGTATCAAAGACGAATTGCAGCGCCGTCACGGCTGGCCAGTGCTGATGGGCAACGATGCCAATCTTGCCGCTCTGGCCGAGGCCTGGATGGGTGTTGGCGCTGGCGTACAAGACCTTGCCGTCATGTTGGCGGGGGAGCGGATCGGGTTTGGTCTGATGGAATCCGGCCGTTTGCTGCGTGGGGCGCGTGGCCGGGCAGGGGAGGTCGGAAGCCTTGAACTGCTCGACGGCGTCGGGACCCCTGACGGCATTGCTCGCCTGGCGCGTGACTTGGGTGCGCAAACCGAGACGGCCGAGCTGACGCAATTTCCCAGCGCTGAACAGGTATTTGACGCCGCTGCCCGAGGGGACGCCGCAGCGGCGAAGATCCTCACAACGATCGCCGTGCGTCTAGGCCGCGTGATTGCTGTGGTTGCCACGTTCACCGACCCGGAACTGGTGGTCATTGGCGGGGCGGTGGCGGCGTCGTCGGCCGTGTTATTGGAAGCATTGGAAGCGGAACTGGCGAACTTTCTGCCCAGTCCTCCCCGTGTAGCAGTCTCGCCTCTTGGCGATTCCATCGTGAGCCTAGGTGCCGTGCGACTGGCCCTTGACCATGTGCAGGAGCACGTGCTGGAGCTAGTGCCTGGTGGCGGCGGAATGAGGGGCCGAAATAGCAGGCAGATGGAATGAAATAATTAACCCAGCCTGTGGATCAATCAGCTAAACTCATCGTGCACCTGAAATCGCGCTGTGTTGTATTGGGGCGTCCGCTAGACCTAGGCCAGGCACGTATCTTGCAAAGATGAGTGCTTACCGGAAGAGAAACAGCATCCATGGCACTCCTTGACTGGACCACCAGGCACACAAGGCGCACAGTCGCCAAGATTTCCGGAATATCGGTGGTGGCCGCCGTCGTGGTGGGTGGCGCAATCATTTACCCTGGGTTCACCACGGCGGATGTGAGCCTCAATGATGGCAGCGTGTGGGTCACCAACCGGTCCGCCGGGCTGGTGGGTCACCTCAACGATCAGTCAAAGGTGCTCGACGGCGGTTTTGGCGCCACAGCCACCAACTTTGACATCCTTCAGAACGCCGGGAACGTCTTTGTCAGCGACGCTGGCGGTTCCCTTCTTAGTCCCGTTGACGTGCCCTTGATGTCGGTTGCCTCAGAAACCAACTTAGGTGGTGGCAAGCAGGCTGCACAGGGCACCAACGTGGTGGCACTGACGGACTCTGGAACCGGAAAAGTGTGGGCACTTTCGGCCGCGGCCGTTCCCTCATTTAGCGATAAGACCAGCCCCACCATTCTGTCCGGGCTGGAAACCCCCGTCACCGTCGTGGCACCTGATGACACCGTTTACACGGTTGATGCAAAGTCCGGTGAGCTCGTCACCACCACGGTTGATGGCACCGGAAAGGTCGCCACCCAAGACCGTGTCAAGGTTGACGCTCTAGCCGGGCAAAAAGACATTCAGCTCACTGTTGCTGGCAATGAGCCTGTGGCGTTCTCCCCAGCGCTCGGGAAACTGTTTCTGCCAGGGAATAAGCAAATTGACGTGCCCGGTGCCGCTGGCGCCGTTTTGGCTCAGCCCACGGCTGACGGAAATTTTGTGGCTTTAGAAACCACTAAGGGATTGCTTCGCCAGCCCTTAGACGGATCCGCCGCGAAAACAGTTGAACTCGGTGGAACCGGTAAGCCCATTGCCCCCGTCGTTCAGGGAGACTGTATCCATGCGGCCTGGTCCGGCGCCAACAAGTATCTACATTCCTGCGCCGGCAGCGGGGACCTGGTGGATATTTCCAAGGCCACCGGGCAATCCTCATTTGTGTTCCGCAAGAACCGCGACGTCGTGGTTCTCAATGATGTCAACGGTGGCAGCGTCTGGCTCGTGAACCAAAACATGCTCCTGGTCAACAACTGGGACGATCTGAAGACTGATCTTAAAAACGCGGAGAATTCAGATAAAGAGTCTGCGGACCCTAACGTTGTCAATACTCTGCCGGACCGGACCAAGCCCAACCGTCCTCCAACTGCGGAACCGGATTCGTTTGGCGTACGTGCAGGCAAAACCACCATTTTGCCCGTGCTGTTCAACGACTCAGACCCCGACGGCGATGTCCTGACGGCGGAACCACCGGCGAAAGATCCCGAAGTGGGTGCCGTCCAATCCATCTACGGTGGCACCGGATTGCAAATCAACGTAGCTGCTGGAAAAACAGGCTCCTCAACGTTCAATTACACGGCCAATGACGGCCGTGGTGGCACTGCCCAGGGTGCCGTGGCCGTGCGGGTGGCTCCGGCTAGCGAAAACTCCGCCCCGAAACCGATGCGCCAATCCACCATGGTGGTGGAATCTGGCCAGTCCATGAGCCAAAATATTCTCTCCGACTGGATAGATCCGGACGGTGATGACATCTTTTTAGTTGGCGCCGTTCCCGGGGACAGCACAGCAACCATCAAAACGAGTCCCGACGGGGAACTGAAATACACCGATGACGGGGAGTCCTCCGGCATTAAAACCGTCACGGTGAGTGTTTCTGACGGGCAGTTGGTCACGGACGAACAAATAAAGGTTAACGTCAAGGCGGCCGGGAACGTGCCTCCGGTAGCTAACGCCGACTTCTTCAAGGCAGTGGTGGGACAGCCAGTGGTCCTGGCGCCATTGAAAAATGACCAGGACCCTGCCGGTGGCACGCTCCGACTGGCCAGTGTTGCCAAACCGGCCAATGCCACCTTGTCCGCCATAGCTGACAATGGCACGCTCAGCTTTACCTCCAGCGTTCCGGGCCCCGTCTACATGGAGTACCAGGTCACTAACGGCCCCATGAGCGCCACGGGCTTGATTCGCGTGGATGTGGTGGCGCAGGGGAATGCCGGTGCCCCGGTGGCCGTCAAAGATGTGGCATTGCTGCCCGCTGGAGGAACTGTCCTGGTGGACGTATTGGGCAATGATGAGGACCCTGCCGGCGGCGTTCTAGTGGTCCAATCTGTTGCCACATTGGCAGGCTCACCCATCTCAGCGGCCATCATTGACCGGCACATCGTCAAACTCACCGATGAACGCGGTCTGAACGCGAACACGAGTTTGAAGTACACCATTTCCAACGGCTCGGCCACTGCGACGGGGGAGATCTCCGTGATCCGCATCCCGGCCCCAGAGAAACTGCTGCCACCGCGTGCTGAAGCAGATTCCGCGATTGTCCGCGCTGGCGATATTGTCAGCATTCCGGTCCTGGCTAATGACGTAGACCCCAATGGTGAGGTACTGAAGAACCCAACGGTCGTTGAGGCTCCAGATCCAGCTCTGGGGCAATTGTTTACCGACCAAAACCAACTGCGATTCATTGCTGGCCCCACGGCCAAGACAGTCACCGGAGTGTACAAGGTAGCCAACAGCTCCGGTCAGTTCGACTCGGCCACGGTCACGATCACGATTGTGGCCGCGGATCCTGAGCACAACCTCCCACCAGCACCGAAGAACCTGACCGGCCGGGTCATTGCGGGGGACCAGGTGAAGATTGCCGTGCCACTGGTGGGGATTGACCCCGATGGGGACTCTGTGGAACTTGTGGGACTTGATAAGGCGCCTACTTTGGGCACCGCACAGATCGCCAATGGGTGGATCTACTACACGGCGGCAGGCAGTTCATCCGGAACTGATACGTTCACCTATCGAGTGCGGGACCGGCTCGGTGCGGAGGCCGTGGCCAGCGTAAACGTGGGGATCGCGCCGCCTTTGGCAGTGAATAACCCGCCCGTTACGGCGGATGATTTCATCACGATCCGGCCAGGGCGGAAGGTGGCGATCGATGTCCTGCTCAATGATGCGGACCCCGACGGCGGCCAGCTGGCAGTGGTCAAGGACGGCTTCAATGGGCCAGCGGAAATGGCGCCGTCTGTGACTGCCACGGGACGTGTAGTGGTCACCTCGCCGAAGGAACCGGGCACCGCCACCATGATGTACACGGCGACTGACAAATTTGGTGCAACGGCCACCGGGAATATCCGCATGACTGTAACCCCTGATGCGCCGCTGCGCGCACCCATCGCCCGTGATGACAGGGTCACCGTGGCGCAGACTTTGGGGAAGAACACTGTGGATGTCCCCGTGCTGGAAAACGACGAGGACCCCGACGGCGTCACCGATGATCTGAGCGTCAAGCTGGCGCCAGTTCCCGGGGCAACCGCACCGGATGCCACTGTCTCCGCCAAGGGTGTAGTGCGGGTGGCCCTTAGCCCGGTAGAGCAGATGATTCCCTACACGGTCACAGATGTGGATGGCCAAACAGCTACAGCCGTCATTTGGGTACCAGGACAGGGGAAGCAGTATCCGGTTCTGGCCAAGACCGATGTCATCAAAGTCGTGGCTGGACAATCCGCCACCTTGAACCTTGCCGATTACGTCAAGGTGCGCGATGGCCGCAAACCACGCCTGACGCAGGCCTCAAAGATCACGTTGCTAGGTGCCAGTGCCGATAACGTCATTGTTGGTGACGGTGCGGGTATCAAGTACGCAGCCAACCTTTCCTTCTTTGGGCCCGGTTCCATAACCTTTGAAGTCACTGACGGTTCCGGGCCGGATGATCCTGATGGCCTGAAGTCGACGTTGACAGTCATGACGCAGGTGGAGAAGGCGCCGGATGCTGCCATCAATACTCCGCCCACTTTCAGGGGCACTACGGTAGATGTGCCGCAGGCGGAAACTGTCACCCAAAACCTTGCGCCACTGGCTACCGACCCTGACCCGGGCGAGCAAGAGAAGCTCAAGTTCGCCATGGCAGGGTCAGTCCCCGCAGGATTCAAGGTGTCGCTGGAAGGCACCGTGCTCACGATCTCCCAAGCTAGTGGCACCAAAGTAGGTCAGCAGGCAACAGTCCAAGTCTCCGTCACTGATGGGAAGAACCCGGCGGTGACCACAGACGTTCTGCTGAACGCCATCTCGTCTTCCAAACCGCTGACTGTGGCCAACGACGACGTTGTTTCAGACGCGCACGCTGGCCGTGCTGAGGTGATCAAGGTGCTGACAAACGACGTCAACCCGTTCCCGGACACGCCTCTTAAAGTGGTGGGAACTTCCGTTGAAACCGGTAGCGCCGGCATCAGCGTTTCCAACAATGCTGACTCTGTCACAGTGAACTCCGATGAAAACTACAAGGGCACAGTTGTGGTGCGGTACGTGGTGGAGGACAAGACAGCGGATCAAGCCCGCTACGCCAACGGCCGTATCCGCATCACCATCAAGGGCAAGCCTGATGCTCCGTCCAAACCGCAGGTAGTGGAGGAGAAGGACCAGTCGGTGCTGTTGTCCTGGACTTCCCCGGCGGATAACGGCTCACCCATTAGCAAATACACCGTGGCCTGGGCTGGTGGTTCGCAGGACTGCGGCACCAACACGTGCACCATCACCGGTTTGAAGAACGCCTTACCGTACAAATTCACTGTCACTGCCACGAACGACGTCGGCACCTCCGCGGCGTCGGCGGCGTCGGCTACCGCTACCCCTGACCGTATACCCGATGCTCCCAACGCACCGGTGGCGAAGTTTGGCGATAAGGAAGTGGCACTGACTTGGAACACTCCGGTGGGTGAGTTCTCCGCCGTGAAGTCCTACAACGTGCAGATCTCTCCCGCCCCGGCAGGACAAAATGGGCAAAAGACTGCCGTGGTGGGCAATAGCCTCACGTGGACCGGGCTGACCAATGGCACCGCCTATCAATTCCGTGTGCAGGCTGTGAACAACGCACCGAAACCCTCAGAGTGGGGTAAATATTCGGCCTCCGAAATCCCTGCCGGAATTCCGGCAGCTCCCGGTGCCCCCACGGTGACTGCAGCACCGGCGTCCGGCGGTAACACTCAAGTAACGGTCTCTTGGGGTGAGCCGTTCACTAACGGGGACGCTATCAGTGCCTATGTGCTGGAAGTTTCGGGTGGTGGGCAGGCTACCCGCACAATTACGACCTCCGCCACGACTCAAGCCGTCAGTATCAACAACTCCACCGCCAGCTACCAGTTCCGCGTCAATGCCAAAAATAAGGCAGGCACCAGCGCTTACGGACCGCTGTCCGCTCCGCAACGGGCAGTGGGCAAAGTGGGGATGATGGCAGCACCAGGGCTAACAATTCAAAATACGTCCGGAGCCGGTGGCGCTGTTCAGGTCACGTATTCGCCATTGGGCGAGAACCAGCTTGATGGTTACGCTGCCAGTGAGGTTACGTACTGCGTGAAGCTCTCCTCCCAAGCTTCTGAGCAGTGCGGAGTGGCTTCTGGCACCACGCTGGCTAGTCCAAACAATGTGGATGTTTTCGCCACGGTGCGAGCCATTGGTTCAGCGGCCGGAAAACAGTCAGGTGGTGACGCCTCCCCGGCGTCTACCACCGTGCACCCCTACGGTGTGCCCGGACAAGTGTCGGTGACAGGCAGCAAGGCTGCGCAGACTGTGCTGACGCTTAGCTGGACCTGGGTCAAGCCAAACAGCAACGGCGATATTATTCGCAGATATGAGGTTAGCCTCAACGGTGGCGGCTGGACCGACGCGGGTGACGTGTATTCGTATTCAACGCCCGCAAGCGCCTTCAGCGAAAGTAAGACACTAGCGGTTCGCGCCTGCAACGCCGGGGGCTGTGGTGTGCCTTCGCCTGCTGTTACTTCCACGGCCGGCGATCCGCCAACACCTCCCGTCACGCAATGGTCCATGACGAACATCGACAATGACAGCTGCATGGACCCGGCCGGGGGCACAAACTGGAATCCGCCGAGAAGCTGTAATGGTAGCCACTGGCTGTATCGCGGACAGACCATGACGACCAGATGCTACATCAACAGGAACGGCTCCGTGCCAGGAAAATGGTATCTACAGATTGATGGCCCTAATGCGGCAAATAACGGCTTGTATGCGCGCTGGGACGCTTTCAGTGATGCTCAGCGTGCGCAGCCGATCCCGCCGTGCTAACGCGGGCAAGCTAATGGATGGAAGTGCGCGAGCGACATGAGCGTGGTCCCATGGGTTGGCCTCCCCATTGCATTTTTGAACGGTAATACGGCAGAATCACAGATGGGGAATAAGCCCAATCGCGCGCGGAATGCCGCCGGCTAACGTTTTGAAGTGTAAGGAAAAGATGTATCACCGTGCCCGGCACGGCGACACAGCAAGGGTGTTTGAATGGTTTTCTCAGCTATCGTCAACAGGTCTCAACGCAGTAAGAAAGCAATGGGTATCACCAGCGCGGCCGTGCTGGCGTCAGCACTGGTGGCAGGCGCAGTCATTTACCCTGGCTTCAATACGGCGGACGTTGTCCTCAATGACGGAAGTGTCTGGGTCACCAACAGCACCGTGAACATGGTGGGCCATCTGAACGTCCAATCGAAAGTCCTCGACGGCGGATTCACCGCAACTACCACCGGATTTGACGTGCTCCAGAACTCCGGAACCGTCTACATGGATAACGATTCCGGCTCTCTGTTGAACCAGGTGAACGTCCCAGCAATGGCGCTGACGTCGGACACCACTTTGGCAGGGACCAAAAAAGTATCTCTGGGCAGTGAACTGACAGTCATCACAGACCCCGCTGCCGGCAAGGTTTGGGCACTGCCCGAATCAGCCGTTTCATCGTTTAACGACAAGACCACCAAGCCGGTCCTCTCGAAAGCGACTAACGCTCAGGCCGTCGTCGGACTTAATACCACCGGTGGAGTGAGTGACGTTTTTGTCCTAGATCCCCGCGGCGGCGAATTGACCACTTTGAAGGTCAGCGCTGATGGCAAGGTGGCAGATAGCTCCACGGCCAAGCTGGACTCTCTGCCGGATTCGGGCAAGCTCCAGCTCAGTGTGGTCGGTGACCAGCCAGTCGTTTTAGACCCAAGCATCGGTACCTTGTTTTTGCCGGGCAATAAAAAGGTTGCTGTGCCCAACGGCAAAGACGGTAAATTACAGCAGCGCAGCACCGACGGAAAATCCGTTGCTGTTGAGACGGCCAAGGGCTTGGTCCTGCAGCCACTCGGCGGTAGTCAGGCGACCATCGTCGATGCCGGAGCCACCGGGCGGGCCATAGCCCCGGTACTCCAGGATGGCTGTGTGCACGCAGCCTGGAACGGTTCCAACAAATACTTGCATCACTGCCCTGGCCAAGAGGACAAGGTGGTGGCTGTTCCCAAAGCTGGCGGTCAAAGCGAGCTCGTTTTCCGGCAGAACCGCGACGTTGTGGTCCTCAATGACACCGCCGGTGGCGACGTGTGGCTGGTGAACCAGAATCTGCTGCTGGTAAATAATTGGCAGGACCTGACCACGGACCAGAAAAACGCGGATAACGCCGACAAAGAGTCGGCAGACCCGAACGTGGTCAACACCTTGCCGGATAGAACAAAACCGAACCGGCCGCCAGAGGCGGTAGCCGATTCCTTTGGCGTACGGGCGGGTAGCACCACATTGCTACCCGTGCTTTATAACGACTCCGACCCGGACGGTGACGTTCTGACCATCAGCGAGAACGCGCCTTCCATCAAAGCCGGAACACTGCAGACCGTATACGGCGGAACCGGGCTACAACTAGTGGTGCCTGCCTCCGCTGCGCCCGGAACTGAAAGTTTCAGCTACACGGCCAGTGACGGCCGTGGTGGCACGGCGGCTGCACCGGTAAGCGTGCGCGTGGTGGCTGAGAGTGAAAATTCTGCGCCCGTCTCCCTGCGGCCCACCACGGTGGTGGTGGCACAAGGTGCGTCCATTAGCCAAAATGTGCTCGCGGACATGATCGACCCCGACGGTGATGAAATCTACCTGGTGGGAGCCACCGCGGGAGACGCAACGGGGCAGGTGAAGTTCACCCCCAACGGCGAACTGACATATATAGACAACGGCGAAGACAGCGGCCCGAAGACCGTCACGATCAAGGTCTCCGACACACGCGCCATTACGGAAAAAACCATCCAGGTCAGTGTCAAGCCTGCCGGCGGGGTACCGCCAATAGCAAATGCCGACTACGTGCGCGTGGTGGCCGGGCAGAGCGCCGTGGTGTCACCACTGAAGAACGATCAGGACCCCTCCGGAGGTGAGTTACGCCTGGCCAGCGTGGATAAACCAGCCAATGGCGAGGTCTCCGCCATTGCCGACAACGGTACTTTCACTTTCACTTCCACTGCCACCGGCACCGTATACCTGCCCTACCAAGTAACCAACGGCCCGCAGAGCGCCACCGGCCTGATCCGAATTGACGTGCAGCCAGCCGTAGACGCGGCGCCCATCGCCGTCAAGGACACCGCAATGCTCCCCGTGGGTGGGACCACGCTGGTGGATGTACTGGGTAATGATTCTGATTTATCCGGCGGGGTGCTGGTGGTCAAATCCGTCAGCGTTCCCGCAGGATCAGGGTTGAGCGCTAACGTCCTGGACCACCACGTAGTCAAGCTCACTGATATCAGTGATCCAGGCCAGCCGGTGACCATCACTTACACCGTCTCCAATGGTAAAGGCACAGCGACGGGAACCGTCTCCGTGGTTCGGATCCCGGCTGAATCGACACTTCAGCCGCCCGTGGCCCGCCCGGACACCGTGAACGTCCGGGTAGGTGACGTGGTGCGCATCCCCGTACTGGCAAATGACTATGATCCCAATGGTGATGTTCTCAAACACCCGGAAATCACCCAGCGCCCTGACGAAGCAACCGGGAAACTGTGGGTTGACCAAGACGCCCTGCGCTTTTTGGCTGGCCCCACAGCTGGCAGCGTCTCTGCCATCTATAAAGTCACCAATAACTCCGGCCAAGTAGATTCGGCAGCGGTGAGCATCAATGTCATTGCCGCGGACCCTGAGCACAACCTGCCGCCGGCGCCAAAGAATGTCACAGGCCGCGTGATCGCTGGTACGGCAACGCGTATCCAGATCCCACTCGATGGCATAGACCCCGACGGTGATTCGGTTCAGTTGATAGGCATAGGGACCCCACCCAAGCTGGGTACAGCAGTGGCTGGTAACGGCTTCATCAGCTACACGGCAGCGGGAAATTCTGCTGGCACCGATACGTTCACCTATAGGGTCAAGGATCGTCTGGGCGCCGAAGCCGTGGGCACAGTAGAGGTGGGCATTGCCAAGGCAGCCGCCGTCAACCATCCACCGGAGGCAGCTGACGACTTCATCTCCATGCGCCCGGGCCGACAAGTGGCCTTGGATGTGGTGCTCAACGACTCCGACCCTGACGGTGACAAGCTCGCCGTGGTCAAGAACGGTTTTGCGGGCCCAGAGGAGATGGCACCGCGGGTCACCGATCTGGGCCGTGTAGTCGTCACCGCACCGCAGGCAGCGGGGACGGCAACGCTGGGCTATACCGTAGCTGACCCTTCGGGGGCGAGCGATCACGGCAACATTCGCATGACTGTCACCCCTGACGCCCCTCTGCGGGCGCCGATTGCCCGCGATGACACCGTCACGACCGAAGAAGCCTTGGGTAAGAACACAGTCAATGTTCCGGTGCTCAAAAATGACGAGGACCCGGACGGCGTAGCGGAGCAACTCAAAGTCACCTTGGCCCAGACAACGCCCACGGCATCCGTCAACCAGGACGGAACGCTGCAGATTGCGCTCACTGATGGACCTCAGATGGTGGCGTACACGGTGACTGACCAGGACAAGCTGGCATCCACCGCCATTGTGTGGGTTCCCGGACTCGGCGAGCAATATCCCGTGCTGTCCAAGACGGACATCATCAAGGTCCAGGCGGGTTCCACGGCCACTCTGCGACTGAGTGATTACGTCAAAGTCCGTGCCGGGCACACTCCTCGGGTGACACAGGTGGATAAGATCTCTTTGATCGGTGCTCCCACCACCGGCTCACTCTCCGCAGACGGCAGTTCCATTCTGTACAAGTCCAACGAGGACTTTTACGGACCTGGCTCCATCACCTTTGAAGTAACCGACGGCACCAGCCCCGAGGACCCGCAGGGTCTCAAATCCACGCTGACGGTGATGACGGATGTTCTTCCCGCCCCGGCTAAGAACCTTGCCCCCAAGTTCATCGGAACGGCGTTGAACGTGGCCCAGGTGGAATCGGTTGAGTCCAACCTTGAGCTGCTGGCTAGCGATCCGGAGAAGGATTCGCTGAAGTTCTCGCTGACGGGGAAGTCTTCGGCAGGTCTGAAGACGGAGATCAACGGGGCAGTGCTCAAAGTGACGGCAGAGAAAAATGCTGTGCTGGGATCAACGCAAACCGTGGACGTTCAAGCGAGCGATGGCCACAATCCGCCGGTAGATGCCCAGATCACCGTGACTGTGACCTCGTCCAACAAGCCGCTGGCTGTGGCGAATGATGATTCCGTGCCGGACGCCCACGCTGGCCGGACGGAAAGCGTGCCCGTCCTCTCCAATGACGTCAATCCGTTCCCGGACACAGCGTTGAAGATCGCCGACGCGAAACTTGTCACCGGTGCCTCCGGCACGAAAGTCGCCGTGGCCGGGGATAAAGTCAACGTCACGGCGCCCGAGGACTTCACCGGCAACGTGGTGGTCAGTTACACCTTGGAAGACAAGACAGGCGACCCCGCACGACGCGTGAATGGGCGGATCGTGATGAACGTCAAGGGCAAGCCCGGAGTACCCACTGCTCCGCGGGTTGAAGAGGTCAAGAGCAAGCAGGTCATGCTCAAGTGGTCCACGCCGGTGGACAACGGCTCGCCGATCACCGGATATACGGTCAAGAAGAGCGACGGCGGCACGCAGAACTGTGCCACCAACACCTGTTTGATCACGGGGCTGACGAATGCCAAGCCCTACACTTTCGTTGTGAGTGCCAAAAACGCTGTGGGCGAGTCCGCAGATTCACCGGCGTCGGCCAAGGCGACGCCGGACCAGCAGCCGGACACACCGGCTGCGCCCATGGTGGTGCGCGGAGATACGCAGCTCGATGTCAGTTGGGTTACTCCTGTGGGCGAGTACTCGCCCGTCTCCAGCTATAACGTCCAGATTTCCCCGGCACCCAAGGGACAGAACCCGCAAAAGACCGGTATCAAGGGCAACAAGGTGACGTGGACGGGGCTGACCAACGGTGTGGCCTACACTTTCCGGGTACAGGCGCTCAATGCTGCACCCAACCCGTCGAACTGGAGTCCGTACGCGCCAGTACCGGTCAAGCCTGCCGGTAAGCCGTTCACCCCAGCGGCTCCAACTACTACGTTGGTGAGTCCTGCCGGTACCACAAACCAGGTCCGCGTTGATTGGAAAGAACCCAATCTCAACGGTGGCATACTCAAAAACTACACACTCACCACGTACTTGGACGGGCAGACGAAGGGGTCGGTATCGACTACGTCGCCGACCGCCACAGTGGATCTGCCCAATGGAACCGGAGCCTATACCTTCCGGGTGGTGGCGACCACCGAAGTGAGCTCCTCCGGAGCCAGTGCGCCCTCGGCGGGCCGGCGCTCCGTGAGCAAGCCGGGCCAGGTGCAGGGAGTCACCATTGCCGAGGCCAACACCGGCGCTGCCGGAGGCAAGGTCACTGTGAACTTCACACCGCTTTCAGGAACGGGGACCGGCGGTTCCACCGGAGGTGAGCTGGTGTACCACGCCAAGGTGAGCTCCAATGGAACCGATGTGGTGGTCACACCCGGCGCGAGCGTCCCGGCACCCAACGGAGACGCGACTACCGTGACCGTTTACGCGAAGTCTTCGGCGTTCGCCACAGCCGGGGACGCCTCTCCGAAGTCGAATTCAGTTACGCCCTTCGGTACTCCTGGCACTGCCGGGGTGGGGGGCAGCAACGGCGGTACCGGGAGCACATCCTTTAGCTACAGTTGGAGCTTCCCCGGAGGGGCAGTGGATGCAGCCAGCGTCCAGGTCAAGGTGGGCAATGGCGGGTGGGCTTCCAAGAGCAGTAACGGCAGCGCCAGCTATAACACCGGGGGCAACGATAAAACGGTGACCGTCTCGGTACGCTCTGTGAACTCGGTAGGCACGTTTGGTCCCATTGCGTCCAAGAATCTCTCGAGTGGACCGCCCAAGCCGCCGGCACCTACTGAGTGGGATATGCACGCCACTCCCACGCAGACCTGTTTGGAAACCGCCTCTGGCAACTCCGACCACTTCACCCCAGGTAACCCGGCGAATTGTTCCTCACAATGGTTGAAGGCGAACGTGAACGTCAAGGTCAACTGCTACCGCGACTGGGGCTCAAACCGCTGGTTACACATCAGCACGCCAGGCTACGGCGGCTAT
This sequence comes from Arthrobacter cryoconiti, assembly GCF_020905375.1. Taxonomy (GTDB): domain Bacteria; phylum Actinomycetota; class Actinomycetes; order Actinomycetales; family Micrococcaceae; genus Specibacter; species Specibacter cryoconiti. Next base: position 380,804 of record NZ_JAJJBU010000003.1, read on the forward strand.
GGTTTCGCCAAGGCGTCGACCACGAGTTTGGAGAGCACTCCGTCCGGCATGCCGAAGTGCTAAACCATTTTGATTTGAGCGCCTTTTCCGTCACACTTCGAGTAATCTTCGCCGCTAAATAAGGATATTTGATGTCAATAAGGTCGTTGTCGGCCAAAATCGTGCCCCGCAGGCGTTTTCTCGCTGCAACGGGCATGGTGGCGGCACTGGTGACGGTGGTTGCTGGTGCCATCATTTACCCGGGATTCGTCACGACAGATGTGGTTCTGAACGACGGAAGCGTCTGGGTCACCAACCGTTCAGCAAACATGGTGGGTCACCTCAACGCCCAGTCCAAGGTTCTTGATGGTGGTTTCACGGCTACCACCGAAAACTTCAACGTCCTTCAGCAAGCAGCCACGGTGTTCATGGACAATGACTCCGGCACACTGCTTAATCCAGTGGACGTCTCCACCATGGCCTTGGGCCAGGACACTGCCATGACGGGCACGAAAAAGATCTCACTGGGCAGCACCCTCGTGGCGTTCGCCGATTCCGCTGCCGGGAAGGTGTGGCTAGTACCCACAGCCAGCGTCGCCTCGTTTGATCAAAAGAGCAGTAAACCCACTTTGACTGACATCCCCAACGCGGCCGCCGTCGTCGTTCCAGGTGCTGAAAACACCAGTACGGTGTTCGTTCTGAACCCACAAGCCGGAGAACTGCTGACATTGACGGTGGGAGCGGACGCGCAGGTGAGCACCCAGTCAAAGGCAACCATTGCGGGGCTGCCAAAGGTTGGGAACCTACAGCTGACGGCCGTGGGGGGCCGGGCAGCAGTGCTGGACCCGGAGTCAGGGACCCTGTTTTTGCCCAACGGCAAGACATCACATGTTGACAATGCCAAAGGGTCCTTGATCCAGCAGCCCAGTGCTTCCGGCGACGCCGTAGCCGTGGAAACTGCCACGGGACTCCTACTCCAGCCGCTCGACGGCGGCCAAGGAGAACTGGCCTCCTTGTCTGGAACCGGTACGCCCATTGCGCCGGTGCAACAGCGAGGCTGCGTTCATGCGGCATGGACCGGGGTCAACAAGTATCTCTTCTATTGCCCCGGAGCTGACTCGAAGCCCACACCCATCCCCAAGGCGGGCGCGCAGTCACGATTGGTGTTTCGTCAAAATCGGGACGTGGTGGTGCTCAATGACATGACCGGCGGCGACGTCTGGCTGATCAATCAAAACATGCAACTGGTCAATAACTGGGATGACATCAAGGCGGATCTGACCAAGGCGGATGACCCCAACAAAGACTCCACCGACCCCAATGTGGTGAACACTTTGCCGGATAGGACAAAACCTAACCGCCCGCCAGTGGCGGTGGCGGACACTTTTGGGGTGCGGGCCGGCGTCACCACGGTGCTGCCCATCCTCTTCAACGATTCTGACCCTGACGGGGACGTCTTGACTGCCCATCCGGCTACCGAGAAGTTGGGAATCGGAGAATTGCAGTCCATCTATGGGGGCACCGGTTTGCAAGTTGTGGTCCCTGCCGGCACCCCTGCAAAGACCGAAACCTTTAGTTACACCGCCGACGACGGTCGGGGCGGCACCGCCACCGCGCCGGTTAGCGTGCGAGTGGTGCCGGATAGCGAAAATTCGCCTCCCGTCTCGCTGCGTCCCACTTCCATGGTGGTGGTACAGGGACAATCGATCGCTCAAAATGTCCTGGCTGATATGACGGACCCCGACGGCGACAGTATTTTCTTGGTTGGGGCTAAAGCAGGTGACGACTCGGCAGAGGTGAAGTTCACTCCGGACGGCGAACTGACGTACCTCGACAACGGTCAGAGCATTGGCGCCAAAACCGTCACGGTGTCTGTCTCCGACAATAGGGCGGTGACGGAAAAGAAGATATCGGTGAATATTAAGCCTGGGGGAGTGCCGCCGGTGGCCAATGCCGACCACGTTCGAGTGGTGGTGGGCCAAACTGCTGTTGTTGCTCCGCTAAAAAATGATCAGGATCCCGGTGGCGGCGAGCTTCGCCTGGCAAGCGTCGACAAACCCAACTTGGGCACGGCTTCACCGATTGCAGATAACGGAACTTTCACCTTCACCTCAGGCACAGCGGGAGTGGCGTACCTGAACTACCAGGTGACAAATGGCCCGCAAAGCTCCACGGGGTTGATCCGGATCGACGTGGTGGCCGCGGATGAAGCGCTGGCCCCGGTAGCCGTGAAAGACACCGCCATGATGCCTACAGGCGGCACAGTGCTGGTGGATGTACTGGGCAATGACAGTGATCCTGCTGGTGGCATTCTGGTGGTGAAGGGAGTGGACGTCCCGGCGAACGCGGGTATTTCTGTCACTGTTCTGGACCACAAAATAGTCAAAATCACCGACCTCCGTAGCAACGGTGTGCCCTTGACGATCAATTACACGGTCGCCAATGGTTACGGCACCGCTGTGGGTAGCATCGCCGTGGTCCAAATTCCGGCACCCACCACCCTGGCGCCCCCGGTGGCCAAGGCGGACGTCGCCACGGTGCGCGTGGGCGACGTCGTTCGCATTCCGGTGCTGGCCAACGATTCGGACCCCAATGGGGATCTTCTTAAGCATCCAGAGATCACCCAGAGCCCGGACAGCTCCGTCGGTAAATTATGGGTGGATGAAGACTCCCTGCGCTTTTTAGCCGGGACGACTGCCGGAACGTTCTCCGCTATCTACAAAATCACAAACTCTTCCGGACAATCCGATTCGGCCGCAGTGAGCATCCACGTGCTGGCGTCCGACCCGCAACGGAACCTTCCCCCGGCACCGAAAAATGTGGAGGGCCGGGTGCTGGCAGGATCAAGTACACGTATCCAAATCCCGCTTGATGGTATTGACCCTGACGGTGACTCAGTGCAGTTGATGGGCGTAGACACGGCCCCGCAATTGGGGACTGCAATTGCTGGCAACGGCTTTATCACCTACACGGCTGCCGGCAACTCTGCCGGCACGGACTCGTTCACTTACAAGGTCAAGGACAGCTTGGGTGCGGAAGCGGTGGGAAACATCCAAGTTGGAGTGGCACCAGTAGATCGCGTCAACCATCCACCCAAAACAGAAGATGACTTCATTACCATCCGACCCGGGCGCCAGGTGGCACTGGACGTCCTACTCAACGATGCTGACCCTGACGGGGACATACTAGCCCTACAAAAGGACGGCTTTTCCGACCCCGCCGAAATGAAACCATCGATCACCAAACAGGGCCGGGTGCTTCTGCGCGCACCTACGACTCCTGGCATCAGCACCCTGGGCTACACAGTGTCCGACCCCTCTGGAGCAACGGCGAAGGGCACCGTCCACGTCACTGTCACCGCGGATGCGCCTCTCCGTGCACCCATCGCTCGCGATGACAGCGTTTCGGCTGCGGAAGCGCTGGGTAAGAACACTGTGGATGTGCCTGTACTGAAAAACGATGAAGATCCTGACGGTGTCGCAGACGCCCTGAAAGTCACTCTCACCCGCCCCACAGAGAGCGCCAGCGTGCTGGGCGACGGTCTGATCCGAGTGAACTTGACGGCGGCCCCCCAAATGATCCCGTACACGGTTACTGATCAAGACAAGCTCAGCGCCACCGCCATCATTTGGGTCCCGGGAACTGACCAGCAATACCCCGTTTTGAAAAAGTCCGAACCCATCAAACTAGTGGCAGGAACCTCCGCCACATTGAAACTCAACGACTACGTCAAGGTCAGGGATGGGCATACCCCGCGGATCACGCAGGCGGACAAGGTAAAGCTCATAGGCGCCCCGTCGGAGAAATCAATTACGGCCGACGGCGGCGGCATCACTTACGCGGCCAACAAAGAATTCTATGGTCCAGGCTCGATCACCTTTGAGGTCACAGACGGTACGGGTCCAGATGACCCGGCGGGGCTCAAATCCACCCTGACAGTCATGACGGAGGTGACACCTGCTCCCGCCACCAACCTGCCTCCAACGGTTACCGGCACCCAGCTTGAAGTTGCGCAATTGGAAACGGCCACCTTGGACCTGTCAAAGTTGGCGAAGGATCCCGAAAACGATGCCCTGACGTTCAAGCTCTCAGGTGCCAAGCCCGAACAGGTCACGGCCGAGGTCAAGGGCTCGCAGCTGAGCGTGAAGAGCAGCAATGACGCGGTTTTGGGTGCAGTGTACGAGCTCGGCTTTGAGGTCTCCGACGGTAAGAGCAGCCCCGTCAAGTCCACCGTGGCATTGCGTATTACGTCCTCCACAAAACCGCTGGCGGTTGCCAATGAGGACGTTGTCCCCGACGCGCAAGCCGGCCGCAAGGAAACTGTCGACGTGTTGGCCAATGACACCAATCCGTTCCCCGACACGCCCCTGAAATTGGTGGACGTCAAACTTGTCACCGGGGCCTCTGGCACCACTGTGGAAAAACTCGCTGACAAAGTGGTGGTGGGAGCGCCTGAGAGCTTCACCGGCAATGTGGTGGTCTCCTACACAGTGGAAGACAAAACGGGGGATCATGGCCGCTGGGTCGATGGCCGCATCACGTTGAATGTGAAGGGAAAACCTGCCGTGCCACCGGCGCCTCGAGTCCAGGAAATCCAGAGCAAAGCGGTGATGCTGCAGTGGGGGACACCCGTGGACAATGGCTCACCGCTGACCGGCTATACGGTGTTGAAGAGCGACGGCGGCAGCCAGGACTGTGCGAGCAACACGTGCATGATCACCGGACTGACGAACGCAGTAGCCTACACCTTCACCGTCAGCGCCAAGAACGCAGTGGGCAGTTCCGCATACTCCCGGGCCTCTGCCCCTGCAACACCGGATGCTTCACCGGCGACTCCGGCTCCACCCACCGTAAAGCGTGGAGATAATGAACTGACATTGGGGTGGGTGACGCCGGTGGGTGAGTACTCGGCGGTGAAGAGCTACAACGTGCAAATTTCTCCCGCCCCGCCCGGACAGAACCCGCAAAAAAGTGCTGTCACGGGTAACTCTTTGACGTGGACCGGGCTCCGCAACGGCACGGAGTACACCTTCCGGGTGCAGGCGGTAAATAATGCCCCGGAGCCATCAGCATGGAGCCAATACTCCCAAGCTGGGAAGCCCGCTGGTAAGCCGCTAACTCCCGGAGCCCCCACGCTGTCTGTGGTGAGCACAGTGGGCGCTACCAATCAGGTCAAGCTCGATTGGGTGCAGCCGGACCTCAACGGTGGCGTCCTGAAAAACTATTCATTGACCAAGTATCTGGATGGAGTTTCCCAAGGGGTCACTACTACCACAATGCCCACAGCCACCGTTTCCCTGCCCAATGGCACCGGCAGTTATACCTTCGCCGTGGCGGTTTCCACGGAAGTCGATATCTCCGATCTGAGCCCGCGTTCCAATGCCCGGCGTTCAGTTAGCGAGCCGGGAACTGTCACCGGGCTGGGCATCGCGCCTGCCAACACGGGTGCCGCCGGTGGGGCGTTCACCGTGAACTTTGCCCCTCCCAGCGGTGCCGCGTTGGGCGGTTCCACGCCGGGCGAACTGAGCTACTGGGCCCAAGTCGGTGGGCGCGCGCCTGAGCGGGTAGTCCCCGGCGGAACCGTTGCCGCCACCAACGGTCAGAGCGTATCGGTTCAGGTCTATGTCACCTCTAGCGCCACCACTGAACAAGGCAAGAGCGTCACGTCCAACGCAGCCGCTGCCTACGGTATAGCTGGCACTCCTGGGATCACGGCCACTAATGGCGGGCAAGGGGACACCAGCATGCGCTATTCGTGGTCGGCTCCGGGCGCCAACACAGACTCCACGGCCGTCCGCATTGACGAAGGTGGAGGCTTTGGTGGCTGGATCACTGCCAAGAGTGGAAACGGTCAAGTGAATCTGGGCACGGCGAATACCGCGCGGACCATCAAGATTCAATCGAAGAATTCAAAGGGTGATTTAGGCCAAGTCTCGGAGGCTACAGGATCCAGCGGACCGCCTGTTCCGTTCACCGTCCGCCCGGATCCGGGAGCGGCGAAGAACTCCTGCACTGTTCCCAGGAGCGGGGGCGCCTACTACTTTGATGGCAGCGTTTCCCCGGCAACCTGCAACGGTACGGTGAACAATTCCGATAATCCGGGCGGACAGTGGCTCAGCTATGGCGACGGTGCCGTCACGGTTGATTCCTGTAGTCCAGTGTGGAATACCTCTGGCAACTGGTACCGGATCAGCAGTGGTCGGCTTGCCGGCAATTACGTCCGCCCGCCCACCGTCAATACTGTCACCGGGACACCGCCATGTTGACCCGTTTCACGCTTTGCACGTAGCTAAGCAAATGTTTGGATAAACTAGTGCAGGTTTTCCAGGTCTTCTTGACCAACCATGAACGCCAAGAACCACCAATGAAAGAGGAAAAACTATGTCCATGACGCCGGAACAGGCTACTTGGTTCGCCGGAACCTTTGAGAAGCTGGTTGCTAACGTAGGGCAGGCCGTCCTGGGTAAGTCCCATGTAGTCAGCCTCACGCTTGCTGCCATGTTGGCGGAAGGACACGTCCTGTTCGAGGATGCCCCGGGGACAGGCAAGACCATGTTGGCGCGGGCTCTGTCAGCCACAGTCAAAGGTACTCACTCGCGTATCCAGTTCACACCCGATCTGCTTCCCTCCGACGTCACGGGTGTGACCATTTATGACCAAAAGACGCAGGTCTTTGAGTTTCACAAGGGACCCATCTTCGCGACGATTGTCCTCGCAGATGAAATCAACCGTGCCTCGCCGAAGACGCAGTCAGCACTTCTGGAAGTCATGGAAGAATCTCGTGTCACGGTCGATGGCACCACCTATGAGGCTGGCCGGCCGTTCATGGTACTAGCCACCCAAAACCCCATCGAACAGGCCGGTACATACCGCCTGCCCGAAGCCCAGTTGGACCGCTTCTTGATCAAGACCTCCATTGGCTATCCGGACCACGCCTCCACTGTTCAACTGCTCTCCGGTTCCAGCCAGCGTGACCGCACCTCCACCATGACGGCAATCATCACGCCAGCGGCTGTGGCAGAAATGGCTGATCTTGCCTCGACCGCACACACCGACGCCGCGGTGTTGGAATACGTTTCACGTCTGTGCGAAGAAACCCGCAACGCACCCGAAACCCGCCTGGGAGTTTCGGTCCGTGGCGCCATTGCCATGGTGCGCCTAGCTAAGGTGTGGGCTGCCTCCAAGGGCCGGCATTACGTGCTCCCTGATGACATCAAGGAGCTGGCACCTTACGTGTGGACGCACCGTTTCGTCATGGATCCCGAAGCTGAATTTGCCGGAGCTACACCTGAGGTGGTGCTGGCCCGTGTTCTGGCCGAAGTAGCTGCCCCGCAGCAGCGCGCTGGAGTCTGAGGAAAAAATGAGTCTCAAATCCAGCGCAGGAAAGGCCCGTGCAGTCCTGGCGCGGCCATTCCACCGCAACGGTGCCCCCACGGCGCTGCACCCCACCTCGCTATGGGCGGAGGCGGTCAAAGTGGTCCGGCTTTACCTCGCTCCCGTGTGGGACAAGTTCGCGAGCTGGTCGGGTCGCTATGTCAGGCCAGTGGTGTCCAGTGTCAGTGCCCTGGGCGCTGTGGTGATTGGCGCCGTCGTACTGCTGTGGATCCTTGGGGCTAGCTTTGGCTGGCAGGAAGCCAAGGTTGCCGCGCTGTTGGGATCGTTGCTGGTGCTGATCGCTATCGCTTTCATCGTGGGATCGTCCATGTACGCGGTGACGCTGGATTTGGCGCGCACACGGGTTGCCGTCGGGGATAACGCGGTGGGCAGTATTGCCGTCACCAACACTTCCCCCCGCCCTGTGTTACCCGCAGCTCTTGAATTGCCCGTGGGGCGTGCGACGGCGCTGTTTCACCTACCGAGGATGAAGCCGGGTGCCGTGCACGAGGACCTCTTCACCATTCCGACCACCCGACGGGCAGTAATTACCGTGGGACCCGTCCGCTCTGTTCGTGCCGATCCGTTGTATCTGCTGCGCCGTCAGGTTCTGTGGACAGAGCCCACCGAGCTGTTTGTGCACCCGCGCACCACCGCTCTGGACGGACCCGCGGCGGGCTTCCTGAAAGACTTGGAGGGCTTGCCCACCAAGGAACTTTCCAATGCTGATATTGCCTTCCATGCTTTGCGAGACTATGTCCCAGGGGATGACCGCCGTCATATTCACTGGAAAACAACTGCCCGCACGGGAAAGATGATGGTCCGCCAATTCGAGGAAACCCGACGGGCTCACATGGCAGTGGCCCTGTCGGTGAACACAGACGAATATGAACGCGACGAGGACTTTGAATTGGCCATCAGCGCCGCCGCCTCCCTGGGCCGGCAAGCCATCAAGGAAGCGCGTGAGCTCAGCGTAGTCACCCAGTCCGGGCCCATCCGCTGCGAGACCGGCAAAAACATGCTCGATGACATGACGAGGCTGGCCGGTTCAACCCGTCGAGGGACGGCTTTGCAACTGGCGCGTTCTTTGGCGGACAGCGTCCCCAACGCCTCCGTGGTGTTCTTTGTAGTGGGCTCGAAGGTGACGCCATCACAACTGCGCAGCGCCGCCGCGTCCGTGCCACCAGGTGTGCGTTCCTTCGCCATCCGCTGCTATAGCGGAGCGCAGTCCGCCCGTGCCAATATTGCCGATCTGACCGTACTGACCCTGGGTGACCTAGGGGACCTGGCAGCTGTCCTGAGGAAGGCGATTGCATGAGCGCCCGAAAAAGAGCCGAAAACCCGGCCAACCCGGGCAACCCGGGCAACTCTGCGACTGCTGAGAGCGCTGCGAGGAAAAATGCTAGGCGCAGTTCCGCACGGGGTAAGCGGCGCAGCGATGCCTCGGATGCGAAAGCGCCCGGACAGGCGCGTCCAGTCGCACCGCGCACGCCGTCGGCCTTTGCAAGTGGGCGTGCGCCCTGGCACTTTGGTGTTGATGCAGCAGTTCTGATCATCCTGCTCGGCTTGGGGGTACTGGGATTTGGTCCAACCTTCGGCCATGATCCCCGCTACCTGGTAGCAGGCTTCGGTGGAATCGTCGTAGGATTGCTGGTCGCCGCTGCCGGCGCGCACTGGCGGCTCGGCCTGATCACCATGACGGGTCTGGCATTCACCGTCTACATGCTGCTAGGCAGTGCTCTCGCAGCTTCCGGGGAGGCCATTGCAGGCTTCCTCCCCAGCTTGGCGTCCTTGCGGGGGCTGCTGCTGGGCATCATGCTCTCGTGGAAACAACTGCTGACCCTTGCACCCCCTGTTGGTACCAGCGTTGATGTCCTGGTGGTCCCGTACCTGGCATCCTTCGTGGCGGCCATCGTCGCGGGAACGTTAGCGTGGCGGTTGCGCCGGGCGTACTGGGCAATGCTGCCCGTGCTGGCACTATTCCTCACATCGATCCTGTTCGGTACCACTGTGCTCTTTATGCCGGTACTACGGGGATCACTGCTGTCCGTTGGTGCCATCAGCTGGCTGGCCTACCGCCGCGAGATGGAACGGCGTGAGACCGCCGGCTCTATTTCCGCCAATGCACCCGTGCAAGATACCGCCGCCGCACGGACATCCATGCTGCGCCGGATCGGCATGGCTGCCGGAGTGATTCTGGTGGCCGGAGTGCTCACCATGGCTGCTGCTCCGGTCCTGACCACCAGCACCAGCCGAGAAGTCCTCCGTGACTCGGTTATTCCGCCGCCGGACCTGCATAATCTGCCCTCGCCGCTCACGAAGTTCCGGGACTACGTCAAAAACGAAAAAGACACAGTCCTCTTCACCGTGGACGGTCTGCCGAAGGATGGCCGCATCCGCGTTGCCGCCCTGGATAGCTACGACGGAGTCGTGTTCAACGTAGATCCGAACAGCTCAGCCTCCTTTTCTCCCGTGGGAGATCCGAAGGCCCTGAGCCAAGCGGTGAGCGGAACCGGGACCGACGTCGGCGTGGATATTGACGGCTATAACAGCGTCTGGATTCCCAACATGGCTGTGGCTCAGAGCTTGAGCTACAAGAGCGCGACGGGGTCCACTCCCACCCTGTACCTGAACAAGGAATCCAGCAGTGCTTTGAACCTTTCCGGGTTGGCCAAGGGCGATTCTTACTCCATGAACGTGAACATTCCCGAGGTGGCAGGCAACAAACTAGCCGCCTCTGACTTTGGTTCGGTGCGACTGCCAAAACTTGAGAATGTGCCCCAAGTTGTCACGACGAAAGCCAATGACATCGTGGGTCAAGCGGACACCCCACTGAAACGGGTGCAGGCACTTGAAGGTGCGCTCCAGCGTGAGGGTAAGTTCAGCAACGGTTTGGAAGGGCAAACCCCCAGCACGTCTGGTCACAGTGCCGCCCGTATCACCAAGCTACTTTCCGGGAAGGAAATGGTGGGCGATGACGAGCAGTACGCAACAGCTATGGTTTTGATGGCTCGCCAATTAGGCATCCCGGCACGGGTGGTCATGGGCTTCTATCTTGACGAGAAGGACCCCAATAACGGTGCGTCTAAAGTCCAGATCAAGGGTGCCGACGTGCACGCGTGGGTTGAAGTGAACTTTGCCGGTGAAGGTTGGGTACCGTTCAATCCCACGCCGGATAAGGACCACATCCCCAACCCGCCCGAGCCTCAGGACGCCTCGAAACCCAAGCCACAGGTTCTCCAGCCGCCGCCCCCGCCGCAAGAGCCAGCGGATCTTCCTCCGGACAGTGCACCGGATGCACTGGACACGGATGGCAAGAAGAACAATCAAGCAGGGATACTAGGAACCATTCTCACCATTGTGGGAGTTGCCTCCATTCCGATTCTCTTGATCGTGCTGCCGTTGCTGTTGATCGTGCTGCTCAAGAGCAGACGCCGGAAGAATCGCCTGACCCTGGGCCTTCCCACGGATCGCGTCAGCGGAGGCTGGTACGAGGTCATGAGTCTGGCCACCGATCTCGGTGCCGGAATGGACTCCAACGCCACGCGTCGAGAAACCGCGGTGGCACTGTATGGTGCGTTCCCGGCCAGCCAGAGTACGACGGCGGTACTCGCCGAACGCGCGGATGCTGCGATCTTTGGACCGGGTCAGCCTAGTGAGGAAGAAGTCGCCACGTATTGGCAAGGCGTAGACGCCTCTGTCAAGGACATGACCGGGTCTGTAGGATTCTGGAAACGGCAGCGGGCAAAGTTCTCTCCGCGATCGCTGTTGGTTGATGCTAAGGCAAAGGCCAAACGCAGGACCGCCTTCACACGCGGTCGTACAGACGACGACTTAGGTCTTCGTTCCGGTGCCGGGCAGGAACCTAAACTTGCCGCGCTGGCGAAGATCTTCAGGAAAGGTGCACAGTAGATGGCACGGAAAACGGCTGAACCCTGCCGCAACTGCGGGGCGGAACTTGCTCCGGGGGCAGCATTTTGCACACTATGCGGGGCAGCTGTGCCCAACCGCTCAGCCATGCCTGCGCCATCATCGGTGCCACTTGGCACAGCTCCTGCCGGCACAGCCCAGCAGGGTGGCACAGCTCTTCACGGCACAGCCCAGCAGAGCACGGCTCGAAGGGGTGCAGATCGAAGGGGTGCAGCTCGGAGGGGAACGGCGGCAACGGTTAATACACGTCAGCAGCCGGGTGCCGGTTTTGGCAGCAATGCTCCCGAAGAGACCGCCCGCTCCATTCCAGGGATCATTCCCGTGAGCGGCGCACAAGAAGGGGTTTTGCTCCAGCCTCAAGAAGTGGGGGATGACCCCAGACTCACTGCCGGAACGGCGCTGGTCCCAGCAGGAGCTGGGCGTCGCCTGGTTGCCTGGATTATTGACGGATTACTGCCGTCCATCTTGATGGGCGTGGCAGCCGTAGTCGGGATTACGCTGGCCTTTGCGGGAGCGCAAAAGAGTGGCGGCCAGATGGTCATCAACCTCACGTGGCCAGCCGTCCTCATCGGAGTGGCATCACTGCTCTCCTTGGCCTACTGGATCTGGCTCTGGCTTTCCGAAGCTAAGAAGGGGACCACGCCGGGGAACTCCATCATGGGCCTGCGCACCACCACCATGGAGGGTGGGCCAGCCGGAATGTTGGCCATCTTCTTGCGATATTTGATCGTTGCAGTGGGTTCTCTCATCCCGTACGTGGGCACACTGCTGGTGATCATTTCCAACGCCTGGGACTCAAATAACAAGACTCAGGGTTGGCATGACAAGGTGGCTCACACCGTCGTCTTCAACGTCAAAGCTGGCCGCAATCCCTTGGAGACGGGTGGCGTTGCGGGACGCATGTCCTATGCGCCGCCGGCCATGCCTGGTATATCCGCTGTCAGCTCACCGCTGCCCCGGGCCCGTGCTGGCGCCAACGAAAGTGAGAACCACTCTTGGGCGAGCGCACAGCAAGCAAATCCGTTAGCAGCCCAACACCAGCAGTCCTCATGGAATGCGCAGCCCACGAACAGTTTTGCTCCACCCGTTCCACCCGCAGGGCCAGCTCGGTCTGCTTCGTCAGCTTCCTCCGCTGCACCAGCAACGGCAACCGGGCCGGTGGGGGGCTCCTTTGCGCCTCCGCGTGCGCCAGATATTTCAGGGACGCCGCCGGCTCCTTCGCCGCCTTCGGCTGGACCCTTCGTTCCTCTCGCGGGAACACCACGGTTAGGTGCGCCCAGTTTTGGTGCTCCCGCCGTGGGCGCGCCACCTGCTGGAAGCTTCGTGCCTCAGGCGGGATCGGCGCCGGCTGCTGCGCCGTCGTCTTACCAAAATCCTGGGCAGCAAAATCCCGCCCAGCAAAATCCCGCCCAGCAAAATCCCGCCAAGCACAACTCTGCCCAGCACAACTCTGCCCAGCACAACTCTGCCCAGCACAATCCTGCCCAGCATAATCCCGCCCAGTATGAATCGGTGCGCCAGGATTCGCAGGGCATTGATGGGAATGATCCGGAGGGGGACCTTGGATCAACCAGGATCCGTCCGGTTGCCACTGCCGAGGCTCTGCGATTGACGTTTGACGACGGTGGGACCGAAAACATCGGTACGGTGGCCCTGATAGGCCGCAACCCAGCCGGATACGATGGGGAGATGATTGAACGCTTAGTCTCCGTCCAGGATTCGAGCCGGTCCGTGTCCAAGACGCATTTGCACGTGCGCGTCTCGAACGAAGGACTCTGGGTCACCGACAGGAACTCGACCAACGGCAGTGCCATCACCCACCAGGACGGTGCTCGTGTGCCACTGCCAGGAGGAACACCCTTGCTAGCCGAACCAGGTGCCAGAGTGCACTTCGGGGACCGCTCCTTTGTGGTGGGGCGGGTATGAGCCACGACGCACAGACGCCCGGGGCAACCGAACCCGGATCAGGCGTGGCTGCCCCGGAAGCGTCAGCAACAGCCGTGAGCGCCGGCGTCGGCCTCAGCTTTGGCTTTGGCTCTGATCGGGGCCTGCGGCGCGAACTCAACGAAGACTCCTTCTTAGCCTGTGATCCGATCTTTGCTGTGGCGGACGGCATGGGAGGGCACGAGGCCGGGGAGGTCGCCAGCCGCGAGTGCATCAGCGTCCTTAGCCGCCAGCCTGCTCTGATAGCCGGTTCCCGCACGGCGACGGCCGCGGATCTAGCGACGGCGCTTCGCCAAGCGGACTCGCGCATCAGGGAAGTGTCCGCGGCCCGCGCTGGCACCACTGTCACAGGCGTGACTCTAGTGGAGGAAAGGGGCGTGCCCTACTGGCTGGTCTTCAACGTAGGTGATTCGCGCACCTATCGTCTTAGCCAAGGCGAGTTGGCCCAAGTAAGTGTGGACCATTCCGAGGTTCAAGAACTGGTAGATGGCGGGTACATCACTCCGGCGGAGGCGTTGGTGCATCCGCGCCGTCACGTGGTGACTCGGGCGCTGGGTACCGGCAACGACACCGAAGCGGATTATTGGCTAGTCCCCGTAGTCGAGGGTGACCGCATGATGGTCTGTTCCGATGGGCTCACTAATGAGGTCACCGATGATCAAATCCACAGGGCGCTCTCTACTCTGAGCCACCCGCAGGACGCTGTTGATTCTTTGATCCAGTCGGCTTTGCGTTCCGGAGGCCGGGACAATGTCACTGTGGTGGTGGTTGATGCCAGCAACGTCAGGGACGGTGATAACGGGCAAACGCACAGCGGCCGAGCAGGTGAATCTACCGCGGAAGATACGCTGCCACGCATACCTAGAATCCCCGTGGACGATTCCACTGATGAAACAGTGCAAACCCTGGAAGCAAGCAATGAACCGGTACTGACTCGTCAAGCAGAGACAGCTGACACCGCAGAACCATTCTCGCCGCAAAACAATTTTGGAGACGATATCCATGGTTAGCACAACGTACCGAACCGGATCTTGGCTAGGAATCGTACGGGCAGGCACCGTTATAGTCCTGGAATCGGCCACGGATCCAGCGATTATCACGTCACTGTGGGACCACCTGGGAAACGAGACTCCTACGCTCCATGGCGTGCTGAATGCCGTCACGTCGAAACTGGGCCCGGAACTTGTGGGAATGCCACAATTTGCCATTTTGGTCCAGACCGAGCGGCTCCACGCGATCTTGCGTGGGGAAATCTCACTCGTGGCACGCCTCGGCGGTGACGAGCAGGAAGTTTCTGGCCGGGACGTCACGACGTGGAGTGAACGGTCCCTGGCCACTCCAGACTCCGTGGTGCTCACCCTCTCCGAGCGTTCACAGCTTGTAGATGGTGCAACGGAATTCTCCTCCTCATCCGGACACGATGATGCCAGCCTTCCCGTGGGTGAAGCCGTGATTCGCTTGCAGGAGCTTTGTTTGGGCGGTCCGGGGTCACTCACGCGCTCGCGGACCTCCACCGGCCATGCGATGGTCCTCCCGTCCATGCCGCCAGCCCCGCCCACAGTTTTAGCTGAAGCTGGCTCTGAAGCTGAAGCTGAAGCTGGCGAAGCCGCCACCAACACAGCGGGCCAGACTAGCTGGCAGCCAGAAGAGATGGAGCAGGACGCCGTTGGTGAATCGACGGGGGGTGAAACTGGCCAAGATGCACTCGGCCCTGACGCACTCGGTTCTGATGCCGCAGCAGAAGAAGAGCAGGACGTCTTTGCAGGCTTCGCCGTGGCCTCCGACGCCGAATGGAATGCCCAGTTGGGGTCCTCTTCGGCGCTCCCGCTTCCGGAGCACGACGACGATGGCGTGGGATTTGTGAGTTCGGATCTGGCACAGACCATTTACCCCGGACATGACGGTAGTGAGGATGACGAACACGCACTGTCTGAAGTTGCCTCCGGCGCGGAGTCTGCCGACTTTGGCGACGATGACGAGTTCGGAGCATTTGCCGGAGAGATGCCGGATGCTTCTGGCACCACCGGCGGTTCTGGCACCACCGGCGGTTCTGGCACCACCGGCAGCGAGCAAGAAGCCGAGCCCAGCAGCGGCCAAGACAACGACGGCGGCAGCCTCGACGAAACTGATGCCGATGGTTTCACTACTGACTATGATCATCTCTTTGGCCAGACAATGCTGCGTTCGGTCGAAGACGCTGCCGTCCGCTATGACGAGGACGGCAACGAGATTCCCAAAGAGAGCGAAACAGGAGCTGGAGCCTTCTCACAAGAATCAGCAGCAGAACCAAACTTTTCTGCGAGTGATTCTTTCCGCAGTGGCAGTGCGACTGCTGAATATGACGGCCCCGAAAACGGTGCTAATGGCAGCGCCGAGGCAGGTCATTCGGACCAGATTTCGACGAGCGCTGACTCAGCAACGGAACACGACGGTATGCAGGCGGATGTGCCTGTGGCGCCTTGGCAGCCGCCGTCCGGGGTACTCATCGATTCTGTTCCGTGGCTAACCAACAGTGGCAACTACCGTAACCCTGCCGCGGAGACCGAAGCCGAGTCTTTGAATGACGGAATGGATTCTCCGGAAAGTGCCCTAGGATCAGGGTTTGCCAACGATGAGGACCCTGACCACGACGGCCATACTGTCATGGTCAACCGTGCGGCACTACCCGAGGCTCCGGCGGTGGAACCGCTCGCTTCCCGTCCGCCCACCGGTCCCATGGTTCTTGCTCGGCTGTGCCCAAACGATCATGCAAACCCTCCCACTCGGTCTCAGTGCTCACAGTGTGGGGCAACCATCAATTCCGAACCACGGGAGGTGGGAAGACCGCGCCTGGGTAGGATGCACATTTCCACTGGCGAAATCCTTGACCTTGATTACTCCTTGATCATTGGACGCCAGCCCTCCGTTTCCCGGGTGATGGGCGGGGTCATGCCGCGACTGGTTCAGGTACATAGTGCCAGCGGGGATATTTCGCGCTCACATGTTGAGGTTCGTTTGGAAGGCTGGGAGGTCATGCTGGTGGACCTTAAAGCCACCAATGGCACTGTGCTTGTCCGTGAGGGTCAGGCCCCGCGTCGTCTGGGGCAGGGTGAGCAGGCTATCTTGCTCGACGGCGATATTGCCGAGTTGGGCGATGGCGTCTCCTTGTTGTTTGAGGGACTTCTGTGAGCAGCAAACGCCCGCCCGCATCACCGCCGGACCTCCCCGGATACCAATTCATCTCAGTTCTGGGACCCGGCGGCTTTTCCGACGTCTACCTGTATGAGCAGGACAGGCCACACCGCAAAGTAGCGGTCAAAGTACTAGTTGCTGACCTGAAAACTGAAGGCGCACGGCGTCGTTTTGAGTCAGAGGCCAACTTGATGGCCCAGTTGTCCACGCATCCGTACATTGTGACTATCTACGAGGCACAAATAACCGAAGCTGGGCACTCATATCTGGCCATGGAGTATTGCTCGCGGCCCAGCTTGGATGTTCGATCCCGTCGGGGCCGCTTCAGCGTGGATGAGGCACTCAGCGTCGGCATCCAGGTTGCCTCCGCAGTCGAGACAGCCCACCGCGCCGGAATTGCCCACCGCGACATCAAGCCTGCCAACATTCTGGTAACGGACTACAACAGGCCAGCACTAACTGACTTCGGTATTTCCGGCACGATGGATTCGCTTCCGGACGAGGACGGCGGCATGTCCATCCCGTGGTCGCCGCCAGAGTCCTTCACCGCCGGTGCTACTGACGGCGTCAAAGTGGATATTTGGGCGCTAGGTGCCACGATCTATACTCTTCTGGCTGGACACTCACCCTTCGTCATTCCGGGGGGAGACAATTCCCAGCGTGAGCTCATGACCCGCATTGGCACTTCGCCGCTGCGCAGGCTGGGCCGTGCCGACGTCCCCGAGGCCCTGGACTTGGCGCTGTCCACTGCCATGTCCAAGTCGCCCGCTTCCAGATACAGTTCTGCCAAGGCTTTCGCCAGGGCACTGATGCGCATCCAGGCCGACTTGAATCTGTCCGTCACACTCTTTGAGGTGCAAGAAGAGCAGCCCATCGAGGAAGTGACACCAGAGGGGGATTACCAGGAGACACGCGTTCGCAGCATTGTCTCCATCGATCCGGATTCACAACCGTCCGCGCCCACCTTCCCGTCAATGTTCCGGACTGGGCGCCAACCCAATGGGGCGGGCCAGCAGAGGCCCATGCCGCCGGGAGCGGCTCCCAACAGTTACCCGTCGTCAAGCACCTCAGGGTCCACAACGGGTTTGACGCAAAACGGGGGCACAGTGCCATCGGCAGGTGTCGGTCGCCGCGCACAATATGGCACAGGCACAGGCACAGGCACAGGCACAGGCACAGGCACAGGCAATGACACTGGTACAGGGAACGGGACTGGCACAGCCTTTGGTTCCGACACTGCCTCCGGCAACCAAACTGCCTTTGATGCGGCGCCGGTTCCCACCAACACCGCTTCCGGCGGCTTTTCCAGCATGGTGTCGCCAACCCAGTGGGCGGATTCCGTCCCACCGCGTGCGCCAGCTGGTGGAAACGATGCTGTTCTCGAGTCCACAGTGCATCGCAACGATGTTCTGCCCGCACCACAGCTAGAAGCGAATGCGCAGTACCGCCGGCCGTCCTCTGGCAAACGGCTGTGGCTGGGACTGGGCGCTGGCACGTTGCTGGTGGCCGGCGTCGTACTCGGTGTTGTCATTTTTGCCAACGGCGGTGCGCCAAAGCCGGTGGATCCCCAAGCTGGCGTGACCACACCCCCCGGACCGGCCGTGATCGTGGGAGCTGACGTTCCTGCCGTGACTGACTTGAAGGCCACGGCCAGTAATGGCGGTGCCGTGTGGACATGGACCAATCCGGACCCCCTCGACGGGGACATTTACTTATGGGCCGCCGTCAGTGCCGTGGATTCAGGGGAGTTCAAACCAACTAAAGAATCCAAAGTGTTTGTGGCATTCAACAACAATCAGTCATGTGTTTCGATCAAGCTGGTTCGAAAAAGTGGCAATACTTCTCCAGAGACGAAGAAGTGCTTCCCATGACGGAGCCGGAAAACAGCACCTTGAGAGATTTAGCAGAGAATAGGAAAGCGGAGGCCAGCATGGGGGAACTAGCTGTTGATTTTTGTGGTGAATGGTATGAACCCTCACCAGAGGGGGTGTTCAGCATTGGACGCGAAGGGGACTTGGAGATTGATGACAACCCCTATTTGCACCGAACGTTCTTGCAAATCAGCCGCTATGACGGCATCTGGTGGCTG
Source organism: Arthrobacter cryoconiti (assembly GCF_020905375.1). Classification (GTDB taxonomy): domain Bacteria; phylum Actinomycetota; class Actinomycetes; order Actinomycetales; family Micrococcaceae; genus Specibacter; species Specibacter cryoconiti. Next base: position 399,291 of record NZ_JAJJBU010000003.1, read on the forward strand.
ACAAACGCTGGCACCATGCTCTCTGCAACCATCGCCGACGCGGCCGGTGGAATGCAAGCGTGGATGGCGCCGGGGGCACGCATACCGCTGGTCTTTGCCCATACAAACGTCATCTTCACGGCAGGACCCACCACGTATGAGTTCTCCGTCCATCTGAAAACCCCGGCCTTTTTAGCGCAGAGCCGTGGGGAAGATTCCGCCGGATCCACCACCATTGGGCCCGTGGTCTTCACCGACTCCCAAAAGGCACTCATAGTTGCGCTAGCCGAACCGATGCTGCGCCGCGACGGAACCGGCTTTAGCTCCATTCCGTCCTCGGCGCAGGCCGCCAAAAGGTTGGGTTGGGTACTCACTCGCTTCAACCGCAAGCTGGATAACGTGTGCGACAAACTTGACCGCGTGGGTGTGGTGGGCTTACGCGGAGGCGGTGGAAAACTGGCCACCAACCGCCGTGCCCGCCTGGTGGAGCATGCTGTCACGTCCCACTTGGTGACGGCCGAGGATCTGCCACTGCTGGACTCTCAACGTGAAATGGATGATGAATGAGGATCCGACTGACCCTGCGGCGAGAGCCACAGCCCGATAAGAACTTGGCCGTCACCGTAGACGGTCTGGCCACGGTGGGGGATATTGCCACTGAACTGTACTTGAGTGACCCTTCCCGCAAGGGCGCCGTCGCACCGGAAAAACTCTCCCTTTTGGTGGAGGAATCAATGGTAGGTGGCGTTCGGGGACGGACGCTGCCGCCAGAAGCTAATCTGCTCGAATCCGGGTTGCGGCCAGGAGCCACAGTATCGCTAACCCAGGTCAGCGATTCCTTTCACGTCCCGGCCCAAGACAGGGGGCCGGCGGCGGCCACGCTGCGCGTCATGTCCGGACCCGACGTGGGTCAGGAGTTCGCGCTTCCCTTAGGTACCAGCTACATTGGCCGCGACTACAGCGCCGACGTGCGCCTGAGCGATCCACTGATGTCCAAACGCCATGCACGCATCACTGTAGGCGAAACGGTGGAAATCGCCGATACGGGCTCCGCCAACGGGATGATGATGGACGGTATTCAATTCTCCCGTGCCGTCCTGGGGTCCTCCGACGAAGTAACCCTGGGGGAGACGTCCATTTCCGTGGTGAGTCTTGGTCGCGGAGGGCAGTCCGGGCCCACCAGCCCGCTGGTGGAATTTAACCGTTCGCCCCGAGTGGTACCCAGCTTTGAGATCGAAGAACAGGTAGTACCCAGCGGACCGCAGCGGCCCAAGCGTGAACGCTTCCCGTTGATCATGCTCGTGGCACCCATTTTCATGGGTGGGGCCATGTTCGTCATAACCAAAAGCTTGTTCAGCCTTATTTTCATTGCCATGATGCCGCTGATGATCATTGGCAGCTACGTTGACCAGCGCCGGCAGATCAGAGCGGATACGCGGGAGAACATTGAACAGTTCCGCAAATCTGCCATAGAGTTCCGACGCCAGATGACGGCTCGCCAGCAAGTGGAGCGGGCCGTGAGGCTAGCCGAATGCCCCTCCGCAGCTGAAACTGTGGACGCCATCTATAAGTTGGGTCCGCTCATGTGGACGCACCGCCCAGAACATGATGCCTTTTTGACACTGCGTCTGGGCATTGGCCGCCAGCCATCCCGCACACCCGTCAAGGCGCCCACCGATAACAACACGCTGCCGGAATTCATGGCGGAGATTGCGGACCTGAAAAAGGAATTCGACGATGTAGACGCCGTGCCGGTCGTGGCCAAGCTGCGCGAAAGCGGTGCGCTGGGCTTAGCTGGACCTCGCGGGGTGGTCGACGACGTCGCCCGGGCCTTGGTACTCCAGGCTGTGGGGCTGCATTCGCCAGCCGAACTGGCCGTGGCCGCCATGACGTCCATGGAATCCAAGGCTCGCTGGGAATGGTTGCAGTGGCTACCCCACGTGGGCTCGGTGCACTCTCCGCTGGCGGCGGACCACCTCGGTGCCGGCACCGGTGCGGCCAGCATCTTGCTTGCGGCCCTCGAGGACTTGATCGTCACCCGAGGCGCCAGCCTGGCAGCCAACTCTGCTGCCCACCGCGGGCCAATCGTCGAGGACAAGGAAAAAGTCCCCGTCCCCGTGGTTCCCGCACTGCTGGTCATCGTCGAAGATGACGTCAAAGTGGACCGCGCCAGACTGACCCGTCTGGCCGAGCATGGGGCCGACGTCGGCGTGCACATTTTGTGGGTGGCCAGTTCCCTGCAAGCACTACCGGCCAGCTGCCGAGATTTCATTCACGTTGCCGAAACCGCCACCACCGGACAGGTCAGACTAGGCGCCCTGACGTTCCCGGTCAGCTGTGAAAGTGTCGACGCCGAGCTGGCAGCTACGCTGGCACGCATGTTGGCACCCGTGGTGGATGTGGGTAAACCGGTGGATGATGATTCCGATCTGCCCCGCAGCGTCTCCTATGTGGCTCTTGCCGGACACGAGCTGGTGGAGGGTACCTCCACGATCGCAGACCACTGGCTGGAAAATAACTCTGTGTCATCCCGGGCCGTCAAGAACCGCAAGTACCAGGGTTCTTTGCGTGCCTTGGTCGGCTCAAAGGGTGTGGCACCGATGTACCTGGACCTGAAAACTGAAGGTCCGCACGCACTCGTCGGAGGGACCACGGGAGCGGGAAAGTCAGAGTTTCTCCAGGCATGGGTTTTGGGGATGGCCGCGGCCTATAGCCCGGATCGGCTTTCTTTTCTCTTCGTGGATTACAAAGGTGGGGCGGCCTTCGCTGACTGCGTTAAACTTCCGCACACCGTAGGACTTGTCACCGATCTCTCTCCGCACTTAGTACGCCGGGCCTTGACGTCGCTACGAGCGGAACTGCACTACCGCGAGCATCTGCTCAATCGCAAAAAGGCGAAGGACCTGCTCGCCATGGAGCGAGAAGCGGATCCCGAGGCGCCGCCGTCGTTGGTGATCGTGGTCGATGAGTTCGCCGCGCTGGCCAAAGAAGTGCCGGAATTCGTCGACGGCGTGGTGGACGTCGCAGCCCGCGGCCGCTCACTTGGCCTGCACCTGATCCTGGCCACGCAGCGTCCCTCCGGCGTCATTAAGGACAACCTTCGAGCCAACACCAATATGCGCATCGCCTTGCGCATGGCCGACGTGGATGACTCCCAAGATATTTTGGGGGAGCCGACGGCGGCGTACTTTAGCCCCAGTATCCCCGGCCGTGGAGCCGCGAAGACCGGGCCTGGCCGCATTCAGGGATTCCAGACCGGCTATGCCGGTGGCTGGACGACCCGAACGCCACAGCGTCCCCGCATCGACATTGTGGAAATGGACTTTGGTGCAGGCGCGGCATGGGAGCAAGAACTCGAACAGGTTCCCGTAGAGGATTCCGCCGGGCCCAATGACATTTCCCGGGCGGTAGCCAATATCTCCTTGGCCGCCGTCGAACTGGGTGTGAAACCGCCACGTAAACCATGGCTCAGCGAGCTTCCGGACACGTACGATTTCTCCAAGCTCCCGAACCCGCGTACGGATGAAAAACTGTTGCTGGGCGTCATGGACGATCCTGCCCACCAGTCCCAGCCCACTGTGTTTTTCGAGCCGGACCGGGACGGAAACATGGCGATCCTCGGTGCCAGCGGTTCGGGCAAATCCGCTGCCCTACGCACCCTCGCGATCTCTGCTGCGATCACCCCGCGCGGCGGACCCGTGCAAGTTTACGGAATTGACGCCGCGTCCAACGGTTTGTCGATGCTTCAGGTGCTCCCGCACGTGGGCGGCATAATCAACTCCGAGGACGCCGAACGCGTGGGCCGGCTCCTGCGGCATGTGCGCGGGATCATCGAGGAGCGCTCCGAAAGTTTCGCGGCCCAAAAAGCTGGCAGTATTGCCGAATACCGGCGACTGGCGGGAAAGCCGGACGAGCCGCGCATCATCATTATGGTCGATGGCCTGGCCACGTTCCGGGAACAATACGAATTCCGGGTGGGCATGAACCAATTCGAGACGCTGCAACAAATCGCCACAGACGGCCGTCCCATGGGCGTCCACATTGTCATTGCCGGAGATAGCGCCAAGTCCTTGCCCGCATCGCTAGCCGCCTCGGTACAGCGACTGTTGGTGCTGCGTATGGCCACGATGGACGACTACTCCAATCTGGGCCTGCCCCGCGATGTGCTCAATGCTGCTTCCCCTCCCGGGCGGGGTTTGATCGACAACGGAGAAATCCAGTTAGCGATCTTTGGTGGCAATGCGAACTTAGCCCTGCAGGCGCGGCAAGTGGAGAAACTCGCCGAAACATTGAGGCGTCAAGGCGTGGCACAGGCACCGCGCATCGAGTCGTTGCCGGAGTCGCTGGACTTGAACGTGCTGCCCGCCGGGACCCCGGGAAACGCCATCATCGGCGTGGACGACTACAACCTGGAACCGGCGTCACTGCTGGCAAACGGTGCACTCATGCTGACCGGTCCGCCCGGATCCGGACGCACCACGGCGCTGGTCACGCTCGCAGAGGCCCTGAAGCGTTCGACGCCGGCCGTCCGTCGGGTGTATCTCGGATCGCGGAAGTCAGCCATTGCGCACATGCCAGTATGGGACGAATCGTTTACTACCAATCATGGCGTGGAGCCGGAGCTTGGGCGTCTGATCGAACTGGTGGAATCCGAAAGCGTGGATGTGGCGCTCTTCATCGAAGGGGTGACTGAATTTGCCGACTCCGAGGTCGAAATGGACTTGGTGAACCTGATCAAGGCGGCTGTGAAGGCGAACCATTTCGTGGTGGGTGAAGCTGAATCCTCCACCTGGGCCGGTGCGTGGAGCCTCTCCGGACTGTTCAAGTCCGGACGTCGTGGTTTGCTCATGAACCCAGGAGACCTCGAAGGGGATTCCCTCATGAGCACTCCGCTAGGAAGGCTGCACAACAACAAGTTCGTCCCCGGCCGTGGCTACGTGGTGGGCCGAGGCAAAGCGTTCAAGCTGCAGGTCGCCACCACCATGGACCACGAGCGGTAGTTGTTTCATTTTGCTCCGGTCTTGTTCCGGTCTTGCTCCGGTCTTGTTGTGGGATCGGATGGGGAGAGCTATATGGGGAGTCCAGCCCATCGACGGAGATCGCCTGCGTGGGATAGATTCATATCAGTCGCCACCCGGAAACCCGGGGCTGCGAATCACTGACAACTTCGATTCAAAGGATGTGCATCATGGCCGGTTTGATTGGTAATGACCCCCAGGACATGGCGGATTTGGCAAGCAAGATTGCCCACGCAGTCGATCAGATCCACACCATCACGAGCACCTTGGATTCCAAGGCAAACTCCGTTCAGTGGCAGGGTCCGGATGCTAGCCGCTTCAAGACCAGCGACTGGCCTTCCTACAAGAGCTCACTGACCCGCGTGGCAGCTGACCTCGAGACGGTCAAGGCCACTGTGCTCAAGCAGAAGCAGCAGCAGGAAGCAGCTTCCGCTTAAGTCACGCAGAAACATTTTTTCCAAGAGGCCCGGCATGAATTTCATGCCGGGCCTCTTGCCTGTCTTGACAGTCCTTACAGCGGCATGGCTGGATCATGCGGCATTGAAGGAAACGTGCGGCGCTGGGCGGAACGGCCCCGGATACGGCAAGATGGAAGAGTGACTAGCCAGCCGGATTCCGCCCAGACCCCTGCCCCGAGCCAAGCCCAGGATTCGCCCGTGCCCCCGGCGCCTGAACGGGAACGGCATGGCGAACTCGTCGAACTGATCCAGAAGTACCGGGCCGCCTATTACAACGACGACGATCCGCTGATCAGCGACGCTGAATTCGACGTTCTCTACAGTGAACTTGAGCGGCTGGAGGGGCTTCACCCGGAACTGGCGAGCAATGACTCGCCAACCCAAGTGGTAGGCGGGGATGTCTCGGTGGCGTTCGCCGCCGTCGAACATCTGGCACGGATGTACTCACTGGAGGACGTATTTTCCCTTGAAGAGCTCACAGCGTGGCTGGCGAAGACAGAAGCATCCGTAGCCAAACTGCATGGGAAGTCTCCCCAATGGCTGACGGAATTGAAGATCGACGGTCTGGCCGTGAACCTGCTCTACCGTGACGGCGTTCTGGTGCGCGCTGCCACCCGCGGGGATGGAACCACGGGCGAGGACATTACACACAACGTCGCCACCATAAAGGACATCCCTCAACGTCTGCACGGCAGCGGTTTTCCGGCGGAGGTGGAGATTCGCGGAGAAGTATTTATTGCTTCGGCGGATTTCATCGCCCTCAACGAGTCAATGGTAGCGGCAGGCAAAGCACCGTTTGCGAACCCGCGAAACTCAGCGGCAGGCTCCTTGCGGCAGAAAGATCCGGCGGAAACTGCCAAACGGCCCCTGAGTATGTATGTTCACGGCATCGGCGCCCGCGAGGGGTTATCGACGCTCAGCCAGTCAGAGACGTATGAGCTGCTGAAATCTTGGGGCATGCCCACCAGCCCATACTTCAAGGTCTTGTCTTCGTTTGAAGAAGTGCTGGACTTCATTGCACACTTCGGCGAACACCGTCACGACCTGATCCATGAAATTGACGGAATTGTGGTGAAAGTGGACGACTTCGGCACGCAGCGCGCCTTGGGACACACTTCCCGGGTTCCGCGCTGGTCAGTGGCCTACAAATACCCGCCTGAAGAGGTCAATACCAAACTGCTGGATATCCGGGTCAACGTGGGCCGCACGGGCCGGGTCACCCCCTATGGGGTGATGACGCCGGTGAAAGTGGCTGGTTCTACTGTGGAAATGGCCACCTTGCACAATCAAGAAGTGGTCAAGGCTAAGGGCGTTTTGATTGGTGACACTGTGGTGCTGCGGAAAGCGGGGGATGTCATACCCGAAATTGTTGGGCCGGTAGTTGCGCTGCGTACCGGTGAAGAACGCGAATTTGTGATGCCAACGCACTGCCCATCCTGCGGGACCGCTTTGGCACCAGCCAAGGAAGGCGACATCGATATTCGCTGTCCCAACGCCCAGTCCTGCCCCGTCCAGCTGACCGAACGCGTGGCACACCTGGCGGGACGTGGAGGATTCGACATTGAGGCGTTGGGTTACGAAGCCGCGGCGGCACTGACGACGGGGCCGGGGCCGAACCCAGCTGACGGCGCCGGAGCCATCACTCCGGCGGGGCCTGGTCCGTTGAGAAGTGAAGCGGACGTCTTCTCCATCGGCGAACTTGACCTGTCCGGCGTCGTGGTGTGGCGTGAGATCCGGGCCAACGGTGCCGGGACTGGCCGCTTCCACCAAGTCCCTTACTTTTACACCAAGGCGACCCCGAAGAAATCGTCAGTACCAACCAAGACCACGGAAAAACTGTTTGAGGAATTGGAAAAGGCTAAGGCGCAGCCGCTCTGGAGGGTGTTGGTCGCCCTGAGCATTCGGCATGTGGGGCCGACGGCCTCACGCGCGCTTGCCACAGCATTTGGTTCCATGAAGGGGATTCGGGAGGCGTCCCAAGAAACTTTGGCGGGCGTGGACGGCGTTGGAGCTATCATTGCTGAAGCCTTGATCGAGTGGTTCTCCGTTGACTGGCATCGCGACATTGTTACGGCGTGGGATGCCGCGGGCGTGCGAATGACTGACGACACCGATGAATCTACGCCGCGCACCTTGGCAGGGCTGACCATTGTGGTCACCGGAACGTTGCCTAACTTCAGCCGTGACGAAGCCAAAGAGGCCATCATCACCAGAGGCGGCAAGGCCTCCGGATCGGTCTCCAAAAATACTTCCTATGTTGTGGCCGGGGAGAACGCGGGCACCAAATTGGACAAAGCCGAATCGCTGGGCCTCACCGTTTTAGACGAGGACGGTTTTGTGAAGTTGCTAGCTCACGGTCCGGCACCGAAATTTGAAAACGACGCACACGAGGAGGACGCATGAATCAGACACCATTGGACGAATTGCTGGAGGTGGCGTTGCGGGCAGCCGCAGCTGGAGCGGACGTGTTGGCGAAACGCGATCCTTCCGGTTTCAGTGCACAGGAAAAGTCGTCTGACGCCGACTGGGTGACGGCGTTCGACGTCGCAGCAGAGCGTGCCGTGCGTACCGTGATCGAAGAGGCACGCCCACACGACGTCATCACGGGTGAGGAGTTGGCCCCGGCGCTGCCGCAGTCGCCCTCCGGTTACCGATGGAGCGTGGACCCACTGGACGGAACCATGAACTTCATTCGCAACATCGCCTATTACGGCACATCGGTGGCCGTGATGGGACCCGCCGGGGAATGGCTGGCAGGGGTCGTCCATGCCCCTGCACTTCGACGAATCTACTTCGCTTCCAAAGGAGAGGGCGCCTGGCTGAAGGAAACCCGGGCCGACGGCGTCGAATCGATCCGCCAGCTCACAGGACCGCTCGAAGCCCGTGGAGGCACACTACTGTCGACGGCGTTGACGTATGAGCCAGCTGTCCGGCGTCGGCTAATATCTGAACTGGACGGACGCATGGACCACTTCGGTGATTTTCGCCGCCTTGGGTCCGCCGCCTTAGAGCTGTGCGCCGTAGCCGAAGGCGGGGTAGACGCCTACCTCGAATACGGACTCTTCGAGCATGATTTCGCTGCCGGGGGACTCATTGCGCAGGAAGCCGGCGCCTGGGTGCACCGCCCTGAGCTCAGCCCAGCTATGAGTGGACTACCCACCCGCGCGGAAGTGCTCGCCGTGTGGACAGCTGCTTGTGTTCCCGGATTAGAAGGATCGTTCGCGCCAAAGAAGTGAGCGGCTCTTCTGAAGTGTTGATGCGCGGTAAGGAAGCTATGAGAACGGATGCCCAGATTTCGGATCAGAAACCGCACCAATCCCTGCCCTGGCAGCCGGTACTGGCGGCGCTGGCTAACGAGTACGCCATGAAGGTTTATGCGCGGCAAGTGCTTATCGATACCCCAGCGGGGATGGCTGAAACGGGAGTTCCTTACCCGGTTGATGCACGTGAGCGGCAGGCGCTGAATAGATTAGTAGCGGTGGGTTTACTTGATCCTGACACCTTTTTACCAATACCTGGAGCCCTCGCTAGGGTTCTTGCGGCTAACGCGACGCCGAAGCGAGAAGGCATTGAGAGGTTTTTTGAAAGCGGAATGCTTACCCGGCTGCCGATGAACGCGGCGCAGCGCCTGGAAGTGCTCGAGCATCTGGCCCAGCGACTGATCCCGACCGAGACTGACCTGGCTGAACTGGATATCAATCGTCTCCTGGCAACCGTAACGCGGGATATTCCCACCCTGCGCCGTGCGCTGGTGGACCATGGGCTGCTGTTGCGCAACGTTGAGGGGAGCCGGTATCGCTCGCCTTCGCATTCATTTGGCAGCTGATGCGGGTTCGGGCGCCGTGGACCCGCATCAGATGCACAATGAGTGGAGTCAGCCTGGCCGCCATCCGTGCTGAGCCAGAGCCTGGGCGAACATGGCAGCTACGTGTTTCTGGCCCCGAGCGAAATCTGCGCCGTACACTTTCACCTGTAGCCACCCGCGGGCGGCAGCGCGCTCGTCACGGGTCCGGTCGTAGAGCTGTTTCCTCGTTGTCTGGTGAATAGCCCCTTCATATTCGCCGCACACCTTGTACTTTTCACACGCCAGATCCGGGTAGGCATCGTATTCTCCTGGTTCGCCATAGATGGTGTGGTTTGGCACAAATTCGGGCAACCCGGCGCTGCGAAGTAGAAGCCGCAATTTAGTCTCTGGAGGCGAGTCAGCCCCCACCCGCATCAACCCCATTGCTTCACGGGCCCTGCCTAAACCCGGCAAATGAAACTTTTCGCCAATGTAGTCCCGCAATTTAGCCTCTGGGACGATTGCGCGCTTGCGTGCTTCAAAATGACGATTGTGTGCACAGATGAGGAAGTCCGCGACCGCGACTAAATCATCCAGATCCAGCACGGAAGCCAGATCCAAGAACGTCCGAGCTGGAGTTGTCACCGGTACGCCGTGGATGGTCATGATCTCACTTCCAGAAAGCAGCATGCTGTGTCCGGTGGCGCCCTTCCGCCGGGGCGTCGACATCCCCGGTTGTCGAGTGAGATGAAGTGTCTTGATATCTTCTGCAAACCACGGCAGCGGCATACCGTGAATCAACGCCGCCGTCACATGGGAAATGCAGACGTCCTGACCCAGATGCACATAGGGCCGGACCCGTTCCACCAACGTTTGCGGGGCATCGTAGGGAACCCGTATTCCCCGGCTGGGACACTGGAGGTCTTTAGCTCGCAGCCGGCTCAGCGTTGCACCTGCCGCCAGCCCCTCACGGAAAGTAAAGGACTGGCTGGCAAGTATGCCGGGAAGTCGGGGTCTAACCACCATGAAAGAAGTCTCGCCTAAAAAGGGAAACCGTGATCTGAGTTATCCACAGGGGCAGTGCTGCTGGCATTTCCGCTCGATTCATTGTGCAGCAGATGCGGGTAAGAGCCGCCTGCACCCGCATCTGCTGCACAATGAATCCGGTGTGCACGTTAAGGACCAGATGAGTGCGGCAGAATGGGAAGGTGCCCTCACCGGCACGTCAACCTGCAAAGTACAAGGAAAATCCCGCGCATGAGTCTGACCGTCCGCCCTATAACACCAACCGACTACGACGCCGTCGCTCGCATCACAGCAGATGCATACCTGGGCGCAGGATACTTTGACAGCACTCAACACCCGTATATGCAAAAGATTCTGCGAGTGGGAGAACGGGCTGCCTTGGCGCCAATCATTGTTGCCGAGAACGGTGACGGGGTCGTTGCTTCGGCAACTTTGGCCCTGCACGGGGATGAATGGGCCGACATCGCGCTACCTGACGAACTTGAATTCCGGCTTCTTGTGGTGGACCCAAATCTCCAACGTAGCGGTGCAGGGACCACCATGGTGAAAGCCATCCTTGAACGGGCACGGGCCATGAATGGTATTTGTGCCGTCAGTCTTACGACGGGCGATGACTGGCACGGTGCCCACGCACTATACGAAAAATTAGGATTCGTCCGCGAACCCGAGCGGGACTGGGTTGTCCCCGAAAACGGCAAACAACTCCTTGTCTATCGCTTGGGACTATAGGGAATCGATGTTGGGGCGCCAGGGCCAGATAACGGAAGAACGTTTCGCCAGCGGATAGGATGAAGTCGACTAATTGGAGGCGGGCGAATGCCACGGACGATGACAACTTCTCGAAGGCACCTCACCGCTGAAAGGCGCCCTGACGCCAACTTCGTTTGGGATAACATCTTCTTTGCCCTCAGCGGCTTGGGCGCACTATGGCTCGCATGGTTGCTGCTCTCGGAATCTCTTTCAGTTGGTTGGTATCTGGTTCCGCTATTCATAGTCTTCTGGCTGGTACTTGCCTACTTGGTGCTGCCACGACTGCACCGGATACTCACATCCATTTACGTCCCCGACTATTTCATTGGTCGTGCCCGCACCAGTGACGGACTTTTGGGAGATCCGATCAACGTGGCTGCCGAGGGCTCCGAAGCTCAGGTTCACGCCGCTATGGTGAGGGCGAACTGGATCAAAGCCGATGATGTGGACCTGCACTCGAGCTGGCGCATCATTACCTCAACGGTGCTGCATCGCAGTTATGACGAGGCTCCGGTGAGCCCACTACTGCTCTTTGGTCGCCAGCAGGACTTCGCCTACCAGCAGGAAGTCGAAGGAAATCCGGCCAAGCGCCACCACGTCCGGTTTTGGCGTTGCCCGGAAGGTTGGTTGCTGCCGGGCGGGTACAAGGCCGACTGGATGGCTGCCGGAACGTTTGACCGGGCCGTGGGCTTTTCCTTGTTCACCTTGCAAATAACGCACAAGATCGACGCCGATACGGACATTGAACGCGACCACATTGTCAAAACGTTGAGCCATAGCGATCCTGCTGTGGGCGTACGGACCATCAAGGATTTCTCCACCGGGTACCACTCACGCAACGGTGGCGGGGACAGCATTGAAACAGACGGCCACTTGCCCGTCGTCGAACTTGGTGAGGTAGATGCCAGCGGTGCCCCGTCATTCATCGGGGCTAAGGCGCAGCAAAAAGCCCGTGCGCGAAAGCGTCCTGTCTCCACACTGATGGGCGTGCTGCTGATGATATTGCGGGTGGTGGTGGGACTAGTTGCAGTGGTCACACTCGAAATGGAACATCAGCAAATCCTCGCAGAGTTGACGTCCGGGGCCGACCCTCTTGAGCGTGAAGTAGTGGATGTGATTTTCAACATCGGGGTTGTGATTTCGGGTATTTGGGCTGTATTTTATCTGTTTCTGGCCATCAAAGTCTTCCAGGGTAGGAACTGGGCCAGGATTACCGCCATGGCGTTCAATGCGTTGACCATTGTGATTACGGCCATAACATTTTTCGGCGGAACGTCAGTGACTCTGCTGGGGGACGTCTTCGGCCTTCCGCTAGATATCCTGATCCTTCTGGCACTTTCGGCCCGGCACTCCAGCATCTGGTCTCGACGCAAGCGTTCCCCCAAGCCCGCTTTGAAAGCGGCCAGGAGCGCACTGTGAATCAACCTGTGGCACGGGCGATAAGCTAGAGGGATACATTTTCTTTTTTCTTACAGGGGAGATCCATGGCTGCGATCAACCGTGAGGACGTGGCGCACCTAGCGCAACTGGCTCACATCGAGATGAGTGACGACGAACTGGACCGCATGGCCAATGAACTGGCAGTGATCGTGGACGCCGTTAAGAGCGTCAGTGAGGCTGCCGGAGACGACGTTCCGGCTACCTCTCACCCAATTCCGCTGACGAACGTCATGCGTGAGGACGTGGTGGGTCATGTGCTCACCGCCGAAGAGGCCCTCTCCGGTGCCCCCGACGCCCAGGACGGCCGCTTCAAGGTGCCCGCAATTTTGGAGGAGAGCTAATCCATGAGTGCCAATGAATTGATCCGTTCCAGCGCCGCCGTGATGGCCGCGAAGCTGGCCGCCGGAGAAGTAACTTCCGTTGAGCTGGTGCAGGCGCACCTTGATCGCATTGCGGCCGTCGACGGCGGCGATCGGGGCGTCCACGCTTTCCTGCACGTCAACACCGAGGAAGCCCTCGCTGTTGCTGCCGACGTCGACGCCCGCCGTGCTGCCGGCGAAGAATTGCACGAACTTGCAGGTGTCCCCATTGCCGTCAAGGACTTGATCGTCACGAAGGGCCAGCCCACTACGGCAGGCTCAAAGTTCCTTGAGGGTTGGATGAGCCCCTATGACGCAACTGTCATCAAGAAGCTCCGCGCCGCCCGTATGCCAATCCTGGGTAAAACCAACCTTGACGAATTTGCCATGGGTTCCTCCACCGAACACTCGGCCTACGGTCCCACCCGCAATCCGTGGGATTTGGACCGTATCCCCGGCGGTTCCGGCGGTGGCTCTGCGGCCGCAGTCGCCGCCTTCGAAGCGCCACTTGCACTGGGCACTGATACGGGTGGTTCCATCCGCCAGCCAGGTGCCGTCACGGGCACCGTTGGCGTTAAGCCGACTTACGGTGCGGTTTCGCGCTACGGAGCCATCGCTATGGCCTCCTCGCTGGATCAGATTGGCCCGGTCTCACGCACGGTCCTGGACTCGGCTTTACTCCAAGAAGTTATTGGTGGGCACGATCCCTTCGATTCAACATCGCTGAGTGACCCCTCCACAGGGCTTGCCGCCGCTGCCCGCTTGGGCAATGTTGAGGGCATGAAGATCGGCATCATCAAGGAACTGCACGGTGAGGGCTACCAGAGCGGGGTTGAGACTCGTTTCAACGAATCCCTGGAGCTGTTGCGCGGTGCTGGCGCCGAGATCATCGAGATCTCCTGCCCGAATTTTGGCTACGCCTTGGGCGCCTACTACCTGATCATGCCCTCTGAAGCGTCTTCGAATTTGGCCAAGTTCGACGGCGTCCGCTTCGGTATGCGCACATTGCCCACCGAGGGTTCAATCACCATTGAGCGGGTCATGTCCGCCACCCGCGCAGCTGGTTTTGGTGATGAAGTTAAGCGCCGCATTATCTTGGGCACCTATGCTCTTTCGGCTGGTTACTACGACGCCTACTATGGTTCCGCGCAGAAGGTGCGCACGCTGATCCAGCGAGACTTTGCTGCAGCCTTTGCTCAGGTCGATGTACTGATATCCCCGACGACGCCCACAACGGCGTTCAAACTTGGCGAAAAGATCGATGACCCGTTGTCGATGTACCTGAACGACGTCGCTACCATCCCGGCGAACTTGGCCGGAGTTCCGGGCCTGACGTTGCCAGGGGGGCTGGCTGACGAAGATGGGTTGCCCGTCGGCATTCAGTTGCTGGCTCCGGCACGTGAAGATGCCCGACTGTACCGCGTGGGCGCTGTGCTGGAGTCCTTGCTCGAGGCCCAGTGGGGCGGACCCCTGCTTGACCGTGCACCTGCGTTGGCACAAAATTCAGCCAAGGAGGCTAACTAATGAGCGTTGATACCATCTTGAGCTTTGAAGAAGCCATGGAAAAGTATGATCCCGTCTTGGGCTTTGAGGTCCACGTGGAGCTGAACACCAAGACCAAGATGTTCTCCTCCGCGCCTAACGAGTTTGGCGATGCGCCGAACACCAACGTCAACGAGGTGTGCCTGGGACTGCCCGGGGTGCTCCCGGTGGTCAACAAGAAAGCAGTGGAGTCCTCGATCCTGATCGGTTTGGCGCTGAACTGCAAGATTGCTGAGCATTGCACCTTTGCTCGTAAGCAGTATTTTTATCCTGACACCCCGAAGAACTTCCAGACCTCCCAGTACGAGGACCCGATCTGCTACGACGGTTGGTTGGACATTGAATTGGAAGACGGCACGATCTTCCGTGTGGAGATCGAACGCGCCCACATGGAAGAGGATGCTGGCAAACTCACTCATATGGGTGGTGCTACGGGTCGTATCCAGGGCGCAGACTTCTCCTTGGTGGATTACAACCGCTCCGGCGTGCCGCTGGTGGAAATCGTCACCAAGCCAATCGAGGGAGCGGGTTCCCGCGCCCCTGAACTGGCGAAGGCTTACGTCGCCGCTGTGCGGGAGATCGTGAAGAACTTGGGCGTCTCGGATGCCAAGATGGAACGTGGGAATGTGCGTTGCGACGCCAACGTTTCATTGCGTCCGTATGGCCAGGAAAAGTTTGGGACGCGTACAGAGACGAAGAACGTGAACTCCTTGCGCGCCGTCGAGAACGCTGTGAAGTTTGAGATTCAGCGCCATGGCGCCGTTCTGGATTCTGGTGTGAAAATTATTCAGGAAACCCGCCACTGGCACGAGGACACCAAGTCGACGACGTCCGGGCGCCCCAAGTCCGACGCCGACGATTACCGGTACTTCCCGGAGCCGGATTTGGTGCCGATTGTCACCACATCCGAATGGGTGGAAGAATTGCGCTCCCGCCTGCCCGAGCCGCCAGCTGCCCGCCGCAAGCGTCTGCAAGCGGATTGGGGCTACACGGATCTGGAGTTCCGCGACGTTGTCAACGCCGCACTGTTGGACGAAATTGAGGAGACGGTCACTGCCGGAGCCTCGGCTGCGGCAGCCCGCAAGTGGTGGATGGGTGAGATTGCTCGGCGCGCAAAGCTGGCCGACGTCGACCCCGCAGCTTTGGGTGTCAGCCCTGCCGTCGTTGTGGAAATTGAGAAGCTCATCGCTTCCGGTGCCATCAATGACAAGCTGGCCCGCAAAGTTCTGGACGGCGTTCTTGAAGGTGAGGGGACGCCGAGCGAAATCGTTGCGAAGCGTGGCCTCGCAGTGGTTTCCGACGATGCCCCGCTGCAAAAGGCGATCGATGAGGCACTAGCTGCACAGCCCGATGTTGCTGCGAAGATTCGCGCTGGGAAGATTCAGGCAGTCGGAGCCATCGTGGGCGGTGTCATGAAGGCCACCCGTGGACAGGCCGACGCCGGCCGCGTGCGTGAGCTGATCTTGGCCACACTTGGAGTCGAAGGCTAACACCAGGTCATGGCGGCGCCTGTTTGCGCTTTTCGCGCCCGGTTAACCGGGCGCGAAAAGCGCAAACAGGCGCCGTTGCTGTAACTGGCGGCATGGGAGGATGAACGCATGAGTTATGTTTGGGAAATCCGTGCCCGAGTCCAGTTCGAGGGGGACTCCCACGTCATGGAGGACAGCTGTGGATTTTTCGGCCGGCACGCGTGGGTGATCGACGGTGCCACACCATTACTTGAACAAATAGGACTACCTGCAAGTTCTGACCCGCAATGGCTGGCCCAGACACTGTCTCTGGCGTTCGCTACGGCCGCTCTCCATGCTGCTGATAGCCGTTCGCTACTTGCGAGTGCTCTAGAGGCCATTGATGCTGCCGCTATACCGTTGGTAGGTCACGAAATTACGCGTTTTCCGAGTGCGGCCGTCTCAGTTTTGACCCTGACCGACGACGGCGTAGAGGTCGCTGGGCTGGCGGACTGCACCGTGGTGGTCGGCACCCTGGAAGGTGGAGTGCATATGGTGCGTGCCGAAGCTGCGGATGCTCGGGTGGACCTTGAGGCTGCACGCCGCACCGTGGACGCGCCAGAACGGCACCGACTCCTTCGGCGTGATCGTGAATTGCGCAATACGCCCGGCAATTTGTGGGTGGCGCGGAGGGAAGCCAGAGCGGCGGACCATGCCCACGTGGAGCGTTTTGGGATGCCCGAAATCGTAGTTTTGGCCAGCGATGGAGCGTGGCGTGCGGTGGACCTTGGCTTGGTCAGCGGCCCCGAGGAGTTTCTTCAGCGCACCAGTTCCACTCTTGGTGCGCTGAATTTGATGCACGAACTACGGCGCAAACAAGCTGATATCGGCGAGGTTTCCGACGATGCAACGGTGCTGACGCTGGCTCCCATCCCGGTCCAGGCACTGATCCCCTCGCCGTGAACACGCGCATGGGTTGGCTGGAGTTGCCGCCGAACGTCAGAACTGGCGTCGAGGAACTGCTTGGAGAGCGGGTGATCGAGGCGGCCACACAATCTGGTGGTTTCTCTCCGGGCTCCGCGGACCGGGTGCGCTTGGCCTCCGGCCGGCGGGTATTTGTCAAAGCCGTCAGCTCCGAAGTCAACCTGGACTCCGCGCTCTTGCACCGCCGCGAAGCCATTATTACCGCAGCGCTCCCGCCAGGTGTACCCGCGCCGGATCTGCTGGGCATCTACGACGACGGCATCTGGGTCGCGTTGGCCTTAGCCGACGTTGACGGATCGCACCCGCGTAGACCGTGGGCTGATGCGCAGGCTTCCTCGGTGCTGACAGCGTTGGAGGAAATTGGTGCGGTGCCCCTGCCTCCCGGGTTGGAGTTGGCGCGCAGCGAAGTTACTTTGCGGAGAGCGTTTATGGGTTGGGAAAAGCTGCACAAGCACCCACTCGACTCATTGGATTCTTGGGCGGACAGCAATCTGGAGTTGCTGATTCAACTGGCCCGCCGAGGGACAGCCGCCATGGCGGGGGAGTCGTTGGTCCACGGGGATCTAAGGGCTGACAACATTCTCTTAACCACTCAGGGCGTCATGTTGATCGACTGGCCCCACGCAAATCGGGGTGCTCCTTGGCTTGATTGCCTCTCAGTGCTCATTGATGTCAATACTGACCACCCGCCCGGTCATGCGCAGTCAATGGTGGCTCGGTCTAGAATCCTGGCTGGGGTCGATCCGCGTGATGTGACTGGAGTCCTCGCTGGCTGGGCCGGCTACTATTTGGAGATGTCCCGACGGGAGCCACCTCCCGGTATTGACTCATTGCGCAGTTTCCAGCGAAAAGTGGCCGACGCCCTAATCCGGTGGTTGCGTCAACGCCTGGGCAACTCACCCGGCGACGGTGCGGAATCCGGCGTTGCCACTGGCTGATTCGGGGGAGTTGGAACTACGGGCTGCCAGACGGTAGCGGTTGCAGTAGGACTCATGGCATAGGTAGGAACCTCCGCGCATGACGCGCCCACGCCCGATCGTTGGTCCGGGAGGATCATCAACGATGCCTTTGGCGAGGCAGCTTTTATAGTATTTGGGTAGGAACCAATCAGCACACCACTCCCACACATTCCCGCTGGTTTGGAATAGTCCGTAGCCGTTGGGCAAAAAGCTGCGCACCGGCGCTGTGGTGAGAAAACCGTCCTCGCCCGTGTTCTCGTCCGGGAACGTGCCCTGAAAAATATTGCAATGGTGAAGTGTGCGTCCGTCCTCGGCCGTGCCATGCAACTCGTTGCCCCACGGATACCGGTTCTGTGTCAGCGTGCCCCGGGCGGCGTACTCCCATTGGGCTTCAGTGGGCAGCGCCCGCCCGGCCCAGGCACAGTAAGCAAGTGCATCGTTGTGGGATACCTGTGTCACTGGATGATCCGGGATCTCGACCCAGTTCGAGGAAGGGCCGGCGGGGTGTGCCCAGTCGGCGCCGCGCACGTTAAGCCACCACGGCGTTCCGGCGGCGGTGCCAAGAATGTCTTTCTTTTGGGCCGCAACGGCTAAATGAAATACTGCGGAGCTGCCGTAAACTTCCGATTCCGTGCGGTGGCCGGTGGCATCAACGAACTCCGCAAACTGGGCGTTGCTGACGGCGGTCGCATCGATTCTGAACGCGGAAATATTTACTGGGTGGACGGGTGTCTCTCCGTCGGCTGGATAACCTTCGTCAAAAGGGTCACCCATACTAAAACAACCGGCGGGAATGGGAACGTCACGGTTGCTGGCCCCTGTGCTGGCAGAAGTGCGTGCAGACATCGGGTTGGCCGCCGGGTGCCGTCCCACACTGAGGGGGGACGGCACCGCGATTCCGGGCTGTTCGCCGGTGATGGGGGGACGTTCGCCTGGGCTGCAGCAACCTGACAATGTGCTCTCCTTCGAAGGGTGATTGATGGTGAGTTTTTGATGTCGGCGGCAAAACCCAAGTAAGTCGTATCTTGCACAAGCTAGGTGAGCACCAGCTTATGCGAGTGCGCCCATGGGATCCCATGCTGGCAGCACGGTGGGTTCGGTCTCAAGTGCCTGCACTAGCTCTGAAGATAGACGGCTCTTCTCCACCACAATCTCGAAGACGTAGTCATCGAACCAGTTGTCGGCCATGGTGTAAAAGCCTTGGTCACCATTTTCTTCGCCCCAGCTGTTCTCTACGCGCCAGCGGCGAGTCTGGCCTTCAAGAACATCCACACCGGTCAGTAGCATGGCGTGCGTCATAGCTGATGCCCCGTAACGGACGCGGGTTTCTTTATCCATGGCTAGCTCGGCGTCGTAGAGACCCGCGTAGTCGTAGAGACGTGCATCCCAGATCCCGTCTTTTCGCGCCATCTGAGGTCCTACATCACAGCCGAACCAAACGGGCTGCCCGTCCAAAATGGCTTCCTTGGCTAAACGTTTGGCAAGGCTGATGTCCACGTTCAGGTAACGTACCGGTGCCGCCCCCACCACATTGCCCAGGTGTTCCACTGTTAGAGTGCTGCCCTTGGGATGCTCGGCTCGAGGATCATCAACCAAGCAGACATAGTCGCTAAGAGTGATGGTGGTGTATTTGGCTAGGAATTCCTGCGGGGTCAGCACTCCCTCGCGATGGAACACTTTCTTGTCATCGCTATAGTCCCATTCGAAGGAAGTGGGCGGTGTGCCAAGGTGCAGGGAGAGGATCCGGTGAACTTCGGTGATGATCCGTTCACGTGCCTGATCTTCGCCGGCCACGTCACCGGCATTGCGCAGAGTGCGTAATTCATGTGCGCCGCGGCGCAATAAGGAGGCGAGAACTGAATTCATCCGGCCAGTGTTGGAGGAGGATTCAGTTTCCGGCATGGCGGACTTGGGGACGGCACCGTACTTGGTGAAGATGTTCACGGCCATGTCCCACTGGCCGCCGTCGCCCATCACCGTCTGGAGCAGGTAGGAAACCAGGCGGTCGTCCTCGGGCCGCTCCGCGGTTTCCAGGATGGACTGCATAAAGTAGTTGGCGCGCTCCAACTTATCGAAGTACATGGCGTAATTTTGGGAGAATTCAAACTCTTTGACATCCATGACCTCCTTGGCGCCGGTGCGCAAAAGGTTCAATGCTGCGAAGAGCCAGCACCTTCCGGACTTCTTCTGGTTGGTGACTTTCCAGTCATCGATGCGGTTGGAGACAGTAGTGGAAAGAGAAGTGGCCAGCTGATGGTCGACGGCGAGCTCGTCAACGCTGACTCGTGCAATGGCATTTTGCGTACGTTTGAGGACCGGATCGGCGGCGAATGAGTTGTGCAGGGCCGCGACGTGACCGGGAGTCAGGGAAGAGGCGTGGGAAGTGACGGAGAGATCTGTGATCGTAGTCATGTCTTCCGTTCTATCCTGATTCGGGTGCCGCAGCAAACTTCCAGCTAAGACTGATAGTGCGAAGTTCAGCGCACCATCTCGCTCATGACGAGCGCGAGGGCATCAGCGACCAGCATCACAGATGTGCGTTTTAGATTCTCCGGACGGACCAACAGGTCGATCCGGCGTCGCGTGCTGATCCCTGTCAGCGGCCGTAGCGTCACGCCGGGGCTCAGCGCGGGACTTGACGTGAACCGGGGAAGTAAGCCGATGACGTCCCCGGTGGAGACCAATGCTGCTGCCGTGGAGTAGTCGTTGATCCGATGAACCACATTTACCGGGCGGCTGGCCACCGCACCAATAGCGGAAAGGACGTCGGCAGGAGAGTAACCGCTGCGGCTGGCAACCCACGGATAGTTCACCACGTCCTGTGGGGACAAAGACTCGTGCGCTGCCAGGGGGTGATCCACGGCCAAGGCGATATCCAAGGGTTCGTGGGCGAGAGGGATCACGTGGACTTGCTTCTGTGGCCAGGCAGGGCTGTGATCCATCCTGTGTGCTAGCACCAGATCGTAGCGCGCCGTCAGTGCGGGAAAGTCTTGCTGGGCAACGTCCTCGTCGGTGAGCCGGACCCGGGGAACGCCCGCTGCGCCGTCGCTCTCATTCTCACGCAGTAGCGCCAGCCGGCGCACGAGTGGGGCGAAGAGCGCCTGGCCTGCGCTGTGGAAGCCGCTCACAGAGACGGTGCCGGAGCCGTCGTGCTGGTAAACGCCAATGGCAGCGTGTGCCGTGGCCATGGCGTTGATGACGTCGGCGCCGGCGTCGGCCAGTACCTTTCCAGCATCCGTGAGGACCAGATTTCTGCCGTCTTTGCGGGTCAGCGGCGTATCAACTTGGCGTTGCAGGAGGGAGATTTGCTGGGATACGGCGGATGGGGTGACAGACAGGGCCTCGGCGACAGCTTTGACACTCCCCAGTTCGCCGAGCTCGCGCAGCATTTGCAGTTGATGAAGTTCCACGCCGCCAGCTTATCATTTAGCATTCGCTTAATCGATGATGGAGTAAATGTCGATTGTGCTAAATGATTTTAAAGACTGTAATGGGTAAGCCAACCCCTAAGAACAGGAAAGTCGCCCATGAAAGCTCTGTATAAGTCCGGCGCTCACGCAGGATTCGAACTTGTCGACCGTCCCGAGCCGGAACCTGGTGTCCGCGACGTGAAAATTAAGGTCGCAGCAGCGGGCCTCTGCGGCACTGACTTACACATCCAATCTTGGGACGCATGGGCCGCCGCAAACATTAACGCTCCGCTGATTGCCGGGCACGAATTTTACGGAGAAGTTGTAGAGGTTGGCCGGGACGTCCACAGCGTGGCGGTGGGAGACCGGGTATCCGGAGAAGGCCACGTGGTCTGCGGAATGTGCCGCAACTGCCGTGCGGGCCGCCGCCATATGTGCATCAACACGGTTTCTGTGGGTGTCCAGCGCGACGGCGCTTTCGCTGAGTACGTTGTTATCCCAGAATCAAATGTGTGGGTCCATCACGATCCAACGGTGACCGCTGAACTAGGCGCCATCTTCGACCCCCTGGGCAATGCCGTCCACACGGCCCTCAGCTTTGGCCTGGTGGGAGAGGACGTGCTGATTACCGGTGCTGGGCCCATTGGGCTGATGGCCGTGGCCGTGGCTCGTCATGCCGGAGCACGCAAGATCGCGATCACCGACGTCTCCGAACCGCGCCTGGCGATGGCAGCTTCGATGGGTGCCGATTTGGCCGTCAATGTCGCCAAGACCCGTCTCAAGGACGCCCAACGCGAGCTTGGTTTGCGGGAAGGCTTCGATGTAGGGATGGAAATGTCTGGCCATCCCACTGCTCTGCCGGAGATGATAGAGAACATGAACCACGGCGGCCGCATAGCTATGCTGGGCTTACCCAGTCAATCGATCGATATCAATTGGGGCAAAGTGGTCACCCACATGCTCACGCTCAAGGGAATTTACGGTCGGGAAATGTTTGAAACCTGGTACGCCATGAGCGCCATGCTTTCCTCGAACCCGGTGTTGCGTAAGGCGGTATCTTCCGTGGTCACCGACAGGCTTCCTGCCACCGAGTGGGAGCAGGCGTTTGAGATCGCACGCTCAGGCCGGGGTGGCAAAGTTGTCCTTGACTGGTCCGTCTTCTCTTAGAACGCACGCCACTTTTTTACGAAGGAGCACCATGTACACCTCGATGAAGGACCAGCTCAACGCTGAACTGGCAGAAATTCGCACCGCAGGCCTGTTCAAAACTGAGCGCGTCATCACTTCCGCCCAATCCAGCCACGTCACGGCCGGCCCGCTGGACGGTGCAGCGGCCCCCGTGCTGAACTTTTGCGCCAACAATTACCTTGGTCTCGCCGATCATCCCGAGATCATTGCCTGCGCCAAATCTGCCATGGACAGTCACGGTTTCGGCATGGCTAGTGTGCGCTTTATCTGTGGCACACAGGACCTGCACTTACAGCTGGAGGCAGCGGTCTCGCGCTTCCTGGGCACCGAGGACACCATCCTCTTTTCCTCCTGCTTTGACGCCAATGGCGGCGTTTTTGAATCGCTGTTCGGTGCCGAGGACGCCATCATCTCCGACGCCCTGAATCACGCCTCCATCATTGATGGCATCCGGTTGTCCAAGGCTGCACGCTTTCGCTATGCCAATCAGGACATGGCTGATTTGGAGCTTCAGTTGCAGGCCGCATCCGCATTGCACGACGGCGCCGGGGCACGACGTACGGTGATCGTCACTGACGGTGTGTTCTCCATGGACGGGTTTCTAGCTCCGCTGGAGGCGATCTGCGATCTCGCCGAACAGTACGGGGCGCTTGTCATGGTGGATGATTCCCATGCTGTTGGCTTTATGGGTTCCACCGGTGCCGGTACTCCAGAACATGCTGGCGTCAGCGAACGGATCGATATCTACACAGGTACCTTCGGAAAGGCTTTGGGAGGAGCCTCCGGTGGTTATGTGTCTGGCCGCCGCGAGATAGTAGCGATGCTGCGTCAGAAGGCACGTCCTTATCTGTTCTCCAACTCCCTGGCTCCGGCCATTGTTGCCGCCACACTCAAGGCGCTGGAACTTGTGGCTGGTTCTGCGGAGCTGCGCACCAAGCTCTTCGAAAACGCTGCTCTGTTCCGGCGTCGCATGTCCGAGGAGGGCTTTGAACTTCTGCCCGGCGAGCACGCGATAGTGCCCGTCATGTTCGGCGATGCTCTCGAAGCCGCCCGGGTGGCCGATTCCATGCTGTCCCATGGTGTCTACGTCACCGCGTTCAGCTTCCCCGTGGTGCCTCGAGGGGCCGCGCGCATCCGGGTCCAGCTCTCCGCGGCTCACAGCGCGGACGACGTCGAAGCCTGCGTGGGCGCTTTTGTCGCCGCGCGCAGCGGTAACGAAGCGGTTTAGCGGCCATGCGCTCGCGGCCTATCCCTCGGGTGGTACTCGGCGTACCGCCGAGTGCGCCGCCTGCGCAAGCGGCAGCTGCAGAGCCCGCCGGACCTGCTGAGCCTGCTGGAACTGCTGAGCAGGCCGGGCAGCCTGCAGAGGCCGCTGGAACTGCTGAGGCCGCCGGACCTGCTGAGCCGGCCGGACCTGCTGGGCCACTGTCCGAGGATCAGGTGGCTAGCGGGCTGGCGTCTGATGTGCTGGCTGCGCAGCCTGCTGCCGTTCCTGCTGCCGATCCTGCTGCCGTTCCTGCTGACATGACTTCTGCTCTGGATGTCCAGCCGGCGGATAGCGCTTCGAGTGGCTCGACGTTTACGCTTGCGGCCACTGCGCATCGACTGGGGGAGACACTCCTTGACTTCGCGGCGCCGTTACCCGTGCCAGCGCGGGATATCACTGGCGTTTGGCTTGCGGAGACGGGTGCCCAGTTGCTGCTCCGAGCGGGCACCCTGATTTTGGCACCAGGTGCACGAACAAGTGACGAGACGTCTTTGCTGATGACTGCGGCCTTGAAAGCGGAGGCCGCCGGTGTGGTCTTCGGCGCCCGAGCGAACGTTGACGCGCAGCGGTGTCAAGACGCAGTGGACGCGGGACTGGCAGTGATCACCCTGGCACCTGGCGCCTCCTGGTTGCAGTTGGCCTCCGTGCTGCAAACCTTAGTGGGTGGTCACAGTGAGGTCCCTGCGGACGACTACCGTGAGGGCCAGTCCACTGACCTTTTTGATGTAGCAAACTCTGTGGCCGCCATCTTGGGTGGGCCAGCGACCATCGAAAACATGGACTCTCGAATTCTGGCGTTCTCCGCTGACCAGGCCGCCGGGGATGAGATCCGCAAACAATCGGTGCTGGGCCATCAGGTGCCCTACGAATACGCGCAGCAGCTTCGGCAACTTGGCGTGTTCCGGGCCGTTAATGATTCGGACGAACCCGTCTTTCTTCCGTCGCTTGGACCTGGTGTCCTACCGCGCGTAGGGATGCGAGTACGTGCCGGGAGCCAAAATTTGGGCTCCATCTGGGTTGTCGTGGATGAACCGCCCAACGCGCACCGCAACCGTACCTTGATGGAGGCGGCAGACATTGTGGCCTTAAGCATGCTGCGAACACGCACAGCCGCCGACGCCGCTGCCAGGCTTCGTTACGGACTGCTGGTCATGCTGTTGGAGGGGGGTGCCGCCGCCGAGGAAACGGCCGCCCGTAGCGGCTTTGGTGGGCAGGCTGCCGTCGTCATGGCCGCCGGGCTGCGCCGCAGCGACGCCGATACGGCCGAAACCGATACAGAAGCCGAGACTGAGGCCGAGCTGGAAAGACTCGCGAACGCCGTCGGCCTGCATCTTCATGCAGCCAACGCGCTCTCTGTAGTGGCCCGCCTAGGAGGGCACGTTTACGCGGTGTTCCCCGTGGGTCGAAAGTCCGGCGGTGAGCAGTCCGCACGTCGGGTGGCCGGTGAGGTTGCAGCGCGGCTGCACAGCTCCCAGGTGGTGGTGGGTCTTGGCCCAGTGGTAGCTTCGGCAGGCCGCCTCAACCGTTCACGCGTTGGCGCTGACTCGGCACTGAGGGTACTCCTCTCGCGACGTGGGAGTGAAAAGTCCGCAATGGTTGCGAGTGGAGATGAGGTTCAGGTCGAGGCGGTCATGCTTGCCCTGAGAGACTCCTTGGTGGCAGGACGGGAACGGCCAGCCGGGCCGCTGGCCTTGCTCATAGCGCATGATGCGGCACATGGAGGGGACCTGGTAGCCACACTGGCGCTTTGGCTGGATTCCTTCGGCGACGTCGCAGCGGCGTCCGCGGCGCTGCATGTTCACCAAAATACGTTCCGATACCGGCTGCGCAAACTGCGTGAAGTGGCCCGGATCGATCTTTCCGACCCCGAAGAACGATTCGCGCTCATGCTTCAACTCAGACTTTTTGAGGTAACCGCAAAAAATTCCTAAATGATGAACTCGACATATTTACATATTAGATTCGTCGAATTCACCAATGCATATGCGTGTGATCCGGGCCATAGTTAGTGAAGGCCGGACAGCAGTTAGTGGGCATCCGGACGTACCCGCCGCGGGGTTGCCGTGGACTAACGGCTCCGGAGGAATAATGTTGAGAAAGACGAAAACAGTGGTGGCAGTGGTCGCCTCCACCGCTCTCATGATGACTGGCTGCAGTAGCGCGGGCACTACTACCGGCTCGGCGGGAACCGCTGACTATGCCATTGACGGGACGTTCACGGCATCCATGGTCAGCGACCCCGGTTCCCTGAGTCCGCTCATGACCGCTTCCTCCGATGCGCGCAGAGTTTTGGATTATATGTATGACAGGCTGGCGTTCGCGGACCCAGCCACTGGAGTCCTCCACCCTTGGCTCGCTACCGCATGGACTGAGGCTCCCAGTGAGGTGACCTTCACCATGAAACCGGGAGTCACCTGCTCCGACGGGTCCGCACTGACGGCCCAGACAGTTGCAGATAACTTCAACTTTGTGGCGAATAAGGCCAATAATTCCCCACTGCGGGGAGTGTTCGTTCCCGCCGATGGGACAGCAACTGCGGATCTTGCCACCGGGATTGTGACGTTGAAGACCCCCGAGCCGTCTCCGTTCATGCTGGCCAATGCTACCTCTTTGAACATCATCTGTGACGCCGGCATCAAGGATCCCAAGGCGGCTGACGCCGCGTCGATCGGATCCGGGCTCTTCAAGCTCAAAGACGTGGCCGCTAACGACCATTACACGCTGGAACGGCGAGCCGGTTATGACTGGGCCCCTGATGGGAAAACGACGTCGGAAACCCCCGGTGTGCCGGCCACCGTCATCTTCAAGGTGGTCCCTAACGAGAGTACTTCGGCAAACCTTTTGCTCTCAGGCGGGCTGAACATGGCAACTATCAACGGCCCGGACCAAGCCCGTGTTCAGGCGGCGAATCTAACCACGGTCCCCATAGAGCGGGGGATCGGGCAAATGTATTTCAATCAACTAGCTGGCAAGGCGACCGCTGACCCAGCCGTCAGAATTGCGCTGACCGCAGGTCTTGATCTGGACAATGTCACAAAGGTGATGACCGCTGGAAAGGGCACACGCACTAAGCAGCTCTCCACGATCGCTCCTGTGGCGTGCACCATGACGACCACCGGGGCATTACCTGGCTTTGACGCAGCCGGAGCGGCTAAAGATCTGGATAAAGCCGGCTGGAAGCTTGGCGGTGACGGCAAGCGCAGCAAGGACGGCAAAGATCTGAAGCTGACATTGCTCTATGAGATCCTCGATGACACCACGACGGCTGCCGCCGAATATGCACAGCAGCAATGGGCCAAGCTGGGCGTCACCATCGTTTTGCAGGGTGGGGACTCCAACACTGTCGGCACCAAGTTGCTCTCCGGAGCCGACAACGGTGGGTGGGACATTTCATGGGAGCCGATTCTGATGAGCACTCCTAGCCCCATAGTCTCTTATCTGTCCGGGCCCGCACCGGCTGAGGGCACCAACTTCGGTTCAATGAAGAACCCAAGCTATGAGGCCGCTGTCCAGAAGGCTTCCGCCCTTGTTGGCGAACCAGCCTGCGCAGCATGGGGGGAAGCTGAGAAAGCGCTCTATGCGACGGCGGACGTCGTACCGTTTGCGAGTACCACGGTGAGTGTGTTCCTTTCGAAAGCCAGCTTGGCGTTCGAGAAAACCTTCTTCGGGCCTAGCATTCGCCTTCTGAAATGAGTAAGTCACCGGCCCCGGAGATCACAGCCGCGCCGGGTGTCATCCGCTCCAGTAACCTAACGAGCGGGGGAGGTCACGGATGGTTTGCTTCTGGGTCCTGGAGCCTGTTTGCCGTGCGACGAGGGGGACGGTTCGCCGGCTCGGTAGTGGCACTTGTCACCGTTGCATTCTTGATGCTCCAGCTAATTCCAGGAGATCCAGCCCGCGCCTCCCTTGGGCCCACTGCCTCGATTGAAGCAGTGGCGCTGCGCCGGCATGAACTCGGCCTGGACCAATCTTTGGTGCTGCAGTACTTGCAGTTCTGGCGTGGTTTGCTCACAGGCCAGCCCGGGGACTCCATCAGTCTGCGGGTTCCCGTGGCGGACGTCATTGCTTCCCGATTTCCGGCCACCGCCCAGCTGGCTCTTTTGACCTTGGCAGTGGTACTGGTGCTGGCCATTCCATTGGGGCTCCTAGCAGCAGCCATGACACGAGGTGGACGGCGTCGCGGTATTGAGCTGGGGTTCAATTCAACGGCAGGTTTCTTCGCCGTTATCCCCGAGTTCCTTCTAGGCGTGGGCTTAATCTACGTGTTTGCCGTGAGCTTTCACGTCTTTCCCGTGGCGGGCCAGTCCGGTCCTCTCTCCTATGTCCTTCCCGTGGCGGCACTGTCGATTGGTAGTACTGCCGCGTTGGCTCGGATTGTGCGTTCGGAGGCTCTGGGGGTGTTGGAGCAGGATTATCTGCGCACCGCACGGGCCAAGCGGATGCCGCCCCTGCGTGTGTATCTGCGGCACGCTCTGCCCAATCTGATGACATCGACACTGACTATTGCCGGGCTGTTCCTGGGCTCGTTGATTGCCGGCACCGTCCTTGTGGAAACCATTTTCGCGTGGCCCGGTCTCGGAACAACCATCGTTAGTTCCATTCTCACTAAGGACTATCCGCTGGCACAGACCCTGGTGGTTGTGTATGGGGGGATCGTGTTGCTGATCAACTTGCTGGTGGATGTCTTGCTGGCAGTCCTGGACCCTAGATCCACTATTAAGGAGAGCTGAAATGGCCTCTCAATCCGCCCGACGCTGGGCCAGTGCGCTGCTCTCACCCACCGGTATTGCAGCAGTCCTGGGCCTGGCCGTGGTAGCGGTCGCTGCCGTACTGGGACCCATTATCTGGGGCGAAAGGGCTAGCGCTACCGACTTGCTCGCCTTGTCACAGCCGCCCACCCCGGAACATCTTTTTGGAACTGACGCGGCTGGCCGTGACGTCCTCGCTAGGACACTGGTAGCCACGCGACTTTCCGTGTTGATGGCCCTGGCAGCCAGTGGTTTCGGGATCGTTGCCGGTGTCCTCTTCGGATTGCTGCCGGGAGTGCTCCCTGCACGGGCGGGGCGCTTCGTCGTGGCTGTGTTTAATTTTGCTATCGCTTTCCCGGGACTGCTGATCACCATCTTCCTGTCTGTCATCTTCGGTCAAGGAAGCTTGGGCGCAGTGTTGGCGATCGGGCTCTCCATTGTCCCCGCTTATGCCCGCCTCACGCATACGCTGGCTTCCTCCGTGGACGGTCGGGACTTTGTTGCCGCCGCCAGAATCCTCGGCGTTGGTAAGTCCAAAGTGGTGTTCCGGCACATCTTGCCCAATATTGCGGGGCCGCTGATTGTTAATGCCTCGGTCACCGTTGGCGGGGCATTGATTGCTTTCGCCAGTCTCTCCTTCCTAGGTCTGGGCGTGCAGCCACCTGAATTCGACTGGGGCCGAATGCTCAGTGAAGGGTTGGGGAGGATTTTCGTCAACCCAGCCACAGCCCTGGCACCAGGGATCGCCGTCGTTCTTGCCGGCATCACGTTTACCTTGGCCGGGGAGACGATCGCCCGCGCTACTGGTGTGAATCCGGGGCCATCGTCCCGGCTGCGGCCATGGCGTTTCGCCAAGATCCTCGCGAACGATGCCACGGCCGTCGCTGCGCAGAATGCTGGCACCGCTGACAAGGTGCTGAGTGTGCGTAATCTGCGAGTAGCAGTCCCCACGGACGCGGGCTGGTTTGAGCCCGTCAAGGGCATTTCCTTTAGCGTGGCCCGTGGTGAATTGGTGGGCATGGTGGGTGAGTCCGGATCAGGGAAGTCGCTCAGTTGTATGGCTGCTGCGGGTCTGGTTGAGTACCCTCTGCGTGTCTGCGCAGATTTGGTGGAGTTCGACGGCGTTCCCCTCCTGCAGGGTGAGCGTCGGCCGCCCGGGTCCTCAGGACGAAAAATTCAGAGGCTCTTAGGAACCCGCCTGGCCATGGTATTTCAAGACCCCATGTCCTCCCTCAACCCGGCCTTGAAGGTGGGCACCCAAGTGGCGGAGCCAGGCTTTCTCCACGGAGGTTTGAGCCGTCGAGCCGCATGGGCAAAGGCGGTGCGTCGTCTTGAGGACGTCAAAATCCCTCTGGCCACCAAGCGGGCCCACCAGCATCCGCACGAACTATCCGGTGGTATGCGCCAACGGGTCATGATCGCCATGGGTCTGATGGGAAGCCCGGCTCTGATCATTGCGGATGAGCCCACCACCGCGTTGGATGTGACCGTTCAGCGAGAGGTGTTGAGCGTACTCAACGACGTCCACAATGACACCGGAGCGGCAATCTTGATGATCTCCCATGACATGGCTGTGGTGACGGGTCTGTGTACCCGTGTCCTGGTCATGTATCAGGGACAGCTTGTCGAGGACTTGCCGACGGCGGAATTACTTGCGGGCAAAGCCAGACATCCTTACACCAGGGCGTTATTGGCAGCCGTGCCGGACATGGACACGGACCGAAGTTTGCCGATGCCCACCATCGCTGAAGGCATGGACTTTTCAGCTGGCCCATCGGCGCGTGGAGAAGAACTGGAGGAGGTACTTTCATGAGTGAATTAGAGTTCCGCAATGTCAGCGTCCGGTTCGGACGGGGTCGTCATAGCTTTCTAGCCGTTGATGACGTGAACTTGATAGTGCCACCACGGAGCATTGTTGGGCTTGTGGGTGAATCTGGATCGGGAAAATCAACGCTGGCACGGGCCGCCGTTGGCTTGTGTGAGCCGGTGACCGGCACGATCCTTCTAGACGGGGATCCGATTTCTCATGCCCGGGGTGCCAGAGCGGCTGCGCGCCAACGCGTACAGATGGTTTTTCAGGACCCTTACGCTTGTCTGGACCCGCGTCGCACCGTGGGCCAGTCTCTGCTCGAAGCCCTGGAAACTGCGGCACGCAGGCGGGGCGAGCGGCTGTGCCGGAACGGGAGTGCCGCGGAGGTGACTCGCCTGCTCGAGTCCGTGCACCTGTCGGCTTCCTATGCGGCCGTGATGCCGGCGACGTTATCCGGAGGTCAGCGCCAACGTGTGGCATTGGCCCGCGTGCTCGCCGCAGAGCCCCGCGTCATCCTTGCTGACGAGGTCACCTCGGCCCTGGATGTCTCTGTCCAGGGTTCAGTGCTGAACCTTCTTAAGGAACTGGCGGCGGAACTAGGTTTCAGCGTGCTGTTCATCAGCCACAATCTGGCGGTAGTGCGGTACCTGTGCGACTCCGTCGCCGTTATGAAGTCCGGTCGCTTGATTGAACAGGGCGGTGTGGACCAGGTCCTGCAGAACCCGCGCGAAGATTACACCCGCAAATTGTTAGCAGCTGTGCCCCGCATGGGTCACGCGCTGTTCGCTACTGGCGGCAACGAAAACATGAGCCAACCGATACCTCAAGGAGCACCGTGAAACGTACATTTGATCCCACTGATCTAGCCCGGCTCGTTCTGCCGTCGCAGCCCGCGCTCAGCCCGGATGGCACCGCAATCGCGTACACGCTCACGGGCGCTGATGAACTGCGGGGTACGCCCGAATCCAGCCTATGGCTAGTGGCCGCCGACGGCGGTTCGCCCCGAAAGCTGACGTCGTCCGGCGTGGATTCTTCACCGGTTTGGAAGCCGGACGGTACGGTTGTGACGTTTCTGCGTTCCGTTGATGGACAGCCCGCCCAGATCTGGCGCATTCCGGCCGACGGCGGGGAGCCGGAACCGTTGACGGATGCGGGCCGATTCCCGCTCGGGGCGGGCACGCCTGTATGGGCACCGGTTGATGACACCCTGTACTTTAGCGGGCCCATCGACTTCGGCACATCCGGGCCTGCAAATGCGCCGATCGTCACTGATCGCATCGATTTCAAGAGCGACGGCGTCGGCTACCACGGAAACACCCGCCATCACCTTTTTGCCCTAGACACACTCACCGGTGCCGCCCGTCAACTCACCGACGGGGACTGGAATGCTGGTGAGCCAGCGGTGTCCGCGGACGGGCAAAAACTAGCCTTCACCGCCGCCCGCGATCACGACCGTGACCTGACCTTGACCAGCCACGCGTGGTGTCTAGACTTGGCCGATCCGCAACTCAAGCCGCGCCGTGTGGGTCAGGCGTCCTTTGTTGCAGGTCCCCTCGTGTGGGACGCGGATGGGGAATCTGTGATCGCGGTGGGCATGGCCACCCCAAAAATTGGAAACGCCGGACTCTGGCGCCTCCAGCTCGACTCGGAACTGCTGGATGCGGCACTGACAGACTCGCTGGACCGCAATGTCATGCCCGGCGGAACCGGCTACCCCGGCGGCCGCCCGCAGCTCACACAAGAAGGCAACATCCTGTTTTGCTTGCGCGACGGTGGTAACACCCACCTGTATTCGATCACCCCTGACGGGAGCTGCGTGGCACTCGTCAACGCTGATCATCTGGTGATCTCTGGGCTGTCCCACTCAAATGGGCGCACCGCCATGGCGGTGGCCACTGCGGAACTCTTTGGTGAGATCGCCTTGATTGGCCCAGATGGGACACTGGATGTCCGCACGGAGCATGGTGCGACGTCCCTGCCCGGGGTGGAACTATTCGTCCAGGAACCGCGCCGCTTCACCATCTCAGACGGCAGCACGGTGGCGGGTTGGCTGATCCGCGACTCCGCCATCACGGGTCCGACCCCGCTGCTGCTGGATGTCCATGGAGGTCCGCATAACGCCTGGACTGGAGTGGCGAACTCTATTCACCCTTACCACCAGGTACTAGCCGCCCGTGGATGGACGGTTCTGTTGCTGAATCCGCGCGGCAGCGACGGCTACGGGGAGGACTTCATGCGCGGCGTCGTGGATGGTTGGGGAGTCGCCGACTACAACGACCTGATGGAACCGGTGGATCAACTTGTCGTCGAGGGTGTAGCGGATCCGGACCGTTTGGCGCTCACGGGCTACAGCTATGGTGGTTTCGCCTGTTGCGTGCTGACCAGCGCTGGAAACCGTTTTGCGGCCGCCGTGGCGGGCGGGCTCCTTGCAGACCTGAGGCACTGCGCCGGAGCGTCGGACAGCGGGGTCTACTTGGACAAATTGGAGCTCTCGGGCATCCCGGGACGGGCCGCCGAACTTTCTCCGATCACACGTGTCGAGCAGGTCACCACGCCTACCTTGATCCTCCATGGCACGAACGACGCTGACTGTCCCGTCGCCCAAGCGGAACAGTGGTTTGCAGCGTTGCGCGTCAATGGCGTGGATACCCGGCTGGTCCTTTACCCCGGGGCAGGGCACGCATTTCTCCTCAACGGGAACCTCAACCACAAAATCGACTACAGCAACCGGCTGGTTGACTGGTTAGAGCGCCACGTCCCCTCATCTGAAAAGGGGGGAACTCCCGAGCTGGATGCCGCTCACTGGCAACACCGCCTCGAGACGGTCATCGCGAAGTACCAGGTACCTGGCGCGGTATTCGGCATACTGCGCAGCAACACCGCCACTCCCGGAATTGGACGCGAGGAACGAATCGTCGTGGCTGCCGGGGTCACCAACACGAATACCGGACAAGCCGTCACGCCGGCGGCGTTGTTCCAACTGGGTTCCATCAGTAAAACCTGGACCGCTACTCTTGTCCTCCAATTGGTTGCGGAGGGAAAACTTGACCTCGATGCCCCTGTTCGGGATGTGCTGCCAAGCTTGCGTCTCTCGGACGAGTCCGCTGCGGCAACGGTGACGATGCGCCATTTGCTGACCCACACAAGTGGGATAGACGGAGACATCTTCACCGACACAGGCCGTGGGGATGACAGCGTCGCTAAGTTCGTTGAATCCTTGGATACTGCCGCGCAAATCTTCCCACCCGGGGCAACCTGGTCATACTGTAATACGGGCCTGACAATCGCAGGGCGGGTCGTGGAAGTACTGCGCGGGATGACGTGGGACCAAGCACTGGAAGAGTACATTTATGCGCCGCTGGAGTTGACCGATACCACCACCTTGGCTGAAGACACGGTGTCGCACGTTTTCGCCGTCGGCCATATTGATCAGGACGGCGCCAACACGCCGAGCAGCATTTTCGCGGTCCCGCGTGGCAACGGGCCCGCTGGCGGTGTCACCTCCAGTGCCGATGACGCCATGACCTATGGGCGCAGTTTCCTTTCTGGCGGCACGGCACTGCTCCCGGAGCGCGAACTGGCACAAATGCTGGAAAGCCAAGTGGACATGGGCCACGCGTGCACGCAGGCTGACGCCTGGGCACTGGGTTGGTGCTTGCAGGACTGGGGCGGCGTGCCAACCATCAGCCATGACGGAGCCACCTTTGGCCAGTATTCCTACCTGCAACTGTTCCCGGAACAGGGCTTGGTGTTATTCCTGTCCGTGAACGGTGGCCAGGTGGGTAAGGTCTCTGGGGAATTGTTCGCCGAAGCTGCCGCCGTGTTGGCCGGGGCTGTGATGCCCGCCGCTTATACGCCCGAACCGTCCAACGGGGTAGCCACGGCGATCCACGAGTACGCCGGGGTGTATGAGGCGGCCGGCATGCGGATCCAGGTGTTGCAAGCTGATGCCAAGCAAGCTGATGCCAAGCAAGCTGTTGCAGAGCAAGCTGATGCCGCCGAATCCGGTGCTGAGCAAGCTGGCGCTGGGCAGGACAGAACTTGGCATGCTGTAGTCACAAACACCAGTGGACTTGAGGGTCCCGATGGGCCGCAAATCTTTAAACTGGTTTCCTCAGGTCCCGGCGTCCTTGGTGCACTCTTTCCGGGGACTATGGACTGGATCAGGGTCACTTTTGAGACGTTTGGCGACACCCGCCTGATGCACTTTGGAACCCGTGCTTACCCTGAGGTGAGCGTCAATGCGTAGCGCCGCGTCGAAAACAGCTGCGGCGAATGTGAATCTGCGCCTCGCCGCACAGGAACGTTTAGACCAGATAATCTGCGATATTCGCGCCTTGGTGGAGGTCCAGTCTCCGTCCTCCGACGTCGGGGCAGTCGCCACAAGCGCTGAGGCTGTCTCCGCTTTGGGGGAGAGGCTGCTGGGTGTTGCTGCCGAGCGCCTCGACGTCGACGGCGTCGCTCACTTACGCTGGCGCTTAGGCGAGGGTCCGCCCCGGGTTTTGTTGCTGTGCCACCATGACACGGTGTGGCCCATCGGCTCTTGGGGGAGCGCCCCGGTGTGTTCGCAGAAGCTGACAACCCCAAACGGGGACGGGGAAGGCGAAGAGGCACTCTTTGGTCCCGGCGTCTTTGACATGAAGGGCGGATTGGTCCAAGCCATGCATGCGTTATCGCTTCTGGCTCAGCAGGGAACTGCCCTGGATGGCGTCAGCATCCTTGTCACGGGAGATGAAGAGACGGGATCGGTAAGTTCCCGTACCCTCATTGAATCCGAGGCTGCACTGTGCAATGCCGTTTTGGTGCTGGAAGCCGCGGCACCGGGAGGGGCGCTGAAGACATCCCGCAAGGGCGTGGGCTCATACCGGCTGGACGTGCACGGCCTGGCAGCACATGCCGGGTTGGAACCGGAAAACGGCATCAATGCAGCAGTCGAGCTGGCTCACCAAGTGCTCGCCGTCGCTTCTTTGAGTGGTCCCGGAACCACCGTGACTCCAACCGTCATGACGGCAGGGACCACCATGAACACTGTGCCCGCCAAGGGTTCTTTGACCATAGATGTTCGGGCGTGGACTGCGGCAGAACTTGAGCGGGTGGACGCAGGGCTTCGCAGCCTCGCTGCCGTGCTGCCCGGCGCAACCCTGGAGCTCCACGGCGGAATCAATAGGCCCCCGCTTGAAGAGTCATCGTCGGCGTCACTCTACGAACGGGCCCGCACGACGGCGCAAAAACTCGGGCTGCCGGAGCTAACTTGCGTCGCCGTTGGAGGGGCCTCAGACGGGAATATCACGGCTGGGCTAGGTGTGCCGACTCTTGACGGTCTAGGAGCAGTCGGCGGGGGAGCCCACGCCGTGGGTGAACACGCTCTGCTTGCGCCAATCGCCGGACGGACGGCGCTGCTGGCGGCCCTGATCGAGTCACTGCTCTGTGGGGAAGAACCATGACCGAGGTTTTAGGGACGATTGCCGTGGCTGCTGAATTCCGGGAACTGCACACCATGGCGGAGATGATCCAAGCCAACCAGCTGCTGGATTCCATCTGGCAGGGCGACGCTAGCAGCAGATTCGATCCGGCTCTGTTGGTGGCTATGGCCCACGCCGGAAATTACGTGGTGGGAGTCTTCCGTGATGATGAGATGGTCGGTACCTGTGTGGGCTTCTTTGCTGCCCCGGCGGGAGGGACACTGCATTCCCACATCGCCGGTGTCCGGTCCGATCAGGTGGGACAAGGGGTGGGACGTGAGCTGAAGGAACACCAGCGTCTTTGGTGTATGGCGCGTGGAATCTCCACCATCACGTGGACGTTCGATCCATTGGTGGCCCGCAACGCCTATTTCAATATTTCCCGGCTAGGTGCTGCGGCCACCGAATACGTTGTGAACTTCTACGGAGCCATGTCGGATAACGTCAACGTCGGTCAGGCCAGTGACAGGATGCTCGCATCATGGTCGGTGAACAGTCCCCGCCTAGGTCCATTTAGCGCCCAGGGTCTGCCGCTTGTCCTGGATCGTGGACCTGACGGTGAACCTGTAGAGGAGAGTGCCGACGCCGGCAAGATAGCTTTGCGCGTCCCTTCAGATATCGAACACTTGCGCACTACTGACCCGGAGCAGGCCATTCGATGGCGCCTGGCCCTGCGCAGGCAGCTAGGTGACCGCATGTCCGCAGGCTGGCATGTCACCGGCTTCGACAAATCAGGTATATACATTATGGAGGCATTGGAAACGTGAAAATAGAGTCAGTTGAATTGTTGCGAGTGGACTTGCCCCTCGTGGCACCCTTCACGACATCGTTCGGTACCCAGACCATACGCCGGGCACTGCTGCTGCGCGTCGTTGGTAAGGCACCGGATGCTGCCGGAGAGCTGGTTCCGGTCGTCGGCTGGGGCGAATGCGTTTGTCTGTCGGATCCTTACTATTCACCAGAGTATCTGGACGGCTGCGCCGAGCTGATGCGGCGCTATTTACTTCCGGCACTGTTTGCCGCTCAGGCGGACGGCCACGAGATCACAGCCGAGACAACAGCCCATTTTCTACGCCGCGTGATTGGTAACCCGATCGCCAAAGCAGCCGTAGAAATGGCCATTCTGGACGCACAATTGCGCGGCCGGAGTCAATCGTTGGCCAACTACTTCGGGGTCACCCGCACCATGGTGCCCTCGGGAGTGTCCGTGGGCATCATGGATACGATTCCCGAATTGCTGGACACGGTTGCCGGTTACGTGGATCAGGGATATGTGCGGATCAAACTCAAAATCAAGCCCGGCTGGGATCTGGCCCCTGTGCGGGCAGTCCGGGAACGGTTCGGCGAGGAACTACTACTTCAAGTTGACGCAAATGCTGCTTATTCCTTGGTTGATGCGCCGCTGTTGCGCCGACTCGACGATTACGGCCTGCTACTCATTGAGCAGCCACTGGCCGATGATGACCTGTACCAGCACGCCCAACTAGCTCGCATGTTGCGCACACCCATCTGCCTGGATGAATCCATAGTTTCGGCCAAGTCAGCTGCCGATGCTATTGCCCTGGGCGCCGTGGAAATCATCAACATTAAGCCAGCGCGTGTGGGAGGTTATCTGGAAGCACGCAAGATCCATGATCTAGCCCAGGCTCACGGAAAAGCTGTCTGGTGCGGCGGGATGCTGGAAACCGGTCTTGGACGTGCTGCCAATGCAGCGTTGGCCGGGCTCAGCGGTTTTACACTGCCGGGGGACATTTCCGCCTCGGACCGCTTCTACACCGAGGACATCACAGAGCCCTTCAAGCTTGAGGATGGGCAGATTCGCATCCCAACAGGCCCGGGCCTGGGCGTGGAGCCGATCCCGGAAATGCTAGCCAAATACTCGCAAGGATCGGTAACTGTAGAAGCTAACTAGAACAGGCCGGCTAGAACAAGCTGGCTAGAACAGGCCCACCGAAACAGACCCCATGGTGCGGGCCAACGCAGCGCCTGATTAAGTATTTCACCCCGGCATCTGCATTCCAACTATCACCCGCCAGCACTGCACGGGTCCGTCAACTGTGGTCCATAAAACTGTGGCCAATAGCGAGGAGTAAGTCGTGAAGGTTTATATTTCCGTAGATATGGAAGGTATTGCAGGGGTGGCAACCTTCGATCAGATTTTTCGTGGTGGCACCGGCTATCCCCGCGCTCAGGAACTGATGACGCAGGAAACCAACGCAGCGATCGAAGGCGCCTTTGAAGGCGGCGCCACGGAGGTCTTGGTCAACGATAGCCACGGAACCATGGACAACCTTCTCCATGAGCGCTTAGACCCCCGCGCCCGGCTCATTTTTGGTTCACCCAAAGCATTTTGCATGGCGGAGGGTCTCACCTCTGATTTTGATGTAGCCCTGTACGTCGGCTACCACGCCCCCGCAGGTTCCGAAGGCGTATTGGCCCACACTTTTTCGAGCTACTTCACCAGTTTTTTGGTCAATGGGGAGATTGCTTCGGAGGCGGCCGTGAATGCATTGTTTGCGGCAACGAGGGGCGTACCCGTCGGGTTGGTCACCGGCGACGACGTCATCTGCGGTATCGCAGAACGTTCCTTCCCGGGAGTACGGACGGTTGAGGTCAAGGTAGCCCACGGAGTGATGGCTGCGAACAGTCTTTCCCCGACCTTGGCCCGGGCAGCTGTGCGTGCAGGCGCCAAAGCGGCGGTCCGGGGTGTGGACAAGACCCGGTTGCTGGTGGTGCCGGATCGTCTCCGGCTCGAGATCGGTTTCCAAAATGCCATCGCCGCTGAGCTCGTAGAAGCCGTTCCAGGAGTCAAACGGATCGGGGCGCTGACAATCGCCCGGGATGTTGACTCTACGGAAGACCTTCTAGGAATGATTATGACTAGCTACAGCCTCGCCGGGGTTGCTGCCGCAGTGCGGCGCTAAACCAAGCACCATGAAAGGCCCGAGTGAGCGCAACCCGAACTGTGGCTGGTGTTCAAGCCTGGCCCGCTGGTGGTCAGCTGGTGGCGCCGGATGCCATGACACCGGCACCCAAAACCGCCAAGATGGCGCTGCTGCTGCGCTCAATGACCTTGTTCACCTTGGGCTTGCGAAGCCACTTCATCGTCTTGTAGGCGAGCATGGCAATACTGAAAAGATACAAGGTTCCAATGATTCCCAGCGTCAGGCCCAGCATCATCGCCATGGCCAGTGTGTTCCCGCCGTGCGGGATGAACTGGGGAACCACGGCTAGAAAAAATAGGCCAACCTTGGGATTTAGGAGCGTGGATACTAATCCGGATGCGTAAGCACTGCGTTTGGAATAGCGAAGGGGCTCTTGGTTGCCATCGCTGGGCGCACCCTCTTTAGCTGCCTTGCGTGCTTTCATGAACGATGAGATGCCCAAATACAGTAAGTACAGGCCGCCGGCGATCTTAATCCAGCGGAAGGCTTGCGCGGATTGCTCTAAAACGGCTGCCAGACCAAAGCCTACAAGGGCCGCCCAGATCAGCGTCCCGGAACCGGAACCTGCGGCGGCAGCCATACCTGAGCGGACATTGCTCAGTGATATCCGCAGGACCAAAAACGTGTCTGGGCCAGGGATGAGGGCCAGCATCAAACACAGGCCTGCGAAGGCAAGCAGTGAAACAAGAGTCATGGTCTTATTCTCCGGCATCGTCGGCGCCGCTTCCCCCCATCACCTAAATAAACGGAAATATTACTTATCTGCCATCCCAGACGGAGGGCTCGGATGACTGCCCAAGCCTCCCGCCCGGCGTCGTACGCTGGAATCATGAGCGAACTGATCACCAACATCGGTGAATTGATGACCCAAAACCTAGAAGTCGGCACCGTGCATAATGCCGCCGTCGTGCTGGACGGGGAACGTATTGCGTGGATTGGTGATGGCGCAAAAGCGCCTGCCGCGGACACCGTCACCGATGCGGGTGGCCGGGCTCTCCTGCCGGGGTGGGTTGACTCGCACTCCCACCTAATTTTTGCCGGGGACAGGACGGCGGAATTCGAGGCCCGAATGGCGGGAGAAAGCTATAGCGCCGGCGGGATTGCCGTGTCCATGAATGCCACCCGCGCCGCCAGTGATTACGAGCTGACGCGGCTTGCTCTGGGCCGGGCGGCCGAGGCCCTTTCGCAGGGAACCACCTATCTTGAGACGAAGACGGGGTACGGACTGGACGTGGAGAATGAGGCTCGCAGCGCTCGGATCGCCGCCTCCATGGCCGACG
The DNA here is from genome assembly GCF_020905375.1 of Arthrobacter cryoconiti. Taxonomy (GTDB): domain Bacteria; phylum Actinomycetota; class Actinomycetes; order Actinomycetales; family Micrococcaceae; genus Specibacter; species Specibacter cryoconiti. Next base: position 439,148 of record NZ_JAJJBU010000003.1, read on the forward strand.
AGGTCACTTATTTGGGGGCACATTTGGTTCCAGCCGGCTCTGACCCGGAAGACTACACGGACTTGGTGTGTGGGCAAATGCTGCGGGCTGTGCGCCCCTATGTGAAGTGGGCCGACGTCTTTTGTGAGACCGGTGCCTTCACGCCGGCGCAGTCTCGCCGTGTGCTGCAGGCGTGTGCCGATGCCGGATTGGGGCTTCGCGTGCACGGGAACCAGCTGGGGCGAGGTGCCGGGGTGGCGCTGGCCGTTGAATTTGGGGCTGCGAGCGTGGATCACGTGAACTACCTTTCGGACGACGACGTTGCTCTCCTCGCCGGGTCTTGGTCGGCTTGGGATGGGGGAGCAGGAACTAGAGGCACCGTCGCCACAGTGCTGCCAGCCTGTGACTTGTCCACGCGCCAGCCCTTGGCCCCTGCCCGGCGCTTGCTTGACGCAGGCGTCCAGCTAGCGATTGCTTCCAATTGCAATCCGGGCACGTCCTACACATCGTCCATGGCTTATTGCGTGACGACGGCGGTCCTCCAGATGCACCTGAGCGTGCAGGAAGCTGTCCGCGCAGCTACTTGGGGCGGCGCCTTGGCGTTGGGCCGGGAGACGGGAGTGGACCTGGATGGTCGACGTGCCGTTGGGTCCATCGCGGTGGGGCACCGCGCGGATCTGCACATGCTCAATGCGCCGTCGGCGACCCATCTGGCCTACCGGCCGGGTATTCCACTGACACACGCCGTGTGGCGTGCTGGACTACGCGAACGCTGAGGACTGTTCGCGAGACGTAGGGATTGGCCGGACGATGGAAGATGGGCGGCATCCAAACCGAATATAGTGATTGATGATGACGTTTTCATATCTCTTGCAATCATCTTGTGCTAAAGTTGGCATAAATTAGCCAGCACGTGTCGCCTGCAGAAAATTGCGCCGACGCCGTTTTTCCAGAGGAGAACCCACACGATGAGTGAAAACACCGTTAGCGAACTTGGCCCCTTCATGGAAGCCGAGCTCACGAGCCAACCTCAGGTTTGGACCACAGCAATTGCCCAGGCTAAGAGCGAATCGCTCTTGCCAGCTGACGGCCTCCGGGTTGCGGTCATCGGCTGCGGTACGTCCTGGTTCATGGCCCAGAGCTACGCAGCCGCCCGTGAAACGGCGGGCAAGGGAGTCACAGATGCGTTCGCCGCGTCCGAGGCTTTCTTGGGCGCGCAGCGCGGTTATGACGCCGTTGTCGCTATCACCCGTTCCGGGACCACCACCGAAGTTTTGGAAATCCTCACGGCCCTTAAAGGTACTGTGCACACGGTCGCGCTGGTGGGCGATCTTTCTTCGTCAATCAGGACCCTCGCTGACGCCGTCGTCGAACTTCCCTATGCGGATGAAAAGTCCGTCGTTCAAACACGCTTTGCCACGACCGCCTTGGCATACCTCCTAACCAGCGTGGGCATGGATCTTCTCGGAGCCGTCGAAGAGGCCAAAGATGCGGTCAGCGCCCCGGTTGAGCAAGAGCTAATTGACGCCGAGCAGTTCACGTTCCTAGGCACGGGCTGGACAGTTGGCCTGGCGAACGAGGCCGGACTGAAAATGCGCGAGGCAGTGCAGGGCTGGACAGAGTCTTACCCCGCGAAGGAATACCGTCACGGCCCCATCTCCATCGCCGCCCCGAACCGTGTTACTTGGATGTTTGGTGATCAGCCCGAGGGACTGGATAAGGACGTTGCCAAGACCGGCGCGCTGTACATCAACACCACCATGCACCCGCTGGCTGAGCTGGCCCGCGTCCACCGCGTCACACTTGAACGTGCCCGCGCTCGCGGCATGAACCCGGATTTGCCCCGCAACCTCACCCGCTCCGTGATTCTGACCGACTCATAAGTGCTGGCAGGCTGGCCTCTGCTGGCTGGCATGCTGCCAAGTTTTCTCGCTCGCCTGCCGATGAGCTAACCTGCCGGCTGGATCACGTCTGCGCGCGAACGTGAGCCGCCGGGTTGGTCTTCGGTTGGCTCCGGCAACATACCCTAGGAAATGACCGTGGCATTTCTCCTGTTTCCTGCGAAAGTTACGTATTGATGAACTCTTTGACGCACAATTCACAGATGATGCCCAGCGTCCCCGTCTCTTCGGATGCTGGGGTCGTTCTAGCCTTTGACGTCGGTGGGACTGATATGAAGGTCGGGTTGGTGGTCGGGGATCTTGGCGTCGCCAGCCATGAGGTCTTGGACCTCCAACGTCACCGCACACCGTTGGATGGCGCCCGTTCAGGAGATACTGTCTGCGCGCGAATCGTGGAACTGTTCCACGAGTACGCACAGGCGCACCCGCAGCAAAAGATCGCGGCCGTGGGCGTGACAGTCCCGGGGATCGTCGATGAGATCAACGGGGTGGGCATCTATTCCGCTAATTTGGGGTGGCAGAATTATCCCTTTACTGCCACCTTGACCGCCGCATTAGGGGTGCCGGTAGCTTTCGGCCACGATGTGGCGATGGCCGGAGAAGCGGAGTTTAACTTAGGGGCTGCCACCGGGAAATCAGATGTCGCCGTGCTGGTGATTGGAACCGGAATTGCGGGAGCTTTCTTTGCTGATGGACACCGGATCCAGGGTGCCGGATATGCAGGGGAGGTAGGTCATGCGCTGGTGCCGGGGCCCGACGGGAAGCTCGTCATTTTAGAGTCGTTGGCCTCCGCTGGTGGTATTGCACGGCGCTATGGGGAAGCATGTGGCACGGTGGTTGGCGGTGCGCGGCAGGTCCTTGAGCGTGCCCGCGCTGGCGACGTCACAGCAGTGCGTATTTGGGCGGAGGCGGTGGATGCACTGGCGTTCAGTGTTGCCCAATGTGTAGCGATGCTGGGAACAAATACAGTAGTGCTCGGCGGCGGCCTGTCAATGGCAGGAAGCGACTTATTTGTTCCACTCGCACGGCGCGTCGATGAACTTCTGACCTTCCAGCGCCGGCCTGATTACGTGCCCGCTTCACTGGGGGAAAATGCTGGCCTCATCGGATCCGCGTTGAAAGCCCGCTCCCTGCTGACTGGAGGCACCTTGCTGACTGGAGGCACCTTGTGAAGGAAAGAAATTTAGTCCTGACGGTAACGCCCAATCCGGCCGTTGACGTCACGTACACCGTCGACGGGATTGAGTTGGGCACCTCCCACCGAGTTCCCACACCGCTCTACCGTGCCGGCGGGAAAGGGCTCAACGTCTCCCGCGTTGCCCACCAGTTGGGGCACCCCACCTTCGCTCTTGCCACGGCGGGGGGCCTCTCTGGAGTGCAGCTCAGAGATGACTTGGTGGCTTCCGGAATAGAGCACCACCTGATTCCCGTGGCGGTATCAACTCGGCGCAGCATCGCCATGGTGGACACTCGCAACAACGCCACCAGCATTTTCAATGAAATCGGTCCCGCACTTCAAAGCTCCGAATGGCAGGCTTTAGTCACCGCGATCATTGACCAGCTATCAGGGCAGCAAATGGCCGACGGCGTCAGGGTGCCAGGCGTGTTGGTCGGCTCAGGTTCCCTGCCGGAGGGAGCCCCCGCGGACTTCTATCCGGGCCTCGTTACGCTGGCTCACCATGCGGGTGTGCCCGCCATCATCGACACCTCCGGCAGTGGCATACTCGCCGCGGCGCGGGCCGGGGCGGACTTGCTCAAGCCCAACAATCACGAACTATGCGCGGCCGTGGGCGAATCTGACATTGTCACGGCTGCGCGCAAACTCATTGACTTGGGCGCCCAACGGGTCCTTGTCAGCGTGGGTGAAGAGGGCATGCTGGCGTTTGAAGCCGGAGTGGCAGGCTACCTGAAAGCTCGACTCCCGGAACCGCTGCTCGGAAACCCCACAGGTGCCGGGGACGCGGCGGTGAGTGCGGCCGCCGTCGCACTAGCCAACGGGGTCAGCGACTTGGGGGAAATCCTTCGCCGAGCCACCGCCTGGAGCGCAGCTGCCGTACTGATGCCCGGTGCGGGGGAGATTTCCTCGCGGTATGGGGAACTGGCCGAACAACTTATTCTCACCAACCACTAAGGACCTTTCATGACATTGACCAACACGCGCAACATCATGGAACTGGCCTCCAGCGCAGGCACTGGGCAGGGAGCTTTTAACGTCATCCACTTGGAGACGATCGAAGGTCTGATCGGTGGAGCACAGGCGGCCGGGCTACCCGTCATCTTGCAAATTTCAGAGAATTGCGCCACCTACCATGGAGGGTTGGAACCGGTCGCACGGGCCACTCTGGCTGCGGCACGCATGGCGTCGGTGCCCGTGGCCGTGCACTTGGACCATGCGCAGGATGAGGCCCTGGCATACCAGGCTGTGGACTTGGGGTTTGGTTCAGTTATGTTCGACGGCGCCCACTATGACTACGATCAAAACGTGGAAGTGACAGCCCGTGTAGCCGCCTACGCTCATGAGCGTGGCGTGTATGTGGAAGCTGAGCTAGGAAAGGTGGGAGGCAAAGACGGAGCTCATGCCCCCGGAGTCCTGACAGACCCGACGGAGGCTGCAGCTTTCGTAGCTGCCACCGGCGTGGACGCCTTGGCTGTGGCCGTGGGGTCCTCCCATGCCATGACTGAACGCAGCGCAGCGTTGAACTTGGCGCGCATCGCCGAGCTTAAGGCTGCCTTGGATGTGCCGCTGGTGCTGCATGGATCCTCCGGTGTTTCCGATGCGAACATTGTGGCAGCCATCGTGGCTGGTATGACAAAGATTAACGTCTCCACCCATCTCAACGGCTTCTTCACGCGGGCGGTGCGCGAGTACCTGGCGGATAACCTGGACGTGGTAGATTCCCGCAAGTACTTAGGTGCAGGACGAGCGGCGCTGGTACCCGAAGTTGCCCGGTTGTTGGCGCTGTTCGCCAGCGCCAAATAGTCCACGCCTGCAAGTTTTCTGTGGACCGGTCCTGTGCGATCACCATCATATTCTAGGGAAGTAGCGTCATGAATCGGACCGAACGCTTGGCGGCAATTTTGGACCTACTGGCGGCAGATGGCCAGGTCGAAGTTGAGGGGATCGTAGAGACGTTGGGAGTTTCTCCGGCCACCGCTCGCAGAGATCTGGACTCCTTAGCCAATGAAAGGCTACTGACCCGTACACGCGGAGGTGCCACCTCCGGTTCGGTCTCCTACGAGCTACCGGGCCGGTATAACCGGGATGATCATTCTGCCCAAAAGCACGCCATTGCTTTGGCAGCCAGCGCCTTAGTTCTCAAAGGCGCTGTGATCGGGCTCTGCGGGGGTACTACCAGCACGGCACTGGCCCAGGTGCTCTCCACCCGGGAGGATCTGATGGAACAATCCAACCGGCCAACCTTGACGGTGGTCACCAACGCCATCAACATCGCAGCGCAGCTTGCTATCCGGCCCAACTTTAAGATTATGGTCACGGGCGGGATCCTCAACCCGCGTTCCTACGAACTGGTGGGTCCGTATGCTGATTCCATTTTGCAAAAGGTGGCACTGGACATTGCGTTCATCGGGGTCAACGGCATCGAGGCCAGAACGGGTCCGACGATCAACGACGAAGGTGAGGCGCTAGTGAACTCGCGCATGGCCCGCCGAGCATCTGAAACTTACATGCTGGCGGATTCCTCCAAGATTGGTCAGCGCGCGTTTGCCACTATGGAAGATCATCGATTCCACAAGCTCATCACGGATTCCGGTATCACGGAGGAACAATTAGCCGCGTTCCAAGAAGCCGGTACCGAGGTCACTGTGGCCCCCACCGCTTAAGTTTCGCATCGCCCAGGTTTCAGCGCCTGCATTTCAGCGCCTGGAAGCCTCAGCGGAAGAACTCTTTGCCGTAGTAGTTACCGGCCTCGGGCAGCCCGGCAGGCACTGCGAACACCGCAGAACCCACGTGTCGGATGTATTCATTGAGCCTGTCGGAAAGGCCCAGCTTCCTTTGCAACTTCACAAACTGCTCAGGATCCTTTTGGAAGCACAGGAACATCAGACCAGCATCGAGGCGGCCCACAGAATCCAGCCCATCGGTGAAGTTATAACTGCGTCGCAGAACCTTTGTCCCGCCATTGTTCTCGTGTGCGACTAATGACATGTGCGCGTCGGCCGGAATCAGTGGATCGTTCCCTTCCGTTGCGTGGAAGTTGGGCACGTCGTGCTCGAGCTTTCCGGAGAGCGGGGCGCCTTCTTGTTTGGTGCGGCCAAAGATGGATTGCTGATCGCCGATCGTGTCCTCGTCCCACGTCTCGATGAGCATGTGGATTTTACGGGCCACTAAGTACGTTCCGCCTTCCATCCATGGCTGCCCGGCCTCCTTTCCGGTCCATACGTGCTGGGCGAAGTCGTCCGGCGTGCTGACATTGCGGGTGCCGTCCTTGAAACCGAGTAGGTTCCGAGGTGTTTTCTGTGCGGGCCCAGCGGAAGCCCGGCCGAATCCCAAGACGGTCCATTTGGTACTGACTTGGGTGCGTGCCATTCGGGCCAGGTTCCGCACCGCGTGGTAGGCCACCTGGGGATCATTCGCGCAGGCCTGAATACACAGGTCTCCGCCCGTGTAAGCGGGATTCAACGATTCCCCGGCCATTGCCGGCAGGTCGTCGAAATTAAGGGGTTTGAACTTTTCCAGCCCGAACCGGCCGTCAAATAATGATGGGCCAAAGCCCAGCGTCAGGGTCAGCCCCTGGGGTCCTGTGTCAAACACTTCACCGGTGTCCACCGGGATGCCGTGTTCACGTGTTGGCTCGACTTTGCCTACGGGCCGCCCGGCCGTCATTTCTGCCATGGCTGCGGACCACTTTGCCAACACCAGCTGCAACTCCACCGCACTGGTGGCTCTCACATCGAAGGACGTGAAAACCAAGTGGTTCTGTGGTGGGGTGGCAATTCCGCCTTGATGCTCTCCATAGTAGGGATAGCTGAGGAGATCGTTTGCAGCCTCCCCTCGTGTCAGTAAAGCGGCTGGTGAGGTGTCCTCGCCAGACGCCGTCGTTGCAGTGGCCGCAAGCACGCCACCGGCACCAAGGACGAAGCCACCCGCGGTGGCCGCGGTTGCCGTGCCGGCGCCTCCGAGGAAGCGTCGACGGCTTACGCCCCCAACCGGTCTGGGTGGCGCAGAGTCGGGTGACTCGTGGCGGTCTTGAGCGCTCATTAGACGGTAGCTACCTTTTCGGCAATCTTGGCCAATGGGGCCTGGAGAGCTTGGATGAGCCCAGTGAGTTTCGCGGCATCGGATTGCTTGAGTTCATCGGTGTATGACTTGTATCCGCCCAGTGCGTTGGCGTCCTTATAGCTTTCCATGGCTGTGTTGACGGTATCGAACTGTGCTGAAATCTGCGTTGTCAGGTCCGGATCAATCTTGGTGAGAGCCGGCTTGAGATATTCGAAGGCTTGCTGGGAGCCTTCGATGTTGGCCACAAAATCAACAAGATCCAGCTTGGAATATGCTTCTTCCTCTCCGGTGATCTTGGCGGATTGCACTTCCTCCAACAATCCACTGGCTCCATTGGCCAGTTCTTCTGGTTGATAGTTGAGCCCGTCGGTCAGCGTCTTGAGTTTAGCGATGTTAGTGACGATGCCAGCAGCCAACGCTTTAGTGTCAGCTGTGATGGTTTTAGCCGTGAAGAGGTCTTTTTCCAGAGGGTGGAAGCCTGTCCATGGTGTACCTGGTTCGACGTCGGCCACACGCAGATCGAGTGCCGGGTCAAGATCCGGGAAGCTCTCTGCCACCGGTTCTATCCGCTCGAAAAACGGCCGTGCAGCCGCATAGGCCTTTTGGCTCGCCTCCACGTCTCCGGAATCAACGGCAACTTTGAGGGCCGCTACGGCCGTCACCAGGCTTTCCACCTGTCCGGAAACATATTTCGCATAGCCGTCAGTGCCTTCTTTGAGGAGGTCAGCGGTGCCTCCAGCGGCCGCGGTGGAACTTCCGCCCGTGACGGTGAAGGGTACTGTTTCGGTGCCAGCGCCAGGACAGTAGATCTGGTAGCTGCCACCGGCAAGAGTGAGCGTGAAGGTGACTGGCTTGAGTCCCGGGATTACGTTCTCCCGTTCGCCAAGAATTCTCTTCTCACTGAGCAATTCCACTTCGCTGATGCCAGAGGCGTCCTTATTAGTGATGGTGAATGTGACGGGACCGGCTGCCGCGCTGGTGAAGCTGGGAACACATTGGTCGGTGCCGTTGACTCTTTCAACACTGATCGCAACCTGAGCCGCTCCGTTGCTAGCTGGAGCGGCACCCGCCCCTCCTGACGCCGTCGGCACCCCCGGGGCTGCTGTCCCGCCACAGGCTGCCAGAGAAAGGGCCAGGACGGCGGAACCTGCCAACACTGCGGGAGTTAGTGCACGGAAACGGATGATGGATGAAGTGGCCGTAGGCATGAAGCGGTCCTTAGAATCGGTGGAACAGGAAACGGTCAGAGAAAACGTGCGTATAGAGCTATGACGATAAAACTGTGTCGATATAAAGCAGTGGGAGATGGCGTTCTGGAGCGGTGGTGGATGTAATTGTTGTGCGGTTCGTGAGTAGATAGGGAACATGGGTTCATGCGGCGAGCGGCAACGTTTCCTTGCGTTCGAACAGGATTTTTACGTTTGCATGTCACGTTGCCGGGCGCGGCGGTGGCTCTTGCGGCCCAACCGGAGCAGGAACAGGGCTGAGATGAAAATGACGATCGGCAGGTAGACGCTCCAGAGTGAGATCTCCGAAACGGCCGATTCGTGGGCAGTAAGCTCCTTGGCTGACGCGCTGACAAGATCCTCTGGCACATGCCATTGTCCGACTGCGGCCACCGCGATGGTCCGCGAAGCAGCGAGCCCACCTCCTCGAAGCGTCAGCGTTGCCGCAGCGTCATTGACGGCATCAAGGACTACCCCGTTGACAAGCCAGACGGTGAGCTTGCCTTTGTGGTTCCAGTCGGCGTCGAAGGGGCCAGGGTTTTGCTGAGCACTGATTCCGACTGGCATCCTGCCCCCGTTCAGGCCTGCTAGATCGGCAGAACTGACCTTTTCTGGGTCCGCCGTTTCGCCCTGTACGGCCTCCGCAGTGAATACCTCTGCAGTGCGGCCTGCATGTGACTCGGTGCCATGGCCGGTCAAAGCGAATGTTGAGGATGGACCCTCAACGGGGTTCATGGACAGTTCTATGCCACTCTTTGCCTTGGCCACGGTGACGCGGATGGTTCCTGCCGGCTGCCCGCTCGCGGTGAGAACCGGCGTCGAAGCTAAAGGAGAGGGGGCTGGTGCAAGGGCGAGAGGCGCACAAATAGCCAATGTCAGCGCCGCAACGCCAAAGGAGCCAGCAGCGGCGAACTGGAAGCGGGGGAGTGAGCCAACGCTTGGACGCCACGTGCGAGGCCACAGCACAAAAGCGAGCATTGGGAGTAGATACAAGGCCCAGCCAAGGACCTCAACGAGGCGGGGATCGTTGGGGATTCCGAAAACGCCGGTGAGGATGGCGGCCCTAGCGCTGCCATTGGGGGCCAGCCGGGCCAAGCTGAGGGTGGCGTCTTGGCCGATGTTCAGCCAGCCAGCCTCGTGCGCGGTGCGCAGCGACTTCATGACCAGCCCAGCAGCCACGAAAACAAGAAATGCGCCGGTGACAGCGAAGAATCTAGTGAGGTTGATTTTGATAGCGCCGCGGAAAAGCAACAAACCAATTCCCGATGCAATGACCAGACCGAGAACGGCGCCAGTCCCGGCCGAGACAGGACTGAGTGAGGATTGGAAGGCTGCCACCATGAACACAGCCGTCTCAATACCTTCGCGTAAGACCGCTAAAAAAGCCATGCCAGCCAAAGCGAACACTGAGCCAGCTTTTAGTGCGGCCCCGGCATGCGTCTCCAGGGCGGACTTCATGGAGCGCGCGTTTTTGCTCATCCACAAAATCATTAACGTCACGATCGCCACAGCTGCTGCGCCAATGAGGGTCTCCATGGCTTCTTGCTGCTGCTGAGGGAGTGCTGCTGCGAGCAACTCCAAGACAATCCCGATGCCGGCACTAATTAGCACTGCAGCGCCGACTCCCAGCCACATGGGTTTAAGTGAGGAGCCATTCCGGCGCAAGAACGCCGCGATCATTCCGACGATCAGTGCCGCTTCGAGCCCCTCCCGCAGGCCTATTATCAAGGTCGCCAGCACCTAAAACTCCATACGTCGTCTCGTCGTTGACAATGGAATCCCAGCGCCTAGGCTAGGCTACCCTTACCTTTCCTAAAATCCCTAATTAGGACAGTGAACTCTTACGTATTGGGTTTCCGCCGCGAGTCAGACGGAGCGCTGCGAGAGCGACGGAGAGCTCCGCCGCTCTCGCAGCGCTCCGTCTGACTCGGCGATTGCTCACCGGATCCCGCTACCAAAGATGAGTGGGCGCATCCATAACGGTGGTCCCAGGATGCGCATAAGTCCATTGTTCAAACGGGGTGTCGAGTCGGTAACGGCCAGAATCGGCCAGTAATGAGCGGATTTGTGCATTGCCCGGGTTGTTCAGCGATTCAAAGTACTCCACGGACCAGTGGAACCAGCGCATGCAAAATAGCCGCATGGTCAGTCCGTGGGTGACCAGTAGCGTGTTGGGCGCATAATCCGGTTTGGACCAATGACGGTAGAGGGTCTCCATGAACGAGGACACACGATCGAACACGTCTGAGCCGGACTCGCCCTCCCTGAATCGATAGAAGAAGTGCCCGTACGCGTTGCGTAACTCCTTCTGATCCGCAATTTCGGCCGGGTTTTGAAAGTTTGCCCAATCCTGCTCGCGCAGACGTGGCTCCTCTATGGTCCGCTCTACCAGGTCACCCAAATTCAGGGCTTCTAGGGTTTGGTAAGCGCGTAAGTAGGGCGAGACGTAAACGCACACCTTCTGCCCGTCCAGTTGCCGGCGGATCGACTCTCCGGCCACTTTGGCCTGGGCCACGCCGCTTTCCGTGAGCGGAATCCGGTAATCCGGAATCCGGTTGTAAATACTCTGGTCAAAATTGGCGGCCGACTGTCCGTGGCGGACCATGATGATCTGGCGTGGAGCGCTCATGGGACGAGCCTAATACGTCCACTCACCCAAAATGGGCTGCGGCGGGGCATGATGTATTTATGACTGTGGAGCCGACCGCTAATCCCGCGCACGACGCCGGCCTTGTCCCCTTGGGTAAAAATGGTTCTGTTGACGCGGTGCCTGACACCCCAGCAGGTTCCGGTATGGCGATCCAAGGCTGGGGGAAACGGGGGCGGCGCAGACTTATTTTTGAAGTGTTGCTGGTCTTGGGGCTCTCACTGGGGCAATCGGCCGTGTATTCGGTGGTGCAGTTGGCGGAAAAGATGTCCAAGGCGCCCATTTCAGCAGGTACATCAACGCTGAATGTGGTGCGCAACAATCGCGAAATCTTCGATCTGACGTATCAGCTTCTGGGGATCTTCTTCGCGATCGTCCCGGTCTTGTTGGTGTTCTTCCTCTTGGCAGAACCCGGAAAGTCAGTGTTTCGACGCCTGGGTTTGGACTTAGCTCAGCCCTGGAAGGATGGGCTCAGCGCTCTGGGGCTTCTGGTGGTCATTGGGGTGCCGTCGCTAGGCCTATACGCTGCGGGACGAGCCCTTGGCATCACTACCGAGATCATTCCCAGCGCCCTGAACCAATACTGGTGGACCATTCCGGTTCTGGTGCTCTCCGCCATCCATAACGGGCTTCTTGAGGAAGTCATCATGGTTGGCTATTTGCTGGGGCGGTTAGAGAAAATTGGTATGTCGGCAGTGGCCGCAGCGGTGCTGAGCTCTGCTATCCGCGGCAGTTACCATCTCTATCAGGGCTTTGGACCGTTCTTCGGCAATTTCCTTATGGGCTTATTGTTCTGCTGGTTGTACAAAAAGTATGGGCGCCTCATGCCGCTCGTTGTGGCGCACTCGCTCGTGGACATCGCCGCGTTCACCATGGGACCGGCCCTCGGCTTCGGCTAAGACGTAGGAAAGCGAGCCGGTGTAAGCAGAGTGCAAGGACTCCGTCGTCGGGGCCCGGGCCGCATAAAGCCGGGTGGCATAAAGCCGGGCGGCAAACAAAAGGGCGCTGCCGCAGTGCGGCAACGCCCATTGATCTCGCGTAGTGAAACTCGATCCCACGGGTCTGCCCCATGGAGTCTTTAGAAAATCTAGATCGTGACGGGCCCTTTTGCTGTCTCAAAGGTCACGCTCATGATGCCGGGGGTTCCGCGGGGGGCGATCCATTCAACGGAGACGTCCTCCAGCGGGCATTCAACGGGCTGCCCCAGCCATTCAGTGACGCGCTCGGCGCTGCCCGCTATGGTCAGGGAGGCAAGTCGAACCTCGGAGGGGCGCGCCTGGGAGGGGTGAAGGGCGGGGTCGCCCTCCCATTTAAGCATGTAGGGAACCTGTGGATCGGCGATCAAGCCCTTGATGCCAATCTGCTGCCAGACAAGTTCTTGTCCGTCAGGGAACTTTCGGTTACCGGGAACTGCGCTGCGTCCTAGGCGTTCCTCGAACGGGGCAAGGTCTTCCACGGCAACACACCAGCCCATCCAGCCCCCTCCTGCTGCGGATCGGGCGCGCACGGCTTGGCCGAACGGTGCCTTGTCCGATGCAGGGTGGTCCAGCACCTCAACCACTTCGAGATAGTGGTGATCGGTGAGGGGGATGATCATATTGCGGGTGCCGAAGCGGGGGTGGACTCCGCCACGCACTGCATCGATTCCCAGGGCGGAAGAGATTCGCTCCGTGGTGGCAGCCAATCCATCTGATTCACAGGCGTAAGAAACATGATCCATTCGCATGCGTTCATCTTGGCACTTTGTGATGAGCCTCTCGAGTTAGGCTTACCTAAGCTAGGTGGGGCATGGAATGAGACTGTGCGTGCTAGTTGCTCTTCGGTGGGGCAGAATTGAGGTGTGACTGATTCCTGCGCGCCAGCAAATATCCCAATCCAACCTGCTTTAGTTCTGCCCGATGCGGCCGCGGTTGAGGCTCGCATTAGCGCTACCATCGCCGCTGAATTGGGGGTGCGTGCAGGCCAGATTCGTGCCGCTGTTGGGTTGCTGGACGACGGCGCCAGCGTCCCGTTTATTGCGCGGTACAGGAAAGAAGCGACCGACACACTCGATGACGCGCAACTGCGCGAGCTCGAGGAGCGGTTACGCTACCTTCGTGAGTTGGAGGCCCGCCGGCGCGGTGTATTGGAAACCATCCATGGTCTCGGGAAGCTGAGTCGTGAACTGCGGGTAGCTATTGATGCTGCCGCCACTAAGTCTGACCTTGAAGACCTGTATCTGCCATACAAGTCGACACGTAAAACGAAAGCCGACGCTGCCCGCGAAGCTGGGCTTGAGCCCTTGTTGGATCTGCTTTTGAGAGACCCGTCCACGGCGCCATCCGTCGCGGCGGAGAGATTCGTTTCGGGGGAGCACGGCATTGCCATCGGTGACGATGCACTGGCAGGAGCCCGTTCGATCCTCATTGAGCGCGCTGGTCAGGACGCCGTCTTGCTAGGTACTTTGCGGGAGCGACTGTGGACCACAGGACGTTTGCGCTCATCCGTGAAAACTGGGAAGGACGCCGCGGGAGAGAAATTCAAAGACTACTTCGACTTTGCCCAGCCATTGCATACGCTGCCGAGTCACCGAGTATTGGCTCTGCTTCGCGGTGAAAAAGAGGGTGTACTTGCCCTGGATCTGGCCGAGGCCGATACCCGCGATGCGGATGCCCAGACGCAGGCCAGAGCCCGCTATGAAAACGCCGTGGCTCATTCGTTGGGTATTTCCGAAGGCGGTCGAGCCGCTGACAGCTGGCTGATGACAGGCGCCAAGCTGGCGTGGCGTACGCGTATTTTGACGCGACTCTCGATCGATCTACGCGTGCGTTTGTTCGCGTCCGCGGAGGAGGAATCGGTGCGCGTTTTTGGCGCCAATTTGCGTGACGTATTACTTGCAGCTCCCGCTGGGAACCGTTGCACGCTGGGCCTGGACCCAGGACTTCGGACGGGCACCAAGGTCGCCGTGGTGGATGGTACCGGCAAAGTGCAAGCCACTGACACTATTTATCCGCATGCGCCCGCAAAACGGTGGAACGAGGCCTTGGCAAGCTTGGTGATCTTGTGCCGGAAATACAACGTGGAGCTTGTTGCCATCGGAAACGGCACTGCCAGCCGCGAAAGCGATAAGTTAGCCGGCGAACTACTTGCCGAACTAAAGCGTGTGGACCCACAGCGCTCTGTGGTCAAAATGGTGGTGTCGGAAGCGGGTGCATCCGTGTACTCCGCCTCTGCTTTGGCCGGCGCCGAGCTGCCCGGTATGGACGTCTCGCTACGGGGCGCCGTCTCGATCGCCCGTCGTCTCCAGGATCCCCTGGCGGAACTAGTCAAGATCGATCCAAAATCGATTGGTGTGGGTCAATATCAACACGATCTCACCCCGGCCAAATTGGAACGCTCCCTTGACGCCGTGGTGGAGGACTGCGTGAATGCCGTAGGCGTAGATCTCAACATTGCCTCTCCTGCACTGCTGGCAAGGGTTGCCGGAGTGGGGCCCCTGCTCAGTGAGAACATCGTTGCCCACCGGAATGAGCACGGGCCATTTGGGAAGCGCCGGGAGTTGCTGAAAGTTCCAAGATTAGGGCCTAAAGCGTTTGAACAGTGTGCCGGATTCCTGCGGATTACAGGAGGTGCTGAGCCACTGGATGCCTCCAGTGTGCACCCTGAGGCCTATGGTGTGGCGCGAAGAATTCTCGCTGCGGCCGGTGCTCGTGGCACCGACATTTCCGGTGGCGTGCCGGCGGTGGCGTCCGTGGATCCCACCGCGTTCATCGACGGTGACTTTGGCCTCCCTACTGTGAAGGACATTGTGGCGGAGCTGCAAAAGCCTGGCCGGGACCCTCGACCCCGCTTTGAGAGCGCCACATTTGCCGAAGGGGTTGAAAAAATCACGGATCTGCGTGTGGGGATGATCATGGAAGGCATTGTCTCCAATGTGGCCGCGTTTGGTGCGTTCGTTGACATTGGGGTGCACCAGGACGGGCTGGTTCACGTCTCCGCGATGAGCAACACCTTTGTCTCCGATCCGCACTCTGTGGTCAAGTCCGGGCAAGTGGTCCGTGTCAAAATCCTGGAGGTGGAACCGGAACGCAAACGCATCTCCCTGACCCTGCGCCTCGATGACAATGCCCCGGCGGGGCGCGGGAACGACGCCGGATCCAGAGGTGCGCGGGGAGGTTCGCCCCGGGTGCTGGCTGGCTCGGGCGACGGCAAAAACTCTCCTCAGTCCAGTGGAACGGGACGGCCAATCAACCGGTCACGACCAGCCAATCAGGGACGGTCCGTCAGCCAGGGACGGTCCGTCAACCCGGAACGAGCAGTCAACCCGGAACGAGCCGCAAAAACTGAAGGCCGCAGCGCCCCGGCCGCTGACACTGCCATGGCGGAAGCGCTGCGCAGAGCGGGACTCAAACCGTAGAGAACCCAGGAAGCTCCGGCGTCGTGCTTTAAGTATAATGAGTCCAGAAAACGATTTTTGGATGCATTTATTCGGCCCAAGCGACTAAAAACAAGAAAAGTCCAGCATTAATTCGACAAGAGTCATATAGCCGTCATATTGTTGCATTGCGTGCGGATTCTCTCGCACACTAGATATAGGTCATGAGTGCCAGCGACAAGCCCCGGCTCGCTGGTCGGCAACCCTCCACCGCGGTGGGGTGCCCCGGGTGAAGACCTGGCACCGAACCGCCCGGTTTCGGTGCAAGCGCGGACACACTGCACTTTCGAGCTCAATCCTGCCGTCATTACGGTCTGGGTCGAACTTTTGGTGGGTCCATAGTGTCAAAGGAGCTCACAGTGAGCAACGGTTGGTCATTTGAAACCCGTCAGATTCATGTAGGTCAAGAACCGGATGCCACTACTGGCGCCCGGGCACTTCCGATCTACCAGACAACGTCGTTTGTCTTCCCCTCCACGGAAAGTGCGGCGGCACGCTTTTCACTCGCGGAGCTGGAACCGATTTACACGCGCATCGGTAACCCGACCACTGACGCCGTCGAGCAACGCATTGCCAGCTTGGAAGGTGGCGTTGGTGCGCTCCTGCTCGCGTCTGGGCAGGCCGCCACGACCTTCGCGATCTTGAACTTGGCGCAGGCCGGGGACCACATCGTCTCCAGCCCCAGCGTTTACGGTGGCACTTTCAATCTGCTGGCGCATACGCTCAAGCGCCTAGGTATTGATGTCACGTTCGTCTCCGACCCGGACAACCTGGATGAATGGCGGGATGCCGTCCGCCCGAACACCAAGGCCTTCTTTGGGGAGACGGTCTCCAACCCGCGCCAGGACGTGCTCAACCTTGAGGACATCAGCGAGATCGCGCACGAATCCGGTGTACCGCTGATTGTGGACAACACCCTGGCTACCCCGTACCTGATCCGTCCGCTGGAATGGGGCGCAGACTTCGTGATCCATTCCGCCACGAAGTACTTGGGCGGGCATGGGACGGCCATAGGTGGGGTGATCGTCGACGGCGGCAAATTCGACTTCGCCGCCGAACCAGCAAGATTCCCCGGCTTCAACACCCCGGATGAGTCCTACAACAGTCTGGTTTACGCGCGAGATCTAGGTGTTGGTAGCGCCCTGGGTGCAAATCTGGCCTACATTCTCAAGGCTCGCGTGCAGTTGCTGCGCGATCTCGGCTCCGCAATTTCTCCATTCAACGCCTTCCTCATTGCCCAAGGGATAGAAACGTTGAGCTTGCGCGTGGAACGCCACGTGAGTAACGCTGTCACCGTGGCAAAATGGCTAGAAAGCAATGAAAACGTCGAAGCCGTAGCCTATGCGGGAATCCCTTCCAGCCCATGGTTTGAGCGTGGCCGCAAGTACGGGCAGAAGGGCGTCGGTGCCATCGTCTCCTTTGACATTGTTGGCGGATTAGAAGCTGGAAAGCGCTTCGTGGACTCTCTGGAATTGCACTCCCATGTAGCAAATCTGGGAGATGTTCGATCACTTGTGATCCATCCGGCGTCAACCACGCACGCCCAACTCTCCGAAGAGCAGCGACTCGCTGCTGGCGTACGTCCTGGCCTTGTCCGCCTCTCCGTGGGTCTGGAAGGCGTAGAGGACATCATTGCCGATCTTGAAGCCGGATTCCGCGGCGCAAAATCTGTGTGAACTTTTGCCACAACACGTGCGATCGAGCGTAGGAGAGGCGAACATGGCGACGCCGAAGATTGACATGGGCGCCCCGGCAACGGATGGGTGCGAGCCCGTGACGGCAGAGAGCTCGTGGTCGGCCGCCGTCGGCCAGGGTGGGGGTGTCTTGCGTTCGGTACAGATCGGGGCGTTGGAGCTCGAAACGGGGGGATTGCTCACCTCGGTGACGGTGGCCTTTGAATGTTGGGGAACACTGAACGCGGCCGGCACGAACGCAGTGCTCATCCAGCATGCTCTCACGGGGAGCACGCACGTTAGTCGCGGCGACTCCGAGGAAGATGGCTGGTGGGAAGGTTTGGTTGGCCCGGGGGAGGTTATCGATACCAACAAGTACTTCGTTCTCTGTGCAAATATGCTCGGTGGTTGCTACGGTTCCACCGGCCCGTCCAGCATTGGAGACGACGGCGTCCCGTACGGCTCGCGCTTCCCGTTCGTCACAATCCGCGACTCGGTTAATGCCGAAGCGAAGATGGCTGACAGATTAGGAATTACCTCATGGCACGCCGTCATTGGCGGCTCCATGGGTGGGGCACGCGCGCTTGAATGGGCCATTACGTTCCCGGAGCGTGTACACCGGTGCGCCGTGGTGGCTGCTTGCGCGGCCAGCACCGCTGAACAAATTGCTTTTGCTCAAGCCCAAGTGCTTGCGATTCGTCAGGATCCCAACTTTGCCGGAGGCGACTACTACGACGACGTGGCACCGACAGCAGGCTTGGGTCTTGCCCGGCGGATCGCGCACATCACGTACAGATCCGAGGCTGAGATGGGTCAGCGTTTTGGCCGGGCTGCACAAGATGGCGAGAACCCTGTAAGCGGAAAGCGACTGCCGTCAAAACCTGGAAGATCGCGAACTGAGCGCTACCGGGTCGAAAGTTATCTTGACCATCAAGCTCACAAACTCGTGGGCCGTTTTGACGCTAACAGTTACATTGTCATCACCGAGGCTCTGATGAGCCATGACGTCACGCGCGGACGTGGAACCCTCAAGGAAGCACTATATCGGGCCCAGGACGTTGAGTTTCTCGTGGCGGCCGTTAACAGCGATCGACTATATTTTCCGGCGCAGTCCGAAGAACTGGCCGCTGCACTGCCCGGGGAGAACACGGTGCGTCGGATCGATTCGCCCATAGGCCACGACGGCTTTCTGACCGAGGTGGAAGCTGTGGGTAATCTCTTGAAGGCATCGTTCTTCCCGGTTTAGCTGCGGGCCCCGTGATCTGTGGTTTGCCCAGCTAACGGCGGGGTGGCGCGTCGGCGTCTAGAAATTCTTGAAAATTGCCTCGCGGTGCATGGCGTATTGCTCCGCAGTGACCTGGCCCGCGCGTCGTGCAGTGTCCAGAGCATCGAGCTGGCGCTTGAGTTCGGCTTCAGCCTTCATGCGCTCGTTGGCGAACCCAGCACCCATCTGATTGGGATCGGAGCCGTAGCCCTTGATAGGGATTCCGTTCAGGAGCGTTCCCTGGTAGGGAACGGCAGTGTTGCGTGCAACAGTGCCCTGAAGACCGCCAGCGTGCTGGCCGCTCACAGTGGAGTCCCGCGAGAGAGAAGCCGCCACTATGCTCCGGCCAGAGGACGGGTAGCCGTTACGGGACTGCTCTGCGGCTCGCTTCTTGCGGTTAGCGGCTCTTAGGACGCTGGATAACATCGCAATGCCGACAATGACAAAGACAAACCACGGCTGAAAAAACGAACTGGTCGAAGCTGACGACGCCACATCAACGCCTGCCAGGGGGTTCAAAACTCCAAGCACAACGAACCTCTTCCATAAGCCGGTACGAAAACACCGGGGCGCCGACCTTCACGCCTTACTCCATCCTAGTCGCCCGGACATCACTTCGACGGTCCGCAGGCGTGGCATAGTAACCAATCTTGGTGGGCTTTTATGGCATGCTCTGGGGCGCTGTGCTCTTACCCTGCCGTTCCGCCGTCGGCTTCCTGTTCCAGCCCCGAGGTAAAAGCGGCACCAAAGACGGGTCCTGGGGTAGGGCGTTTGGCCAAAATGCCATCACCTGAGGACTGGTGGCGGAGCCGTCGAAGCACCCACGGCATGAGGAACTCGCGCGCCCAGACTAGGTCCTCGGACCGAGCAGCCTGCCACTTCTGTGCTGGCAGTGGCTTGGGCAGTGCGGGCACCAGCGAATGTGGGACGTTCAAGGCGTTGAGCGCCATGATGGCAATGGTGTGGTGGCCCAGCGGAGCAAAGTGCAGCCGATCGTCCGCCCACATTTGTGAGCCCGTCAGTTCGCGCAGCGACCACATATCTGCCACGACGGCGTCGTGGCGGGCAGCGATGGTCCGCAAGTTTTCGTTATAGATGGCCACGCGTCCGCGGACCATGCCTAGCACGGGGGTATCGCGGATGTCCGGGCCGTTGAACAGGAGGACTGTTGCGCCAGCTGCGCTCATGCGGCCCACCGCTACATCCAGTCTTTCCGCCAAGGCATCGGGATCGGAACCTGGCCGGATGAGATCGTTGCCGCCGGCGGAGATACTGATGAGATCCGGTTTGAGTTCCAGTGCTGGCTCCAGCTGTCCGTCCAAGATTTGGGCCAACAACCGGCCCCGAATGGCCAAGTTGGCGTAACGGAAGTCCTCGTGTCCGCGACTTAGTTCTTCCGCTAACCTGTCGGCCCAGCCGCGGTAGCCGCCCGGGCTGCTGGGCTCTGGGTCACCGATTCCTTCGGTGAAGGAATCGCCCAGGGCCACATATCTGCTCCAGGGGTGGCGAGAGGCGGGTACAGCATCTAAATTTTCAGGGTGCGTAGAAACATTCACGTTTCCATCCTGCCCGCAGTGGGTTAGTTTGCGCCACCTCCCGTTCGTTCTGATTGCTGGCGCGTGAAAGAATGATGGGCATGAGTGAAACCCCCACAGTCCTTTGGTCCCGTCCGGAAAACGAGCGCGCAGGAAGCCCGTTGCTGGTTATGTTTCATGGCTATGGTGCCGATGAAGCTGACCTCTTTGCTTTGGCCAGCCAGCTTCCAGCAGAGTTCACAGTGGCGTGTGTCAGAGCTCCGCAGCAGGCAGGACCTGGTTATGCCTGGTTTCCACTGCGCACGGATCTGACTTACTCTTTGGACGCCGTCATTGACACCGCCGCTAGCATCGAGGCTTGGTTGGATTCTGTCCGTGGCGCTCACAGCTCCGTCACTCTGCTTGGTTTCTCGCAGGGCATGTGCATGGCGACAACGTTGATGCGGCACCGTCCCGCGGACTATGCCGCCGTCGTCGGACTCTCGGGCTTCGTGGTCACAGCGGAGCGCAACCCGTACTTTGACGACGCAACCACAGGCACTGTTAAGCCCCCGCTTTTCTGGGCCGAGACCAGGGCGACCCCGTCATCTCTGCCGAATCAGTGGAGCTCACCAACAGCTGGTTGCGTGGCCATACAACGCTCACGAAGGTCCTCTATACCGGGATCGGGCACGGCATCAACGCCCAGGAAATGGCACACGTGAGCGAATTCTTAGCCCAGAAAGTCCTCGCAGAAGCTTAGCGGGTGCAGCTACTTACTGGTGCTGATACGCACGGTCTCGCCATTGACGCTCACGGTATCGCCGTCGTGAAGTTGCCGGCCGCGGCGCTCGTCAATCTCGCCGTTGACTTTGACGAGGCCAGCCTTGATGACGTCTGTGGCTTCGACTCCGTCCTCGACCAGGCTGGCAAGCTTTAGCAACTGGCCTAACCGGATCATGTCGTCGCGGATGGGGATGTCAATGATCTCGTGTGAACTCATACTGTAATTGTGCCGCATGGGAACAGCTATCCTTGCCGCCGGGCGCTAACGTTGCAGGGAGCACATTCACGATCCGTGAGGGAAACGACCATGAGTTCACCAACGCACGTATTTGTTAGCGGTTATACGCAAGCCCCTTACGGTTCGGGGCCAGGTGTGGTGCGCTACGCTCTGGCACCGGACGGCAGCATAGGCTCAGAAGAAGCGCGGGCCACGGCAGCGGTGAATCCGTCATACCTTGCCGCTGGCGGTTCGGTTTTGCTGAGCGTGGAGGAATTGCCCCAAGGGCGGATCGTGGCACTAGACCCAGGCACCTTGGAACTGGTGGGGCGGGCATCTTCAGGCGGAGCCGACCCGTGCCATCTCACCCTGTGCGGCAGCGACGTGTGGACCGCGAACTATACGTCCGGAACAGCCTGCGTGACTGCGCTCGCCGAACTAATTGACGGTGGTTTTATGGCCAGTACGACGCCGGCCTCACCGGATCTGCTCTCTCATCCGGGAACCGGGCCAGTAATTGACCGCCAGAGCGAGTCACACGCCCATCAGGTGACGTTCACACCCTGGGGAACAGTCTTGGTCTCGGATTTGGGAGCGGACCGAATTGACGAGTACGACGCCCATTCCCACGTGCTGCGTGGCTCAGCCCAACTGCCACCGGGTTCGGGGCCCCGACACGTTGCCATCAAGGGTGCCTTCTTGTTGGTGGCAGCGGAGCTGGATGGGCATTTGCACGTGCTCCGGCGCAACGTGCTGGCAGATGGCGCCGACCACTCGTGGACGTGGCTGTTGCGGACGCCGTTGGCATACTCTTTGGCGGAACAAGAAGATGCCAAAGAGTTCTACCCGTCTCACCTTGAACTCGCAGCTGAGCAAGACCTGCTTTATGTAGCCGTCCGCGGGGCAAATACGCTGGTGGTGCTGGATGTTTCGGGTCTTTGTGGGGATAATCCGGAGGTGCCGCGGGTGCTTTCGGTTGTGGACTCCGGGGGCAACTGGCCGCGCCATCTGGCCTTGGGTGAGAACGTTGTGTACGTGGCGAATCAGCGTTCCGACACCGTGACGGTATTTTCCTTGGACCAGGATGGTCTCCCGGGAGCGGAACCGGTGCAAACCATCGGCTTTGGCAGCCCCGCCTGCGTCTTACTTGGCTAGTGGGCACCCAAGGGCGATGAAATGCGTAGGCGGAGTCCGGCGTCGTACTGCTGGCGCAAAACTTGCCACCAGTATTGCGCATAGTGTACCCGGCGCAATACTCGCCACCAGTATTGCGCCGGCGGAATGGGGCAAGACCAATTCCCGCCATCTCACCACGTCCCGGTAGGCTTATCCACGGACGGACCGCACCCAGCGGCCTCGTAAATAACAGGAGTACTACTTTGGCGCCCCAATCCAAGCTTGACCAGGTCATTTCCCTCGCGAAACGTCGCGGCTTTGTCTTTCAGGCCGGTGAAATTTATGGCGGTTCGCGATCAGCTTGGGACTATGGTCCCCTTGGCGTTGAGCTGAAGGAAAACATCAAGCGCGAATGGTGGCAGTCCTTCGTCCGCGGACGAGAGGACATGGTGGGTCTGGACTCCTCCATCATCTTGCCCAAGGCCGTGTGGGCAGCCTCCGGCCACGTGGCCACGTTCACCGACCCCCTCGTCGAGTGCACCCAGTGTCACAAGCGTCACCGCCAAGATCACCTCCTTGAGGCGTTCACGGCGAAGAAGAAGCGCGAGCCTGAAAACGGCATGGACGACATCGTCTGCCCAGACTGCGGCACCAAGGGCCAGTGGACCGAGCCCCAGATGTTCTCCGGGTTGATGAAGACCTTCCTGGGCCCGGTGGACAGTGAATCCGGCATGGTGTACATGCGCCCGGAAACTGCGCAGGGCATCTTCGTGAACTTCAACAATGTGCTCACCACCAGCCGGAAAAAGCCGCCGTTCGGCATTGGCCAGATCGGCAAGGCATTCCGCAACGAGATCACACCCGGAAACTTCATTTTCCGCACCCGTGAGTTCGAGCAGATGGAAATTGAGTTCTTTGTGCCAGAAGATGAAGCTGAGAAGTGGTTCAAGGAATGGGTTGAACTCTGCTGGAACTGGTTCTTGGACTTGGGAATGAGCCCGGAGAACATGCGCCAGTTTGATGTTCCCAAGGACGAGCGAGCCCACTATTCTGCAGGGACCATTGACTTTGAATACAAGTTTGGTTTCCAAGGCAACGAATGGGGCGAGCTCATGGGCGTCGCCAACCGCACCGACTACGATCTGAACTCTCACACGAAGGGCTCCGGCACAGAGCTGAGCTACTTCAACCAGGCCACGGGGGAGCGGTACACGCCGTTCGTCATCGAGCCTTCCTTTGGCCTGACACGTTCCATGATGGCGTTTTTGGTGGACGCTTTCACCGAAGACGAGGCCCCTAACGCCAAGGGCGGGGTAGATAAACGTACCGTTTTGAAGCTGGATCCGCGACTGGCTCCCGTCAAGGCCGCAGTGCTCCCGCTCTCCCGCAATGAGGACTTGTCCCCGAAGGCCAAGGAGCTTGCCAACACGCTGCGCAAGCACTGGAACATCGACTTTGACGACGCCGGTGCCATCGGCCGCCGTTACCGTCGCCAAGATGAGATCGGGACACCGTTTTGTATCACTGTGGACTTTGAAACCCTTGAAGACAATGCTGTGACTATCCGCGAACGCGACACTATGAGCCAAGAGCGCGTTCCTCTCGATCAGGTACAGGCATACTTGGCTACCCGATTGCTAGGTGCCTAAAGCATGGCTGAACTCTCCTACCGGCCTTGGCGTGATGGCGATGACCTAGCGCTGCGTGAAATTTGGGGCGACGCCGATTACGCCGCAGCCGGGCAGTTCCGCACGGCACTGGCGCCCGAGCAGGATGCGAAGCCGTGGCGGCGGACCATAGTGGCGATGGACCAAGGTATTCCGGTCGCAGCCGGCGTGGTCTATTCCACCACGCTGCACCCACAACGGCTCTGGGCTTATGTGGAGGTCACGCGGGATCATCGCCGGGCAGGTGTGGGAGCTACCTTGCTGACTATGCTGCGCCGCGAGGCTGACGGCGCGCTTGCCGCCGGCCTGCTCAGTACGACGGCGTTGCGCAGCAAAGTTGCCCCCGGCACCCCAGGCGCTGAATTTGCGCAGGCAATGGGACTCTTTGTCCTCCAGCGTAACCGCGTGGTCGAGGTACGGCCCAGTGCGCTGAATTTGCCAGTTTTTGGTGAGGGAACCGAGGCAGAAGCTGAGGCTCGCGTTCAGGATCTGGCCACCGGTTCAGTTGAGCTTAGTGATGTTGTGGGCCGCTATTACGAAGCGGTGAATCGGTGGGATCCCACCGGCGTTCTCACGCCCGGGATGGTCCAGCGCATGTTCTTGGATGAGCTCACCGGAGCCCATGGGGCACTTGTGCTGCGCGCCGAAGCTGCAAGTGCGTTTGGCAACACCGTGGCGGCCAGCAAGAAGGGGCGCATCGAGGCCTTTGCGGTGAGCTATTCACAAGGTTCCCTCACCCCGGACGCCGCAGAGTCAGCGTCGGAAGTGTTCTTGGGAGTTGAACCAAAGCTAGAACATGACACCGCAGTGCAGGCAGTGTACGACCTTCTAGCTTTGATTACGCACCAGTATCCCGTGCTTCTTGAACTTGATGATTCCATGGAAGCCGTGGCCGCTGTCGTCAATCCCATGATTGAAGTTGGTGCGGCAGTTCTTCGCGGCGGTGAGACGCTGGTAGTTGGCGAGTAACCCGTCCACGACTGAGCGTGAGAACAACCATTGAAAGGCTGTCTCCAACGTGAGCCACTCGCATTTACCCGTCGATGACTCCTCTTTAGGACGCAGTGAACTGAGGCGGCGCACAGCTGTGCGCCGCCGCGCCGTCGTCCTACTGAGTTGGATACTTGCCCCGTTGGCCGCGCTGACGCTAGTGGGCATGCTCCTGCTGTGGCCGGGGGATTCTTCGTCAAGCCCGATCGCTGGAAACCCGTACACGGCAGCGCCTGGAGCCGCCATTTTGACGGGGACAGTCCAGCGAACCTCCACTGAAAACTGTCCGGGCAGTGCCCAGAAGTCGCAGAGCTGCTTCATTGCACACACCTCGGTGCAAGGTGGGGGCGAAGTTCCCGTGGTGGTTACTCCGGACATTGTCCAAACTCGTGGCGTGAAGGTGGGCGAAGGCATCCGGTACTTGAAACTACCGGCAATGCCCGCCGGCTTGGAGGCCATGGGGCCGCAGTTTGTGTTCATGGATTTCGTTCGCACAGTGCCACTGGGACTCTTGGCGGTGCTGTATGCAGTGGTGGTCATCGCTGTGGCCAGGTGGCGCGGGTTGCGAGCTATGGTGGGGCTCGGCGGCGCATTTGCCGTACTAGCGTGGTTCATCCTGCCAGCCTTGGCACAGGGGAAACCGCCGTTACTGGTGGCCGTGGTAGGTTCCTCTGCCATTATGTTTGGGGTGTTGTATTTTGCCCATGGATTCTCGGCACGGACCTCCACAGCTCTTCTTGGCACACTCTTTGGACTGGCGGCTACGGCGGGGCTGGCGGCATGGGCCGTGGACGCGGCAGCTCTGACCGGGAGCACGGGAGATAACGCCTACCAGTTACTTAATCTCACGCAAGGGATGTCTTTGTCCGGCATGATCTTGTGCGGCCTGATCATTTCAGGACTGGGTGTGCTCAACGATGTCACCATCACCCAGTCATCGGCCGTCTGGGAGCTCTACGAGCTTGCACCGCAGACCAGTGCCCTGACGCTTTTTCGTTCGGCCATGCGCATAGGGCGTGATCACATTGCCTCAACCGTTTACACGATCGCGTTCGCCTACGCCGGCAGTGCGTTACCGGTACTTCTTTTGGTCTCACTCTATGATCGTCCACTTTTGGATGCGCTGACCAGTTCTGAATTGGCAGAGGAAGTGGTGCGGATTCTAGTCGGTTCCATCGGACTGGTTCTGGCCATTCCGGTCACGACGGCGGTTGCGGTGGCCGTTGTGAAGGCCACGGGAAAACAGGAGGCTGCGGCTCCGGCGCTCGCCAACTAGCAGGGTGCAGTGCTCACTGGACTCTAACCGGTCTGGGCTCTAACCGGACTGGACTCTAACCGGTCTGGGAGATTGCATCGTGAACCTGCGTGCTACGGCGTCTGCCAGCCACGGCACCCGAATAACCCCACCAAGGACGGCGTTACGACGTCGCAGCAATGTGCGTGGCAAGGGACGTCCAAGCGCCATATTTATCGACGCTTGCCGGGATGCTCGGGTAGCTGCGGCCATCCGAACTTGTTCGAATTCCTTCAAGCGCAGTGCCGTCTCTTCTCCCCTGAGCGCAGCCACAATGATCGGGGCCAGCGCGGCTGCGTCGAGCCAGCCCAAGGTCAAGCCTTGGCCGCCGATCGGGCTGATCTGGTGTGCGGCGTCTCCGATTAAAGCCGTCCGCCCCTGTACCATCCGCAGTGCCAGACGGGCACTGACCGGAAAAGCGCTGAGCATACTATTTGCCTCCGCTGCCACGCTGACGCCTGTGCGCGTATGAATGAGCGCCGCCAAATCGGCGGCGCTAGCTGAGGACAGCAGTGTGTCGGTGTGAACCACCCAGCGGCGCAGTTGCCCGGGCATGGGGAAAGACTCCACGATCCCGCCCGGTTCCAGATGCAGCACAGCAGTGGGTCCGTCGTCACCGGCGTCGGGAAAATCCCCCATCAGGTATGTATCGGGGTAATTACGGCCACGTGTGGGAATTCCGAGTTCTCGGCGCACAGTGGAATAGGCGCCGTCGGCTCCAATCAGCAGGCTGGCCGAAAAGACCATTGGGTTCTCCCCGGCGTCCGTATCCCCGGCGTTCAGAACGCTAGGGACCGGAACCATGCCACCCGTATCCCCGGCGTTCAGGGAGGCCCTGAGCGTGACCTGAGTACCGTCGTCGTGCAGGGAATGTACGGTAACCCCGCGCAGGAGGGCCTGCGGGTCGAGTGCGTGAACCCGCGCCTCCAAGAATTCCTCGGTCCTGGCTTGAGGAATGGAGAGAATAAAGGGCGGGCCGTTCGTAATGCCAGAGAAACGTAGCCCTGCCACCAATTTTCCGCCGCTGCGAGCCGCACCGTTGCTGATGTGCAGTCCCTCCGCGGCCAGCGCTTCGCTTACGCCTGCGAGATCAAGTGCGCTCAGCCCGGGTGGATGGATGCCGATCGCGCGTGAATGAGTGCGGGGTGAGTTCCTTTTTTCGAGGATTTTGACGGTGAGTCCGGCTTGGAGAAGCAGGACGCCCAGATACAGGCCCGCCGGTCCCGCCCCGACGATCAGGACATCATCCATGGCCGGCCCCCATGGTAAGTATCAGCCTAAATGGCCGGCCTTCCTCCACTCGCCAGGGGGGCGGGACAGCCGCGGCCAGCTCGTCTCTGG
Source organism: Arthrobacter cryoconiti (assembly GCF_020905375.1). Classification (GTDB taxonomy): domain Bacteria; phylum Actinomycetota; class Actinomycetes; order Actinomycetales; family Micrococcaceae; genus Specibacter; species Specibacter cryoconiti. The sequence goes on from NZ_JAJJBU010000003.1 coordinate 466,416, forward strand.
TATAGCTGCGGCGAATGGAAGTGAGTCCGTCACGGCGGATGAACGACCCCGGGAAAAATGGCAGAGTTGAGGCAGAAAACAAGGCGTAGCCGACTCTGTGGCGGGCGATGTCGGCATGCAACGCCAGCTTTGGGGACAACGCTCCGGTGTCCACAAGCAGGCCCTGAAGTTCCGGAGCGCTCAAGTGGTGCAGGACATGGTTGGAGACAATAATGTCGAAGGTGGCCCCTTCTGCTACGAGCACGTTGCTGTGCGCGGACCGATACGTCACACCTGGCACGGATGGTTGCGCGCAGGCGAAGGTGAAGGCTCGTTCATCCGGGTCCAATCCCGTTGCGAGCAAAGCGAACCCATCGCGTGCCGCCCAGCGGGCTAAGCTTCGCACCACGTCACCGCCGCCGGAGCCTATGTCCAGCAACGTCACAGGTCCGTCGGATGCTTTTTGTGCTGCCAGTATCGGTCTGATTCGTTCCTTGTACATGTTCCGCCAGCCAGACACCACCGCATTGATGAGCGGAAACTGGGCGTAGGTGCGTTCTAGCATTGCGGCGTCGCATCCTGGCCGGTCCATCTCCTCCACAGCGCACTGGTCCCGCTCGCGCAGAAATTCCCTGCGCTCAGGCACGACCGACGGTTTCCAACTCCACTACGTTCCGGCCGGTGGGCAGGCCTGGGGAAAGCTTTGTGAAGAGACCCGTCTCCACCGTCAGGCCAGGGCCGAACGCCATAGCGCAGATGCTCTCCTGCGCCGCCGTGGCCTGCTGGTTGAGAATGTGTTTGAGGACGAACATCACTGTTGCGCTGCTCATGTTCCCGAAGTCACGCAAGGTTTCACGGGCGGGAAGCAGCTGCTCTGCTGTGAGTTCAAGCTTGGCCTCGACCTTGTCCAGAATGCTGCGCCCGCCGGGGTGGATGGCCCAATGCCGGATGTCACCATAAGGAAGCGCCGCAATGGCCGGTTCGTGTGCCAGCAGGGGTGCCAGCGCATCCACGATGTGCTCGTCAATAATGCGGGGTACGTAACTATCGAGCACCATTTCAAAGCCTTCATCGCCAATGTTCCAGGCCATCGAGTCTTCGCCCACGGGCGTGAGCACGGTTTCAAAATGATCCAGAGAAATGACAGGGTTCGACGACGGCAGTTCGCGTGCGCTCACCACGGCAGCGGCCGCCCCGTCGCCGAACAAGGAGGAGCCCATGATGGTGTCCGGGTTATTTGATGTGCGCACATGTAAAGAACACAACTCGGCTGTGACTACCAGCACCACAGCTTCTGGATCGGCCTCACAAAAGGCTTTAGCCGCACGCAATGCGGGGAAAGCGGCGTAGCAACCCATGAAACCCAGGTGGTAGCGCTGCACTGAGGCATTCAGACCCAGTGCACGCACCACTTTATAGTCGGGGCCGGGGTTGAAAAAACCAGTACAGGAAACGGTGATGACGTGCGTGACGTCGCCTGGCCCAACGCCGTCGCACGCCTCTAACGCCTTTTCAGCGGCTTCGATGAACAGTTTTGTGGCCTCCGTCGTGAAGAGGTCGTTGCGCACTTTGGTGCTGGGGGAAAGTAACAGGCCGGATGCGCCATCGAAAAAGACTGGATTTTCGCTCTGAGAACCGGTAGACATCTCCGCCACTGCGGTATGGCGGGTGTCTATTGCGGCCGAATCAAAACAGGTACGCACTAACCGTTGACCCAAACGGGTAAGGCCAGGTTGGGAGGCAAAAACATCGCGGGCCTCGGATTGGATCAAGAGGGTGGGCGGAACTGCGGTTTCTAGGGATCTCAGTGTGACCGTCATGCTCCATTGTGGTTCCTGCGCGGGGCAGAAAACAATGGCAGCCGCGGCCCATGCGGAAAGTGACTTTCTAAAACTCTTCCCAGCATGAATTTTTGGGCCGATGGATCGTGTCCCTTTGTTGGGTAAGTGCAAAAAGTAGATGAATGCGGTGATCAGGACCAACGTGGGCAGCGCGTCAACGATCATTGGTGCTGCGCATTTTCGCCCTGACTACCGCATGGAACCTCCGTCCAGGGGTCCGAACCCGTATTCTGGAGGGAGGTTCTGGGCCTTCCTGCGCGGATGGCCCATGCCCGTTCGGACTGGGTAGAACTCCTTGGGAAGGGACCAACATGTGGAATGACTATGGATTGACGTGGGCCGATGCAGGCCGAGTAGTACTTTCAGCCGTTGGGCTTTACGTCCTTGTGCTCTTGCTGATTAGGTTCATGGGCCAGCGCACCATGGCAACACTGTCCAGCTTCGACCTCGCCGCGGCTGTGGCCCTAGGCGCGGTGGTCGGACGGGCCATCCTCGGGTACACCCCTACTTTGGTGGCTGGCGCCCTAGGGTTGCTCACTCTCCTGGTACTCCAAGCGCTCACAGGGCAGCTTCGCCGATTCCCCAAAGGCATAGCCGCCGTCAACAATAGGGCGTATCTACTCATGGCAGGCGGGGCGATTCACCCCTCCAATCTGCGCAGAACCCATGTTTCTCAAAGCGAAATTAGGGCTAAATTGCGTCAGGCTGGCATCCGCAATTATGCCGAAGTAGCCTGTGTGATCCTTGAATCAACGGGAGAGATCAGCGTGCTGCGCACGGGCGTGCCCATCCAACCGGAATTCCTAGAGGACGTCAGGGGTGCGGAGCTGGTACCGGCTTCGTTTCTGGCCATGCCACAGGATTGATATGGATTTCAGGCAAGCACAGCTTCCTGCTGGTGAGCCTGCTTAGATCCACTTGCGGTTCTTAAAGATGCCAAACAGCACGGCGCTGACACCAAACATTGCCAGAATGGCCAGCGCGTAGCCATACTCCCAGTGCAACTCCGGCATAATGTCAAAGTTCATGCCATAGATGGTTCCGACCAAGGTGGGTGCGAACAGAATGGCCGCCCAAGCGGAGATCTTCTTGACCTCTTCGTTCTGAGCGTTGCTGGCTTGCGCCAAGTGCTTCATCTCCTCGTTTTGGCGCTGCGCCACGAGGGTTGAATTGACAGTCAGGATGTCCCGAAGCATAAAGCGGAAAGAATCGATCCGCTCATTGGCCGCAGCAACGTGATCGTCCACATCGCGCAGGTACTGGCGCAGTTCCTCATCGATCCCATATTTATCGAATCCAGCCGCGAGTGAGGCGAGGATCCCTGTCATGGGCCTGGTGGAACGCTGGAACTCAATGACCTCGCGGGAGAGCTCGTAGATGCGGCGGGAAACTTGCGGATCTCCACTGAAAACTTCGGTCTCAATCTCATCAATGTCATTGGCCAAACCAGTCACCACCGGTGCGAAGCCGTCGACCACGGTGTCCAGAATCGCATAAAGTACGGCTTCAGGACCCAGGCGCAAGAGGGTCGCGTCCTGTTCCATCCGACGTCGCACAGCTGCCAGATTAGGTGAGTTCCCATGGCGGACGGTGATGATGAAGTTGGCGCCCACGAACACGTGCAGCTCGCCAAACTCCACCTCTTCTTGGGTCTCCAGATAGCGAGCCGCACGCAGCACCACGAAGAGGGTTTTACCGTAGCGTTCCAGCTTCGAGCGTTGATGGGCCAGAACCGCGTCTTCAATGGCAAGTTCATGCAGGTCAAACTCTTCGGCCAGCTCCTGGAGTTCACTTTCCTGCGGGGTCACCAGACCAATCCAGGCCATAGAGCCGGGCAAGGAGTTGAGCTCGCGGAAGGTATCCGGCAGGGTGCGGGGTGAGGAAATTCGGCGACCGTCATGGTAGATGCCGGCGTCGATCATGCTCGTTGCCGTGTCATGGACCATGCCCGTGCCAGGGTTGAGTACCCCGTCTGGCCCGGCTCCGATCGCGTCCGCGGAACCAGTGGCGGGGCGACAGATAAAGGGGGAGGTGGCGTTCTTCAAAGATTGCAGACGCGTAGCAGCGCGGCGTGTGTTCATGGGTGTATCCAGTCAAGCGCAGGGAAGGATGGGCCATTATCAGGGCCGGCCCACCGTCATCGCCTGCTATGAGGCGGCTATGCGCCTAAGAATGCGCGACGGAAGGCCTGGCTAGTAGGACTCGGAGGTTCCGAACTCATGCGCCCGCCTCCCTTCAATGGCTATTGGCTTCTCTTGCTACCGGAATTGAGCATTTGATGCTGACCGGGGATCACTTTAAGCATAGCCCGGAAAGTCTGTACAGCTAGTTTTGGCAGTTTTGGCAGTTTTGGCACAGGGCGGAGGTCTGCTGCGATGCGTTCTAGCGTACGACGGCGAGCAAGGCCTCCCGGCGGTTCTAACCGAGGGTTGGGGGAAAGTGACCCGGTTCTAACCGAGGGTTGGGGGAGTGGGACCGGCGTCGAGCTTTCCGGAAAGGGTGAAGAGCAGCGCGGCGGCAACATCACTTACGGGGGTCTGCGGGCTAAAGAGTAGCCACTCCAGCCCGCCCATGAGTGTGGCACCAAAGATGCCGCCAGCCATGAGCAGACGCATCGCCTCGCTGGTGCCGGCGGGCACAAGTGGAACCAGCGCTTCCTCGATTTCGGTCAAGGCCTCACGGCGCAAGGCAAAAATGGATTCTTGCCAGGCTCGGTCGGTGCGGAAAATCTCTGCGGCCATGAGTTTGGACAAGGCCCGATTTGCCTCTAGCAGGGACAGCATGGCTGTGACCATCGCTTCAACCCCGGCAAACCCGGACGCGGAGAGCCGGGCGTCGTGCAGCGTCTGGGCAAGCTTGCTCACTCCGGTGGTCAGCAACTCGCCAAACAGTTTGTCCTTGGAAGAAAAGTTGTAGTAAACGCTGCCTTTGGCCACACCAGCGCGCTCAGCCACCTGTTCCATGGTGGTGCCGGAGATCCCATGCAGTGCGCCCAGCTCCAGAGCGGCGGCCAAGATGGCCTCTTTGGTAGCCGAAACGCGCTGCATGGGATGTCCTTTACTTGGATGACGACGGGGTGGAAAAGACTCTTGACTGGCTTACATTTCCAATTCAGGATGCAGGCGCTTGATGGAAAAAACGCGCTGGCGACCGGCACTGAATGAACTGATGGCCACAGAAGCTACAGTCATCACGGCTAAGAATGCCACGGAAATCCACAAACGAGAGTCTATTCCACCAGTCATCAATGCTCGAAGCCCGTTGACCACGTAGGTGGCGGGCATGAACGGGTGAAGTGCTTGAAAAAAGGCTGGGGTGGTCTCCACGGGATACGTACCACCTGAGGAACTTAGCTGGAGCATCAATAGCACCAGACTGGCAACTCGGCCAGCCGCTGTGCCAAAGACAATGATCAGCATCTGCTGCAGTGCTAGGAAGGCCACCGTCGTTAGATAGATGAACCCCGCCATAGCGACTGGATACACAGGGTTCATGTCCAGTCCCCACAGCAGTACCGCCACCATGATCAAGACCTGTCCCAAACCAATGGCCAGGGCTGGCAACAGCCCGGTTAGGACGCTGCGGATCCCTGATACGCCTGCGGCCAAGGCCCGGGTGGGCAAGGCGCGCAAGAGGAGCCAGGAAATTAGTGCCCCGACAAACGTGGCGAGGGCAATGAAGAACGGGGCGAATCCTTCACCAAAGCTGTTCGACTGGTTGCTCCAGGTGGATTTGACGCCCACGGGGTTTGCCAGAACATGTGACTTTTTCTCCAGCAATGTCGCGGGGTCATTGGGTACTGTTTGACCACCTTCCGTGAGTTTGTCAGTGAGCAGATGGCTGCCGGTGGAGAGTTTGTTGGCTCCATCAGCGAGCGTTGCTCCACCATCAGCCAACTTCGTGGCTCCTGTGGCCAGACTGCCGGAGCCTGAGCTGAGAGTTCCGGCTCCCGCGGCCAGCGAGGACGCGCCATCGCGGGCGGAGTCGGCACCCGTGGACAATTTCGCTGCACCCGCTGCTACTTGTGTGGCGCCGGATGCGACGTCGGCTGATCCTGTGGCGGCTCGCCCCGCAGCTGTGGAGAGGGCCATAGCGCCTGAGTTGACGGTATCTGCCCCTGTGGACAGTGCCGAGGCTCCGGTAGCTGCCTCTGTAACCCCGCTAGTGAGTGTGCCGACCCCGCTGGCGACAGCGGTGGCTCCGGTGGAGAGTTTCGCGGCACCGTTGGCCAGAGGTGTTACGGCCTGGGACTGTAATTGCTGGAGGCTGGCTACGAGTGCGCTGGCTGGGGTGCCCGCCGGCAGAGCCTGGGCTGTGGCAATCAGCTTTTCTAGTTCTGCGGACGTCGTTGCTGCGCTCGCAGCGAGTGTGGAGGCGTTTGTGGATACATCGTTCGCACCGGACGAGAGTTTTTGAGCTTGCGGAATGGCTCCCGTGAGCTTGGTGGAGAGTTCAGCGGAGCCGTCTGCCAGCTGTGCGGTGCCGTGGGTCAAAGTGGTGGCTCCGCCGCGCAACTCGTTGAGTCCGGCGGCCAGGGAGTTCGTGCCAACGGAAAGCTGTTGCGCTCCACCGTTAAGCGTCGCGGCACCAACGGAGAGGTCTTTGACACCGTTGGAGAGTGTCCCTGCCCCATTAGCTAATGCCAAGGCGCCGTCCTTGAGCGTCACTGAGCCATTAGCTAGATCGTTCATGCCAACGACCAACTGCCCCGCACCATTTTTAGCCGAGTCAATTCCTCCGGTGATCTGAGCCGAGCCAAGAGCAGCACTGCGGAGGCCATCGCCGGCGTCGTGCAACCCCACCAATAATGTGCTTGAGGTTTGCTGTCCCAATTGGGTGGCTACTGCGTCACGAACTTGAGCCATCGCCTGCTTGCCCAACACCGTGGACAGGAAGTTGTTTGAGTCGTTGTACCGGACATCTAGGAGAGTCTGGGCTGGCGAATCGGTGCCTACAGAAACGGCTTGGGCGGAGAAATCGGCGGGGATAGTCAGCGCAAAATAGTACTTTCCCTCATCCACCCCGTGAGCGGCAGTTGCGGCATCGGTTTGCTCCCATTTCACGTCCATGCCGGCCATGAGTTTGCTGGCCAGATCGGTCCCGGCATGCACAGCAGTGCCAGCATTCGTAGCACCCGTGTCTTGGTTAACTAACGCCACGGGAAGCTGGTCTAGGTGTTTGTCGGGTGCTTGGAAAGCCCAGAGATAGAGCGCTCCGTAGATCAGTGGGATGAACAGCATCACGGCTACGGCTATCTTGGGTAGCTTTCCGCGCTTGAACCGGCTCAGTTCGGTACCGGTGGATAAAAAGGCAAACATTTAGCGACTCTCTTTGATCGGTTGTGCTGCAATAGGGGCCTGGCCGGTGGCTTCCGCATCCTGCGGAGTCCGGGCAGCCGTCAATTCCACCACTGACGGGTTGATGTCCAGTGCTTCCCACAGCTGCGTATCAAGTGAGGAAGCAGACACTACGACGGCGGTGCCCCTGGCTGCAATGTTCGCTAGCCTGCGCCACAGAGTGCTGTGTGACTCTTTTGAGGTGAGCTGCTCCAAGTCGTCAACCAACAGGACGTCGGGGCGGTTCATCATGGCCAAGGTGATGCGCAGGAGAAATTTCGCCCGCTCATTGAGGTTCCAAATGACTGTGTCGGCATGGGGTATGGCTTCGTCTGCAAATACGTCTGCACAGCGCAGCGCTACGTCAACATCATTGAGCTTGTGGACGATTCCCCACCAAGGGCTCAGCCAAGCCTCGCGCTCACGGAGGGCAGCGCCCACGGTCACGGAATCCTCCAGTTCGTCAATGCCAGCAAAGCCGCACACTGCGGTAATTTTTTGCACGGCGCGTAGTTTGCGCGGGAGCTCATATCCGTTGACGGTCAGCTGTCCTGTGTCAGCTTTCATCCGCCCGCCCAGTGTCAAGAGCAGGCTGGTCCGCCCGCTGCCTGGGTCACCGCGGAGCACTGTTAGCCCGTCGCCGATCTCGAACGTCAACGGGCCGTAGACGGGTCCCCGGCTGGCGGAGCATCCAAGCCCGTCTGCGTATATCTGCACCATGTTTCCTTTCAGGAGATCGGGGCGGGAAGTCTTTTTCGACTTAGTTCGCTATCCGGTCATTTCAATTCTTTGTACTGACCAGTCAGTCTAGCAACATTGAGCGATTCGTAACGGATTGTTTTCCGTTTCGCGCTCCGTGACTTTCTTCACAGCGTTGGACGGCCCGGATCGGCTCGCAGGGTTTTTGAAAAAGATCAGGTGCGCGGCATCTGTCATCACTAAGAACCCTGGGTGAGCTTAATTTGGATGGATTTGAGAGAATTGATGGGTGACCGTTACAGACATCCCCACCAGCGCTACCAAACTTGACTTGCCTCCCTTGAAGCTAGGCAACATCACAGTTACGACCCCAGTGGTGCTTGCCCCCATGGCAGGTATCACCAATACGGCCTTCCGCAGGCTGTGCCGCGAGCACGGCGGAGGTGTATTTGTTTCGGAAATGGTCACTTCTAGGGCTCTCGTGGAGCGCACACCCGAGTCCATGCGGCTGATCAGCCATGACGAGGACGAGGAAATTCGCTCCGTCCAGCTCTACGGTGTTGATCCGGAGACCGTGGGCCGGGCTGTGCGCATGCTGGTTGAGGAAGACCACGCGGACCACATCGATCTGAACTTCGGCTGTCCTGTGGCGAAGGTGACGCGTCGAGGTGGCGGCGCGGCGCTTCCATGGAAGACCGATCTGTTTGCCTCGATTGTGCAGACAGCCGTGAAAGAGGCATCCAAGGGCGGCCTTCCGCTGACCATCAAGATGCGTAAAGGGATTGACGATGACCACCTGACGTACCTTGAAGCCGGACGGATCGCGCGCGATGCCGGGGTAGCTGCCGTGGCACTGCACGGGCGCACTGCTGGCCAGTTCTACTCCGGACACGCCGACTGGGACGCCATCGCAAGGCTCCGCGAAGTGTTGCCGGACATCCCAGTCTTGGGAAACGGTGACATCTGGAGTGCTGAGGACGCCATCGCCATGGTCCGCCAAACCGGTGTTGACGGCGTTGTGGTCGGGCGGGGCTGCCAGGGCCGTCCGTGGCTCTTCGGCGATCTCAAAGCGGCCTTTGAGGGCAGCGAGGAACGCCACCGCCCTGGATTGGCAGAAGTATCCGCCGCCGTCTATCGGCACGCTGAGCTGCTCGTTGACACGTTCGACGACGAAAACAAGGCCCTGCGTGACATTCGCAAGCACATGGCCTGGTATTTCAAGGGCTACGTAGTGGGGGGAGAACTGCGCGCCCAGTTGGCCGCCGTGCCCACACTCGAGGTACTGCGTGGTCTCCTGGACCAGCTGGACATGGAATCCCCCTACCCAGGAGCCGACGCCGAAGGGCCCCGAGGCCGCGCCGGCACGCCCAAGCGCACGGCGTTGCCCGAAGGATGGTTGAAGTCCCGCAATCTCAGCGGCGAGCAGCAGGCAGATATTGGTGCCGCGGAATTGGACGTTTCCGGGGGATAGTCCCCAAACGCTCCCACAACTCGCACGCTCGTTGCGGGGCCCTCGCGTTTGTGGGCCCAGTACGCTGCCGACTGTGCACGCTCGTTGCGGGGCCCTCGCGTTTGTGGGCCGAGTAAGCTCCCGACTGTGCGAGCTCGTTGCGGGGCCCTCGCGTTTGTGGGCCCAGTACGCTCCCACAACTCGCACGCTCGTTGCGGGGCCCTCGCGTTTGTGGGCCCAGTACGCTGCCGACTGTGCACGCTCGTTGCGGGGCCCTCGCGTTTGTGGGCCGAGTAAGCTCCCGACTGTGCGAGCTCGTTGCGGGGCCCTCGCGTTTGTGGGCCCAGTACGCTCCCACAACTCGCACGCTCGTTGCGGGGCCCTCGCGTTTGTGGGCCCAGTACGCTGCCGACTGTGCACGCTCGTTGCGGGGCCCTCGCGTTTGTGGGCCGAGTAAGCTCCCGACTGTGCGAGCTCGTTGCGGGGCCCTCGCGTTTGTGGGCCCAGTACGCTCCCACAACTCGCACGCTCGTTGCGGGGCCCTCGCGTTTGTGGGCCCAGTACGCTCCCGACTGTGCGAGCTCCGGCAACCAGCTAACTCAGGAGCCAGCTGTGGACAACGTCCATGACTGTCGCCAGCTTGGCCCTAAACTTAGGGCTATGTCTACCAGCGCGCAGCCAGAGTATTCCGCCAGCGACGTGGAACGGTGGGTCCAGGAGGCCCACAAGAGCAGTTTCCGCACCGTTTTTGAGCGTGATCGGGCACGCGTCTTGCACTCTTCTGCGTTGCGCCGCCTCGGAGCCAAGACCCAAGTGGTGGCTCCGGACACCGACGATTTTGTCCGAACCCGCCTCACCCACAGCTTGGAAGTGGCCCAAATAGGCCGCGAGCTGGGCCGTGTCTTGGGCTGCGACCCGGACGTGGTGGATACGGCATGCCTCTCTCACGACCTTGGACATCCCCCGTTCGGCCACAATGGCGAGTCAATTCTCAACGCCCTCTCCCATGACATTGGCGGTTTTGAAGGCAATGCCCAGACGCTGCGCCTGCTGACACGCTTGGAGCCAAAAGTCATGACGCCGGACGGCGGTTCGGCCGGTTTGAACTTGACCCGTGCCTCATTGGATGCAGCTTCCAAGTACCCGTGGTTAGCTGCCGACGCTCCTTTGCTGGATGGACGCCGGACCAGCAAATTTGGTGCCTATGCCGACGATCTGCCCGTTTTTGAATGGTTACGCAGGGACGCCCCCACAGCGAAAACGTGCATCGAGGCTCAGGTCATGGATTTAGCTGATGACATTTCCTACTCCGTCCACGACGTGGAAGATGCGATCGTTGCAGGGCACGTTCAGCTCAAATGGCTGGCTAATGCCGACCAGCGCAGCAGAGTTTTGGGCTACACCCAACAGTGGTATCTGCCAGGTTCACAGACAGCAGAGATCGAGGCTGCACTGGCCCGGCTAGAATCCACAGACGTCTGGGTTCGGCATGCAGACGGCAGCCGAGCCTCAATGGCGGCTCTGAAGGATATGACGAGTCAGCTGATTGGACGGTTCTGCCAGAGCGCAGTCGCTGCTACCCAAGCCCTCTACGGCACAGGAAGGCTCACCCGGTACGCCGCTGACGTCGTCGTGCCTCGAGAAACTAGTGTCGAAATCGCCGTCATGAAGGGCCTAGCCACCACGTTCGTCATGACCACGGACCACCGCCAACCCATCTATCAGCGCCAGCAGGACGTGCTCAGCGAACTTGTTGCCGTCCTTAATGCCACAGGGGACGCGCATTTGGAGACCATGTTTGCCGCAGATTGGCAAAATGCGCAGGACGACGACGCCCGACTCCGAGTCGTGATCGATCAAATTGCCTCGTTGACTGACGTTTCGGCGCTGGCATTGCATGAACGCCTTGTCGGCATGGAGCGCACACTGCTTTAGGCTCCGCTTGCTACTTTTTTGAGCTTCGCGGTGTTCTCCCCAAGCGAAGAAGTACCGTGGCGTTGTGTACGGCGAATTCACGTAAACTGACCCTGTGGCCGGGCTGATCAAGAGGGAAGACATCGACGAGGTGCGCACGCGTACCGATCTGAAAGAGGTCGTCGACGCCTACGTCACGCTCAAATCCGCCGGGATTGGTTCCTTCAAGGGTTTATGCCCTTTCCACGACGAGCGCAGCCCCTCCTTCCACGTGCGCCCGCAGATGGGGTATTTCCACTGCTTTGGCTGCCAAGAGAGTGGCGACGTCATCTCCTTCGTCCAAAAAATGGACCACATCCCGTTTTCGGAAGCTGTAGAGAAACTCGCTGGCCGCATCGGCTTTGAGTTGCACTATGAAGACGGTGGGAGTGGACCGCGGCGCGAAGACGTGGGCCGCCGCCAGCGCTTGCTGGACGCCCACAAGATTGCAGGAGAGTTCTTCCAAGCTCAATTGTTGACACCGGGCGCTGCTACCGGACGGGCTTTTTTGCAGGAGCGCGGCTTTGAACGAAGTGCCGCTGAACACTTTGGGGTCGGCTACTCCCCGCAGGGTTGGGACGCCCTTCTCAAATACCTCTCCGGTAAAGGGTTCACCCAAGAAGAGCTGAAACTCACCGGCATGTTCTCCGAAGGTCAGCGGGGGATCTACGACCGTTTTCGGGGTCGGCTCATGTGGCCTATTCGCGATATTGCCGGAGATACGGTGGGCTTTGGTGCCCGCAAGCTCTTCGACGATGATCAGGGACCCAAATACCTCAACACCCCGGAGACCGTGCTCTACAAGAAGTCCTCGGTGCTCTATGGGATCGATTTGGCAAAGCGGAATATCGCCTCCAAACGCCAGCTAGTGGTTGTGGAGGGTTACACCGACGTGATGGCCTGCCACTTGGCTGGTGTGGACACGGCCGTAGCCACGTGCGGTACCGCCTTCGGTGCCGATCACATCAAGGTTGCTCGCCGCCTGCTTTCAGACGACGGCACTGGTGGTGAGATCGTCTTCACGTTCGACGGCGACGCTGCCGGGCAAAAGGCGGCGCTGAAGGCCTTTGATGAGGATCAACGCTTTGTTGCGCAGACTTTCGTGGCAGTGGAACCTTCAGGGGCTGACCCGTGCGAGCTGCGCCAACGCCGCGGGGACGAGGCCGTCCATTCTCTGATCCGCTCACGTCGACCGTTGTTTGAATTTGCCATTCGCTCCACCCTGGCCAAATTCGACCTGAGCACGGTAGAAGGGCGTGTCAGCGGACTGCGAGCCTCGGCTCCGGTGGTCGCAGCCATTCGCGATGCCTCTACACGGATGGGCTACAGCCAAGAACTCGCTGGCTGGCTGGGTATTGCTGACCCAAACGAGGTGATGCGCGCTGTCAAGGGAGCCGAGAAACGTGCCCAAACCGCTGCCGTAAGCGGGACTACAGCTTCGCGCCAATCTCCGACGTCTGCGGGTCAGCTCAAGACAGGACAAGACACGTACGACGTCGGCAGCGGCGGACGCGCCAACACCACAACTTTTGGGCATCAGGAACACTTTGGTGCGGCAAATCCCGAACCTGGGACCCCTCACCAGAGGCAAAGATGGCAGGACGCCGGAGCCGGTGACGGCGTCGAACCTTCCATACAAGAACCGGCTGCACCCGTCTACGAAAGACCGGATCCGCGGGACCCGCAGGGACGGATGGAACGGGAAGCTTTGGAAGTGGTGTTGCAACATCCCGGCTTGCTCACGAGCGGAAACTGGCAACACTTCGCTGCCACCGACTTCGTCATTCCGGCATATAAGGCTGTTCAAACGGGTATCGCCGCGGCAGGGGAGTCGCTGGTGGCGTCCTCGCAGTGGCTAGAAGCGGTGCGAGAAAACGTGCCAGCTACTCTGGTGTCGCTGGTGGCGGAACTGGCACTTAGCCCGCTACCAGCGACAAAGGAAGAAACGCTAAACCGGTATTGCCGGGACATTCTGCGCAGATTATTTGAGATGCAGATCACCCGCCTGAAGCAAGAACGGCTCGGCGCCCTCCAGCGGATGGATCCAAGCGTGGACCCGGAAGGCTACACGATGCTCCAGCGTGAACTCATGGAGTTGGAAAGTGCTAGACGGGCCCTGCGGGGTGACTCTTGAGCAGTTCACGCACAGGCGATTTCGCAACCGGGCCAGCCTTTGTTATTGTTGTTCTGCGCGATCCTCTGTAGCTCAATTGGCAGAGCATTCGACTGTTAATCGAAGGGTTACTGGTTCAAGTCCAGTCAGAGGAGCCAATCCCATTGTTGGGATTTCCGGATGCCAATCCGGGCCACGCGCACAGCAGATTCTAATCCTGCTTTGTTTTGTTGTTATGACACGGCACTGCTAGGGTATTGACTGCTTCATTCCTCTGTAGCTCAATTGGCAGAGCATTCGACTGTTAATCGAAGGGTTACTGGTTCAAGTCCAGTCAGAGGAGCCAAAGAAGAGGTCCCGCACTCATTACTGAGTGCGGGACCTCTTCTTTTCTAGTGTGGCTGTTAACCTTTTTAAGCCACAATTTCCGCTCTAGAGGGTGGCGGTGTCAATGACGAAGCGGTAGCGGACATCGGATGCCAGGACGCGCTCGTAGGCTTCGTTGATCTTGCTGGCAGGGATGACCTCGATCTCGGCACCGATGCCGTGCTCGGCGCAGAAATTGAGCATTTCCTGTGTTTCTTTGATGCCGCCGATCGCGGATCCGGCGAAGGTGCGCCGTGCCCCGATCAAGGAGAACGCCTGCACGGGCAGAGGCTCGGCAGGGGCACCCACGCTGACTAGTGCGCCGTCGAGCTTGAGCAGCTGGAGGAAGGCGTTGATGTCGATGACGGCGCTGACCGTGTTGATGATCAGGTCGAAGCTTCCGGCGAGGTCGGAGAACGTGTTCTGATCACTGGTGGCGTAGTAGTGATCGGCGCCCAGACGCAGGCCGTCTTCCTTCTTCTTCAGCGACTGAGAAAGGACGGTGACGGTTGCGCCCATGGCGTGGGCGATCTTGACCGCCATGTGGCCGAGCCCGCCCAGGCCCACGACGGCGACGTTCTTGCCGGGACCGGCACCCCAGTGGTGCAGGGGGGAGAACGTGGTGATACCGGCGCAGAGTAGCGGGGCGGCGACGTCGAGCTCAAGTCCGTCGGGGATGTTGACCACGAAGTTTTCGGTTACGACGACGTGGGTTGAGTAGCCGCCCTGGGTGATGGTTCCGTCGCGGTCCATGGCGCCGTAGGTGCCCGTGTTTCCCTTGAGGCAGTATTGCTCTTCGCCGGCCTGGCAGTTGGCGCATTCGCCGCAGGAGTTGACCATGCAACCGACCCCAACACGGTCGCCGACTTTGTGTCGGGAGACTTCGGAGCCCACTTCGCGCACGATGCCGGCGATCTCGTGGCCTGGCGCCAGAGGGTACTGCTGCGGGCCCCAGTCGCCGCGGACGGTGTGGATGTCCGAATGGCAGATACCGGCGAATTTGATGTCAATCAGGACATCGTGGGGGCCCACTTCCCGGCGCTCAATGGTGGTGGGTACAAGATCACCGGTGGCGGAGGGTGCTGCGTAAGCCTTGACTGTAGACATTATTTACTCCTGTAGTTGATGTGTAGGAATGGTTTTTGGGGGGAGAAGCAGTGGGGATGGCTGTATGCCATCGGTTCGGCACGGCGTCGTGCATGAATGTCAGAGTGCATGAATGTGAGGGGGCTTGAATGTAGCGTGCCGTGAGGTCAGACTGCCTGCCGGCGAGCCGTCAGCTGGCACGGCGGCGGCCCAATAATGCGGGGTCAGTGGCGCAGGGCATCCCCGGTGGTGCTGTGTGCATCGCTGGCGGGTTCCGCGACGAGTTCCTTAGTGGTGGCAGCCCAGCTGGCCAACAGTGCCAAACCGTCCTCCGAGGAGGACCCTGGCTCGGCTGTGTAGGCGAACATCGTCAGGCCCGGTGATGCCGACAGCTCCAAGGCGTTGAAATGTAGCACCAGATCGCCCACGGACGGGTGGCGGAGGGTCTTGACGCCGCTGCGGTGGTGGCGGACATCATGCTGCGCCCAGCGCCTGCGAAATTCTGTACTCCGGGTTGAGAGTTCCCCCACAAGGTCCGTCAGGCACCGATCGAAAGGGTCGCGGCCGGCCTCCGCATGTAGCATGGCCACCACCGTGTCGGCGGCCAGGTTCCAGTCCGCGTAAAGCGACTCTGAACCGCGGTTGAAGAAAACGAAACGCGCATAATTTAGCCGGTGTGCCGGTTCCTTGAAGGCCTCCGAATACAGGGCGCGCCCCAGATCGTTGGCCGCGACGATGTCCAGACTCCGGTTTTGCACAAATGCGGGGATCCCCACCATGCCGTCCAGGATCTGTTGGATGCTCGGATCGATTTCCTTGGCGGCCCGTCGCCGTGTGCGAGGTGCCGAGCTGGCCGCTTTGGCGAGATTGAACAGGTGCTGGTGCTCAGCCTCGGTGAGCCTAAGGGCACGGGCGATGGAGTCCAAGACAGAGTCGGAGACCCCGGCCAGACTGCCGCGTTCCAGCCGGGTGTAATACTCAACGCTGACCCCTGCTAGCTGTGAAACTTCTCCCCGGCGCAGACCCGGGACGCGGCGGATACCACCAAAGGTTGGCAGCCCCACCTGCTGGGGTGTGAGCTTCGCCCGCCGGGAAGCAAGGAATTCCCGAATCTCGTTGCGGTTATTCATATCCACCACGTTACGTCCTGCTCCACTATGAGTGGGAGGCCCTGACAGGGTCTGTGAGGGCCACCATAGTAATTTCCACCGGAATGGCGAAGCCGTGAGTTGGCAGGGGTTGTCCGCTGCGCGGCGCGCCCGGGACCTGAGCCGGGCTGGGGAATCAGAATCGACTAAGCGGTGTTCCCCCTACAAGCGTCCACCATCAGAAGGAAGTCTTGGCCTATGTCCTCTGCACTCTTTGAAGCGATCACCTTGCGCGGTGTGAGCGTCCGCAACCGGCTCTGGGTCACACCCATGTGCCAGTATTCAGCTGAACAGCAGGACGGGATGCCCAACGACTGGCACTTGGTGCACTTGGGATCCTTCGCCAAGGGCGGGGCAGGCGCCGTGTTCACCGAGGCCACCGCGGTCCTTCCCGAAGGTCGGATTTCACCTCAGGACCTGGGCTTGTGGAACGATTCCCAGGAAGCAGCGTTCGCCCGGATTGTCAGTTTCATCCACTCACAGGGTGCCGTAGCCGGTATCCAGCTTGCGCACGCCGGACGTAAAGGGTCAACCTATAGGACTTGGGAGCAACGTCACGGCACAGTCCCCGTGGACGACGGCGGCTGGACCACACTGGCGCCCAGCACTGTGGCCTTCGGCAGCTACAAGGAGCCCGTGGCACTGACGGTGGAAGGGATCCGGGAGGTCACGGACGCCTTCGCCGCTTCCGCCCGAAGGGCCGTCGCCGCAGGGTTTGACCTCATTGAAATTCATGCCGCCCACGGCTACCTCCTGCACCAGTTTTTATCACCCTTGAGCAACACCCGCACTGACTCTTACGGCGGCTCCTTAGAAAACCGCGCTCGTGCGCTGCTGGAAACCATCGACGCTGTCCGCACCGAAGTCGGCGCTGACGTGCCAGTGGTGGTGCGCTTTTCCGCCACGGACTGGACCGACGGGGGCTGGACCCTGGCGGACACGCAGACCGTTGCACGGTGGGCCGCGGAGCACGGTGCCGACCTGGCAGATGTTTCCTCCGGCGGTAACGTCCCTTCCGCATCGATCCCAGTCGGCCCCGGCTACCAAGTCCCATTCGCCACCGCGGTCCGCACCCATGCCGGCGTGCCGACCATCGCCGTCGGGCTCATCGAGGATGCCCGACAGGCAGAGCAGATCGTTGCCACCGGCTTGGCCGATGTCGTCATGATGGGCCGC
Source organism: Arthrobacter cryoconiti (assembly GCF_020905375.1). Classification (GTDB taxonomy): domain Bacteria; phylum Actinomycetota; class Actinomycetes; order Actinomycetales; family Micrococcaceae; genus Specibacter; species Specibacter cryoconiti. The sequence continues at coordinate 483,563 of NZ_JAJJBU010000003.1, forward strand.
GAGCTCCTCCGCGATCCCAATTTCCCGCTGCGCGCCGCCGCCACGCTGGGCGTTGACGTTCCGTACGCCCCGCAGCAGTACCACCGCGCTCCAATGGAACGGACCAGGGCGTAGCGTCATGTAACATCTCAAGTTTTCTGTCACCGGCGGCTCGCTCTGACCAGCGTCGATGTTCAACGCTGGATCTGCGGAAGTCTCAAATTCGTGTCACTCTCCTACGAGGCGCGTCATCGTTGGTGAAGACGCGCCATCCAGTTCCACGTGCGACGACCAAATCAACTGGGTCAGGCGGTATGGCGAGTAGCGGGCCAACGCTTGTCGGAGTCAGAAGACCGGACTCGTGGAAGGCGGAAATTCTGCCCCATATAAGGTCCGCCGTCCGTTCACCGGGCACTATTGCGGGCGGGTCTTACCGGAATCGGAGGTCAGTGGATTATCGCGGATTTCAGTTTGGGAGAATTGTGGTTGTACTTGCGCCGACGAGGGACCGGCTTGGGGATACGGTTCAGCAGGTTCGACGGTAGCAGCGGTCCCTCGGCTAGCGCACTCCCAACGGATGCGTCATACTGGCCGAAAATGAAGGGACATCAATGTCATTCCAGGCTTACCTCGACACCGTCGAGAAAAAGACAGGGCTTACCCCGCGCCAGTTGATCGAAATCGCACATCAGCGCGGGTTAGGTCCCGAAACCAAGGCGGGATCCATCCTGACATGGCTGTCAGAGGAATACGGCCTTGGGCGGGGGCACGGGATGGCCATGGTTCATGTCATCACGAAGGGCGACAGCATCGGTAGCAAACACGTCGGCACGGGGAGCGCCCACAGTGACCTGAAGGATCACCTGTGGCTGGATGGTGTTGCCACCAAGCCAGCGTGCTACTAAGGGCTGGTCAGACCCCTACGTCGTCAAACGAACCACGGATAAATGCCCGGTAGTCAATCCTCTTATGTGACGGGCTCAAGGCGGCTTTCGTGAGCAAGCTGTCGTCCAGTTGATACTTGGCTCAACTCACCCTTAGAGTACAATTTTTCTGTTTTCTGCGGTGCTCCCTTCTTGCTTGGGCTGCTACACGATATCTGCGTGCGGAGGATGGTATTCGGTCTGTCTTTCTAGCCGGATGAAAAACAAAGCCGAAACTAAACCGTGCCCCACAACCGAGCAGTAGACTCGTTGTCCATGGGGAAAAGGCGATCTCAGAACAAGACGGTAGCGAAGCATCCATACGTAGATCCCTCATCGAACGGCGATACTACTGAGGCGAGCAAAGAACAGTCTCCCCGACACATGTCTGTAAAACGCAGGTTATCGATATGGTCTAAGTTGGGGATCGTCTCGTCTCTATTGCTGCTGCTGGTTTGCGGAGCAGGTGCTACCGCCTATTTAAAACTGCAGAATAATATAGCTGCTGTCGATTTGTTTCAGCCCGGAGAGCAGCCGTCATCAGAGCCTCCGGTAGACGACAATTCACCAATAGATATTTTGGTCGTCGGAACAGACACACGCGATGGTGCCGATAGCCGCTACGGCAGTGCAGATGACTCCAACGGTGAAGGAAACGCTGACGTCATGATGGCGGTTCACATTTCGGGGGATAGACAGAGAATGTCTGTCGTCAGTATTCCCCGAGACACGATGGCCCCGTTCCCCGGATGTGTGGATGCTGCCGGCGGTCCGCCGTGGCCTGCAATGGAAACGCAAATTCTGAATGTTGCCCTGAAAATGGGGGGACCGTCCTGCTTGAGGAAAACGGTTGGCGATCTTACGGGGGTCTCATTCGAGCACTTTATGATTGCTGATTTCCATGCCGTCGTTGATCTAACTAATACTGTCGGCGGTGTTCAGGTGTGTGTCAACAAGGCGATCGATGACGCTGACTCGAGACTACATTTGCCTGCGGGAAACAGCACCATTCAGGGGGAGGACGCCTTGGCCTTTCTGAGAACCCGGAGCGCCTTCGGTGATGCTAGTGATCTTTCCCGGATAGCTGCCCAGCAAGGGTTCTTGTCGTCCCTCGTGCGCAAAATTAAAAGTGAAAAAACGCTCACAGACGTACCCAAGCTCTATTCGATCGCAGACACTGTCACTAAGAATGTCACTATCGATAAAGGGCTTGCTAATATCCCTGCGTTATTGCAGCTAGCCAGCCGACTTAAGAACATCAACCCAGCCAACGTGACGTTCGTCACCGTACCTCACGAACCATATGTGTACGATCCCAACCGAGTTCAGATACAACAAGAACCCGCTAAGAAGCTCTTCTCCACGATTATTGCGGACCAAGATATTTCTACATCGGTAAATGACAAAGGTGCTGCGGCGCCTGGTCAAGATATATCGCCAGGTGTCGCGCCCTCAGAACTTCCGAGCGAGGGCGCCCCCATGCCAACAGCAGTGTCTGTTCCGGATCCTCTTACAGGTCAGAACGCGGATCAGCAGACGTGCCAATCGGCATCCGGATTCAAATAAATGACCTGTTCTGCTTGCGGGTGGGCTTGTGGGTAGCTAGAAGTGGATGGGGTCCGGGGGCTTCCTGCTATCTTGGCTGCGCCGACCAGCATAACCACAAATGATGTGAGGGAAACTGCAAGCATCGAAAATAGGAGCACGTCCACAAATTCTGTCGGCCGGCTTTGGCTTACAAGATTTCCTTCAAGCCTGAGCAGTTGCCGAGCCGCTGCGGCAGCGGAAACCCATAGGATTTCTCCTACGGCCACCACCCAGGCGAGGCGTAAATGGCCCCTTCCCCGGCCACAAAGAACCGTCAGCGAGACGACTGTCGCGAGTATGACTAAACCCAGCAATAGGGTGGACAGGTTTAGTGGCAGGCCGAAGAAGGTAGAGCCGATGCACAAAACCGCCACCACCAAGGCCGCGATCACACCAGCAACTATCGTGAATCCCCGTAACGAAAACCGTAATTTCACGGTTTCATCCCCCTCGTTCATTGCCGCTACTCATGAGAAGGATAGGTAGGTCATGCCAGATAAGTGGACCCATCTACCAGTCAATCAATTGGTGCGAACCATACAAGGTAGAAGCTCGAGGTGATAGGGGATCGTGTCCGCATCCCGCTCAGAGATCCTACACGTCACCGGGTCCTCGAAAAAACGGCGCTAAGATAAGAAGCGGTTCCGCACTCACTCAGGAGTGCGGAACCGCTTCTTTCTTTGCCGGCTCACGTGGATCGGCCCGGCGTGAGCCCTGGTCTTAGAGTTTTGGCACCGTACGTGGCCGGACGATTAGCCAGAGGGCGGCCATCGCCAGCAGGCTGCAAGTACCCATGATGAGGGCCATCGGACTAGCAGTCTTGACTCCCACAAGACCAACCACCGGGGTAATAAGTCCTGCAAATCCGAAGGTGGCGGCACCGAGCAAAGAGGCCGCTGTGCCAGCTTGCTTGCCGTTGCGGGCCAGACCCAAAACCTGCACGGAGGGGAACATGAATCCGGTCGCCGCAATGAAGAACCAGAGCGGGACAATCACTCCCCACAGCCCAAAGCCCAGCTGGTCAAAGACCACCATGGCGATCGCCGCCAGCACCTGGCCCACCGTGGCGCCAGCAATGACCCATTGTGGGCCAATAAAGCGCATGAGGCGAGCCGCCACCTGGACTCCTGTGACCACCCCAAGGGAATTGGCGGCAAACAGGAAACCATATTGTTGGGGCGTGAATCCGTAGGTCGTTTGAAACAGGAAGGTTGAGGCTGAGAGGTAAGTGAACAAGGCGGCGAAGTTGAGTCCGCCTACAAAGAGTGTGCCAACGAAGATTCTGTCGCTGAAAACCGCCTTGTAACGGCCGGCAACGCTCACGCCGTCGAACTTGCGTTTTTCACGGGGCAGGGTCTCGATGATAAAGACGAAGGCCGCTAGAACTACAAGCGCGCCGTAGCCGGCCAAGAACCAGAAGATGCCGGGCCAGTCCATGATGCCCAGAAGCTGGGAACCGATCACGGGCGCTAAGATCGGCGCCATACCGTTGACCAGCGACATGTAGGAGAGCATCTTGACAAGCCGGTAACCGCCGAAGAGGTCACGGATCATGGCCATGGCCACCACGCCACCGCCGGCCGCGCCAATCCCCTGCAAGATGCGGAAGATCCCCAGCATGGTGATGTCGGTGGACATGGCAGCACCCACAGATGCCGCCACGTGTACGGTGGTGGCCAAAATCAAGGGCAGTCTGCGGCCAAATTTGTCGCTAAACGGACCCACTACCAACTGCCCGGCCGCGAAACCGATTGTCGTGGCAGTGAGAGTTAGCTGGACGGCAGTGGCGCTAACCTTCAGTTCCTCACCGATGATGGGGAAGGCTGGCAGATACAGGTCAACGGTGAACGGGCCTAGGGCTGTCAACAGGCCCAAGACGAGGACATAGACGAGTTTTTGTCGGCGGCTCAGGCTGTCGCCTGGGTGCGAAATGGGGGTCAAAACAGGATTCCTCGGGATCGAAAAGCATGGCAAGCGGGCCCTTTGCGCATCCACGGCACTGGGAAAGGCTTAGGTGTTAATGATATTGCTTCGGTGGGTCAGGAGTGCCCTGTTAACGCTCCGGTGTGCTCCTGCCCAGTGCCATAACGTCACAACGGCCCCAGCTATTTCCTACTACGCACGAATCGCTCCACCACGAGGGATGGTAATTTTGTCTATGCTGGTGTGTACCAAAAACGGCGGTACACAAAGATTTCGGGCAAAAGTCGTGTGTGCCATGAAACGAATGTGATGGAGGCGGTCCCATGAGCGATGCACCCAAGCGCGTGTTGGTCGAGACACTGGAGCGTCCAGAAGTTGACGGCTCGACTCTTCTTGACGCCATCAAGACGACCTCACGCCTCGTGCCGCGTCAGATCACTGACGAAATTGAACTGGCCAAGTTGGAACTTCAGCAAAAGAAGGCGCGTCTGGGCGGGGTCGGTGTCTTTGCCGGGGCCGCAGTGCTTTTCGTGATGCTCTTGGTCATTGCCCTGGTGGTTGCTGCGATTGCAGGTTTAGCGGTGGTTCTTCCACTGTGGCTCGCAGCGCTGATTATTTGTGCCGCACTTCTGTTGGCAACGGGTATTGCGGCGCTGATCGGATACCGAAAGTTTAAGTCTCTGCTTCCCTTGATGCCTGAGCGCGCGTGGCGGGGGATCCGTCACGATCTCGGCATCGCCAAGGAAGGTAGCGACTTTGATGCTTCTACACTCATTCAAGAGAAGCTGAGCAAAGAAGAGAAGAAGGCCAAGGCAGCAAAGGCGCAGGCCCAGCAGGAGAAAGAGAAAGCCGAGCGTGAGGCCAAGGCTGCCGAGAACGGTCCCAAAGCAAGTGCCGAAGAGTTGGTTCTGCGCACGGCAGCTCGACGGGAACACTTGGCTGTCCTGCGCGCGGAATTAATCGAGCAGGCGGACGTCAAGAAACAGGGCGCGCATCTGCTGGACTTTGCCAAAGATAAGGCCGGGGACTCTGTTCGCTCTTCAGCCTCCGGAGTGCTTGCCGCCGGACGGGAGAATATGCAGGGGCGATGGAAACCACTCGCCGTTTTCGCCGTGTCTGCAAGCGCCTGCGCGTTCTTACTGCGAAAGTTATTCAAGAACTAGGAGCATGAAGCGAGTGTCGGCCTTTTACGCTGATGTCAGACGTTTGTGGGAGAGGTGAGACGCATGCCTGCCGGATACGACGCGCCAGCCACCCGGGAGAACGCTGTTGTGACCATCCCAAACCTCATTACTGTGGGCAGATTTTTAGGTACTCCCCTTTTTGTCTGGCTTGTGCTGGCCCGGCACGAATATGGGTGGGGTGTCTTTGTGCTGGCTGTGATGGGCTGTACTGACTGGATTGACGGCTATGTGGCCCGGAAGCTGAATCAGTCTTCCAAACTAGGCCGCATTATGGATCCCTTGGCCGACCGAGTGGCATTGGTGGCTGTCATCATCACGTTGGTGATTGCCAATATTCTCCCGCTATGGCTTTTGCTACTCATGCTCATCCCTGACATTGTCCTGCTCGCCGCCACCCTTTACCTCTTCCACGGCGACGCCGAGTTGAAAGTCACATTGTTGGGAAAGACTCGTACCGCGGTGCTGTTGATCGGCACACCCCTGCTGCTCTTGGCGAAAGCTTTGGATTCGGACGCCACAGCTGTTGCTGCCTGGATCCTCCTCATAGCCGGAATGCTCATGCACGTGGTCGCCTTCGCGTTGTACTGGCGTGCACTGCTGGCCAAATACCGGACGGTGCATCGCAATACTGGAACACCACAAGCTGACGGAGCACCACAGGCAGGCCGCCCATGATGTGGCTGGCAGTTGCATGCGCCGTAGCTGGTGCTTTCTTCTTGGCTTTTGGTGCCCAACGCCAGGGTAGTGCGGTGCAAAATAATACGGGTGGGCTTGCACTTGGCGGATCAGGCTTCTTGCGGTTGCTGCGCAACCCGCGGTGGGTACTGGGACTAGGGCTCCTTGGGGCTGGCATGGCCCTGAACGTGGTGGCGCTGACCCTGGGGACTTTGACCGTCATCCAGCCCATTGGTGCGATCGCGCTGGTCATCACCACCATTGTCAACTCCCGCGATCAGGGAATCCGTTTGAACAGAGCCACGGTAGTTGCCATTACCGCGTGTGTCAGTGGTAGCGCCCTTTTTGTTCTCCTTGCGGTCAATGTGGTCAGTGAAAACACCCACGTCTTGCCCGAAGAGGAGCTCACGGTGGTGATGCTGCTGAGCATCGTCGTGGTGATTTTTGGTGGTTCCCTGGTGCTGTTCAAAAACCGTCTGAAGGCTTTCTTCTATATTCTGGGCGCGGGCGTCCTTTTTGGCTTCGTCGCGGTGCTGACCCGGATCATCTCGAAGCAATTGTTTGATCCCAATGGACTGTTCATGTTCAATGTCCAGTGGTATTCGATCATTGCGATCGCTGCGGCCGGAGGGTTGGGCAGCTGGTTTGTGCAAAGCGCATATTCCAGTGGTCCGCCGGACCTTGTTATTGCCGGGCTGACCGTGATCGATCCGATAGTTGGAATTGGAATCGGAATTACCATTTTGGGTGAGCTTCGTCCCGATGTGCCCCCCGTGATTGCGATATCCATGGCTGGGGCCGCTTTGCTTGCTATCGTTGGGGTGGTCGCGTTGTCGCGGCATCATCCGGACGTTGTCAAGCGCCGCGCTGATGCCAAGAGAGAGCAGCGCAAGTAATGCGCCAACGCATTACGGTCCCGTGATTGCGGGGCAGTCCATGAATCCAGCACGACGGCGTAGGTAACCCCCGTGGTTGCCTCGCGTTGGGGCGTCGGGAAGAACCGGCGGCTGACCATCCATCAGGAGCTATATCCGTGACATCCACACCCGGGACCGGCGAGCACAAACCGTTGACGATTTTGATCGCCGCTGACACCTATCCGCCGCACATCAATGGCGCGGCGCAGTTCTGCTACCGGCTAGCCACAGGCATGAGTGCCCGTGGGCATAACGTGCATGTAATGGCCGCGCGGCCTGACGGTGGTCCCATGTATACCGAAAAGCGCGACGAAGCCACGGTGCACCGTCTGCGCTCACGCCCGGTACCAACCCACGAGTACATCAGAATCTGCCTACCGTGGGAGATTAAGAAAGACATCGCCGCGTTGTTTGATGTCATTAAGCCGGATGTGGTGCACGTGCAAAGCCACTATATGATCGGCGAATATGTGGTGTACGAGGCCCAGCGTCGTGGTATTCGAATCGTGGCAACCAACCATTTCATGCCGGAGAACCTTAACCCGTTTTTGCCGTTCCCGAAGTGGGTCAAGAACATCATTGCCCGGGTTTCTTGGCGAGACATGGGGAAGATCATGAGCCGCGCGGACGTCGTGACCACGCCAACCCCGCTGGCCGCACAAGCCATGCACGAGCACGCATTCTTGCGTAAAGTTCTTCCGCTATCTAACGGGATTGAGGCTGGCAACTATGAGTTGGCAGAAGGGGAGACGCTGGAGCGTAATCCTTACCTGACCGTTGCATTCGTGGGCCGTCTGGCAGAAGAAAAGCACATTGACGTGCTCATTGATGCCATTGCCAAGACGCCAGCAGAACTGGATCTGCACCTAGTGATTGTGGGTGGTGGTGAAGTGAAGAATGCGCTGAAGGCACAGGCTGAAAAAATGGGGCTGGCTTCCAGAGTTCGTTTCACCGGCCTGATCAGTGATGCGGAATTGCGTGATGTCTACCTTAAAGCGGATCTTTTTGTTATGCCCGGAACCGCAGAATTGCAGTCCCTGGTGACGTTGGAGGCTATGAGCGCCTCGACTCCGGTGATTTTGGCCAACGCTATGGCCCTGCCTCACCTGATGGACGACGGCGTCAACGGCTACCTGTTCAAGCCTAACGACAGTGATGACCTGGCCCAAAAGATCACCACGGTCATGTCCTTGTCGCAGGAGGACCGGGAAGCCATGGGTGCAGCCAGCCACTCCATGGTGGCCCGTCATGGATTAACGAAGACTTTGGACACGTTTGAGGACATTTATCGTGGCGGCAGCTATGAGGATCACGCAGTTTAGACTCAAATCCATTAGGATTGTAGGAGTGCTTTTTTGTCGGATGTCTTCAGCCTAAAGAAGCACAGTCTAGGGGCCATAGCTCAGCTGGTTAGAGCGCGGGACTCATAATCCTTAGGTCCTCGGTTCAAGTCCGAGTGGCCCTACGCCTAAAAAGCTGCTGTTCAAAACCACACATGTGGTTTTGAACAGCAGCTTTTTTGCGTTTTAGCGCGTGTGGGAGTTCTCGCCTGCAAGGAATGGTCCGCTGTCCTGGGTTAAGAGTTAGTTGCGGTCAGTGTTGCGTTGGTCACGCCCCTGAGATATGTTACTCATGAGTAACAAGTTTGGGTGGCGATGAATCGTCATCTTTATAGATGAGATCAAGCAAAGGAACGCCCATGTCTAAGCCTGCTGTTGACCTGAACAACCTCCCCTATGCTGATGGTGATTTCTACGGATTCGAGCAACTGCTCACTGACTCCGAACGTGAACGGCTTCAGGTGCTTCGCGAATTTTTAGATAAGGAAGTCAAGCCCATTGCCGTGGATTGCTGGAACCGGGCAGAGTTCCCCCACGAGCTGATCCCCAAGCTGGCCGCCCTGGACATCATGAGTCCCATTCGGCGACAAGGCCATTCCAATGTGTTCGCTGGTATTTGTCATGCCGAGTTCACCCGGGCGGATGCCTCCATTGCAACGTTCCTGGGCGCCCACGACGGATTGTTCACTGGAACCATCGAAGAACTGGCATCCGAGGAGCAAAAAGCCGCGTGGCTGCCGGACATCTACTCCTTGAAGAAGATCGGCGCCTTCGGTTTGACCGAACCACTTGGTGGTTCTGACGTCGCCGGGGGTACCCGCACCACCGCTGTCCGCGACGGCGATAACTGGATCCTCAACGGCGCCAAGCGATGGATTGGTAACGCCACTTTCTCTGATTGGGTGGTCATCTTTGCCCGGGACCTGGCGGACAATCAAGTCAAGGCATTCTTGGTGGACACCACAACGGAGGGCTACAGCGCAACAAAGATTGAAAATAAGACCGCTCTGCGCTCGGTACAAAATGCTGACATTACGTTGGAGAACGTGGTAGTCCCCGACTTCTTCAAACTTGCCGGAGGAAACAGCTTCAAGGACGTCAACAAGGTCTTGAAAGTGACTCGACTGTCGGTGGCATGGCAGGCAGTTGGTCAGCAAATGGCTGCCTTTGACGTGGCACGACGCTACGCCGTGGAGCGCCAGCAGTTCGGCCGGCCCATTGCTTCGTTCCAGTTGGTTCAGGACCAGCTGGTGAAAATGTTGGGCAACACGGTTAGTTCCATGGGCATGATGATCCGATTGGCCCAACTGGAGGACCTGGGTGTGGCCAAGGATGAACAATCCGCGCTTGCCAAGGCCTTCACCACTGCCCGGATGCGTGAATCCGTGGCCATGGGTAGAGGGATCTTTGGTGGTAACGGAATCGTCACCGATTATGGCATGGCGAAGATCTTTGCGGATGCGGAAGCCATCTATTCCTATGAGGGCACTTACGAGATCAACACGCTCGTAACGGGAAGGGCCATCACTGGCATCTCTGCCATCGTCTAGGGCTCACTTTCAGTGTTCAGTTTCCATCGCTCATCCGGTGCTGGGAGAGTCGAGAGGGAGCAACACCGAGGGGCGCAGATCCAGGACAAAAATGAGCGGGTTCAGATAACTCTCGCCATTGCGGACGCCCCAGTGCAGGCAGCTATTGGTTCCTGGGGGAGCGGAGTCGCAGTGAGTGGGTGAGGCGATGTTGCCCACCGGCTCCCCACGGGAGACGCCGTCGCCGGCACTGAGGTTAGACGTTACGGGCTCAAGAGTGATCAGCAGCCCGGCTGGGGTGGCTAACACTAAGACTGGACGATCCACCACGATGCCTGAAAAACTCACAACGGCGGACGTCGGGGCCAGGATCTGCTCGCCATTGCTCGCAAGGAGATCCACGCCCCGATGCCCACGCCGCCAGGGTTTGTCCGGGGGATCAAAGACATGGACAACTACTGCTTTCCCCGAGAGGGGCCAATGCCATGTGATCGAAGGCGGCAGCGAGCGGGGCGACGGGGCAAAAATCGCCAGGCCTGTACCTGCCTTAACTGTTACTGCTGGCGCTGAAGTGGTCATTAAGGCAAGCCCAGCCACGACGCATAACGCCACAGCTCGGTGCCTCTGGTTAAACGTCCGTGAAGTATCCATGAACTAATGCTTGCGCTTAGATAAGACAGCGTGCAGGTGCCCGCTGGAAAATGTGGAGAAAGTCCGGTGCCGGATGTGGTTGTGGAGGGGGCTTTTCCGTCGTGGAGTACAGCGGAAATGTAGTAGGCTTGGCACAGCAGTGTGCTCTTTTGCATCACTGACTACGCGTGCCTAACCCTGATGAGTGGCTGGAGAAATCCTCAAACTGCTGACGGATTGTGCCCATACGGTCTGTCACTTGGCAGGACATGGAAGCACGATGGGTACCAGGAGCAGGACCCGCACGGAAAATCTCGTACAGGTTATCAAGCTAAAAGAACCGTAAAATAAGAAGGAGCGCCGGCATGCCCGTCGTAACTATGCGCCAGCTGCTTGACAGCGGCGTCCACTTTGGACACCAGACCCGTCGTTGGAACCCGAAGATGAAGCGATTCATCCTCACGGAGCGCAACGGCATCTACATCATTGACCTGCAGCAGTCACTGTCTTTCATTGACCGCGCTTACGAGTTCGTGAAGGCCACCGTTGCACACGGCGGCACCGTACTCTTCGTCGGCACCAAGAAGCAGGCTCAGGAAGCAATCGCCGAGCAAGCTACCCGCGTAGGCCAGCCTTACGTGAACCAGCGCTGGTTGGGTGGCATGCTCACCAACTTCCAGACGGTTTCAAAGCGTATCTCACGCATGAAGGAACTCGAAGAAATCGACTTCGAGGACGTAGCTTCCTCCGGTCACACCAAGAAGGAGCTCCTGCTCCTCAAGCGTGAATTGACCAAGCTGCAGACCAACCTCGGTGGTATCCGCAATCTGACCAAGGCTCCGTCCTTGCTCTGGATTGTTGACACCCCGAAAGAGCACCTCGCCATCGACGAGGCTCACAAGCTGAACATCCCTGTCGTTGCCATCTTGGACTCCAACTGCAACCCGGACGACGTCGACTTCCCGATCCCGGGCAACGACGACGCCATCCGCTCCGTTGCGCTGTTGACCCGTGTGATCGCTGACGCTATCGCTGAGGGCTTGATCGCTCGCAACAACAAGGCGACCGGCAACGAAGAAGCACCGGCCGAGCCGCTAGCTGAATGGGAGCGTGAGCTCCTCGAAGGCGACAAGGCAGCTGCCCCGGCTGAAGCTTCTCCTGAGGCTCCTGCCGCTGACGCTGCTCCTGCCGCTGCTTCTGAGGTTCCTGCCGCTGAAGCTGCTCCGGCTGAAGCTGCAACCGAAAAGTAAGACCCACCTTGCGCCGTTTCCTGGGCTTAGTTGGGACGCGGAACCAGGTTTACGGACACTGGCAGGATCGCACCGCTCACAAGGCAAAGCGGTCCTGCCAGCTGTTCTCTAACTAGATTTATATTCTCAAACATCTACACTGAGGGGTTCACATGGCGAACTATACCGCCGCTGATATTAAGGCACTGCGCGAGCGCACGGGCGCTGGCATGATGGACGTCAAGAAGGCTCTCGACGAGGCAAATGGTGACGCCGAGAAGGCCCTAGAATTCATTCGGATCAAGGGTCTCAAGGGCGCCACGAAGCGTGAAGGCCGCTCCACCGCTGAAGGTTTGGTTGCAGCTAAGGCGCAGAATGGCGTTGGCGTCATGGTTGAAGTCAACTGTGAAACTGACTTTGTGGCCAAGGCTGCTCCGTTCATCGAGTTTTCCAACAAGGTGCTAGCAACTGCCATTTCTTCCGGTGCGGCTGACGTTGAAACACTCCTGGCTGCCGAGGTTGATGGCAAGCCGCTGTCTGAAGCTGTCATTGAAGCCGGCGCGCTTCTGGGCGAAAAGATTGCCATCCGCCGGATCGCTCGTGTTGAAGGTGCCACAGTTGACGCCTACTTGCACAAGACTTCCAAGGACCTTCCAGCCCAGGTTGGTGTGCTGTTCGCGATCGACGGCGAAAACCAGGCTGTCGCTCACGATGTTGCTGTCCACATTGCCGCTATGTCTCCTAAGTTCCTTAGCCGCGACGAAGTTGCAGCTGAGACTGTCGAGACCGAGCGTCGCATTGCCGCCGAGACCGCTCAGGCAGAGGGCAAGCCCGAAGCTGCCATGAGCAAAATCGTTGAAGGTCGCCTCACCGGCTTCTTCAAGGAAATCGTTTTGGTTGATCAGTCCTTCGCCAAGGATGCTAAGAAAAGCGTTGGCTCAATTTTGGCTGAAGCTGGCGTCAAGGGCGTCGCATTTGCTCGTTTCCGTGTTGGCGCATAACGCACCAGCACCCTGATGCACACTAAAGGGGCGCCCGCCCACGCGGCCGCCCCTTTTTTGTGCGCAATGTCAGCTAGAATTTGTAACGCACGTTGTCATTGTCGGCCCAAGGCGCGTCAATGGCCCTGCATGGGTGACACCACTGCATCAGCAACTGCACCGACATCACTGCATCGGGTAAAGGGGCCTGGCTCAGGCCGCCCTGCTCCCACGGAAGGCGAAATGACAACTGACACTTCAAAGACCACTCAAGATCACGGCGCCCCCCAAGCAGCAACCACCAAGCGTCGTCGGGTGCTGTTGAAGCTATCTGGAGAAGTATTCGGTGCCGGGAAACTAGGAGTTGACCCTGACACCATCCGCAACATTGCCAAGCAGATCGCCAGCACCGTGGATACCGTGGAAGTCGCCATCGTCGTTGGTGGCGGAAACTTCTTCAGAGGAGCTGAACTCTCCGCTTCCGGAATGGACCGTTCCCGCGCGGACTATATGGGCATGTTGGGTACGGTAATGAACTGCCTGGCGCTGCAGGACTTCCTGGAACAAGCTGGCGTTGATACTCGCGTACAAAGTGCCATCACCATGGGTCAGGTGGCGGAGGCCTATATTCCACGGCGTGCCATTCGCCACCTCGAGAAGAGTCGCGTTGTCATCTTTGGTGCCGGCGCGGGCCTTCCCTACTTCTCCACAGACACAGTGGCAGCTCAGCGCGCGCTGGAGGTCCACGCCGATGTGGTTTTGATGGCCAAGAATGGTGTGGATGGCGTCTACACGGCAGATCCGAAGAAGGACCCCACTGCCGTGAAACTCGACCACCTCAGCTATGACGAGGCAATGGCCAAGGATATTCGGGTGATGGACCAGACGGCATTTAGCCTATGCCGTGATAACAACGTCACGATGCTTGTCTTCGGGATGCAAGGAGAGGGAAACGTGGCGCGAGCCATCCGTGGTGAAGAACTGGGTACGCTGGTCACCCCCTAGCCTTGCGCCCCAGCGAGGTACCGCGTCTGCGCGCTTGCTCACGGTAAGATAGTTCTAGGTTTGCCACGTTCGTTTGTCGTGGAAGTGTTGTTTACACCAAAATTGTTGAGGGAGACTGACGTGATCGAAGAAACTTTGTTCGAGGCCGAAGAGAAGATGGGCAAGGCCATTGAGGTCGCGAAAGAGGATTTCTCCACTATTCGGACAGGCCGTGCGCACCCCGCCATGTTCTCCAAGGTTCTGGTGGAATACTACGGTGCGCCCACCCCTTTGCAGCAGTTGGCGTCCTTTGCTGTACCAGAAGCTCGCACACTGCTCATCACCCCGTTCGATAAAACTTCCTTGCATGAGATCGAGCGGGCGCTTAGCTCGTCGGACGTGGGTGCCAATCCTTCAAATGACGGCAACGTCATCCGCATCATGATGCCTGAACTTAGTGCGGAACGGCGCCGGGAGTACGTGAAACTGGCGCGCACTAAGGGTGAAGACGCTAAAGTTTCGGTGCGGAACATCCGGCGCAAGGCCAAAGAATCGCTAGACAAACTTGTTAAGGACGGCGACGCCGGAGAAGACGAGGGTTCCCGTGCCGAGAAGGAACTTGATGCACTCACGAAAGCCCATACAGACAACGTAGACGAACTCCTTAAGCGCAAGGAAGCCGAGCTTCTGGAAGTCTGATGAAGGACCCCATGCCCGCGACGGCCGATTCACTGGGGGATGACCCGTCCACACCCAATCCCGCTCCCGATCCTTCAATGGAGCCTCCCGCGTACCAGTTCCCCACGCGGAAAGCCCGGCGGGTCGCTGAGCTCACGGGCATGATTCCGATAGTGGCCCCCGCGCCGGATCACTCTGAGCAAGCTGCACGTGGCGAGGTCGCCCGCGAGGAGACGGTATCAGGGATTGAATCCGGCGTTGGGTCTAAGGCTTCTCAGCCTGTGCTCTCCGTGGCAGGAACGGCGCGGGTAACGAAGTCATGGGCTTCGGTAGGCGCTGAACCGTCGATCCCCGTCCCTGCAGGGCCCGTCGCCGTGCTACCAGATATTGCCATGGTGGCAAAGCCAAAAAATCGTACGCCTAAGGCAGGGCGAGATCTTCCAGCCGCCATTAGCGTGGGCTTGAGTCTGCTCGTAGTCGTGCTGGCCAGCCTGCTATTTTTCCCTTTGGCGTTTGTTGTTGTCGCCACCGTTTTCGCAGCCGTCGGTGTGTGGGAGGTCGCTCGAGCAACCGCCAGCAAGGGCATTCTGGTACCTATGACGCCCGTCATGGTGGGTGCTCTTGCCATGCCAGCCAGCGCATACTTCGCCGGTTCTGAAGGCCTGCTGTTTGCTCTGGTCGCCAGTTGCGGAGCTACCCTGCTGTGGCGTTCGCTGGATCCAGAACCCGGTGCGGTGAAGAGCATCCTGGCCGGGATGTTCGTGCTGATGTGGATTCCTTTTCTGCTCGGGTTTGTCTTCCTGATGCTGCGCGCCGAACACGGCCCCACGTTGGGGCTCACCTTGGATATGTCCGACATAAACCGCGGCGTACTTCAAGTGGTCATTATGCTCATTTTAGTGGTTGCTAATGACACTTTTGGATACCTGGTAGGAGTCCTGTTCGGTAAACACCCGATGGCCCCAAAGATCAGCCCCAAGAAATCTTGGGAGGGTTTTGCCGGTTCAATGGGTGGCGCCATGCTGGTGGCCATTCCCGCCACGGTTTTTGTGCTCAACGAGCATTGGTGGGTCGGTTTAGCGCTCGCGATTGGTATGGTCGTTTCAGGAACTGGTGGCGACTTTGCCGAATCCATGGTGAAGCGTGAACTTGGCGTGAAGGACATGAGCAATTTGCTGCCCGGCCATGGGGGCGTGATGGATCGGTTGGACTCTATTCTGTTCGCCGCCCCGGTGGCCTATGCCACGTTTAGCGTTTTAGGTCAGTTCTAATGTGCACCGAAGACATCCGTACCGAGTTCGTTTTAGTCCGAGAAGGCAACACCCCCGAGGAATGGCTATGACAGTGGAAGAAAAGACCCGCAGTACCTCCAAATTCAAGCTGGTTGGTGCGAAGGAAGTTGGTTACAACGTCAAGCAGGTTGACCAGTTCTTAGATCGTGCCCGCGCATATTTTCTCAATGCTGACATTACGGGGGCTGCGATCACCAGCCACGACGTGCGCACCGCCTCCTTCGAGCCAGCCCGTCGCGGCTATAACGCGCAGTCGGTCGACGCGGCCATGGACCGGATCGAAGACGAGTTCGTTCTACGTGAGCGGGAACTGTTGATCAAGGCTGAGGGCGAGCAGGCTTGGATGATGAAAATTGGCAAGACCGCCTCGGTCCTGCGAAGCAGACTGCACCGGCCCGACGGCGAACGCTTCCGTCGTCCTTCGCGCAAGGGAGTGCAAAGCTACAGCATTGCCGACGTGGATCTGCTGTGCCGCGAGCTTCTCACTTACATTGAGGACAACGGCGAACTGAGTGTGGATGTGGTGCGTCGGGCCATTTTCTCCCCGGTCAAAGGCCGCAATGGGTACGAGGAAAGCCAGGTCGACGCGTTCTTGGACCGCATGGTTGAATTGATGGCATCAATCGACACGGCAACGGAGAAGCAGGCCTAACCGCGGCCCTGGCCCGTTGCGAGTGGGCGTTCGGGCACGTGTAGTTTCGACATGAATCTGGCCAGAGATGCGTTCCGACGTTGAGGAGTTGCCAGCGAAACAAGAATCATGGTGAGAAACGCTGCTGGCACGGTCCAAGCGGCTGGCTGTGTCAAGAGGTCTCGCCAGGGTGAGTCGGGCCCTAGCTGTGCGCCAAGCAAGATGGCGGATCCGCACAAGAGGCCACCTGTCAACATGCCAGCTACTGCTCCGATATCTGTGAGTTTCCGCCACCAAATTCCCAGCAGCAGTAGCGGGCAGAGGGTGGATGCCGTGAACGCGAAGACCAAGCCCACACTTCCAGCCAATGCCAGTGAATCGGTACCCAAAGCCACACCCAATGGCACCACAGCCGCTGCGATTGCTGCGATGCGAAAGCCCCGCACGCTTCCTCCCAGTAGGTCTTGGCTAATCACGCCGGCCAGAGAAACTACAAGCCCAGATGTGGTCGATAAAAATGCTGCGAAGGCTCCGGCGACCACAAGAGCTGTCAGTATGCTCCCGCCCAGGCCGCCGATCAAAGTTCCCGGTAGTAGTAAGACCGTGGCGTCAGCGTTGCCGTTGGTGATCAGCCCGGGCAGAAAAACCCGGCCCACGATCCCGTAGATCGTGGGGAAGAGGTAAAAGACGGAGAGCAGACCCAGGACAATCAACGTGGTGCGTCGGGCCGCAGCGCCGTCGGGGTTGGTATAAAACCGGACCAGGACGTGCGGCAGTCCCAAGGTGCCAAAAAGGAGGGCAACCAACAAGGACACTGTCCGGTACATGCTCTCGCCGTCGAGGATGTCACTTGCAGGGAAGAACTCGGAACCGGCGCGGATTCCTCCCGGGGGCACCATGCCTGTGGACCCACTGACTAATAACAAGATAAAGACGGCCGGCGCGGCAAGAGCCGTCAGTTTCAGCCAGAATTGGAAGGCCTGAACGAAGGTGATGGAGCGCATGCCACCGGTAATGACAGTCAGGCACACAATCACCACGACGGCGGTGGCGCCGACCCAGGAAGGTAAGCCGGTGGTGGTGCGGATGGTCAGGGCAGCGCCGTGTAGCTGCGGGACAATGTAGAGCCAACCCACCATGACTACAAGGAAACTCGTGACGTATCTTGCCTGGGTGGAGTTCAGCCGGGCTTGTGCAAAATCTGGAATGGTGTAAGCCCCGGAACGTCGCAGAGGAGCTGCGACGAAGAACAGGAGCATTAGGTACCCGGCCGTGTAACCGATCGGGAACCAGAGGGCGTCGATGCCGGAGATCATGATCAGCCCGGCGATGCCTAGGAAGCTGGCCGCGGAAAGATATTCGCCCCCGATTGCGGAGGCATTCAGCCACGGTGGAACCGTGCGTGATGCCACGTAGAAGTCGCTGGTGGTGCGTGAAATACGTAAACCGTAGAAACCGATGAGTGCGGTAATGATCGAGACTGTGATGATCGCCGTGAAGCCGACTGCGGGATTCATTTCTCGTCCACCAGATCACGGTAGCGGTTTTCATTCTTTGTTGCGGCACGGACATACAGCCAGGCGCATGCGCCAATCACTGGATACACGCCAACGCCAAGCATGAGCCAAGGTGCCGGGATGCCCATAATTTGCCAGGTCCTAAAGGCTGGGACCCAGCGAATAGCGCTCCAACCAATCATGAGCGCCACCATGAAGCCGATGCTCACCACCAGGGCTAAGCGCAATTGGGAGCGAATGAGCGACTGGACCATTACCTCCCCGACGGCCGACTGTTCGGCAACTTCCTCAGAGACGCTGGCGCCTCCTAAAACGCGCCGGGCTGCACTGTGCGGGGAGACCACGCGGACTCGGCCTGTAGCGGGCGGCCCTTGTTCGGGATTCAAGGAGTCCTGGGTTGTCATGACGGCCGAACCCGGGTTGATTGCAGGCGCTCTCGCAGGGCTGGTAAATGACGCCTACTCACTGGCAAGTCAGCGTTCGAGACCGAAACCGTAGGCCTGCTAGCGCTGAGTTTAAGTGCCGTAACAAACGCCATGCAAACCAGATAGGAACGGTGAATGCGCAAGAATCCTGAATCTTGCCAGCGCTGTTCTAGATCTGCCAAGGGAACCCTGATGAGGTAGCTGGCTTCGGCCGTGTGCAGCCTCGCGTAGTCGCCTTGTGCCTGAACAAAGCGCACATCGTCCAAGCGGATGAGGCGGCTGACGCCGCCTTGATCAACTGTGATCATCTCAACCGGGACCTCAGGGACGGGATGGGCCACGAGTTCGGCTACCCGGTCCACTGACTGTGTTAACCGCTCCGTCCGGACTGGTTTGAGCAGGTAATCGACGGCGGCCAAATCAAAGGCTTCCAAAGCGCGGTCGTCATCTGCCGTCACAAATACTACGACTGGCGGGTGTTCGCCTTGCCCGATTACCTGCGCAAGTTCTAGTCCTGACAGCCCGGGCATATGGATATCCAAGAACACGGCGTCCACTGCTTCGTGGGTAAGGATCTGAAGTGCCTGCGCGCCACCTAAGGCCCGGTGAATAACGTTGATGCGGGGGTCGCGGCCCAGCAAGTAGGCCAATTCCTCGACCGCGGGCAGCTCATCGTCGGCGACTAAGACGTTGATCATGGGCTAAGCCTAACGGCCGAGGGGCCCCAAGAGAGCGAAGCGAGCTTGGGGAGGGTGGAAGGCGCTAACGGCCGAGGGGCCCCAAGAGAGCGAAGCGAGCTTGGGGAGGGTGGAAGACGGGAGGCCCTAGCGGTTATTGGGCATCATGACCGGGCTGGTTCTTTGGCACGGTCATGGTGATGAGCATTCCATGACCAACACCGGTGTCGATGACGAGTCCGTGTTGATCTCCGTACACCTGCCGGAGCCGGGAGTCGACGTTGCGCAGACCCACGTGGCTACCGTCGCGTTGGCCACCCAGTACCTGTTTGAGTAATTCTGGGTCCATGCCGACGCCGTCGTCCTCAATGGTGACCTCGGTAAGGGCTCCCAGGTCGCGGGCAGAGATTTGGATCAAGCCCCGTCCCACCTTGGCCTCCAAGCCATGTCGCACAGCATTTTCCACTAGGGGTTGCAGGCTGAGGAAGGGAATGACGGTGCTGAGGACTTCGGGCGCAATTTGCAAACTGATCTGTAAACGATCGCCAAAGCGGGCGCTCTCCAGCAATAAGTACCTGTCGATGCAGCGTAGCTCCTCGGCAAGCGTGGTGAAGTCGCCGTGGCGGCGAAAGGAATAGCGGGTGAAATCGGCAAATTCCACCACGAGGTCCCTGGCTCTCTGAGGGTCGGTATTGATGAAGGAGGCGATGGCGTTCAGTGAGTTGTAGATGAAGTGAGGGCTGATCTGTGCTCGCAGAGCGCGCACCTCGGCTTCTGCCAGTGCTGTGCGTGAGGCGTTGAGCTCGGTCAGTTCCAGCTGAGCCGATACCCAAGCCGCGACTTCGTTGGTGGCTCTGATAAGGCCGGCGCTGGGTTGCTTACTCAAAATGATCACGGTGCCTGCCACCCTTGAATCAACTTTGATGGGGCAGATGACAGCGGCCTTGAGTACTGATTCCTGTTGCGGCAGCCCTAAGGCTTGGCGGAGTCCGGAGTCCAGGACCGCAACCTGGGTGCGACCGTTGCCCAGCGCCTGTGCAGCCAATCCCATAACTGCGGGAGAGTCTGGTTGCTTTGCGGCCGGGCCGGCACCGTCCCACGCCAGCAGCGTGTCTGTATCCGTCATGGCAAAGGCCGCGCAATTGAGTAGAGCGCGTAACTGTTTGCTCGCTTTTAGTGCACTTGTCGGTTCCAAGCCGTTGCGTAACTGTGCGCCAGCGGCCGCGGTCGAGTGCAGAGCCCGGAAGGTTGCGCGTTCGGCGTCCGTCCCAAGCTCGCGATGGGAACGTGAGAGCTTGAAGCCGACGACGGCGACGATTGCGATGGCGGCCAGGACTGCCGCAATTGTGGTGATGAGCAGGAGCGTCGAATCGCTCAACACGAGAGGTGGCATGAAATAAACCATAGCTGCACGGCGCATTAGGCGGCATTGGATACCGTTCGGCGCATTCGCCATGCCGTTCGGCGCGGGTATGTTCCAAACGCTAAAGAATGTGATCTCAAGCACGCCATAGTGAGAGGGATCACATTACTCAAGGAGGAATGATGGGTAATTCTGCCCATGCAAGTGAAGAGAGTCTGGACGTTGATTATATTCAAGTCCAAGCGTCGCAGGAGTTCGCAGACCTCAAGAAAAGCCACCGTAGCTTCGTCTTTCCGGTCGCCGTCGGATTTCTACTGTGGTATTTCGCGTATGTGCTTTTAGCTGCCTATGCCCACGATTTTATGTCCATCAAGGTCTGGGGCTCTATCAATATTGGCTTAGTCATGGGCTTGCTCCAATTTGTCACCACCTTCGGCATCACCACCTGGTATGTCACCTACGCCAACAACAAGCTCGATCCGAAGGCGGCGAAAATCCGTACCCGCCTCGAGGCGCAGATCGCAGCCACCAACGCCGTCCAGGAAGAGGTCTAAACCGTGAGCCGTTCTTCTCTCTTCACCCAGATCGCCCCCTTGCAGTCATTAGGCGAACAGACCAAGGAGACATCGTGGATCAACATTTTGATCTTCGTGCTCTTTGTCGGCGTCACCATGGTGGTCGTCTTCCGTGCCAGCCGCAACAATAAGACTGCTGCAGACTACTATGCGGCCGGGCGTTCCTTCTCCGGCGGGCAAAATGGCACAGCGATCGCTGGAGACTACCTCTCAGCTGCCTCCTTCCTCGGCATCACCGGTGCCATCGCCATCAATGGCTACGATGGCTTCCTCTACTCCATCGGCTTCCTGGTTGCATGGCTAGTGGCCCTGCTGCTCGTGGCTGAACTGCTGCGTAACACCGGTAAGTTCACGATGGCGGATGTGCTCTCCTTCCGACTCAAGCAGCGCCCGGTCCGTATTGCCGCTGCCACCACCACGTTGGTAGTATGCTTCTTCTACCTCTTGGCCCAGATGGCCGGCGCGGGTGGACTTGTCTCGCTGCTCCTGGGTTTGGACAATGGCAATAAGGCTGGCCAGGCGGTCGTGATCGCCGTCGTCGGCGTACTCATGATTGTCTACGTACTGATCGGTGGCATGAAGGGCACCACCTGGGTACAGATCATCAAGGCCTGTCTGTTGATTGTTGGAGCGGCCATCATGACCGTGATGGTTCTTGCCATGAACGGGTTCAACCTGAGCACGTTGATGGACGCGGCAGTGCAGACGTCCATCAATGAAGGTGGGGCCGGTGCGGCACTGCTGAACCCAGGCGCCCAATACGGAAAAGCTCCGCTGGACTTCATCTCCTTGGCTCTTGCCCTGGTCCTTGGAACGGCGGCGCTACCTCACGTGCTCATGCGTTTCTACACTGTTCCCACAGCCAAAGAAGCCCGCAAATCAGTGGTCTGGGCGATCTGGCTCATTGGTATCTTCTATATCTTCACCCTAGTTCTTGGCTACGGTGCGGGTGCGTTGATCGGCAAGAAGGAAATTTTGGCGGCACCCGGTGGCGTCAACGCTGCCGCCCCGCTGCTGGCATTCGTGGTGGGAGGGCCCATCCTGCTCGGCTTTATCTCGGCCGTGGCCTTCGCTACCATCCTGGCTGTTGTTGCCGGGCTGACCATCACCGCCGCTGCGTCCTTTGCGCATGACATCTACTCCAACGTGATCGTCAAGGGCGAGCCTAAGCCTGAAATGGAAGTCAAGGTTGCCAGGCGCACTGTGGTCGTGATCGGTGTAGTCGCCATCGCCGGTGGCATCTTGGCCAATGGGCAGAACATCGCCTTCCTCGTGGCATTGGCGTTCGCGATCGCTGCCTCGGCGAATTTGCCCACCATTGTTTTCTCGCTGTTTTGGAAGAAGTTCACTACTCAAGGTGCCTTGTGGAGCATGTACGGTGGCCTCGCCGCTGCGATTGTCCTCATCGCGTTTTCCCCGGTGGTCTCTGGAAGTCCGAAGGCGATGATCCCCGGTGCCAGTTTCGACTTCTTCCCGCTGGCCAACCCCGGAATCATCTCGATCCCGTTGGCATTCTTCCTCGGTTGGTTGGGCACGGTACTGGATAAGAACACCGAAAACCCGCGCATTCAAGCGGAAATGGATGTCCGTTCCCTCACGGGTGTCGGAGCTGAGAGGGCGGTCGAGCACTAAAACACGCTCTCAGTGCCTGTAGAAAGGCCCCTACTAGTCCTCCTTGGATGAGGTCTAGTAGGGGTCTTCCTACGTCTACCAGCAGCGCTTGTTGAGGGGCCGGGGCTGTAGCGCTTGCTGTGTTGCTAAGCCTCTAATGACTCTTGTCGATCAGGGCACTGCCGCATCCAATGCACGAGTTTCTCGACGTCCGCTGGAATGGATTCGTCCGTGAAATGTAGTTTGAAGCGCTTTTCTCCGTCTTGGAGAAGTACCTCATAGAGTTGTGCATCTGGCCGCCGCTGGGCTGCGGCGGGTGGCTCGATGGAGCGTAACTGTGCGCGGTCCACTTCCGCAGCCAACGCTTGCGCTTGCGCCACAGGAAGGATTGTGGAATCTACGGCTATGACGGACACCACTCCGGCGAAACCCCCGCCGATCCGGACCGTCAGTTTCACGACAAAACACCCACGCTCTTCCACGCGCTTTCCACCGCGTGTGCTTCGGCAGAGCCAAAAAGTGTGCTCGCCATGTCCACAGTGGCTGTCGCAGCGTCGTCGAATTGTGAGTTTGCGTGCAGTTGTGTGGTGAGGGTTCGGTACCAGATCTTCCCAGCCTTTTCCCACGCATTTCCTCCGAGTGCAGTGGCAGCGAGGTAGAAGGCATGGTTGGGGATTCCAGAATTTATATGGACGCCGCCGTTGTCGTTACGGGGGTCGTTGTCGTCAGGTAATTCAACGTAGTCGGCCATCGTGGCTGGTTGGTGGTCACCGGAGTAGGCCGTTCCCGGAGCTTTCAGTGAACGCAGTGCCTTGCCTAAAGACGGAACCAGGACACCCTCGCCGATCAGCCAGTCGGCGTCTTGTGCGGACTGTTTGAGTGTGTACTGCTTCACGAGGGAGCCGAAGACATCCGAGAATGATTCGTTCAGGGCGCCGGACTGTTTGCTATAGGCCAGACCTGCCGTGAACTCTGTGATCCCGTGAGTGAGTTCATGGCCGATCACATCCAGTGCGTGCGTCAGTCCGCCGATTTGGAAGATTTGTCCGCTGCCGTCACCGTAGACCATCTGCGTGCCATCCCAGAAGGCGTTGTCATAGGCCACGCCGTAGTGGACGCTGGAGACCAACTCCATATTGGCGTTGTCCAAGGAATTGCGGCCCATGACTTTTTTGTAGAAATCGTAGGTTTCGGAACTGCCGTCATACGCTTCGTTGACCGCTACATCCGAGCTGGGTGGCTCACCCCACCCGCGCATGCGTACGCCCGGCAGAAAAGTGCGGCCTTTCGTTTGGTTATCATAGACGGTCAGCCGTCTGGTGGAGGAAATGTTGAATCCCAGAGCCTGACCGGTGGGAAGGTGGAACTGGCGTGTCATTTTGCCCATGACGGCGCGTTGCTGCCGGAATGCAGCAGAGGTTGCCAGTGCTCGCAAGGCAGCTTCCTTCTGGGCTGACGTTCCGTCAAGTGCCAGCCGCGCCAGCAGATCTGGCGGGGCAATGCTGCAGTGATGGTTGGCAATCATTGTCTCTACCTCATGATTCCTCGCGAGTGGCTGCCTCCACGCTACGCCGGTGCTCCGACTCGCGAAAGGGTAGGAATCGTTGATTTCGAACTTTCGGCTCTGTTGGGCCAATTTAGGATCCGGAGCCACGGTGCCAAGAAATTTTCGTCGCTACACTCTCCGCTTGAGCAGGGGTGTGAAACGGAACGGGACTAGCTCGTTCATGGCTAAAGATGTGTCGGTGCGCTCCACGCCGTCGCAGGCTAGAATTTTTCCGTTGATTCGGAACAGATCTTCGGCTCCGGTCGAGACCACCCTGACCAGCAAGTCAGCCCGTCCACTGAGTCCGTGAGCCTCCACCACCTCGGGGATGTCTGCTAGCAAACCGGCAAGCGCGAGTAGTTTTTGCTGCTGGACGTGGACGGAGATGAAAGCCGTCAACGGGTAGCCCAGGGCCGCGGCGCTGATGCGGTGGTCAAAGCCTAAGAACGCGTGCCGCTTCTCCAGCGAGGAGATCCTGGCTTGCACGGTGTTCCTGGAGAGACCAAGCTGTGCCGCCATGGCCACGACGGTTTGTTTGGGGTCGTTGACCATGGCGAGGAGAATGCGAGCGTCGGTTCCATCTAAACTAGGCATAATGCGCATATTAGCACGGGTTGTTCCGATGATTTTTAGCAAAATGATCAATTTTTTTAGTGCATATTGCGCCGTTTGCCCTCTGTGAGTACTGTCACAGATAAGGGTTGCAATGAGGCCGCCCTGCCGGTCGCGAACACTATTCGCTGACGGCCACACGAGCGCGCATCAACCCGATGTATTTGCTCTTTGTTGCGGTGCGTGCGCCCGTAGCAAGCATTAGGAGGCGAACTGTCGTGCTGGATGAACAAGCTGACCCCGGGGCCCTGAATCAAACGGGAATCCACCAGCTCATTTCCCCCGACGGCCACGCCGTTGTGGATGAAGAGCTTTCACCTTTTGTCGAGGACGTTGACGATGCCGCGATCCTTGGTCTTTACTCCGATATGGTGGCCATCCGCCGGATAGATTCTGAAGCAACCGCTCTCCAGCGCCAAGGTCAATTGGCACTGTGGCCACCGATGCTAGGACAGGAAGCATCGCAGGTTGGCTCCTTGAGGGCTTTGGCCGTCGAGGACTTCATCTTTCCGACCTACCGAGAAAATGGCGTTGCCTACCTCCGGGGCGCGAGCCTGGCAGGGATCATGAGCACGTGGCGCGGCAGTGCCAACACTGGGTGGGACCCTCATGCGATCAATCTGGCAACCCCGCAGATCATTATCGGTGCGCAGACCCTTCACGCCACCGGCTATGCCATGGGGTTGGTTCTGGAAGGCAAGGACGACGTGTCCATTGCCTACCTAGGCGATGGTGCCACCAGTCAGGGTGACGTCCATGAATCAATGGTGTTTGCGGCCAGCTTCCAGGCGCCTGTCATTTTCTTCTGCCAGAACAATCACTGGGCGATCTCGGAGCCCGTAGGATTGCAGGCCCATGCGCCCATCGCCGGCCGGGCCCCGGGTTATGGCATTCCTGGCATGCGTGTTGACGGCAACGACGTCCTTGCCGTCCTGGCAGCTACACGTTGGGCCGTGGCCCGCGCACGCAGCGGCGGTGGCCCCAGCTTCATCGAAGCCGTCACGTACCGCATGGGCGCCCACACGACGGCGGATGACCCCACCCGCTACCGTGGTGTGACTGAGCTTGAGGAATGGGGCGCAAAAGACCCGATCGCTCGAGTCAAGGCGCTCTTACAGAGCCGTGGACTCCTTGACGCCGATGGTGAAGCTGCCGTGACGGCGCGGGCCAATGCCGTGGCAGCTGAGTTAAGAGAAGGCACCATCACCATGGGTGACCCTGCCCCCATGAGCGTCTTTGAAAACGTTTATACCGAAGAACATGCCATTCTGGACCGCCAAAGAGAGCACTACGGGCGTTACTTGGCAGGATTCACGCCCGCTGACGGAACCAAGCTGGAAGGGAGCCTGTCATGAGTAAGCTGACACTCACGCAAGCCATCAACGCCGGGCTGCGCAAGTCCATGGAAGAGGACCCGAAAGTCATCTTGATGGGTGAGGACATTGGCACCCTCGGTGGAGTCTTCCGCGTCACTGACGGGCTGATGAAAGACTTTGGCTCGCACCGCGTCATTGATACCCCGTTGGCCGAATCCGCCATCATCGGGACCGCGGTGGGTCTGGCCTATCGCGGTTTCCGGCCGGTTTGCGAGATACAGTTCGATGGCTTCATTTACCCCGCCTTCGACCAGATTGTTTCGCAGGTGGCGAAGCTGCACATGCGCACCCACGGACAGGTGCGCATGCCGCTGACCATCCGAGTCCCGTTCGGCGGCGGCATTGGCTCCCCAGAACATCACTCCGAATCACCTGAGGGATACTTTGTCCATACCTCAGGGCTGCGCGTCATCAGCGTTTCCAACCCACAGGACGCATACACCATGCTCCGCCAGGCCATCAAATGCGATGACCCGGTTCTGTTCTTTGAGCCCAAGCGCCGCTACCACACCAAGGGTGAGGTTGATTTGGACGCTGATCTTTCACGTGCACCGGCCATGGGCGCCTCCCGGGTTGTCAGTGCCGGCACCGACGTCACTTTGGTGACCTATGGACCGTTGGTGCCAACGGCACTTGATGCAGCCCGCGCCGCCGCCGACGAAGGCATCAGCATAGAGGTCATCGACCTACGGTCCCTCTCACCTCTTGACTACGGACCGATCGAGGAATCGGTTCGCCGCACCGGACGTCTGGTCGTCACTCATGAGGCGTCACAAACTTTGGGCCTCGGGGCGGAGATTGTTGCCGGGATCACCGAGCGCTGCTTCAATTACTTGGAGGCAGCACCGGTACGGGTAACCGGATTCGATATCCCTTACCCGCCCTCAAAGCTGGAAAAGCATCACCTCCCCGACCTTGACCGCATGCTCGACGGCGTGGACCGCGTCCTCGGCCGTCCCAACTCCGCTTCCGGGCTTTAAGGATGACAATGATCCAGGAATTTAGGCTTCCCGACCTTGGCGAGGGGCTGACCGAGTCGGAAATCGTCAGCTGGCACGTGGCCGTCGGAGACACGGTGGAACTCAACCAGGTCATCGGTGAGGTGGAAACCGCCAAGGCCGTCGTCGAGCTCCCATCGCCCTACGCCGGTGTGGTAACAGCGATCGCCCACGAACCCGGCACAGTGGTGGAGGTAGGCGTTGTCATCATTGCCTTCGAAGTGCCTGGCGAAGACGCTCCGGCACTCGGGCGTGGCAAGTCAGCGGCGGGCGCCACCAGTTCCTCGGCGCCCGAGGCGGAGTCGGCAGCTGCTGAGGCGGTGCAGCAGCGTGTCCCAACCTTGGTCGGGTACGGTGCGGACCCGGAGTCATCAAAGCGACCCGCTCGGAGAGCGCGCTCCTTTGATGCACCCGCTACTGACGCAGCTGCTAGGACGACTCCGTCCGTAGCTTCCGCCCCTGTGGTAGCAGCGCCTGTGGTGGCAGCACCGGAGGTGCCTGCGCAGGTGCAGGGAGACCGCCCTCGATCCACACCACCAGTGCGCAAGCTGGCCCGGGACCTCGGCATAGATTTGTTTGATGTGACTGGGACGGGGGAGTCGGGTGTGATCACACGCGGGGATGTCCTGTCCTTTTCTGGCGAAAATGATGCAGCGGCGCTCGCCGTGCCGTCATCGTCAACCGGCGCATCCGGTCCCCAATCATCTGATCGGATGAAGGAACGGGAAGTTCGGACCCCCATCAAGGGCGTTCGGAAGTTTATGGCAGCGGCCATGGTCGATAGTGCCTTTACCGCCCCACACGTCACTGAATTCTTGAGTGTTGATGTCACCGCTGGCATGGAGTTCTTGGCTAGACTGCGGGATTCCAGGGCCTTTGCTGACGTCAAACTGACTCCTCTCACGCTTGCGGCTAAGGCTGTGTGCGTAGGAATTGCCCGGCAGCCATCGCTTAATTCCCACTGGGACGCTGCGAACAACGAAATTGTGACGATGAGCTACGTCAACCTTGGTATTGCCGCAGCTACGCCCCGCGGGCTCGTCGTCCCCAACGTCAAGGACGCACAGGATCTGGGCCTGCATGGCTTGGCGGAGGAGATCGGCCAGTTGGCAGTCACGGCACGGGCCGGGAAGACACCGCCTGCGGACCTCGCTGGTGGAACGTTCTCCATCACCAATATCGGTGTGTTTGGCATTGACGCAGGTACCCCGATCCTCAACCCGGGCGAGGCTGGCATCTTGGCGCTGGGTGCCGTGCGCACCATGCCGTGGGAACATCAGGGTGGGATTGCCTTACGGCAGATAATGACACTGAGTTTGTCCTTCGATCACCGGCTCGTGGATGGAGCGCAGGGTAGCCGCTTCCTGGCCGACGTCGGCGCCATCATGGCAGATCCGGCCATGGCATTGGCTCTGTCTTAGGCGACAAGCCACTGGCGAGGTGAAGCTGTTCCGGACCGAGTGTGCTTTCAATGCGCAGCGCGTTCTTTGAGTAGGCTTTGTTGGCATGAGGGTCCTTCTGGGTAGGGTGTCCAAGGCGTCCGCCGCGACATTACTGGTTTTGTCGGGGCTGTTCCTGGTTCTTGGGGCCATAGAAGCAGCCCGCTATGCCGGGCTCCTGCACACAGTGCAGGAGCCCGATGCCGCAATAGCCGTGGTAGGCATGCTCATGGTATTTGGCTTGGGAATGGCGGCCTTTTTCTGCGCTCTGGCGGCCTTGGAGTCGTTGCGCAGAGCCAATCACTGGTTTGCCGTTTTACTCATTGCCGGCTGGCTGCTGGCACGGTTTCCCGCGGGCCTGGTCCTTGGCTCACTTCCGCAAGGCTTTCGTGTGCTGGACGGCGTTTTTACAATGCTGATGCTGCTTGGGATTGGGGTCGGCGTGTTTGCCTTGGTAGTAGGTCCCCGGCTAAGAAGCTAGATAATGCGGACTTGATCCCTCTGCGCTCAGACTGGCCCATGCCATGGACTCCAAAGCGGTTTTGGCGGCTGTCGCGCCGAGCCGGCGCCCGTGCAAGATCACGCTGTGAGGGGTGGAGTTGATCAGCCCAAATACTGCGTGGGCCTGGAGTCTGCGCAGCGAGGCATCTCGTTGTGGAAACAACCGCCCCAGCACGTCGACCCACAACTCCACGTAGCCGCGTTGGAGTGAGCGTACTGACGCCAGGTCCTCCTCGCTGAGCGAGTCAAAGTCCCTGTCCTGGACACGAATGACATCAGGCTGAGCCAAGGCGAAGTCCACGTGGAAGGCAACGAGTCCGCGCAGTGCGCTGGCATCGGCATCCGCACTTGAGAGGACCGCTCGGCCCCCTGCCAGCAAGTCTTCGCTCACGCCCACAAGAAGCGCGCCGAGCAACGCTTGCTTACCACTGAAGTGCCTGTAAACAGCAGGCCCACTGACGCCCGCTGCAGCCCCGAGGTCTTCGATGGAAACGCCGTTGAAACCACGTGAGGCAAAGAGCGCGGCGGCTGATTGGAGCAGTACGGCACGGCGGTTGGCTTTCGCCTGGGTACGCGTGGTGGCGGTTGGCTCAATCATCGTCATTCCTAGTGCTGGACATCACGGAAATCTCAGACTAACCTGAAACTCAGTTAGTGGTTATTAACTTAGCATGTGGATTTGGCTGGTGTAAGGCGCCAATCTACGAGGCCCGTCACCGGGGAATGGATTACTTGTCAATGGAGACTTTGCAAAGTCGTGTGGACCCGTCGGGGGCGGCCTTTGGGCGCAACGAATCAGCCCAGCGCCTGCTGGTAGCTGAATTAGGCGAACGCTTGCGCGTCACGGCCCTTGGTGGGACGCAAAAATCACGTGAGCGTCATGTGGCGCGAGGAAAGCTTCTGCCCCGGGACAGGGTGGATCGGCTCCTCGACGACGGAAGCCCGTTTTTGGAAATTGCCCCTTTGGCTGCCAACGGCATGTACGACGACGCGTCCCCAGGCGCGGGGGTCATCGCGGGTATCGGCCTGGTACAGGGGCGGCACGTGGTGATCGTCTCCAACGATGCCACGGTCAAGGGCGGTACCTATTACCCGATGACCGTCAAGAAGCACCTTCGGGCACAGGAGATAGCGCTGGAGAACCGGCTGCCATGCATCTACTTGGTGGATTCCGGTGGAGCGTTTTTGCCTAAGCAAGACGAAGTGTTTCCGGACCGAGAGCACTTCGGCCGGATTTTCTTCAACCAAGCTCAGCTATCAGCAAAAAAGATTCCACAGATCGCCTCGGTCATGGGCTCTTGCACCGCGGGCGGCGCGTACGTCCCGGCCATGAGTGATGAAACTGTCATTGTCCGCAACCAAGGCACCATCTTCCTTGGCGGCCCGCCCCTGGTAAAGGCCGCCATTGGCGAAATAGTGACGGCAGAGGAGCTTGGGGGAGGCGATGTGCATGCTCGGATTTCCGGCGTCGTGGATCACCTGGCAGAAAATGACGAACATGCTCTGGCGATAGTCCGTGACATCGTCGCGACACTGCCGGGGAACCCAAAGCCAGCATGGGAAATTCGGGCCACCGAGGAGCCTGTGGTGAACCCCGACGAGATCTATGGTGCTGTTCCCACAGATCTGAACACTGCCTTTGACATTCGTGAGGTTATTGCGCGGATAGTGGACGGAAGCAGATTCCACGAATTCAAGAAGGAATACGGCACCACGCTCGTCACCGGCTTTGCCACCTTGCACGGTCATCCCGTGGGAATCGTTGCCAATAATGGCGTGCTGTTTAGCGAGTCAGCCCTGAAGGGTGCTCACTTCATTGAGTTGTGTGACCAACGCGGAATCCCGCTGATCTTTTTGCAAAACCTCAACGGTTTCATGGTTGGAAAAGACTACGAACAAGGTGGCATTGCCAAGCATGGCGCCAAGATGGTCACTGCCGTGGCAACCGCCCGAGTACCTAAGCTGACGGTTATTGTGGGCGGTTCCTTTGGTGCTGGCAACTATTCCATGTGTGGCCGCGCCTACTCGCCCCGCTTCTTGTGGATGTGGCCGGCCGCCCGCATTTCCGTTATGGGCGGTAATCAGGCTTCCTCAGTGCTGGCGACGGTCAAGCGGGACCAGTTTGAACGCCAGGGCCAAGAGTGGTCACTCGAGGATGAAACCGCATTCAAGGCGCCCATCAAGGCCCAATATGAGGACCAGGGCAGCCCGTATTATTCCTCGGCTCGGCTCTGGGACGACGGTGTGATCGATCCCGCTGACACTCGCACCGTGCTGGGCCTTGCCCTGGACGTCTGCGCCCGTACCCCACTTCCGGAGACATCCTTCGGCCTCTTTAGAATGTGAGCCAGCCATGACTTTTCCTTTTGACACCGTCCTGGTGGCTAACCGTGGCGAGATTGCCTGCCGCGTCATTAGAACGCTGCGCGCCTTAGGCGTCCGCTCAGTGGCCGTTTATTCCGAGGCCGACGCCGGCGCCCGTCACGTGCGTGAAGCAGACCAGGCCGTTTGCATCGGACCGGCAGCGGCTTCGGAAAGCTATTTGAACATTGACGCCGTCGTGCAGGCATGTAAGAGATCCGGAGCGCAGGCAGTCCACCCGGGCTATGGTTTTCTCTCGGAAAACTTGGCGTTTGCACAAGCCCTCGATGCTGCTGGCATCACGTTTATTGGTCCCAACATTGAGGCCTTGAACGTCATGGGGGATAAAATTCGTTCAAAGAATCATGTCTCCGAAGCAGGGGTTCCGGTGACCCCGGGAATCTCCCGTCCGGGGCTGACGGACGCAGACTTGATCGCGGCGGCGCCTGGCATCGGGTTTCCTCTTCTCATCAAGCCGTCGGCCGGCGGCGGAGGCAAGGGCATGCATGAGGTGTTCAGTGCCGGAGAGCTACCGGGTGCGCTGGCCACGGCCCGACGCGTTGCTGCCAGTTCTTTCGGCGATGACACCCTGTTTTTGGAAAGACTCGTCTCCACTCCGCGCCACATCGAAGTGCAGATCTTGGGCGACAACTTTGGCAACGTAGTCCATCTTGGCGAGCGGGAATGCTCTCTCCAACGCCGCCACCAAAAGGTCATTGAAGAGGCACCGTCTCCACTGCTGGATGGCTTGGACGACGATGGCGCCACCCGGGCACGCATCGGAGCCGCGGCTTGTGCTGCGGCCGCAAGTGTCAACTACACGGGAGCCGGGACAGTAGAATTTCTGGTCTCGGATGAGAACCCACAAGAGTTCTTCTTCATGGAGATGAACACACGTCTCCAAGTTGAGCACCCCGTCACAGAAATGGCTGTCCGGGCAGCAGGAAAAACCCTGGATCTTGTCGAATGGCAGTTGCGGATAGCAGCTGGGGAACGGCTGGACTTTACCCAGGAAGAAATTAGCTTCGAAGGTCACGCCGTGGAAGCCCGGGTGTACTCGGAGAGTCCCGCCCAAGGATTCTTGCCCGCATCCGGAACGGTTATAGTCCTCGATGAGTCCGTGGCGCAGCGCCCCGGAGTACGCGTGGATAGTTCCTTGATGCAAGGGTTGGAAATTTCCGCCAACTACGACCCCATGCTGGCCAAGGTTATTGCCTGGGGCGCAGACCGCACCGAAGCTCTGGCCCGGCTGGACGCTGCACTGCGGGACTACGTGGTGCTCGGGGTACCAACCAACGTTGAGTATCTTCGCTTGCTTCTTGCTGACGCCGACGTTATCTGTGGGCGCCTTGATACAAACCTGATTGAGCGCAAGCTACCGGACATGACGTTCCGGACGCCTGCTGCTAGTGACTACTCTGCTGCAGCCTTGTTCACACGAGCCACGGGGGCGCCTTCGAACGTTGACGGACGCCAGTATCGCGAGGACCTCCAACAGGGACGCCCGTGGAACCGAACTGACGGCTGGCGGCTTGGCGATTCTGCCCCGTGGCACATGAGCCTTGCCGGTCCCGGGCGTTCTGCGGTGATCGCGGTCAGCGGCAAGGAGACGCAGAAGGTGCGCGGCGAAACCGCCGGAACCTCCGACGTCGTCCAGGTGAGTGGCCTGGGTGCAAGCGATGGCACCGAACACAGTGTCCGGCTCACCGGAATCCACGACGGGGTACTGTCGCTGACATGGGATGGGGAGCTGGTGCGCTACACCGTTGCCCGGAACCAAAACACTGTGATTTTAGGTGCCGAAGGCTGGAGTGCCCGTTTTCAAGTGCTGGATCGCGATGCGGCGACAGCTCGGATGCTCGCAGAGATAGAACATGAGGACGCCGCAGCTGATCCGGATGTGCGCAGTCCCATGCCGGGAACCGTGACGGTCGTCAGTGTCCAAAGCGGTGATCGTGTGGCTGCCGGAGACGTGCTCCTTGCTGTGGAGGCTATGAAGATGGAGCACCAGCTCCTCGCCGCCGTCTCCGGGATAGCGCACATTTCCGTCGCCATCGGCAGTGTTGTCAAGGCTGAACAAATTGTTGCCACCATCGAAGCAGAAACTCCTGAAGGGGAATAACGTGCCAAATTTTGAACTCAACGAGGAATATCAAGACCTCAGCGACATGGTCAGGGACTTCGCCGACAACGTGGTGGCACCCGTGTCCGCTAAGCACGACGAGGAGCACAGCTTCCCGTATGAAGTGGTTGCGCAGATGGGCGAGCTGGGCCTGTTTGGCCTACCGTTCCCGGAGGAACACGGTGGCATGGGTGGGGACTACTTTGCTTTGTCCCTTGCCTTGGAACAGTTGGGCCGGGTGGACCAGTCGGTTGCTATCACGTTGGAGGCCGGCGTCTCGCTAGGCGCCATGCCCATCTACCGGTTCGGTACGGAGGCACAAAAACAGGAGTGGCTGCCATCCCTTGCCGCCGGTACTTCACTCGCTGGCTTTGGTCTCACTGAGCCTGACGCAGGGTCCGACGCCGGGGGTACCGCCACGAAGGCTCGCCTTGATGGAGGGGAGTGGATCATTGACGGAAACAAGCAGTTCATCACCAACTCCGGCACTTCCATCACCAAGTTTGTGACGATGACAGCCGTGACCGGAACTTCGGTGCGTGCCGACGGGTCCATCAAGAAGGAAATCTCCACCATTTTGGTGCCCAATGGCACACCCGGATTCACTGTTGAAAAGGCGTACAACAAAGTTGGTTGGAATGCCTCCGACACCCACCCGTTGACTCTGGTGGACGTACACGTCCCCGAAGAAAACTTGATTGGTGTGCGCGGGCGCGGGTACGCGAACTTTCTCTCGATCTTGGATGAAGGCCGGATCGCAATTGCAGCACTAGCCACCGGTACAGCGCAGGGCTGCGTGGATGAAGCCGTTCGCTATGCCAAGGAACGCTCCGCCTTCGGCCACAACATCGGGCACTACCAAGGCGTCTCCTTCAAGATCGCCCGTATGCAGACCCGTGCTCACACTGCGCGGTTGGCGTACTACGACGCCGCTGCCCGCATGCTGGCAGGCAAGCCGTTCAAGACGGAAGCTGCCATCGCTAAGATGGTGGCAAGCGAGGCGGCCATGGACAATGCCCGTGACGCTACACAGGTATTTGGCGGTTACGGCTTCATCAACGAATTCCCGGTAGCCCGCCACTACCGCGATTCAAAGATCTTGGAAATCGGGGAGGGCACCACCGAAGTCCAGCTCATGCTCATTGCCCGCGACCTGGGCTTGTGAACCTCGCCACCCGAAGCAAGTGAAAGGTACTAGCGATGATTGACAAAGAAGTTGCGTCCGCGGCGGTTGCCATAGAGGACATCCACAATGGTGCGTCCTTAGCCGTTGGCGGTTTTGGTCTGTGCGGCATCCCGGTAGCGCTCATCCAAGCCCTCCACGACGCCGGAACGAGCGAGTTGGAAACGATCTCCAACAACTGCGGAGTGGATGACTGGGGACTTGGCGTACTGCTCACCGATGGACGTATCCGCCGCACCATCTCCTCCTATGTGGGGGAGAACAAAGAGTTTGCCCGCCAATTCCTGGCCGGCGAGCTTGAAGTAGAGCTCACTCCGCAGGGTACCTTGGCCGAAAAACTCAGGGCAGGCGGAGCTGGTATCCCGGCGTTCTACACCGCAGCAGGGGTGGGGACACAGGTCGCTGATGGTGGACTGCCGCGCAAGTACGACGGCGCAGGTGGGGTTGCTATTGCTTCCGAGCCTAAGGAGGTGCGCACGTTCAACGGCGCCGACTTTGTGCTCGAAGAGTCATTGAACCCTGATTTCGCGTTGGTGCACGCCTGGAAGGGCGATCGCCATGGCAACCTCGTCTTTCACGCTACCGCCATGAACTTCAACCCGCTATGCGCCATGGCGGGGAAAATTACGATCGCTGAAGTCGAGGAACTTGTTGAGCCTGGGGAACTGGATCCCGAACACATCCATGTTCCCGGCATCTTCATCCAACGCGTGGTCCACGTTCCGGCAGGCGCACCCGGTAGCGAGAAAAGAATTGAAAAACGAACGGTCAAGGAGGCATAACCATGGCACTGACACGCAACGAGCTTGCAGCCCGGGTAGCCCGGGAATTGCACAACGGCCAGTACGTCAATCTGGGCATCGGTATGCCAACTCTGATCCCTAACTACATCCCTGACGGGGTGGAGGTGGTGTTGCACTCTGAGAATGGAATTCTGGGCACGGGCCCCTACCCGTTGGAGGCCGACGTCGACCCTGACCTGATCAATGCAGGGAAGGAAACCGTCACCGTCAACAAGGGCGCAGCATTCTTTGACTCAGCGCTGTCCTTTGGCATGGTACGCGGCGGACACGTGGATGTCGCCGTCTTGGGTGCCATGCAGGTGGCGCAAAACGGTGACCTCGCCAACTGGATGATTCCGGGAAAGATGGTCAAGGGCATGGGCGGTGCCATGGACCTCGTCTTTGGTGCAAAGAAACTGATCGTCATGATGGAACATACCGACAAGGCCGGCAATCCGAAGATTTTGGAGAGCTGCACACTGCCGCTGACAGGCAAGGGATGCGTTGACTTGATAGTCACTGACCTGGCCGTCATTGAAATACGTGAGAACACGCTGATACTCAAAGAACTGGCGCCGGGCGTGAGCGTAGAGGCGATAATCGCAGCCACCGGCGCGCCCCTGAACTTTGATATGTACGATTCGAGGAACGCATGAGTGATCAACCTCGAGTCACCCAACGCGGCCTGTTCTACGAGGAACTCGAAACTGGGGTCGTCTATGTACATAAGCCCGGGCGGACCATGACGGAGACGGACAACGTCCTTTTCACCACCATGACCATGAACACCCAGGCACTGCACCTCGACGCCGCGTGGAGCGCTTCACAGCCGTTTGGCCAACGGCTCATGAACTCCATGTTCACCCTAGCCACCATGGTGGGGCAGTCTGTGGCGCAATTGACGCAAGGCACCATCGTGGCACAGCTGGGCATGGGGGAGATTTCCTTCCCACACCCCCTCTTTCACGGTGACACCCTGTACACAGAGACCATCGTGACCGAGAAAAGGCTCTCTTCCTCCCGCCCCGGGCAGGGAATTGTCACCATGACCCATACCGGCCGCAACCAGGACGGAGTGGTGGTGGGCAAAGCCAGCCGTACCGCCTTGTTCTGGCTCAAACCCGAAGACTAGCTCAGCACACTACGCGAAGGAACACACCATCAGCACCGCGCACAAAACCTTCACCATGGGCCCGGCACTACTTTTCGCCCCCGCCGACCGGCCCGAAAGGTATCTAAAGGCCGCCGAGCGATCGGACGCCGTCATTCTTGATTTAGAAGACGCAGTGGCACCTGACGCCAAAGCACAAGCACGTGAGCACTTGGTCGCTAACCCCCTGGACCCGGCCACCACCATGGTGCGTGTGAACGCGCTCAGTACAGCTGAGAGCACCCTGGACTTGGCGGCATTGGCCCGCACCCGGTACCGCACCATCATGGTGGCCAAAGCGGAAGATCCGGGCGCGATTGCTGCGCTCGCCGACTACAACGTGGTGGCCCTGTGTGAAACGGCGGCAGGCATTATGGCCGCCGCAGAGTTGGCCAAGTTGCCCAACGTCGTCGCGTTGATGTGGGGTGCGGAGGACCTGGTGGCATCCCTTGGCGGTACGTCCAGCCGCTTCGCGGATGGTTCTTACCGGGCCATTGCGACCCACGCACGTTCATTGATGTTGCTGGCGGCCGGGGCCGGAGGGAAAACGGCAATTGACTCGATCTATGCAGATATCCCAGATCTGCCGGGGCTTGCCGAGGAAAGCGAGGACGCCGTTGCCAGTGGATTCGGCGCAAAGGCGTGCATTCATCCAAGCCAGGTCGCCGTCATCCGCGAGTCCTACCGGCCCTCCGATGTTGACGTCGCGGCAGCAACACAACTACTGGCTGCTGCTTCTGCGGCGGGCACGGGCGTCTTCGCCTATCAGGGAAAAATGGTGGATGGGCCCATTCTTAAGCACGCCCAGGAAACATTGCGTCGAGCCGGGGTATAGGGCTGGAGTGATCTATAACTGCTTGCACAGCGGTTTATGAGTGGGTGTGCCCACGCTTTGCCGGAGTACGGAATACTAGAACCATGCAGCATCGCAAAGTGATCATTCTTGGCTCCACCGGTTCGGTAGGTACGCAGGCGATCGACGTCCTGGCACGTGCGGTGAAACCGGACGGCACACCACGGTTCACCGTTACCGCTCTCAGTGCTGGTGGGGGGAACCTTGAGTTACTGGCTGAGCAAGCAGTAGAAACGCGTGCACTTGCCATCGGAATCGCCTCGGACGACGCCGCCGCCCTCCGGACGCTGATCGCTAGCCGTGCCGCCGCGGTAGGGGTCCACGGCTATGCCCCGGAGATCGTGAGTGGCCCAACCGCCTCCTCCGTCATAGCGGCCTGGGATGCTTATGGTCCGGACGCCGCGGACGTTGTTTTGAATGGGATTACCGGTTCTATCGGCCTAGCTCCCACACTGTCGGTCCTGGGTACTGGAGCCATCTTGGCTTTGGCGAACAAGGAATCACTGATTGTGGGCGGCCAGCTTGTT
Organism: Arthrobacter cryoconiti; assembly: GCF_020905375.1. GTDB lineage: Bacteria > Actinomycetota > Actinomycetes > Actinomycetales > Micrococcaceae > Specibacter > Specibacter cryoconiti. Next base: position 521,662 of record NZ_JAJJBU010000003.1, read on the forward strand.
AAGGATGCGGCTTCGCCTGGGCAGTTGGTTCCCGTTGATTCTGAGCATTCGGCGCTCGCACAGGCGCTACGCTGCGGTACTGCTGCGGAAGTGCACAAACTGGTGATTACCGCCTCCGGTGGCCCATTCCGTGGCCGCAGCCGGAACGAATTGGCGGGTGTCACGCCTGCGCAGGCACTCAAGCACCCCACGTGGTCCATGGGGCCAATGGTCACCACGAACTCTGCCACGTTGGTCAACAAGGGGCTGGAAGTCATCGAGGCGCACTTGCTCTTTGATGTCCCGCTGGAGAAAATCGAAGCCGTGGTCCACCCTCAATCGGTCGTGCACTCCATGGTGGAATTCACTGACGGTTCAACGCTGGCCCAGTGTTCACCACCGGACATGCGACTGCCTATCGCTTTGGGGTTGGGCTGGCCCGATCGCGTTCCGGGTGCCGTGCAGGCGTGCGATTGGACCAAGGCTGCCACTTGGACTTTTGAGCCGCTGGACAACGTGGCCTTCCCCGCCGTCGAGCTGGCCAAGGAAGCTGCAAGGCGGGGCAGTACCTGCCCGGCTGTTTACAATGCGGCGAATGAGGAGGCTGTTCACGCCTTCCACGCCGGAAAGATGAGTTTCTTGGGCATCGTTGACACTATTGCGGAAGTTCTCAGCGAACATGCACCTGATTCGGAGCTGACTATCGGTTCGGTGCTGGATGCTGAAGCGTGGGCGCGCACTCGAGCCAACGAGTTACTGGCCGCGAAGAGATGACTCATATAGACACAGACGTTTCTTTTATAACGGGTAACCACTAGCCGGAAAGTTGATTGTGACCGTATTGCTATTCATTGGCGGCGTCCTATTCGTTGCCGTGGGTGTGGTTCTTTCCATTGCCCTGCATGAGGTGGGGCATCTGCTGCCCGCCAAGCTCTTCAACGTCCGTGTGAGCCGTTACATGATCGGCTTTGGCCCCACCCTTTGGTCCCGCACAAAGGGCGAAACTGAATACGGCTTCAAGGCGATTCCCGCCGGCGGATACGTAGCTATGATCGGCATGTACCCGCCTAACCCCGCGGATGGCAGCGTCCGCCCGTCCAGCACCGGAATGTTCCAGACGCTGGCTACTGAAGCACGCAGCGTAGCCCATGAAGAAGTCGGTCCAGAGGACGCCAATCGGGTATTTTACCGGCTTGCAGTCTGGAAAAAAGTTATCATCATGCTCGGCGGACCCACCATGAACCTGCTGATCGGCATTGTGCTGATGGCTGTGCTGCTTATGGGATTCGGTACACCACAACCCACCACCACGGTGTCCTTGGTGAACGCCTGCCAAGTGGCTTACGGGTCCCCGGAACCAACGGACCTTTCCACCTGCACCAAGACGCCGGCCGCTGCCGCTGGATTGCAGCCGGGGGACACCATTACAAGTTTTGATGGCAAAGATGTCACCAACTGGACCACTTTGACGGAGTGGATCCGCGCATCGGCCGGCCAATCTGTGGCCATGAGTTACCAGCGCGCCGGAAAAACGCTCACCACGACCATCACGCCTGTGCTGACCTCCCGGCCCGTTGTGGATGCCAGCGGCAAGGCTGAGGTGGATGCGAAGGGCCAGGCAGTGACGGTCGACGTCGGCTTCATTGGCGTGGGGCCCACCTCGGCACTGGTGCCAGAATCGGCCAGCGCAGTGCTTCCGGCGGTGGGAAGCAACATCACCCAAATTGGTGGTGTGGTCTTCCAGTTGCCACAAAAGCTCGTCGGGGTGGCGCAGGCAGCGTTCAGCTCAGAACCGCGGGACCCCAATGGACCCATCTCTGTGGTCGGTGTCGGTCGTGTGGCGGGGGAGGTGGCTGCCATGGAAGATGTGCCCCTGAGTGCTCGTGTCGGAACGCTGATCGGTCTGCTAGCGGGGGTGAACTTGGCTTTGTTCGTCTTCAACCTGATTCCGTTGCTGCCGCTGGACGGTGGCCATATTTTGGGGGCTCTCTATGAAGGTGTCCGCAGGAGCGTTGCTAAGCTGTTCAAACGCCGCGATCCAGGCCCTTTCGACATCGCCAAGTTGCTGCCAGTGACTTACGTAGCGGCAGTAGTACTCATTGCCATGGGCGCGCTGCTGATCTACGCGGACATCGTGAAGCCTGTCAATTTGTTTGGTTAGTTCGCAGTTAGTGGGCCGTTGGCCGCAAATTCTCGCCTGATCACTCAAATAGGGTTGATTATTAAAAATCAACCGATTATGATTTATCTATGTTTGTCATGACAATTGATCAGCGGGGTAGCCGTCAGGGTCCTGATTTAGTGCCGGAGCTGCTATCAGTGCTGGCTGATATCCCTGTGCTGTTAGCGTTCGAGCGCTCGGTGGGGGATGAAGTTCAGGGCCTACTCGATTCGCCTAAATCTGTGATTGAGGTGGCGATGCGTGCGCTTCGCAGCGGTCAATGGTACGTAGGTATAGGCGTCGGGGACGTCGATAAACCCTTGGGCGCCAGTCCGCGCGAAGGATCAGGGGCGGCCTTTGTGCAGGCACGTCAGGCCGTGGACAAGGCCAAGCGCACAGGAGAACGTGTGCCTCTTTCGGTCCAAGCAGCACCTGCGCGAGCAGTTCAGGGCCTAGCCGTTCCAGACTCTGGGCAAGCAGCATCGGCCCCAGCTGCGCCAGGAACGGAACGGTCGGGCCAAGTTGCCTCAGCCCAAGCGACTTCCAACCAGGCGACTTCGGGCGAAGCAACTTTGAACCTGCCGACTTTGAGCCAGACGACTTCGATGGAGCGGGCTCTGGCTGCCCGCGGTATTGATGAGCGGGCTCGAGCCGCAGAAGCAGTGTTGGTACTTATCGGGGATTTGGTGCGCAAACGCTCCGAGGCCCAGTGGCGTGTTTTAGCGCAACTTGACGCTGACCCCATGCAGCGTCAGGTGGATGTCGCCGTCGCCTTGGGAATCAGCCCGCAGGCAGTGAGCCGTGCCATCCTAAGGTCTGGCTGGCAAGAAGAATTGGCGGGGCGCGACGCCGCCGCGCTGCTACTCGATCTACTCAACTCATAGCCTCTGGGCTTTGTCTGAGCATGCCGCTACGCTGGGGACCGATAAGGAGGAACACATGACTGCACTGTGGATTGTGCTCATCTTCGCGGCCGGGTGCTTGGGCGGCTGGCCTATAACCGCCGGGATACTAAAGCTCGCCAAGTCCCGTTCTGTCCGTGCCGTTGATGCCCATGAGATGGGCGCCCAGACGTCACCGGATGCAGCTAGGCCGGACCTGGCTGCGCTCACGCCAACACCGGAAGCGTGCCCGCCTCCGGCTCAGGAAGCTGGCGTACTCAGAGGCGGACTGCTGATAGGGATGTTGGAGCGAGCCGGCGTCGTACTTGCCATTCTGAGCGGGCAGCCGGTTGCCATTGCCTATGTAGTGGCCATCAAAGGCTTGGGCAGGTATCCCGAACTTAAAGCGGCGCCCGAGTCGAGCGAGCGGTTCATCATCGGCACATTGGCCTCGATGCTGTGGGCCGCCGCCGTGGCGGCCGTTGCCAAAGTGCTCCTGTTATAGGCTGCAAGTATGACTATCTTTGCTGTTGAGTATGTGTATGGTCCCGAAGCCGAGGCCGCTCGGGTGGAACACCGTCCCAAGCACCGTGAATGGCTCGCCGCCCAGTCCGAAGCTGAGGTGATGCTGGCTTCTGGTCCATATGGGGATGGCGCTGGGGCGCTGTTGATCTTCAAGGCAACTGACGAGCCGGCGTTGCATGAACTTCTCAAACAAGACCCCATGAGTATTGGTGGCGGTGTCACTGGGCTGAAAATTTCCGAATGGAAACCGGTCATTGGGCAGTTAGCCAAATACATGTCGTAGGACTCATCTGGCACCAGAACGTGCCAACGCCGTTTACAATTTAGACCATACGATGCGTAATTCACCCAGCTCCTCACAGGAGCTGGCTGCGCAGCGGAACAAAGAACCAACAAGGAGCAAATTTTGACCTCGGTCAGCCTCGGAATGCCGCCATTGCCACCGCCAGTTCTTGCCCCCCGGCGCAAAACCCGTCAAATCAAAGTCGGCTCCGTCGGTGTTGGTTCGGACTTCCCCATCAGCGTGCAGTCCATGACCACCACGAAAACTACCGACATCAACGCCACACTGCAGCAGATTGCTGAGTTGACGGCTTCTGGTTGTGACATCGTGCGGGTCGCTTGTCCTTCACAAGATGACGCAGAGGCACTGCCCATCATTGCCAAAAAGTCGCAGATACCTGTCATTGCTGACATCCACTTCCAGCCCAAATACGTCTTTGCGGCCATTGAAGCTGGTTGCGCTGCGGTGCGGGTTAATCCGGGCAATATCCGCAAGTTTGACGATCAAGTCAAGGAAATCGCCCAGGCCGCCAAGGATCACGGGACGTCCATCCGCATCGGTATCAATGCAGGTTCGCTGGAGCCGGGCATTATGAAGAAATACGGCAAGGCCACGCCTGAGGCCCTCGTGGAATCCGCCGTCTGGGAAGCTTCCCTTTTCGAAGAGCACGGCTTTCACGACTTCAAGATCTCGGTTAAGCACAACGACCCTGTCATCATGGTCGCAGCTTATGAGTTGCTCGCCGAACAAGGCGACTGGCCACTGCACTTGGGCGTGACTGAGGCGGGACCGGCGTTCCAGGGCACCATCAAGTCCGCTGTAGCGTTTGGCGCACTTCTCTCCAAGGGTATTGGAGACACCATTAGGGTTTCCCTCTCTGCTCCTCCGGTGGAGGAGATCAAAGTCGGCAACCAGATCCTGCAGTCATTAAACTTACGCCCCAGGAAACTAGAAATCGTCTCGTGCCCTTCGTGTGGACGGGCTCAAGTGGATGTGTACAAGCTGGCCGAAGAAGTTACGGCTGGCCTTGAGGGCATGGAAGTGCCGTTGCGAGTGGCTGTTATGGGCTGTGTAGTCAACGGCCCGGGGGAGGCTCGTGAGGCTGACCTTGGTGTGGCCTCGGGTAACGGCAAGGGTCAGATCTTCGTCAAGGGCAAGGTCATCAAGACCGTGCCTGAGGATGAGATCGTTGAAACCCTCATCGAAGAAGCCATGAAAATTGCCGAACAGATGGAGTCCGATGCCGAGAATTCGCTCCCGGGTGGGCCCGTGGTTAGCGTCTCATAGGGCGCACGTTACGCCCCAGGTGCGCGTCCTAGTCCACGAGGACACTCAAGCGCTCCTGGCCCTCGTAGCAAAGGATGCTGTCGCCAACGTCTTCATCGATTCCTTGCTAAGCAAGGGTCGCAGTGCCGTGCCAATCCAACAAGGCGCTGTGATCCTTGGCTATTTTGAGCATGATGGCACCCGGTTGGTTGCAGCGTGCTGGGTGGGCTCCAATGTGGTCCCCATCGAGGCCGGAGCCGAGCACAGCGAAGCCTTTGGCCGTTGGATAAATGAGCACTGGCGCCCGCACGCGTCCATTTTTGGGCCGGCCGAAGCAGTGCTGGCCATTATGAGCGTCTTAGCAGAAAGTGGCGTCCAAGCCCAAGAAATTCGTGCCGACCAGCCGCTCTTGACCATGAGTTCGCCCTCGCCGCTGGCCGCCAGCCCCCTGCTGCTCCGCAGCCATAATGGGCAATTTTCCCAAATCCTCATTGCCGCCGCCGCCATGTTTGAGGAAGAGGTGGGCTATTCGCCTTTTCTTGGCGGAGAAGAGAACTACCGCCGTCGCGTCGCATGGCTGATCAATGCAGGGCATTCCTTTAGCCATTGCGAAAAGGATGGCACCGTAATCTTCAAAGCCGATCTGGGTGCGGTGACCAAACACGCCACTCAAGTCCAGGGTGTATGGATGAACCCTGCCTATCGTGGACAGGGCTTAAGCGCCGGATACATGGCCGCCGTCGTTAATCTCTCACAGATGTTGGCTCCTGTAACGAGTCTGTACGTCAATGACTTCAATACCCGCGCCCGGTCCGTCTACGAGAAAGTCGGTTTTGAACAAGTGGGCACCTTCGCCACCGTGCTGTTCTAGAAAGACTTCCAAGCTGCGCACAACTCACCATGAGTTTTGCGCATAGTGCACCAGGCGGCGAACTGGTACCGAGTTAGGCGCAGACGGTAATCCGCGAGGCCTTTCGTGTTACATTTATGCAACTTGTTGCACAAAGGAGAGCATGAATGGTCACCGATCAGTATCCCCACCTGTTCACCCCCCTGGATCTGGGCTTCACCACGCTACCCAACAGGGTGTTGATGGGATCAATGCACGTTGGCCTTGAGGAACTTCCCGGCGGTTTTGAGCGTATGGCAGCGTTTTATGCTGAGCGAGCACGGGGAGGCGTTGGGCTGATGGTCACCGGTGGTATTTCCCCCAACGACGCTGGCCGGCCAATGAAAGGGGGCGCCAAGATTTCAACGCCCGAGGAAGCCGAGCAACATAAAGTTGTCACGGCTGCCGTGCATGCCGAAGGTGGAAAAATCGCTTTGCAGCTGCTGCATTTTGGCCGCTACTCCGCACATCCGGACCTGGTGGCTCCCAGCGCTGTTCAGGCTCCCATCAGCCCGCTGACGCCGCACGCTCTGAGCAGCGAAGAAGTGGAGGCAACCATTGAGGACTTTGTCTCTGCGGCTGACTTGGCTCAGAGCGCCGGGTACGACGGCGTAGAAATCATGGGCTCAGAGGGTTATCTGATCAATGAGTTCATTGCACTGCGGACCAACAACAGGACCGATCAATGGGGTGGTTCCTATGAGAATCGGATGCGATTGCCCAAGGAGATTGTCCGACGTACCCGCGAACGCGTGGGCTCGCACTTCATCATTATCTACCGGCTGTCCATGCTTGATTTGGTGGAGGGAGGTTCCACCTTGGAAGAGGTCATCAGGCTCGCCCAAGGCGTTGAGGAAGCTGGGGCTACCATCATCAACACAGGGATCGGCTGGCATGAGTCGCGCATCCCCACGATCGCCACCTCCGTACCCCGAGCCGGATTCGCTTGGGTGACCAAAAAGGTTATGGGTAGCGTGGGCATCCCCTTGATCACAACGAACCGCATCAACACTCCCGAAGTCGCTGAGGCGTTGCTGGCGGAAGGCAATGCCGACATGGTTTCCATGGCCCGGCCTTTCCTGGCCGACCCGTTCTTTCTTCGGAAAGCTTCCGAAGGCCGTGCGGATGAGATTAGCAGCTGTATTGCTTGTAATCAGGCGTGCCTGGACCACACGTTCGCTGGCAAGACATCCTCTTGCCTGGTCAATCCGCGAGCTTGCCACGAGACCAAGATCGTAATTGAGCCCAGCCTGGAACCGAAAAGGCTAGCGGTGGTGGGGGCCGGACCGGCAGGGTTGGCCTTTGCTGTGACAGCGGCAGAGCGTGGTCACCACGTGACACTTTTTGAAGCAGCTGCGCAGATCGGCGGGCAGTTCAATATAGCCAAGCAGATCCCTGGCAAAGAAGAATTCAGTGAAACCATCCGTTATTTCAACCGTCAAATCCAGCTGCGCGGTATTGAACTTCGCCTGAACACGAGGGTTACGGCAGCACAGTTGCTGGCAGAAGGATACGAGCATGTAGTGCTCTCCACGGGAGTTCTTCCGCGTATTCCGGAAATTGACGGAGTGGATCATCCCAGCGTGATGACTTATCTTGACGTTATCCGGGACAAGAAACCGGTGGGCGCCAATGTGGCAATCCTCGGGGCCGGCGGCATTGGGTTTGACGTGGCAGAATTCATCACGGCACAGGGCCCAAGCGCCACTCTGGTCCCAGAAAAGTTCTACCGGGAATGGGGGATAGACGCGGATTACACCGGTGCCGGTGGTATCACGGAGGCGCAGCGTGAGGCGCCAATCCGTCGGGTCGCACTCTTCCAACGCAAAGAAACCAAGGTTGGCGCTGGGCTTGGCAAGACCACTGGCTGGATTCACCGCACAGAGCTCAAAGCCAAGGGCGTACAAATGATCCCGGGAGTTGAATATCAAAGGATCGACGACGCAGGCCTGCACTTGCGCATCAACGGTGCCCAGACAGTCCTGGCGGTGGACACGGTCATCTTATGCACGGGGCAGGAACCACGGCGAGAACTGGCGCACGAGCTGGAAGTTGCCGGCGCCGTCGTGCATCTGATTGGTGGGGCGGATGTGGCTGCCGAACTGGATGCGAAACGGGCCATAGACCAGGGTACGCGGCTGGCGGCGGCGATCTAGCCCATGTCTCTGCGTCATGCACTTCTGACTTCTTTGATGGAAAAGCCTTGTACCGGGGCTGAACTGGCGCGCCGGTTTGAGAAATCGATCGGTCATTTTTGGCAGGCGTCCCATCAACAGATTTACCGTGAACTGGCAGCCTTGGAAGCGGATGGGCTCATCGAGGTTAGAGGGCTGGCTACGGCACGCGGGAGTCAGCGCCATTTTGCTGTGTTGGCTGGTGGGCGGAATGAATTGGAACGTTGGTGTTTGTTATCAGCAGATCCGCATCCAGTGCGTGAGGCACTTTTGGTACGCCTGCGTGCTGCTGCGGTCTTGGGGACAGTGGACTTGGCGTCAGAAGTCCGCCGGCATCTAGGTTTGCATCAGGATTCCTTGCGACGCTACCAGGCAATTCAAGGACGGGACTTTGCCGAAGGCAGCCCCCTGACGCCCGCGGGGGAACTCCAGCTGGCGGTTCTACGCGCTGGAATTGAATTTGAGCGCGCTTGGCTGGCGTGGTGCCAACAAACCCTCTGCGAGGGGTTATCGGAGAAAAAATAAACGACAGTGCCTTAGGAACTGGCGGTGTCCTGCTGATCAGCTTGAAACTGAAGGTGTAAGGCGGCGTCATTGAGCATGTCGGCCCCCTTGGCAATCACGGGGGCGTAGGAAGATTGCCAGGCGTGTCGGAACATGAACGCATCTGGGCCTTCCCAACGGAGGTTATTGGAGATGTGTGAGCCAAGCTCGGTACGGATAGTCATGAGCGCACCGGCTGCCGCATTGAGATCATAGGCAAACCGGCGCAACTCATCCGGGTCTGAGCCTTGGAGGCCTTGCGTCATTAATACTCCTGCGCTTCGCCATCTTGATCGAACTTCAACAGATCGAACTTCAACAGTAGGCGTGGTGACGGTTCGGCGCGATGGGGAGTGCTGCCCATGGCTCAGGCGGACCTTCTGCGTAGTGTCAAGGAGGCCAGCAGCAGACAGAGCAGCACAAACCCTGCCATCACCAATAAATCGAACGTTAGCGCGCGTGTGGGGTCGGCGTGTTGGGCCACCTCGTTGAGCCCGTCCACGGCATAGCTCAGTGGTAAGACGTTAGAAACTGCTTCAAGGATGCCGTTCATTTGGTTTCTGGCAACAAACAGTCCGCACAGCAGAATCTGGGGGATGACCACCACAGGCATGAACTGGACGGCCTGAAACTCCGTGGTGGCAAAGGCTGAGCACAGCAGACCCAAGGCCACACCCAAGACGGCGGTCAGTACGGAAATGAGCACCACCCAGCCAGCGTTGCCGCTAATGCTGATATTGAACACCCAGTAAGCCACTGCCGTGGCCACGAGCGACTGCAGCGCCGCCATGATGGAGAAAGCCAGTGCATAACCGACCAGTAGGTCAGCCTTGTGGATAGGGGTGGTGAGTAGCCGTTCCAAGGTCCCAGACACCCGCTCGCGCAGCATCGTGATTGAAGTGACTAAGAACATGACGGTAAAAGGGAAGATGCCTAGCATCATCAAACCCACACGGTCGAAGGTGCGTGGCTGCCCGGGGGCTAAGACTTCGTTTTGGTAGAGCCAATAAATGACGGCCAGCAGTATTGCTGGAACCACCAAAATCAAGGCAACACTGCGAGGATCATTCTTTAGCTGCATGAGTACGCGCAGGCACGTGGCCCACATCATTTTGAGGTTCATGAGGCCACAGCCATGTCAGCCTGGATGAGCCGCAGGAACGCTAATTCCAAATTCTCACTCCCGCCACGCTGACGCAGTTGTGCAGGAGTGAGTTGAGCCAGTAAGCGACCCCCGCGTAAAAGCAATAGAGTGTCGGCATGCCCGGCCTCCTCCATGACGTGACTGGAGATAAGCAACGTGGTTCCGGCTGCTGCCATGGCGGTGAACTGTGCCCATAGATCGGCCCGCAGTACCGGGTCAAGCCCCACGGTGGGTTCATCCAGAACGAGCAACTTTGGTTTGGAAACTAGGGCGCACGCCAGGGAAACCCTACTGAACTGTCCACCGGAAAGCGCTCCAGCCTTGCGCCGGGATATCTCAGCGAGCCCGACGGCGGCCACGGCAGCCACTGCGTCCGCGTGGCTGCAACCACTCATGGCGCCAAAGTAGCGCACATTCTCCAGCACGCTCAAGTCCTTGTACACGCTGACGGCTTGAGTGACGTAGCCGATCTCCCCCCGTAGAGTTGCGTCACCGGCGGGTCGGCCCAAGACCTCGATAGAACCGCCGACAAACTTTTGTACACCCACCAGAGTACGAATAAGCGTAGTTTTCCCACTGCCGGAGGGCCCCAACAGGGCTGTGATGTGTCCACTCGGAATGGAGAAGGAGAGGTCTTTTAGGACCTCCATCCGGCCGCGGCGGACCGTAAGGTTTTCAACCCTGACACTTGTCCCGGCGTCGTGCCGTCCGGGTTTCAGGGGTAACGCCGGTGTTGGCGGCGACATGCCCAACGGATGCGGGAAGGGTAGCTGTCCGTCCGGTTCTGGAAGTACTGCACGGTGTGACACGCCTGTTCCATTCTCTCGATTCATCCCCTATTGATTTCAAAGTAGTCCGGGGCTCACTCCGTGTATAGAGTCCACGCTGCGGATTCCGGTAGATTAGTAGCGTCCCGTTCTTTTGCCGGCGGGCCGCAACTGCTCAAGAAACGGAAAATACCCGCGTGGCACTTCGCCTTTCCACTCTCTTTCTTCGCACCCTTCGCGAGGACCCCGCCGACGCCGAGGTAGACAGCCACAAATTGTTGCTGCGCGCCGGCTATATCCGCCGTGCCGCTCCGGGCATCTACACGTGGTTGCCGTTGGGGCTGCGTGTCTTGCGCAAGGTCGAGGCGATCGTGCGTGAAGAGATGGACGGGATCGGTGCCCAAGAAGTGCATTTCCCGGCGTTGCTGCCCAAAGAGCCCTATGAGATCACCAACCGTTGGCTCGAATACGGTGACGGGATTTTCCGTTTGCAGGACCGCAAGGGCGCTGATTATTTGCTGGCGCCCACACATGAGGAAATGTTCACACTGCTGGTCAAGGACCTGTACTCCTCTTACAAAGACCTGCCGCTTTCTATCTACCAGATCCAAAATAAGTACCGCGACGAAGCCCGGCCGCGTGCTGGGCTACTGCGCGGTCGTGAGTTCATCATGAAGGACTCGTATTCTTTTGACATTGACGACGCCGGACTAGACGCCAGTTACATGGCCCACCGCGGCGCCTATCTGCGAATCTTTGAACGACTTGGCCTGGAAGTCATTCCAGTCGCGGCAACAGCAGGGGCTATGGGAGGCTCTAAGAGCGAGGAATTCCTGCACCCGGTGGCGATCGGCGAGGATACCTTTGTGCGCTCTGCGGGCGGTTATGCCGCCAATGTGGAGGCTGTCACCACGGTGGTCCCCGACGACATCGATTTCACGAGCGCTCCTGCGGCAGTGGTCATGGACACGCCTGACACCCCGACCATCCAGACCTTGGTTGAGGCAGCAAATAAACTAGCACCGAAGGCCGACGGCGGTCAGTGGACTGCCGCTGACACCCTGAAGAACGTTGTGCTCGCCATCGATCTGCCGACGGGTGAGCGCCAGCTCGTGGTTATCGGTGTTCCCGGCGACCGCGCCGTGGACCTCAAGCGCATTGAAGCCAATATTTCGGCTCACCTCACGGTGGGAGGAGAAGTTGGTGTTGAGAGTGCAAACGAAGCCGACCTGAAGAAACAGGCCGGACTGGTCAAGGGCTATATTGGCCCGGGTTTGTCCCTAGCTGCTCCAGTCCTCGGAGCTGAATCAGCGACGAAGTTGATGTACCTGGTTGATCCCCGTGTTGTGTCCGGCACAAGCTGGATCACCGGCGCCAATGAGTCCGGCAAACATGTATTTGGTTTAGTCGCTGGACGCGACTTTGCCTGGGACGGGACCATCGAAGCAGTCGAGGTGCGTGAAGGGGACCCTGCCCCCGATGGTTCGGGACCGCTAGAAGCGGCTCGCGGCATTGAGATGGGTCATATCTTCGCATTGGGCCGTAAATACGCCCAAGCTCTGGACTTGAAAGTCCTGGATCAAAACGGCAAGCTTGCCGTCGTCACCATGGGTTCCTACGGCATTGGTGTAACACGTGCCGTTGCCGCTTTGGCCGAATCCAATCATGACGATCGGGGTCTGATCTGGCCGGCCAACGTAGCACCAGCCCACGTCCACGTCGTTGCCGTGGGCCGAGGTAGCGAACTCTACGAAGCAGCAGAGGCTCTGACCGCCGAACTGGAAGCCAAGGGCCTGGAAGTCATTTACGATGACCGTCCCAAGGTTTCCCCCGGTGTGAAGTTTGCCGACGCCGAGCTTCTTGGAGTCCCAACCATCGTTGCCGTGGGACGTGGACTGGTGGATGGTGTGGTAGAAATCAAGAATCGCGCCACGGGCGTTGCCACGAACGTACCCGTCTCCGAGGCAGTGCAATACATCCTCGACAATCAGTAGCCTTCACCCTTCAGAAACCAATTAGTGGAGAAGCATGATTTCCGGGTTTGAAAACATCACCGTGGCCACGATCTTATTGATTTTGGTGGCTGGCTTTGCAGCAGGTTGGATTGACGCAGTAGTAGGTGGGGGCGGACTCATCCAGCTGCCGATCATGCTTATGATCCCCGGGATCACACCCGTGCAGGCATTGGCGAGTAACAAACTAGGTTCGATCTTTGGGACAGCTACCAGTTCCGTAACGTATTATCGGCGCGTAAAAGTTGATCTGCGAACAGCCCTTCTGATGGCCGCTGTGGCGCTGCTGGGCAGTCTTGGTGGGGCCGTGGTGGCGACCCTTTTGCCAGTGGCTGTCTTTAAGCCCGTCATAGTTGTGGCATTACTCGCCGTGTTCTTGTTCACCGCTTTCAAGCCCAGTATTGGCAACACCACGGAACCTTTGCGCTCTGGCCGCAAGCACTACGTTGTGGCCTGCGCCATTGCTGCCCCGATTGGTTTTTACGATGGTTTGATCGGCCCAGGGACGGGATCTTTCTTAGTGATCGCCTTAGTGAGCCTCATGGGGTATGCGTTTCTTGAAGCAAGCGCTAAATCCAAGATCATCAATCTGGCCACCAATGCCGGCGCGCTGATGTTCTTTCTGCCCAACGGTTCCATTTTGTGGGGTGTGGGGCTGCTCCTTGGCGCCGCAAACATGGCCGGCGGTTACCTCGGCGCCCGTACTGCGGTGAAACAAGGCAATAAGTTCATTAGAGTCGTGTTTTTAGTCGTTGTATTGGTACTCATTATCAAACTTGGCATAGACGTTTGGAACGAAAATGGGCTGGCGGCGTTGTCCACCAACATGCTGCGGTCCTAATTTGCCCCCTTTACGTGTCTTTGTCCACGCCAAGGGAAAACGGCTGGGAGCATGCTGCTAGCCAAGCAAACCGCTGGCACCGAGCAGCCTACCGATGACGAAAGTGGCGGCCAGGGCCACTGCTCCGCCCAATGTCACGCGCAGGGCGGCCTTGATGCGGGAGCCGCCGCCGATGGTGGCGCCCACCCAGCCAGTGATAGCCAATGCGGCCAGCACTGCCACAAAAGTGACTGGAACGCGGAGCGTTTCCGGCGGAAGTAAGATGGCAAGCATGGGCAAGATCGCGCCGAGAGTGAAAGCGATGGCTGAGGCGATAGCTGCATGCCAGGCGTTGACGACGTCGTTCTCGTCTAGATTCAGCTCAGCACTCACATGCGCGCCCACGGCGTCGTGCTCCGTCAACTCCTTCGCAACCCGCTGGGCTGTCCCGGCGCTGAGACCCTTGCGCTCGTAAATGCGTGCCAACTCTGCAAGGTTCCGTGCGGGCGCTAAGGCGAGATCCCGGCGTTTTTGAGCGATCATGTGCTTTTGGCTATCACTTTGGCTGCTCACTGATACGTACTCACCCAGTGCCATGGACACTGCGCCGCCTACCAGGGCCGCCATCCCCGCCATGAGGATTGCCCCTGTGCCGCCAGTAGCACCGGCAACGCCGACTACGACGGCGGCAACGGAGACGATACCGTCGTTGGCACCCAGAACGCCGGCGCGCAGCCAGTTCAAACGCTGCGCTATCTCACCGGTTCGTGTGAGCTCCCTTGGGGCCGTGCCGAGTACTTCTAGATCAACTGCTCGCTTCATGACCTAAGCAAACCACCGTGCCGGATTCGCCGCCAGCAAGGTGAGGATGTCCTCCCAGAGGCAAGGCTCGCCTGAGTTTGGACAAACTTTCCAGAGAATTTTTTGGGCCACTCTTTAGGTGGTAGGGAAGTTGGCACGTCGATCGTTAATTGGCAGGCCGGTCGTTAGGAGGCCTGTCGTTAGGACGCAGGTGTTGGAACGGAGATGCCAGGTAGCGCTCCGGGCGTACCTCCCCAAGTTTGCTCTGCGACGATTGATCCTAGTAGCCAGGCCACGGCAAGTGACCGTGGAGATGATTCTGTGGTGCTGGTTGCCGATACAACGTGGGGAGCAGACGGTTGGCTCAAGGTGGCCAGGTCGCCGTAAACATCGGCCAGCTGAGCCTCCAACTTCCCTAGGGCTTGTTGAGGTGCGGTGGTGAATGATGGGTCCAGCACATAGGCCGGAACAGGAACTATTTGTGGAAGACACTGATGGGCCAATGCGGCATTTAGAAGTGTCAGTCGTTCCTGATGCTCCTTGAGGAGATCCATGGCGGTGGAAAATGCGGGCTTAGCCAGGCGCGATCCGGCCACTTGGTAGGTGTACACGGCTTTTTGCTCGGCTAAGGCAGCCGTATGAAGTGCTGTATCCGCATCCACACCGGGTTTTGGAGTGCGCGTTTCCTTGCAGTTCTCCGACGTGGCCAGCGCAAATTGAGATGTGGTCGAAAATGCTTGCAGATCGGGGGCCGTCAGGCTGTTTTCTGCCGCAAGATCGGCGGCAAGCAGGAACTCACTCGTGCTTGCCGAGGCAAAAACTCTGCCCAATGTGCCGTCCGCTGTCATGGCGAAACCAAGCATACTGGTGGCGTTTGCAGTGAGGGCTTGAGTAAAGTCCGCCATGGAACCTGGTGGCACGGGCACGGGTGTGGTGCTGATAGGCGCTGACGATGCCGTTGTCGAAACAGGAAGCCCGTCGGATAGCGCAGCCGTATGAGCCTGCAGCGCAGCTGCCGTGGTTTCAAGTAATTTCTTATTACTGGCCACCGTCGCCGTTGTACCTAGTTGCCGGGCCATAGACGCCAGGGCTTGCGTTGCGTCCCGCATTTGCACCCGGTTGAGTTCGGTAGTGGAAGGCGGAGCGTCCTTTGTGTCCTTATCAGAGATCACGGTCCCCACGCTCAAAACAACGGCCGCAATGACCAGCAACAACAGCAATGCTCGGAGGGCAGCCCAGATGCGATTGCGCTTTTTACGTGTGGCCCGCCTCTGAAGAGGTACTTCTGGGAGGGCGTCACCGATGGGGGAAACGGGGGTCAACACGAGCTCTGGCGTCAAAGCAGCAGCGCTGGCACTTGTGGCTTCTGCTCCACTTGGCTGGCTCTGCTCGGCCAAGCGCCTTTCGCGTCGTGATAGGGGAACCTCGGGCTCGTCAATAACAGGTGAAGAGGTGGGCTCGTCATTTACCGCGATCTCACCGGCTGGTTGCTCGTGGTCGGGCTCTCCGCCTGTGGGGATCTCACCGGCAGGTTTTGAGTTTGACTCGTTGGTAGCTTTTTCTTCCCCATCTGGGAAGGAAGCCTGAGGCAGGTCCGATCTGCCCATGCTCTGCGCTGCCGTTGATGTTTCAACTTGCTCGGCAGCCAGAACTACCCCGGCAGCGTCAGGGGAGGCTTGCGTGTCAAGCGTGCTGTCAGCCAGGGTCGCCAGGCTGGCAGCATCCGCGGTCCCTGCGGTATCGGAGGTGGGCTCTGTGTCTGAATCCGGACGAGCGTCGGCATCCGATGTCGGATCTGCATCCACATCCACATCAGGATCAAGATCAGAATCAGGATCAGGATCAAGATCAGGATCAAGATCAAGATCAAGATCAGAATCAGGATCAGGATCAGGATCAGGATCAGAATCAGGACCAGCGTCTGCCGGGTGCCCGGAAGACTCTTTGGCGGGAAGCTGCTCCGCTTTGGCCTGCGCCAGGCTTGGCGCGCTGACGTCCGATTTTGAAGTTTGTGATGCCGGGACAATCATGCCGTCGGCGCCTACTACGATGACGACAGCGCCAATACCGGAGCCCTTATTTGGCGAGCCTGCCGGAGAGGAGACTCTCCGGTGTCCTGTCCGCCGCGGCTTGGCGGGGGAAGTCCCGGGCACGACTTCGAGGTCTCCGGCAGGAGTGGGCTGACGCTCGGAAGCAGAACGGGAATTGGTCACAACTGTTGATGTTCTCATGTTGACCGGTCATTGTGCACACTAATACCGTCTGTCGGCACGCCGATTGGGTCCAAATGCGTTGATACTCACAGCAAAAACGTTCTGCGCGACCGGTTGAAACTCGGTAGTCTATATATCTACAACATAATTTCAAGGGAGGCGGGCGTCCAATGGCGAAGTCGGACAGGCCAAAAATGGCCCGAAACTCAGGGCATTCTCACTCGCTCGTAGATCCTGGTGCTCAGGCACAGCGGTTGATGGCGCTGCTGGCACCCACCGTTGATAGTGCTGGGCTCTACCTTGAGGACGTTCGAGTTACTTTTGCCGGGACACACCGAACTGTTTCGGTGGTCGTGGACCTGCCGGATTCGGAAACCGGCGGAGTAGGGCTTGACGCGATTGGACGGATATCCAAGACATTGTCTGAGACTATGGATTCCGATCCATTAGATGACGGGGTGCCCTATGATTTGGAAATCTCCTCACCTGGTGCCACCCGGCCGCTAACGCAGCCACGCCACTGGCGTCGTGCGCTAGGCAAAATGGTGAAAGTGAACGCCATCGACAGGGATAATCTAACGGGCCGGATACTGGCTGTTGACGACGACGGCGTGCAGTTGCTACCTGAGCTGCCTGTTAAAAAGGGTATGAAACCCAAACAAGGCGAGCCGGAGAAGGTTTTGTTCGCAACCATTCGCCGCGGTGTTGTGGAAATTGAATTTGCTCGCCTGGACGAGGCTGAGCTGGATTTGGAATTTGAGCCGACCGGCGGCGACGCGGTCGATCGAGAGGAAAGCTGATTATGGATATCGATATGAGCGCGCTGCGAATTCTGGAGCGTGAACGCGAGATCCCCTTGGATCTGCTGATCCCCACCATCGAGCAGGCATTGCTGATGGCTTATCACAAGTCTCCCGGTGCCAATGAGCAAGCTCGCGCCGAACTCGACCGCAAGAGCGGACACGTCACCATCTGGGCCGCCGAGTTGGACGAAGACGGAGAGCAAGTCGGTGAGTTTGAGGACACGCCAGCTGGCTTCGGGCGCATTGCTGCCAGTACGGCCCGCCAGATCATCCTCCAACGCTTGCGTGACGTCGAGGATGAGAACGTCTTGGGTGAGTTCAAGGGCAAAGAAGGCGAACTTGTAGCGGGTCAGATTCAGCAGGGAAATAACCCGAATATGATTCAGGTTAACCTTGGGGCCGTCGAGGGAGTCCTTCCCCCCAATGAGCAGGTCCCCGGCGAGAGCTATCGCCACGGCTCCCGCGTTCGCGCCTACGTTGTGGATGTTCACCGTGGCTTGAAGGGTCCCTCTGTTACTCTTTCACGCTCCCATCCGGGCCTTGTGCGCAAGCTTTTCGAGATGGAAGTTCCTGAAATTGCTGATGGCACGGTTGAAATTGTTGCTCTTGCCCGGGAGGCAGGACACCGTACAAAAATGGCCGTCACGGCTCACAAGGCCGGAGTGAACGCCAAGGGTGCGTGCATCGGCGAAATGGGTTCGCGCGTGCGCGCCGTCATGTCTGAACTCAACGATGAAAAGATCGACATTGTTGACTTCAATGAGGACCCGGCCGCATTTATCGCCAGTTCGCTATCTCCGTCTAAGGTGATTTCGGTCACCATTGTTGATGAGGATGCTCGCTCGGCAAGGGTGGTTGTGCCCGATTATCAGCTCTCTTTGGCCATTGGCAAGGAAGGGCAGAACGCCAGACTTGCTGCCAAGTTGACCGGATGGCGCATCGACATCGTCTCGGACGCCAGCGCAGAATAGGTTAGCGGCCCGGCCGCGCGGTAGACTAGTTGGGACCGGGCCTACGGGCTGTTGTGACTAATCGTGTAAGGCGTTGCACACGTGCCAAAGATTTTCGGTGTTCGTGGGGAAGAAAAACCCATAGCACCAGGCGCATTGCGAACCTGCATTGGTTGCAAACAAACCGATGCCCGTCAAAAGCTGCTGCGGCTGGTCAGATCAAGCAACGAGTTCGGGGAACTGAACGCTTTGATTGATGTGCGACGCCGCCGCCCTGGCAGGGGAGCATGGCTGCACCCCAGCGAAAACTGCATCAAGCTTGCTCTCAAACGTCGCGCCATTGGACGAGCCCTTCCAGGGATCACCAATGGCTCCGATATCGAAAAAGAGCTTGTGGGCAGCTACCGCCAGGTATTTGAATCAATACGAACCGACATTGTCCCTTTGTGAAAGCGGGTCAGAAAACCGATGGAAACCCGATGAGTACCCAGCGATGAGTGCCCAAAAATGAGCATCTTCGTGCTCTCTCACGCCGCGCGGTCCGACATGGATTGTCGCAGTAAGAATTAAGCGGTTCGTACCTGTCCGGTGCGGGCCGAGACAGGAGAAATGTGGCCAAGGCCCGCGTCCACGAGCTTGCAAAAGAGCTCGGTATCACCTCAAAAGAAGCAGTTACTAAGCTTCAAGAACTCGGCGAATTCGTTCGTTCAGCGTCTTCAACCATTGAGGCCCCCGTCGTGAAGAAGCTTCGCGACGCATTCCCAGCTGCCCAGGCAGCACCCAGCAAACCGGCTCCAGCCGCACCCGTCGCTACACCGGCCCCGGCAGCAACGGCCACTGCGCCTGCTGCAGTTGCGCCAGCCACAAGTGCTCCCGCACCCGCTGCATCAGCGCCGCAAGCGGCAAGTGCTTCCGCACCTGCTGCTCCGGCTGCACCAGCACCCAAGGCGGCTTCAGCCGCCAAACCGGGTGCCAAGCCCGCTGCGGCGGCACCCGCGCCAGCCGCATCAGCGCCGCAAGCTCCTAAGGCTGCACCAGCACCAGCACCCAAGGCTGCACCATCGGCCGGTGGACCCCGCCCGGGAAACAATCCCTTTGCTTCGTCTCAGGGGATGCCGCGCTCCGGCCGCCCTGAGCGTGGCGAGAACCGGGACGGCAACCGGGCCCCGCGCCCAGCCGCGGGTTCAACGGGAGGCGCTGGTTCAGGAACGGGCAGCCCTCGCCCGGGTAATAATCCCTTCGCTTCTTCGCAGGGCATGCCCCGTCCGGGTACGCCGCGCAGCGCTGAAGCCGGGACCGGCGGTCCACGTCCAGGCGGTCCTCGTCCAGGTGCTCCTCGCCCGGGTGCTCCTCGCCCGGCCGGTGCCAGTGGCACTGGCGGTCCTCGTCCGGGTGCCCCGCGCCCAGGCGGCCCCCGTCCCACACCCGGCATGATGCCAAACCGCACCGAGCGCCCGGCGGCTCCCGGTCGCGGCAATGACCGTCCGGGTGCGCCGGGACGTGGACGCCCCGGAGCTCCCGGAGCCACACCGGGCGGAGCCCCCGCCGGCGGTGGCTTCGGTAAGGGTGGTCGCGGTCGCGGTGGCACCCAGGGTGCCTTTGGTAAGGGCGGCGCAGGCCGTGGCAAGCAGCGCAAGTCCAAGCGTGCCAAGCGCCAGGAACTAGAGCAGATGAGCGCTCCGTCACTTGGTGGCGTGAGCGTACCCCGTGGCGACGGTAACACCGTCATCCGCTTGCGTCGAGGCGCTTCCATCTCTGATTTCGCCGATAAGATCGAGGCAAATCCCGCAGCATTGGTGACAGTGCTCTTCCACCTGGGCGAGATGGCAACTGCCACGCAGTCTTTGGACGAAGACACGTTCGCCTTGCTGGGAACCGAACTCGGCTACCGGGTCCAGGTTGTTTCCCCGGAAGACGAGGAGCGCGAGCTGCTCAGCAGCTTCGACATCGATTTCGATGCCGAGCTTGAAGCTGAAGGCGACGAAGACCTTGAAATTCGTCCTCCGGTCGTTACTGTCATGGGTCACGTCGACCATGGTAAAACCCGTCTGTTGGATGCCATCCGTAAGTCGGATGTCGTTGCTGACGAGCATGGTGGCATCACCCAGCACATCGGTGCTTACCAGATCGTGCATGAGCACGAGGGTAACGATCGTCGCATCACGTTTATTGACACCCCCGGCCACGAAGCGTTCACCGCTATGCGTGCTCGTGGTGCCAAAGTCACCGACATCGCCGTTTTGGTGGTTGCCGCTGATGACGGCGTCATGCCTCAGACCGTTGAGGCACTCAACCACGCACAGGCTGCTAACGTGCCGATCGTGGTTGCAGTGAACAAGATTGACAAGGAAGGCTCCAACCCGGAGAAGATCCGCGGGCAGCTCACCGAGTATGGTCTGGTTCCTGAGGAATATGGTGGAGACACCATGTTCGTGGACGTCTCGGCACGCAACAACATCAACATCGAGGAACTCCTCGAAGCTGTGTTGCTGACCGCTGATGCAGCCTTGGACATGCGTGCCAACCCGAACAAGGACGCCCGAGGCATCGCGATTGAAGCGAATCTGGACAAGGGCCGCGGTTCCGTAGCCACCGTCCTGGTGCAGTCCGGTACCTTGCACGTCGGTGACATCATTGTCGCCGGCACCGCACACGGCCGTGTGCGTGCCATGTTCGATGAAAATGGCGACGTCATCTCCGAGGCCGGTCCTTCGCGTCCGGTTCAGGTACTGGGTCTTTCCAATGTCCCCCGTGCAGGTGACACGTTCTTCGTCACCGGCGACGAGCGCACTGCCCGCCAGATCGCTGAGAAGCGTGAAGCAGCAGACCGCAATGCCGCACTGGCCAAGCGCCGCAAGCGCATCAGCCTGGAAGACTTTGACCAGGCCGTTGCCGATGGGAAGGTTGACACGCTTAACCTCATCCTTAAGGGTGACGTTTCGGGTGCCGTTGAGGCGCTGGAAGATTCACTGTTGAAGATCGACGTCGGCGAAGGTGTGGCGCTTCGGGTGATTCACCGCGGTGTGGGTGCTATAACCCAGAACGACGTCAACTTGGCCACTGTGGACAACGCGATCATCATCGGTTTCAACGTCAAGCCGGCGGAGCGCGTTGCCGAGCTGGCTGACCGTGAAGGCGTAGACATGCGCTTCTACTCGGTCATCTACGGTGCCATCGACGATATTGAGCTGGCCTTGAAGGGTATGCTCAAGCCCGAGTACGAGGAAGTTCAGTTGGGCACCGCGGAAATTCGCGAAGTCTTCCGTTCATCCAAATTTGGGAATATTGCCGGATCGATTGTTCGCTCGGGCACCATTCGCCGCAACTCGAAGGCACGTGTTCTGCGCGCTGGGAAGGTTATCGGTGAGAACCTCACCGTTGACTCACTCAAGCGCTTCAAGGATGACGCAACCGAAGTACGTACGGACTTCGAGTGTGGTATCGGGTTGGGCTCGTTCAACGACCTGCTGCCTGAGGACATCATCGAGACGTTCGAGATGCGAGAGAAGCCGCGCGTCTAGTCATCAGGCAGTTCCGCCGGCCGGCTTGCCCTGCAAGCCTGCGGGCGGATCCCGGCCGGTGGGACCTGCATGTTCCATGAGCCGGCCGGGCGCCCACACGGGCGTCCGGCCGGCTTTGCAATCCCTAAGATGGTTCCAGGACCATCCTTGTCTTTCCACTTTTGAAGGAGAACACCATGGCTGATTCAGCCCGCGCCGCCAAACTGGCCCAGCGCATCAAGGTTGTTGTGGCGCAAGGCCTGCGCAGCCGGGTCAAAGATCCGCGCGTTCAGGGCATCACCATCACCGACGCTCGGGTCACCAACGATTTGCAGCACGCCACCGTCTACTACACGGTCTTGGGCGACGAAGCGGCACAGTTAGAAACCAAGATCGGTCTAGAGCGCGCCAAAGGCGTACTGCGTGCCGAGGTTGGCAAGAACATCACGGTCCGCCTGACGCCGACCTTGGAATTCGTCGCCGACGAAATTCCGGTCAACGCCTCGAACCTCGAGGCACTTCTGCGTGTCGCGAAGGAACGTGACGCTCAGCTCGCAGAATTATCTGCAACCGCAGAGTTTGCCGGCGAAGCAGACCCGTACAAAAAGGAAGTAGACGACGCCGACCAAGCGTAGCGACTAGCTAACCGTCAAGCTTCCTAGTGCACAAACAAAAGCAAGATGTTGACCAACGGGAAACGGCCGGTCACCTTCCAAAAGGAAGGTGGCCGGCCGCCGTCGTACCTAAAGGCTATTTTCCCCAGGTAATAGGGTTCTTCAGGTAAGGATTGTCAGAGTATTTGACGTAGTGGAAGCTGCTGTCTTTGTAGGAGGCGGACGTGATGGCGTCGCCTGCGGGTGCCAGGAAGACGCTGCAGGTGGTTTTGCTGGAGCCCACAACGTATGTGAATGCGTCGCCGTCGCCCTCGGTCTTGAAGTTGGTGTCCTTGCAATCGGGCATGGAACCAAAGACGATCAGCTTCTGGGCCTCGGAGCCGTCCTTCAAGTGCGCGGAGACTCGAGGATCGCTCAAACCGGCACTGGGCTTATTCAGGGCGGTCAGTGTCATATCTGTGAAGACGTAGTAAGGCGTCTGGCCAGCGAACTTGGCGGCATCTTTGAACTTAGACAAATCCGCTTCAGTACCGGGGACGATCTTCGTCACGGCAATCTCGTAGCTAGCTTCCTTGTACTTTTCCGTGCCTTCATCCCCAGAATTAACGTGAGTGTAAGCAACTTCACCTAGTTTGAGGGAAGCGCCTGGCTCGGTCAAGGTACCCGGCTCAGCTGCTGCTTTCGGGGCGGCTGACCTGCTTGCTCGTGCTGTTGCTGAGGAGAAACCGCCGTCACGTGCGGTATCGCTAGCGGCAGCCGAGGATGCGGGCTTGTCTGTCTGGGGTGCCGGTGTGGCGTCTTTGGCTCCGGGCAGACAGCCGGTCAACGAGATCATGAGGGCAGCCCCAGCGCCAAGGGCTGCCAATGAGCGGTTACGGACGGTAGCTGGTGTGGTCTTCATGGGTCCCCAGTTTCAAAATGATGCGAGCGGATCAGATAGGTACTTTTATCAGATAGGTACGTTTAGAAGACTAGTAATCCAAATCGTTTCCCGCGATGGGGACAAGTGCCCATGGGGTGCGCCTCCATACCGATATACTTCAAAGCGTGCTTTCTGGACTTGTAATCGTTGACAAACCGCAGGGATGGACCAGCCACGACGTGGTCGGCCGAATGCGAAGGCTAGCAGGGACCCGAAAAGTAGGTCATGCAGGCACCCTGGATCCTATGGCCACCGGGGTGTTGGTGGTGGGCATCAACAAAGCCACCCGACTGCTGACCTATATTGTGGGTACTGCAAAGACTTATGACGCCACCATCCGACTCGGTGGCACCACCATTACCGATGACGCCGAGGGTGAGATGACCCAGACGGTCTCAACAACAGCGGTGGTTGAGGACGCTATTCTTGCGGGAATTTCGGCGCTGCGTGGGCCCATTAGCCAAGTTCCTAGCAGCGTCAGCGCCATCAAAGTCAAGGGCGAACGTGCGTACACTCGCGTGCGAAACGGCGAGGAAGTAAAGCTGGCAGCCCGGCCTGTCACCATTCACCGCTTTGACGTCCTGGAGATTCGACGGGGAACTCACCTGGACCAAGAAGGTGAGGTGGTCCAGTTCATTGACGTGGACGTCACGGTGGAATGCTCTTCCGGAACGTATATCCGTGCACTGGCTCGGGACCTTGGTGCGGGACTCGGTGTGGGCGGGCACCTGACCGCGCTTCGCCGCTCCAGCGTGGGCCCTTACACCCTGGACCGCGCCCGGACCCTGGAACAACTCGCACAGAACTTGGAAGTCCTTGATATAGCGGACGCTGCCAGAGCACTCATGCCCATTCGGGAACTCACTGCGCAGGAAGCCGCTGAATTATCGTTCGGGCGGCGTATCAGCGCCAGCGTGGATGGACTGCACACTGCAGGGGAACCGGCAGCTGCTTTCGCACCCGACGGAACCCTCGTAGCGCTGCTTGCAGACGCTGGGAAATACGCCAAACCAGTCCTCGTTTTCCCACCTGATCAGGCTGGCGCCGCGGATCAGGACCCGGCTGCCACAGTAGGGGAGGAGAGCTGATGACCATTGATGGCTGGTTTATCGCGAGCATAGTAGTGGGTATGGCGTCAACAATCATCTGCTTTGTAGCGGCTGTGATGAAAAAGAAACCCAACGATCTGACGCTGATCTCATTGGCCGTCGTAGAAATTTTCATCATTGTCTACGCCGTGGCGTCCCTCATCCGGGTACTTGCTGGCGCAAACATCAACGGCGAACCATGGGAATTTTGGGGATATATCCTCACAGCAGCCCTCCTGCCCGTGGGCGGCTTCTACTGGGCCATGACTGAACGGACGTTCTGGTCCAACTACGTTATGGGCGCCGTGGGTGTAACGGTGGTGGTCATGATGGCCCGGATGGCACAGATTTGGTACGGCGTCAGCACCGCTGCGCAACCCTTACAGCTTGGAATCGGATCATGAAGAACAACTCCACCACCGCAGCGCCATCCTCTCCAGCCGGCCGGACCACAGGTGCCGGTCGGCTCCTCATCACCGTCTATGGTATTTTTGCCATCTCCGCCACGGCCCGCGCCGGCTATCAGATAGCCACACACTTCACGGACGCACCCGTGGCTTACTTATTGTCTGCGTTTGCAGCGGTCGTCTACATCGCGGCAACCGTCTCCTTGGCAAAACCGGGACAGAAATGGGCGATCGCTGCCGCAGTAGCCATTTGTATCGAGTTGGTAGGAGTGCTGGTGGTTGGTTCGCTGAGCCTCTTCGACCAGCAAGCATTCCCTCACGCCACCGTGTGGAGCATGTTTGGCCGGGGTTATGGGTTTATTCCTTTGCTGCTGCCCATTATTGGGCTGTGGTGGCTTTACCGTCACCGTGAGCGGGCCAATCGGTGAGTCGCGAGACTATCAATAGCGGGGACAGCGACCAAGGAAATATGGGGCCAGTACTTCGTGAGGGCTCCACCGCAGTGCGTCGCTTCACAGCAGCGGACGCAGCGAGTTTTGCTGCCATTCACCGTGATGGCCTCAATATCAAATGGGCGGGCTCAGACGCCAACATGGACCTTGTGAAAGCCGCGCAACTCATCGAGGGGCCGGTTGCGGACGGTTGGAAGACCGGCTTATCGCTACGTTTCGCTGTCGTCGACGAACTTGATGACGTGGAACAGGTCGTCGGTACGATCAGTCTTGCTGACGTGAACCGGACGGCCGACGGCGGGACCGCGTCAGTGGGCGTGAAAATGCTTCCAGCAGGACGAGGTCGGGGCAGTGCAAGCCGTGCTATCAAGCTCTTGTGCGCTTACGCCTTCAAACAATTGGGTCTTGAGGTTCTCCATTGGCGAACCACCGTGGGCAATACAGCTAGCAAAATGCTCGCTGAGCGTTGTGGCTTTGTCTTGGCTGCTCAGGTGCCAGGTTTCGGCCACGTAGACGGTCACATAGCCGATGGATGGCTGTTTGCCCAAACTCGCCCGCAATGGAGCCGCACGCAAGACCGGGATAAGTTTGGGGAAGCCCAACACAGTGCACGGGTGCCTACTTCGATGGGGGACCTCCCCATCGAGCTATCAGTGCCTCGGCTAGAACAAGACAACGTTGTCTTGAGGGCGCTTCACCGTGGGGACGCTGAGAAGTTGGTGATCAACTGCGCCGACGCGCAGGCGGTACGATGGACCACCGTCCCACTGAACTACACGGCTGAACATGCCGAGTATTTCATCAACACCGTTGTTGTTGATGGGTGGCGCAGCGGTGCGACCTTGACCTTTGCCGTCGCAGAGCGTGCCTCGGACCGGCTGCTGGGCACAGTGGACCTACAGTGCAAGAATCCGGGAAGCGCCGCCGTCGGCATTAACTTCGGTCCTGACGCTCGCGGGACGGGAAGCGCCGAGATAGCTGTGCGAATGCTCGCCGCCTACGCCTTCGACCAACTCAACTTCAGCTATTTGCATTGGTCAGCCATGGTGCCCAACTGGGCAAGCCGGAAACTGGCATGGAAGTTGGGTTTCACTCTTGAAGGCCAGATTCGGGGGGAATACAACGACCGCGGCACACCCGCTGACCACTGGGTTCTGACGCTGGCATCCACAGATCTTCGTACCCCACAGGTGCCGTGGAGCGGACCGGCCGCACCAGCACGGTAATCTAGAAAAAGTCGCCCCGCAGTAAAAGTGTATGGAAATGGTGAGGAAAAGCAGTGCACATTTGGAACTCATTGGATCAGGTCCCCGCGGGGTTTGGGCCCTGCGTGGTGACACTGGGAAACTTTGATGGGTTGCATCTGGGGCATCAGGAGGTGCTGGGGCAAGTCATAGCTGTTGCCGCGGCTCGCCAAGCATCGGCAGTAGCGCTAACGTTTGACCCGCACCCTGCCCAAATCCACCGTCCTGACTCCGCACCGGGCCAGATCATGGGGTTGGCGGACAAGCTCGAGGCCATGGAAAAACTGGGGCTGGACGGAGTGTTAGTGATTCCTTACACTCTCGAATTCGCCCAGCAGAGCCCAGAAGAATTTCTGCGCAATGTCTTCGTGTCAACCCTCGGGGCATCCGCGGTGGTGGTAGGCCATGACGTTAGGTTTGGGAGGGGTAACGTCGGAGATTTGGACGCTATGATTCGTCTCGGTACCCAGCTTGGCTTCGATGTAATCGTGGTGGACGACAAAGGCTATGATCGCCGCTGGTCCTCCACCTGGGTCCGTGAAGCGCTGGACAAAGGCGATGTAGAAACCGCCGCTCAGGTTCTGGGCCGCTGGCACAGCATGAGTGGAGAGATCGTGCACGGGGCGGCACGCGGACGCGCTCTGGGGTTTCCTACGGCCAATCTCTCCCCGGATGCCGCTGGAAGTATCCCCGCAGACGGAGTCTATGCTGGCTGGTTGAGTGACGAGCAGCAACACCGATGGCCCGCAGCAATCTCCGTGGGCTCTAATCCAACCTTTGAAGGCGTCAGCCGCCAGGTTGAGGCTTTTGTGATCGGGCGTCCCAAAGAGCCGGTGGAAGCCTTCAACCTTTATGGTCAGCACGTGGTGGTTGAATTTGTGCAGCGGCTTCGCGGCATGGTTGCCTACACGGGGCCGGAAGCGCTTATTGAGCAGATGCATCAGGATGTCCTTGACACGAGTTCGATCCTTTCTGCCGATCCTTCAGTGATTCCTTCAGTGATTCGCTCAGTGATTGGCTCAGAAGAGACCGCATAAGCGGCATCTTGCCGGTGCGAGTGCAAGATGCCCGCTTCGACATTCCGGGGCCCAGTGCACTAAACTTGTCAACTGGGTCCGGCTGCAGTCCGTGGTGGCTGGATTCAACCGCGTCTAGGGCTTGCCCGAATCACGGTTACACCACGTTCACGGCACAAACAAGGAGTTACTTGTGGCACTTGAAGCCGCTGTAAAGCAGGAAATCATGCAGGCATTTGCAACCAGCGAAGGTGACACTGGTTCGCCTGAGGTTCAGATCGCGATGCTCTCACGACGCATCTTGGATTTGACCGAGCACCTGAAGATGCACAAGCACGATCATCACACCCGCCGCGGCCTCATGGGCCTGGTCGGTCGTCGTCGTCGTCTGCTTGGCTACTTGAAGGACACTGACATCGCTCGCTACCGTACGCTCATCGAGCGCCTCGGTCTGCGTCGCTAGCATTGCCTACGAGGCGGTCTTCCCCGGCTGGGGAAGGCCGCCTTCACAGTAGTAAGGAATTCAGTCGCACCGGAATCGGTTCGACTGGCCCGTGGCTGTCGCAGATACGCGCCAGTCACACAACTTGTTCTAAGGCATCTGCCTGGCATCGCGCATTCGCGGTCCTCGGTAGTGGTCTCCGGGAACAGCCCTTTGGGGTATGCGCCCGTGGACCTCGATCGAAGACCGGATGTTGTACAGGAACCCACAGCAGTGTTCGGTGGGATACCTGGGATGGTGACGGAAAAGATTCCTTGGCGCAAGTGACATAGTCACACCTACAAGGAAATGGAGGTGACTCTCTTATGGAGGGTCCCGAGATTCAGTACGCAGAGGCCGTTATTGACAACGGCCGTTATGGCAAGCGTGTTATCCGCTTTGAGACCGGGCGCCTTGCACAGCAAGCGGCAGGCTCAGCGATGGTCTACATCGACGAAGACACGGTCATGCTCTCCGCCACCACGGCAGGCAAGCACCCTCGTGAAGG
This sequence comes from Arthrobacter cryoconiti, assembly GCF_020905375.1. Taxonomy (GTDB): domain Bacteria; phylum Actinomycetota; class Actinomycetes; order Actinomycetales; family Micrococcaceae; genus Specibacter; species Specibacter cryoconiti. The sequence goes on from NZ_JAJJBU010000003.1 coordinate 550,105, forward strand.
ATTCGATTTCTTCCCGCTGACGGTTGACGTCGAAGAGCGCATGTACGCTGCTGGCCGCATCCCCGGCAGCTTCTTCCGCCGTGAAGGACGTCCCTCCACAGACGCCATCTTGGCCTGCCGCCTCATGGACCGCCCGCTGCGCCCCGCATTCAAGAAGGGCTTGCGCAACGAAGTCCAGATCGTCGTCACCATCTTGGCGATCAACCCCGACGTGCTCTACGACGTTGTAGCGATCAACGCTTCCTCGATGTCAACTCAGCTCTCCGGCCTGCCGTTCTCCGGCCCCATCGGTGGCGTCCGCGTTGCCTTGGTCGACGACGGAAACGGTGCCCAGTGGGTTGCGTTCCCGAAGCACTCCGAGCTGGAAAACGCCGTGTTCAACATGGTGGTTGCCGGTCGCGTTGCCGGTGACGATGTTGCGATCATGATGGTGGAAGCTGAAGCCACCGAGCACTCTTGGAAGCTCATCAAGGAACAGGGCCACACGGCCCCGACCGAAGAGGTTGTTGCCGAGGGCCTTGAGGCTGCCAAGCCGTTCATCAAGGCACTGTGTGAAGCTCAGGCGGATTTGGCTGCTCGCGCTGCCAAGCCGACCGTTGAATTCCCCGTATTCTTGGACTACGAAGACGATGCCTACGCAGCCGTCAGCGAGGCTGCTGCTAAGAAGCTTGCAGCCGTGTTCGCGATTGCTGACAAGCAGGAGCGCGATGCCGCTTCGGATGCTTTGAAGGACGAGACCGTTGCTGCTTTGGCCGCTGACTTTGCTGGCCGTGAGAAGGAACTCTCCGCTGCTTTCCGTGGAGTCACTAAGCATGTTGTGCGCCAGCGCATCCTCACCGAGCAGGTTCGCATCGATGGACGCGGCCTCACCGATATCCGCCAGCTCACCGCTGAGGTAGAGGTTCTGCCACGCGTGCACGGCTCCGCTATCTTCGAGCGCGGCGAAACCCAGATCATGGGTGTCACCACACTGAACATGTTGAAGATGGAACAGCAGATTGACTCGCTGAGCCCCGTTACGCGCAAGCGCTACATGCACAACTACAACTTCCCGCCGTACTCCACCGGTGAGACGGGTCGCGTGGGTTCGCCCAAGCGCCGTGAAATCGGCCATGGTGCCTTGGCAGAGCGCGCACTTGTGCCTGTGCTGCCCTCGCGTGAAGAATTCCCCTACGCAATTCGCCAGGTCTCGGAGGCTTTGGGTTCAAATGGCTCAACGTCCATGGGCTCAGTATGTGCCTCGACGTTGTCGCTGCTCAACGCTGGTGTTCCGTTGAAGGCCGCTGTGGCGGGAATCGCCATGGGCTTGGTCTCCGACCAGGTCGATGGTCAGACTCGCTACGCTGCCCTGACAGACATCCTTGGTGCCGAAGATGCCTTCGGTGACATGGACTTCAAGGTTGCAGGTACTTCAGAGTTCGTTACGGCCATCCAGCTGGACACGAAGCTTGACGGTATCCCGGCCTCGGTTTTGGCCGCTGCGCTGAAGCAGGCCCGCGAAGCGCGCTTGCACATCTTGAGCGTCCTCAACGCCGCAATCGACGTTCCCGACGAGCTTTCCGAGTTCGCGCCACGCGTCATAGCGGTTAAGATCCCCGTTGATAAGATCGGCGAGGTCATTGGGCCGAAAGGCAAGATGATCAACCAGATCCAGGAAGATACCGGCGCTGACATCTCCATTGAAGATGACGGAACGGTTTACATCGGTGCAACGAACGGTCCGTCAGCCGACGCCGCGCGTTCAGCGATCAACGCCATTGCCAACCCTCAGATTCCTGAAATTGGCGAGCGTTACCTGGGAACCGTCGTCAAGACCACCACGTTTGGTGCGTTCATTTCGCTCACGCCTGGCAAGGATGGCCTGCTGCACATCTCGGAATTGCGCAAGCTCTCCGGCGGAAAGCGCGTTGACAACGTTGATGATGTTGTTTCTGTTGGCCAGAAGATCCAGGTGGAAATCACCAAGATCGATGACCGTGGAAAGTTGTCTCTCTCCCCGGTGGTAGCCGATGAAGAGGTAGCAACGGATGATTCTGTAGCAGAAGGTGCTGCTGAATAATCCATGGCAATTACCCTTTTGCCGCTGACCTCCGCTGCGGCCGGACTTGATCATCCCGACTCGTCATTGATTTCGGGTACTGCCGGAGGCGCCTTGGTGCGCCGCTCCGTCTTGCCTGGAGGAGTACGAGTCCTGACAGAGTCAATGCCGGGGCAGCGAAGTGCGACAATCGGGTTTTGGGTCGGTGTTGGCTCTCGGGATGAATCCGAGGGCCAACACGGCTCGACTCATTTTCTTGAGCACCTGCTGTTCAAGGGAACCCTGCGCCGGACAGCGTTGGAAATTGCGTCAGCCTTTGATGAGGTGGGCGGGGAATCTAACGCAGCTACGGCGAAGGAAAGCACCTGCTACTACGCACGTGTGCTAGATACCGACCTCCCCATGGCCATCGACGTGATCGCTGACATGGTCACCTCCGCTGTGTTGGACCCGGCGGAGCTGGAACAAGAACGCGACGTCATCTTAGAAGAAATCGCCATGGACAGCGATGATCCTACGGACGTTGCGCACGAAAAATTTGTTGCCGCGGTTCTGGGTGAGCACCCCCTGGGTCGCCCCATCGGTGGCACACCAGAGGCTATCAAGTCCGTGCCGCGGGAGTCCGTGTGGGAGCATTACCGCAAGCATTACCGCCCCGAAACGTTGGTGATCACCGCTGCTGGCGGCCTTGACCACGACGACGTCTGCGCACACGTCCTTTCGGCTTTGCGCACTGCGGGTTGGTCCTTGGACGACGGCGTCACTCCGGCCCCGCGCCGCAGCGCCGTCCCCGCCACGATCTCCGGAACTGCCGGACTAAAAGTTATTCATCGAAAGGTGGAGCAGGCCAACATCATCCTTGGCTGTCCATCCTTGACGGCCACCGATCCCCGTCGCTATGTCATGAGCGTGCTGAACTCTGTTCTGGGTGGTGGCATGTCCTCCCGGCTATTCCAAGAGATCCGCGAAAAGCGTGGTTTGGTTTACTCCACTTACTCCTTCGCATCCTCCTACGCTGATGCCGGGTACTTCGGTATGTATGCTGGCTGCTCCCCGCAAAAAGTAGCTCAGGTCATCGGTTTGTTGAGTGCCGAGCTGGAAAAGTTGGCACAAGAAGGCATCACCGAGGCGGAGTTGTCTAAGGCTCTGGGACAGATGTCCGGCGGAATTGTGCTTGCCCTTGAAGATACCGGTTCACGGATGTCCCGGCTGGGCCGGGCGGAGCTTGTAACAGGGGAGTTCCTTGACATTGACGAGACCCTTGGTCGGATTCGCGCAGTCACTGTTACACAAGTGCAGGAGTTAGCGCGTGAATTGGCTGCAGCGCCCCGCACCATCACCGTGGTCGGTCCCTTTGATGAAGCAGAGACGTTCGGGTTGTAAACGCGTTTTTGTAGGATCTATTTTTCTGCCCGGATTCAGAATCCTGGCCCAGCGTTTAGCCTCCAGCGAACGGGGGCAGAACGTCAACGACGTCGCCTTCTCCAAGAGTGGTGGCTAGATCGCGTTGAGCAACCTCATTGAGCAGAAAGCTGCACCGGGTGAGCAATTCGGGCAGCGGGGGAGTGCCCTTGGAAGCTGATACTGGAAAAGAGGAAGCTAGGAGGACCGAGAGGTCTCTTAGTGTAAATGGGGTAGATTCATCCACCCCTAATTCAATGAGCTGTTCCTCGACGCCGGCAGCGGCAGCGGCTGCCGCAAAAAATCGAACCTTCATCTTAATCTCCCATGATGTTCAGGCGCCGTTGCGCTTGTCCTAGCTTGTGCGCTGAAGGCTGGATGCTAGGACGAACCGTCAGCACCCTTCGAAGAAGGCCTCGCTGTGTGTACGACTCAACGCTACTTCATCGACGTCGGCGAAGCCATCGAAGGTGAATCGGGCCCCGCCGGCCCTGGCCTTGACGCCTGCTCCACGGACCATGCCGGAGACTAGTTCTCGGTCAAAAGATCCAATATGAAATCTTTAATGAAATCTGCACGTTAGACTGTTCTGGGGCCGTGAATTGGAAAGGAAGTTATGCAAGCACGACGGTACTGGGGTCTTGCTGGGTTAGTCTGCGTCGCAGTGGGGGTGGCGCTAGGCGAATTGCTGGCCGCGTTCACCAGCCCGGCCGCATCGCCTGTAAGCGCCGTAGGTCAGGCAGTGATTGGTCTGTTACCGGGTCAGGTCAAAGAATGGGCCATTCATCTTTTCGGGACGGCCGATAAAACAGTTTTACTGCTGACCATGGTCCTTGTGATGGGACTGTTGGCATTTTCGGCCGGTGTCTTGGAGAAGGCACGCCGAGGTATGGGAATGGTACTTATTGGTGCGTTTGGTGTGGTGGGACTTGCCGCCGTCGCTGTAAACGCGCAAGCCTCAATTCTGGCGTATGCCGCTCCAATCGTTGCCGCTGGTGTCGCTATGGGGCTTTTGTCCTGGGTGCGCGGCCGTTTTCTGGATGATGATTTAGCTCTCCACCAGGCGTCCGAACTCAGGGCTGCAAAGATGGCAGCCGACTCCAAGGGTGTGTCCGGGAAGCAAAAAACTCCGACCCGCACTCCGGCAGCAATACGCGAAACGAGTGCTCGCGAGGCGTCCCGGCGTAAATTCTTGGTGACCATGGGTACCGGCGCCGCGCTGGCAGTAGTTGCTGGAGGTGCCTCGACTATTTTTAGACGCGCAAGCGTCGTGGTGACGGAACTGCGAGCTATGGTGCGGTTGCCGATGCCGAAAAAGCCGGCTGCGCCAATACCAGCAGGTGCTCAATTGGATATTCCCGGGATTACCTCTTTGGTGACGGATCCGGAGACATTTTACCGAATCGATACCGCCCTCGTCGTTCCCGCTGTGAACTCGGACACGTGGACGGTCAAGGTAACAGGCATGGTGGAGCGGGAAATCACCCTCAACTATGCCCAACTCTTGGCAAAACCCATGGTGGAGGAGCACATAACTATTGGCTGTGTCTCCAATGAAGTAGGAGGCGGACTGGTTGGCAACGCACGCTGGCTAGGCTGGCCCGTGCGCGAATTGTTGGCCGAAGCTGGTGTGTTGCCGGGTGCGGACATGGTGCTTTCGCGAAGTACGGACGGGTTCACGGCGGGCACACCCCTTGAAGCCATGACGGATGATCGCAACTCCATGATTGCCGTCGGTATGGACGGGGAGCCGCTTTCCTTGGTCCATGGCTATCCCGCCAGGATGGTCGTGCCAGGCCTGTATGGCTACGTCTCAGCCACTAAATGGCTCATGGAATTGAAGGTGACGACTTTTGCCGCGGATCAGGGTTATTGGACGCCGTTGGGATGGAGCGCCTTGGGGCCAATAAAGACCGCGTCACGCATCGACGTTCCCCGCTCTGGTGCCAAACCTTCGGCAGGACAGTTCACAGCCGCCGGGGTTGCCTGGGCTCCTGAGCGCGGTATTTCCGCTGTCGAGGTAGCGCTTGACGGCGGATCTTGGGTCAAGGCGACTCTCGCCGAGGCTATCAACAAGGACACCTGGGTGCAGTGGAAGGTTTCACTGGATCTGGCCGCTGGCGGGCACGAACTCAAGGTGCGAGCCGTGGATGGAGAAGGGACTGTGCAAACAGCTACTCTTGCCGCGCCGGCACCCAACGGTGCCAGTGGCCACCACACGGTGAATTTCACTGCGCAGTAGATAGAACGGCGCAGTAGATAGAACGGCGCAGTTGGTGGAGCAGCGCAGTTGGTGGAGCAGCGCAGTCAGCCAAGCTGCGCTGCTCGCAAAGCTGCGCCGTCAGCAAAGCAGCGCAGTTCGCGGAACCGTCTCGTGGGGAAACCTTGGTGGTGTGCGCCCAGATACCACTGCCACCTCACCTAGGATGGGGTGCAGCGAACGTGCCCAATGAGTTACTCCGGGAGGAAATGTTAATGCGAAGGACAGTTGCCGAACACCAAGGTGCCGTGCTTGAGGTGCTGACAAAGGCTTGGAGTGGTCCGGAGGGAACCCTCCGGACCGAAGATGTCGGGGAACGAATGCCGTTAGCTGAGGCAGCTGGGCGAGTGCTGGCCGGCGACTTGGTGGCGCCTTTGTCCTTGCCTCCTTTCGCTAATTCGCAGATGGACGGCTTTGCTATTCTCTCCGATACGTCACAACCGGAATACGTTGATTCCATAGAATCAACCACCTTTACGGTGACTGCTACCATCCCCGCCGGCGTCACGCCTTCGCGGCTGCCGTCGGGTATGGCTGCACCGATCATGACGGGGGCCATGATGCCAGACGGTGCCGACGCCGTCGTGCCCGTGGAGAAAGCGGACCCTGCCCGCTTTCTAGCCGAAGGCGAGTCGGTGGTACTGCCGCTGACGCGAGCAGGTACTTATGTTCGCGCAATGGGCAGTGACCTGGCTCAGGGTGAACTGGCCATTGCTGCAGGGACGCTGTTAAATGCTGCGCACATCGGCTTGGCTTCCGCGTTGGGTTGCGTTCAGCTCACGGTTCGGCGAAAACCACGGGTTTTGCTAGTGACCACCGGGGATGAGGTGATGCTCCCGGGTGATCCCCGGGCCTCGGATGGACTGCCAGCGGGGAAAATTTTTGATGCCAATATGGCTTTGCTGCGGACCAGTTTCCAACAGGCTGGGGTAGAGGTCGTTTTGGCTCCAGTAGTTGCGGACCAGCCCCAGGCATTGTTGGAGATGCTTGAGAGCTATGTGGGGCCCAGTGCCCGCGGAGGGATCGATTTGATTGTCTCCACGGGTGGTATCAGTGCCGGCGCATTTGAGGTGGTTAAGCAAGCGCTCGATGATGCGAGCGTTGAGTTTGTTTCGGTGGCGCTGCAACCCGGTGGCCCGCAGGCGTTGGGCACGTTCCTGGGTGTGCCCTTCATCGGTTTCCCCGGAAATCCTGTCAGCGGGGTGGTCTCCTTTGAGCTGTTTTTACGCCCCGCATTGAGCGAAATCCTTGGAGCTCCCGAGCCGAGGCGTCGGGTGCTGGCGACCCTGGAACATGCGTTAGACTCACCAGCTGGAAAGTACCAGGTTCGCCGTGGAATCTACGAAGGCCCGGAATTTGAATCGGCGGCATCCGTGCGGGAAGTAGGCGGACCCTCCTCACATTTGCTGGCGTCGTTAGCCCAGGCAAACGCACTAATCCACATCCCGGCCGGGGTTACGGAACTTGAGTCCGGAGCAAAAGTGGAAGTATGGCTGTTATGACCGGCACTCAACCATCTAAATTAACCCACTTGCGCCAAGACGGTACCGCCCAGATGGTGGACGTCTCTGAAAAGGCCGTGACTACTCGGGAGGCCACCGCGAGCGGGGTGGTTCACACCACGGCGGAGGTCATGGTGTTGCTGGGCGCAGGCGAACTACCAAAGGGCGATGCGTTGGCAGTGGCGCGCGTGGCGGGCATCATGGCGGCGAAAAAGACACCCGAGCTCATTCCGCTGTGCCACCCGCTGCCAATCTCTAAGGTGACTGTGGATTTTGAGCTGGGCACCACCACTGTTGGTATTTTTGCCACTGTCAAGACCCGAGGGGTGACGGGTGTTGAAATGGAAGCACTTACCGCAGTGTCCGTGGCGGCACTTAGCGTGTACGACATGCTCAAGGCGGTGGACAAGCACGCAGTTATTTCGGATATCTCGGTGCTTGCTAAAAGTGGCGGGAAAAGAGGGGACTGGAGCATGGCAAGCAGTGCGGGCGCAGAAGACGGTGAGGCATCCAAGTGAACGATTCAAATTCTGAGGTTTCGCCAGGTGCTGCAGGAGTGCTGATTGCTTCCACACGCGCAGCAGCGGGCGTCTACGAGGATAAGACCGGACCGGTGATCGTCGATTGGCTGCGTGAACGGGGCTTTGATGTAGCCGAGCCTGTGGTCGTTGCGGATGGTCCTGCCGTTGGCCAGGCACTGCGCGCATTATTGGTCAATCAACCGTCCGTTGTGCTGACCAGCGGGGGCACGGGGTTGAGTCCTACTGACCAGACCCCTGAAATGACACTTCCCTTGCTAGAACGCGAAGTTCCGGGCATCATGGAAGCGATCCGGGCCGCGGGACTGAGCAAAACGCCGATGGCGGCCCTAAGCCGGGGACATGCTGGTCTCGCGGGGGACACTCTCATCGTGAATCTGCCGGGTTCACCCAAGGGTGTCATGGACGGCTTGGCCGTTTTGGAACCCATCATCAAGCATATTTGTGAACAGGTGAGGGGCGGGCATGGGCACTAATCTGGATGTAGTTGCCGCGCTGTTGAGCGCAGATCCCATCTCCGTCGACACCGCGATTGCGGCCGTTGAGTCCCAGCGGGCCGGAGCAGTTGTCAGCTTCAGCGGGGTAGTTCGCAACCATGACGGGGGCAAGCGGGTTCAGCGGCTCTCCTACAGTGCGCATCCGCTTGCCCAAGAAGTTCTGAACCGGATTGTCACCGAACTTGCCGGTGCTAAAGGGGCTGCCGATCCGGACGGGCATCCCGTGCGTATCTGGGTGGCACACCGTGTGGGACCGTTGGAAATCGGTGAACCTGCGTTGGTGTGCGCGGTTGCTTCCTCACACAGGGCCGAGGCCTTTGAAATCTGCTCGGAGTTGGTGGAACGGGTCAAAGCTGAAGTACCTATCTGGAAAGAGCAGTTCTACACCGACGGAAGCGTTGAATGGGTCGGGGCGGGAATGCTGCCTTAAACTGCCCTCCAGTGAGGCCAGGCTGACGTGAAGCCGTAGTGCGGATAATGGTGGCCGTGAAAACCAGTAGGCTTAAACGTATGAGTGAAATGCTAAAGGTCGCCGTTCTCGGCGCCAACGGACGTATGGGCGCGGCGGCTGTTGACGCCGTGGGTGAGGCAGCAGGCATGGAATTGGTAGCGGCTTTAGGGCGCGCCGATTCGCTGGAGATGCTTCGTGACTGTGGTGCAGAAGTCGTTGTAGATCTCACTGTCCCTTCCGCCACGGAAGCTAACGTTCGCTTTGCCGTTGAGCATGGCATGGACGTTGTCGTTGGTACCTCCGGTTGGGATGCGGTGCGTTTGGAATCACTCCAGGCCTTGTTGGCGGACCATCCCGAAAGCGGTGTCCTCATCGCGCCGAACTTCGCCCTCGGTTCAGTGCTCGCCACCCACTTCGCTACCAAAGCTGCGAAGTACTTTGACTCCGTTGAAATCATTGAACTCCACCACCCGGCCAAAGTGGATGCTCCCTCCGGTACTGCGTTGCGCACGGCCGAACTCATAGCTGCGGCCAGGAGGGCTGCGGGTGTACCCGCAGCCCCGGATGCAACAGAGACCGAACTCGACGGCGCCCGTGGTGCCAGCGTCGAGGGCATACCTGTCCACAGCGTTCGGCTAGCCGGATTGGTAGCGCACCAAGAAGTGCTGTTTGGCAACGCGGGGGAGGGACTGAAAATCCGTCATGATTCTTTCAACCTTGGCTCTTTCATGCCAGGAGTGCTGCTGGGAGTGCGCACGGTTGGAACACGTCCCGGATTGACATTGGGACTTGATGGTTACCTTGACTTGGAAGGCTAAGACTGTGGAAAAGATCCGTATCAGTAGAACCAAAGTCTGGGTCGCCTTGATCGCCTTGCTGCTGGTTTTTTACATGGTCGTCATGCTTCAGCGTTCCTTTACGCTCATGTTCGTCTCACCCGAATGGCAAGCCAAAGTCATGGGCGCGGCGTATTTCCTGATACCTCTCGTTGTGGCGTGGGTACTGGTCAACGAGATCCTTTTTGGCGCCCGTACCGAAAAGTTGGCCACCATCCTTGAATCGGAGGGTGGGTTGCCGGTGGATGAGCTGCCACGAACCCCTGCCGGAAGGATCATCCGGGCCGCCGCTGACGCCGAATTTGAAAAATACAAGCAGCAGGCTGAGGAAGCGCCAGGAGACTGGCGGTCCTGGTTCCGTCTCTCCTGCGCGTACGACGCATCCGGAGACCGCAAGCGAGCCCGCAAGGCGATGCGTGACGCGGTCAACATGTTCCGGGCCGGTCTCTGAGCGAACTCGAATTTTTCAGCGATGCAGGGCCGGCGGACCTGCGGTATCGAAGCTATAACGCCAAAAATAGGATGAAACCATGGTGAGCAGTACGCGCAACCCGGTAGACGGCGTCGAACTTTCCTTCGATAGTGTGGGGGAAGGGGACCCGATCCTGCTCATCCATGGCAGCGCCCTGAGCAGGGCCATTTGGCGCGGCTTCGGCTATACCAAGGCGCTGCGTGATCGCTATCAGGTCATCTCAATGGACCTGCGCGGCCACGGGCGCAGTGGCAAACCGCATGCTCAAAGTGCCTACGCCATGGACTTTTTGGTGGCCGATGCGTTGGCAGTTTTGGATGCTGCCGGGGCCGAGCGCGCCCATTTCGGTGGGTACTCCGTGGGATCACGGGTGGGATATTCGCTTGCTGTCAGCGCCCCCGAACGGCTGCTCTCCCTGACTACTTTTGGCGGCACGTTCCGCATCCAGCCCGGCAGTGTTGGGGATCTATTTTTCCCTGAGTACGACGCCGCTCTGGGCGCCGGCGGTATGACCGGCTTTGTGGCGGGCTGGGAAGCGCGGATGGGTCATGACCTTGATGCTCAAACGCGGGCGGCGTTCTTGGCAAACGACGGTGCTGCGTTGCAAGCTTATTTTCGTCAAACTGAGGCCGAAGCTGCCATTGCCGAATCCGACGTCGCAACTCTTGGCATGCCTGCACTGCTGTTCGCAGGAACGCGGGATCTTGCAAGGCTGCAGGATTCCCGACGCGCGAGCGAACTCATGCCCAATGCCCGTCTCGTAGAATTGCCGGGCCGCGACCATGGCACCACATTGATTCCGGCTCAACCGGTGTTGGAAGAGTGGTTACCCTTCCTCGCAACGTCCGGCAACTAGCCCGGAACGCAACGTCCGGCAACTAGCCCGCAATAGATGCTCTTTTAACCCATTGGAAAGCGATTTCCAATGCAATAATCGCGGGTCAGTTTGAGGGTGCGCCATCCTGCCTAGCTGCGCGGCCCTCGTTGCTGTGGTTATAGGCGGAGAGCACGGCCGGGATGATGACGGCAGAAGCGCGCCGGTAGCCCAAGGTGGATGGGTGAAAACCATCAATGGCGAACATGTCATGTGGTTCGGAGAGGAATATTGATCGCACGGCCCGGCCCAAGAGCACGGGCCGTGCACCGGCAGCTGTGGCAGCCTTGAACTGGGCTGTGGCCAATCTTCTGGAGAGCTGACCCCCCACTTCACGCAGCGGTTTCGGTAGCGAGGGCAAGGTGTCGAAGTCTGGACAGGTACCTACGACGACTGCACTTCCCATCTCCCGCAGCCTTAACATAACAGCGGTGAGTTCCTTGATGGAAGTTGCCAGCGAGACGCGATTCGTCAAGTCATTACCGCCCACAATGACAAGAGTGATAAATGGCACGGCGCCGTTGAGAGAGTCCAACTGGCCATTGACGTCACTGGTTTTGGCACCCACAACAGCAACGGTTCTTAGTTCTACGGCGCGGTGTGCGTGGTCAGAGAGGGCAACTGCCAGATTCGCCCCTAAGGTTGCCGCTGGTCTCGTCGCACCCAGGCTGGCGGCCACAGAATCTCCGGCTACCACCAGCAGCAACGGTTTGCCCCAAGCTGGCCGATAGATCTTGTCTGCGTCCGGGCCTCTGTCGCCGAGCCGATGCCCCACTGCGTGATATGCCCGGCGGCCTTCCGTGCCAAAGAGCACTGCCAGTCCACCCACCGTCGCAACGACGCTCGCGGCAACGACCGCGCCAGCTAGCGCTGTCCTTCGGAGGGAGATGGCATCCATGCTGGAAGTATAAGCCGCCGGGAGAACGCGGTGACGGACGCGTTGAACGAAACTGATGCCGAACAAGTAATGTTTTAGCTATGTCTGCCACTGATGGAACTCTGCGCCCCTTTGGAACCCTGGTCCCTGCCATGGTCACACCCTTTACCGTAAATGGTGAAGTGGACTACAAGCAGGCGGCTGCTCTGGCCAATAAGTTAGTTGACGACGGTTGCGATGGCATCCTGGTCACCGGAACGACGGGGGAGACCCCGACCTTGACAGACGAGGAAAACCTCAAAATGTTCGCGGCGGTTCTTGACGCCGTGGGCGGGCGGGCCCGCGTGATCGCTGGCACCGGTACCAATGACACCCGGCACTCCATTAGTTTGTCCTTGCGTGCAGCAGATCTTGGTGTCCATGGCTTGTTGATTGTGACACCGTACTACAACAAACCCAGTCAAAGTGGCATCAGGGCCCACTTCGAGGCTATCGCCGATTCCACGCCACTACCCGTGATGATCTATGACATTCCCGGGCGAACAGGCATGGCGATCACCACGGAAACGATGATCAAATTGGCTGATCACCCGCGGATCGTTGCTCTCAAGGATGCCAAAGCTGATTTCACGGCAACCTCGCGTGTGATGGCCAGCACCGATCTTGATGTTTACTCGGGCGACGACGGACTGACCTTGCCGCTGATGGCGGCAGGAGCCGTCGGGCTCGTCAGCGTCAGCGCCCATATCGCACCACGGCGTTTCCGTGCGCTCATTGACGCAGCAGCCGCGGGGGACTTCGTTACGGCTCGCCGTATCCACTTCGAGCTGGACCCTCTGATTCGTGCCGCCATGGGACATGTTCAGGGCGCCGTCGCGGTGAAACAAATTCTTAAGTGGCAGGGGATCCTGTCCAACTCGGTTGTCCGGCTTCCACTTGTGGAGCCGGACGAGGCCGAGATCGCGATGATCAAGGCTGACCTTGCGGAAGCTGGAATGGAATTGTAAACATGACCCAAATGACCGAGCCTGGCTTGAGCACACCACCACCACTCGCGGAAGAAACGCTACGGATCGTGCCGTTGGGCGGCATTGGCGAGATCGGGCGCAATATGACGGTCTTTGAAATGGGCGGCAAATTACTCATTGTGGACTGTGGAGTCCTCTTCCCGGAAGAGGACCAACCAGGCGTCGACGTGATCCTGCCTGACTTTTCCTATATCAAGGACCGCCTCGATGACGTAGTGGGCGTAGTTCTCACGCACGGCCATGAAGACCACATTGGTGCGGTACCGTATCTGCTGCGCCTGCGCGAAGACATTCCGCTGATCGGTTCGCATTTCACCCTGGCGTTAGTTGAGGCCAAGCTTGAAGAGCATCGGATTAGGCCTTACTCGCTCACTGTCAAAGAAGGAGACGTAGAGCAGTTTGGCCCGTTCCAGTGCGAGTTTGTGGCAGTAAACCATTCCATCCCTGACGCGCTGGCCGTGTTTATCCGCACTGCGGGTGGAACCGTGCTGCACACGGGTGACTTCAAGATGGACCAACTGCCCCTTGACGGGCGCATCACGGATCTGCGCCACTTTGCTCGCTTGGGCGTGGAAGGTGTGGATCTGTTCTTGGTGGACTCTACCAACGCCGATGTGCCCGGATTCACCACCAGTGAGGCGGAGATCGGGCCCACCCTAGAAGCGCTATTTGGCAAAGCGGACAAACGCATCATTGTGGCCAGTTTTTCCTCCCATGTCCATCGGGTACAGCAGGTACTTAATGCCGCCGTCGTCCATGGACGAAAGGTGGCTTTCGTTGGCCGTTCGATGGTGCGCAACATGAGCATCGCGGAGAAACTTGGCTACCTTCATGTGCCCGCAGATGTCGTGGTGGACTTGAAAAACGTGTCCGATCTGCCGGATAAAGACGTGGTCCTGATGTCTACCGGCTCTCAAGGTGAACCCATGGCAGCGCTCTCTCGCATGGCCAATGGGGACCACAAGATCAAGGTGGGCGTTGGCGACACCGTCATATTGGCGTCGTCATTGATTCCGGGCAACGAAAATGCTGTATACCGGATCATCAATGGCCTGCTCAAGCTTGGCGCAGACGTTATCCACAAAGGTACTGCGAAGGTGCACGTTTCCGGCCATGCAGCGGCTGGGGAACTTCTGTACTGCTACAACATCCTCAAACCGAAAAATGTCATGCCGGTGCACGGGGAAACCCGGCACTTGATCGCGAACGGAAAGATTGCCCAGTCATCCGGCGTGCCAGCTACAAACGTCCTCTTGACCAACGATGGTTCCGTGATCGATTTGGCCCACGGTGAGGCGAAAATCGTAGGCCAAGTCGAGTGCGGTTTTGTGTACGTTGACGGCAAGAGCGTGGGGGAGATTACCGACGCGGACCTCAAAGATCGCCGCACGCTAGGAGACGAAGGTTTCATCTCCATCATCACAGTGGTGAATCGCTCCACCGGGAAAATCGTTTCTGGTCCCGATATTCATGCTCGTGGCGTAGCCGAGGACGATTCAGTCTTTGACGAGATCAAGCCGAAGATCGCCCAAGCATTGGAAGAGGCCGTCATCGCCAGTACCGACCACACCGTCCACCAGCTCCAACAAGTGGTCCGCAGGGTCATTGGTACGTGGGTCAACCGTAAATTGCGCCGGCGCCCAATGATCATTCCCGTGGTCCTGGAAGCATAAAAAGGCGGGTCCGTGAGGTCGTGCTTGAAGGTCGACTGATTTCACCGGGCACTTTTTTCACGCGTCTTGAGCCAGGACACGTCCAAGTTCGACGACGGTGTCGGGTACGTTGGCGTCGCTGGGCCAATGTACCCGGCGTTGCCGTGAGCAGGGTTCGAGGCTTCGCGGGTGGCTGACCGGGCGCGGCGCCACCCCTTCGCGAGGCGTGTAAATCCGCGGAAAGTGGCGCTCAAGAGGGTATCTTTGACTCTATGGCGACTCGTTCTTCTCCCGCTCGCGCGTCCGCCGGCAAGTCAGGCGGCGTTTCGACGCGCCCTGCGAAGACCGCAAGCATGCCGAGCGCACGCAATAAACTTCCCGAAGCTGAAAAGCGGCTCGTGTGGCCGTTGCGCTTGGTGGTCGGCCTATGGCAAGGGCTAGGCCATCTGCTGGGCGGTGGAATTCGGCGTATGGGCACAGATGTCAGCACGCTGGCCTCCTCGGATCGACGCGACGGAAGCGGGCTGCTCTTCATTGTTCTGGCGGCAGTCATTGCGACCTTTGAATGGTGGGGGCTGAGCGGTCCAATTGCTGACGCCGTCCACGGCGTCTTTGAGGGGACCTTTGGTTGGGTTGCGACTCTCCTGCCGCCTTTACTGCTCATTTTCTCTGTCCTCGTGTTTCGCCAGCCAGCCAATATGCGCAGTAACAATCGGGTGGCTATTGGATTTTCAGTATTGGTTCTTTCCGTGTGCTCATTGGCGCATGTAGCAGGTGGACTGCCCAACGCGAGTGATGGATTCACCGGTGTCAGCGCTGCTGGTGGAATGGTAGGGGCCATTGCTGGTGGGGTGGTGGCCCTAGCGAGCCCCATATTGGCTGTGGCGATCTATTCAGTCTTGGCCCTCGTGAGTGTCTTGATAGTGACGGCAACGCCGATCCTGCATATTCCTGCTCGCCTGCGCGGACTCTACGGTCAGCTCATGGGTACCGCGCCGCAGGGGGAACTCACCGGGCATGGTCACGACCAAAGCTACCTGTTCGACCGTGATGAACCCCCAGCAAAGATCAAAAAGCCGCGTGGCCGACTTGCCCGTAAGAAGTCGGAGGAGGATAACGAGGCCCCCGACTACGACGGCGACGGCGCGTTTGAGACGGCCCTGGTCGCTGGGCAGGATATTACAACGGTGAGTGCCGAGCCAGCCGCACCCTCCTTACCGCCGGGTGTTCGCCGCCCCACGCGTGACGAACTGGCAGCGGATGCGATTAAGGCTCGTCAAGGGCTTCCCACTACGGCAGACGCCCACACCAACCGCTCATCCGGCTCCCACGAACGCGAAGCCGTGACGGAGTCCATTGGAATCGTTTCAGCCAACGCTCTAGGCGGGGTCACCCGCGCTATCCCTGCCCCTCCGGCGGCCGCACCAATGCCCATTCCGGCGCGTTCGGAGCAACTCCAACTCTCAGGTGACGTCACTTACACCCTGCCGTCCTCTGATTTCTTACCTTCTGGCCCACCAGCACGAGAGGCCACAGAAGCCAACGACGCCGTCGTCGCAGCCTTGACGGATACCCTTCAGCAGTTCAACGTGGATGCAGCCGTTACCGGATTCAGTCGAGGCCCCACGGTGACCCGGTACGAGATTGAACTCTCGCCCGGGACCAAGGTCGAACGCGTGACGGCTCTGAGCAAGAACATCTCCTACGCCGTGGCGTCCTCCGATGTGCGAATCCTCAGTCCCATTCCCGGCAAGAGCGCCATCGGAATCGAGATTCCCAACGCGGATAAGGAAATAGTGGTGTTGGGAGACGTTCTACGATCCGCTAACGCCCGCCGCACTGACCACCCCATGGTGATGGGTGTGGGCAAGGACGTGGAAGGCGGATTCGTCGTCGCCAATTTGGCCAAGATGCCTCACCTGCTGGTCGCCGGGGCCACGGGCGCGGGTAAATCCTCTTTTGTTAACTCTATGATTGTCTCGATCTTGATGCGTGCCACCCCAGATGAGGTGCGTATGGTCATGGTTGACCCCAAGCGCGTTGAGCTGACGGCCTATGAAGGTGTCCCGCATCTGATCACGCCCATCATCACTAACCCGAAGAAGGCCGCAGAAGCCTTGCAGTGGGTAGTTCGCGAAATGGACCAGCGTTACGATGATCTGGCGAATTACGGTTTCAAGCACATTGACGAATTCAACAAGGCAGTCAAGGCCGGCAAAGTCCAGCCCCCCGTGGACTCTAAGCGAGTTATCCGTCCGTACCCATACCTGTTGGTGATCGTTGATGAGCTCGCAGACCTGATGATGGTGGCTCCCCGCGACGTTGAAGACTCGATCGTGCGGATCACGCAGTTGGCCCGTGCGGCCGGCATTCACCTTGTCCTGGCTACCCAGCGGCCGTCCGTGGATGTTGTGACGGGTTTGATCAAGGCCAATGTGCCTTCTCGAATGGCCTTCGCAACTTCGTCCGTGACAGATTCTCGCGTGGTCTTGGACCAGCCCGGTGCCGAAAAGCTCTTGGGTCAAGGTGATGCACTGTTCTTGCCGATGGGTAAGTCCAAGCCCATCCGCGTTCAGGGAGCCTGGGTCACTGAGGCCGAGATTAAACGTGTCGTGGACCATGTCAAGGGTGAGCTCAAAGTCAGCTACCGGACAGACGTTGCCGTGGAAGCCCCGAAGAAGGTGATCGAAGACGACATCGGTGATGACTTGGAACTCTTGCTTCAGGCAACTGAGTTGATAGTCACGACCCAGTTTGGCTCGACGTCAATGCTTCAGCGCAAGCTTCGGGTCGGCTTTGCCAAGGCGGGGCGGTTGATGGACCTGCTGGAGTCTCGGGGAGTCGTGGGGCCCTCGGAAGGTTCCAAGGCCCGGGACGTTCTGGTCAAGCCTGATGATCTCGCAGTGACACTTGCCGCCATCAGGGGGGATGAACCCGCCTCGGGGCACTCGGTCACGGGGAATATCGACGACGCCACGAGCGATCGAACCCAGCGGGATCCGGCCTCGGATCATCTGAGCGCGGCGCTGGCCGATAACGCTAATGCCAACCACACTTGGGGCACTGACCTAGTTGCTGAGGACCTGGCTAATCGGACCGAGGCTGTGGACTACGGCGATGGGGGCGACGACGGCGAAGATGCTTGGTCGCTCACCGGTCGGTAGGGCCCGCTTACCGCTGGAGCCAAATGAGGATAGCCTTGAACTGTGACTGAAACCACCGCCCCAACACCGTCCACTCCGGTTCCTTCTAACTGGAACCTGCCCAACGCATTAACCCTGCTGCGTATTGCACTGGTGCCGTTCTTCATCATTTTCTTTCTGACCGACGACGGAGCCTATGGCTGGTGGCGCTGGGGTGCAGTGGCGATGTTTGTGGTCGCGATTTACACCGACAAGCTCGACGGCGACATCGCCCGTGCCCGGGGCCTCGTCACCAGTTTCGGTAAAATTGCTGATCCAATTGCGGATAAATTACTCATCGGCTCTGCCCTGATCTTGCTCTCCGCGGTAGGGGAGCTGTGGTGGTGGGTAACAATAGTGATGCTCGTGCGAGAGATTGGCATCACAATCTTGCGTTTTGTGGTGATCCGTTACGGCGTCATGGCCGCATCAAAGGGTGGGAAGCTAAAGACGGTGCTGCAGACAATCGCCATCTTCGTATTCCTCTTGCCGGTCACACCGGCACATACTTGGCTATCAGTCGTGGCGTTGATCGTCATGATGGTGGCACTTCTAGTAACGGTCGTGACAGGCATTGACTATGTAGTGAAGGCCATACAGCTGCGCAATAGTGGCAAGGGAAGCCGAGCCGGTCAGAGTGTCTAAGTCAGATATTGGCTCTTGGTTGACCACGCTCATTGCGGATGCAACGGCAGCCAGGCTGAGTGTGGCCACAGCGGAATCACTCACGGGCGGCCTGCTTGCGGCAACCATTGTGGATGTACCTGGGGCCTCTGGGATGTTCTTTGGTGGCGTTGTGGCCTACCAGAATTCAGTGAAAGTCAGAGCTCTTGGAGTCTCGGAAAAACTTTTGGACCAGCGCGGTGCCGTTGATGCGGATGTGGCGGTGGCCATGGCGCTCGGGGCGTGCCGAGCTACGGGGGCCAGGGTCGGAATCTCTACCACGGGTGTTGCCGGACCAGAACCTCATCAGGGCAAGGATGTGGGCACCGTATATGTGGGTATCGCGTTGGATGGCGTTGCTCGGGCTCATAAATTCCACCTGGCAGGAGATCGGGCGGCGATCCGCCATCAGACCGTAAGTGAGGCTCTCCAGCTTCTTCTTGATCTTGTCAAGACCATGCGGGAACAAAAGTTGTGAGCAGATAGTTACTCTTAGTGAACACAAAAGTCGCTTCTTCCCTTTAGGATGGGAGCACTAAGTGAGCGTATCCTTTTCGGATCAGCCGAAAAGTATGAAGGAAACTAACAAGGAGCAAGACGATACCGATGGTGAAACAACCCGTATCCGTAAACGGCGTGGTGCGCTGGCGGGATGTGGGTTTGGCAGACGAGGCAAAACACACGCAGAAGGACCGCAAGATGGTGGTTCTGCGCCAGGAGATTGGTGATGTTCTCCGGGATGTCCGTCAACGTCAAGGCCGCACACTCCGTGAAGTCTCACACAACGCGCGCGTCTCGCTGGGTTATCTCAGCGAAGTTGAGCGTGGGCAAAAGGAAGCATCTTCTGAGCTGCTGTCCTCAATTTGTTCGGCACTGGATGTGCCGCTCTCACTCATGCTCCGTGAGGTGAGTGACCGTTTGGCCATTGCCGAAGGCGTGGCTGTCCCAGACACTGTTCCCCAAGAATTCGCGGCGCGCTATGGCCGTGATCTCAATGAGGAACTCTCTGATGAACTCCGCAAGGGCCTGATTTCCAGCTCGTACTAACGTTTTGGCCCGTAATCCGTTGATCTGGCTCGTTCCGGATCCACCCCAAAATCAGTATCGTTGAAGGTCGCGATCAGCGACCCTGCGACGGCGGGCCCTGCCATGGCGGCGGGGCCCGTTTTTTGTACCCCATTTGAGCTACTAAAAAGTCTTGGAGATCTGTTCTCCGTCCTCCGTTTGAGCCAACTGGGGGCTGCTCAAGGGTGCCGCGTCTGCGAGCTTTGCAGACGCTTGGTGGGAGTCGCCGGCGCCGGCATTGCGGTCGTCAGCGTTGCCATTGAGCTTGGCGATCAAGACAGCCAAAGTCGTCAACTCGGTGTTGTCCCAATGGGCTAGAAGGGCATGGAATGCTTCCTGGCGGCCAGCGTTCACAGAGCGCATCTTCGTCAGACCGGCTGGAGTTAGGCCGATCATCTGAGCGCGCCCGTCGCTGGGATCCGCCTCTTTTTGCACAAGTCCAATACTCTCGAGGAACTTGATCTGACGGCTCACCGACGGTTTGCCCACGCCAATACATTTCGCCAACTCGGTCAGGCGCATGCCGCCGTGATGCAGTAGAACGGACAGCAGCCCGTAGGCGGCAGGTTCCAACTCCGGATGGACGCTGCGTGTGAGGCTATGGTTCAGTACTCTGGCTCGACGCCATAGCAGGCTCAACTGCGCCTCCAGGACCTGGATGGCTTCGCGGGATTGAGCTGACTCATCCGGCGAGGATGGGCGCTGTGGAGAACCTGACTGTTTCATGATGCAAGTCTATGGCGCTTAGTGCAGCAACTGATGAGTGGCATGCGAGAATGAAGGAGTGAGAGTAAGTGAGTTTTGGCGATTGATGGACGATGAATTCAGTCCTGGATATTCTCGGGTGCTGGCCCGTGAGCTGGTCTTAGGCGGGGTCGGAGGAACCACTGCCGAGCACGCCTTGAAGGCAGGCTTTGAGCCTCGCGATGTGTGGATTGCCGTGTGTGAGGTGCAAGACGTGCCACCAGAACGCCGCCTGGGTAAAGACCTTCCGGGGAACAAATAGGCGCCGACACACCGCGATAAATATTCGAATACTAGTTCGATTCGTTTTAGAGTGTCTAAGAAAGCACTACGTACTTTAGGGCTGGCTCATGAAGTGTTGCGTGGCAGCCAGCAAAGTTTTCCACAATTTCTACGTCCATGGACTCAAAGGCTTATGAATGTCAGAGCCTTGAACTAGCGTTGATAACAGTTGATTAGTACCCATAAGACATAAGAGTCCACAACCTGTCCACCGGCACCCGAGTGCCAAGCGGACGGGCAGCCATAATGGCACATATGAAAGACCGAGGTGAATCATGGCCGCTCCCGCAGACCGTGAAAAGGCGCTGGCCGCAGCACTGGCCCAGATCGATAAGCAGTTTGGTAAGGGCTCGGTCATGCGGCTGGGTGACGACGTACGTGCGCCCATCGAAGTGATCCCCACCGGATCCATCGCACTGGACGTGGCCTTAGGCATTGGCGGGTTGCCGCGCGGAAGAGTCGTGGAAATCTATGGGCCTGAGTCTTCGGGTAAGACCACGGTAGCGCTGCACGCAGTCGCTAACGCCCAAAAGGGTGGTGGCATTGCCGCGTTCATTGATGCTGAACACGCGCTGGACCCTGACTATGCGGCGAGGTTGGGTGTGGACGTTGACGCGCTCCTAGTTTCCCAGCCGGACACCGGTGAGCAAGCCCTGGAAATCATGGACATGCTCATTGGCTCGGGATCCTTGGACGTTATCGTCATTGACTCCGTTGCCGCTCTGGTTCCGAGGGCCGAAATCGAAGGCGACATGGGAGATAGCCACGTCGGGCTTCAAGCCCGCCTGATGAGCCAGGCCCTCCGTAAGATCACCGGGCGCCTGAGTCAAACCAAGACCACCGCAATCTTCATCAACCAGCTGCGTGAAAAGATTGGTGTCTTCTTTGGTAGTCCCGAAACAACCACGGGTGGAAAGGCGCTGAAATTCTATGCGTCAATCCGCATTGATGTGAGGCGCATCCAGACGTTGAAGGAGGGCGCCGATGCTGTAGGTAACCGAACCAAAGCTAAAGTCGTCAAAAACAAAATGGCTCCGCCTTTCAAGATCGCCGAATTCGACATCATCTACGGCCAAGGTATTTCCCGTGAGGGAGGCATTATCGACATGGGCGTTGAACACGGCATCATCAAGAAGTCCGGCTCGTGGTACACCTATGACGGTGATCAGCTGGGGCAGGGTATGGAGAACTCACGTCGATTCTTGAAAGATAACCCTGAATTGACAGAGGAACTTGAACGACTCATCAAGACCAAACTTGGCGTGGGCGTCATTCCTGAGGAGGAAGTGGAAACCGCGCCTAAGCTCAAGGCCGTTGATGGATTTTAAAACGGACTAATGGACTAACGGACTATGAGTATGAAGAGGCCCGCGCCTGAACTAGACCCTGACGCTAATCCAGCGTCAGTGGCTAGGGCTATTGTTTTGCGCCAGCTGACCAACTCGCCCAAGAGCCGCCACCAACTCGAGCAAAAACTCGTCGAACGTCACATCCCGGGTGAAGTCTCCCAAGCGGTCTTGGACCGTTTCGAAGAGGTGAAACTCATTGACGATGCCGAGTTTGCGCTGCTCTGGGTGCGCAGCCGATCGCAGTACAAGTCAATGGCGCGCAGCGCGCTCAAACGGGAGCTTGCAGAGAGAGGAATTGCTCCAGAACTGATTGAGGATGCCTTAGGCCAAATCACCCAAGAAGCCGAGGATGCTGGAGCCGAAGAACTGGTGCGCAAGAAGCTTCGCAGCTCTGTGGACCTTGCAGATCGGGACGAACGTGAGAAATACACCAGACGGTGGGTGGCCATGCTGGCCCGCAAAGGCTACAACCCCTCCTCCGCTTTTACCGTCGTTGGAAAAGTGATCGATCAGGCTCTTGCGGACGAAACACCCTAGAGCGGTTGGGACAATGGACCCGGCGGTGGATATGCTAACCACATATGACATATCCGTCCCGTCACCGTCTTCGCCTCCTGGCTGCTTGCGCTGCCGCCGGGTTCTTTGCTGTGTCCTTGACCGCGATTGGTCCTGCCGCTGCTGACGATGCGCCTCCCAGTGGATTTCCGAGCTGGTCAGACGTGCAACAAGCCAAAGGGAATGCCTCCGCAACGCAGGCTGAAGTAGCAAAAATCGGGGCGCTTCTGCAAGGGCTGTCGGCTGAATCAGACACATTGGGCACGGCTGCGGTCCGAGCCGGTGCCAGCTATGCTTCCACCAAATCCGAACTGGACGCAGTTGCCGCGCAGGTGAGCGTCCTCCAGGCGAGGTCCGGCCGTGCAGAGAAGGACGCTGCCAAGTACCAAAAGGACGTAGCTGCGGTTGCCGCTCAAAGGTATAAGTCCGGCGGGGCAGATCTTGGTATTTTCAATACCTTCGTTGCCCTTGGTTCCACCGATTCCCTTCAAGGGCTGGACATACTGACGCAGGTGGGTGATGCCGCGGCGGCCAAGCAAGTTAAAGCCAAGGACGCCCAAGCCGTTGCCCTTTCCCTGTCTAAGGCTCGCCAGGCCGCTGAGTTAGAACAAGCAAAGTTGACTGGTGTTGCCAAAGGCGAACTGGATGCGGCTGTGAGCGCGCAACAAGCTGTGACGGAACAGTTGGCAGCGCGGCAAGCCCAAAGCACCACGCTCACGGCGCAACTTGCTTCCTTGAACAATACGAGTTCAGCCGTTGAACAGGAATACCAGCAGGGGCAGGTCGCTCTTGCGGCATATCAGGCCGCACAAGCAGCGAAGCAGAAAGCAGCTGATGAAGCCGCCCGAGCGGCAGCAGCTCGTGCGGCAGCCGCGCAACCTCAGCCTCAACCTCAAACTCCCGACGCCGGTTCTGGCGGGTGGATCCCACCGGAGATACTGCTACCAAATATTCCAGGGGGCGCCGTCAACGACCCTGCAGGTGCCCAGGCATACGCCTCGTCCAGACTTGGCGCCTATGGGTGGGGGCAATCGGAATTCTCGTGCTTAGTTAGGCTCTGGACACAAGAATCGAGCTGGCTGACAAACGCCACAAATCCCTCCAGCGGCGCCTACGGGATCGCGCAGTCGTTGCCACCCGGGAAGTATTCCTCGGCCGGGAACGATTGGCTAACGAACTACAGGACCCAAATTGAGTGGGGGTTAGGTTACATTCGGGACCGCTACGGTTCACCGTGCGGAGCTTGGGCCCACGAGGTCTCCATAGGCTGGTATTAGCGCCTTAGCAGTGCGGTTCAGGTGAGCTGTTTAGTGTGAATCGGAAACAGGACTTAAGCTTGTTGGGTGAGCTTGACCCTAGAAGGCGTTGATTCTTCCGCCAACACCAACCCCAGCCAACCGCGAACCTACCAAGTACGCACCTATGGCTGCCAAATGAACGTCCATGACTCTGAGCGCATGGCCGGACTGCTGGAGGCAGCCGGCATGGTCGCCGTCGAAGAAGCGGGCGACACCCCGATCCGTGATGCTAATGGGGATTTGATTCCCGACGTCGTCGTATTCAATACGTGCGCCGTGCGTGAGAACGCGGATAACAAGTTGTACGGCAACTTAGGAATGCTGGCCCACATCAAAGAGAGCAACCCGGGGATGCAGATAGCCGTCGGTGGCTGTTTGGCACAAAAGGACCGGGATGTGATTCAAAAGCGCGCCCCTTGGGTTGATGTGGTCTTCGGTACGCACAATGTCGGAGCGCTGCCGGTGCTGTTGGAGCGAGCCCGCCACAACGCTGACGCTCAAATGGAAATTTTGGAGTCACTGGATGTTTTCCCCTCCACCCTTCCCACCCGCCGCGATTCCGTTTATGCCGGTTGGGTGTCCATCTCGGTGGGCTGCAATAACACGTGCACTTTCTGCATCGTTCCTGCTTTGCGGGGGAAAGAACGCGACCGCCGCCCGGGAGAGATATTAGCTGAAATCAAGGCGCTGGTTGACGACGGAGCCATTGAAGTGACGTTGTTGGGTCAGAACGTAAATTCCTACGGCGTCGAGTTCGGAGACCGGCTCGCCTTCGGTAAATTGTTGCGCGCTTGTGGAGAAATCGAGGGCCTGGAGCGCGTACGCTTCACCAGCCCGCACCCCGCCTCTTTCACCGACGACGTCATTCTGGCCATGGCACAGACTCCCAATGTCATGCCCCAGTTGCACATGCCATTGCAGTCTGGCTCCGACAAGGTTCTCAAAGACATGCGCCGCTCTTACCGGTCAACGAAATTTCTGGGCATATTGGAGAAAGTGCGCGCACAGATGCCCCAGGCCGCCATATCGACAGACATCATTGTTGGTTTTCCGGGTGAGTCCGAGGAGGACTTCCAAGCCACGCTCGACGTCGTCGAAAAGTCGCGGTTCGCAACCGCTTTTACCTTCCAATATTCCAAGCGTCCCGGGACTCCAGCTGCCGAATTGGCTGACCAGTTACCCAAGGAAGTGGTTCAAGAACGTTTCCTGCGCCTGACCGCGCTTCAGGATAGGATCTCTGCGGAAGAAAATGCTAAGCAGGTCGGTAGCCGCGTCGAAGTGATGGTTACCGCGCAATCTGGGCGGAAAGCGGCACAAACGCACCGACTTTCCGGGCGTTCCCGTGACCAGCGGCTTGTTCATTTCAGCGTTCCGGACGGCGCGCAGGTGCCACGTCCTGGCGATCTGGTTACCGTGAGCATCACTGAGGCCGCTTCGTTCCACCTCATTGCCGATCCTTCTGCGGCGGAGTACGAGCTCCGCCGTTCACGTGCCGGCGATGCCTGGGACCGTGCGCAAGCGCAATCCTGTGCTGTCCCCTCCGCCAGCGGAACACAAGGTTCAAAGAGTTCCGTGTCATTGGGTATGCCTTCGCTGCCGGTCCGCGGCGCTTGAGTTTGAGCCCATCACGGCTGCCGCTCGTCGCCGTCGTCGGACCAACAGGAGCGGGAAAATCGGAGCTGGCGCTGGAACTAGCAGAACACTTTGGTGGGGAAGCGGTCAATGCCGACTCCATGCAGTTTTATCGGGGGATGGATATTGGCACAGCCAAGCTAGGGGTGAGCGAACGACGGGGGATAGCGCATCATCTGATGGACTTTCTGTCCGTGCGCGAGGACACTACAGCGGCCGCGTTTCAGGCCATGGCCCGGGCGTCGATCGCTGATATCCGTGCACGGGGCAAACTGCCGATCTTGGTCGGAGGCTCCGGACTCTATGTTCGCGCAGTGCTGGACGCCTTGGATTTTCCGGGTACTGATCCGCTCATTAGAGCACGCCTTGAAGGGGAGCTAGATGCCCACGGGCTAGCTCCACTGGCAGCCCGCTTGGAGCTCGTGGACCCGGTGTCCGCCGCGCGCATCAGCGACGGCAAGCGGATTGTGCGTGCTCTCGAAGTCCATGAACTTACCGGCCGCACCTTTAGTTCTTTCATGCCCGAACGACGCTACATGGAGCCCACAGTGCAGATCGGGCTCAATGGAGACCGTGCACAACTGCACGCCCGGCTCAGAGATCGTGTCCATAGGATGGTTAGCGCTGGCCTTCAGGACGAGGTTGCCGCGCTCCTACCGCAAGGATTGCGTGAGGGGCGTACGGCCCATAAAGCTTTGGGATACCAGCAGTTCCTGCGCGTGATAGACGGTGAATCCTCTGCGGAACAGGCTGCGGAAGAGACCATTACGGCAACC
Source organism: Arthrobacter cryoconiti (assembly GCF_020905375.1). GTDB lineage: Bacteria > Actinomycetota > Actinomycetes > Actinomycetales > Micrococcaceae > Specibacter > Specibacter cryoconiti. The sequence continues at coordinate 576,078 of NZ_JAJJBU010000003.1, forward strand.
CGCCAGTTCGCTCGGCGCCAGATCACCTGGTTTCGGGCTGACCCCCGAATCCACTGGCTCGACTGGGGGCAGCCCAAACTTGTTGACGCAGCCTATGAGATAGTCCGGGCAAGTACGGGTGGGCAACCCTAAGTAGGTCTTTGCCATAGCATTGATGCATGAATACTGCAGAGATGATCGATGAAACGCCTCTGACCGGCCTGCGTTTCTCCAAAGGTCATGGCACTGGCAATGACTTCATTTTGATAGCGGACCCCGAGGGTGAAAGGAACCTGACGGCGGAGCAGATTGCCAACTTGTGCAACCGCCATCATGGCATTGGTGCTGACGGCTTTATCCGCGCCATCCGGTCCCGGCGGCTGCCTGAAGGTGCTCAAATACTGGCCGTTAACCCAGGCGCGGAATGGTTCATGGACTACAGCAACGGTGATGGCACGTGCTCGGAAATGTGCGGAAACGGTGTCCGAGTGTTCGTCGAGTTCCTCGTAGCCCAAGGATTGGTGATCCTTGATCTCGGTGAAGAACTAGCCATTGGGACCCGCGGCGGTGTGAAGACTGTAGCGCGTAGCGAGAACGGATATCGCGTGGACATGGGCCCGTGGGAGTTCATCTTCCCGGAGAAAGCCCGTGAACGCGGCATGGATTCACTGGTGGAAGCCGCTGGACTCGAGGTGGCGCGGCCAGCATTGTCGATCAGTATGGGAAACCCACACACGGTTGTGGCATTGGCTGATCTTGCTGAGCTTGAGGGAACCATACTGTTTACCGCCCCAAAAGTGGACCCTGAGCCAGTTCACGGAACCAACGTTGAATTCGCTGTTCCAGCGGAGCCACTCGTGAGCGACGGCGTCGGACGGATCAGCATGCGAGTACATGAACGGGGTGTGGGGGAGACGCTCTCGTGCGGGACCGGGGCGTGTGCGGCGGCCGCCGCCACTCGTTTCTGGGCCGGGGATCAAGCACCTGACATCTGGGATGTGGACATACCCGGCGGGATCGTACGTGTGCGCTTTTTTGCCGGAAGCGACGGAACAGAGCGGGTGGAACTAAGCGGACCAGCGGTCATCGTTGCCGACGGCGTTCTAGCTTAGTTATTTTGGGGCGCTAGTCGGCTGTGCGGAGAATACGTAGAACACGGAATGCCTTATTGGTGGAATAACGGGAGACTTTCAAACCCGCTTCTGGGAAACGTTGAGCCAACTCGGCAGTTAGCCAGCGCTGAAGTGAATCTGAGCCCAGATTTTTCTGCACCACCAAGTAGGCGCTTCCACCCGAGGCCAATCGGGGCAGCCACATGAGCAAGATGGAGTGAAGTTCATCCTTGCCCACCCGGATTGGCGGGTTGGACCAAATGGTGTTGAAGCGCAGATCTGGGTCCACGGCATCCGGAGACGAAGCGCGCACATTGGTGAGCCCAAGCGCCACAGCGTTATCTCGGGTGAGGTCGATGGATCGTTCATTGACGTCAACGGCGAAGACGGACGCGTGCGGGGAGCGAAGAGCCAAGGAAAGCGCCACCGGACCCCAGCCGCAGCCGATATCCAACAGATTGCCTTCAGGGGCAGGCGGCGGGACCTCAGAAAGCAGGATTGCTGTTCCCTTATCCACGCCAGCCGGACTGAAAATTCCACCGGCCGTTTCCAAATCCCGTTCCTCGCCAGCCAAAACCACTTTTAACGGTCGGCGTTTAAGCGGAGTTGACGGTTGTGAACTGAAATAATGATCTGCACTCTGAGTACCCATAGTCCTGCCAGATTAGTGCGAAAACGCGTTAATCGGTATCTAGGCGCGCCTAAGGGGCTCTCTTCGGAAGGGCCCGCTTCGGGTGGTTCCGCCCCGTGATATCCACAATGACGCAGACAAAGGTGTGCGTGTGGGCCCCCGGGACTACGATTGAGTGTAAACGCCACGAAGGAGAACATGAGCCACACATCCGCACCCAGCGGTTCTACCGACCCCAACGATTCCGGGGATGTTTCCGGATCAAACTCCGGCCAAGATCTTTCTACGGCTGATATTGAGGCCGTGATCGACCGCATCCTGGCTAAGGACGCGGCTGGCGCCAAAGCTGCGCGCGAGGATGCCAAATTTGACGCTCAAGATCCGCAATCCGGGGCAGTCTCGACGCACCCCGTCATCGGCCGCGCGCAAGCCCTTTCAGAGCTGAACTTTCAGCACAGTAAATTTGACGGGGACCAGAGTGAGCTTGCCGCGCGTAACGCGCTGCGCAGAAGTGCAAGCTTGTCCACCGAGCTAGAAGATGTTACTGAAGTTGAATACCGTCAGCTTCGTCTAGAACGCGTCGTACTTGCCGGGCTGTGGTCTAGCGGGACCATGGCTGACGCGGAGAACTCATTGCGTGAGTTGGCTGCACTGGCAGAAACTGCCGGCTCCGAGGTGCTCGATGGTCTGGTGCAGCGCAGGGCGAAACCGGACCCGGCCACGTACCTTGGTCAGGGCAAGGCCCAGGAACTCAAAGACATAGTTCACGCCACAGGAGCTGACACCGTCATCATTGACGGCGATCTTGCCCCGTCACAGCGGCGCACGCTCGAAGAAGTGGTCAAGGTCAAGGTGATCGACCGTACGGCCCTGATCTTGGATATCTTCGCTCAGCATGCACAGTCCCGAGAAGGACGGGCCCAGGTGGAGCTGGCGCAGATGGAATACCTTCTCCCACGCCTGCGAGGGTGGGGCGATTCTATGTCCCGTCAGGCTGGTGGCCGTGTGGGCGCGGCCGGTGGTGGGATTGGCTCCCGCGGCCCCGGCGAAACAAAGATGGAGCTTGATCGGCGGAAGATCCGAACACGAATGGCCAAGCTGCGCCGCGAAATTGCTGCCATGAAGCCTGCAAGAGAAACCAAGCGGGCCAACCGCAAGCGCAACTCGGTGCCATCGGTTGCCATTGCCGGATATACGAATGCTGGTAAGTCGTCGTTGTTGAACAGGCTGACCGACGCCGGCGTCCTGGTGGAGAACGCGTTGTTCGCTACCTTGGACCCCACTGTCCGCAAAACTGAAACTGCCGACGGCTTGGGTTACACCCTCGTAGACACAGTGGGGTTCGTGCGTTCTCTCCCCACCCAACTCGTTGAAGCGTTCCGCTCAACGTTGGAGGAAGTGGCTGACGCAGACCTCATTTTGCATATTGTGGACGCTTCCCATCCGGACCCGGAAGGACAGATCGCTGCGGTCCGGAGCGTCTTTGCCGAAGTTGACGCGCTGAAAGTCCCTGAAATCATCATCTTGAACAAGGCCGACATCGCCGATCCGTTTGTCGTAGAAAGACTCCGACAGCACGAGCGACGCACAGTAGTGGTTTCGGCTCGCACAGGGCAGGGAATTGAGGAGTTACTTGCGGCCGTTAGCGATGCGATCCCCAGGCCTGGGATCGAGTTGAACTTGCTTATCCCCTACGACCGTGGGGATGTGCTGAACCGACTTCACCGCAGTGATGCAGAAATAATCAGCCTTGAACATGGCGAACAGGGAACGGTGGTTCACGTCCATGTTCGCGAGGTCCTGGCCGCTGAGCTTGAGGCCTTCGTCCAGCATGGGTGAAACTGCAACTGCCTCCACCCCTGTAAGCTCTAGCCCCGCCGCAGGCGAAGCGGAGAGCGCTGACGCAGATGCGTTGAGGGCCCAAGCCGTAGAGCTTTTGGACACTGCCGTTGCGGCCATGAATGGCCAGCGGCGCGACGGCCAGCATGAGATGGTCCGTCGGGTCATGGATGCCATTGATGGCGGGGAGCACTTGCTGGTCCAGGCTGGTACTGGAACGGGTAAATCACTTGCCTATCTGATTCCACTCATCGTCCATGCGCTAAACCACGACAAACCATCTGTCGTGGCCACCGCAACCTTGGCATTACAAGCTCAGATTGTGGGAAGGGACGTTCCGCGGCTGCTGGCTGCGTTGAAGCCGCTGCTGCCACGCCCCATCGACGTCGTCCTGGTCAAAGGTCGAAGCAATTACGTGTGCCAACACAAGGTTGGTGGCGGCTTTCCCTCTGAGGACGCCTCCGAGGGTGCTTTGTTCAGCCTCGGAGAGGACACTAGCGTGATGCACCTTCCGGGTGCCAAAGCTGGCCCTAGTTCTCCACTGGGCAAAGAAGTGGTGCGCCTTCGCGAATGGGCTCAGGAAACCGAAACAGGTGACCGCGACGAGCTCACGCCGGGGGTTACAGACAAAGCGTGGCGCCAGGTATCTGTTACCTCGATGGAATGCTTGGGGGCGCAGCGATGCCCCCTCGCGGAAGTATGTTTTTCAGAGTTGGCGCGTGCCAAGGGTGGCCAGGCCGACATTGTGGTGACAAACCATGCCATGCTCGCTATCAGCGCTTTTGAGGGCATAGCTGTCCTGCCTGACTATGACGTCGTGGTGGTGGATGAGGCGCACGAACTACAGGATCGAGTGACGGGTGCCGTCACCGGTCAGCTTTCGCTTCAGATGGTCCAAGCAGCAGCCTCCAGCACGCGTAAGCACACGGGAGTGTCAGTTGAGGCCTTACACAGCAGTGCGGCGGCCTTGGATCTAGCGTTTGCGGACACTGCCACGGGCTTGCTGCCCAACGGTTTGAACGAGGAACACACGGCGGCAGTGGAACAGCTTCGTGACGCTGCCCGCGTGGCACTCTCCGATTCGAAACCGGAAGGCTCTGCGTCGGCGGACGGGGGCAGATCAATTGCGCGGGCTCGTCTAAATCTAATCTTTGATCTCTCTGAACGGCTTCTTAGTGCCAAAGACTCACGCGAGGTTGTGTGGGCATCACGGACAGGCACGTTCACCCCCGGGCAGGGATATCAAAAGGCGGATGATGGTGAGCCGCCGGTGATCAACATTGCCCCCTTGAGTGTGGCGGGCAAGCTTCGCGAGGGGCTGTTTGCCGACCATACGGTGGTGCTGACGTCAGCTACCTTGGCAATTGGCGAGTCCTTTCAAGCCACTGCCGGGGGGCTGGGGCTCTTGGGGGCTGGCGCGCCGGCTTGGTCCGGGGCTGATGTCGGTTCCCCGTTTGACTATCCCAGGCAGGGAATGCTCTACGTGGCCGCACACCTAGCCAAACCCGGTTTTGGTACTTCGCCGCAGCAACTCTCCGAGTTGGAAGCGCTCATAACTGCCGCCGGCGGAGGTACTTTGGCACTCTTCTCCTCCCGGAGAGCTGCCGAAGATGCGGCGCAAACTTTACGCAAGAAACTCAAAGTGAAGATCCTGTGCCAAGGAGACTCTTCTATGGCGGGGCTCATCACGGAATTTGCGCAAGAGCCCGATACGTGCCTGTTTGGCACCATGTCTCTCTGGCAAGGCGTGGACGTCCAAGGGGCCTCGTGTCGCCTCGTCGTCATCGATCGAATCCCGTTTCCGCGGCCTGATGATCCCTTGGTCACCGCACGCGCCCGGGCCGTCTCCCAAAACGGTGGGGATGGCTTCATCGCCATCTCGGCCACCCACGCGGCTATCCGGCTGGCGCAGGGAGTTGGACGCCTGATCCGTTCCAGCAGCGACCGCGGAGTTGTGGCAGTGCTTGATTCGCGCCTTGCCAATGCTAGCTATGGTGGCTTTCTGAGAGCTGCTCTGCCACCCTTCTGGTCCACAAAGGACCGGACCGTGGCCCTGTCAGCGCTCAAGAGGCTCTCTGGAAAGTAGCGCGTCGTCCCCCAGACGCTCGGTTACTTTCGGGGCACTAAAGCAAGACGCTCGGTTACTTTCGGGGCACTAATGACAATCGCTCCCTCACATTGTGGGGGAGCGATTGGCGCGGTGTTAAGGACTTGACAAGTACAAACGGTGGGAGGCGTCAGAGGCGTCAGAGGCTGCGGAGGACTGAGACTACCTTGCCCATGATGGTGGCCGTATCACCGAGAATCGGTTCATAACGGGTGTTCTGAGGTAGCAGCCAGGTATGGCCGTCTCGCTGCCTGAAGGTCTTCACAGTAGCCTCGTCTTCAAGCAGAGCGGCGACTATCTCGCCGTTATTGGCCGTGTTTTGGCGGCGAATCACGACCCAGTCACCGTCACATATGGCGGCGTCGATCATGGAATCTCCTGCCACTTTCAGCATAAACAGCTCTCCGTTACCCACGATCTGGCGGGGCAAAGGCATGATGTCATCCACCATTTGGTCAGCCAAGATGGGTCCGCCTGCAGCAATGCGGCCCACGAGAGGCACGAAAGCGGTGTCTGAGGAACTACTTAACTGAGCGAAGTTCAAACCGTTGGAGCTGCGGACGTCCTCCGGGGAGCTGACACCACCGATTTCCACTTGCCCATTGTCCAAGACCAAGGGAATAAGTACTTCCATGGCACGTGGACGCTTGGGATCCCGGCGCAGGTAGCCATGACGTTCAAGCTGGGTCAGTTGATGCGTAACGCTGGAGAGGCTGGCCAGCCCTACATCATCACCAATTTCACGCATCGAAGGCGGGTAGCCCTTGTCTGCAATCGAGCGTTGGATGCACTCGAGGATCTTTTTTTGACGAACCGTCAAACCCTTCATGCCGGCCCTGCTCGGGGCCTGGGAAATGCGGTGCGGAGGTTGCGGTAGCTCCATGGTCCTTACGATCCTTTCGTTGCATTGCGCCAAGACTTTAAGTGTCAGTGGTGTCACCGTCACCAGAGACGTGTGAAGAACATCACTACGGCAACGTCACTAGCAGTTGTTGCAGACGTCAGTGTTGTTCAAGCGTACTGGCGTGCCAAGCGTATTAGCCCGAAAACGCCAATGTCTGAGCCTGCTGGTGGACTGCTCTTAGGCAATGATTCCTTGTCTCCAAGATTAAGCCAGGATCAGGTGAATTTCAAACATTTGTTCTAGCGAGTCTTGGCAAGAGTAGTCAATAGATGCTAAAACTATAGAACAGTAGTTAGAACATATCTTCTAACTTTGAAAAATGTGATGGGAAGTCTGCTCCTGCGGACATCTGCAGCTCCCGCTTCAATTCGGGAAATCTTCAGGAAATTCCCCATGGTGTGAAAGGAACGTCGGTCATGAGTGCAATGGTCAATTCGAGCGTAGGACCTGCAAGAAGGAAAGATCCCTTGACGCTTACACGCAAGGGACGCATGCTGTTCTTGGGCATTCCGGCACTCATGGTCAGCGCTGCGCTGTTGTTTGCTCTCATTGCAGTGCTGCTGGGGTCTTTCGCCAGTCCAGCCAATGCGTCAACGGGCATCAATGCCTTGGACATGACCGACTATGCGGCAGCCGTCACTGTTCTGCAAGGCGATAGTTTGTGGACAATCGCAGCAGCCAGCGACCCTTCTCGCGATGTACGCGAAGTGGTCTCGGAGATTGTAGCCCTGAATGACTTGAGCAGCAGCGTTCTTCAGGCTGGACAGCAACTGTACGTACCCATTCACAAATAGCACCGCGCCAACGGCTCTGGAAGCCCGTGGTGCCAAAGTAGCCGGCGTTTTCATGGCCATGAACGCACTGCCAATCCAGCGATCACGGACCGGCGATGGGACGCGGGCCGATGACCACGGATGCGCCGGCGATGGTGAGCCGTGAAGCTAGAGTGCCGATCCCCGAGCAGGGATGATTCGCCCGTCATCGGCGCTGGCGTTGCGACGTACTAATTCAGCAGTACTCGCGACACAATCGAAAGTTCAGGCGCCAGGAAGGAACAGGGTTGGCGAAGTGGCCGGGGATCATTGTGAGGTTGGCACGAATGGCGAAGGTGCGTCACACGTTAGTCTCTAAGTCCGGCTTCGACTTAAACTTGGTTCTATGGACCAGTTTGAAAGACTTAACCAATTGCCGCTGCGGGACGATCTGAGGGGCTTGCGCCCTTACGGTGCACCGCAACTGGATGTGCCCATTCTTCTGAACGTCAACGAGAACACTTTTGGTGTACCGCTGGACGCCAAGGAAGCAATCCTGAAGGCAGTTGCGGATGAATTGGATGGATTGAACCGCTATCCTGATCGCGAGTTTACGGAACTGCGCAGAGCTTTAGCGGCCTATTTGGGGCATGGCCTGAACGAAGACAACATGTGGGCAGCTAATGGCTCCAATGAAGTCCTGCAGCAGTTGTTGCAAGCGTTTGGCGGTCCTGGTCGGAGCCTGATGAGCTTTCCACCCACATATTCGATGTATCCACTGCTAGCTAGTGGAACTGGGACGGGGTACATTGAAGGCTTTCGGGATGAAGATTACAATCTCAGCGCAGAATCGGCGGCCGAACAGGTTCGCTCCAAGTCTCCGAACATTGTTTTTCTGTGTTCACCGAACAACCCGACCGGCACAGCACTTGGCTTGGACATCGTTGAGGCAGTGTATGAGGCTGGGGAAGCGTCACGGACCATCGTGATCGTTGACGAGGCCTACGCAGAGTTCGCTCACTCCGGTACTCGCAGTGCACTGTTGCTGTTGCCCAACAGGCCACGGCTAATAGTTTCACGCACGATGAGCAAGGCATTCGCCATGGCAGGAGCGCGAGTGGGATATCTGGCTGCGGCTCCCGAGATCACGGACGCCGTTCGTTTGGTTCGTTTGCCGTACCACCTCTCTGCGATCACTCAGGCGACAGCCGTGGCCGCACTGCGTAACTCAGACGCGCTGCTGGCCAATGTGGAAGCTATTAAAGTTCAACGCGATCGAATCGTCAATGAACTGATCCGGATGGGACTTGCTCCGGCTCCTTCGGATTCCAACTTTGTCTTTTTTGGTGGTCTTGAAGATCCTGCGGGCGTATGGGAAGCGCTTTTGGCTGCAGGCATTCTCATCCGCGACGTGGGCATTGCCGGGCACCTTCGTGTGACGGCCGGTACGGAAGCCGAGACAACGGCTTTTCTTCAGGCCCTTGAGGCCATACTTGACGGTGTGCACTGAGCCACGAAAACCAAGTTGACGCTGCCCGTCGTCGCTCGGTTGTGACCCGCGCATGAGTTGCTTTGTGTGGAAGCACGGACTATCTCCTAAACTGGAAGAGAACACGGCAGCGCGGTGCATTTGATCGTGCCGGGAATTTTTTGGCAGGTCTCCCCATCAATCCATAAAGGACGCTCAAACCATGACTGAGAACAGCCCGCAGCCCGGCAGCGGACGCACTGCACGCTTGGAGCGGGTCACGAGTGAGTCAAGTGTGTTAGTTGAAATTGATCTTGATGGCACGGGCGTGTCAGAGATTGAGACATCGGTGCCGTTTTATGACCACATGCTCACGGCGTTTTCAAAACACTCCCTGATCGACTTGAAGGTCAAGGCCCACGGAGATACCCACATCGATGTTCATCACACGGTCGAAGACGTAGCGATCGCCTTGGGTGAAGTGCTCCGCGAGGCTTTGGGAAACAAGGCTGGTATTCGTCGTTTCGGAGAAGCCACGATTCCCCTGGATGAGGCATTGGCGCAGGCCGTTGTGGACGTATCCGGCCGGCCCTATCTGGTGCACAGCGGTGAGCCTGCAGGCCAGGAGTACCACCTGATTGGCGGACACTTCACTGGTTCGCTGACCCGGCATGTGTTTGAGGCTATAACCCTGCACGCCCACATTGCCCTGCACATGCGCGTGCTGGGTGGTCGGGACCCCCACCATATTGTGGAGGCCCAGTTCAAGGCATTCGCACGCGCCCTGCGTGCAGCCGTTGAAAATGATCCCCGCGTCACCGGTATTCCCTCTACGAAGGGACTTTTGTGAGCACTGCACCCAACCAGCCGCAGATGACCGAACTGAACCCGTGCGTAACAGTCCTAGATTACGGGTCAGGCAATGTCCGTTCCGCGGTCAGGGCGCTCGAACGCGCCGGAGCCACCGTGACCCTCAGCGCCAAACCCGAGGACGTCCTCACCGCTGATGGCTTAGTCGTCCCCGGCGTGGGTGCGTTTGGCTCCGTCATGGCGGAGCTGAAAAGCGTTGACGCCATCCGCATGATCGGGCGCCGTGTCGCCGGGGGCCGGCCCGTGCTGGGTATATGCGTTGGCTTACAGGTTCTCTTTGAATCCAGCGTTGAGCATGGCGTTCGGCAGGAAGGCTTGGGGGAGTGGCCAGGCGCGGTGGAACTGCTGCCGGCAGACGTGGTCCCCCATATGGGATGGAACACAGTTCAGCCGGCCGAAGGGTCCATGCTCTTTGAGGGCGTAGAAAATGAAAGATTCTATTTTGTTCACTCTTATGGGGTACAAAAATGGGACTTTGACGTCTTGCAGCCAAAGATGAAAGCACCCATGGTGACCTGGTCACAGCATGGGGCCCCCTTTATTGCCGCCATCGAAAATGGGCCCTTATGTGCCACCCAGTTCCACCCAGAGAAGTCCGGTGATGCCGGAGCGCGGCTCTTACGCAACTGGGTGCAGTCCCTGCGAAAGAAGCGTGCCTAAATGTGGTCGCTACTTCTCATGGGACTGGCTGGTCTCCTTGTTGGGGGTTGCTACACGTTTTATCAGCAAAAGACGCCCCGCTGGATTCCCATCAGCTTCGCCATTCTCGCTGCAATGGCACTGATAGCTGCTTATCTATTCACCCTTTCCTAAGCACTCCTGATACTCCTAGCCACACCAGACCTCGAAGGACCCGATGACAGCCTCAGCCCCCATTCTTCAACTCTTGCCAGCCGTGGACGTTGCCGACGGCCAGGCCGTACGCCTGGTCCAAGGCGAGGCTGGCTCAGAAACCAGTTACGGCTCGCCATTGGAGGCGGCCATGGCTTGGCAAAATGACGGAGCGCAATGGGTTCACCTCGTCGACCTCGACGCAGCCTTTGGTCGGGGAAACAACCAAGCACTTCTTCGCGAGGTCGTACTGGCGCTGAACGTTAACGTTGAACTTTCCGGTGGCATCCGTGACGATGCATCCCTGGAAGGCGCTCTTGAATTGGGAGCCGCCCGCGTCAACCTTGGCACAGCCGCTTTGGAGAACCCTGAATGGACCGCCAAGGTCATCGAGCGCTTTGGCGAGAAGATCGCTGTGGGTCTTGATGTGCGCGGCACTACCCTTGCTGGCCGTGGTTGGACGCGTGAGGGCGGAGACCTGTGGGAAGTCTTGGCTCGCCTTGAAGATGCTGGCTGTGCACGCTACGTCGTCACTGACGTCACCAAGGATGGCACTCTCCGCGGTCCCAACGTGGAATTGCTGCGGGAAATGTGTGCTCGTACGAATAAGCCGGTCGTAGCCTCTGGTGGCATCTCCAGTCTCGAGGACTTGCGGGTACTGCGCAGCCTTGTGGGCGATGGGGTGGAAGGTGCGATTGTCGGTAAGGCCCTCTACGCCGGCAAATTCACCCTTCCGGAAGCCCTTGACGTGGCAGGACGCCGCTAGCCGCCATGGCGCAGACACCGAAAAAGACGCTTCCCGGTCACATCGCTGCGGCCCTTGCTGGTTCTGGTGGCGCTACGGACTCTGCGGGGCAGCCGTGGGCGGGACGCGCGCTGCCGGACGGGCAGAAGTACCATAGCTTTGAGGCGGACGACGGCGCCGCTGACGCCCGTTACATCGGTGCGGTTGCGCAGTTGGTGGCTGGGCAGGGAAGTGAGCGTGAGGTGGTTGCGGCGCTGGCCCAGGCTCGGGTCTTCATCCCGATCATTGCCACGCTAGCCGAAGAAACTGTCAGCGCAAACGGTCTTGTCTCGGACAAAGAATCTGACATGGCACTTGTGACCATTCAGGCGCCGGACGGCCGTCGGGCACTTCCTGCATTTACCAACGTCAGTGCCTTGGCCGATTGGCATCCGCAAGCCCGTCCCGTAGCTGTCTACGCCGCAAGAGCCGCCCTGTCAGCCGTTGCAGAAGAAGCTCAGATGCTCGTCCTGGACCCTGGAAGTGATCAGCCTTTTGTGGTTCGTCGACCCGCCATGTGGGCGTTGGCGCAACAGCAGGATTGGCTGCCTAGCTATCTTGACACCGCCGTCGCTGCTGTCCTGGACGCGTCTGTTGCAGCGCTCGGGAATTCCGCGGTGGTCAGTATTTTTGCAACGCCCGGCCCGGGGATACAGGCCCATTGGGGTGAAAAGAATGAACCGTCAAGACCACCAGTCTGTGGTGGCGGGGCCGGGCCTGAATTAGAAGTGAAGATCACCCTAGAACCCGGTCTGGATCAGATGGCTTTGGAGGCTATTCTTGCCACTTTGCAGGATATCTGGGCGCGGAACGAACACTTCGCCCGCGTTGTTGATTCCGTTCAGATTCGTCTGCAGCAACAAGCAAGCACCAGCTAAGTATCAACGCACAAAAAGGGACGTCCTCCGCAGCCAGTGCTTTGGACGTCCCTTCATAGTGCTGTGTGTAAAACAGGTGCGGAGACGTTAGTTGACCGCTCCAGTGAATTTTTCCCCCGGGCCCTTCCCCGGAGCATCTGGGAAGGGGGAAGCTTCGCGGAATGCCAGCTGAAGAGATCGCAGGCCATCACGCAAGGGGCCAGCATGTTGGCTGCCGATTTCAGGTGCGGCGGCCGTGATGAAGCCAGCAAGTGCTGTGATGAGCTTACGAGCTTCATCGAGGTCCTTGAGCGCTTCAGAGTCCGGCCCGGCAGCCAATCCACACTTGACCGCCGCTGCGCTCATGAGGTGTACTGCCGCAGTCGTAATGACCTCAATGGCCGGAACTTCAGCGATGTCACGGACCACGGAGGCGGCTTCGGCGTCGCCTAATGCCTCCTCAGGAGCCGTGTTGAAGCTGTGACGGGTGTCCGAATTATTATCTGCGGTGTTCATACTGCTAAGCTTGTCACAGACCGATCAAGTGTCGATACCTCCGTGGGCTTGAACCCGCGTGATATTGCAGGCATTTGGTGTGCAAGTGGAGTCCTCTCCCACCTTTCGACCCTCCGTGGTGTTGTCTGGTTTAGGTTGGCGCTCTTCCTCCATGGAAGAGCAGGTAGTGTCCCGTTGCCGGGACGCCACGCTAACTAATTTGAGGCCTCCTATTGCATCAGCAATGGAGGCCTTCTTCGTTGCTGATGGCGTTCACATATTTGATGACAACAGGAGTTACACATTAGCGAGCCACGCATCAATGATCGTATCCGCGTCCCTGAGGTGCGGTTGGTTGGACCAGCAGGCGAACAAGTGGGGATCGTCCGCATTGAGGACGCCCTTCGTTTGGCTGCCGAGTCAGACTTGGATCTGGTTGAGGTAGCACCGACGGCTAAGCCGCCGGTGTGCAAACTGATGGACTTCGGTAAGTACAAGTACGAGGCCGCCGTGAAGGCGCGTGAGGCCCGGAAGAACCAGACGAACACCGTTCTGAAGGAAATTCGATTCCGCCTCAAGATCGACAAGCATGACTACGAGACAAAGCGCGGCCACGCGATGCGCTTCCTCGGAGCCGGTGACAAGGTGAAAGCCATGATCCAGTTCCGTGGTCGTGAGCAGCAGCGTCCGGAGATGGGTATCCGTCTCCTCCAGAAGTTTGCTACGGAAGTTGCCGAGGTCGGCGTCATTGAGTCAAGTCCCCGTATTGACGGGCGCAACATGGTGATGGTGATCGGCCCGTTGAAAAACAAGGCAGAAGCCAAAGCTGAAGCACGTCGGAACCAACAGCGCGCCGATGCCAAGGCACACAACGAGGCTGTTGCCAACGGCACCGCCCGCGTTGATGTGGAGCGTGAAAACAAGGGTTCAATGACGCAGTCCCTAGCGGAACTGCTGCCTTCTGGACTGCACCTAGGTGAAGACGCACCCGCTCCGGCGGCTGAAGAAGCTTCTGCGCCGGTTGCGGCAGAAGTCGCGACAGAAGCTAAGGCACCGCTGGCCGACGAAGCTACGAAGACGGAAGCTGGGGCACAATCCTCGGCTGCCGGCCTTGAAGCGCAGACTGTTGGCGAGCCGGAAACGAAAGCCGTCAGCAAGCCTGCGGCTAAGGCTCCAGCCGCCAAAGTCCCTGCTGCTTCGAAAGCTCCCGCTGCGAAGGCTCCCGCTGAGAAAGCACCGGCCGCTGTCAAGGCCCCGGTCGCTGCCAAGCCTGTGGTTGCCGCGAAGCCGGTAGTCGCATCGAAGCCTGTGGTTGCCGCGAAGCCGGTAGTCGCTGCCAAGCCTGTGGCCGCTAAGCCGATCCCCATGCCCAAGCCCATGGCCAAGCCGGTTGTAAAACCAGTCGCCAAGCCTGCTGCGAAAGCAGCACCCAAAACTGCCGCAAAGCCTGTCTCTTCAAAGAGTGCGCCTGCGGAAGGTACCAAAGACTCAGCTGAGTAAGGCCCACAGCCCTAACCAGCGGTGAATATACACCCCGACAGTGACCCAACCAGTCGCTGCAAAAGAACCACAGGCAGCGCCGGTGGATACGTAAGGAGACAGGTCCTCATGCCTAAAATGAAGACACACAGTGGTGCAAAGAAGCGATTCAAGCTTACCGGTTCCGGCAAGCTTCGTCGCCAGCAGGCTAACCGCCGCCACTACCTGGAACACAAGCCTTCGAGCTTGAAGCGCCGCCTAAAGGGTGACCTCACGGTTGCCAAGGCAGACGTTCGCAACATCAAAAAGATGCTCGGCATCTAATTTCGCAAGTCAATGGGTGACGGTCCCGTTCAGGGGCCGACACCAATCCAAACAAAGCCTTCCCTGGCATGATTGGCTTGGGATCTTTAGAACTTGAAGGAGTACGCACGTGGCACGTGTGAAGCGGGCGGTAAACGCCCATAAAAAGCGTCGGGTTATTCTTGAGCGCGCCAAAGGTTACCGTGGGCAGCGCTCACGTCTGTACCGCAAGGCCAAAGAGCAGTTGCTGCACTCGTTTGTGTACAGCTACGGTGACCGCCGCAAGCGTAAGGGTGACTTCCGTCGCCTGTGGATCCAGCGTATCAACGCTGCTTCACGCGCAAACGGCTTGACCTACAACCGTCTGATCCAGGGCCTGAAGGCTGCGGAGATCGAGGTCGATCGCCGCATGTTGGCAGACCTGGCAGTCAACGACGCCGGTGCCTTCGCTGCACTGGTCAAGCTCGCTAAGGCTGCTTTGCCTGCAGACACTTCTGCTCCGGTAGCTAAGTAATAACGTAATTGACACGGAACCTTGCGTTCCGTATTCATGGTGAGCGACTGCTAAAGTCCTAAGCATGAGTGAACCCGGGCGTCCGCCAGCTGATGCAATGACCAATCCTCGAGCAGATCGAGTGAGGGATGTTGCAAAGCTAGCTGGACGCTCGGGTCGTTTAAAACGCAGTCAGTTCTTTCTCGAAGGCCCTGCGGGTGTTCGAGAAGCACTAAGTGCACACCGGGACTGTATGGATGCTGGTGGCAGTGCCGTGGTGGAAGCCGTTTACGCGAGCGTTGAGTGCCTCAAAAGGTATCCGGAATTGATGGAGCTTGCTTCACATCCGGCTTCCAAGCTGCAGATTCGCGTGGCCAGCGAGATGGTCCTCTCGGCCATGACTGACACTGTTACCCCCCAAGGCGTGGTGGCCGTCTGCAACTTTGTGGACGTGCCGTTGGCGGAAGTTCTTGCGGCAAAACCAAAGCTGATTGCCATGTTGTGCAGGGTCCAGGATCCGGGGAACGCCGGAACGGTATTGCGAGCCGCGGACGCGGCCGGTGCTGATGCTGTGATTTTCTCTAACTCCAGCGTAGATATTTACAACCCTAAAGCTGTCCGTTCGACGGCTGGATCCTTGTTCCACCTTCCGGTGGTGCGCGGCGTGGAGCTGTCCGACGTCGTCGCTGCCGCTAAGGCCGCAGGCATGGGTGTGCTGGCCGCGGATGGATATGGCCAGCTAAACCTTGACCTGCTCCAGGACGAAAGTGCGGCGCGGGCCTTTGAGCAGCAGATTCCAGATTCTCAATATGTCCTTGAAGACCCGACTCTGTGGTTGTTTGGCAACGAAGCCCAGGGGCTGGCCGGGGAAGAGAAGGCTTTGGCCGATCACCGGGTGGCGGTCCCTGTTTACGGGGAAGCGGAGTCTTTGAATCTGGGGACCGCCGCGACCGTGTGCTTGTATGCCAGCGCTCGGGCCCAGCGACGCTCAAACTGAAGCTGTTTGTTTATTGTCTCTCGCGTTTCCACGTTCTGAACTAGGAGTAGCATCATGTCCCATGGTGGAGGCGGCAAAGCAGTTGTCGCGGCGCTTGTGGCGAATTTATCCATAGCCGTACTGAAGTTTTTGGCTTACCTGCTGACCATGTCATCATCGCTGTTGGCGGAGTCAATCCACTCACTGGCAGACTCCGGCAACCAACTCTTGTTGCTTGTTGGTGCGAAGAAAGCGGCACGGCAGGCGAGCCCCGAGCACCCATTCGGCTACGGCCGTGAGCGCTACGTTTATGCGTTCTTGGTCTCGATCATTCTTTTTAGCGTCGGCGGAGTCTTTGCTCTCTATGAGGGCTATTCAAAATGGCAGCATCCCCATGCATTGGATCCAAAATGGGCGTGGGTGCCACTAGCCGTCTTGATTGGTGCCATCATTCTTGAGGGCCGTTCCTTTACCGTTGCCATTAAGGAATCCAATCTAACGCGCGGTTCAAAGGGCTGGGTGGCATTTATCAGGACCGCGAAGGCTCCCGAGCTGCCCGTGATTTTGCTAGAAGATTCTGCGGCCCTTTTAGGACTGGTTTTCGCCTTGTTTGGCGTGAGCATGACGCTCGTGACGGGCAACGGTCACTGGGATGCTGCAGGAACCATACTGATTGGTCTTCTGCTGGTGGCTGTGGCCGTCATCCTTGCCGTAGAGACCAAGTCACTACTTCTGGGTGAATCAGCTACGGAGGAGGATGTGCGGGCGATTGAAACCGCTCTGGTGGGCCCTGGAGTGAGCCGGATCATCCATTTGAAGACGCTGCACCTAGGCCCGGATGAGCTGCTGGTTGCGGCCAAGATTGCCGTGGAACAAAGCGAGACAGGCGCGCAGATAGCACAGGCCATTGACGCCGCGGAAAAGCGTGTCCGTGCCGCGGTACCCATCGCCAAGGTTATCTACTTAGAACCGGATATCTACTCCACGAAAGAGACTGCGAGCAACTAAGCGTTTTCCGGGACCTTGACGACGTCCTGGACCTGCCGGGCACGTTTGTCCAAAGCACCGCTGCCCAGGGCAATCCCCAGGCCAAGCACCGCAAGTGCGGCACCTACCAGAGCTGGGGCAGTGAATCCCCAGCCCCAGCTGATGACTAAACCACCGGCAAAGGCGCCCAAAGCATTTGCCATGTTCAGTGCGGAGTGATTTAGGGAAGATGCCAAAGTGGGGGCACCCGGGGAGACATCAAGAAGTCGGGTCTGTAACGAAGGAACCAGCATGGACCCTGATGCGCCGATGATGAAGATCATGAGCAATGCCAGCCACTGGATGTGGACCGTATAGGCATAAATGACGAGCATGGCGGCGATGAAAGCCATCACAACGTAGATGCTGCCCAGCACCGACCAATCCGCCAGCTTGCCACCCACAAAGCTGCCAGCCACCATTCCCAGCCCGTAGAGACCAACAATAACGGGCAGGAAGCCCGGACTGAACCCTGCGACGTCGGTCATCGTGTTGGCAACGTAGGTGTAGACGGCGAAGAATCCACCAAAGCCCACCACGCCAATGAGCAGGGTTAGCCAAACCTGGCCGCGGCGCAGGGCGCTGAGCTCGCGTCGCAGACTGGCGTCTGGATGGGCCTTCCGTGCCGGAATGAACTTCATGATGGCCACCAGAGTCACCAGTCCAATGAAGGCGACCAGAATGAACATCGTGCGCCAACCGAACTGCTGACCGATCAGGGTGGCCACAGGGACTCCCAGAACATTGGCTACTGCCAGTCCCATCATGACCATGGCGATGGCCCGCCCTCGCTTGGTAGGAGCCACGAGGGATGCTGCCAGTACGGCTGCAACACCGAAATAGGCCCCATGGGGAAGACCAGCAATGAAACGAGTCACCATCAAGGACGTGAAGTCTTGGGCAAAAAAGGATGACAAATTGCCTAGCGTGAACAAACCCATCAGGAAGAGGGCCAGTGTTTTGCGCGGCCATTTAGCGCTGACGGCTACTAACAACGGTGCGCCGATCACCACACCCAACGCGTAGGCGGAGATCACGTGGCCGGCGTCCGGGATGGAAACACCAACACCTTCGGCGACGTTGGGTAGCAGGCCCATCATGGCAAATTCAGTGGTCCCGATGCCGAACCCTCCCACCGCCAAGGCAAAGATAGCCCGGGCAATCCCCGCTTGTGAGAGCACTTTGCCTGGAGAGTGAGTGGTGGAATTTATCATGTAAGTGCTTTCAAAGGGAGGGAGGGGAATGCCAGAAGTATAGACGGATGTGAGCCAGGGAAGCGGCATAGTGAAGTGATGAGGGACAGCTGCGGATCGCAGGCGACTGGGCAAGTGTCCGCAATCAGTCTAGAGGGGACCGCGTGGGTTGTGCTTATGCTAGCTCCGTGACTTTTATCAAACAGATTGTGGGCGGTGCCCTGGTTGACTCGCTGATGGCTCCGAGGAAACTTTTGGTCGGCAGACGCACTGCGCCCCCGGAATTTGCGGGTATGTGGGAATTTCCTGGCGGCAAGGTCGAGTCTGGGGAGAGCGCGCAGCAGGGGCTCCACCGGGAACTGGCCGAGGAGCTAGGGGTGGAGGTGATCTTAGGCGAAGAACTGGCAGGGCCCACCGCGGAGGGTTGGCCCTTGAACAACAAGGCGTCCATGCGGGTGTGGCTTGGCGAAATCGTGGCTGGAACGCCAAAGCCGCTTGAAGACCACGACGAGTTACGGTGGGTTTGTCTGGACAGTAATGAACTTCTGGAACTGCCGTGGATTCCGGCTGATTTGCCCATTGTTCGGGCTCTGATGGCGCGCACTGGCCCTGCAACCTCAAGAGGTTAGCAACTCTTTCCCGTTTCGATGCTAGCGGGCGCCAATTGCGCAGAGAACACGCCAACTGGAGGCGCTGCGATTATGCGGGCTCTGTGCCAGACTGGGGGTTAGCAATGATCCAAAGGAGGTTGTGCAATGACATCGAACGATCAACATGACGACGAAGTACCAGCAGCGGATACTGCCGCTGCGGACATGAAGGAAAAATTCCGTCAGGCGCTTGAAAATAAAAAGAATCAGCACCACGGCAGCGTGGAAGCTGCCAATGGGGCCAAGATCAGTTCTCAGCACGGTGCTGCCTCCCACAAGCGGGAGTTTCGCCGCAAGAGCGGATAAGACTCTAGAACCATTAGCTCCTAGAACAGGACCGCCTGCGGGGTCGAATGCGCAGAACGGCTAGTACTTGCGAAGGCAGGGGCACGCACAGCGTCCCTTGCCTTCGCTGTTCCTGCTGACTGTCGAGCTGTGGGTATGCTGCCAACGGGATAGTTGGCCTCTTCTCGACGGGGATCGTGGATAAATCCGGTTGTACCAGCAAAACCATGACGGCGCTTTGCATCGCCGATGCGCACGGCCAGCCACTGCCGATAATCCTTGGAAGCGTAAGAGCCGTGGCTGTACAGGCGCTGGTAGCGACCCACCAGTGCAGGGTGTTCGCGGGCAAGCCACGCCATGAACCATTGTGAAGTCCCGGGACGCAGGTATAGGGCCCCGGCGCTGACATCAGTCGCCCCCGCCTCGGCCAATGCGGCGAATAAGGTATCCAGGCTCTCCTCTGAATCACTGAGCCACGGCAGTATGGGCATTGACATCACCCCACACGGAAGACCAGCGTCTCGTAGTTTTTTGATGAGGGAGAGGCGCGCCTTGGGTGTTGGTGTGCCGGGTTCAATGGCGGCGGCCAACTTTTCATCAAGTAAAGCCAAGGAGATGCCCATGCCGATGCTGACATGCTGTGCAGCTTCGGCAAGCAACGGGATATCTCGGGCCAGCAGGGTTCCCTTGGTGAGAATAGAAAATGGTGTGCCTGAATCGGCCAGTGCTCTGATGATCCCTGGCATCAGTTTGTATCGACCTTCCGCCCGCTGGTAGGGGTCAGTGTTCGTGCCCAAGGCCACGTGAGAGTGCTTCCAGGCGGACCTGTGCAGCTCTTTCTGCAGAACTTGAGCCACGTTAACCTTGACCACCACTTGGGAATCAAAATCGATCCCTGGATCAAAGTCCAGATACGTGTGGCTTTTTCTGGCGAAGCAATACACGCAAGCGTGGGAGCACCCGCGATAAGGATTGATAGTCCACTCGAACGGCATAGTGGAGGTGGCTGGGACCTTGTTCAGGGCGCTTTTAGCGAGAACCTCATGAAAAGTGATTCCGGCGAATTCCGGCGTCTGAACACTTTTGACGAGTCCAGCCAGCAGCGGAATGGAGGGAGCGGTACTAGAGCCTTGGGTAATTCCAGAGGTCTTCGCCTCTTCCGCTGTTCTTGTGCCGGCAAATCCTGTGCTGGCAAAGAGGGGCTGGGTCAGTTCCTGCTTACTCCATCTCATCTCCATATTCGAACATGTATTCGATTATTCGTCAATACTCTCGACGTGCGGTTCAAGGCTTGTATTACTCATGGGTAGATTTATGGGGTAGATCACATTTTTGCCGCTAGGCTGGGTTTGTAAGGGGCCAGGGCGCTCCTTTGCTGACCTTCTGGATCCGCACCACTTTTTCCTCACCAAAGGAGCCGAACATGACAAATCTGGCCACCATCTTGAGCACATCCGCGCAGCGGAACCCCGCGGGGATTGCCATCAAAATGGATGACATTGAAATCTCCTTTGGCGCACTCGAGGTCCTCAGTGCCAAAGTGGCTGGCATGCTGGCCGCCCGCGGAGTGAAGCCGGGGGACCGGGTAGCGCTCATCTCGCCCAACTTGCCGCAAATGCCGCCCATTTACTATGGCATCCTGCGTTACGGGGCCATTGTGGTCCCGCTGAACCCCCTGTTGAAGGCCAGAGAAGTTGCCTACCACCTCCGGGACTCAGGCGCCACACTCGCCTTTGCTTGGGAAGGCGTCATGGGTGAGGTAGGGCCGGCGGCGGCAGAGACAGAAACTGACACCATACCGATCGATGCCGCGTTCATGGGCCTGCTGGCCGACGTCGAACCTCTTCTAGATATAGCCGCAGCAACGAAAGATGACACGGCGGTTATCCTCTATACTTCGGGCACAACTGGCAAGCCCAAGGGTGCAGAACTGACGCATGAAAACCTGCGCAGTAATGCCGAGGTCTCGGTCAGTCTGTTTGGTAGCCGGGACGGTGACGTCATTTTTGGAGGCTTACCGTTCTTTCATATCTTCGGACAAACCTGCGCTCTAAATTCTGCCGTGATGGCAGGGGCCACTGTGACGATCCTGCCCAAATTCGATCCCGCGAAGGCGCTGGAGATCATACAGCGGGACAAGGTTACGATCTTCGAAGGAGTGCCGACCATGTACATTGCACTCCTGCGGACCCCGGGGAGAGAGAACTATGATCTTTCGAGCCTACGATTGGCGGCATCCGGAGGGTCCGCCTTGCCCCTGGAAATTTTGCACGAATTTGAAACGACGTTCGGCGCCACCATGCTCGAAGGCTACGGGCTCTCTGAGACGTCCCCCGTGGTCACGTTCAACCAGATGGACGGCATTCGCAAACCCGGCTCCATTGGCCAGGCCGTAACCGGCGCGCAGCTTCGGATCCTTGACGAGGCAGGCAACGACGTCGAGCCCGGAGAGGTAGGAGAGATCGCGGTCGCTGGCCCCTATGTGATGAAGGGTTACTGGAACAATCCAGAGGCGACGGCGGCCGCTATTCCCGACGGCTGGTTCCGGACGGGGGATTTGGGGCGAAAAGACGAAGACGATGTGTTCTTCATCGTGGATCGCAAGAAAGACATGATCCTGCGTGGTGGCTACAACGTTTACCCCCGGGAGATTGAGGAAGTGCTCTATGAGCATCCTGCTGTGGCCGAGGCCGCCGTCATCGGACGCCCGGATGCTGTCCACGGCGAGGAAATCTACGCCGCCGTTGCACTGAAGGCGGGGGCCGAGGGCGCTGACGATCCAGAGGCGCTCGCAGCCAGTATCCGTGACTTCGTCAAGGACCGGGTGGCCGGTTACAAGTTTCCGCGCAGCGTCATCATTATGGACTCCCTGCCCAAAGGTCCTACCGGGAAGATCCTCAAGCGCGAGATCGTCATCTAACGCCCGTGGGCCAAGACATTCGGAGGAGTTTGCCTATACTAGTTCCCAAGTCACGGACACCGCTGCGCTGACTTTGCTCTGTCCCGGCTCAATCCCTATGCGAGATTCGGAACTCATCATGGCCCGTGCCATGAGGGGTGCCGTTTCCTGGGCGTGTGGCGAACCCTCGCTGATGACTAAGACGGCACCGAGTGAGCGCCCGGCCAATGCGGCGTACAGCTCTGCGCTCCGCCGAGCGTCTTCCCAGGCTGCTGTCCGCGCCGCAGTGGTCGCGGAAGTGGGATCCGAGATGCCAGGCGCCAGAGCGTTCAAGCGCACACAGTTGTTGCCGGTATCGATGACAGCGGCAACAATCGCCTCAGCGGCTTCGTCGTAGCGCAACCGCACTACAACAGTGGAAGAGACGGTATATCCACTGACAATGGAGCCGACGCCGTCCTCCCAACGGCTGTCCGCGCGGACGTCCAAGGAGGAGGTAGAGATGGCATCGCCGGCAACTCCTTGATCCAGTAGCTGGTTTTGCACACCATTCATGGCGTCACCAACTGTTGCGTACGCTTCCCCAACGCTAGGCCTCTGCGCTTCGATGCCGATGTTGATCTGAAAATAGTCGGGGGCAGCGGCGACGGTGCCGCGTCCGATCACGCTCACCGTCTGGCCATTCTGTTCGGACTTTTCTGAACCGACGCTCATTGCGGGCTCGTTCATGGTTGGTGCCTTCCTTGCCAGGTCATATTGTGAGCTAAAAATGTCCACAGGGGTGCCAGACGCACCAGCGTAGGTAAGTTCGGGTAGCCCCCAGCGGCCAATCCAGCGTTGCGCTCAAAAAAGTTGCGACTCCCCGGATCGCCTGTACGCCAGAGTGAAAAAGTGGCACATGCCCCGTACAAAGGCAGGAATGGCAAACCCAGACACCAGGCGTATTGGGTGGCGTGAGCAGATTCATGTCCGAGGAGCTCTGGCCGTGAATCGATGTAGTGACGGTCTGCCCGGTAGAAAATCACATTACCGACGGTGAACGCGTCAGCTAACGGCAGGCGCGGCTGGTACTTGGTACCAAACAGCAGACCGTTTGGACCTCGTTCAATACTGGTGCGCGTCAGAGCCGCCAAGAGGAGACCCGCCGCCGTGGACAAGTTCGTGGCGTTGGCTACGCGGCGGATGTGCAGGGCAGCTCTCACCGATCAGACTCTGTTAGCCAAGAGAACGGCTCCCGGACCTGGGCAGGCTTTTTCGAGGCGTCCGGTGGCCAGCACCCACGGTCAGGAAGCAGCGGAAGGAGACTGAGCGACGTCGCACGCCCGGCCTTCACAAAGATGCACATGAGCTGAGCCTAACAACGCGGAGCGTCAAATGGCAGGGTCGGCGGCAGAGCGTTAATGCCCTCGCCGGGGCGTCCTCTAGACTGTATGAGGTGGCTCCAGCCACCCCACCGCTTACTCGCACACGAGCTTAGGTAAGAACTGTAGATGTCCAAGATGCCCCAAAATTCGGCCGACGTGCCGGAATCGATCATTGAACCCGTGCCGGATCCGCTGGACGAAGCGGCGATTGGTGCCGCCGTGGACAACGCGCTCGCGGCCATCGCCTCCGCGGCCACGCTGGAGGCGTTGAAGTCGGCCCGGCTGGCGCACACCGGCGAGAAATCTCCGCTGAGCCTAGCCAACCGGGAGATCGGCGCCCTTGCGAAGGAATTTAAGGCCGCCGCCGGCAAACTCATGGGGGGCTCACGAGGACGAGTTGCCAAGGCGCTCGCAGCCCGTTCCGACGTGCTCGAGGCCGAAGACGCAGCTCGCATACTTCTCGAAGAGACTGTCGATGTCACGGCGGCGCCGCGCCGACGTCGGGCAGGGGCACGTCACCCGCTGTCCACTCTCCAGGACAGGGTCTGTGACATATTCGTCGGCATGGGCTGGGAAATTGCCGAAGGTCCCGAGCTGGAATCGGAGTGGTTCAACTTCGATGCGCTGAACTTTGCCCCGGACCACCCAGCACGTGAAATGCAGGACACGTTTTTCGTGGAGCCTCCCGAGGCTCACCTGCTGCTGCGCACCCACACCTCACCGGTGCAGGTAAGGGCCTTGCTAGAACGTGAGCTCCCGGTCTATGTGCTGTGCCCTGGCAAGGTCTTCCGTACAGACGAGCTTGACGCCACACATACCCCGGTTTTCCACCAGTTCGAGGGCCTCGCCATCGACAAGAACTTGTCCATGGCTGACCTGCTGGGAACGCTGGAGCACTTCACCCGCCAGATGTTCGGGGAGGAAGCCCGCGTGCGGATACGCCCAAACTTCTTCCCCTTCACGGAGCCCTCGGCTGAGTTGGACATCTGGCATCCCGGTGCCAAGGGAGGTCCGCGCTGGATCGAATGGGGCGGTTGCGGGATGGTCAACCCGAACGTTCTGCGGGCGGCTGGCATTGACCCGGATGAATATTCAGGATTTGCTTTCGGCATGGGGATCGAGCGGGCCTTGATGTTCCGTAATGAAGTGGCCGACATGCACGACATGATCGAGGGCGATGTACGTTTCAGCGAACACTTTGGAATGGAGATTTAGTCCGTGCGTATTCCACTGACTTGGCTGCGCGAGTATGCGCAGATACCGGCGGGAGCAACCGCCGAAGATATCATGACCGATCTGGTCAAGGTAGGTTTTGAAGAAGAAGATGTCCACCGTCCGCTGGATTCCATCAGCGGTCCGATTGTGGTTGGCCAGGTTCTTTCTAAAGAGCCAGAACCGCAAACCAACGGCAAGACCATCAACTGGTGTTCGGTGCGCGTGGTTCCTGAAGGAACGGCGCAGACCCTGGACATTGAGGGCATCGACCCGACAGGTGTGCAAGGGATCGTCTGCGGAGCGCACAACTTCGAGGTAGGTGACAAGGTCGTTGTTACCCTGCCGGGATCGGTGCTGCCCGGAGATTTCCGGATAACCCCCCGCAAGACGTATGGCCATGTCTCGGCAGGGATGATCGCCTCCGTCCGGGAGCTGGGCATTGGCGAGGACCACGACGGCATCCTGGTCCTGGCGACTCTGGGACTTGACCCGGAGGTGGGCTCTGACGCGCTGGAACTGCTGGGCTTGAGGGACGAAGCCGCCGAAATCAATGTCACCCCTGACCGCGGCTACGTCTTCAGTATTCGCGGCGTGGCGCGCGAGTACTCTCATGCCACCGCAACCAAGTTCATCGATCCAGTCTCACGCGTAGCCGTCACGGCCGCCACCGGCCAGGGCTACGCTGTCCGCTTCGAGGATCAAGCACCCATTTACGGGAAGCCTGGCTGCGACCGTTTTGTGGCACGCACGGTGACCGGCATCAACCCGTCCGCGCCCACCCCGATCTGGATGTCCTCACGACTGCGCCTGGCAGGCATGCGCTCCATCTCCTTGCCAGTGGATATCTCCAATTACGTCATGCTGGAGCTTGGACAGCCGCTACACTTCTACGACGCTGACAAGCTCACCGGTGAAATCGTTGTGCGCCGTGCAAAAGATGGGGAAACCCTGAAAACCATTGACGCCAAGGTACGCAAGCTCGACTGCGAGGACTTGCTCATCACTGATGGGTCCGGAGCCTTAGGCATTGCCGGTGTCATGGGAGGAGCGGCCACCGAGGTTAGCTCAGCTACCTCCAATGTACTCATTGAAGCGGCGCATTTTGAGGAAATTTCCATTGCCCGTTCGCGTCGACGGCACAAGCTGCCCTCCGAGGCATCCAAGCGCTTTGAACGCGGCGTGGATTGGCAAGTAGCCGATATAGCCGCCCAGCGCGCAGTGGATCTGCTTGTTGAACTGGCCGGCGGCACAGAGGAAATCACCGTCACCGATGTGGGCACACGGCCGGCGCCCGTGGCTGTGTTCCTGCCGAGCGGATTCGCCTCCAGACGTATCGGCATCAACTTCACGACGGAGCAGGTTGTGGGCTCGCTGGAAGCTCTCGGTGCTGTTGTTGAGACCGTCGACGGCGGCCATTTAGTCACAGCCCCCAGCTGGCGGTTCGACATGGTCACCCCCGAGGACCTCACGGAGGAAGTAGCCCGTTTGGTGGGGTACGAGAAAATTCCTGCCACCTTACCTACGGCCCCTCCAGGACGTGGCTACTCACGCATGCAACAGCAGCGTCGCCGCGCCGTTCAGGCGCTGGCTGACTCTGGCCTGACTGAGGTACTGGCTTACCCGTTCGTCTCCAAGGTCTCTAATGACACCTTCGGTGTTGCTGCCGCCGGTGCCGAACGAACAGCGGTAAAGCTGGCAAACCCGCTAAGCGAGGAATTCGGTTACCTCCGTACGTCCTTGCTTCCTGGCCTGATTGAAATTGCTAAACGCAACCATTCCCGTGGATCCAATGATCTGGCGTTGTTCGAGTCCGGTCTGGTGTTCTTGCCAGAAGGTACCTTCGGCACGGCGTCGATCCCGCCGCTGGGCGTTAAGCCGTCCGAGGAGGTTCTGGATGCCTTGTATGAGGGCATCCCCTACCAGCCTCTGACGATCGGCGCGCTGTTCACCGGAAAGGATTCCCCTGCCGCGCCCGGACACACCCCGCGCTCGTGGGACTGGGCAGATGCCGTTGATGCTGCTCAACTTCTCGCTGAGGTAACGGGAGTGGAACTGCTGGTGGAGCAGGGCTCACATCAAGCTTTTCACCCGGGACGTGCCGCGGTGCTGAAGCTGCGCAACGGAGACGTTGTTGGTTACGCCGGTGAACTTCACCCGAAGTTGCTCAGTGACGCTCACTTACCGGCTCGCACTGTTGCTATGGAAATCAATGCTGAGAAGGTCTTCAACGCTGCGGCGGACGTAATTGTGGCCAAGCCGATCTCAACGTTTCCGGTAGCTACCCAGGACGTCGCCCTGGTAGTTCGCGCCGGTATCCCGGCAATGACTGTGCTCGAAACCTTGCGTGAAGGCGCTGGTGAACTGTTGGAGTCCGTGGCCTTGTTTGACGAATATCAGGGTGCGGGAATTCCGGAGGGAAGTAAGTCTCTGGCCTTCGGTCTGCGCTTCCGTGCAATGGATCGCACACTGACAGCCGATGAAGCCTCGGCTGCCCGCGGATCGGCCGTGGAGCTGGCGGCAACGCGATTCGGGGCCACGCAGCGCTAGCTTAAGTATCTGGGCGCGAAAAAGGTCCTGAATAGCTTTGACTAAAGATCAGTCAAAGCTATTCGGGACCTTTTGCTTTCAGCGGCGGTTCCTAGAACTCTTCGCCTTCTCCCACGACAGCTGAGGCAGGGCCAACGATGCACGGATCAGGGACGCCCACCAGCTCTTGGTCTTTACCCGTATAGTCAAACAAACTCAACACATGGCGCATAGCCCCCAACCTGGCCCGTTTCTTATCGTTGGACTTCACCACAGTCCACGGCGCGTGGCGGGTGTCAGTCTTTTTGAACATGCGTTCTTTAGCCGCGGTGTACGCATCCCACTTGTCCAGTGAGGCGAGGTCCATGGGGGAGAGCTTCCACTGTCGGACCGGGTCCACTTGACGGATGATGAACCGGGTTCGCTGCTCGGCTTGTGTGACGGAAAACCAAAACTTGATGACCGTTATGCCATCGTTGGCCAACATACGTTCAAACAACGGTGCCTGCCGGATGAACTCGTCGTATTGGTCCTTGGAACAAAAGTCCATAACCCGCTCCACGCCCGTGCGGTTATACCAAGAGCGGTCAAAGAGCACCATTTCTCCGGCGCTCGGCAGGTGGGCCACATACCGCTGAAAATACCACTGCGTAGACTCACGTTTGCTTGGCTTTTCCAGTGCGACGACCCTGGTTCCCCGAGGATTCAGGTGCTCAGTAAAACGCTTGATGGTCCCGCCCTTGCCAGCGGCATCGCGGCCCTCAAACAAAATGACCACGCGTCGCCCGGTAGCCTTGATCCATTGCTGAAGTTTGAGTAGTTCAATCTGTAGCAATCGTTTTTCAACGTCGTAGACATCACGCTCCAGCCTGGCTTCGTAGGGATAGCCGTCCCGCCACGTATCCACCGCTGATCCGTCCGGGGCTAAAAGCGTTGGATCGTCGTCGTCGTTATCAATAACTAAGTAACCGGTGAAGTCTTGGTGCGCTTGATTCATGGCCCGAGCGTAATGCGGCTGAATAGACGAAAAACCAACAGGAGATGGAGTAGAGGTGAACGAATCCTTTTCTAATGACGCCCAGCGGGTACTTCCCACTGTGCGGGCCTTTGACTTGGCAACTATGGATGGCGTCCCGGCCGAGTCCTTGGACGGAGCCGAACAGGCACGTGCCGCAGGCATGATGGATGCGAAAAGTCGTGAGCACTTCATTGCCGGAAGGGTTGCACAGCGAATCATGGCAGCAGAGTTGCTCCATGCCAAACCGCAGGAGCTGTTGGCAGCCTACTTATGCCCCGATTGCGGTCCCCAACCGCGTTCTTCGCACGGCCGTCCCGGCTATTTGCTCCACGGGGTGCCAGCGGCCTTATCCATCAGTTTTTCACGAAGCCACGGCTGGGCACTGGCAGCTATGGTGCCCACGGCGGGTCTTCGCATAGGCATTGATTTGGAACATCGTGCCGCTGTGGGCTTTGCCGGGTTCGACGACGTGGCGCTCAGTGCCGCGGAGAAGCTCAGTGTTCTTCGCCTTGCCCCTGATGCGCAGGACGCGTGGCGGGTAGCTGTATGGGCGCGCAAAGAAGCGCTGGCAAAACACTCGGGTCTGGGTTTGCGCACCGACCCACGGGAAATCCCGGCCTACCCCGAACCAGCTAAGGGCGTGGAGCTGTGGGATCTGGATCGCGAAGTGTTGGGACTGCCGGCTGGCTTCGCTGCGGCCTTGGCTTTTTAGCGGCCAAGGCCTTTTAGCGGCGGTGGGGGAGCGGTGGGATCGATTGTTGGTACAACCATGGCGTAAGGATCGCGGCGGCTGAAAAGCCGGAAACCTCGCAGCAGAGCTGATCGGCCAGGATCACAAACGCTGCGGTGGACACTGAACCGTGCTGATTCTGTGCCGCCCAGCGTTGAAGCAGGGGGAAGAAGAGCGATTCTCCGACGGCACAACGGATGGCTTCAAGCGCCAGCGCACCGCGTTTATACACGACGTCGTCGAACATCTTTGTGGGCCCGGGATCGCCAATGATCACGTCATTGGGTTCCAGCAGCAGTTTTGCATGCGCTGCGGCTGCGCGCTCAAGAACGCTCAGGGAGCCGCTTTCCTCGGACCAAAGCCACTCGGCGTAGCAGGCGAAACCCTCATGGAGCCAGATGTCGCGCCACGACGCAAGCGTAAGTGAATTACCAAACCATTGGTGAGAGAGTTCGTGGGCGATCAAACGCTGTGCTTCCCAGTCGCGTTCGAGGTGGTTACTGCCCAGAATGGACAGCGACTGCGCTTCGAGCGGGATTTCCAGAACGTCCTCCGTCACCACGACCGTATAAGCATCGAAAGGGTAGGGTCCAAAACAGGCTGTGAAAACATCCAGCATTTCTCGCTGCCGAGCGAGGGCCAGGGATGCTTTGGCTTGGAGTTTTTTAGACACCGCCACCGTAATGGGTACTTGGGCCGGTCCGGGTGGAATGGGCAGGCTCAGTAGCCTGTACCGACCGATTTGAAGCGTGGCGAGGTAGGTGGACATGGGTGCAGATTGTTCGTACACCCATGTTTCCCGGCTGGACTTTTTTGTCTGCGAGGTCAGAACACCGTTACATACCACGGTGTAGTCCGCGTCGGTGGTGACAGTAAAGCGATAGGACGCTTTATCGTCGGCCCGGTCATTGCAAGGGAACCACGTCGGGGCCCCCGTGGGCTGGCCGGCGACTAGCACGCCGTCGTTCAGTTCCTCCCAACCAACGTCACCCCATTCGCCGTCGTCCGGGGCAGGAAAGCCACTGTAACGAATATCCATGGTGAAGTCCGTGCCGGCCTCCAGCGGGGTGGGCAGGCGCAACTGTAGTTTCCCGTGCAGCGCAGAGTGCTTCAGGACCCGAACTCCGTCCACAGAAGCCTTGTCCATGCCGACGCCGATCAGGTCAAGGTCCACATGGGTGAGGGGGACAAGCGCCCGTGCCGTGATGACGGCCCGCCCCGCAAGATGGTTCCCGGCGAGGCGGACTTGCAGATCTAATTCGTAATGTTCCACCGTATAGCTGGTGCTGCCGTGTAAAGGAATATATGAATCCGATGGCGCCGGAGTGAGAAGGGCCGCCAGCGCGCTGGTGGAAGGCCGCGGGCGGTGCAGGAATCTCATGCTGTGCTCGGTATCCAAATCGGTGGGGAACATTAGGCGCGGTCGGCGAATTCTGGTCCCTTCCAGGGACTGATGGGGTTGCCCATCCAGTAACTGCTAGCAGGTACCGTTTCGCCACGCATGACCAGGGATGCCGGACCCACGGTACCGCTGCGAGCTATTCGCGCCGCTGGCAGGATAACTCCATGCGGACCCATGGTGGCTCCCTCCTCCAGAGTAACCGTATCGATGGCCATGACTCTGTCATGGAAGAGGTGGGTCTGGATCACGCAGCCGCGGTTGACGGTGGAACTTGCGCCCAGTGTGACCAGATCGGCTTCCGGTAGCCAGTAGCTCTCACACCATGCGCCATGGCCGATCTTGGCACCTAATGCACGCAACCACCAGACCATGGCAGGCGTGCCCACAGCGGCGCGTGCAAACCACGGAGCGCTGACCATCTCAATGAAAGTATCCACCACCTCATTGCGCCAAATGAATGAACTCCACAACGGGTGCTCGCTGCGTTTGATCCGCCCCACGAGAAGCCACTTGGCAGCCACGGAACTACCTGCGGCAAAGGCCCCTGCCGACACCATCACGATGCCGCTGACAACGGCCGCTAGCCAGTAGCCACCAGCTTGAGCAACGGCGTCAAGCACGCACAGCACTGCGCACGCCACAGCTACGGTAAGCACGGTGGGAACCAGACGGCAGCTTTCCCAGAGAGCCCGAGCTACTTTTAGCCGGAGTGGTGGAGCGAAGGTCAGCGACTCGTCGGTGTTTAGATTAGTCCGGCGCAAGCGTACGGGCGGACTGCCCAACCACGAGGTGCCCGCTTTTGCCTTCGCAGGGGCAGCAGATAAGACGGCCACCAACGAGTTGCGAGGCATGGTGCGGCCCGCAGCCGCCATCCCCGAATTACCAAGGAACGAGCGTTTGCCAACCTTGGCTGGCGCAATGTGAATGTATCCGCCGCCCAGTTCGTATGAGGCGATCATGGTGTCATCAGCCAGGAAAGCTCCGGAACCAATGGTTGTCATTTTAGGCAGCAGCAGCACTGTAGAGGCTTCCACGTTCTTGCCGACCTTGGCCCCCAACAGCCGCAGCCAGAGTGGAGTGAATAAGCTTGAATAGATTGGGAAGAGGAGATCGCGCGCCATATCCAGGACCCGCTCTGTGGCCCAGACCTGCCAGCCTATGCGGCTGCGAACAGGGTAGTGTCCTTCGCGGAGCCCCACACCGAGCAGGCGAACCGTCGCCATGATCAGCACCAGCAAGGTGAAAAACCAGGTCAGCGCGGCAAGCGGCACAACCCTCAAGAGAATCGGGGTAGCAGCAAAGAAGGACTGCTGACCGTTAACGGCTCCCAGCACGACGGCGATGGCGGCGGCAGCGGCGAGGAACGGAATCAGCGACAAGATGGCAGATGCAACGGCAAACAGGATTCCCACGTGCTTTGGGGTAGGAGTGCGCTGTTCCGGCCACGACTGCGTGGCCTTGCCAGTCCGTTCCGCTGGGGATCCGGAGACGGTTACTCCCGGTTTGACCTTGCCGCGCACTGCGGAGCCCGGGGCAACGTGGGCCCCGGCCCCGATGCGGGCGCCAGGCATCACCGTGCTACGCGCCCCAACGACCGCGCCCGTTCCCACGGAAATCTCACCAATGTGAACCCAGTCGCCATCTATCCACCAACCGGATAGATCCACTTCCGGTTCAATGGAGGCGCCCTCAGCCAAACGCAGAAGTCCAGTCACTGGTGGGACCGAGTGAAGATCTACGTTCTTGCCGATCTTTGCCCCTAAGGCGCGGGCGTAATACGGCACCCAGGGCGCACTGGCTAAGGTGACGGCACCGACCATATCGGCGATTTGTTCTGCTAACCACAGCCGCAGATGAACCTTGCCTGAGCGCGGATAGCTACCCGGGCGCACTGCTCGCAAGAGGAGACGAGCCGCCAGTACAGAGATTCCCATGCGTCCCCACGGCGACACAAAGAGCACCCAGGAAAGGGCGACCCACCACCAGGAAATGGTTGGTCCGCTCAGCAGGAAACCTTGCCACGCGGCAATATTATTCAACGCCATCAAGTAGGTGAGCCAGCGCATTCCCACGAGAACGTGCAGGGGTGCGCCCATGAGCGTCTGAAAGATTTGGGAACTTCTTCGGGTTCTACCCACAGTGCGGTTGACGGCTTTAGTTGCGTTGCCGGTGGGCACGGAGCCCACAGCAAGTTCAAGCAGGGCTCCAATCCGGGGGTGCGAGTAGACGTCGGCCACGGTAATGCGCGGGTAGCGCTGTCGAAGCGCCGAAACGAGCTGGGCAGCGGCAAGACTGCCGCCTCCACTGGCAAAGAAGTCGGTGTCCAGCGATGACGGGTCACCGCCCAAGACGGCACGCCATTGTTCCAGCACCCATGCGCCGTCCGGATCCAACGTCCCGCTCAGGGAGTCTGCGTCATCCGCGGATTGTTCCAAAGGCCACGGTAGAGCGTTCCGATCCACCTTTCCGCTGATTTTGGTGGGCAGGGAATCGGCAACAGTGAGGAGGGGGATCAAGGACGCCGGCAAAGAGATTTCGAGCAGAGCTCGGAGAGCAAGAACATCCGGGATGATCCCGGCAGCGGGCACCAGATAACCTACCAAGAGTTGGCTGCCACCTGCCGTTTCTTGGACGGCTGCGGCGGCCCCTGCGATGTTGGGCAGGCTTTGCAACGCTGCGTCGATTTCACCTAGTTCAATGCGGCGTCCTGCCAGTTTCACTTGGTCATCAGCCCGTCCCATGAACACCAGACCGTCGCGATCAAGCCTGACTAAATCTCCGGATCTGTACGCACGTTCCCAGCCAAACGCGGGCATTGGTGCATATTTTTCGGCATCTTTCTCCGGATCGAGATAGCGGGCTAAGCCAACGCCTGCGATGATCAGTTCGCCCACTTCTCCTTCCGCAACGGGAGCGCCGCTCGAATCGACAACGGCCAAGTCCCACCCGTTGAGGGGCAGCCCTATCCGGACGGGTCCGGCTCCGCCCAAGGGGGCGGCGCACGCCACAACTGTCGCTTCGGTAGGGCCATAAGTGTTCCATACCTCCCTGCCATGAACCGCCAGCCTGGCGGCCAGATCTGGAGGGCAGGCTTCTCCACCAAAAATAAGGAGTCGAACGGATTCCAGTGCTTCAACAGGCCAAAGAGCGGCCAGGGTTGGCACGGTGGAAACGATGGTTATGCCGTGTGAAATCAGCCAGGGACCCAGGTCCATGCCTGAACGGACCAGTGAGCGTGGTGCTGGCACCAAAGCCGCTCCGGAGCGCCATGCCAGCCACATCTCTTCGCAAGAGGCGTCGAAAGCTACGGAAAGCCCGGCCAGAACCCGATCTTCAGGCCCGATTGGATCGCACGGCAGAAAGATGCGAGCTTCCGCGTCCACGAATGCTGCGGCGGAACGATTGCTAACAGCAACCCCTTTGGGAGTACCTGTTGAACCCGACGTGAAAATGATCCATGCGTCGTCGCTGGGAATCGGGTCTCTTTCCTCTGCTACTGCGGAGCCGATTTCACGAGACTCCGTTGTGGGGGGCGTCGCTGCCTGCTCGCCTAGCACAGCTGCCACAGCGGCTTCCCGGAAGACGAGCGCGGCCCGCTCCTGTGGATCGTCGGCATCCACCGGAACATACGCCGCGCCGATGGAGAGAATGGCCAAAATGGCCAAGTAGAGTCCGGACGTGCCGGAGGGTATCCGCACACCAATTCTGTCCCCGGCTCCCAGACCGGAGCGTCTCAATTCCGTGGCTTTTGTGCGCACTGCTTTCAGCAATTCCTCGTAGCTGAGGGCTTTGACACCGTCATCCAGCGCCGTAGCGTCCGGGTGGGCCTGCGCAGTTGCCATGAATACTTCCCACAGCGTCCTGGGCTCCGATGCCAGTTCGCTACCAGGCATTTGCGCGGCATATTCAACTGCCACGGAGCTTCTCGCATCGGACTGTGGCTGGGCACTGTTCATGGTGGCAGGGTTCACCGCTCCACCGTGCACCATCAGGATGAACGGGAGTTGAACTTCAGGTTACGAGTTAGACTCTGCGAGGCCATCATTGATCGCCCCGCCAGCACGACGGTTAAGGCTCCAAAATAACCTTGCCGGTGGTGGAACGGGACTCCAGCGCAGTGTGGGCTGCCCCGGCTTTAGATAAGGGAAAACGGGCGCCTATCCTGGCGGTGAGATTGCCCTCAGCTACCGCGTTGAAAACCTCAGATGCTCGCCAGCGGCGTTCCTTCACAT
Organism: Arthrobacter cryoconiti; assembly: GCF_020905375.1. GTDB lineage: Bacteria > Actinomycetota > Actinomycetes > Actinomycetales > Micrococcaceae > Specibacter > Specibacter cryoconiti. The sequence goes on from NZ_JAJJBU010000003.1 coordinate 610,498, forward strand.
TCAAAAGATAGTCGCCCAGCTTCGGTCGAATGATGGAAAGAGATCCGCCGCTATTGAGTCGCTGTAGATCAAAGGGAGGCACTTGTCCTGATGCGCCACCAAAAAGCACCAACGTTCCGCGCGTGCGCAGCGACGCCAAGGAACCGTCAAAGGTGTCTTTTCCGACGCCGTCGAACACCACGTCCACTCCATCACCGCAGGTGAGCTCCTGCACGGCCTGCGCGAAGTCCTCGTAGCGCAGAACGTCATCAGCGCCTGCCACACGGGAAAGCTCTTCCTTTTCATCGGTGGAGACCGTGGTAATGACGCGCGCCTCACGCTCCTTGAGCATCTGAGTCAACAGCAATCCAACACCGCCAGCGCCAGCGTGCAGCAGGACCGTCTGCCCAGGTTCCACATGGTAACTGGAGTTCATAAGGTAATGGGCGCTCATGCCCTGGAGGGGTAACGCGGCTGCAATATCCAAAGGTATGGCGGCGGGTACGTGCAACGCTTTGTGTGCTTCGACGATGGCGTACTGAGCGTACGTGCCGCGGCCCTCTGCCGTGGCCACCTGGTCTCCCACGGAGAAGTCGGTGACTCCATCACCAACGGCCACCACAGTTCCCGCAGCTTCTGTGCCCGGGGTAAAGGGGAACGTTGCGGGGTAGACGCCGCTCCGTTGGTAAGTTTCAATGAAGTTCACTCCCGCAGCCGCGACCTTGAACAGAACCTCTCCGGGGCCGGCCTCCGGAATCGTCACCTCGCGTAAAGAGAGGACCTCTGGGCCGCCAGACGCCTCTGCGACAATGGCGCTGCACTGAGTGTTCATTATGTTCCCCACTTCGTTCTCGTTGAGCTGTGGCCGTCCCGCCTCCTGAGGAAAGGCGTGCGCTTCCTCCATCATAGAACTGGGCAGCATTGATGACTCCATATTGAATAAATATCGGTAGTAATGAATATATTTGCTGTATAGTCGATTTATGACAATTTCTGTAGCCGTTTCAGGAGCCAGCGGATACGCCGGTGGAGAGGTGCTGCGTCTGTTGGCCAGCCATCCCGATGTGAGGATCGGTGCCATCACCGCTCACAGCAACGCCGGTTCCCGCCTCGGTGAGCTTGCGCCGCACCTTCATGCGCTGGCGGACCGTATTTTGGTGGACACCACGGTTGAAAATCTGTCCAACCACGACGTTGTATTTCTAGCTCTTCCGCACGGTAAGTCGGCAGCAGTGGCCGCCCAATTACCTGCCGAAACGTTGGTGATCGACGCCGGGGCGGACCACCGCTTGCAGTCAGCCGCGGAGTGGGAAAAGTTCTACGGATCACCCCACGCCGGCACTTGGCCCTATGGGCTTCCCGAGCTTCCCGGTGCGCGCGCCAAACTTGTTGGTGCTAAGCGCATCGCAGTCCCAGGCTGCTACCCGACGAGTTCGCTTTTGGCGCTCCTGCCCGGATTCAGCTCCGGAGCTCTGATGGCCGATGACGTCGTGATAGTTGCGGCGTCAGGCACCTCGGGCGCGGGCAAGACTGCGAAGGTTAATCTGATTGGCTCTGAAGTCATCGGCTCGATGAACCCCTACGGCGTGGGTGGTGGACACCGGCATACACCGGAAATTGCGCAAGGCCTCTCCAACGCGTCCGGGTTGGATGTGAAAGTCTCCTTCACCCCGACGCTGGCTCCGATGAGCCGCGGTATTCTCACGACGGCCACCGCTAAGGTGAGTGCTGAATTTGCCGCTCGGTATGTCAACGTGGATGAACTGGCCACGGCACTGCGTCAAGTCTGGTTGGACGCATACCTCAACGAGCAATTTGTCAACGTCTTGCCCGAGGGGCAGTGGCCCACCACAAAGTCGGTCCTGGGCTCAAACTACGCTTCCCTACAAGTTACCTATGATCCCAACGTCAACCGAGTTATCGTCTGTGCCGCCATTGACAACCTCACCAAAGGCACAGCCGGTGGCGCCATCCAGTCCATGAATATTGCCCTCGGCCTGGCAGAAAACACCGGCCTAACCTTCCAAGGAGTAGCACCATGAGCGTGACAAAAGCACAGGGTTTTCGCGCCGCGGGCGTGACCGCCGGACTGAAGGTCTCGGGAAAATCCGATTTCGCATTGGTGGTCAACGATGGTCCTTTGCATAGCGCGGCTGCCGTATTCACCAGCAACCGGGTGGCGGCGGCTCCTGTCCACTGGACCCGCACGGCCGTGGGCGACGGACGCTTGGATGCCGTGGTGCTCAATTCCGGCGGGGCGAACGCCTGCACGGGAGTGGAGGGCTTCCAAAACACGCACACCACAGCCGACAAAGTCGCTGACGTCTTGGGGCTCAGCGCTGGGGACGTAGCCGTTTGCTCAACCGGACTCATCGGGGAACAACTGCCGATGGCGAAGATCCTGCACGGTGTTGAAATGGCGGCCGCTGCACTGGTCGCTGATGGGGGTACAGCGGCAGCCACAGCAATCATGACAACCGATTCCGTTGCCAAAGAAGCGTCCTGGACCAGCCAACCCGGTGCCGACGGCACCAGTTACACGATTGGTGGAATGGCCAAGGGTGCTGGGATGCTGGCGCCCGGGCTGGCCACGATGCTGGTCGTCATCACGACGGACGCCGTCGTGGAAGCTGAGGGACTCGACGCGGCCTTGCGCGACGCCGTCAAGGTCACCTTTAATCGTGCCGACTCAGATGGTTGTATGTCTACCAATGACACGGTGCTGTTACTGGCTTCCGGCGCCGGCGCAGTGTTCCCTGACATGGACGAGTTCACGGCCGGGCTAACCCAGGTCTGCGCGCAGCTGGCCCGGGCATTGATCGCGGACGCTGAAGGCGCCAATCACGACATTGCAATCACCACGGTCAACGCTGATAGTGAGCGCGACGCCGAAATCGTTTCCCGTTCCGTGGCCCGCTCCAATCTGTTTAAATGTGCGATCTTCGGCAACGACCCCAACTGGGGTCGAGTGCTTTCCGCCGTGGGCACTACCGATGCGATCTTTGATCCCAACGAAATCAACGTGAGCATCAATGGTGTCCAGATCTGCCGAAAGGGTGGCATTGGGGATTCCCGTGAACTAGTTGACCTGAGCGCACGCGAAGTCACTGTGGAGATCGACCTACGTGCTGGTGATACGTCAGCCACGATCTGGACCAACGATCTTACCCATGCTTACGTCGAAGAAAACAGTGCCTACTCCTCGTAGCCGGGTGTCCACGACCCCCCTCGCGAGCAGTAAGATTTAGCCGCTCGTACCTCGCAAGCAAAATCCGTCCTCGCTCCGGGGCGTCATGGAAGCCCGCACACGCTATTTGTACATGGAAGGAAGAACAGGATGACTTCGGTGGAAACCGCGCAGGACAAGGCTGGAACCCTCATTGAGGCGCTCCCGTGGATCCAGCAGTTCGCCAACACTGTTGTGGTGGTCAAATACGGCGGGAATGCCATGATCAACGACGAGCTTCGTCGTGCCTTTGCCGAAGATATCGTGTTCATGCATCATGTTGGTATCAAGCCTGTCGTGGTCCACGGCGGAGGACCGCAGATCAATGCCATGCTCAAACGTTTGGACATTAAGAGTGAGTTCAAAGGCGGTTTGAGAGTCACGACCCCGGAGGCCATGGACGTGGTCCGCATGGTTCTCACCGGACAGGTGGGACGCGAGCTGGTGGGCCTGATAAATGAACACGGCGCCTATGCTGTGGGGCTCTCAGGCGAGGATGGGGCACTATTGCAGGCTGAGCGCACGGGCGTCGTCATTGACGGAATGCCTGTGGATCTAGGTCTGGTGGGAGAAGTAGTCGGGGTCAATCCAGGGGCGATTATCGATCTGCTAGAAGCCGGTCGGATACCTGTCATCTCTACCGTAGCGCCGGAGGTAGGGGACGCCTCCACCGTGCTCAATGTTAATGCCGATACCGCAGCGGCAGCCCTCGCAGTGGCACTGGAGGCTTCGCGGCTGGTCATACTTACCGACGTCGAAGGCCTGTATGCCAACTGGCCAGACAAGTCCTCGCTGCTGAGCGAAATTGGAGCCAGCCAGCTGCGTGCCATGTTGCCTACCCTGGAGTCAGGCATGATTCCCAAAATGGGTGCCTGCTTGTCAGCGGTGGAGCGCGGAGTGGAACGCGCCGCCGTCGTGGATGGCCGCAGCGCACATTCGGTGCTGCTGGAATTGATGACCACTGCTGGAAACGGCACCCAAATATTTCCGGATGAAGAGGACGGCGCATGAACCACGCACATGATGAAACAGGGGCCGGGAACGGCTTGCTGAGTAATGTCAACGCCACGGCCGCAGCCGTGACCGGAACAGGTACCAGTGCCCAATGGTTGGCTCGCTACAGTGATTCCCTCATGGGAGTCTTCGGCAGTCCCCAACGGGTCCTGGTGCGTGGTGCTGGTGCTTTGGTCTGGGATGCAGACGGAAAGGAGTATTTAGACTTGCTTGGTGGCATTGCCGTCAACGCCCTGGGCCACGCCCACCCCTTCGTGACGTCTGTTATCTCCAGCCAACTGGCTACTCTCGGACATGTGTCCAACTTCTTTACCAGTCCGACGCAGATTGCACTAGCTGAAAAGCTACTGTCGTTGAGTCAAGCACCAACAGGTTCGAAGGTTTTCTTTGCCAACTCCGGAACCGAAGCCAACGAAGCCGCTTTCAAATTGGCGCGACGTCACGGCAAGGTGCACAGTCCAGAGAACGGGCCCTCACGGAGCACCATACTGGCACTTGAGGGCGCGTTCCACGGCCGTAGTATGGGTGCCTTGGCGCTCACGGCTAAGCAGGCTTACCGTGAACCGTTTGAACCCATGCCAGCTGGTGTGCGGCATATCCCCTTTGATGACGTAGAAGCCCTCCGGGCGGCCATGGATGAAACTGTTGCCGCACTAGTCATTGAACCTATTCAGGGCGAGGCTGGCGTGCGCCCGCTCTCACTTGAATACCTGAGAGCGGCTCGCGAACTGACCCGTGAAGCTGGTGCGCTGCTGATCCTGGATGAAGTCCAGACCGGTGTAGGCCGCACAGGCGAGTGGTTTGCTGGCACCGCCGCGGGCATCGTTCCGGATGCTATGACCCTTGCCAAAGGGTTGGGCGGTGGGTTCCCCATCGGTGCCATGATCACTTTTGGGGAAGGCCCCTCGCCTCTTCTTTCGGCAGGCCAGCACGGGACCACCTTTGGCGGTAACCCTGTCGCAACTGCTGCCGCGCTAGCCACCTTGCACGTACTGGAATCGGCTAATGTACTGGCCAATGTGCGCGCCGTCAGTGCCCGGTTCGCGGAAGGCTTGACTGGCATCGCAGGTGTTACGCAGGTGCGTGCCCATGGGCTCCTCATTGGCTTTGACGTGGCTGAACCCATCGCGGCCGGGATCGTGACTGCCGCTTTGGAAGCTGGCTTCATTATCAACGCCCCTAAACCCCATACCGTGCGGTTGGCCCCGCCGCTAAACCTTACGAGCCAACAAGCGGGATCGTTCTTAGCGGCGCTGCCGGCACTGATCGAAACCGCCCTCGCGGCACAAACCCTGCAAGGAGAATCCTGATGACCCGGCACTTCCTCGTTGACACCGACCTCAACCCACAAGAACAAGCCGAGGTTTTGGACTTGGCCGCGCACCTGAAAAAGCTGCCGTATGACAAAAGTACGTTTGCGGCAGATGGTGCTGCCCGTAAAACGGTGGCCGTCATTTTTGATAAAACCTCCACCCGGACCCGGGTTTCCTTCGCGGCCGGCATTGCTGAGTTAGGTGGGAACGCGCTGATAGTCAACCCTGGTGAGGCCCAGATTGGTCACAAGGAGTCCGTGGCGGACACGGCTAAGGTGCTTGAACGCATGGTCTCAACCATCGTCTGGCGCACGTATGAACAGGCTGGTTTGGAGGAGATGGCAGCCAACTCCTCGGTGCCGGTCATCAACGCGCTTTCCGATGACTACCATCCGTGTCAGCTGCTTGCTGACTTGCTTACCATCAAGGAACACAAGGGCCATTTGGCCGGCCTGACCATGACGTACATGGGGGACGGGGCCAACAACATGGCTAACTCCTACCTGCTAGCCGGTGCTACGGCGGGCATGCATGTTCGGATCACCGGCCCGGAGGGTTATTTGCCGCCCGCCGACGTCGTTGCTGCCGCGAAGGACCGCGCGGAACTCACCGGCGGCTCGGTGCTGGTCACCACCGATTTTGACGCCGCTGCGTCTGGTGCTGACGTTCTGGTTACTGACACGTGGGTGTCCATGGGGCAGGAGGAAGAAAAAGCGCAGCGGATGGAGTTGTTCAAAGAATACGCACTCAACGAGGATGCACTGGCCAAAGCGGACCCAGCCGCGATTGTGCTGCACTGTCTGCCGGCCTACCGCGGTTACGAGATTTCCGCATCGGCGATCGACGGCCCACAGTCAGTGGTGTGGGACGAGGCGGAGAACCGCTTGCATGCCCAGAAAGCGCTTATGGTGTGGCTGGTGGAAAAGTCCGCTCAAGAACCGCTGCGTGAAACGGCCGGGCACTGACGATGGCCAAGCAACCGTTAGCACCGATGCTCACCACCAAAACTGCCCGCCAAGCGCGGGTGACGGCTCTGCTGACCAGCCGCGCTGTACGGTCTCAAGCGGAGCTGGCAACACTTCTCGCCGACGACGGTTTGGTGGTCGGGCAGGCGACTCTCTCCCGCGATCTGGTGGAACTACGGGCCGTCCGTGTCCGTGGCGAGGACGGTGGGCTGATCTACGCCGTTCCGCGGGAGGGAGGGGATCGCAGCGTTCACTCCCTCTCTTCGCAGGAACTGCTGGATACCCGGTTGGTGCGCTTGTGCGGTGAACTGCTGGTGACGGCGGAAGCCTCAGCGAACATTGCCGTATTGCGCACACCCCCCGGTGCTGCAAACTTTCTGGCCTTGGCCATTGATCATTCAGTGATGCCCAGCGTCCTTGGCACGATCGCTGGCGATGACACTGTGATGGTGATCGCCCGCGACCCACTTGGGGGAATCGCGGTGGCGCAGCGATTCCTAGATTTTGCGGCCGAATCAAGTTCCGGGGCCTAGTCCGAGGCGTCGGACGAAAACAGCCACCAAAATTTCAATGAATATATTTTAGTAATAATGCATAATCATGCATTAGGCTGTTAAGCAACGTGGAAACACACTCTAAGAATTTTTCAAATAATGGGAGAAATGAACGTGACTGATCGCATTGTATTGGCCTATTCCGGCGGCCTGGACACATCCGTTGCCATCGGCTGGATCGGTGAAGCCACGGGGGCGGAAGTTATCGCCGTCGCCGTCGACGTCGGTCAAGGGGGAGAGTCGCTGGAAGAAGTACGCCAGCGCGCACTCGCGTGTGGCGCAGTCGAAGCCTACGTGGCTGATGCGCGCGACGAGTTTGCCAATGACTACGCCATGCCGGCGCTGAAGGCCAATGCTCTCTATCAGGGCCACTACCCGCTGGTGTCCGCCATCTCCCGCCCGGTGATTGTCAAGCACCTGGTCAAGGCAGCCCGCGAATTTGGTGCCACCACAGTGGCTCATGGCTGCACCGGCAAGGGCAATGACCAGGTCCGTTTCGAGGTTGGCATCCAGACTCTCGGCCCGGACCTGAAATGCATCGCCCCCGTTCGCGATCTCGCACTGACTCGCGACAAAGCGATCGCTTTCGCCGAAGCCAAGGGCTTGCCGATCGAGACCACCAAGAAGAACCCGTACTCGATCGACCAGAACGTCTGGGGCCGTGCCGTGGAAACGGGCTACCTGGAGGACATCTGGAACGCCCCCACGAAGGACATCTACGACTACACGGCTACTCCGGAGTTCCCGCCGGCACCCGATGAGGTCATCGTCTCCTTCAAGCAAGGTGTGCCCGTCGCCATCGATGGCGTTGCCGTATCCCCGTTACAGGCCATCCAAGAACTGAACCGGCGCGCAGGTGCGCAGGGTGTAGGCCGGATTGACGTCGTCGAAGATCGCCTAGTTGGCATCAAGAGCCGTGAAATCTATGAGGCCCCCGGTGCCATGGCCCTTATTACGGCGCACAAACACCTCGAGGACATTACGATCGAGCGCGAGCAAGCCCGCTTCAAAGCGTCCGTAAGCCAGCGCTGGTCTGAGCTGGTCTACGACGGCCAGTGGTTCTCCCCACTCAAGCGTTCTCTGGATGCCTTTATCGACGACACGCAACAGTACGTGTCCGGGGACATCCGCATGACGCTTCATGGAGGACAAGCGATTGTGAACGGCCGCCGCTCCGAAACGTCGCTGTACGACTTCGACCTAGCCACCTATGACACTGGCGACACCTTTGACCAGTCGCAGGCCAAGGGCTTTATCGAGCTATGGGGGATGTCCTCCAAGGTCGCCTCAACGCGCGATCAGCGCTTCGCAGGAAAGTAACCGTGGCAGACACGAACCCGCAGACGCAAGGGTCCTCGGCAAAGCCAGGCGAGACGGGTGGACATACGGGGACTAACGAGGGAGCGCTCTGGGGCGGGCGTTTCCAAGGAGGTCCTGCGGATGCACTTGCCGCTCTAAGTAAGTCCACGCACTTTGACTGGCGTCTGGCCCTGTACGACCTCGCTGGATCCAAGGCACACGCTCGGGTACTGAATTCAGCTGGCCTGCTCGACGACGTCGAACTTGCTGGCATGCTTGACGCGCTTGACCGGCTTGTTGCGGACGTGAAGTCCGGTGCGTATCTTCCGGCAGAGTCCGACGAGGATGTGCACGGGTCTTTGGAGCGCGGTCTGATCGAGCGCGCTGGTGCAGCATTGGGCGGCAAACTGCGGGCTGGGCGTTCGCGCAACGACCAGGTGGCCACACTGGGTCGCATGTTCCTTCGCCATCACGCGAGGATCATCGCCGCAGGGGTTCTTTCAGTCATTGATTCGCTGGTGGGGCAGGCCAAAGTGCATCACGGCGTGGCCATGCCGGGGCGCACCCATCTCCAGCACGCCCAGCCGATCCTGCTTAGCCATCATTTGCTTGCCCATGCTTGGGCGTTATTGCGAGACGTCCAGCGACTTATCGACTGGGACAAGAGGGCCGCCGTCTCGCCGTACGGCTCTGGCGCTCTGGCGGGTTCGTCGTTAGGTCTTGACCCGAACGCCGTAGCGGCGGATCTCGGTTTTAGTTCGGCTGTGTGGAACTCGATCGACGGCACCGCCTCCCGCGACGTTTTTGCCGAATTCGCTTGGGTCGCCGCCATGATTGGCGTTGACCTCTCCCGGGTGTCTGAAGAAGTAATTCTGTGGGCCACAAAGGAGTTCTCCTTTGTCACTTTGGACGATTCATATTCCACGGGATCCTCCATCATGCCGCAGAAAAAGAACCCAGATGTGGCGGAGTTGGCCCGAGGCAAGGCTGGCCGTCTCATCGGCGACTTGACCGGATTGCTGGCCACTCTCAAGGGTCTACCTCTTGCTTACAATCGTGACCTGCAAGAGGACAAGGAGCCTGTTTTTGACGCCGCTGACACACTCGAGGTGTTGCTCCCGGCAGTATCTGGGATGATTGCCACGCTCGTCTTCAACACCGAACGCATGGAGTCGCTGGCACCCCAAGGATTCGCACTGGCTACAGACATCGCCGAATGGCTTGTCCGTCAGGGTGTCCCCTTCCGGGATGCCCATGAGCTCTCCGGTGCTGCTGTCAGGGTCGCGGAAGCCCGCGGGGTGGAATTGTGGGACTTGACGGATGCCGAGTATGCGAACATCTCCGCGCACCTCACCCCGGCGGTCCGCACAGTATTGAGCACGCGCGGATCGTTGGAGAGCCGCAGCGCGCAAGGTGGCACCGCTCCGTCCGCTGTTCTGGCACAGCTCGAAGCCTTTGAGGGACAACTTGCGCAGGCGCGGACCTTCTTGGCCTGACCGCCGTCGAGTTTGACCGTCGGTCAGGACACCGGAATGCCCGCATCGAAGGTCGATGCGGGCATTCCTAGTTCTTTGACCTATAGAATGTGCCCATGAAGCAGATCACGAATGAACAGCTCAAGGACAGGCTTGGCGCAGCCGCGGACGCTCTAGGCGGCAAAGTGGCCACGCTGACCGACGATGACATCCGTGCTGCGACTGAGCTGACGGGATGGACGCGTGGGCACATTCTGGCCCACACCACCAATGTGTGCGACGCCGTGGCCCGCCAGATTGAATTCGCTCTCCGCGGGGAGAGCATCGAATTTTACGACGACGGTCAAAGCGGGCGGAATCAAGCCATAGAGATGGCTGCTAGCCACGGCACGGATGAGCACCGAACGCGGCTGGATGCAGCCCTTTCGCGTGTGCTAGGTGATCTCGCCGGACTCGCCGATGACCAGTGGCAATTGCGGATCAGTTACCGTGATGGGACCATTTTCGACGGCGCATTGGCACTATGGCGCGAGCTCGTGATCCACCTCGCTGACCTTGACATGGGACGTGGGCCGGAAACGTGGTCCAAAGATTTTTGCCTCTACCTCATCGACTTTCTGACTCCAAGGGTGCCCCCGCAGCTACGACTGGTGATGTTGCCCCTTGGACTGGAATCCATAACGGTAGGCACGGGGGAAGACACCGTCTCCGTGCAGGGGATGCTCACCGACATAGCCGCATGGCTGGCCGGACGCACACCCACCATGGGCAGTCTGCGTGCCGAAGCCGCAGCCGATTCCGTGGCGTTGCCCGCGCTTTTGCCGTGGCCTTCAGCTACCGCAGCTAGATAAGGTTGCGGACGGGGTCATCGTTTCCACTGGTAGGGCGTCGTAGTGGAGACTTTCAAGAGTCCGGAGCGTTCCAGGATCGGACGTGAGAACTCGGTGGAGTCGCTGTGAATGAGCGTTTTTCCCAATCTGATCGCTGATCGCGCGCGTGCAGCGCTCAAGGCCCGGTATATTCCTTGCCCACGCCATTGCTCACGAGTCGCTCCGCCCCATATTCCGGCAAAATTGGTGTTTGGAACTGGTTCTAGCCGTCCAGCAGTGACGATTTGTCCTTCGGCTTCGCCCACCCACAGTTCCATCCCATCATCGAGGCCGAGGCGATGCAGCAGCGCGTCAGCCATTTCTGTGGAGATCGGCTCACCAAAGACTTCGTCCGCCATGGCACTCATTGCTCGCACATCGACCTCGCTGGTGACTTGTCGCAATGCGACGCCTTGTGGAAGTGGAGCTTCGATTGCCAGTGCGGAAGCTTCGCCGATCATGATTGATTCCGTCTCCTGCACGATGAAGCCATTCTCCAACAGTGCTTCATGCAGACCCGGTGCATGATCGTGTCCGCGAGTTTTCCACTCGACGCGGGTAATCTCTGGGCTATTTTGGTAGTGAGCCAACGCCTCGGAAACGAGCCGTCGGATATCGTCTTTTTGAACTAGGCCGAGGTCTTGGTATGTAATGAAGCCCCGTCCGTTCATGAAGGTCACTAGGCGCAACGGACCATGCACAGTGACGTTGATGGCGCTTGGTGTCTCGGCATCCGTGCGTAACTGTTCGTCGTAGGCGGCAAGGAATCGCGTTTTGTTGGCAACTTCATTGTGTGTCATCGGACTATTCTTGCAAAGAATGACCGGCTAGCACCAAGCCTCGGGGAGATGAATTGTTGGGCATGCCGGTAGAGTTTTTTTATGAACAAGATCGCTCCCGTAACGCTTCGCGGAAAATACGTCACTCTTGAACCCCTTAGCGAGGACCACCATGACGGATTGGTGCAAGCGGCGTCCGACGGTGAACTGTGGAACCTTTGGTACACCTCGGTGCCGCGACCTGAACAAATGGGTGCAGAGATTCAGCGGCGGCTAACAATGCAGGAACAAGGCTCAATGGTTCCGTTTACGACCCGCCTCAATGACCGGGTAACGGGGGAGCCGGGCAAAATTATTGGTATGAGCACATACTGTGACATTGACGTTGAACTTCCACGCGTGGAAATTGGATATACCTGGAACGCGGCGAGTGTCCAAGGGACCGGAACTAATCCGGATAGCAAAAGGCTTTTGCTGGGGCATGCTTTTGAGACGCTGAATTGCGTAGCCGTGGAATTTTGTACGCACTGGATGAACATGCAGTCCCGAGCGGCGATCGCCCGCTTAGGGGCAAAGCAAGATGGAATTCTGCGCGCCAACGCCCGCATGGCAGATGGTTCGCTGCGGGACACAGTCGTTTTTTCGATCATTGCCTCCGAATGGCCCCAGGTTCGCAGTGGGCTAGATTTTCGGCTTGGCAAAGTGCGCCCATAGAACTCCCTCAGGTGCATTAGATCTATAGTCACTTCTCGTTTCCCACCGGGCAAAGCTCAAGACCTTGTCACGACCGGATGACTTTGGGATGGTTATCCGAAGGGATGGGGCCAGGAAAGAGGCTGCGGTGAATGAAAATTGCGAGCATGATCCAATGAGTGAACCCGCGCCGACTGCTTGGCAGTTGATGGCGCCAGTGATCGATCTTCTGACACCGATGGCTACGCGGGTTGCAGCCACGTTGAGGGTCGCCGATTTTCTCTGCGAGAGTCCTCTGTCCGCCCAAGAGCTGGCCAGGCTCACGGATTCTGATCCCGATGCGATCGGTCGGCTATTGCGGCATCTGGTGGATCACGGCGTTTTCGCCGAACCAAAGCCGGATGTATTCGCGTTGAACGAGCTCGGCGCTCTGCTATGTTCGGATCACGCGTCAGGAATGCGTGTCCAACTGGATCTAACTGGGTTCGGTGGCCAGATGGATCTGGCCTTCACCGGTTTATTGCATACTGTCCGCACAGGGCAGCCTGCTTGGGAGAGAGTCTTTGGCGCCCCCTTCTGGGACTTTCTAGGTGGCGACCCTGTCATGAGTGCGTCCTTCGATGCGACCATGACCGCTGGCGCGGAATACTTAGCAGACGATGCACAAGCCTTTGAGTGGTCGAGCCTTCGGCGGATTATCGACGTTGGTGGGGGAAATGGGGCATTGCTAGGCGCCATTATTTCGGCACATCCTGACATACAGACAACCTTGGTTGATCTATCCGAAACCGTTGAACGCGGTCGAGATGCTCTGACCCAACAAGGGCTGGCTGCCCGATGCACGTTCGTCGGGCAGAGCTTCTTTGACCCCTTGCCAGTTGGGGGAGAGATGTATGTGCTCAACAGCGTGCTGCACGACTGGGGCGACAAGGAAGCCATAGCCATCCTGCGACGGTGCCGTGAGGCGGCGGGCGCCGACGGCCGTGTCCTGATTATTGAAACAGGGGCAGGTGAAGGCGCCGGGTTCGCTGAGATGGACTTGCGCATGCTCGTGCTGTGTGGCGGGAAGGAACGTACTTTTGAGGGTTACACCAAGCTTGCTACCGCCGCAGAACTGGGCGTTATCAGCACCCACACCACGCCGCTGGGCCAAATAGTCATTGAATGTGCCGCCGAAAAGCCTTGATCTTCTCTGGCACGTACTGCTTGGCTACTCTGAAACGGATTGCCGGGTATGGTGGGCGGAAGCGGTGTGACGGCCAGACCAAACCACAGAATTCAGGAGAAATGATCCCTAGAGTGAGGACAATTTGAGTGAAGACAATGAAATGGCCCGGCGCGCAGCGGCGCACGCAGATCAAGCGGTCGTCGCCGCAGCCAAACTGAAAGTCGGTAGCTGGGAGTCCGTGCAAGCGCTAGCAACGTTATCGATTGCGGAGAGCCTGCTTTCTCAGCGCCAGATAGATCAGCCTCGACGCTAAGAGCGAAAGCCGCAGCAGGGTAATTTCTCGACGATTGCGTCACTTTGAAAGGTTGAGGTTTTTGTGAATCTTGAGGCTGATCCGGAACGCGCAACCCAGTTGTGCTGCGAAGCGCAGGCACGTTTGACGCGTCGGGTGGCACACCTGAGCGAGGACGACGTTCGATCAGCGAGCCTTCTCCCCGGCTGGAGTGTTGGACACGTACTAACCCACTTGGCCCGTAACGCGGACGCACACGCGCGCAGACTATCGGGTGCCCTGAACGGGTGCGATGTTTCCAAGTATGAGCGCGGGGCTGAACAGCGTCGCAGTGAGATTGAGGACGGCGCTACACGGTCAGCGAGCGAGATCATCGTCGACTTGCTTGCCAGCATGAGGGCTCTGGAGCGACTCTTTGTCCAGAGCGCTATTGCGGGGTGGCCCAACGGTGATTTCCTTGGCGGAGGAGATTACGGCGTCGCCGGATCTGCGGCACACAGATTACGGGAAGTGGAGATGCACCACGTGGATCTTGGGCTTGGTTACACCCCAGCTGAGTGGCCACAGGAATATGTGGACTGGGACTTGCCCGTGCTACTTGCTACGGCCAACGAGCGGCTTGGATCAATCAACGAACGCCGCTCAATCATGGCGTGGCTTGCCGGCCGGGGACCCTTAGACGCCCAGATGACGCTCGCTCCCTGGTGAATGCGCTGGTCTTGCTCGTTGTGGAGCTTTTGGGCCTTCCCCGGCAGCCCGCCAAAGATGCATTGTGGCATAGGAGCGCCACGGCCGCAGTGGCTCTGCCATCTTGCTAAGCTCGCCGACTTTGATAGTGCGGGCTAGAGCTAGAGTGTCCCCACGCAGCAGTCCGTAGCCGTTGCGGACGGCGGCATCTGTGGGCAAGAAAACATCGCCATTGCCAAGAACCCGCATGGACACGTAGCCCACTGTCCAGGGACCGATGCCTGAAATCGGTAGGAGTTTAGTTGCGAGGGATTCGGGGGAGTCATGCGGACCGATGGACAGTGTCCCGTCAGCGAGTTGGGCCGCAACGGCCATGATGGACTCGATTCGACGCTTTGGTCCGCGCAGAATTAGTGCGGCGCCGGTGGCGATCTGGGGAGGCGTGGGGAAAAAATGCGTCATGGTTCCGTGCGGGAGCCGGGAGGGGGTGGCGAGGACGGTGAGCTGATTGAGCTGTGTACGGGCCGCAGCCACTGTGATTTGTTGGCCTACCATTGCACGGATCAGGATCTCAGCCGGATCCGTACAGCCCGGCAGTCGAATACCGGGAAGTGCCTCCACGCGTGGAGCCAAGACGGGATCCTTGGACACGGCGGCATCCGCCGAAACGGGGTCATGGTCCAAATTGAAGAGCTGGCGCACACACTGTAGGAGAACATCTGAATCCCGTGGATCTTCGACGTCGTACTCCAACAGCAGCGAGGTGCCGTCCCAAACAAGCTCAAACCAACCGTGGCCACTCGGCAACTGCAGCGTTCGCGCGTACCGGTTCCAGGAGGCCTCCTCCACTCCGGTAACCGCACGGGCGGCAAGGAATGCGAAAATACCAGGTTCAAACGGCGGGATGAAGTTAAGAGTAACGGCCATGAAACCATCCTGTCATGGCCCCAAAGCAGTATGTCCGTTCTCGATGTCCGCCGCATCCCACGGGGAAGCCCCAACTCGTCGCCAGGCATGACTGCGGGGAGGTACGGTGGAAAGATGGGACAGCAAACTGACATCCTTGAACTACTCCAGAATCCGGCACCATTCGTTGCACCCCGTCTGCTGGGCGCCTTGGTGCGCCATGAAACGGCGGAGGGTCTCGTCGTCGTGCGGCTAACGGAGTTGGAGGCATACCTAGGGCAACGTGACTCGAAAGACCCTGATCCCGGCTCGCACAGCTTCAGAGGAAAAACTCCACGGAACTCGGTCATGTTTGGTCCTCCCGGGAACTTGTACGTTTACTTCAGCTACGGCTTGCACTTCAGCGCAAACATAGTGTGCAGACCCGAGGGGACGTCATCCGGGTGCCTTATGCGGGCCGGGGAGGTAATCGAAGGGTTAGAACTGGCGCGTTCCCGGCGGCCCACGGCCAAAAGTGACCGCGACCTTGCGAAAGGCCCCGCCAGGCTTGCCAAAGCTATGGGCTTTGCAGGTGAGCACAACGGCATGAGCGCCCTTGGCGGAGACGTATCAATCACGCTGCCACAGGAACCGGCCGGAACCATCAAAACCGGACCACGGGTGGGTATCAGCGGGCCAGGAGGTACGGACGCATATCCGTGGCGATTCTGGCTTGAAGGGGAGCCGACGGTTTCAAAGTTCAAGCCGGGAGTGGTGCGCCCTGTTCGCAAGCCCGTTTCTGGTGACGGGATGGCTCGGCCATCCCAGTGACCTGCGGCAGTGTCTGCGTCTGAACCTCCGCCTGAGCTAAACGACGCATCAGGGTGCTGCGGGAGGCTGGCCATTCGTGGTCCAAAATGGAGTAGATTCCGGTGTCCACACGCGTTCCGTCGTGGCCTCTTCGGTACCCTCGCAGCACGCCCTCCGACGAGGCCCCTAGTTTCATAATGGCGGCAGCACTGCGGACATTGCGGGTATCGCAGCGCAACGCGACCCGATGCACCAGAAGCTGTTCGAAGGCAAACGTCAGCAGGACCAACTTGGAAGCCGTGTTGACGTTGTGGCCCCAGTAGTTCCGGCCAAAAAACGTCATGCCTATTTCTACCCGGGACTGATCCGGCACGTAGTCATACAAACTGGTGGTTCCTGCTACTGCTCCGGTGCTGTGGTCGATCACGGCAAAGGAAATTACTGCCGGATCGTTGATTCGATCGGTGAATAATTTCTCTAGGGCACGCCTGGACGTTGGTCGACGGGAAGCCATGCCTGCCCACATGTCTGCATCCAGAATTGGGAACAGATTGAGTGCGTGAGCACGCCGGAGTGGAACAAGCCGGACACCGTGCCCGGGAAGGGAAATATTGTGTTGCACGGACATATATAAGCATCTTTTCGAGCCGAGTAGAACCCCCTTTTTTGCGCCCAGTTCAAAGGTACAGCGGACATGAACTTTCAGGGCCGATCCGGAACGACTCAGCCGATTCCAAAAAAGCGGTGATCTCGGCAGATTTACCGGGCCCGATGCCGCTTAGTGGTCCAACGGCGCTGGCGAACGGCGAGAATTGTTTACGAAGAATTAACCCTGACTTTTGGCTGGCAATCTTGGCTAAGGGGAACTGTTAGCGTGGGTTCCGCCTAGCGAGGAATGGGACGCAGCGGGTGGACCCCAACTCGGCAGTCTCGGGATAGAATAGACGGTCCGCCTTTTTGGTGGTTCGCCTTAGGTAATCAGGAGTTTTTGCATGTATGACGCCGAGTTGGCCAAAGAACGTTTGTACGTTGACGGACTATATGCCCGCCTGGATGAGCTTCGCGCAGCAAAGGTGGAGCAACTGGCACAAGTGCGCCGCACCAAATCAATGGGAACGCACCAAAACCGCTCCGAGCGGGACGCTTTTGCCTCTCTCTACGAAAATCGTTTAGCTCAGCTGAACGCGGTGGATGATCGCTTAGCGTTTGGCCGCCTGGATCTGGAATCTGGCGAACAGCGCTATATTGGCCGCATCGGCCTCTCCACGGAAGATCTGCGTCAACTCATGGTTGATTGGCGTGCGCCGGAAGCCGGAACCTTTTATCAAGCCACGGCATTCGAGCGCCTGGGTGTGCGTCGCCGTCGCCATTTGATCCTTCAAGGACGCAGCGTGAGCGCTATTGAGGACGATGTTCTGGACCACACTATGTTGGTGGACGGAGAGCACTTACAGGGTGAAGGCGCTCTCTTGGCAGCACTGAATTCAAAGCGGACTGGCCGCATGAGCGACATTGTGGGAACCATTCAAGCAGAGCAAGACAGGATCATTCGGTCCCCGCTCAGTGGTGCGCTGGTAGTCCAGGGCGGACCTGGAACCGGCAAGACCGCAGTCGCACTTCACCGCGCAGCGTACCTGCTGTACACGCATCGGGAGCGTTTGCAATCCTCAGGAGTACTCCTGGTGGGTCCTTCCAGTGCTTTCATGAAATACATCGAGCGGGTTCTTCCTTCCCTTGGCGAGACCGGAGTGGTTATGGCCAGTCTGGGCCATTTGATGCCGGGTATCACGGCTGCTGCCGTAGAAACGCCGGAGGTAGCCAAGCTTAAGGGCGGCATTGACATGGTGGCGGTGATGGCGAACGCTGTGGCCAACCGCCAACGGTTACCCCACGGTGATTCCAGGGTCGACGTCGAAGGGACCAGACTGGTACTTACGTCACGTCAGGTGCGCCGCGCCAGAGACAAAGCACGCGCCACCGGCAAGCCGCACAATGAAGCCAGAGTGACGTTTGTGAAAACACTGCTGCGCGAATTAACGGAGCAACTACGCGAACATATTGAGGGCTCCGGGGCCGGGAACACGGCTGATCGGTCATACCTGGCGGAAGACGTCAGAGGATCTCGAGACGTGCGAACGATACTGAATCTGTGCTGGATGCCGATGAGCGCCGAAAAGCTGGTGCGGGACATGTTCAGCAAGCCAGAGATCCTCGCCGCAGTGGCCCCCCAGTTCAGCGCCGCGCAGCGAGCTCTGCTGTTGCGCCCGGCTAACTCCCCCTGGACGGAGTCTGACGTTCCGCTGTTGGATGAGGCCGCGGAACTCCTCGGTGAGTTGGACGCTACGGGAGGACGGGCCGAAGCTGCCCATGACGCGCAGCGCAAGCGGGATCTGACAAATGCCGAGAAGGCTATTTCCAATATGAATCAATTGCTAGAAGACTCGGGGGTCGACGGCATGCTGACGGCCGAGCAGCTGGCTGATTTCAACGTGGTTGATGGCGATCATCTCAGCAATGCTGAAGTGGCTTTGACCGATAGAAGCTGGGCCTACGGGCACGTGGTGGTGGACGAGGCTCAGGAGCTTTCTCCGATGCAGTGGCGCCTGTTGGTGCGCCGGTGCCCGGTGAAGTCCTTCACCATTGTGGGCGACATTGCCCAAACGAGCTCGGCAGCCGGAGCTTCCTCGTGGCAGGGTGCGTTGAGCCCGTTCTTCGGCGAGCGTTGGGCTCTGGAGGAGCTGAGCGTCAACTACCGTACGCCCACCCAGATCGCTGAGGCAGCCGCGCGCATGGCTAACGCTGCCGGTCAGGTGGTCTCTACACCGAAGGCAGTACGCGAGGGCGAGTGGGAACCGATCATCGACCGAGTCGCTGCGGGCGCAGTAGTGGACCAGGTGGTGGCGGTGATGGAGGAAGAAACTGCGGCTGTGGCCGGAGGATTGATCGCGGTCATCGCGCCGAAAGTTCAGGTCAGCGACATCACGGTTGCTCTTCGCGCTGTTTACGGCCACCGAATCGGGCATGGCGCCGGCTCCACGGTGCAAGACATTGTGGTCCTTGACCCGCACCAAGCCAAGGGTCTGGAGTTCGACGGCGTCGTGATCGTGGAGCCAGCAGCACTCTTGGCTGGCGCGGGCGGCCGCGTCGGTGATCTTTACGTTGCTATGACCAGGCCTACCCAGCGTCTCCGCCTGATCACTTCGGAGCCTTTGCCCGAAGGTATCGAGCGCTAGAAAAAAAGTGACTGACGCGTCCTACTGTTGCGCGCAGCGGTAGGACGCGCCGAACGCGAGGCGGAAGAAACGCCGTCGTGCTGGTAATTTTGTGGTGTGTCTTTGCAAACTGAACTCCGCGCCCCTGAGAATGACCCCAGCTTCGCCAATGTATGGCAGGAGCTCAAATGGAGGGGCCTCATTCAGGTCTCTACCGACGAAGCCGCCCTGGAGGAATTACTCGCTGGAGAACCCATTACGTACTATTGCGGATTCGACCCAACCGCACCTAGCTTGCACCTAGGAAACCTGGTTCAGCTACTGACAATGCGCCGTATGCAATTAGCTGGACACAAGCCCCTGGGATTGGTGGGCGGGTCCACCGGGTTGGTGGGGGATCCGCGCCCGACGGCGGAGCGCACCATGAACTCGAAGGAAACAGTTGAGGAATGGGTTGGTTACCTGCAAGGCCAGGTTCAGCGCTTCCTGTCTTTTGAGGGCGAGAACGCCGCACGCATGGTTAACAACCTTGACTGGACCGAACCGATGTCGGTGCTGGACTTCCTGCGTGACGTAGGCAAGTACTTCCGCGTCGGCACCATGATCAAGAAGGACATTGTGGCCTCGCGGCTGAACTCCGATGACGGTATCAGCTACGCCGAGTTCAGCTACCAGATCCTGCAGGGCATGGACTATCTTGAGCTGTTCCGCCAGTACGGCTGTGTATTGCAGCAGGGCGGGTCCGACCAGTGGGGGAACCTGACAAGCGGCACCGATTTGATCCGCAAGGTTGAAGGCGCCTCGGTCCATGCACTGGGCACGCCGTTGATCACCAACTCTGACGGAACTAAGTTCGGCAAGAGCGAAGGCAACGCCATCTGGCTTGACCCGGCCATGTGCAGTCCCTTTGACATGTACCAGTTCTGGCTAAACACTGCCGATGACGACGTTATCGATCGTTTGAAGGTGTTCACATTTCTCTCCCGCGAAGAACTAGCCACGATTGCTGAGTGTGTTCGGTGGAAACCGCAGGCCCGTGAAGGCCAGCGCACCTTGGCATTCCAAGTGACCTCTCTGGTGCATGGCGTGGACGCAACCGAAAAAGTCATCGCTGCCTCCGCCGCCTTGTTCGGACAAGGTGAGCTAAGCGCCTTGGACTTGGACACCCTTGAGTCGGCGACTCGTGAGTTGCCGCGAGCCATAGTGCCTGCTGCAGGAGTAACAATTGTGGAACTGCTAGTCGCTGCAGGGCTGTCGAGGAGCAATTCTGAAGCGCGCCGCACCATCGGTGAGGGCGGGGCGTATGTCAACAACGCCAAAGTGAGTGACCCGGACACGATTTTGGGGAATTCACAGGCATTACATGGCAAATACCTTTTGGTACGCCGTGGGAAGCGCACCTTGTCCATGGTGGAACTCGACAGCTGATTTTTTCCTCATAAAACAGTTGGTCACGGACGTCCCCGTCAGCGCTGCCCGCCCCCGATTTGCGTGGGGGCGGGCAGCGCTGTATTGTTCTATCTGTCGCCTGCACAAGGTTGAGCCGCTTCGAGAGAAGCAAGGCTCCCAATTTGCAGGAAACCAAGCCTATAAAATATTTTTATTATCATTTACTTCTAAAGTGAATGAATCAGAAAAAGTACGGGTTTGAGGAATTTATGAAGTGACCAGCCGCACATATTGCGGATTGGACAAAGTGAATTCTAATGTAATAAAGTATGAATATCGCGTCGACGAAAACTAAGTGAGAAAAACATTTAGCAATTACTCGAATGCAGTTGTTGTTTGAGAACTCAATAGTGTGCCAAGTTTTATTGATACC